>JACIZI010000019.1 GCA_014359475.1 Marinobacter sp. | reverse complement strand
GGTGGTCTCACTTAATCTTAGTCGCACCGCGCTGGAGTCGTCCCGCGCTGCCGGCCGCGCGGAGCCGGTGGAAGTGACTGCCGGGTTGGTGGGCGGCCAGTGTGTGCGGGTCACGGTGCGGGACCGGGGTGTCGGCCTGCCGGACGACGCCGAAGAAAAGCTGTTTCTGCCGTTCTACACCACCAAGGATGAGGGGATGGGCATCGGGCTGGCGCTCTGTCGCTCATTAATCCAGTCTCAGGGTGGCGATATCGGATTCGAGCGTCCGGATGGGGCAGGTGCTATTTTCTACTTCACCCTGCCCATCGCCGGTGCCAGCGGCCACCCCTGTGGTCCTCCGGAGGGGGCCATCTCGCTGCGCTGATTTACTTCTCCCAGGTTACCCTGCCGCTCAGGTGCGGGGCATCTTCTTTGGCATTAAGCAGTTGGTAGTCCCACCCGGATTGAGCAGGCTGCCAGTTAAGTCGGGCGGTGCCGGGCAGGAAAAATGGTTTCTTGAACTGGCAGGTGATGGTGACCCCTTTCGGGTTCCAGCCCTCCTGCTGCTCCAGCAGTGCGATGCAGTGAGCCTTGCTCCACATGCCATGGGCAATCGCCCGGGGGAAACCAAAGGCCCTGGCGGTCAGCGGATGGATGTGGATCGGGTTCAGATCACCGGATACCCGGCCGTACTGTCGGCCCAGATTGCCTGGCGCTTTGACATCCAGGGTGTTGTCGTAATGTGGCAGCTCCGGCTTGCCTTTTTTACCGGATCCCTTGTTTCCGCCGGGCTGACGGAAAAGGTTGGTGCTGGTTTCTTCCCACACGAGCCGGCCGGCGGCCCGGGCTTCGGTGATCAGGTCAAACTCGATGCCTTTGTCTGTGTGGGTCTGTCCGCCCAGGCGAACCCGGAGATCCAGTGTCTCACCGGCGGCAATCGGCCGGTGCTGGGTGATGGTGTTGCGCAAGTGCACCAGCCCCAGTAATGGCAGCGGGAATGCCTTGTGGGTCAGCAGTTTTACGTGCAGGGGAAAGGCCAGAATATGGGGCCAGGTGACCGGCACTGTCGTCTTTCCGGTGAATCCACAGACCTGCCGATAACGTTTCAGGTCGTCATTCCCGGTGCTTGCTCCCACCAGTTCCGCCTGTAATTCCGGAATTTTGATATCCTGGCCCTTCGTCTTGCCCTTCGACGAGAGCGCTCTGGTATATAGTGTCCACAGCGCAGGGGGTGTGCTCCGATAAACAAGGGACTCTGGGGTTGTCATGATGGTCTCCGTGGTATAAGTCTGTTAATCCATCTATTAAACTGTGAGGCCATGGCCTGATATGCTCTAATATGAGGTCAGTCCGGAAGTCTGGCAAACCCGGCCGACTTGAACATTGACTTGACCTGCCAGCGGCCCGGTCCGCCCGGCCAAGCCGACTAGCAAACAACGATAAGCGGAATGTTATGCACGAGCTTCGCGATGCGGGAGTGATGTTGCGCCTGATCTATCAGGCCATGAAGAAGAAGGGTGTCGATACGGATGCCATTTTCAACCGCCTTGGGGTGGATGAGGCTTACGTTTTTACCGAACAGCTCAGGACACCTCACAATGCCCAGCTGTATTTCTGGCAGGTGGTAGAGGATGTCTCCGGCGATCCCGATATCGGTCTTCATCTTGGGCAGCTTATTCCTGCTTACAAGGGGCAGGTGCTTGAATACCTGTTCCTGAGCAGTCCTACCTTCGGTGAGGGGCTGCGCCGGGGACTCAACTACCAGCGCCTGCTCAGTGATGCGGCCAATACGGAGTTCTTTGTCGACGGAGACGAGGCCTGCATGGTGCTGGATGCAGCCTCAGAGGAAGTCAGCCGCCTCAGACACTTTAATGAATGTTTTGTGCAGGGGGTGATAACCTTTTTCCGCTCCATTACCGATGAGCGCTTTGCGCCGTCCCGGGTTGAATTTGTTCACGATCGGGAGCAGGGCAAGGAACATGTTGCACAGGTGTTGGGTTGCGAGGTGAGTTTCGGGTCCGATGAGAACCGTCTGTATTTCCCTGCAGCCATGCTGGCGCATGCCTCGCCCCACGCCGAGCCGGAGTTGCTGGATCTGCATGAACGGTTTGCCAGCGAGCAGGTGGCCCGTCTGGAGAAGAAGGATATTGTCGGTCAGGTGGAGCGCATCGTGGCGGAGTTGCTGGACAGCGGCGAAGTCACACTGGATGCGGTTGCAGAACGTCTGGGTATCAAGCCACGCACTTTACGAACCCGCCTGACTGAGGCCGAGACCAGCTTCAATCAGGTGCTGGCGGATTTTCGTTACCGCCTGGCGCGGCAACTGCTGGCCACCACCGACGAGTCCATCGACGAGATTGTGTACCTGACCGGCTTCTCTGAGCCCAGTACTTTCTACCGTGCCTTCAAGCGCTGGTCCGGCATGACGCCGATTGAGTACCGCAAAACCGCCCAGGGAAAGGATGCCGTGATTGATGTCATGTAGGTGGTGCCGTCCTGCACAGGGAGCAGGCCGCGGATGGGTTTTTAATAAAACCGTTGACATACCCGCCGCCGCCTTTATAATGCGCCCTCGTTGTCACAGAGTCAGCTGACACTGGCTCAGCCGGCGCAAAGCCGGAGAAGTGGGCAACCCAGCGCGGAGCGGTAGTTCAGCTGGTTAGAATACCGGCCTGTCACGCCGGGGGTCGCGGGTTCGAGTCCCGTCCGCTCCGCCATTTTCTCTTTCTTTTCCCCTTTGTTTCCCTTTTGTTTCTCCCTGCTGGCTGCGCGACAGTGTTCCTGTTGCCGGAGCTTTTTTCTGTGGGCAGTCATACAACCTCCGCAAGTGGCAGATTACAGATTATTGTGCAGAGATGTTGTTTGGCGGGCCATGGAACGGTAACTTTACGGTCAAGCAATCATCCGTTTGCGGCGAACAACGCTGCCACCCAAAAATTCAGGAGAGAGTGAATGACGGCGAACCTTCAGTCACAGGCAGGTCAACAGCAGTATCCGAAGCTCCTTGAGCCACTGGATCTGGGTTTTACCACCCTGCGTAACCGTACCCTGATGGGATCCATGCATACCGGTCTTGAGGAAGTGAAAAACGGATTCGAGCGGCTGGCGCGGTTTTACGCAGATCGCGTCCGCGGCGGCGCAGGGCTGATTGTGACTGGCGGTATTGGTCCCAATGAAGAGGGCAGTGTGTTCCAGGGTGCCGCCAAGCTGACCACCCCGGAAGAGGCCGACCGTCACAAGGTTATCACCAACGCGGTTCACGAGGCGGATGGCAAGATCTGTATGCAGATTCTGCATGCCGGCCGATATGCCTATTCCCCCAAGCTGGTCGCGCCTTCCGCCATTCAGGCACCCATTAACCCGTTCACGCCGAAAGAGCTGGATGACGAGGGTGTGGAGAGGCAGATCGAGGACTACGTGCACTGCGCCGCCCTGGCCCGGGAAGCCGGATACGACGGCGTGGAGATCATGGGGTCCGAGGGTTACTTCATCAACCAGTTTATCGTCAGGCACACCAATCATCGTACCGACCGCTGGGGTGGCAGCTACGAGAACCGCATTCGCCTGCCGCTGGAAATTGTGCGCCGGGTCCGGGAACGGGTGGGTGAGAACTTTATCCTGATCTACCGCCTGTCCATGCTGGATCTGATCGAAGACGGCAGCACCTGGGATGAGATCGTGCATCTGGCGAAGAAAATCGAAGAGGCCGGTGCCACCATTATCAATACCGGCATTGGCTGGCACGAGGCGCGGGTGCCCACCATTGTGACGTCGGTGCCCCGCGCCGCCTTCACCGATGTCACCGCACGACTCAAGGGCGAGGTGTCTATCCCGCTGGTAACCACCAACCGGATCAACATGCCGGATGTGGCCGAGAAAGTTCTGTCTGAAGGTCACGCAGACATGGTGTCCATGGCCCGGCCCTTCCTGGCGGACGCGGATCTGGTGCGCAAGGCGGCGGAAGGTCGTGTGGAAGAGATCAACACCTGTATCGCGTGTAACCAGGCCTGCCTGGACCACACCTTCAGCGGCAAACTCACCACCTGTCTGGTGAACCCGCGGGCCTGTTACGAAACCGAGCTGACCTATGTGAAAACAGCGTCACCCAAGCGGCTGGCGGTGGTGGGTGCCGGACCTGCCGGGCTGGCGTTTGCCACGGTCGCTGCCGAGCGGGGCCACCAGGTGACGCTGTTTGAATCCGATGACAAGATCGGTGGCCAGTTCAACGTGGCCAAGCGTATTCCCGGCAAGGAAGAGTTCCATGAAACCCTGCGTTATTTCCGGGTGATGCTGGAAAAACACGGCGTGGACGTGAGACTGAATACCCGGGTCTCTGCTGAGGAGCTGAGTGGCGGCGAGTTTGATGAAGTTATTCTTGCAACGGGTGTCAGCCCGAGAACGCCGGATATTGAAGGTATCGATCATCCGATGGTTATGGGCTACCTCGACGCATTACTGGATCGCAAGCCGGTCGGTCAGACGGTGGCAGTGATCGGTGCCGGCGGTATCGGCTTTGATGTGTCTGAATACATTGTGCACAAGGGCACCCCTGCTTCCCTGGACAAGGAACACTTCATGCGGGAGTGGGGTGTGGACCTGACCGTTGAGCATCCGGGCGGTGTTCAGGGCGTGAAGCCGGAGGTGCCGGAGCCGGCCCGCGAGGTCTACCTGCTGCAGCGCAAGACCTCCAAGGTTGGCAAGAACCTGGGCAAGACCACCGGCTGGGTACACCGCGCCTCTCTGAAGAATCATCAGGTTCAGATGGTGCCGGGTGTCACCTATCGCCGTATCGACGACGAGGGTCTCCACATTACCGTTACTCCGAAAGGCGCCGAACAGGGCGAAGACAAGGTACTGCCGGTGGATACCATTATTGTCTGTGCGGGGCAAAATCCGCTGCGCGAACTGCAGGATGATGTGGCAAGTGCCGGCCTGCCGGTTCACCTGATCGGTGGTGCCGATGTGGCGGCAGAGCTGGATGCCAAGCGCGCCATTAACCAGGGCAGTCGTCTGGCCGCGGAAATCTGACGGGATGGCGCACTGCAACAACAAATCGTTGCAGTTTGTCCTCTTCACATTTTCATACCCTGCTGGCAGCCTGTCGGACTTAAGGCTAATCTGCCGCGCCCGCTTTCCCACCTTGCTCGCGACAATTGCTTAAGTCCGACAGGCTGCTAGACTATTGAATTGTATGATTCCTCTCCGTGGCCACACAGTTCAGCCAGGTCGGAAGAGGTGGCGGGAGAACGGGGCATGAAGTCCAGCGGTGACAGCGGCGATCAGTACTCGGCGGTATTCCTGATGGATGGTGTCGAGGTGTCGCGGCAGATGCGGGCCTCGGAGTTTGAGGCGTTTCTGGACGGTTATGTCGGCCTGTCGGATCTGGCGGATTCCGATGTGCGAGCGGTCTATCTCCAGATCGGGCAGGACTTGTCCATCCGGGCGCTGGTATTCTTTCACATCTGGTTTGATGAAGAGGGTCGGGCTGACTCCCAGTGGAACGTGCCCATAGAGGCGCTTGCCAGAGCGGGTTCCAAGGGGCCGGATCTGGGCAGCGGTCCGATCCGTCTGGTGTGCCGCAGCCAGTGCCCGGATCCCCGGTACAGCGAGGATCTCTGGGATCCCGATATGACCCCGGGCAGTAATCATTTCCAGTCTATTCGCAAGGCCGTCGAGGCCAACCCACTCAAATTCCGTAAAAAGGAGCCGGAGGAAGACATTCCGGTTCTAAAAAAAGAAGCCGCCAGCACGGCTCCCCCGCCAGACATTCACGCTGATCGTGCGCGCCTGGCCCAGGTGATTCGTGAGCATCGCCTGAGAATCAAGACGCTGCAAAGTGTTCACCGGGACGCCATGGCCGAGTTGCATCGGGACCACCGGGTGGAGCTGAAAGCCCTGCGTAACGAGATGCACGAGCTGGAGCAGAAGTACGAGCGCCAGCGGCTGAGCAATGAGCAGCTCAAGCGGCGCCTGGCGGAACGTAACGAACAGTACCTGACCCTGCAGGAGCGCCTGGGCAATGAGTCTGCTGACATCTCCGAAAGCAAAGATGCCGAAGTGGTGTTATTGCGGGAGCAGCTCGAGCGTCGTCAGCGAGAGCTGGAAGCGAGGAATGAAAAAATTGTCCAGCTGGAGCAGGAGCTGAATGGGCTCAAGGACAGGGAGCCTCCGGAGGAGTCGCTGATGGGGCAGCTGAGCAAACAGGCCGTGTTTCTGGTGGCCTACCATCCCGGCATCGGCCATATCACTTTGCCCTACCAGGATATCGAAACATATTTTACCAACCCGGTGAGTTATGCAGCCAGCTGGTGCGGACTTAACGAGCCTGAGTACCGGCAGTGGCTGGATCATTATGAGCACCCTGTATGCC
Organism: Marinobacter sp.; assembly: GCA_014359475.1. Lineage (GTDB taxonomy): Bacteria > Pseudomonadota > Gammaproteobacteria > Pseudomonadales > Oleiphilaceae > Marinobacter. The sequence continues at coordinate 69,162 of JACIZI010000019.1, read as the reverse complement.
GGGCAAAAAAGGCGGATGGCCGGCCCTGTGGCGAGCCTGTGATGCGGGTCAGTCAGCCGGCAGACTTTGTGCCTGGTCGCGATGATCGGTGCGAGGCCCATCAGTCGTAATCTCTGCAACCGCTTTTTTCAGAAATCCGGCAGGATTCGGTAAGATGGCGGTCCGGATACCGTCGTTTCCGCTGCAGTGAGCTGCCGGAAACCAAACTGATCAACCCACGGGAAGCTCAATGGACCAGTTCAGGAATATCGGGGTTATCGGCCGTATGGGCAGCGTCAAGGTGGTGGAAACCCTGCGCCAGCTCAAACAGTACCTGATAGCCAGTAACTACCAGGTCATTATCGAGGAAGACACCGCTGGCATGCTTCCGGGCCATGGCATGCAGGTGGCCAGCAAGAAACTGCTGGGGGAAATCTGTGATCTGGTCATCGTGGTGGGCGGTGACGGCAGCCTGCTGGGCGCAGCCCGGGAGCTGGCCAAGGCCAAGATCCCCCTGCTGGGGGTGAATCGGGGTCGCCTGGGGTTCCTCACCGACATCTCTCCCTCCGAGCTGGAAGAGCGACTGGAGAAAGTGCTGGAAGGGGACTACATCGAGGAGCATCGGTTTCTGCTGGATGGTGATGTGGAGCGTAATGGCCAGCCCCTGGGGTTTGGTTCCGCCCTCAATGACGTGGTGCTTCATCCCGGTAAATCCACCCGGATGATCGGCTTCGACATGTTCATTGACGGCCATTTCGTATACAGCCAGCGCTCAGATGGCCTGATTGTGTCCACGCCGACCGGGTCCACTGCCTATTCACTGTCTGCCGGCGGGCCGATCATGCACCCCAAGCTGGATGCCATCGTACTGGTGCCCATGTTCCCGCATACCCTGAGCAGTCGGCCCATCGTGGTAGACGGCAAGAGCGAGATCAAACTGGTGATTGGTGAGACGAACGAAACCTATCCGCAGATCAGTTTTGATGGCCAGATGAATATTGCCTGTGCCCCGGGAGATATCATCCGGATCACCAAGAAGCCCTTCAAGATCCGTCTGATCCATCCCTCGGACCATAACTTCTATGCCACGTGCCGGGAAAAACTCGGTTGGGCCAGCGAGATTTCAGCGAGCTAGTATATGGCAGTCAATACACAGGGCCGCAGCCGCGGTTACGACATTATCGGCGACATTCACGGTTGCGCCAATACGCTGGGCCGATTGCTGGACCAGATGGGCTACCGCAAGCTGAACGGGGTCTATCAACACCCACGCCGGCAGGCAATTTTCATCGGTGATATTATTGATCGCGGCCCGCGTATCCGGGAAGCCCTGCACCTGGTGCGGGACATGGTGGAGCATGGCTCGGCCCGGATTGTGATGGGTAACCATGAGTACAATGCGCTGGGCTACTGTACCCGTGCCCGGCCGGGCAGTGGCAAGACCTGGCTGCGGGAACACAACGCCCGACACGACCGGCTGATCCGGGAAACCCTGGAACAGTTCGCGCACCACCCCCATGAATGGAACGAATTCCTGGAGTGGTTCTACACCATTCCGTTATTTCTGGAGCAAGACAATTTCCGGGTGGTGCATGCCTGCTGGGATAACGACCTTATCCGCAAATTCAGGGAGAACCAGGGCGGCGCCTGTATCGACGAGGATTTCCTGCACGCATCGGCCGTGATCGAATCCTTTGCCGGGCAGGTGATGGATACCCTGTTGCGGGGCACCGATCTGCGTCTGCCGGAAGGTACCCGCATTACCGGCCGCGATGGCTATGTGCGGGAGTTCTTCCGTACCAAGTTCTGGGCGGACAACCCGCGCACCTATGCCGACGTGGTGTTCCAGCCGGACCCTCTGCCTGAGGATATTGCCCACCGGCCCCTGACGGAAGACGAACGCCGGCAATTGATCACATATCCCTTGTCCGAGCCGCCGGTTTTTGTGGGCCATTACTGGATGGAAGGCAAGCCTGCCCCATTGAAACCCAATGTAGCCTGCATTGATTACAGTGCCGTGAAATACGGCAAACTGGTGGCCTACCGCATGGATGACGAGCGGGAACTGTCCCGGGACAAGTTTGTCTGGGTAGAGGTGGAGAAACCGGAACAGCCGGATTACCCCACCAGCGAAGACAGTGTGGCCCGATAAACCAAGGTGAGGTAACCGGTGTACCGGATCAAGCAGATCGCCATCGACACAGACCTGCGGGGGTTCAGCCATTGGCTGAAAGAGCAGGGAATTCGCCACCGCATCACTGAAGAAGACGGCGCGCAGGTGCTGTGGCTGGAAAACCCGGAGCTGACCGAACCGGTGCTCGGGGCCCTGGAGCGTTTCATCCGGGAACCTGAGGTGCGCCGGGTGGTTGAGGCCTCGGCCGCATCACCGGTGTTCCGGGGCGGGCGCTGGCAGCCTGCTCCCTCCCATGCACCCCTGGCGCTGGGGATCATCGTGTTTGCGGTGGTTATGGTGTGGCTGACGGGCATGGGGCGGGGAGAACTCTCTCGCTGGCTGATGTTCGTGGATCCCATGGCCTATCATTGGGAGTCTCTGCAGGGTCGTCTGGATGCGCTGGCGGCCACCCTGTCCCGGGGGGAGTTGTGGCGCCTGATCACCCCCGATTTCCTGCATTTCAGCTGGACCCACATTATTTTCAATTCCGTGATGCTCTGGTTCCTGGGCAGCCAGGTTGAATGGTTCGATGGGCGGTCGCGGCTGGTGCTTATTTTCATTGTTACCAGTCTGTTGTCCAATAGCCTTCAGTATCTTGTCAGCGGCCCGCTGTTCGGCGGACTGTCGGGTGTGGTGTACGGCATACTGGGCTATTGCTGGCTCAGTCAGCGTAAACGCCCGCGCTTCCAGTTTCCGCCGGCACTGGTCACTATTGCCGTGGTGTGGATGGTCATCGGTTTCACACCGCTCACTGAAATGGTGGGGCTGGGGCGCATGGCCAATGAAGCTCACCTGGGTGGGTTCGTGGCGGGGCTGCTGCTGGCGACCATATTGCCGGTACCAAAAAAAAGAGCCCCGCCAGGGGCGGGGCTTAAATGAGCTTCGTAAAGCCCTGATGAGAGAGACCAAATGCAAACGACCTTTGTCACTTGGAAATATAATAGTAATCATTATCATTTGCGTTTGTCAAAGGTTTTCCTGAAAATATTTGGAAGATAGTCGGAAGAGTGCGATGACCTACCAGGAATTGATCGAGAAAATGGACCCGTCGGTGTACCAGAACCTGCGCCGGGCAGTCGAGCTGGGCAAGTGGCCGGACGGACGGGCGGTCACTCCGCAGCAGCGGGAGACCTGCATGGAGGCGGTGATCTGGTACGAAAACCACCACAATCTGCCTGAGCACGACCGGGTGGGCTACATCGCCAAAGAGCACAAGGAAGGCGATAGCTGTGATACGCCTTCCGATGTGCAGCCTCTGCATATCACCGGAGGTAACGCTTGACCCCTCTGGTGGATGTGGAAGGTCGGTTGCGGAAAATGCCGGTACAGGCTGACAAGCCTGTAAGTTATACCCTGACGGTGGGAGATACACGGCTGCCACTGCAGGACTTCCTGGGCAAGACAGTACAGATCGATTTTGACGGCGTGATCCGCTGCATCCACTGCAACCGGAAAACCGGCAAGAGCTTCAATCAGGGGTATTGCTACCCCTGTTTCCGCACGCTGGCTGCCTGCGACAGCTGTATCATGAGTCCGGAGAAATGCCACTACCACGAAGGCACCTGCCGTGAGCCGGACTGGGGCGAGACCCACTGCATGACCGAGCATGTCGTGTATCTGGCGAACTCATCGGGGCTGAAAGTGGGTATCACCCGGGCCTCTCAGGTACCCACGCGCTGGATTGATCAGGGGGCGGTGGAAGCTATCCCCATGATGCGGGTCGCAACCCGCCAGCTGGCAGGGTTTGTGGAGGTGGCCTGCAAACAGCATGTGGCTGACCGTACCAACTGGCGGGCCATGCTCAAGGGCGATGTGCCCGGGCTGGACCTGACAGCCGAACGGGACCGGGTGCTGACGCTGATTGCCGATGACATTGGGCGGCTGCGCCAGCAGTATGGTGATACCAGCCTGCGCCCGGTTCAGGAGCCGGCCCTGTCACTGAGTTATCCGGTGCGGGTCTGGCCTGCTAAAGTGTCCAGCCACAATCTCGACAAGACAAAAACGGCCCGTGGTGTTGTTGAGGGAGTAAAGGGGCAGTACCTGATGCTGGATACCGGTGTCATCAACATCCGTAAATACACAGGATATCAGGTACGTTTTCGCGTATTCCCGGCCAGCGATACCGCTGGCGGAAACTGACAGCTGGAGAAGTTATATGCGCACCAATCAGCCGCAGACCATTTACCTGAAAGACTACCGTGTGCCGGAGTTTCTGGTGGACCACGTGGATCTCCGTTTCGAGCTTTTCGAAAACGGTGCCCGGGTGCACAGCACGCTGACCGTGCGGCGCAACCCGCAATCAGATGCCACCGGCACTCCACTGGTGCTGGACGGTGACTCGCTGACCCTGGAATCCGTTGCGCTGGATGGCGAGGAACTGCCCGCAGACCGTTATGAGAACAAGGGCACCGAACTGGTGGTGCCGGGTGTGCCTGACAACTTCTCCCTGGCGGTGGTCACCTGGATCGAGCCCCAGAACAACACGCGCCTCGAAGGCCTGTACAAGTCCTCCGGCATGTTCTGCACCCAGTGCGAGGCCGAGGGTTTCCGTTGTATCACCTTCTACCCGGATCGCCCGGATGTGATGGCGAAGTTCCGCACCCGTATCGAGGCGGACAAGTCCGCTTATCCCGTGCTGCTGTCCAACGGTAACCCGGTAGAGCAGGGCGATCTGGAAGAGGGCCGCCATTTCGTGACCTGGGAAGATCCGTTCCCCAAACCCAGCTATCTGTTTGCCCTGGTGGCCGGAGATCTGGTGGAAAAAACCGACCGGTTCACTACCTGTTCCGGCCGGAAAATCGACCTTCGCATGTACGTGGAACCCCGTAATGCCGACAAGTGCGATTATGCGATGGACTCCCTCAAGCGTGCCATGCGCTGGGATGAAGAAGTCTATGGTCGGGAATACGATCTGGATATTTTCATGATCGTGGCGGTGGACGATTTCAATATGGGGGCCATGGAAAACAAGGGCCTGAATATCTTCAATTCCTCCTGCGTACTGGCGAGCCAGCAGACGGCTACCGATCTGGCCTTCCAGCGGATTGAGGCCATTGTCGCCCACGAGTATTTTCATAACTGGTCCGGTAACCGGGTGACCTGCCGGGACTGGTTCCAGTTGAGCCTGAAGGAAGGCTTTACCGTATTCCGGGATGCCCAGTTTTCCGCGGATATGGGGTCGCCGACGGTTAAACGCATCGAGGATGCCACAATACTGAGAACCGCCCAGTTCGCGGAAGATGCGGGGCCCATGGCGCACCCGGTGCGGCCCCATTCCTATATGGAAATCACCAATTTCTACACCCTGACTATCTACGAAAAGGGTGAAGAGGTAGTGCGCATGCTGCACACCCTGCTGGGGCCGGAGGTGTTCCGTAAAGGCAGCGACCTGTATTTCGAACGCCACGATGGCCAGGCGGTGACTACCGATGATTTTGTGCAGGCCATGGAGGATGCCAGTGGCCGCGATCTGAGCCAGTTCCGGCTCTGGTATGAACAGGCCGGAACGCAGGTTCTGGATGTGACGGATGAGTATGACCCGGAACGACAGGTTTATCGCCTCACTATTCGCCAGTCCATTCCGGACACGCCGGGCCAGACCAACAAGCAGCCACAGCATATTCCCTTTGCCCTTGGCCTGATTGGCGGCCGGGGTGAGGCACTCTCCCTGCAGCTTGAGGCGGAAGAGCAGAATGCGCCGACCAGCCGGGTGCTGGAGCTGCGTGATGAATCCCACAGGTTTGACTTTCATGGTATTGCCGAACGGCCCGTGCCGTCTTTGCTGCGGGACTTTTCTGCCCCGGTCAAACTGAACTACCCCTGGACCCGGGAACAGCTGATGTTCCTGATGAGTTATGACGGAGACGGGTTCAATCGCTGGGATGCGGGCCAGCGGCTGGCAGTGGATGTCATCCGTTCGCTGGTGGGTGCGCCGAAGGATGCGACCGTCGAGCCCCGCCTGGTGACCGCCTGCCGGCACCTGATTACCGACTCGTCCCTGGATCAGGCGCTGGTCGCGAAGATGCTGCAGCTTCCCTCCGAAGCCTATCTGATTGAGCTGGCTGACCGTCCGGATGTCCAACAGATCCATCGGGCCCGGCAACGGGTGCTCAATCATCTGGCGCTTTCCCTGAGGGATGAGCTGGTGGCCTGCTATCGTCGTAACCGTGACGAGGGCGAGTACCTGCTGACACCGGAGGCCATCGCCCGTCGCAGCCTGCGCAACACGGCGCTTGGGTGGCTGCTGCAGGTCAATGATGAAGAAGCCCGGGAACTGGCTATCCGTCAGTATCGTGAGGCAGACAACATGACCGATCGCATGGGCGCTTTGCGGGCGTTGGTCAATTCCGATTACGAGCAGGATCGGGAGCGGTTGCTTGGCGACTTTTATCAGCAATGGCAGAGCGATCCCCAGGTGGTGGAGCAGTGGTTCTCGGTGCAGTCAGGCAGCAGTCGCGCCGGCACCCTGGCCCATGTGCGGATGCTGACGGAGCACCCCGCTTTTGACTGGAAAAACCCCAACAAGATCCGCTCGGTGATCGGCGTGTTTGCCGGGCAGAACCTGGCAAGCTTCCATGCCGCTGATGGCGGTGGTTATCGCTTCCTGGCGGAGCAGGTGTTGCGCCTGGATGCCAGCAACCCGCAGATCGCCGCGCGGCTGGTGACTCCGCTCACCCGCTGGGAAAAGTTCGCACCGGAGTATGGCAGCCAGATGAAGGCTGCCCTGGAGTGGATTAACGCCGGTGGCGATCAATCCCATGATCTCTCGAAAGACCTCTACGAAGTCGTCCATAAGAGTCTGCAGGATTAACCTGCTGCTCCCGGGTGTGAGGGCGATACGTCTGGTCACACCCTGATACAAAATCGCACTTTCGGTCGATGGACAATACCTTACAATCAACTAATCTGTTGATTAACGGGTAGCTCTTGTCCGGCTCCATGACTGACCGCTGATTGTCCGGCAGTATTTGTCAGGCCCGGGCCGGGACAAGTCCTCCAGGGCTTTCAGACACAATCAGGAAACTGTAAATGCGACATAATAAAAAAATGCTACTTGGCAGCCTTGTTGTGCTGTCGATGTTAACCACACACGTGCTGGCAGCGGTGTCGTCCAGAGAGGCTGCCCGTCTCGGTGATGAGCTGACTCCTTTCGGCTCCCCGAAAGCGGGCAATGAGTCAGGTACGATTCCTCCCTGGACCGGTGGTCTGACGCCCGAGGACCTGCCGCCCGGTTACGAAGGCACAGGGGATCACCACGAGAACCCGTTCCCGCAAGACGAAGTGCTCTTCACGATCACTGCCAGCAATATGGACCAGTACTCTGAACACCTGACCGATGGCCTTAAAGCGTTGCTGAAGACCTACCCGACGACATTCCGGATACCTGTCTACAAGACCCGCCGGACCCATGCAATTCCCGACTGGGTGGCCCGGAATACCCGCGACAACGCGACCAGCGCCACGATTGTCGGCCAGGCTGAGGGTATTGACGGAGCCTACGGCGGTTACCCGTTTCCTATACTGTACGGCAACAATGAACAGAAAGCCTGGCAGGTGATCTGGAACCACCTGACCCGCTGGAGGGGTGTACATACGTTGCGCCGGGCCAGTGAGGTCGCTGTGCAGCAGGATGGTGACTACTCACTGGTAACCGCCCAGGTGGAAGGGGCCTTCAACTACTACGACCCGGAGGGCGACGAAAGCACTCTGGATAACGTGATTTTCTACTACCTGTCGTTCACCCTTTCTCCGGCGCGCCTGGCCGGTGGCGCTATCCTGATCCACGAAACCATGAATCAGATCAAGAATCCCCGTAACGGCTGGGGCTATAACGCCGGTCAGCGCCGTGTTCGCCGGGCACCGAACCTGGGGTATGACTCGCCGATCGCCGCAGCTGACAATCTGCGCACGGCCGATGACACGGACATCTTCAACGGTGCCATGGACCGGTATAACTGGCGCTATCTGGGCAAGCAGGAAATTTACATTCCCTATAACAACTATGCGATTGCCCAGGAAGGCCTTCCCTATGAAGACATCCTCGGTATTAACCACATCAATCCGGACTATATGCGTTACGAGCTGCACCGGGTGCATGTGGTAGAAGCCACACTGAAGAATGGCGAGCGCCATGTCTATCATAAGCGCCGCTTCTACGTGGACGAGGACAGCTGGAATACGCTGCTGCTGGATCAGTACGATGCCCGCGGTGACCTGTGGCGTGTTTCCATGGGTGTGGCCAAGAACTTCTACGAAGTGCCGGCAACCTGGACGGCTCTGGAAGTTTTCCACGACCTCCAGGCGCGCCGTTATCACGTGCAGGGCCTGGATACCGAAGAAGAAAATACCCGGGTGTTTAACGACGAAATGCCCAGCAAGCGGTATTACTCGCCTTCGGCACTACGTCGCCGCAGCGTACGGTAAGCCATACCGGCCAGCTATTGGCGGGTTCTTGCCCGGCAGCCTTTTGGGCTGCCGGTTTCTGTTATAAAACAATTGATTGGAATGGTCCGGACGGACCGAGCACCGAGACAATGAATCCTATCCTGAATGGGTTATCTGAATGGCTAAGAGATTGATGCGTAAGTCCCTTTGTGCTGCCGGTATGGCGGTGTCGCTGATGGTGCCCGCCTCCGCAGCCTATGCGGTGGCCGATGTGCTGGAGACACCGGCCATGAAGTCGGATCTGGCACCCAAGCGCCTGCTCAATGATGCAGTCCGGGCGGGCGATCGTATACTGGCCGCTGGTGAGCGGGGCCACATCATCTACTCCGATGATAATGGCAAGACCTGGGTGCAGGGCGATGTCCCGGTATCAACAACGCTTACCGGCATCAGCTTCGGCACCGAAACCCATGGCTGGGCCGTGGGCCACAGCGGTGTCATTCTGCATACCAATGATGCCGGAGCCACCTGGCAGTTGCAGATGACCGGAGAGGATGCGGCCAGACTGGCTATTGCCGCTAAGGAAGAGCAGGCGGAAGCCATACAAGAACGTATTGATGAAGCCCCGGAAGACGAGAAGGGAGACCTCGAGTGGGCGCTGGACGACATCTATTTTGCTCTGGATAACCTCAAATCCGACCTGGACATCGGGCCAGTGAACCCGTTGCTTGACATCTGGTTCGAGAATGAGCGACACGGCATTGCCGTGGGTGCCTACGGCATGGCGCTGCAAACCCGGGATGGTGGCCAGACCTGGCAATACATGGCCGACGAGCTGGATAACCCTCAGTCGTTCCACCTGAATGACGTAGCGCGAGTCACCGGCGGTGCGCTGGTCATTGTCGGCGAGGCCGGTCAGGTGCACGTGTCGGCGGATAATGGTGGATCCTGGGAGCGTCGGGAGTCACCCTACGATGGCTCACTGTTCGGTGTACTTGGCACCGGTCAGATGAATGAAATGCTGATTTTCGGTCTGCGCGGCAATATGTTTATCAGCAGCGATCTGGGCCGCACCTGGCGGGCGATCACCAATACGGCCGGTGCAACGCTCAACAGTGGTGCTGTGCCCGACAAGAATGAAGTGGTGTTGGTGGGGAACGGCGGCACCGTACTGTTCAGTGCCAACGGTGCCGAAAGTTTCCGGGAGTATTTTCGTGACGACCGTGAAGGGATTATGGATGTAGTGCCGGTTTCCGGTAATAACCTGTTGCTGTTCGGCGAGGGCGGGGTCAAACGTACCGATGCCCGTGGCCGGAACCTTCAATAACGCCCTGGTGTGGCATAACAGAACGAACGTATAGAGGGGCTTTTGAATGTCGAACCCGAAGCATGACAAGGGCGAGCATCACATGACATCACCCGGGGCAGAACCGTTCCTGGAACGTCTGATTTTCAACAACCGGGCGATCATTCTGATTGCGTTTCTCGCACTCACGGTGTTCCTGGGGTACAACGCAATCAAGATCCAGCCGGATGCGAGCTTCGAGCGGATGATTCCGCTGGAGCACCCGTACATCGTGAACATGCTCGAGCACCGGGATGATCTGGAGAACCTGGGTAACTTCGTGCGGATTGCGGTTGAGGTCAAGGAAGGGGATATCTTCCAGGCTGAGTATATGGAAACACTGAAGCAGATCACCGACGAGATGTTCTATCTCAATGGTGTGGATCGTTCAGGTCTTAAATCCCTGTGGACCTCCAATGTGCGGTGGGTCGAGGTCACCGAGCAGGGGTTCCAGGGCGGTACTGTTATTCCGGATAACTATGATGGATCCCGCGCCAGCCTGGAGCAGTTGCGGCAAAATATCCTGCGTTCCAACGAGGTTGGCTCGCTGATTTCCGATAACTTCCGCTCCACCATTGTGTATGCGCCCCTCTATGAAAAGAATCCGGAAACCGGGGAGGCGCTGGACTATAGTGAGCTCTCCCGCCAGCTGGAAGAGCAGATCCGTCAGAAATATGAAGCGCAGAACCCCAATGTGGAGATTCATATTGTCGGTTTTGCCAAAAAGGTGGGCGACCTGATCGAGGGAATTGCCTCCATTGCGTGGTTCGCCGGCATTACCATTGTGCTGACCACATTACTGTTGTATTGGTACTCCCGCTGCATCGCAGGCACCCTGGTGCCGATTTTCACCTCCATTATCGCGGTGGTCTGGCAGTTGGGTACCCTGCGCCTGCTGGGGTATGGACTGGATCCGTATTCAGTGCTGGTACCGTTCCTGGTGTTTGCCATCGGTATCAGTCACGGGGTGCAGATTGTTAATGCCATGGCGGTGGAAGCGGCCAAAGGCTTTGACTCCGTTACCTCGGCCCGGCTGGCGTTCCGGGCGCTCTACATCCCGGGCATGCTGGCACTGATTTCTGATGCGGTCGGCTTCCTGACCCTGGTATTTATTGAGATTGACGTTATCCGGGATCTGGCGGTTGCAGCCGGCCTTGGTGTGGCGTTCGTGATCATCACCAACCTGGTGCTGCATGTGCTGATCATGTCTTATCTGGGCATCACCAGAAGTGGTGTGCGCCATGTGCAGAACCACGGCGACAAGCAGGACCGCAAATGGCGCGTGATGTCCTACTTTGCCCACCCGGGTGTCGCCCCGATCTCCCTGCTGATTGCTTTGTTGGGTCTGGGGCTTGGCCTCTACTACAAACAGGATCTGAAAGTAGGTGATCTTGACCAGGGAGCGCCGGAGCTGCGTGCGGATTCCCGTTATAACAAGGACAATGCCTACATCATCAATAACTACTCCACCAGCGCGGATGTGTTGGTAGTGATGGTCAAAACACCGCAGGAACAATGTACCCAGTACGAGGTGTTACGGGCCATGGACAAGTTGCAATGGGAGCTGCAGAACACCGCGGGTGTGCAGTCGACGGCATCCCTGGCGAATGTGTCCAGGATTGTCACCAAGGCACTGAACGAGGGTAACTGGAAGTGGTACGAAATCTCCCGCAACCAGACCATTATCAATGCGTCGATCCGCGAGGCTCCGGCCGGCCTGATTAACACAGACTGCAGCCTGACACCGGTGCTGGTATTCCTGGAAGACCACAAGGCGGAAACCCTGGAACGGGTAACCGATCGGGTAGAGGCCTTTGCCTCCGAGCACAGTAACGAGCAGCACCGCTTCCTGCTGGCGGCTGGTAACGCCGGTGTTGAGGCGGCCACCAATGAGGTCATCTCCAGCGCCAAGGGGGTCATGCTGATGCTGGTCTATGGCGTGGTCAGTGCCCTGTGTTTACTCACCTTCCGTTCCATCCGCGCCGTGCTGTGTATTGTGGTTCCGCTGGGCCTGACCTCCATTCTGTGTGAGGCGATCATGGCGGTGTCCGGTATCGGCATCAAGGTGGCGACGCTGCCGGTCATTGCACTGGGTGTCGGTATCGGCGTGGACTATGGCATTTACATCTACAGCAAACTTGAAAAGTACCTGCTGGAGGGCAAGACACTGCAGGAGGCTTACTACGAGACCCTGCGCTCAACCGGTAAAGCCGTCATCTTTACCGGTGTGACCCTGGGTATCGGTGTGGTGACCTGGATCTTCTCGCCCATCAAATTCCAGGCGGATATGGGCTTCCTGCTGTTCTTCATGTTCCTGTGGAACATGGTCGGCGCCATCTGGCTGCTGCCGGCGCTGGCGCGCTTCCTGCTGCGTCCGGACCGGATGATTGCCAGGGACCGCGCCCGCAAGTAAACTTTGCAGATATCAGCAAAAAAGCCCGAATTGCGGGCTTTTTTGTTGTCTGTCAGTTGGTTAGCGTCCTGATTCGGGCTTTATTTCTGGCCCGGCTTGGTCTATGTTCAAAGACGAACCCGCGTTGCGGTCATTTGCAACGGTGACCGGACGAGATAATCACCATAAACAAGGAACACGCTCATGGCACTGAAAATGAACTTCTCTGCACTTGCTGTTGCTGCGGCAGTCACGCTTGGGGCCGGCAGCTCAGCTATTCACGCGCAGGAGCAGCGCTTCGTTACAATCGGTACCGGTGGTGTAACCGGTGTCTATTATCCGGCAGGTGGTGCGATTTGCCGTCTTGTGAACATGAACCGTAAAGAGCACGGCATTCGTTGTTCTGTAGAAAGCACCGGTGGTTCTGTCTACAACCTGAATGCCATCCGTGCCGGCGAACTGGACCTGGCGGTTGCCCAGTCAGACTGGCAGTACCATGCGTATAACGGCACCAGCCAGTTCAAGGATGAAGGGCCCAACAAGAAGCTCCGCGCGGTGTTCTCACTGCATCCGGAGCCATTCACCGTGGTAGCCAGCAAAGGTTCCGGCATCAAGAATTTTGAAGACCTTGCCGGCAAGCGGGTATCGGTAGGTAACCCGGGGTCCGGTCAGCGGGCTACGGCAGAGGTACTCCTGGATGAAATGGGCTGGACCATGGACAAGTTCGGGTATGCTGCCGAACTGAAAGCTGCAGAGCAGTCCCAGGCACTGTGTGATGGCAACATTGATGCTTTTTTCTATACCGTTGGCCATCCGTCCGGCTCGATCAAGGAGGCAACCACTTCCTGTGACAGTGTGCTCGTCAATGTGGACAATAAGGCGACCAAAAAACTGATCAAAGAAAACCCATACTACCGCAAGGCGATTATCCCGGGTGGTATGTACCGCGGCAGTGACGAGGATGTGACCACCTTCGGTGTGGCGGCCACCTTTGTTTCTTCCACCGATGTGCCGGAGAAAGTGGTGTATCAGGTGGTGAAGGCTGTGTTTGAGAACTTTGACAGCTTCAAACGCCTGCACCCCGCGTTTGCCAACCTGAAAAAGTCCGAGATGGTGAGCGATGCGTTGAGTGCGCCGCTGCACCCGGGTGCCAGGAAGTACTATAAGGAAGCGGGCCTGATCGACTGATCCGGACCTCTTGCCAGGTCCCGCCGGCAGTCCCTGTCGGCGGGCACACTCCTTCCTGATAATCCCAGCAGGGCCCAGTGATGACCAGTACCGATCAAAAGGCCGGCCAGCCCAATGGAAAAGGGCCTGATGTTGATAAGTTTCTGCAGACTGAATCCGGCGGCAGGGCGACCGCCGGCCCGGCGGCGGTCGTACTTTTCATTGTTCCGCTTCTCTGGTCACTGTTCCAGCTCTGGATAGCTTCTCCGCTCCCCTACATGCTGGAGGTCGGCGTATTCAACTCCACCGAAGCCCGGTCGATCCATCTGGCATTCGCGTCGTTTCTGGCGTTTGCAGCGTTCCCGATGATAAGGGGAAGGCACGCCAACCATGTGCCGGTCTATGACTGGGTATTGGCTTTGGCAGCGGCTTTTGCCGCGTCTTATCTCTATTTTTTCTATGAAGAACTCGCTACGCGGCCAGGGGCACCGGTTACCCAGGACCTGATCGTTGCCCTTGGCGGGCTGGTGCTGCTTCTGGAGGCCACGCGCCGCGCCCTGGGCCTGCCGCTGACCATCGTGGCAGGGGTGTTTATTATATATTCCCTGGCTGGCCCCTGGATGCCGGACGTTATTTCCCATAAAGGGGCCAGTCTCAGCAAACTGGCCTCTCACCAATGGCTGGGAACAGAGGGTGTCTTCGGTGTCGCTCTGGGCGTATCCACCAGCTTTGTTTTCCTGTTCGTCCTGTTCGGTGCGCTGCTCGAGAAAGCAGGGGCCGGCAATTATTTCATAAAAGTGGCTTATGCATTGCTCGGCCACATGCGTGGTGGCCCCGCCAAGGCAGCCGTGGTTTCCAGTGGCTTGAGCGGAATCATCTCCGGCTCCTCGATTGCGAACGTGGTGACGACTGGCACTTTTACTATCCCGTTGATGAAGCGAGTGGGTTTTCCGGCCACCAAGGCCGGTGCTGTCGAGGTGGCGGCCTCCACGAACGGCCAGTTGACACCTCCCGTAATGGGGGCAGCCGCGTTCCTCATGGTCGAATATGTCGGTATCTCTTACCTGGAGGTCATCAAGCACGCTATTTTGCCCGCGATGATTTCCTATGTGGCACTGATCTATATCGTTCACCTGGAGGCCTGCAAACTGGGCATGAAAGGGGTTGAGCGCCTGAATCGTCCCACATTGGCACAGCGCTTGCTGACCTGGGTGGTGTTGCTGCTGGGCCTGTGTATTCTCACCCTGGTGGTCTATTACGGTGTCGGCTGGATCAAGGGCGCACTGGGGGAGGCAGCTCTGTGGATACTGGGGCCAGCGTTGCTGGCGATCTATGTCGGGCTTGTCTGGTACGCAACCCGGTTCCCGGACCTGGAAGAGGATGATCCGGAACAGGCGATGGGTGAGCTGCCGGAAACCGGCCCGACGGTCAAGACCGGCCTGTATTTTCTGTTACCTGTCGTTGTGCTGATCTGGTGCCTGACGGTAGAGCGTTTCTCTCCTCAGCTCTCTGCTTACTGGGCGACCGTATTGATGATCTTTATCCTGCTCACCCACAAGTCCCTGAAGGCGTTGTTCCGGGGGGAAGGTGACCAGGGTGGCCGCCTGTCCAGTGGGGTTGTGGATCTTGTCCATGCTCTGGTAACGGGTGCCCGGAATATGGTCGGCATCGGTGTGGCAACCGCTGCGGCGGGGATTGTGGTGGGGACGGTTACGCTTACCGGCATCGGTCTGGTGATGACCCAGTTCGTGGAGTTTATCTCCGGCGGCAACCTGCTGCTGATGCTGATCTTTACCGCACTGATCAGTCTGATTCTGGGGATGGGGCTGCCAACCACAGCCAACTACATTGTGGTGTCCACCCTGATGGCCCCTGTCGTGGTTACACTGGGCGCCCAGAATGGCCTGATCGTGCCACTCATAGCCGTGCATCTGTTCGTGTTCTATTTCGGCATACTGGCGGACGATACACCGCCCGTGGGGCTGGCCGCCTATGCGGCGGCGGCCATTTCCGGTGCGGATCCGATACGAACGGGTATCCAGGGTTTTACCTACGATATCCGGACGGCGATCCTGCCGTTCATGTTCATTTTCAATACCCAGCTCCTGTTGATCGGACTGAGCGGCTGGTTTGATTTGCTGGTCACCATCTTCAGCGCCGTGACGGCCATGCTGGTGTTCTCTGCGGCAACCCAGGGTTACTGGTTTACCCGCACCCGCTGGTGGGAAACTGCCTTGCTGCTGCTGATTGCCTTCAGCATGTTCCGGCCGGGTTTCTGGTGGGACAGGGTTTACCCGCCCACTGAGGAAAGGCCGGGTTCAGAGCTGTTCCAGCATGTGGAGAATATTCCCGCGCAAGATCCCGTGATCGTCAAGGCATCCGGTACGAACTTTGACGGCCAGGAGATCAGCACCTATCTGCGTTTGCCGTTGCCAGAAGGTGATTCTGCGCAGCAGAGGCTGTCTGCCGCCGGGCTGGATGTCTCACCCAGTGGCGAGGCAATGACCGTCAACTTCGTCACCTTCGGCAGTGTGGCCCAGGAGCTGGGTATCGAATTTGGCTGGACCATTGATGCGGTTCAGGTGAAAACGGACCGGCCCCCGAAAGAGCTCGTCTTTATTCCCGCTCTGATTCTGCTGGGCCTGCTGGCCTTTGGCCAGCTACGCAGGCGAAGTCGGGAAGTGTCCGCACAGGGCTTCGCCTGATCCGTATAAGCCAGGTATTCATCCGCCAGTGCAGTGCGTTGGCCTTACGTCCGACTGCTAGCAGCCTGTCGGACTTAAGCAATCGTCGCGAGCATGGCGGGAAGGCGAGCGCAGATTTTCTGGATTTTGAGGCGCATAGTGGTTCTATGCAACGAAAAAGCCGGGAAATATGAGCCGTTTTCCCGCCGGCGCAGTAGATTCGCCTTAAGTCCGACAGGCTGCTAGACTAGCCGCCCTGCGGTCCGTGGTTTGTGTCACGGCTTACCGCCCGGGGGCGGGGATAGTCGCTATCCCTCCGGTCCCAGCCATGTGGTCTTTGGTACAGATCACCACTGCAACTGATTTACAGGAATTGAGTATGCCCGTTGTTACCCTGCCGGATGGCAGTCACCGTAGTTTCTCCGAACCTGTCACCGTTCATGATGTAGCCGCCGATATCGGCGCAGGCCTCGCCAAGGCCGCCCTGGCGGGTAAAGTGGACGGTCAGCTGGTGGATACCAGCTACCGTATTGAAGAAGATGCCGAGCTGGCCATCGTCACCGAGCGCGACGAGGATGGTCTCGATGTCATCCGGCACTCCACCGCCCATCTTCTTGCCATGGCAGTGAAGGAACTGTTCCCTGCGGCCCAGGTGACCATCGGACCGGTGGTGGATAACGGATTTTACTACGATTTCAAGTTTGATCGCCCGTTTACCAATGAAGACCTGGAGCGCATCGAAAAACGTATGGCGGAGCTGGCCAAAGAGGATATCCCGGTGCATCGCTCCGTCATGCCACGTTCCGAGGCAGTGGACCTGTTCCGGAAAATGGGCGAGGAATACAAGGTTCGGATCATTGAGGATATTCCCGGTGACGAGCCGCTGTCGTTCTACCGTCAGGGTGATTTTATTGACCTGTGCCGTGGCCCCCATGTGCCCAGCACCGGCAAGCTGAAGGCCTTCAAACTCACCAAGGTGGCCGGTGCCTACTGGCGCGGAGATACCGGCAATGAGCAGCTGCAGCGGGTGTATGGCACCGCCTGGGGCAACAAGAAAGACCTCAAGGCCTACCTGCACCGGCTGGAAGAGGCCGAAAAGCGGGACCACCGCAAGCTGGGCAAGAAGCTGAACCTGTTCCACATGCAGGAAGAAGCGCCGGGTATGGTTTTCTGGCACCCGGACGGCTGGTCACTGTACCAGGAAGTGGAGCAGTACATGCGCCGCAAACAGCGGGCGCATGGCTACCAGGAAATCAGGACACCCCAGGTGGTGTCCCGTACCCTGTGGGAAAAGTCCGGTCACTGGGACAAGTTCCAGGACGACATGTTCACCACCGAGTCGGAAAAGCACGATTTTGCGATCAAGCCCATGAACTGCCCCTGTCACGTCCAGGTGTTCAATCAGGGCCTGAAGAGCTACAAGGATCTGCCCCTGCGCCTGGCGGAATTCGGCTCCTGTCACCGTAACGAGGCGTCCGGTGCGCTGCATGGTCTGATGCGGGTGCGTGGTTTTACCCAGGATGATGCCCACATTTTCTGTGAGGAGGATGCCATCCAGAGCGAGGTATCTTCTTTCATCCGGATGCTCCACGAAGTGTACGAAGACTTTGGCTTTACCAGCATTCTTTACAAGCTCTCCACCCGTCCGGAAAAGCGCGTGGGCTCAGACGAGGTCTGGGACAAGGCGGAAGCCGCGCTTGAGGAGGCCCTGAACCGGGAAGGTGTTGACTGGGAGCTGCTGCCGGGTGAGGGTGCCTTCTACGGACCCAAGATCGAATTTTCCCTGAAAGACACCATCGGCCGGGTCTGGCAATGCGGCACCATTCAGGTGGACTTCTCCATGCCGGGCCGTCTGGGTGCCCAGTATGTGGCGGACAATTCCGAGCGCAGAACACCGGTCATGCTGCACCGGGCCGTGCTGGGCTCGTTCGAGCGGTTTATCGGTATTCTGATTGAAGAATATGAGGGTGCGTTCCCGTCCTGGCTGGCACCCACCCAGGTCGCAATCCTTAATATTACCGACAATCAGCGGGATTATTGTGAAAATCTGGCGAAAAAATGGGAAACTTTTGGCTTCAGGGTTAATGCTGACTTGAGAAACGAGAAGATCGGCTTTAAAATCCGCGAGCATACTCTTGGCAAGGTTCCCTATCTGGCCGTTGTCGGAGACAAAGAGGTCGAGCATAATGCCGTTGCCGTAAGAACGCGCAAAGGCGAAGACCTGGGAACCATGTCCATAGAAGCGTTTGAGAAACTTCTGCAGGAAGATATTGAACGCAAAGGCAGAACCAAAACGGAGATCTGATTATTAAACAGCGAGCGAATCGGGGTGGGCGTACTCCAAAAGCGCCTATCAATGAAAATATTGACGCAACTGAAGTCCGCCTGATAGATGCCGAAGGCAATCAGGTTGGTATTGTCCCCATTGGGGATGCACTCAAGCAGGCAGAAGAAGCGTCTCTTGACCTGGTTCAGGTTACGGATTCCGATCCGGTCGTCTGTAAAATAATGGACTACGGCAAGAAAATCTTCGAAGAGAAGAAGGCCAAGGCTGCGGCGAAGAAAAAGCAGAAGCAGACTCAGGTCAAAGAGGTCAAGTTCCGTCCAGGAACTGAAGAAGGGGATTATCAGGTCAAACTACGCAACCTGGTACGTTTCCTTGAAAACGGGGACCGCGGCAAAATCACTATCCGCTTCCGCGGGCGCGAGATGGCACACCAGGAAATCGGTATGCAGCTCATGCAACGCATTGAAGCGGATATTGAGGCGCTGGCCCAGGTAGAACAGCGGCCGAAAATGGAAGGCCGCCAGATGACCATGGTCGTGGCACCCCGCAAGAAGAAGTGATCCTGTTCCTGTGACGGGTCCCCCGCATCGGCGGGGGATTTGTCGTTCAGGATCATTGCAAGACTACTTAAACTATAGAATGCGGAGTTTTAAAAATGCCCAAAATGAAAAGCAAGAGCGGGGCCACCAAACGGTTCAAGAAGACCGCTACCGGCTTCAAGCACAAGCAATCCTTCACCAGTCATATTCTGACCAAGAAGAGCCCCAAACGTAAGCGCCAGCTGCGTGGCACCAAGCTGGTTGCCAGGTCTGATGTGGCTTCTATCAAGCGTATGATCGCCCAGTAATTAACGGTTAGAGAAGGATTGGAATATGGCTCGTGTAAAGCGTGGCGTGGTAGCGCGTCGTCGTCACAAGAAAATCATGAAGCAGGCCAAGGGTTACTACGGAGCGCGTAGTCGCGTATTCCGCGTAGCCAAGCAGGCGGTTATCAAGGCTGGTCAGTATGCCTACCGTGACCGTCGCAACCGTAAGCGTCAGTTCCGTGCGCTGTGGATTGCCCGTATCAATGCCGGCGCCCGCGCCAACGGCCTGTCTTACAGCCGCCTGATTGCCGGTCTGAAAAAGGCCAATGTTGAAATCGATCGTAAGGTTCTGGCCGACCTGGCCATGAACGAGCAGCAGGCGTTTACCGCCGTTGTCGAGAAAGCGAAAGCCTCCCTGTGATGGTTTGAGCTCTTTCATCGATTGCTGATCGATTGGGTGCGTGCCGGATTCCGGCAACCACCCGCTGATAGGGGAAGGGCGCGCTCTTCCCCTATTTTTGTTTCAGGCAGGCCGGTTACAAAAAACGCCGGTCCGCCCCGGAATCGCCCCAACTTATGTGAATCGGAGCAGGCGCAATGGAAAACCTGGAGCAACTTGTTCAGGAGGGACTGGCCGCCGTCAGCAAGGCAGACAGTCTGCAGGCACTGGATCAGGTACGTGTGGATTACCTGGGCAAGAAAGGCATCCTCACGCAGCAACTCAAGTCCCTGGGCAACTTGCCCCCGGAGCAGCGTCCTGCGGCAGGGCAGGAGATCAATGAAGCGAAGCAGCAGGTTCAGGAGGCAATCAACCGCCGCCGGGACGGGCTTGAAAAGGCTGCCCTGGAGCAAAAGCTGGCCAGCGAATCCATTGATGTGACACTGCCCGGCCGGGGCCAGGATCCGGGCGGTCTGCATCCGGTCACCCGTACCCTTCAGCGCATTGAACAATTCTTCTCCCGGGCAGGTTACACCGTTGAGCAGGGCCCGGAGATCGAGGACGATTACCATAACTTTGAAGCCCTCAATATTCCCGGTCACCACCCCGCCCGTGCCATGCACGACACCTTCTACTTCAACCCGGGAACATTGCTGCGCACCCACACCTCGCCGGTTCAGGTGCGCACCATGGAGGCCGGCAAACCACCCTTCCGCATGATCTGTCCGGGGCGGGTGTACCGGTGTGATTCCGACATGACCCACACCCCCATGTTCCACCAGGTGGAGGGGCTGCTGGTGGAGGAGAAAGTCAGTTTTGCGGATCTGAAGAGTACCGTCGAGGAGTTTTTGCGGGTGTTCTTCGAACGGGATCTGAAAGTCCGTTTCCGCCCGTCTTATTTCCCGTTTACCGAGCCCTCGGCGGAAGTAGACATTGAGTGGGGCCGGGAGCCGGACGGCAGCATCAAGTGGCTGGAAGTCATGGGTTGCGGCATGGTCCATCCCAAAGTATTCGAGCATTGCGGCATTGATGCCGACCAGTATCGGGGTTTTGCCTTCGGGCTCGGGGTCGAGCGCCTCGCCATGCTGCGCTACGGCGTCAACGACCTGCGTATGTTCTTCGAGAACGACCTGCGCTTTTTGCGCCAGTTCCGGTGAACCGCGCACTTTCAAGGCATTGAAATCAACAGGCGAAACCGCATCAGGACAAGGCAAATACCATGAAATTCAGTGAGCAGTGGCTGCGCGAGTGGGTGAATCCCGCCATCGATTCCCGGGAACTCATGGACCAGATCACCATG
Organism: Marinobacter sp.; assembly: GCA_014359475.1. Classification (GTDB taxonomy): domain Bacteria; phylum Pseudomonadota; class Gammaproteobacteria; order Pseudomonadales; family Oleiphilaceae; genus Marinobacter. The sequence continues at coordinate 48,207 of JACIZI010000019.1, read as the reverse complement.
GCGGGTCTGGAAGTAGACGGATCCGAGCCGGTTGCCGGCAATTTTGAGGGGGTGATAGTGGGTCAGGTCACCCGGGTGGAGCCTCATCCGGATGCTGACAAGCTGCGCATCTGCCAGGTCAGCAATGGCAAGGAAACCGTGCAGGTGGTTTGTGGCGCACCCAATGTCCGGGAAGGTCTGAAAGTGCCCTTTGCCGAAGTCGGGGCTGTGTTACCAGGGGACTTCCGGATCAGGAAAGCCAAACTGCGCGGCCAGCCTTCCGAGGGCATGTTGTGTTCGGAATCCGAGCTGCAGCTTTCGGACGATCACGAAGGCTTGATGGAGTTGCCGGAAGATGCCCCTGTCGGAAAGGACCTGGTGTCCTACCTTGGCCTGGCAGATGTCACTATCGATGTGGATCTGACCCCCAACCGTGCGGATTGCCTTTCTGTTCGCGGTATTGCCCGGGAGGTGGGCGCGCTGAACAGCATGGCTGTTGATGCACCGGAAGTGGCGCCGGTGGATGCGGTCCATTCGGAAGTGCCGGACGTGGTGGTGCGGGCCCCGGAAGCCTGCCCCCGCTATCTCGGTCGCATCCTGCGGGGCGTCAACCTGACCGTGGAAACGCCGCTGTGGATGCAGGAAAAGCTGCGTCGCTCCGGTATCCGCTCCATTGACCCTGCCGTGGATGTCACCAATTATGTGATGCTCGAACTCGGTCAGCCCATGCACGCCTTTGACCGGGATGAGATTCAGGGCGGTATTGTGGTGCGTATGGCGGAAGCCGGCGAGAAACTGGTGCTGCTGGATGGCCAGGAAGTGGCGCTGACCTCCGAAACCCTGCTGATTGCGGACCACGAAAAACCGGTTGCGATTGCCGGGGTAATGGGTGGCGAACATTCCGGTGTCAGCGGTAAAACCCGGGATCTGCTGCTGGAATCAGCCTGGTTTGATCCGATCCGCATTGCGGGCAAGGCCCGTCACTACGGCTTGCATACGGATGCTTCCCACCGCTTCGAGCGCGGCGTGGATTACAATCTTGCCCGGGAAGCGATGGAGCGGGCCACAGCCCTGCTGATGTCCATTGTCGGTGGTGAGCCCGGTGAAATCGTGGAGGTTGCCAGTAAGGAGCACCTGCCCGCTGAGCTTACCGTGGACCTGCGTGAGGCGCGGGTTGAGGAAGTGCTGGGGCTGGCCATTGACCGCACGACTGTCGAAGAAATTCTGTCGCGCCTTGGATTGCGGGTAGAAAAGCTGCTCAAAGGTGGCTGGCGCATCCGGGTGCCCAGTTTCCGCCCGGACATTGCCATTGAAGAAGACCTGATCGAGGAAGTGGGGCGGATCTACGGTTATAACAATCTGCCGGTAACGGAACCGACCGGCTCCCTGGGCCTGCGTCCCCAGGAAGAGGCGGTGCGCCCCCTGTCAGCCATTCGCGATTATTTGGTGGCGGCCGGATACCAGGAGGCCATTACCTACAGCTTCGTGGACCCGAAAATCCAGACACTGCTGGATCCGGCGCGCGAGGGTATAGCGCTGGCCAACCCGATTTCAGCGGACCTGTCGGTCATGCGGACGACTCTGTGGAGTGGTCTTCTGAAAACGGTGGTCTACAACCAGAACCGCCAGCAGCCCCGTATCCGCCTGTTCGAGACCGGCCTTCGCTTTGTGGGCGGCGACGATGGCATTGACCAGCAACCGATGCTGGCGGGTATCGTGACCGGGAACCAGTTTCCTGAAAACTGGGCGAACGGTCGCAGAAATGCCGACTTCTTTGACGTAAAAGGGGAGTTGGAGGGACTGTTTACTCTGCTTGGCATCGAGGTGGACTTTATTCCCAGCCAGCATCCGGCGTTGCACCCCGGGCAGACCGCCGAACTGGTCCGGGACGGTGAGCATGTGGGCTGGCTGGGCACACTGCATCCGCAAGTGCAGAAAAAACTGGATCTGAATGGCACGATTCTGATGTTTGAGCTATTCTTGAATTCGGTTGTTTCCGGATATGTGCCTAATTTCAAAGAAATTTCAAAATTCCCGGAAGTTCGGCGGGATTTGGCAATCATTATCGGAAGCGATGTTGCATTTGCCGAGGTGGAGCGTGTGGCCAGAAAGCACGCCGGCGAGTGCCTGACGGCGTTGCGTGCGTTTGATGTCTATGAGGGTGAAAACCTGGGCGAGGGCAACCGCAGCCTGGCCCTGAGCCTGTTCTGGCAGCATCCTGAGCGCACGCTCAATGAAGACGAGGTGCACTCCCTCTTCAATGGTGTGATCGAGGCACTGAAGGAAGAGCTGGGGGCAACACTGAGGAGTTGACAGATGGCGGCTTTGACGAAAGCGGAAATGGCGGAGCGCTTGTACGAGGAACTGGGCCTTAACAAACGCGAAGCCAAGGAAATGGTAGAAGCTTTTTTCGGCGAGATCAGAGGCGCACTCAGCCATAACGAGCAGGTCAAGTTGTCCGGTTTCGGAAACTTTGACCTGCGCGACAAGAAGCAGCGTCCGGGACGGAACCCGAAAACCGGTGAGGAAATTCCGATCAGCGCCAGGCGAGTGGTCACTTTCCGCCCGGGTCAGAAACTGAAACAGAAAGTGGAAGCCTATGCTGGAACCGAGTCATAACAACGAACTTCCTGCCATCCCGGGGAAGCGCTACTTCACCATTGGCGAAGTAGCCGAACTGTGTAACGTCAAGGCCCATGTGCTGCGTTACTGGGAGCAGGAATTTCCGCAGTTGTCCCCGGTGAAGCGCCGGGGTAATCGCCGCTATTACCAGCGGGCAGATGTTTTGACAATCCGCCAGATCCGCAGCCTTCTGTACGATCAGGGCTACACCATTGGTGGTGCCAAGCAGAAACTTGAGGGTAACGAAATCAAAGACGACACCTCACAGTACAAACAACTGATCCGGCAAATGATCACCGAGCTGGAAGACGTGCTGGACGTGCTCAACACGCCTGTCAAATAGTCTTGAATCCCGAATCCTCCTCTGGCAATGCCGGTATTACGCCTGCAGAGGCGAAGCGCAATTTTTTTGTTGTCTGCTTCGCTCTGACCTTCTGTTTTGTTGTCTACTCCATGCTGATCGTGGCGGTGCCGGTGTATACGCTGCGCCTGGGTGCCTCGCCCTTGATTCTGGGCAGTGTGTTGAGCGCCCAATATCTGTTGCCGCTGGTGTGCGCCATCCCTTTGGGCGGTGTCGTTACCCGTTATGGCGGCCGTGTCACGCTGATTGTGGGCGCTGTCATTATGGTGGCGGGGCTGCTCGCCATGCATTTCTGGCCGGGTTACGGAGGGCTGGTCACCGGGCAGTTGCTGGTGGGCCTGGCGCATCTGCAGATGGTGCTCTCGGCCCAGACCATCATTTCCAACCTCGGCACCGGACCGGTGCTCGAGCGCTATTTCGGCTGGTACGCTACCTGGTTGTCCGGAGGGCAGGTGGTCGGGCCGTTGCTGGCGGGTGCCCTGCTTGATAAAACCCAGGGTGCCGGCCAGGTGTTTCTGGCCATGGCCGGATTTGCCCTGCTGGCCGCTATTGCTGGTTTCTGGCTGACCGGTCAGGCCCGGGAGCGGATGTCTGTCGAACGTAAGGAAACCGGATTCAGGGCGCAATGGGCGTTACTGTTGGGTAATCGGGGCGTTCAGCTGTCGGTGATGGTCACGGTGTTGGGTATGTTTGCACTCGGCGTTTACGGCAGCTATCTGCCTGCTTACCTGGAGAGCCTGGAAATGAGTGCTGTTGTGATTGGTGTGCTGGTGAGCCTGCGGGCCGGTGTGTCCATGCTGATCCGACCGTTCATTGCCCGGCTGATTTCCGCTGTTGGGGGGCGGGAGCCGGCTTTGCTGCTGTCTTTGGGGACATTGTCCGTGGGGCTGCTATTGCTCGGAATATCCGGGCAGGTGGTGTTCATTGGCATGCTGTCTGTACTGGTGGGCATCGGGGCGGGGTTAACGCAACCCCTGTCCATGGTGGTTCTGGCGGAAAGCGTTGATAAGGCGCGGCGTGCGGGTGCTCTGGGAATGCGGTTGATGGCCAACCGGGCGGTTCATTTCCTCGCACCGCTGGCGTTTGGTGCGGTACTGGAGCTGGGCGGATTCGGTCTGGCGTTTGCTCTTTCGGGGCTTGGCGTTGGTGTGGCGGCGGTTTACCTGTTCCGGTTTCTGCGCCGCCAGGGCACTGACATTCGGGCATAAAAAAAGGCAGCCGAAGCTGCCTTTTGCGGGGTGCCTGAATTTACAGTGCAACCACGTTTTCTGCCTGCGGGCCTTTCTGGCCCTGGGTCACGGTGAACTCGACTTCCTGGCCTTCGGCCAGAGTCTTGAAACCGCCGCCCTGAATAGCGCTGTAGTGAACGAATACGTCCGGACCGCCTTCACGAGTGATGAAGCCGAAGCCTTTGGTTTCGTTGAAGAACTTGACGTTACCGGTAACAGTAGACATAGATATTTTCCTGAATTCTGACTTTTAAATTGCCGCCAGACGACCAACACGGCCTCTGATCAGCGTTGTGCGGGAAACAAAGAACTGGCGTGATCAAAAACAGGACGTACGACTTGTTACTGCGGTATGCGTCTTATTGATGAAGTGCTTTGCTAAATCTTTCCTACGCCGCTCACTTTACGCCATTCGCTCCTGATTGCAACAATTATTTTATAGTGTCAGGGGGCTTGTGGAGATATCGGCCAGGAGCGGCTACGCTTCAGCTTTGAGTTATTGCCGGATACCGGACAAATGATGAGGGGGAGATTGATGATCAGCCTGAACATAAACGGACAACAGCACGAGCTGGACGTTCCCGATAACATGCCCTTGCTGTGGGCCATTCGCGATGTGATCGGCATGAAGGGCACCAAGTTCGGATGCGGTATCGCCCAGTGTGGAGCCTGCACCGTCCACCTCGACGGCGTCGCGACAAGATCCTGCGTCACTCCGGTGTCTGCCGCCAAGGGTAAGATCACGACCATTGAGGCGATGGCTGACGATGCTGTTGGCAAGAAGGTGCAGCAAGCCTGGCTGGATCTCGGGGTTGCTCAGTGCGGCTACTGTCAGGGTGGCCAGATCATGAACGCCACCGCATTGCTCAAGAAATCCCCGCAGCCGGATACCCGGGAAATTACCGAAGCCATGGCCGGCAACCTTTGTCGGTGCGGAACCTACAATCGCATCCTGGCAGCGATTGAACAGGCTGCGGGTAAACAGGAGGAAACCAGCTCATGAGTCGCTCTGACGCTACACTGATGCTTGCCAATGTAAGTCGCCGCGGCCTCCTGAAAGGCCTTGCAGGCGGTTCGGCGCTGTTGCTGGCTGCCCGCTGGGACATGGGGATGGCCAGCGAGAAGGCACAGTTCGGTGCCGGTGCCATGCCCGGCGGCTGGGTGGATAACCCGAATGTGTTTATTCACATCGATTCTGAGGGCCTGGTCACGATTGTGAACAACCGTGCCGAAATGGGGCAGGGCATTCGTACGAGTCTGGTGATGGTGGCTGCGGATGAACTGGGCGCAGACTGGAACCGGGTCCGGGTCCGTCAGGCGGATGCCAATCAGGAAAAGTACGGTAATCAGAATACTGACGGCTCTCGCAGCATGCGTCACTGGTATGATCCGATGCGCCGTGCCGCGGCGGCTGCCCGGCTTATGCTTGAGCAGGCAGCGGCCAATCAATGGGATGTTCCGGTGCACGAAGTGCGGGCGCAGATCCACAAAGTCGTCCATTCCGCGTCGGGCAGAGAGCTGGGATTCGGAGAGCTCGCAAAAGCGGCGCGGGAACTGGACGTTCCCGGCCGGGATGCGCTGGTGCTGAAGTCCGACGGGGAACTGCGTTTTATTGGTAAGGAGGCGGGGCTGGTCAATGGTGAGTTGAACGCTGTTCCGCCCAAGGCTGTTGATGGTGAAGATATCGTCACTGGCAAGGCGATTTTCGGGGCTGATGTGGATCTGGAGGGCACCCTTTACGCAGTGGTGGCCCGTCCACCTGTCTACGGTGCCAGGGTCAAGAGCGTCGATGACAGTGACGCGCTGAAGGTTTCCGGTGTGAAGAAGGTTTTGCGTATCGAGGGTACCGGTCAGCCCGCGGCTTTCAAACCGCTGGGCGGTGTTGCCGTGGTGGCATCCAACACCTGGGCCGCCATGGAGGGACGCAAGGCCCTGAAAATTCAGTGGGACACAGGGCCGGCCGGAGACAATGCCAATTACACATCGGACGCTTACCGGAAATCCCTGGAGAAGCGGGCCCAGTCGCCGGGCAAGGTCATCCGCCAGTCCGGCGATGTTGAGACAGCCCTCAAGGAAGCCGACAAACGGGTGTCCGCGACCTATTATATGCCTCACATGGCGCAGTCCCCCATGGAGCCTCCGGCAGCCGTGGTAAGAGTCAGTAAAGGCAAGGCCGAGGCCTGGGCACCGGTCCAGAATCCCCGGGCCACCCGGGAAGGCATCGCCGGACTGCTGAAAATGGACCTTGAAAAGGTCACAGTGCACCAGACCCTTCTTGGCGGGGGCTTCGGGCGTAAATCAAAACCGGATTTCGTGACCGAGGCGGCCAGCATTGCAAAGGAGTTCCAGGGTCAGCCCATCAAACTGCAGTGGTCCCGGGAAGACGATATCCAGCACGCCTATTTCCATGCCGTTTCCGTGGATCACCTGGAAGCCGGTCTTGACGCCGATGGCAAGGCGACCAGCTGGCGCCACCGGACACTGTCGCCCAGCATTGCCTCGCTTTTTGCGCCGGATCCCAAACATAAGGGGGAATTTGAGTTGGGTATGGGGTTCAACACCATGCCGTTCAGTATTCCCGCCATCCGGCTGGAAAATCCGCCCGCCCCGGCCCATGTCCGCATTGGCTGGTTCCGCTCTGTCTACAACCTCCCCCACGCCTGGGCCATCCAGAGTTTTGCTCATGAAATGGCCGTGGCAGCCGGCAAGGACCACCGGGATTATGTGCTCGACCTGCTCGGACCTGGCCGGGAAGTCCACAACCTGACCTTTGGTGATGGCTGGAATTACGGCGAGGATCCGGATCTTTACCCGATCGATGTGGCGCGGATGCGCAGGGTGATTGAACGTGCCACGAAAGAGGCAGGCTGGGGCCGCAAAACAGGTCAGGGACGTGGTATGGGGCTGGCTTTTCACCACAGCTTTTTGTCCTACACCGCCATTGTCTTTGACGTGGAGGTGAGCAAAAAGGGAGAGGTGACCATCCATCGGGCGGATATAGCGTTCGATTGCGGGCCCCAGGCTAACCCCGAGCGGATTCGCTCGCAGCTTGAAGGGGCCTGTGTGATGGGCATCGGTATTGCACTGAAGAGTGAGGTGTCCTTCAAGAATGGTGTGGCCCAGCAGGATAACTTCGACAGCTACCTGATCCCGCGTATGCCGGATGCCCCGAATGTGGTCCGGGTGCACCTGATTGACAACCCGGACGATGCCATGGGTGGGGTGGGGGAGCCCGGCCTTCCGCCGGTCGCCCCGGCCTTGTGCAACGCGATCTATGCCGCCACGGGAAAGCGCATCCGTCGTCTCCCGGTCGGTGACCAGTTGAGCTCATAACGATGCAGAGTCTTGATTATCAGGTTGTTGATCAGGCCGTTGAATGGCTGTCCGGAGGCAGGACCATCTGGTTGTGCACAGTGCTGTCCACCTTTGGCTCATCGCCGCGGGAACCGGGCTCAATGATGGTTGCTATCGGGGACGGGCATCATGTGGGCTCGCTCTCGGGGGGCTGTGTTGAGGAGGATTTCCTGGCCCGCCTGGCCGGGGGCGAGTACAACGCCTCAGCCGTCATTGTGCGCTACGGGGGCACGGGATACAGCCCGGAGTCCTCCCGTATCCGGTTGCCCTGCGGCGGCACGCTGGAGGTGCTGGTGGAGCGCAAGGAACCCGGTCCCGAGAACCTGGCACACCTGGAGAGCGTTCGGGGTGCCCTGTCGGGGGAGGCAGAGCGTACACGGATGGTAAGGCTGACCGATGGCAAAAGTTGGCTGGAGGAGGCACGGGCAGCCGGACCGCGAGTGTCGCAGGATGAAAGTAACGAGCTTGTCAGCATTCGTGTCGGTCCGGTCGCCAGGCTGATTCTCGCCGGTTATTCGAGCGTGGCGGAGGCCTGTGCCGGCTTTGCCCTTAGCCTTGGTTACCAGGTGGTGCTCTGTGAACCCCGGGAAGAAGTCATACGGGATATCAGGCTTGCCGACGGCGTGGAGTTTATTCCCCAGCTACCATCGCTTTATATCGCGTCGCCCGGTGCCTGCACACCGTCCACCGCCGTGGTTGCGGTCACCCATGATCCCAGAATTGACGATCTGGCCATGATGGCCGCGGTGAAAAGCCCGGCAGGGTATATCGGGGTCATGGGTTCTGCGCGCACATCCGAGGCCCGCGCCGGGCGCCTTCGCCGTACCGGCGGATTGAGCGAGGCGGATATTGAACGGATCCACATGCCGATCGGCCTTGGTCTGGGCAGCAAAACCCCGGCTGAAATCGCCCTGGCCATCATGGCAGACATCGTTCGCGTGAGGCGCGGTCGCAGCGTTTCCGAGTTATGAAACGGATCGCCGCACTGATAATGGCCGCCGGTGCCAGCTCACGCTTTGGCGGGTGCAAGCTGCTCGCTGATGTGGCGGGGCAACCCATGCTGCAGCGCTCCATTGATCTGGCCAGGGGGCTCTTCCCCCGCCATGTCTATGTCGTCACCGGGGCATGGCATGGCGAACTGATGGAGGCAAGGGACAAGGGCATCTTACACGGTGCGTCCTTTGTGTACGCGGATGCCTGGACGGAGGGCCTGTCCGCTTCCCTGAAGGCAGGGATCGAATACCTGGAGCGGGATTACGATGCGGTTCTGGTGCTGCTGGCAGATCAGATTGCACTGACCCGCAGCAACCTGAAACAATTGTTGGCAGCCTTTGACGGTCACAACATTGCCTGCGGCTTTTATGACGGGAGCCGGGGCGTACCCGCGATCTTCAGCAGGGGTAGCTTCGACCGGCTGAAGCAGCTCAGCGGTGATCGGGGTGCAAAACCGGTGTTGTATGACTCAGTCGTCCCCGTCTGTGCATGCCCGATGCCTGCTGCGTCTCTGGATATTGATCGTCGTGAACAGCTTTTTTCTTGATGCCGGCCCTTATAACGATGTGGTGACAGCATGAAGCTGCTTTATATTTCCCATGGTGGCGGTCCTATGCCCTTGCTCGGTGATCCGGGGCATCAGGCGCTGGTAGACTATCTTTCCGGTCTGCCTGAAAAAATCGGTAAGCCATCCGCCATTCTGGTGGTCAGTGCCCACTGGGAAGAAGCCGTACCGACGATCACCGCCGGCGCGGCCCCGCCGTTGATCTATGACTATTATGGATTTCCGGAGGAGTCTTACCACATTGCCTATCCCTGTCCCGGTGAGCCCGGGCTGGCCCGGCAGGTTAAGGATGTCTTGCAGGGCGCCGGCATCGAAGCGCGGCTGGATGTGCAGCGCGGCTTCGATCACGGCCTGTTTGTCCCCCTGAAGCTGATGTATCCCGCTGCGGATATTCCCTGTGTACAGCTTTCGCTGGTCAGTAGTCTGGATGCGGAAGCCCACCTCGCAGTCGGCCGGGCGCTTCAGGCACTGGACTATGAAAATCTGCTGGTGCTCGGCTCCGGCTTCTCGTTCCATAACATGAAAGCCTTCTTCGGTCGCCCGGATGCTTCGGCGGATGCGCGTAACGATGCGTTCCAGAACTGGCTTGAGGATACGTTAGCCAATCGTCAGTTACCGGAGGCTGAGCGTTACCGGCGCCTCGCTGACTGGCAGGAGGCTCCCCACGCCCGGTTCTGTCACCCGCGGGAAGAGCACCTGTTGCCACTCCACGTATGCTATGGAATAGCGGGAAAAGCCTGTGACTACCATGACTCGGTGACGGTGCTTGGTAAACGGTCGAAAATGATTGGCTGGGGGTTGGGTTGAGTGAGGTGGCGGGCCGAGTATGGCCACATTAATGCCCGACCGCCCTGAGTCGGGTACAGTAGCGCCAAAGAAGCTTTGGAAAGGTGGCCATGAAGCAATTACATGTTGAGCAGCTGGCTCAGATAAGGAAGGCAGACGTTGAGTTTGGCGACCTCACCCTGCTGGTTGGCCCCCAGGCCAGCGGTAAGAGTGTGTTTCTGCAACTGTTCAAGTTGGTGAAGGATCATGGTCCGATCACTAAAACACTTAAACGGTATGGCTACAGCTATGAGCCCGGCACCACGGAAAGCACCAGCGACCCACTGCTTACCCTCATGTTCGGGGAAGGTATGGGGGCGATTTGGCGCAAGGATTCATTGGTAAAGTCGGATGGCAAACCGGTTGATCTTACCGGGCTGCGCAAGGGCAACGGCAAAGATCAGGAGTCGGTGTTCTTTGTGCCGGCCCAGCGTGTGTTGACGCTGGATCAGGGCCGCCCTCGCAGCTATGAGAGTTTTGCGGCACTGGATCCTTTTGTGGTGAAGAGTTTCAGTGAGCACTTACGCCGGCTCATGGAGAAGGGGCTGGGCGGCCAGGACAACCAGTTGTTCCCGATCAAAAGCCGCCTGAAAGAAGTGCTGCGTGATCGTATCGATGAAAGTATTTTCCACGGCGCAACCGTCACCCAGGAAGTGCATGACCTGAAAAAGCGCATTGTCATCAACGCGGGCAGTGCCACCTTACCCTATATGGCCTGGTCTGCCGGCCAGCGTGAATTTATGCCCCTCCTGTTCAGCCTCTACTGGCTGATGCCTTCGGCGGGCTCGGCCCGCCGCAAGGGCGTGGACTGGGTGGTGATCGAGGAGCCCGAGATGGGCCTTCACCCTCAGGCGATCCAGTCCGTACTGCTGATTTGCCTGGAGCTGATGTATCGGGGCTACAAGGTGGTCATTTCCACCCACTCCCCGCTGCTGCTTGAGGCGGCCTGGGCAATTCGCACATTGCAGGACAACAAAGGTACGCCTGAAGCCTTGTTTGAGCTGTTCGATCTGCCGAACTCACCCGGTATGCGAGACGTGTTTAGCGCGGTACTGTCCAGGAAAAAGGTCAAAGGCTTCTACTTTGAGCCGGGCGAGAAGGGCGTTTCCACCCGGGATATTTCTTCTCTGGATCCGTTTTCTGAAGACGATTCCATCGCCGACTGGGGTGGCATAACCCAGTTCAGCAGCCGGGCTTCTGATGTAATCAGCCGGTTGATGCAGGAGGCTGATGAATGACATTGGAGAAGGATTTTCCGACGGCGATAGAAAAGGATCTTGGAGCGGGAGCGTATAAAAAAGGGTTACAGGCGCTAAAGGCTGCTGACCGTTCACTCATCAAGCCCGGCAATGCGCGGCGTTGTCATGGCAGTGCTGACATCGACTCCAGTCTGGCTGCCCGGCAATCCCAGGCTTCACGCTGGGATTATGTGATTGCCCACGAGCAAACTCTCCACTTCGTAGAAGTACACCCTGCCCATACATCGGAAGTCAGCCAGGTAATCAAGAAAAAAGAATGGCTGATGGCCTGGTTGACGAATGCCGAAACGGGCAAGCTGGACGCTCCGCGACGTTTCCATTGGGTGGCCAGTGGCAAAGTTGCCATTACCCGCAATAGCAAGCAGGCCCGCTCCGCGGCACAAAAGGGCCTGATGCCGGTTCGCCAGCTTGCCCTGTAAGTCTATAACAATTGATTTCCGGTCATTAACGAGGCCGTTGAGCGGATTCGAGATGGCTCCACCACTCCGTACTTTGCTTTGGCCGTGAGCTCAGTTTTTTGATTCGTCCACACGAGGTTCCGTCTTCCTCCTTGATTACGAGTGACGTGGGGGCAGGTCATTCGGTTTGGCGGGGCGCAATGTAAACAATGGTTACGTTGAGTTGGATTTGGCACCGGTTTCAGATGCCTTCGACCCCAATGCTCAAAACCTGATCATTCTGGCAGATGTTGGTGTCGGCACCGTAGATTGCGCCATGTTCAAAGTCCGGCCGGATAAGTTCAGTAAGAATTTTAATGGTGTTTCCGTTAAGTCTTCTCCCGAAGGCCCACTTGGGCTTCACAACCCGGACGCGGAATTCGACCAACGCCTGAGGGCCCAGATTCAAGAGGGCACGTTGAAAAAGGGCAAGGAGTCCGGGGGGTGACACGTAGAAGCGTTGAAAGACACGCCATTTCTCCTTTCAGGTGGCGGTTCGCGTAACAAATACTATGAGCGAATCAAAGAGGGCCTTCGCCATCATCCCAGTCTTGGTTACCTGCGCCTGAACCCAAAGCCACTGATTCTGCCATCTAACATTATGGCTCCTGGCTTGGCTCGGCAGGACTGGGACCGGCTTTCCGTGGCCTATGGCCTGAGTTTTCGCAGTGTGGGTAAAGCGACATTCGTTCCAGCCACTGATGCTTAGCCTCACCTAACACGTCGCCCACCAGAACCGCTCGCACCGTGGCCAAGCGCCACGGTATTCCGGACATCGAGCTGATCCGGACCTATCTCGGGCTGGTCACGCAGGGCAAAGAGTGACTTCGAGGCAGCCGAATCCGTACGAAAGGACCCGTTCTTCAAATCCGCCATGGGCATTGTAAGTGGCTACCAAAACCTGCGCATATTCGGTGCATAACGGATCAAAGGGCCAGCGGGCCGTTGAATGATTCCTTTTGGCTGGGTGCTGAGAGGAGGGGCCTGGTCAGGCTGGTAGGAAGTAGCTTTTGCGCTTGTGATCAGATACAAAATAGGGGCCGTTAAGAGAAGCGCAGCACCAGTCAAGATGTGGCAGCACCGGTCAAGATGTGAGAGTCACCTGAAAATCATGTCGGGGCAATCGGCTATTGTCTGAATATCAGGCTCTGGTCACAAAATGATCAATCCCGGGTGGATGACCGAACCTGTCCTGTGCATTCCCGCCATCAACAACCCGGTTTTGGCCAGATTCCAGGGAAAATTGGCCTGAGTCCTGCCCGGGTGGGTATATTGGGGGTAGAGTCACTGATCTAGGATTCAGTCAGGGAGGGCTGATGGAGAGTCTGCCAAAAAGGATGCACTGCGTCTGCTTGGTGACGCTAAGGTGCGTTGGGCTCAGATGTTGAAGTACTTCGACGAGCTGACAGAACCAGATTCCGTCATTGGTGAAACGCCCCAGGAGCTTCGTGGCCGGTGTTCAGCATTGGAGGGGGAGGTCGCCAGGCTTGAGCAGAAGGCATCGAAAATGGGCGACGTGAAAGCGCTGCTTGCTATGCAGAACCATTTACTCCAAGAGCAGTTACAGCATGAGCGTCGTCAGCGTAAGAAGCTTGAGCGAGAATTCGAGAAAATGGGGCGTGAGGACTTTGGCCGATTGGTCGAGCCTTTCCTGACTAAAGGGATGTTTGCAAAGCACGCGAAACGGTGACCAAGTGGTGACGAGATTTTTAAGGGTTTGAGAAACGGTGACCAAACGGTGACGAGAAAGGCGGTTTCCCAGAAACAACAAAGCCCGGCTCTTTCGAGACCGGGCTAAGTGTTTGATAAATCTGGTCGGGACGGTAGGATTTGAACCTACGACCCCTTGCACCCCATGCAAGTGCGCTACCAAGCTGCGCCACGCCCCGTTAACTGCCAGCCGTGAGAAAAGAGGTTTATCTCAGTGGCTTAGCGGAAGCGAAGTCTACATGAGCGGGAAAGAAAAATAAACAGTCTTTGCTGCATTTCATGCTGCACCAATCCTGTGTCATTCTCTGTGCGTCACCAACAGCTTGATACACCCAATCGGAGTCGCTTGTGAACGTAACCCGCTGGTCTATGCCCCTCAGATACAGTGCCTATGTGCTCAGCATTTTGTTTTTCTTTGTGTTTCTGGCGTTATCGGGCCAGTCATGGTTTTTCGGATTGCTGGCGGCGGTGGCCGGCGGGCTGGCGGTGCTGGGTACCTGGGATATTATCCAGCGCAAGCATACGGTCAGCCGGAACTACCCGATTCTTGCCCATTTCCGGTATTTCCTGGAGTCCATCGGGCCGGAGGTGCGGCAATACTTTATTGAGTCGGATACGGAAGAACGGCCTTTCTCCCGTGAGCAGCGCACCATTGTGTATCAGCGGGCCAAGAATGTGCTGGACAAGCGGCCTTTTGGCTCCCAGTTGGATATGGACAGTGAAGGCTTTGAATGGATGTACCATTCGATCCGCCCGGTGGAGATTCCGGACCCGGATTTCCGTGTGCGTGTAGGGGCATCCCGCAAGCGGCCTTACGATGTGAGTGTCTTCAACATCTCTGCAATGAGTTTCGGCTCCCTGTCCGCCAATGCCATTCTGTCTTTGAATGAGGGCGCTCGTATGGGCGGCTTTTACCACGACACAGGGGAAGGCTCCATTTCCCGTTATCACCTCAAACCCGGTGGGGATCTGGTGTGGGAAATTGGTTCCGGGTATTTCGGATGTCGCAATAAGGATGGGTCCTTTAATGAGGACAAATTCCGTGAGAATGCCCGCCGGGACCAGGTGAAGATGATCGAGGTAAAGCTCAGCCAGGGAGCCAAACCCGGCCACGGCGGTATTCTGCCCGGTGCCAAGGTAACCCCCGAAATCGCCGAGGCCCGGGGCGTAACGGTGGGAGAAGATGTGGTTTCTCCGGCCAGTCATTCAGCGTTTTCCACCCCCATCGAATTGCTGGAATTCATTGATCACCTGCGGGAACTTGCGGACGGCAAGCCGGTAGGGTTCAAGCTGGCGATCGGCCATCCCTGGGAGTGGTTTGCCATCGTCAAGGCCATGCTGGAAACCGGTCGCAGACCGGACTTCATTGTGGTGGATGGCGGGGAAGGGGGCACAGGTGCCGCGCCTCTGGAATTTATCAATCGGCTTGGTATGCCGCTGATTGAGGCCCTGCTGCTGGTCCACAACTCTCTGGTAGGGGCGAATCTGCGCAGTGAAATCGCCATTGGTGCCGCTGGCAAGATCACTTCCGCGTTCAATATCGCCCGCATTCTCGCCCTGGGTGCGGACTGGTGTAATGCGGCGCGGGGTTACATGTTTGCTCTGGGCTGTATTCAGGCCCTGAATTGCCATACCGGCCGGTGCCCCAGCGGGGTTGCCACCCAGGATCCGAAGCGCAGCCGCCACCTGGATGTGGAGGATAAGAGTCAGCGTGTGGCCAACTTTCATCGCAATAC
The DNA here is from genome assembly GCA_014359475.1 of Marinobacter sp. Taxonomy (GTDB): domain Bacteria; phylum Pseudomonadota; class Gammaproteobacteria; order Pseudomonadales; family Oleiphilaceae; genus Marinobacter. The sequence continues at coordinate 33,137 of JACIZI010000019.1, read as the reverse complement.
TGTGCTGGCACTGGCCAACCTCCTGGGGGCGGCCGGTTTAAGGCACCCGAGAGAGCTTGGTCCGGAGCACATTATCCGCCGGGTCAGCAGGACAACAGTGCATTCCTACATGGATCTTTATCGCTTTGTGGAGCCGGGAGCGCTGGTTAATGGCGGCAAGGTGGAGCATTCCGTGTTCGACCAGTTCTGGGAATGCGCCCGGGCAGACAGCTTTGACGCTCCGCCGTTTGTTCTCGAACTGCGGAAAACCAAGCTGCACTGACGGTGGTAACGCAGCAGAGTTGATGGCATCAGCAATTGGCCGGTTATGATCCGGGCTCAGATTGGGCAAGGCGGGGATAATCGGCTTTGATGTGTTGATCTCTAAGCAATATTATGACCTACTTGTAATGATTCTGAACCGATCACGAACCACCTGAAAACAGGAGGCTCCACCGTGGGCGAGGTTGTTAAAGACGAATACCAGACGGATTATGTCGCAGGCCAGGACAATATCACCAGGTTCGGCCTGGATATTCATGCACCGGTGTTTCCGATTACAGCAGCGCTGGTGGTTTTGTTTGTAGTGGGCACATTGATGTTCCCGGCCCAGTCCAAGGAATTGCTGGACGGCATGAAGGGGGACATCATTGCGTCGTTTGACTGGTTTTTCATACTCAGTGCAAACGTTTTTGTCGTGGTCTGTCTGGCGCTGATTTTCATGCCGATGGGCAAGATTCGCCTTGGCGGCATGGACGCAAAGCCGGAATTCACCACCCTTTCCTGGTTTGCGATGCTGTTCGCTGCCGGCATGGGCATTGGCCTGATGTTCTGGGCTGTGGCCGAGCCGGTGGGCTATTATACCAACTGGTACGGTACGCCCTTCAATGTTGAGGCCAACACGCCGCAGGCACGTGATCTGGCCATGGGCGCTACCATGTACCATTGGGGCCTGCACCCGTGGGCCATCTATGCGGTCGTTGCCCTGTCGCTGGCGTTCTTTGCATTCAACAAGAATATGCCGCTGACCATTCGCTCCGCTTTTTTCCCGTTACTTAAAGATCGCGTATGGGGGTGGCCCGGGCATATCATTGATATCCTGGCGGTGCTGGCGACCATCTTTGGTCTGGCGACATCGTTGGGCTTCGGCGCTCAGCAAGCCGCATCCGGGCTCAATTACCTGTTCGACACCGGTGCTGGCATCAATGTCCAGATGTCCATTATCGTCGGGGTAACGGCCATTGCGCTGATATCGGTTCTGCGTGGCCTTGATGGCGGGGTAAAGGTTCTGAGTAATATCAATATGAGCCTCGCCGCTCTGTTGCTGTTTTTTATACTCTTTGCCGGGCCCACCATGAGTATTCTGGAAACCCTCTGGGTCACATCGTCAACGTACGTGGTGAATATCGTGCCCCTGAGTAACCCGTTCGGTCGGGAAGACACCACCTTTTTCCAGGGCTGGACTGTCTTCTACTGGGCCTGGTGGATCTCCTGGTCACCGTTTGTCGGTATGTTCATCGCGCGGGTTTCCAGGGGACGCACGGTGCGTGAGTTTGTTACTGCTGTATTGATTATTCCGACAGCAATTACCGCAGTATGGATGAGTGGCTTCGGTGGCACAGCTCTGGAGCAGATTCAACAGGGTGTTGGCGCACTGGCGGAAGATGGCATTACCGAGGTATCGCTGGCCATGTTCCAGATGCTGGCAAACCTGCCGTTTACCGGGATTCTGTCATTCGTGGGCATTGTGCTGGTGCTGGTATTCTTTGTGACCTCATCGGACTCTGGTTCACTGGTTATCGACAGCATTACGGCCGGCGGAAAAACCGATGCACCTACGGCTCAGCGTGTGTTCTGGGCAGTGATGGAGGGTGCCATCGCCGCCGCCTTGATCTTTGGTGGTGGTGATGATGCCCTGGGCGCTATCCAGGCGGTGGCGATCAGTGCCGGCCTGCCATTTACGGCCATTCTGCTGGTCATGACCTGGGGCCTGCTCAAAGGTCTGAGCCATGAGCGAAAACTGCTGATTGCCCGTGGCGAGATGACCTAGCAGCCTGTCGGACCGGGAAGGCATCCATTACATAGCGCACCCGTGCTTCCGGACTGAAGTGGGGGCGCTTGAGGGATTCAATGGCTTTCAGCCTGGGCAGCAGGCCGCAGCCATTGGCCATCTGGATGGCGAGGCCGGGTCGGGCATTGAGTTCCAGCAGCATCGGGCCCTGGTTGCGGTCTACCACCAGGTCCACGCCCATGTAGCCCAGGCCGGTCGCCTCGTAACAGCGGGCGGCCATCTCCAGCATCTCCTGCCAGTTTTCAATGGTGATGTCCGCCAGAGGCAGGCCAGTGTCCGGGTGCCGGGTCAGTGGCCGGTTGAACTGGACCGCGTTGAGGCTGCAGCCGGTGGCAATGTCCAGACCGATTCCTACTGCCCCCTGATGAAGGTTGGCCTTGCCGTCAGACGCGTGGGTCGCCAGGCGTAGCATGGCCATCACGGGATAGCCCTGGAACACCACGATGCGGATATCCGGCACCCCCTCAAAGGAATAAGCGGCCAGGGACGGCGATGAGGTAATCAGCCCTTCCACAATGGCTGCATCCGGCGAGCCTGCCAGGGAGTAAAGCCCGGCCAGGATGTTGGAAAGATGCCGCTCAAGATAGGCTATGTTGACGGACGCACCGGAGGCCTTGCAGTAGCGGTCCCCGTCGCGGGAGGTGATGACGGTGATGCCCTTGCCGCCCGAGCCCTTGGCGGGCTTGATGGCAAAGCCGGGAAAGTCTTCCACATTTTTCCGGAAATGGCTGATTTCATGCTGCTGGCGAACCACCTGCAGCAGTTCGGGTGTGCGCACATCATAATCCTGCAGCACCAGCTTGGTTTTCAGTTTGTTGTCCACCAGCGGATAACTGGCACGGTCATTGTAACGGGCAATGTAGTCCACATTGCGGCGGTTCATGTTAAGCATGCCCAGGCGTTTCAGCCTGCCGGGAGAAATCCAGCCCATCACTCATACGCCTTCATCGGGTTGAAACGGCGCAGTTCGGTGAGCTTGTAGCCGGTATATTGTCCCATCAGCAGGATCACCCCCAGCAGTGAGAGGTGCAGTTCCGGAAAATTGAAGGTGAGATGGGCCGCCAGCGGGGCGCTCATCACCAGGTAGGCGCAGACTGCGACAAACAGACTGCCGGAGCCCTGGATTGCCACTTCCCGCGCGCCTTCCTCCTCCCAGAGTATGGACATCCGCTCGATGGTCCAGGCCAGGATCACCATCGGGAAAAAAGTAACGGTCATGCCCGTGTTGAACCCGAACTGGTAGCCGATGATGCTGATGCCGGCAGTGATGAAGATGACCAGTATGATCAGCGCGGATATCCGGGATACCAGCAGCAGGTTGAGGCTGGACAGGTAGCTGCGCATCAGCAGCCCCAGGGACACCACTACGATAAACGCAATCAGCCCCGGGATCAGGTTGGTTTGCACAAAGGCAACGGCGATCAGCACTGGCATAAAGGTGCCGGAGGTGCGGATGCCGATCACAATCCGCATAAAGGCGACAATCAGTGCCCCGAGCGGCAGAATCAGCAGCATCCGGAACATGCTTTGCTCTTCGATAGGCAGCTGGTAAAGGCTGAGAAATCCCAGCCCGTTGCCTGCGGCCTCTGCCTGGGCCAGTTGCAGGGCAGGGATCGTCTGACGCAACATGGAGAAGCTCACCCGGGAATCATCGCCTCCGACCAGGTCCAGTACCGGCCCGGCCTGGTGTCGCCAGAGCAACACTTTATCCGGCAGGCCCTGTTCCGCGGTACGCGGGTTCAGGCTCAGCCACTGCTCGTCGTTCCAGATCTGAAGGTAGGGGCGCAGAGGCTGCAGGCGGCGGGCATCCTGCAGAATCAGACCTTCCACGGTACGGGCGGGAATGCCGGCATGGTTCAGCATGCGCACCAGTAGCTCCAGGTAATTGCTCTCAGATGCCAGCAGGGTTGTGTTCTGGAACTGATTGCGGGGTTGCAGCAGTTTGATCAGTTCCCTCGCCATGCTTTCAGGCGTACTGGAACGCTCACGGGCCTGCTGGAGCACTTCGTTGACTGCGGTGGACTGGGGTTCTTCCCAGAAGACCTGCCGGGCTTGTGGTGGGCGCAGGGGTTTGGCCGGTTTTGCATCCGGGTCCTTCACGAACTGGGCCTTGAAGTACAGGGTCTGGCTGCCGGCAGCCTGTCGCTTGGTCCACTCGGCCCGCTTGCCTCCATCGTCTCTGATCAGGGAAAAACCGTAACCCGGTGAGGCGGCCTGCTCGGAGAGAATGCGATAACCGGGAGGTTGCTCCGGCACGGTCAGCCGGGCCAGTACCGGACCGCCGGTCGCCTCGAAATCCACCCGCGCCTCAACCATCCATACGGGTCGCTGGTCGCCGGTGGACCAGGGCACGCCCAGCTCCATATGCCGCATGACCGCCAGTGTGAGGCCGGCGACAATCAGTACGAAAATGGCGAAATAGAACGGCAACCGTGTCCTGGATGTCATGGCTGGCTGGCATCCTCAAGCACGGACTCAGGCAGATTCGTGGTGAACTCCCTGCCTACATCAATCAACATCACATCCCTGAGCACGTTGCGCCCAATCAGGACCCGGTGGGACAGGTTTTCCCGGTTGGTGAGGGTAAACTCGGCTTCCTGCTGGTGATCACCGATCATGAATTGCAGGTCCACGACCACACGCCGCTCCGCACTTTCGGCGCTGGCGGATATGATGCGCACCCGTCGGGACACTTCCCGCTCAAGTGTGACCATGCCCTTGCCGGAAGGGTGGGGGATATCAAACCGCACCCAGTTCTGCCCGTCCCGCTCGAAGCGGGTGATGTTACGGGCATCAAGGGAGGAGGTTTCCGCGCCGCTGTCCACCCGTGCCTCATACACCAGGCCGGGATCCATCAGCAGGAAATACTCCTTCTCGCCCACCACCACTTTACCCCGCAGGCGGTCGGCACGACCCCGGGCCGGCGCATCGGCAGTGACGTCGCAGGCGGTTTTCTCCGGTACGGGAGGACATTCCGGGGGCTGCACCTTCTCTTCAATGGCCTGAAGGATGGCCTCCCGGCTTGTATCGCTCTGGTGGAGCAGGGTTTCCAGGCTTTGCCGGTTGTGCGCGTCCAGAGACTTCAGGACATATTGCTGCTCGAGCAGAGAGTTGTTCAGGTTGTCGATGTCCTGCCGTTCGACCATGAAATACCGGTCTGCTGTACAGCCTGCCAAAAAGAGACAAACGGCGATAACCGGTAACACCCGTCCGAGAGATAAGAATACAGACAGCATTCGGGGCCTCGATGCCAGTATCAGCAAGGGGTCGCCTCGGAAAATATGGCGACTTCATATACATAAAATTGCAGCGGAGTATACAGTAAAGAGGCCGGTCGTTGGTTTACAGATGATTAACGGGGAGTATCACAGAGTGAAGGGGTGATCGGTGCCGAGAATCTGCTCGGAACGCAGGTATTCCTGAATGACCGGGGAGCAGTTCAGATAAAACAGCAGCAGCTCTCTTTGCACGTCCTGGTCCTGAATGCGGGCAGCGTACTGGATCATCTGGCGCACACCTTCGTCCCCCTCCCCCGGGAAGGACTTGCCGTAGCGTACCTCAATCAGGTGGGTGAGCCGTTGCAGGTGGAATTCACCGGTGTGCGTCATCTGAGGGAGCATGCGGAAGCCTCTCTTTTTGGCGGCGTTGCGGCTTTTATCGGCACCGCGGCTGCCTGCCTGTCCGAAGGTGGAAGCTGCATCCTGTCCCAGTGTTTTTCTCCATAGTTCCTTGAGCATATATGCACCCTGATGTTGGCCTGGTGGCTCACTCATGGCCACTATTTATTAGTGCATATTACGTCCAGCGTCCATAAAAGGATTCCGAAACATCTTCATTTTGCCAAACAGTTTTGATTTCCTGAACACTAAAAATCATTTTGCTTGAGGTAGACTGTGCGTTTACCGGAACTGCAGCGGAGGAATGAATGGCGTTCAGTGAACTGGCCGGGCTGGCCCAACAGCCATTGATCTTGTCGTTGATGGTTGTTCTGGCGGTGCTGGTGATCACTCTGGCCATTGTTGCCCGGCATAAGAAGACCGAGGCCCTGCTCGGTCGGCAGGAGGCGGAAGAATGGCGCCGGAAAGCCACAGAGCTGGATAACCGCCTGGCCGCACTGGGTGCGGAGAATAGCAGCCGCCAACATCGCACCGAACAGCTGGAGCAGGAAGTGCAGCAGTTGCTGGCGCGTAACGATGAAACCACCCGTGCGCTGCAGGAGGCCCGCATGACCCTGCGAGAGCAGGAAGTCACGCTTGAAGAAGAACGTCGCGCGACCCGTGAGAAACTGGATTTGCTCGAGCGCAACCGTGATGCCCTGAAGCAGGAATTTGAAAATCTCGCGAACAAGATCTTTGAACAGAAAAGCGAACGTTTCAGCCAGCAGACCCGCACCAGCCTGGATACCCTGCTGAACCCCTTCCGGGAGCAGTTGCAGGATTTCCGCAAGCGGGTGGAAGATGTCTACACTACCGAAACCAAAGACCGCCAGGCCCTGCGCAGCGAAATCAAATCCCTGCAGGATCTGAATCGCCAGATCACTGAAGAAGCGGCCAACCTCACCAGGGCTCTCAAGGGCGACAAAAAAGTACAGGGCAACTGGGGTGAGCTGATTCTGGAGCAGGTGCTGGAACGCTCCGGCCTGCGCAAGGGAATGGAGTATGAAACCCAAAGCAGCTACCGGGATAACGACAACCAGCTGCTGCGCCCGGATGTGATCGTGCATCTGCCGGACAAGCGCAATCTGGTGGTGGATTCCAAGGTATCCCTGCAGGCCTACCAGCAGTGGGTGACGGAGGATGACGAACCGGCCCGCACCGAGTTTCTGAAACAGCACGTGGAAGCCGTGCGCAATCATATCCGCACCCTGAGCGAGAAGGACTACAGCCAGCTGCACGGGCTTCATTCGCCGGATTTCGTGCTGATGTTCATGCCAATAGAACCGGCGTTTGTGGCGGCATTCCAGCAGGACGAAAATCTGTTCGCAGAAGCCTTTGAGCGCAAGATTATCGTGGTGACTCCTTCCACCCTGCTGGCCACCCTGCGCACGGTGGAGAATATCTGGCGCTATGAACGCCAGAGCCGCAATGCCCAGCGCATTGCCGAGCGGGCCGGGGCCATCTATGACAAGCTGCGGGTGTTTGTGGAAGCCATGGAGAAGATGGGCAGTCAGTTACAGACCGTTCACGGCACCTACGATAACGCCATGAACACCCTGACCCACGGTCGTGGTAACCTGATTTCCCAGGCGAGTCGCTTCGTGGAGCTCGGGGTTCGTGTCAAAAAAGAAATGCCACGAGCAGTAATGGAAAGGGCGGAACTGGACTCTGCCGGCGATGACCCGGGCGATGAGGCCATCGGCAACGAACAAGAAAATGACATTCAGGAGTAAACGGTAATGGCTAAACCAACCCGCGTGACCGCACTGGTCAGAAGCATGGTGCTGGCATCGGCACTGGGGGCCGGGCAGGCGGCGGCGCTGGCACCGGAGCACGAAGTGCGTCGGCTGATGCTGGCCACGGAAGAGGCCGTTACCTCCGAACAGTGGGGTGAGGCTGCCGGGTACCTGAACCGCCTGCAGCAACTGGAAGCTGACAGGCCTGCCAGTTACCTGTTTTTCCGTGGCAAGGTGATGCTCCAGTCTGCCCACTACAACGAAGCCAGATCAGCGCTGGAAGGCTATATTAAGCATGCCGGCACCGATGGCCAGTATTACCGGGAAGCGCTGCAACTGATAACCCGCATTGAAAAGGCCCGCAAAGAGGCGGACCGGGCCAGTGCCAATGGCCAGGGCGAGTCAGAACCGGTGGCGGTGATCCGACCCGCCGGTGAGGAAACCCTCGACAGCCTCCGCAAACTCTACCTGGCCGATACCGACCGGGAAGCCCTGGTACTGCACCTGAACAGCCTGCTGCAGCTGGCAGGCTGGCGGCAGAATCAGACCGTGGTGATGCTGGACGCCCCGCCGGATATCGCTTACCGGGTCAGCGTGACCGGCGGCACCATCCAGATACAGGAAGCCCGGCGTGAGCAGGGCGACCGTATCAATCACGACACGGAGACCCTCGATGTGTTCGGGGTGAATCCGCAAGTGCGCTGGGACTGTCAGTCAGGCACCTGCTGGATTTACGATCCCCGTAACGGAGACCGTTTGATGCAGTTGTCCGGGAATGCTGAGAGAGCCTCGGAAATCGCCCGCAACCTGGGCCGGCTGATCCGCACCCTGCAGAACGCCGGTTAAAGCCATCTTCAGCCAGCGCGTTCGCCTTCCCGCCAGGCACCCGGGGTGACTCCGGTCCATTTCTTGAACGCCCGGTGGAAGGTGGACGGCTCGGTAAAGCCGACCCGGAAGGCTATATCGTTGATCGCCAGTTCCGGGCGTTCCAGATAGTAGATGGCCATATCCCGCCGTAGCAGATCCTTGATCTCCTGAAACGATGTGTTTTCCTGCTTCAGCCGGCGGCGCAGCGTTTGCGGGCTGGTATGCAGCTCCGCTGCAATATGGTCAAAATCAGGCATGGGGCGGGACAGGTCGCGGCCAATCAGGCCCCGTATCCGTCCGGTCCAGGTATTGCTCTCATCCGGCCGGGAGAGCAGATCCGCCGGCGACGTGTTGAGGAACTGCTTCATCTCCGGAAGATCCCGGATCACCGGTGCTGAGAGGTACCGGATGTCAAAGGTCAGGGCGGTATGCCCGGCCTCGAATGCCAGCGGGCAATGGAAGATATGGCGGTACTCATCGCCATGGGGCGGCCGGGGATAGTTGAATTCCGCCTTCAGCAGCTCCACCGGCTGGCCGATCAGCCAGCTGCCCAGACGATGCCAGATCACCAGCATGCTCTCCCGAAGGTAATAATCCGGATCTTCATAATCCCCTTCGACTACCAGATCCAGGCGTGCCTGGTCGCCCGCCCCATGAAGTTCCATCGTCACCATCGGCTCGAACAACCGGGAAAAGCGGAAGGCCTTACGGAATACGGCATCCAGGGTAGGGCAGCCAATGACCAGTTCGCACATGGTGGCAAAGGTACCGGCGCGGGCGCGCCGGGGGCCGAGCCCCATGAACTCGTCATCCATGCAGGTCCAGATGGTTTGCATCAGCCGGCTGAAGGAGTCGCTGCCCACCCGGGCCATGTTGCTCTCCAGGAAATCCGGGTGAATACCCGCTTCCGCCAGCAATTGCCGGGTGTCGAAACCCTTGCGCCGGGCACCGCCCAGAGCCGCCTCCACAAAATGCCGGGAAACTGTCAGGTCAGACATACTGCTATTATCCATGGGAAAGGACTCCCATGATAAAACCCCGGGCAGTGATTGCAACCGCCCGGGCGACCGCCAGGCTGGCAGAAACGGCCAAGGGGATTGGTCGGACTGGCAGTTGGCCCTGGCAGCAAAAGCCGGCAGCATTCAGGTAAAACTCAGACAATCAGGGAGAGACCATGACAGGCCCTTTGAATACCTTGAAAGTACTTGATTTCAGTACCCTGCTACCCGGCCCCTACGCCACCATGATGCTGGCGGACATGGGGGCGGAAGTGGTGCGGATAGAAGCCCCGGACCGAATGGACCTGACCCGCGTATTGCCGCCCCACGACGGCGATCTCAGCACCGCCCACGCCTACCTGAACCGGGGCAAACGCTCCATAGGTCTGGATCTGAAAAAGGAAGGCAGCGCCGCAAAGGTGCTGGAACTGGTCAAGGACTACGATATCGTCTTGGAGCAATTCCGGCCCGGCGTAATGGACCGGCTGGGTATTGGCTATGAAGCCCTCAGGCAGGTGAACCCGCAGCTCATCTACTGTGCCATCACCGGTTACGGCCAGACCGGCCCCTATGCCAAGCGTGCCGGGCACGACATCAACTATCTGTCGCTGGCAGGCGTGTCCTCCCACAGTGGCCGGAAGGAGCAGGGCCCGCCCCCCCTGGGTATACAGGTGGCGGACGTGGCCGGCGGCTCTCACCATGCGGTGATGGGCATCCTTGCGGCGGTGATCCACCGTCAGCAGACCGGCGAGGGGCAGTTTGTGGACATCAGCATGACCGATGCCGCGTTTGCCCTGAACGCCATGGCCGGTGCCGCCGAACTGGCCGGCGGTCAGCCCCAGCAACCTGAAGGAAGCATGCTCAATGGCGGCAGCTTCTACGACTATTACCAGACAGCCGACAATCGCTGGCTGTCCATCGGCAGCCTGGAGCCCCAGTTTTCCGGCCGCCTGTGCGACACCCTGGGCATACCTGAAATGAAAAGCTATGGCCTGAGCCAGAACCCGGAGCACCAGCAAAAGCTCAAGGCGGCCATAAAGAAAGCGATTTCTGACAAAACCCTGGAACAATGGCATGCAATCTTCGCCGATCAGGATGCCTGCGTGGAACCGGTGCTCACCATCTCCGAAGCAGCCGGACACCCGCAAATCCAGGCCCGGGACATGGTAATTGAGGTGGATCGGGGTGATGGCAGCTTTCAGAAGCAGCTGGGCCACCCTATAAAATTCAGCCAGACACCTTGCCAGAGCAAGTTCACAGGGCGTGTGCTGGGGGCGGATAACGACCTTCTGTCATCGAAATAACCACAGTCAATGCCAGTGACCAGGGTGGTCACTGGCACTGCACGCCACGGAAGCGCCTGACGGAGAGCGAGAACCTGCCTGGCAGGGGGTTGCCCTGGTAGTGGGTAGTGACGTGATTTTGAGTTGCTGAATCATGCCCCGGCTATGCCGGGGTTTTTTGTGGGTGGGGTTTGCTGGTGCATAAAAAAGCCCCGGACTGGCCGGGGCTTTAAAGTAACGATCAGAAATGAAAATTATTCTCCGGCGATTGGATCCCCGGTGACCACAACTGGCTGTCCGGCAAAGGACAGTGCTCCCCCGTTCTGGACGAACCAGCTCGCGATGTTGGTTGCCATTTCCTGGAAGACCGCTTTTTCCGAATCAGACTCCGCTCTGATGACCGTAGTATGCTTGCCTGTACTGAACCTGACGGCAACATTACCACCCGTAGCGCCAGTTGAGCTCTGCGCTGCCGCTTCCAGCAGGCTGATGAGTGGCTCTGTACCAGAAAGCGGAGCTGGCAGTGCCTGCCCGAGCGGTGCTGTGTAGTCACCTGCATACGCCTTGTCAGCTGCCACGGGGAAAGTGGAGTCCTGGGTAGAACGATCAGACCCGTCACCGTAGATTTCGTTGACGTACACCGGGGTACCTAGCTCAACCAAAGTACTCGCATAATTGACGGAATCTGCCGAGTCGACAGCTGCCTGTGCGATGGTCAAGAAGCGCTCAAGGTCAGATGTGCCCTGAGCCGCGCCCTGTCTGGCAAGTGGAGGCAGAATCTGTGGTGCAATGTCGCGGGAGTTCTCCAGCAATCTGGCGAAACCTGAGCCAGGCGTTACTAGCGCGGCTTCCTGAATCAGATTCAGCGACGATACACCGGAGTTCACCGCTTTGTTGTTGGTGGCTACAAAGGTGGCACCTATGATTCCCCCCAATGAGTGACCAACGAAGTGGACCTGACTGGGATCGAGATCTGGCTGTGAATCTCCGTCAAAGTCGATAGAGCCAATCGAAGCGTTCAGATTCATAAGGTCTACAACCGCCTGGCGCATCGCGTCACGAGTTGTCTGGAGTGATGCCAGGTTGAGGAAGTTTGCACCTGAGGAACCCTGTGCATTTTCGCCATACTTAATTTCTACGACACGCTGTGATTCGTCGGTCGCATAACCGAAGTGGCGTTCCTGCAAGTCGGCAAACTCTGACAGTTGGCGGAATGCTGGCTGTTGTCCTGGGCCTTGCGGATCGTAATCAACGCTAAGGCCAAGCAGTGGATTGGGCTCGCCTTGTGCAGTGAGGGGAGCCACGCCGTGGAGCGGCAAATCAAGTGCAATGACAGCAAAGCCTTGGGCCGCCAGCTGATTACCCAGCTGGATGGAGTGCCCGCGTTCACCAAATATTCCGTGTTGATAGATTACGACCGGCAGTTTTTCACCACCGCCCTTGGTGCCTGAGCCTTGGGGGGTCTGCAGTATGACCGGGGCTGAAACAACAGTCTCCCCGCCTGGGAATGGGTAACGGTATGTTATACGATCTGTCGGTGGTGTGGTGCCCTCATCGTTTCCGGCCGCCTGATCCAACGCTGCGCCCAGTGGCTCGCTTGCTTGCCAGGGGGTTGCCAGATCCTCTGCCGGATTTTCTCCGGGAACCTTGAGGTAGTAAGGCAGCTCAATTTTCCCCAAGTGAATATCAGTAACGTTGGGAAGTTGCGGGTTCAGGTCAGTGCTCAGCAAGGGCTCGCTGCCGGCAGTGTAGAATGCCGAGTTACGACTTTCGGGAGTGGGAAGAAGCTCTGAGGGAATTTGAGCAACTGTCCCTGCTGCGACCTGAGCAATTGTGCCTGGCTGATTATCCCCGCAGGCTTCCCCTCCCAAATCGAGACCTCCGTCTTGAGCCAGGAGATTAACGCCCGCAACTGTCTGCTGGGCGATCGCTTTAGCGGTATTGGTCGGAAGATCCGCGAAGGTTTTTATGCTCGCATCGTAACTCTCACTGGCCGGATCAATCTCCGCTATGTAAGGGTCTTGAGAGGAGTCGGTAAGCTGGCCAACCAGCGCTGAATTCACGCACTGATTTTCCGGTGCTACTGTACTATTTGGGTAACCGGTACCAACTTCCATTGCGTCAAGGGTGTATTGCCCGGTGACCAGTTTTTGGATGCCATTTTGCCTGGCTTCTTTGGTCAGGTTCTTGGCAAAAAAGCTGGCAGGATTGGCGATGCTGTCCAGTACGGTGCTCGTTCCGCCGGTAGTGGTTGTAAAGGAAACGGCCACGTTGTCTCGAGTCAGCAGATCCATTCCCAAGGCACTTCTGACCTGGTTTGTTGCTGCGTTGAAGTAGGCTTCGGCCAGTGACTGCCAACCGAGAGCGGCATCCCGGACCGGTGCCAGTGCGCTGGCATTACCGAGTACTGCCTGTGGGTCGGCCACAGACTTGTAGAGCGGGTCCTTGATGATCGGTTGGCCACCGCTATCCAGGATTGAGTCTGTAATAACCACCAGATACCGTGTTTCCGGCTTGAGTGGTGCGATGGGCGTAATCCGGAGGTAGTTATCCTTGCCGCCGTTAAGAGAGAGTACTTCATGCCGAAATTCAACAGGGCTTGCACCGGTGCTAATCGCAGGCACTGGAATTTCTACACTCTTGGTTCTCGGCAGCCCTGTTGCAGGGTTGATCTTGGCATCAGCTTCAATGGGGGTCAGTTCGTTGTTACTGATGCCATCGTTAATGTTGGCATCCTTATGCACGAAGAATGAGACGCTTTGCAGGGGGTCGCCACCCGGATAAGACAGTTCCAGCAGGAAAACATTCTGCTCAGGGTTCGGATTGCCGTTGCCAAGGAATTGCGTGGAATCAACGCTTCCCTCTTTAATTGATCCTTCGAATGGGATGTCGATTGGTGCAATAGTGGATGCGCCGTCCAGGTAGCCAAGCGTGACTTCTGCCGCTGAAGGATTCAGTCCTGCCGGATCGGAATAGGTTCCGTCAGATGCTATCGGAGGGTTCGCTGTAGGATCGGCCTGTTGAAACTGCAGGTCTGTAGGGACCGGGAGGTTACCAGTTATAGGGTTGAACTGCGGATAGGCTCGACCATCAACACCCGGGTTGCTGATCGGATAATCGGGATTTGCATTCCCCCCCTTGCCACCGCTGTCAAAACAGCCGGTCAAACCAAGGGAGGAGGCCACGGCAAGACTTATTAGTGTTTTCTTGAACATGGGTGTGGAACCTTTTCCTGTTGTTGTGTCGTTTTTTGTCTGCTTGTTTTTTGCAGTTCTGGCCAGCGCTGAGCCATTACCATTCGTCTGACTATAGCGGCTACAAGTCCGGGTTTGATCAGCCGAAAGTGTGATTCTGGCCGGCAGCCGACTCGCACCGGTCGGAGCATGGCTTTATTGAAAAATAGTTGCCGGGCGGGTGTTTGTCGAGTCCGGGCGTGTGACATTTCGTTGCCACCTGGCCGCCCCGGTCTGGCGGGGGGCGGGCAGGTGCTTTTTCGGGATCAGCTGAAGCGGGAGAAGTCCGGTTTACGCTTTTCCCTGAAGGCAGCAAAGGCTTCGGCGGCCTCGTCGGATTGCAGGCGTTCAGCAAAACGCTCGCCCTCGGCCAGCATGGTTTCCTTCAGTGAATCCCGGGTGGCGCGGTTGAGCATTTCCTTGGTGGCGCGGATGGCCGCAGGAGGCTGGGCGCTCAGGCGGTCACACAGGACACGGGCCTGGTTCTCGGTGTCTTCCGGCGGGCAGATCCTGTTGATCAGCCCCATGGCTTTTGCCTCCTCAGCGGTAAACGCATCCCCCAGCATCAACAGCTCGGCGGCGCGCACCCGGCCAAGCCAGTCCGGCAGCAGCAGGCTGGAGCCACCTTCCGGAGACAGGCCCAGGTTGGTAAATGGCATCAGGAAGCGGGTGTTGTTGCCGGCAACCACCATGTCGCAGTGCAGCAGCATGGTAGTACCAATGCCCACGGCGGGACCGTTGACCGCGGCCAGAACCGGTTTGGTGGCGCTGGCCAGCAGGAACAGGAAGCGGCCCACCGGGGTTTCCCGGAAGGCGCCGGGCAGTCCCCTGGCAAACTCTCCCAGGTCGTTGCCGGCGGTAAAACAGTCCTCGTTGCCGCAGAACAGTACGCAGCGTACCTGGTCGTTCTGTTCCGCCTGCTCCATGGCATCCCCGAGGGCGGTGTACATCTCATGGGTGAGGGCGTTCTTGCGGTCCGGACGGTTCAGCCGCACGGTCAGGGTGTGGTCATGCAGTTCAGTGAGGACGTGCTCGGTCACGGTAACTCCTGTTTTTTGTATCGGTTACGGAGATGGTAGCCGTTTCCATGGCAATTTGCAGCGGGGGTGATAGAGCTTCTCCATCGGTTGCCTGCCGCCGGTGGGAAATTTTCTGGTAAACTTTCGCCTCAAATTTACGGGGAGCCGGCCCATGGCTTGCTGCCTGAGAATCAAAACGAGTTCTGATGAGGGGCCTATGACCACTGTAATCCGCCAGGATGACCTGATTGAAAGCGTGGCTGACGCGCTGCAGTTTATTTCTTACTATCATCCCAAGGATTTTATCCAGGGCGTTTACGAGGCCTATCAGAGGGAGGAATCCCAGGCGGCCAGGGATGCCATGGCCCAGATTCTCATCAACTCCCGCATGTGTGCCCAGGGCCACCGGCCCATCTGTCAGGACACGGGCATTGTGACGGTGTTTGTGAACATCGGCATGAATGTACAGTGGGACTGCGACATGCCCCTGGATGACGTAATCAACGAAGGCGTGCGCCGTGCCTACACCCATCCGGATAACGTGCTGCGCGCCTCGGTGCTGTCGGATCCGGACGGCAAGCGCCAGAACACCAAGGACAACACCCCGGCCGTGATTCATTACAAGATGGTTCCCGGCGACAAGGTGGAAGTACATGTGGCGGCCAAGGGCGGCGGCTCTGAAGCCAAATCCAAGTTTGCCATGCTGAATCCGTCCGATTCCGTGGTGGACTGGGTATTGAAGATGGTGCCGCAGATGGGTGCCGGTTGGTGCCCGCCGGGGATGCTGGGCATCGGCATTGGTGGTACCGCCGAGAAAGCAATGGAACTGGCCAAGGAATCCCTGCTGGATCCGATTGATATTCACGATCTGCAGGCCCGTGGGGCTTCCAACCGGTCGGAAGAACTGCGCCTTGAACTGTTCGAGAAGGTGAACGAACTGGGCATCGGTGCCCAGGGCCTGGGCGGTCTCACCACCGTGCTGGATGTGAAGGTGAAGGATTATCCCACCCATGCTGCCAACAAGCCGGTGGCGATCATTCCCAACTGTGCCGCGACCCGCCACGCGCACTTCACCCTGGACGGCAATGGCCCGTCCCTGCAAACCCCGCCGAGCCTGGACGACTGGCCGGAAATCACCTGGGAAGTGGGCGAGAACGTGCGCCGCGTAAACCTGGACACCGTGACTCCGGAAGACGTGAAAGACTGGCAGCCGGGTGAAACGGTGTTGCTGTCCGGCAAGATGCTGACCGGCCGCGATGCCGCCCACAAGAAGATGGTGGATATGATTGAGCGGGGTGAAGAGCTGCCGGTGGACCTCAAAGGTCGCTTCATCTACTACGTAGGCCCGGTGGACCCGGTACGTGAAGAAGTGGTTGGCCCCGCAGGCCCCACCACCGCCACCCGCATGGACAAGTTCACCCACACCATGCTGGAAAAAACCGGCCTCACCGGCATGATCGGCAAGGCCGAGCGCGGTCAGGTGGCCATCGACGCCATCAAGGAATTTGGTGCGGTGTACCTGATGGCCGTGGGCGGCTCAGCCTACCTGGTGTCCAAGGCGATCAAGAAGGCGGAAGTAGTGGCCTTCGAGGAACTGGGCATGGAAGCCATCTACGAGTTCGAGGTGGAAGACATGCCGGTGACCGTAGCCGTGGACTCCCGTGGCAGCTCCGTGCACCAGACCGGGCCGGCGGAGTGGCATGACAAGATCATTGCCGCGAAGGCGGTTTGATTTTTTAGCCGCGGTTTCCGCGGCAACCCAATTTCTACGAAGAGCAACTGATATCCATCCGCTTCCCCCAATCCGGCGGGGCTGCGGCGTATTTCTCGCTATCCGGCTGCTCGTCGAACGGGCGTTCCAGTACCTTCAGTAACTCCTCCATTGGCGCGAAGTCGCCTTCCTTTGCGCTGTCGATCACCTGCTGGGCCAGGTAGTTCCGCAGGATGTATTTGGGGTTCACCCGGCGCATGGCGTGTTCCCGCTCGTCGTGGGCGCGGGTTTCCTGTTGCAGGCGTTGCTCGTAGCGTTCCAGCCATTCATCCGCCACGCTGCGGTCCACGAACAGATCACGTACCGGGGCGGTGCCGTGGCTGTGCAGGTTGGACAGGCCCCGGAAGAACAGGGTGTAGTCGATGTGGTGTTCGTGGAGCATGCTGAAGGTATCCATGATCAGCGTCATGTCCGCGTCGTCACGTTCCGCCAGTCCGAGTTTGTCCATCATACGCTGGCGGAAATGTTCGTTGTAGGTGGTTTCGTAGTGGCGCAGGCAGCGGCGGATGTCGTCTTCGTCCATCACCGTCAGCAGTGCGGAGGCGAGATACTGGCAATTGGTCAGACCGATCCGGGGCTGGCGGTTGTAGGCGTAACGGCCGCCCTGATCGGTGTGATTGCAGATGTAACCGGCATCAAAATCGTCCAGGAAGGCGTAGGGGCCATAGTCGAAGGTGTCGCCGATGATGGCCATGTTGTCGCTGTTCATGACCCCGTGGCAGAAGCCCACCGCCTGCCAGTCGGCAATCAGCCTGGCCGTGCGCTCTACGACCTCCGTGAACCAGCGCTGGCGGCGTTCATCTTCCGGCAGGTCGATCAGGTGTGGAAAGTGCAGGGCGATGACATGCTCCAGCAGGGTTGCCACGGCTTCCGGGCCTTCATGGTGGGCGGCAAATTCGAAGTGGCCAAAACGGATATGGCTCCGGGCAACCCGCATCAGGGTGGCGGCGGATTCGATGGTTTCCCGCCGCACCGGATCGGAGGCGGATACCAAAAAAAGTGCCCGGGTGGTTGGAATGCCGAGCCCGTGCATGGCCTCACTGCACAGGTATTCCCGGATGGTGGAGCGCAGCACTGCCCGGCCGTCCCCGAAACGGGAGTAGGGCGTCTGGCCAGCTCCTTTCAGGTGCCAGTCCCAGCGGCGGCCATCCGGCCCCACGGTTTCCCACAGCAGCAGACCGCGGCCATCCCCCAGTTCCGGGTTGTAGACGCCGAACTGGTGGCCTGTGTATTTCATGGCCACCGGGTCCATGCCTTCCAGCAACGCCTGTCCTGCGCCCACGCTTGTCCAGTCGTCCGGGTTGCTGGTGTGAAAACCCATCTGCCGGGCCAGGGCGTGATTGAAACAAACCATATGCGCACCGGAGAGAGGGGCGGGTGTTACCCGGGAATAGAAACTCCGCGGCAGTTCCAGGTAGCGGTGTTCAATATGAAAAGGGCTCTCGGACATAAAGCGGATCAGGTCCTGACAATAAGTGAAGGGTGATGTTGACTACTTTACCCGGATAGGCGCTCCGGGCATACAGCGAGAAGTGGTACAGAAACTGCAGAGAAACTGCAAACGGCAAAGTATAAACAGAAACACGGTCAACGCCACCCGCTGCCAGCCGGAGACACAATATGCCCGAAACAGCCACAGAACAGGCACTGGAAAACCTGATCACTCACCACCGGCTGCCACCGGAATACCGGCAGACCCTCAATAACATCATTGAGCCTCTGGCCCTGTCCCTGCATCAGGCCAGTCGCCACGGCCCGGGGCCCCTGGTGGTGGGCATCCATGGTGCACAGGGTACCGGCAAGTCGACCCTGACGGATTTCCTGCGCACCTTGCTGGCCCACCGTTACCAATGCCCTACGGCCAGCCTTTCCCTGGATGACATCTACCACACGCGGGCCACCCGTGAGCAGCTGGCCAGAGACGTTCACCCGTTGCTGCTGACCCGCGGTGTACCGGGTACCCATGACCTGGAACTGGGCAACCGGATACTGGAGGAGCTGTCGGAGGCCAATGCCGGTTCCCGAACGCCATTGCCGGCTTTCGATAAAGCCACGGACGATCGGGAGCCGCAACAGCGCTGGCCGGTGTTCATCGGCAAACCCAGGATCATTTTGCTGGAGGGCTGGTGTATGGGGGCACGTCCGCAACCGGACGACGAATTAGTCAAGCCCGTCAATGCCCTGGAAGCCGAAGAGGACCCGGACGGCCGCTGGCGGGCATATGTGAACGAACAGCTCCGGGGTCCCTATCGGGAATTCTTCGATCGGCTGCATTTTCTGATCATGCTGCAGGCTCCTTCCATGGAGCGTGTAGTCGAATGGCGTACCCTGCAGGAGCACCGGCTGGCCGAATACCGGGCAAGCGCACCAGAAGAGGGCATTGGTCAGGCTGGCACTGCCCCGCAACAGCGCATCATGAGCGACAGTGCCATTGCCCGTTTCGTGATGCACTACGAGCGGATAACCCGACATTGCCTGGAGGAAATGCAGGAGCGGGCGGATATTGTGCTGAAACTGGATGACAACCATCGGATGACCCGGGAGTAGCACCCATGGCACAACCACAGCTGGTGGTTTTTACCGATCTGGACGGAACCCTGCTCGACCATGACAGCTACGGCTGGCACGCGGCTGAGCCGGCCGTTCGTCGCCTGCGGGCGGCGGGCATACCGCTGGTGATCAATTCCAGCAAGACCGCCAGTGAAATCAGCCAGCTGCGCCGGGAACTGAGCAACAACAGTCCATACATTGTGGAAAACGGGGCGGCGCTGGTGATTCCCGCAGGCAGTTTCGGGGCGAACCAGGCGCGGGTTCATAATTTCGGGGCACCCCGGGAAGAGCTGCTCAAGATATTGGCACAACTGCGGGAGCAAGGCTTCCGCTTCCGGGGATTTGCGGATATGAGTGTGGAAGAGCTGGTGGCGCTCACCGGGCTGGACAGCGCCGCGGCAGAGCGTGCCCGCAGCCGATATGCCACTGAGCCGCTGGTCTGGGAGGGCAGTGACCGGAGTCTGGCGGATTTCCGGAAGGCACTGTCTGCGCGGGGGTTGCGCCTGCTCAGGGGCGGGCGCTTCTGGCACCTCATGGGCAATGTGGACAAGGCCGATGCCGTGCGGTTTCTGCTTGAAAAATACCGGGCGCGAGATCCCGATACCCCGTTGGTCAGTGTGGCGTTGGGCGACAGCCCTAACGACGAACAAATGCTGGCGACCGCCGATATTGCGGTGGTAGTGCCGAATCCGCTGGCAGAGCCGGTCCGGCTTGCGGCGCATCCCCGGGTTATTCGCCCTGACGTTCCGGGCCCGCAGGGCTGGAACCAGGCCATCATGGCCCTGCTGGACCAGTACGGCCTCTGAATGCAAAAGGAGAAGATCCATGGGCGATTTCTATCAGAATGGCATTATTACCACCCTGCACAACCTGACAGACCGGCCGATTGAGGATATAGAGCAGGAACTGGTCAGCTTCCGGAATAGCCGGCCCATGTCCCTGGTATTGCCGAGTCTCTATTCCGAGCTGGAAGGCCCGGCCCTCGGCAATATCGTGCAAGAGCTGGGCGGGGTGCCTTATCTGGACCAGATTGTGATCGGCCTGGACCGCGCCAACGAGGAGCAGTACCGCCACGCCATGAGCTATTTCAGCGCGCTGCCCCAGGATGTAAAGGTGCTGTGGAATGACGGCCCCCGGTTGCGCGCCATCGATCTGACGCTGCGGGAGCAGGGGCTGGCACCCACGGAGATGGGCAAAGGGCGCAATGTCTGGTATTGCTTTGGTTATGTGCTGGCTTCCGGTGTCAGCAAGTCGGTTGCCCTGCATGACTGTGACATCCTTACCTATCGCCGGGATCTGCTGGCCCGTCTTATCTATCCGGTGGCCAACCCCCGTTTCAACTATATGTTCTGCAAGGGCTACTACGCCCGGGTCGCGGATCAGAAAATGAATGGCCGGGTCAGCCGTTTGCTGGTCACGCCCTTGATTCGTGCGCTGAAGAAAGTCTGCGGCCCCAGCGATTTCCTGGACTATCTGGATAGCTACCGGTATCCCCTGGCCGGGGAGTTCTCATTCCGTACCGATGTCATCAATGATTTGCGGATACCAAGTGACTGGGGGCTGGAAGTGGGGGTCTTGTCGGAGGTGAAGCGCAACTATGCCACTAACCGTCTTTGCCAGGTGGATATTGCGGATACCTATGACCACAAGCACCAGGACCTTTCCCCGGAGGATGCCTCCCGAGGCCTGTCCAAGATGAGCATGGATATCAGCAAGGCCATATTCCGCAAACTGGCCACCAACGGCCAGGTGTTTTCCACGGAAACCTTCCGCACCATCAAGGCCACCTACTTCCGCATTGCCCTGGACTTTGTGGAAACCTACCAGAACGATGCCCTGATCAATGGTCTGACGTTCGACCGCCACAGGGAAGAGAAAACAGTGGAGCTGTTCGCCGGTAATGTGATGGAGGCGGGCCATTATTTTCTGGAGAACCCCATGGACACGCCGTTCATTCCCAGCTGGAACCGGGTGGTCAGTGCCCTGCCGGATATTCAGGACCAGTTGCTGGAAGCGGTGGAGCTGGACAACCAGGAGTTCCGGCCATGAGTATGCAGGAGAAGCTCACCGCCATGCTGGATGGAGTCTACCCGGAGATCGACACCGCCTTTCTGGCGACGCAGCTGCTGTCCGCCATGCAAATTGATGCTGATGCGGCATCCCCGGGGGATCACCGCAATCACTGGGACGAAAGTGATATCCTGCTGATTACCTACGCAGACACCCTGCGCAGGGAAGGGCATAAGCCGCTGGAGGTATTGCACCGGTTTTTGCAGGACTGCCTGGCTGACACCGTGACGGCGGTGCACATCCTGCCTTTTTTCCCCTACAGCTCGGACGACGGTTTTGCGGTGATGGATTATCTGGCGGTGAACGAGTCCCACGGTGACTGGTCGGATATCCGTCGTATTGCCGGCGACTACAAGCTGATGTCGGACCTGGTCATCAACCATATGTCATCCCGCAGTCGCTGGTTCGAGAACTACCGCAAGCGCCTGGATCCGGGCCGGGATTACTTCTTTGAGGCGGACCCGGAGGATGACCTGAACCTGGTAGTGCGCCCCCGGACATCCCCGCTGCTGGTGCCGGTTCAGACGGCAGACGGGGAGCGGCACGTGTGGTGTACCTTCAGCGAGGATCAGGTGGACCTGAATTTTGCCAATCCCCAGGTGCTGCTGGAGTTTGTGGCGATCATTCGTTTCTACCTGGATCAGGGAGTCCGCTGGTTCCGGCTGGACGCTGTGGCCTTTCTCTGGAAAGAACCGGGTACTCCTTGCATCCACCTGCACCAGACCCACGAGCTGATCAAGATTCTGCGCTTGCTGATCGAGCATGCCGAGCCCGATGCGGTCATCATCACCGAGACCAACGTGCCCAACCGGGAGAATCTGACCTACTTCGGCAACGCCAACGAAGCCCACGTGATCTACAATTTCTCGCTCCCGCCCCTGCTGATCAACACCCTGGTCACCGGTAACTGCCGCCATCTGAAGACCTGGCTGATGAGCATGCCGCCGGCCCAGATGGGTACCGCTTACCTGAATTTCATTGCCTCCCATGACGGGGTCGGGCTCAGACCTACTGATGGTTTGCTGGATGACGAGGAAAAAGAGCGGCTGATCCATACCATGGAATCGTTTGGCGGACGGATATCCTACCGGCATACCCCGGGCGGCGGCGAGCAGCCCTACGAGGTCAACATTGCCCTGTACGATGCCATGGCCGGCACCGCAGAGCGGGGTGCCGACGGCTGGCAACTGCAACGATTTATCTGTGCCCATGCCATCATGCTCGCACTGGAGGGGATTCCGGGCTTTTATATCCATAGCCTGCTGGGCACCGGCAATGACTACCAACGAATGGAGCACACCGGGCGGTTACGTTCCATCAATCGCGGCCAGTGGGATCTGGAGGTCCTGGAACAGACCCTGGTTGATCCCCTGTCTCACCATCACCGGGTCTACACGGAGCTGCGGCGTCTGATTGCCATCCGCCGGGAGCAGCCGGCCTTTCACCCCAACGCCACCCAGTTCACCCTGCACCTGGGGCTGGAAATCTTCGGCTTCTGGCGCCAGAGCCTGTTGCGGGAGCAGTCCATTTTCTGCATCAACAATGTGACCGACCGGGTGCAGCAGGTGGCCCTGGAAGACATCAACCTGATCGGCACAGACCAGTGGCGGGATCTGATCAGTGGCAACGAGATCCACGATCTTTCCGGATGCCTGACGCTCAAGCCCTATCAAGCGGTGTGGTTATCCAACCGCTGAACCATAGCGCCTGCATCAGTGGGTGATGGGCCAGTGATCCGGCATCACGAACAGCCGTCGCTGCTCCTCCCAGCAACCGGTTTCAGGGTTTTCTGCGAGCTCGGAAAACAGGCCGGGGCGCTGGCGGTTTTGCAGCTTGTCCAGCTCCCGGCGGGTTTCTTCCATATCCGGTGCGGTGGGCTGCACCCAGGGGCCCAGCCAGTGGGGTTTGTGCAGGACCTTCCAATAACGTGTGTTGCAGCTGTTGAGGCTACCGGGAGATGACTGGTAAACCCACTTTCCCCGCAGATGCTCTTCGGGAGCGGATGCCGGGGCAGGTATCGGCTGGCCCGCCGGATAAAACAGATAACCGGGCATAAACACCCGCTGTGCCAGAGGCTCATGCATTCCCAGCGCCGCCAGCTGCCGGCGGGTTTGCGGGTGCTCGGTCAGATGGCTCTGGTGGTTGAGAATGCGGGAGGTTTTCAGATCCAGCCGGTCGTGGGCATTGGGCCCATACCAGCGGATCCCGTCCGGCCCCGGGTATCCAAGGTAGAACTTCACCGCAATCTCGTGGTGTTCCAGCCCGCCGGTGCCAGGGTTGCGCACCACAAAATCCAGCTCGCCGAGGGTCCGGCCCTGCTCGCGAATCTGCAGGTTACGCACCAGAACCTCCCAGCCCAGAAGTTCCTCCAGCAGGCAATGATAAAGTTGCTCGAAATGCAGCCCCAGCCGCGGCACCGGTGGAGCAGTCAGCACAGCCGGGCCGGAAGCGGGATCGGCATCCCACTGGTGCAGCTTTTGCACCACCTCTTCCGTGCGGTGCCCGCCCGGGCAGAAGCAGCGGTCGGAGCGGATCAGCTGGGGCGCCGTGAGCATCCAGTACAGATGACGCACCGCTGGCGTGCGGAAGCGGGGCAGGCGGTCGGGCCTGGCTGGTGGCGTGTCCTTGGGCATCGTGGAATCGGCCTGTGTTCCGGGATAAAACCCCTGAGCCTCTGATGAACTCCGCAGAGGCGATTCGCAGCGAATCAGAGGTTCCGTTTGATCACTGATACGGGTTGATCACTAACACTAATAGTGTGCTGGATTCGGCGGAGGATAGAAAGCGGCCTTCTGACTTGCGCGCGGCAGTCTGCTAAACTGCGCCGTTCAAGCTTCTTATTACCCCATGTTGGACGGCGCAGGAGTACCCCGGTGATTCGCTCGTTTTACTGGCATGATTATGAAACCTTCGGTGTTGATCCGGTGCACGACCGGCCTTCCCAGTTTGCCGGAGTGAGGACCGATGCGGACCTGAACATTATCGAAGAGCCGCTGGTGATCTACTGCAAACCCACCGATGACTACCTGCCTGCGCCCCAGGCCTGCCTGATCACCGGCATTACCCCCCAGAAAGCCACGCGCGAAGGCTTGCCGGAGGCGGAGTTTATCGACCGCATCAACCAGGCGTTCAGCGAGCCGGGCACCTGTGTGGTGGGCTACAACAACCTGCGGTTTGACGATGAAGTGACGCGCAACACCCTGTACCGCAACCTGCGCGACCCTTACGCCCGGGAATGGCAGAATGGCAACTCCCGCTGGGACATCATCGACATGGTGCGGCTGACCTATGCCCTGCGCCCGGAAGGCATCCACTGGCCCCGCAAGGACGATGGCAGCCCCAGCTTCCGGCTGGAGGCACTCACCCTGGCCAATGGCATCAGCCACGAAGCCGCCCACGATGCCATGTCCGATGTGGAAGCTACCATTGCCGTGGCCAGGCTGATCAGGGAGAAACAGCCGAAGCTGTTTGACTTTGTCCTCAATAACAGGGACAAGCAATCCGCCCGGGCCATGCTGGACACCGCCAGTATGAAGCCGGTGTTCCACATTTCCGCCAGGTACCCCGCACGCCGTGGCTGCTGCGCCATGGTGGCACCGCTGGCCAATCATCTGACCAACAAGAATCAGGTGATCGTATATGACCTGCGGGAAGACCCCACGGAGCTGATCCACGCCAGCGTGGAAGAAATCCGCGAACGGGTGTTCAGTGCTCAGGAGGCCCTGGGTGAGGGACGGCCCCGGTTTGCGCTTAAAGGCATTCAGGTGAACAAGTGCCCGGTGCTGGCTCCGGCCACCATGCTCAAGACATTGTCTGCCGAGCGGCTGCAAGAGCTGGAACTGGACGGCGACCTGCTGCGCCGGCATCTGGCCATGCTGCGCAAGGCGCCTGAGCTGCCGGCGAAGGTGGCGGAAGCCTTTGAGCAGAGCTTTGCAGACAGTGACCGCACCGACCCGGACGAGCAACTATACGCCGGCGGCTTTATCAGCAAAAGCGACCGGGAAAAACTCGACTGGCTGGTACGCCTGCCCCCGGAAGACTTGCCGGAGCAGCAGGCAAAACTGCACTTTGATGACCCGCGCCTGGGGGAAATGTTGTTCCGCTACCGCGCCCGTAACTACCCCGAGACCCTGGATGGGGAAGAGCGTGAGAAGTGGGAGCAGTTCCGCTTCCAGCGCCTGATGCACCCGACATCCGGCTGGCGCTCCCTGGAGGCCTACGGCAAAGAACTGCAAAACCTGGCCAGCAACCCGGACCTCACCCCGGCCCAGCAGCACATCCTGGAAGACCTCCACCTGTACGGTGAATCCCTGGTCCCCTATATGTAACTGAGGTCGAAGGTCCGGACCTGATTGCGGCCGGATTCCTTGGCCTTGTACAGGGCCTTGTCCGCCTGTTCCAGCCATTGCATGTAATTGTCCGGGCGGGAGTCCAGTTGGGTGATGCCCATGCTGATGGTGTAACGGATGGGGCCGGCGGTGGTGTCAACTTCGCTCTCTTCGATGGTCTGGCGGATGCGCTCGCAAATGATACGGGCACCTTCGGCATTGGTTTCCGGCAGGATAATGCCGAATTCCTCGCCGCCGTAGCGGCCGACGCTGTCAGCCTGGCGCACTGCTTCCCTGGTGACCCGGGCAGTGTGGCGGATGACCTCATCGCCGGCCAGGTGGCCGTAGTTGTCGTTGACCGCCTTGAAATGGTCGATGTCGAACATCACCAGGCTGGTGGCGTGCTTGTAGCGGATGAACCGCTCGAATTCGGCATCCAGCAGATTTTCCCAGGTGCCGCGGTTGAGCAGATTGGTCAGGCGGTCCGTCATGCTGAGCTTGGCGAGTTGCTCGTTGGCTCGCTCCAGCGCCATCTTGTTGGTGGCGGTGTCCGTAACGTCATACACCATCAGGCACACCTTCTCCACCTGGCCATTGGGGCCTGACAGAGGGCTGATGGTGAGGTTCTGGTACATGTATTTGGTGGTGCCGGTGATGGGCCGGGTATTGCGGAACCGGAACAGGTAAGGGCGCTGCTCCCAGGAGGTGAAAGCCCGGGTGTTGAGCAGGGCGACTGCACCGATCTTGCGGGTCAGCCAGGCTTGCGGGATGTCCGGGAAGACCTCAAACAGTACCCGCTTGTGGATATGGCTGGCGGTGATGCCGCTGTGGTGTTCCATGAAGCCGTTCCAGGCTTCCACCCGGAAATCCAGGTCCAGCACCACCAGGCCCACTTCCACGGACTCCAGCATGTTGACCAGCCAGTGATAGGCCCCGGGGTCGAATTCGTCCATCGCCATGGTCAGTCCACCAGATACTTCATGTGTTTCTGCAGGAAGGGCGTGGAATCCTCGGTCAGCAGCACCAGCATGTCACACTGAATGTTGCGGCCCTCCAGCGCGTAATTGATCTCGATGCACAACAGCTGTTCCTGCCGGTTGCTGTGGTGATCCAGCATTTCGCCGATCTGCCGGTGCTGGCCGAGCACCGTCGGGTGGCCCAGGCCCAGTGGCAGATCCAGCTGGTCGCCGATTCCTTTCAGAAAGGCGCCGAACAGGATGCTGGACATGTCCATGAGCACCTCCACATGCACGGATGCACCTTCGGTAATATCGTAGTGGAGCATTTCCGCCATTTCCCGGAAGCTGGTATCCGCAAACAGCAACAATGCCTCACCGGCGATACCGGCACCGATAAAGCCCTGGCAGACAGCCGAGTAGGTATCCTGCTGGTCAGCGGCAGAGAGCGCCATGTGCAGCTCGGAATTGGCAATTCTGGCCACCCGGGGTACCGGTTGCTGCACAAAGGCACTGAGCAGGCGCGCCAGCAGATCGGAAGACCGGCCCATGGCTACGTTGGCGATTTCCTGCAGATAGTCTTCCAGCGTGACGGCGATGCCGGAGGCTTTATCCCCCGCGGCTTTGTCTGCCGGCTCCGCAGCGGCGGCAAGCAACCCGTAATCCGCCAGAATCTTTTCCAAATGCCGGGTGTCAATGGGCTTCTTGATAAACTCGATGGCTCCAAGCTTGCGGGTGCGCTCCCGGGCTTCGGGCTGAATGTCACCGGACACCACAATCGTCAACACCGGCAGGTCTTCCCTGCGCACCTGTGCCAGCACCTCGTAGCCGTCCATCCCCGGCATATTCAGGTCCAGGAACATCAGCTCCGCCTCACCCCGGCGCAGGATTTCCAGAGCCTCCTGGCCGTTGGTGGCAAACAGGATATCCGCGGCAATCCCGCCAGGCAGGGAGCGGGCCATCTGCTTCCGTGCCATGGAAGAATCGTCGCAGATTAAAAGGCGATGGGTCATGAAGGTATGGTAACTGCCCGCTAAAGGAGAATTTTCTCAAGTATGGCAGAAAACCTGATAGCGGGGGCAGACCCCCTGTGCAATTTGTTGTTAAATATTGCTGTTAACAATGCACGGGGTATGACCCCATTGATCAGCGGCGGCGCTGGAAATAGAGACTGAGGTTCTGACCCATCAGGCTTTGTACTTCGCTGCCGAGGGCCTCGGCCTGAATCTGTTTTTGCACCGGTCCGGTCGCCAGGCTGTGGCCGTCGGTGTCACGGGCCTTGAGGAGCTTCCAGTCCACTTCGTTACTGAGCAGGGACATGAGTTGGTGTAGCTGGCGGCTGTCCTGTGGGTTGAACCAGCGGTCGCGGCAGCCGCCCAGGCTGTAGAAGTTGGTATCCTGCAGCAGCGCCTTCCAGATCGGGTCATAACGGTTGCTCAGTACCATATTGCGCAGCTGGCGCAGGCCGCTGCGGCTGGGGGTGAGGCCGTGTGCCTCCACCAGGCGGCGGATCTGCCGGTCGCCCGGGGTCTGCTCAGACAAGCCGGTGTGCAGATGCACCACCGCCCCGGACGCGGAGGCCTGGCGAGTCAATGCGGAGAGCGAAAAATCCGTCATGGCGGAAGAAGGCAGGCGGCCCACTTCCACCCAGTGCACCTGGTGGCCGTCGGCCACGAATTGCCGGGCGATGGACCAGGGCCAGAACACGATGTTGCTGATCTCCAAGTCCTCGGCCAGACGGGTGGCCCGGGCAATGTTGGCCAGGGATTCGTCCACGGCCACCACTTCCACATCGTCCAGATAACGGGCCAGCTCCAGTGCCCGCTGGCCGGAGCGGGCACCGCATACCATCAGGCGCAGGGTGTCCGGCAGGGCATCGGTCTGCATGCCGAGCTCCCGGGCCATGATGGTTTTCAGGCTGGTTTCGCTCTGCTGTGACAGGCGTGACCACGCAGGCCAGGCCTGGGGCACGTCCTGCTTCTCCAGGCACAGCTCATCGGCCTTCTCCGCAAAATTCTGTTTGATGGCTTCCTCGCTGGCGCGCTCATAATAGCTGGCTGCCAGCACCGGCTGCAGTCCCACCGGCCAGTCGGTCAGGCTCCACTGGCCAAGGTTGACCGCAAAACGCTGGTGGAACAGGGCACCATACATGGCGCTCACCATCAGCGAACCGACCAGCGCATCCTGTGGATCGTGCATGACCAGCTGAGCCTGGATGCTGTTGTTGATGGTGTCCACCAGCTGCTCTTCGTCCTCAGATGCCGCCAGCGCATAACCGGTGCGGTCTGCGTAACGGGCAATGGCCAGGGTGAGCGGTTGCAGCTCATCCCGCAGCTCGGCGGTTTGCGCGACCTCGGCAATGACGGAACGGCGCAGCAACGACACCAGCTCCTCAATGGCCGGGTCCGGCATCAGGGTTTTCTCCAGCGCCAGAATCAGCAGTTCGTCCTCGCAGGCGGCTTCCAGGAACACCCGGGCGTTGGGATCGTCCAGATCGTACTGCTGGTGCAGAATGGCGGCGATAAAGTGGCCCAGATCCTGGTGTGGCAGACCGTCTTTTTTCAGCAGTGCAATGGCATCCAGCGCCAGCTCGGTATCCGCTTTGCTGACCTCCAGCTGGCAGGCGCATTCCAGCATGCCGGCATACACAGAATCCCATTCCATGCCCATCTGCAGCAGCTTGCGATAGTGCAGATAAGCGACATCCGGCTGACCGTTCAGGCGCCTGGCGTGGGCAATGCCACAGAAAGCGGCGGCGGATTGCCGATCCTGCTCCAGCGCCTGCCGGAAATACCGCTCCGCCTGGGCCGGCCGCTCAGTTTTCAGCGCCCAGTAACCCAGATTGGTGTACTGCTGCGCCTGGCTGGCATCCTGTTCCAGACTGGCCAGGAACAGCTCCCGGGCAGGCTCCAGATGCCCATCATCCATCTCCACCCGGCCCAGCAGACCCAGCGCCCGGGCATTCGCACCCTCCAGCGCCAGTGCCTCGTTAATATACCGGCGACACTCCTGCCGCGCCTTCAGACGCTGCACATAGCTAAGCTGAAAGCTGTTGGATTCGCCATAGGCGAGATTGGCCTGCAACAGCAGCCGCGCCACCTGCGCCTGTTGAGAAAGCGGAGCCTGAACCGAATGTTGTGCATGCATGGAACACCTCGTAAAGCCAGCCGTTTGCCAAAGCGGCAAACCTGTGCAGTTTTTTTGACGGTTTTGCCGTGTTTGGGGGAGGTGTTGCGAAAGGTGTGCCAGTTTTTGGGTGGGGTCAGAACGCTCAGCCCTCGGTAATCCACTTTGCGAGACGAACTACGCGGGATGTCTTCAAACCCGATTCGCTGAATCCACTGTTAACGCTCCCGGATATCGCTATCCGAGTAGAGCTCCGGCTCATCTTCAATGCCACGCATAGCCTGCTCAACGCTCATGGTCTTGAAGTCTTTCCCGGTCCATTCGGCTTGATTTGTCTTGCTGTTGTCACCATACCGCTGCTCCAGAAACGCGGCAAAATCGATGACCTCTTGTTGTCTGGCAGGTGGCAGACGGCTGACCATGCTGATGAGTTCGTCAAGTTGCATAGTAAAAGCCTCGGATCGGTTCAATATTTAAACTATCATAACGCAGGCAGGGTGTTCAGGTGAGCGGCGCATATTTCGGATCAGCCGCTCTCCAGCCTGTCACCTGGTCCAGATTAGTATACCATTGGCGAATTTGCTGAGTTGCCATGCAACTTGCGAAGTTTATTGAATTCGCTAAAGCCTCAGGAATCCCAATGCACACCGAACCCCAAACCGCCTACCAGCTCAAAGTCACCCTCGCCGGCGCCAGGCCGCCAATATGGCGCCGACTGTTGATTGACCCGGGCACCACCTTCCAGGACCTCCACCGCATTATCCAGGTGGCCATGGGCTGGCAGGCCTCACACCTGCATCTGTTCCAGACAGAAAACGGCACCCTGATTGGCGACCCCGCCGAAGATTTCGACGGCATGATGAATTTTCAGGATGAAGCCATTGTGCCTGTCTCGGCTGTATTGTCCGGTGAAGGGCAGAAGCTGCACTACGAATATGATTTCGGTGATGGCTGGGAGCATCAGATCGTGCTGGAGAAAGTCACATCTTCAGCGGCAGGCGATGAAACACTGCCACGCTGCATCAAGGCCGTGCGCCAGTGCCCGCCGGAGGATGTCGGTGGATTACACGGCTTCTACGAATTTCTCGAGGCCATGGAGGATATGGCCCATCCCGAGCACATCGACGTTCGCGAATGGTTTGGCGAGTGGTTCGATCCGGAATTTGTCGATCTCGACCAGATCAATGCGGATCTTGCCGGGCGCGATGACTGGTTCCCCGAGGATCCAGAGCATGGCGCGCCCGCGGCCAGCGATTTTCAGGGGCTGAGCCCTTCCCAGGTGCATGAGTTGTTAGAGAACCCGCTGAACTGCCCTTCCGTTTTCAACCCGCTTTTCGATGCCGAACCGGTGAATGGGCAGCTCGATACAGCACCGGTTATTCGTATGGCCAGAGTGCTGGTGGAAGCCATGCAAGACAAGGGCATTCGCCTGACCGGCAAGGGCAACCTGCCGCTCAAACATGTAAAGGCGATGATCGAGGCCGGCGGAGCGTCTGTTGTAGCACCGATGGCCCGGTATTCACCGATTCGCTCCGAAGAACACGTGTTGGCGGTAATCCTCACCCGCGTGTTGCTGGAAATCGCCGGCTACACCAAAAAAACGAAAGGCGTGCTTTCCCTCAAGCAAACCGCGAAAACCAGGCTGAAGAAAAAAGGCTGGCTGACCGTTTACCTCGACCTGCTCACCACGGCGCTCACCCGCCTCAGCTGGGCCTCACTGGACCACTACGAGGGCCTGGAAGGGGTACAGTACACAGCACCATTCGGCTTCTGGCTGCTGTCGCAAAAAGGTGATGAGTGGCGACCAGTGGACGAATATCTGGACGACATGCTCAGGGCCTTTCCCCAGCTCCCGCTTGCGGCCTTCCCGGTCGTTTACATGAGTGATGAAGAACAGGCACGCTCCGCGCTGCGCTCGAGAATGATAACACTGTTCCAGATCCTTGGCCTGATCGAGCTGGACCCGGAGCATGCAAGATTGAGGGATGAGGGTGAGCAGATGATGCGGCGGACGGCGTTGTTTGAGGGGATGTTTGGGAGGGATTGACCCCAACGCAGTCTGGCTCAGCAGGACTTTCAGTTCTGTTTCAACCGCCCGTGCAATCCCATCGGTGCGACTTTCAACTCAAGGCACCGGAGAGTAAGCTGAGAAGCGGGCATTTACTGGAGGTGGTCATGTACGCCATTGAATTTGAAACCGATATCACGGGCAAGTACCTGGAGCTCAAAGAGTGGCAGCATCTTATGAATAAGCATGCACGGGTGATCATTCTTGTGGATGAAAACCCCGAAGCTTCAGAGGCAAGTGATGATGTAACGGAATTCAGGGCCTTGCAGTCCGTCCGGCAAGACAAACCAGAAGTAGCCAGGGGTGTGGCAATCGAGTCCATGGAGGACGACATCAATAATGACGTTTTTTGATACGAATGTACTTGTATACGCAATTATCAATCAGGATTCCGTCAAGCAGCAACTTGCAGAAAAATTGATTGAAGATGCCATAGCAGGCCGACAGCTGCGATGCTTAATACATCTGTTCTCTCGTTAGAGAAAATAAGTGCACTGATGCCGAGAGCATCCGTATGAGTTGTTGTGCCTGCCAAGGCTGCCGTAACTTTCACCCTCAGTTTACATGGACCAGCCGAACAGGCCCCGGGTAGCGTGCTACAAGTTCATCAGAAGTTATCAACAAAAAGCCCTCAGTCTCTGCCTGGGCAATCAGAATCCGGTCGAAGGGATCCTTGTGTATATCCGGAAGGTGGCTTACCGCAAGTGTGTGTTGCGAGGTGATCGGCAATTCCAAATAGCCGTTATCGACCAGGCCGCGCCTCAGCAAATGAGGATCAACCCGAAAATCCGGCCGGCCCAGCCCATTTTTGATAACGACTTCCCAAAGGCTGGCCGCACTGAAATACAAGCGGTTATCTTCATTGCTGATCAGCGCTGTCGCCTTGGGAGATAACTTGGAGGGCTCAGCCGCCGCCCAGAGCAGAATGTGAGTGTCCAGAAGCAGGTTCACGTCAGCCTCCGAACATCTCGATTATTTCCTTCTGACCCATTCGGTCGAAATCGTCTGGCACGGTGAATTCACCAGCCATGAAACCGATTCTCCTTTGCTGGCCTGCCTCGGGGGAATCGTAAGCGGTTACGCGGGCAACCGGTTTGCCGGCTTTTGCAATAATGAAGGCCTCGCCTTTGGCGGCGCGAGCAACCAGTTGCGACAGGCGGGTTTTCGCTTCATGCATGTTGACGGATTCCATTGTGCCCTCCGATTGTTTAGCTAGATTAGCTTAGTTTAGCGTTGCCGGGGTCATTGTACTACCGCATAATCTGGCCAGAAAGTGAGTTGACAAGAGTTTTAGCGCACAACTTTCAAGAGCCTTTATGCCTGCATCTGTTCCAGACAGAAGGCGGCGCCCTGATGGCGACCCGGCCGAGGATTCGACGGCATGATGAACTTCCGGGACGAGGCCGTGGTGCCACTCTCTGCCGTG
>JACIZI010000018.1 GCA_014359475.1 Marinobacter sp. | reverse complement strand
GAACGAGTGGATGATCAATCCGGCAGAGACGCCGCCTGATGGTCATACACCAGATTTGACAATAACTCCAAGCATCGCTTTCTCTCCAAAATACCCTTCCAGTTCCTCCCCACATAAATATCTATGTGGGGAACTCTGACCTTTTCCCCACATAAAGGGAGCCGCCACCAAAATGCTATCCCAACTTATTTCTTTGTCAAATATCAATCCCCAAAATTTGTGGGGAATGTACTACCATTTTTTATATTTTTGGTATCCAATTTTTCATAGTAATTCCCCACAAAATGTGGGAGCTAGCTAATATCATTTCTTGAATGAGCGAGGGGGAATTTAGCGTTTGTGCTTGCAGGCCATAGGGGATGTACCCGCTCCTGACGACTGACTGAGCCATGCCGAAGATGGCGTATAGCTCGTAAATCCTCCAATTCGCCTTTTTCGAGCCCCTTTGCGCCCTTTTTGGGCAATTCCAGAGGCCACTGTTCGCTGGTCGCGTTCGCAGTACAGATCCATAACCCTTGTTAGAGCCTCTTAGCAGACTGTTTTGAGACCAATCACCCTTCGTGGGCGCATTTTTGGGTCAGAGGGTCTCACAAGAGTCCTTTTCGAGACCAATGAGGTAATTGCCTGCGTGACTAATGAGCTCGCTGACATCGATCAGAGACTGGCTGAAATTTTCTTGCCCTGCCCATCGCATGGAAAGGAATCTTGTCTCAATACGCGGGCAGGCTTCACCGGGAAGCGGATGGCAAGCAGGAGGTGACCATCTACGACTACCTGGATACGGGTTTACCCATGCTCGAGCGGATGTTCCGGAAGCGGGAGAAGGGCTACAAGGCTATGGGGTATCAGTTCTCTGCCGCATCCGGGCAAACGCGGTTACTGTAATTACGGTAATTACAGTAAATGGTTTCGCGGCCCTGCTGACGAATACAGAGCCAGGTAAGCTCAGGCACGAGACACCCAAAATCTAAATACGGCCGCTGGCTTTGCTGTAAATATCGCCGCGCTCACGTCGCCCTACCGCAATAACTGTCACGAGAATCTCGCCATCCTCGACCTGATAGACCAAACGGTACCCGCCGCTCCTTAACTTTATTTTGTAACAACCTGAGAGCCCGGAGAGGGCATCCGCTGGTACGTGGGGATCGTCGAGTCGTTTGGTGAGCTTTTTCTTGAACTGGTCTCGAATGGCCGGTGCCAGCTTTTTCCATTCCTTCAGGGTTGAGGGCTTGAACGCAAGGCCATATTTAAAGCTCATTCAGGTCAACCCGGATGCTTGGCTCTGAGCTTCGTTCTTTCACCATAGCGACCAATTCCTGATCGTCCAGCCTATCAAGCATGGCTTCGTAGATTTCAGCTGGAACGCAGTAAAACGCAGGCTTGTTCCGATTTAAAACAGCGATAGGGAAGCCCTCACCGGAATCTACGGCGGCCATAGGATTCTTTTTGAGTTCCGAGATGCTTGCTGTAACTTCTGAGTAGATTTGATGGGTCATGTGATTACTCCCGAGACCTTTTAACAGGTCACATGATGATAGCGAATACGAGTTTTGCAAGTGAAAAGACTGGTTAAAAGGTCTCGGATCGCTTTGCCGATCTCGATGATATGGCCGTCATTTTTTCAGAACACTTTTCCTCTCAGTTTCACACGACAAAGTGCCTATTTTGTTGAAGCTCTTGATGGTCTCTCGGGCTGGGCCAGGAAAAACTGCCAAGTTCTTTCCACAAATAGGAGACCAGGGTCTGATTTTACCGGGGAGCGGATGGCAAGCAGGAGGCGACCATCTACGATTCCCTCACTTAGACGTTTTGTAGACGCTCTCCGGTCATTAGGTCCTTGTCGAATGTGTAGCGGTGCATCATTGGATTGTTGTAGCAAATCCCGATTATCCGACTGCTTGTTAATCCCCTTTGTTCCAGAAAGACTGAGCTCTCAAGGCCATACTTATCATTGCACACAGGGCAATTGGCAGAAACTGTAACAACCGAGAGGTGTCGTTCGGTGCTTGATGGGTTGTTCGCCCCGACGTTGGTAATTTCGGCTATACAGACACTACTTAATGGAAGCCTGATCGAATCAACAATAGTGATCTTCCGAGTAATCAGGCGCAGGATCTTCAGTGTTGGTGCTGTGAGCATCAGATCTGCTGCCAGCAGGACAGCGAACAGGGCAACCAGCCAGGGATCATTCGGGTGAAAAAGGTAGATGTACCCGATAGCCAGTGGGAGCAGCAGAAACACCACGACCAGTGCAGACAAGGCAGATAGCCCGCGTGCCTTCTGCGTCCTGAAGAGAGGGTTAGCGATGCTCAGATACCAGGGGGGGCGGCTGATTTTCTCTGTTTTATATCGGATTGTTGAGTAGTCGGAGCCAATAGCGCCAGTCGATTCATCACCGCCGGCTACACCATTATCACCGGTGGTCGCATCATCTGATGTGACGTAAAAGTGTGCCTCCTTGCCCTTGACCCCCTTTACGTACTCAATGTGAGGAAACTTCGTAAGTCTATATTGGGACAGTTCGGTTTGAAGGCGGCTTCGGTTTGAATTGAGTGCTGCCATGAAGTCCTGAAGCCACTTGCGATACGTTTTGTCGTCTCTCTTTCTCTCCTCATCTGAGCTCGTGTCGCATTCCCGAATCTGTGTCGTGGTCAGATAATTGTGACGGGAGAGATGAGAAATACAGTTCATGTAAAACTCGTTTTTCTCTCTGCTTTTTCCGCATAGCTCGTCCTCAAGGATCTCAAAGCACCGGCCCAGGAAGGATGCCTGTCTCTCATTAACGCTTTCCGCCAAAGAATTCATAGCCTGTTGACCCCTGTATTTCCGGAATTTCCGGAATGGAACGAATAACTGCTTGTTTTTGATGATTATCCGACTTGACCGAAGACAACTCAACTTAACAGAGAGAGTTGTCGCCACGTGAAGGAAAGGAGATCAGAAATGGCAGTGGATACGAGCAACGATGGGCTGAGAGTCCCCTTCGGGCTTAGACAGGGGCGGCTCTACCCGCCTCAGGGTACCGAAAGGGGGTTGGCGTGCGAATGCGTGTGCCCGGGCTGCGGCAGCGCTCTGATTGCTAACCAGGGTGAACGGAAGCGGCCTTACTTTTCGCACCATCAGTCACGGGAATGCCTTGGCGGATACGAGAGCGCCGTTCACCTGATGGCCAAGCAGATAATTGATGATCGCAGATACATTGTGATTCCGGAGTTCCGGCACAGTATTGGGAAAAAAATGCCGACCGGAGACGTTCTGTCAGAAGAAATTGTCGTCCCCGGTCGAAGACTGGAGTTTGTCGACGTCCGGCTGGAGCAGACAGTGGATGGCTTGAGACCCGATGTGATTGGTGTGACCAGCGATGGAATCGAAATACTCATCGAGGTCTATGTCACCCATGCCGTCACCGGAGACAAACGGGAGCGATTCGCGAAAAAGAATCTGGTTGAACTGGACCTGAGCATGCTGCCGCAAGACCTGGTGACAAACGATCAGCTGTTCGCCGAAGAGGTGCTATCCGAAGCCCGCCGCGAATGGATTTCCTGCCAGCTGTACCGCGAGGAAATCAAGGCCGCTCACCAGACACTGCATGAGAAGGTGAAGCGGTTCATTACCGATCATCGGGCCGGCGTTGAACAGGCAAAGATAGAGCGTCAGCAGCGCCGATTAGCTGAACAGGCCGCAGAAAAGAGGAAGGTCGAGATAGAAAGCCGTAAATCCCGGCTTCGCGAACAATATAGTCGCCAACTT
Source organism: Marinobacter sp. (assembly GCA_014359475.1). GTDB lineage: Bacteria > Pseudomonadota > Gammaproteobacteria > Pseudomonadales > Oleiphilaceae > Marinobacter. The sequence goes on along the minus strand of JACIZI010000018.1, from coordinate 73,394 downwards.
GAACAGCTCCAGACCCAGACATCCGATCAGCAACGTCAGGAACCGCGGCTGGATAGCGGTACATTACAAGCTATCGTTCAGCGCCTTCGGCGTGATGAGCTGCCAGCAGCACTGGCCCACGAACAAAATGGAGACTGGATTTTCAGGGTCCACCGCACCGTCTGGCAGGCGTTTATCTATGAACGGTTTATCCAGGGTAATTCTCGGAACAGCTTGCGGACCAACGATGTGAAGCGAGCCGTTGTGCGAGAGTTTGGCTTGGTGGAGTGGATCGCCGAGCTTATCAACCTAAAGCATCAGCACAAAGTTCAGGGAGGCAACAGGGGCCAATGGTACGGAAAAAAGGGGGTCTGGTTTTTCACCGATGCCGAGAACAGGATGATCCCGAGTCCTTATCTTCTGGTTCTGAACCACCTCAAAAGGCTGGCTCACGAAGGGCTGCTGACGCTGGAGCATCGAGGAGGGGATTCTTTCACCGTAAAATTCGATTCATTTGCAGCTCTGGAAGGCTATAGAACCGAACAGGCGGAGAAGGCACGACTTGTAGAACAGGAACGGCAGAAAGCCGCTCTCGAACCGCGAAAACCGGTCCGAGCTGAGCCTGAATGGCAACGGCTGGCTGAAATCGAGAGGAGGAAAAAATATACCGAAGACAACGAAAAACGAATCGCGCACCTGGTCGCCCTGGTCGACTCTTTGTTCGTCAAAAAGGGCGTGAGGGATGTGAAGCGGTGTAACCATTGCAGCCACTTTCAGGAGCTTACTGATGGTGATTCCTGTAAGGAGTGCAACTGCTCGAAGCTATGGGATATTGAATTGACCAGCTCGTATCTGGAGACACTGCCGCACCGGTTGCGATGTTTACCATTGTTTCCGCCAATGGGAGCAGGTCACAGAGAGCATGGCTGATAGGAAATGTCATGATTTAGCCCTCTTTAGAGGGTGAGGGCCTATAAGTATGGATCACAAGACTGACTTCTGCCCGCTGAAGGGTTTAGCAGAGGTCGCAAAGCGAACATTCAGATTGACCATAAAGCGGCCCTTTTACAGGGCGCTGATGTCGGCATCATGATCAGAAGAATTTAGAGAGTCGGCCTAGCAATTTACTATTGGTGAAAAGTACTCTGAGAGAACATCTGAGTTTCGGAGCAGCAAATGGGGCATTTTGTGGAGCAACCCTCCTTAGCCGTAGGAAGTTCACAGCTAAAGTAAAAGGAGAAATGCATGGATGAACAAAAACCGGCGTTCCACGGCATTCAAGGCTTTAACCCTGCTGAATACTTCGCCAATGGCTTCAACCGTGGTTCTGCCGACATAATCCAAGGCGGTTCTCTTCGGGAGGTGGTGGGGAGAACCGTGACAGGTCTGCTTAACGCTGCAATTGACGAGGACGGCAGGTATCTCTTTACGGGCGCAACGATAATCCTCCCTCCAATAACCGCTACCGAGATCTCAAAGGAGTCAGCATTCGAGTCGCTGATCTTGGCAACACAAGAACTGCAAGGCAATGAGCTAACGAAACCAGAAGAGTCCAACCTTCGTCAGCTTGTCCGCATTGTTAATACCTCCTCGCTCAACATCAGTGACCTGTTACAGGTTGTGCGTAAAGAGGGGAACCGACGGTTAATCGCGATCGCAAGCGCTAGCCAATATCGAGACCCCAAACTCGATCTACCACCACCCTTCGGTGTTACGGCAGTTCGGTCAAACGAAGACCGGTGGACCCCTCACGTGACTTCGATGGGCCAGCAACTCGTTCCTGTTTTGCAGGAGCTGGACGGTTATGGCTTGGTGCACGTCATGGAAACCCCCGCTCAAAGCCCAGCGAATGTCGAGCTTTTGTGCTCCATAGAAAGCGTCTACGTAGTTGGCTTGCATACCCAAAATAGCCCCGAAGAAGCGCTCATTGCGCACGCGCAAAAATGGAAGTCCATGGTTCTTCAGGGCCGCATCTCTGAGGTAATCACTGAGCTAGAAGATTCCGTATTGCCAATTGAGGCCCAACTGCATGCCCTCATTCAGCTGCTCAGGGGGACGGGACACAACAAAGAAACCCTAGAACTCATTCGTCGTCTACGGCCTCATCTCGACGGACGTGAAACTTGGGCGCTCATTCAAGTGGCAAGCCTGGCTTACCAAGCAGGCGACGCAGAGCTAGCCAACGAGATTCTGCCAAAAGGAACTCATGGTGTTGGCGACCAAGAGTGGCTTGAAAAAGGTCTCGAACTTGCTCTCCAACTTGAAGATAACGACAGAATAGCCAGATTCGATGAGCGAGTAGCAGAGCTGTTCTCCTTTTCGCCGCGACTGCGTGAAAACCGCGATCGTCGTTTGCTTATGAATATCGGTAGGTTAGCCGAAAGCAACTCCGTCCTGTTCACAACTGCGGGTTTCACTAACCACCATAAGACCCTGCAGGCACGGTTAGCTTCTTACGAAACGAATTTTGAAGTGGTTATTCAAGAAGCAACGGAATGGGGTATTGATTGGAAGGAGCTTGCCACCGTTTGTTGCGCATTGCGTGCACAAAGCCTGGGCTATTCGAGAGAGGCCGCCGAAATCGCGAGCACCCTTACGGCGTCCGAGCTCTATGGCCGACAGGCTACCCAAACTCTTATATCGTCGATCAAATCGATGATGCTAAAGGAACTCATCCCGGAAGATAAGCATGACGATTACCGTTACTTTTTTCTAACTGCCTTTCAGTTCCTTGCCAATCATCCCGAGGACGGTGCGGTACGGTCACGGCTCACTGAACTTCTCTCAGTTGAGTCGTGTGGCGACTTGGGCATTCCCATCCTTGCGCTCACGATGTTAGATCTTGTCCAAAAAGGCGTGACGTTGGCACGTCCAACCGACGCCAGCGCTGACGCTCACGATATGGCGTCTGATGAGAAAATCGAAACTTCCATTAAGAAGGTATTGCTCTGGTTCAACGAACAAGGTGGAGCCGAGCCTGGCGTAACGATTTCGCCTCGCGAACTATTACTCGCAAGCCCTGATGAAATCGTTCGCTCCGTCAGCCGGCTGGTTAATCGAATCATGGGCCAGAAGGGAGAGGACGTTGACTTAGTGTTCATGCAGCAGATGGTAGCTGTTGCATGTGCGATTTGTCCTCATGCCCAAGAAGAGCGTAACGAAGACATTCGACTAATGCGGTTGATGGGAAGCCAACTTACTGTAGAAAGAAAATTCCAGCAAGCGCGAAATCTCGCCGAGCAAATTCTCTTAATGGGCCAAACAAATGCATATGCATATTCCGGCCCATCGTGAACACCCATTCCGGGCGAACGTGAACACCTAATCTGGTTTAACGTGAACAGTCATTCTGGTCGAAGATGAACACTTTCCGGTGATATTCCGGAATCAGTGTTCACCATGCCGGAATCCGCGTTCACGATTCCCGGAATCGGTGTTCACGTTCAACCAGAACCTTTCTTAACGCATTGTATATTCAACCGTTTACTATTCTGGTTCCTTTTTTGGGGATCAGGGTCATGTCAGCAAAGAGAATTCCAATGCGCAAAATCAGAGAATTGCTTCGCCTGAGGCTGGAAGCCGGGCTCTCAATCCGGCAGATCAGCGCCAGCACCAAGACCAGTGTCGGGGCCATCCAGAAGCTCCTGGCCCGGGCCAATACCCTGGGGATTACCTGGCCATTGCCAGAGGACCTGGACGATGGCCGCCTGGCAGCCATGTTCTATCCCGGCTCCGATCCCACCTCGTCATCCCGCTATCAGGTGCCTGACTGGACAACCGTCCACCAGGATCTCAAACGCAAGGGTGTGACCAAGCAGTTGCTGTGGGAGGAATACACTGCCCTGTATCCCAATCGCTGCTATAGCTACTCACAGTACTGTGACCGCTTCCGCCACTGGCAAAAACAGCAAAAGCGTTCCATGCGTCAGATCCACAAGGCCGGTGAAAAGTGCTTCATTGACTACTGTGGCCCCACCGTACCGATCATTAACCCGCAAACCGGCGAAATCCGCACGGCTCAGGTGTTTGTCGCCGTGCTGGGTGCGTCGAATTACACTTACGCGGAGGCCACCTGGAGCCAGGTATTACAGGACTGGCTGATGAGTCACGTGCGTACCTTCGAATTTTTTGGGGGCGTTCCGGAGATGCTTATCCCGGATAATCTCCGGAGTGGTGTTAGCAAGGCCTGTCGGTACGATCCGGACCTGAACCCCAGCTACCAGCAACTGGCGGCGCACTATCAGGTCGCGGTGCTGCCTGCGCGGCCCTACAAGCCCAAGGATAAGTCCAAGGCGGAAGTGGCCGTTCAGATCGTTGAGCGCTGGATTCTGGCCCGGTTGCGCCACCACACGTTCTTCACCTTGGCGGATCTCAACCAGTGCATCCGGTCCCTGCTGGAAGATCTGAACAGCCGACCATTCCGAGCGCTGCCAGGCAACCGGAAGGAGGCCTTCAAAACGCTCGATCAGCCAGCCCTGCGGGCATTACCCAAACACCCCTATGAGTACGTCGAGATCCGGCGTTGCCGGGTCAACATCGATTACCACATTGAGTTCCAGCAGCATCACTACTCGGTGCCGCACCAGTACGTTGGAGAGCAGGTCGACATCCATGCCAGTGAGCGACTGGTGCAGATCTACTTCCGGCAGCGACAGATCGCCAGCCACCCACGCAGTCATCAGTACGGCATGACTACCGAGTCAGGGCACATGCCCACCCGCCATCAAAAACAGCAGCAGTGGTCCCCCGGACGGCTTAAGAACTGGGCCCGGGACATCGGGCCGGACACCCTGATCTGGGTCAGTGACCGACTGGATGAGCGGGAGCATCCGGAGCAGGCCTACCGGGTCTGTCTTGGGCTGCTCAACCTGAGCAAAGAATATCCCAGCGAGCGCCTTAATGCCGGTTGCCGCATTGCCAACCGCGAAGGCCTGGACCGGCTGAAACACATCAAAGCCATTCTCCGGAGCAACCGGGACAAGTTGCCCGAGCAGCTGCCCTTGCACACAGAACTGCCCCAGCACCACGAGAACATCCGTGGCCCGAAGAGCTTCCACTAGGATACCCGCATGAACACCTTGCAAACCCTGACACGACTGAGAGATCTGAAGCTCGGCGGCATGGCCGCCGCCCTGGAGCATCAACAAAACCAGCCAGGCACCTATGACGAGCTGTCGTTCACCGAACGCCTGGAGCTATTACTCGACCGGGAGTTCCAGAGCCGGGAACACCGGAAACAGGATCGCCTGGTGGGCCAGGCCCGCTTCAAACTCCGGGCCTCAATCCAGGATATTGACTACCAGCATCCGCGCAACCTCAGGAAAGCACAGGTAGCGCAGCTGGCCCAGGCTGACTGGCTGGAGCGTGGCCAGAACCTGCTGATCACCGGTCCCTGCGGCAGTGGCAAAACTTACCTGGGCTGTGCGATCGGGCACCAGGCCTGTCTGAACGGCTTCAGCGCCCGGTATTACCGAATCTCCCGCTTACTGTTGGAACTGACTCAGGCCAAAGCCGACGGCACCTACCAGAAAACCCTCAGCCAGCTGGCCAAAGTAAAACTGCTGATACTGGACGACTGGGGGCTGGAAGCTCTGAAACCGGCACACCGGAACGACCTGATGGAAATCATGGATGACCGGCACGGCACCTACTCGACCATGATCATCAGCCAATTGCCCACCGATCAGTGGTATGCCGCCATCGGTGACAACACCTTGGCTGATGCCATCCTGGACCGGCTGATGCACAACGCCCATCGCTGGGCTCTGAAAGGAGAATCAATGAGAAAAAGACTTCAAGAAATTGACTGAACGTGAACACCCGGGGTACAAACCTCGGTGGGTAATGCGTTAGGAAAACGGGTGTTCATGTTCAGCCAGAATGGGCGTTCACGTTCGCCGGAATATGCAGCATATCGGCGTCGCTTGGCTTGGCAGGCATTCGGGGATATTTATCACCGTTGCCACAACAATGTTGTTGCACTTGTCGGTCTTGCTTCTGCCTTAGCCGTCGACGTTCCGGTCGAGAAAGCCGACCTTTGGAGCGAAGTCTATGTTATTCATCGTATCCTGCGGGATTTAGGTCTTTTCAGACTGTCTCGGGCGACTCTGCCAACCCTGAAAGGAATTCTTACTGAGCATGGATTCAATTCGGATCGAGACCCCCGCTACATCCACGCGGACCTTTCGCTTAGGCTCATGGAAACTGATGACGACGCAAGCGAGCCACTGAAGGCCCTCCTTACCGACGTCGTGAAAGCCTGTAGACAAGAACTTGAAGACCGTAATCACCTACTCCCTCTTGCAGTGCTTTTGGGGCAGACGGTGCGGAAAGCGGAAGGTGCAGGCGTGAAGATTCCATCAGAGGTGCAAACAACGCTACACAGTGCGTTAAAGCAACTCGGAGCTAATATAGCTGACATGGTAAAAGCTATATCTGTAGACAAGCCGATCGCCAAAGATGTTTTGGCTTTGTTCCAAAAAGTAGAGCGCGCTGCATATGCCTCAGACGTTGCACAAGATTATGCTGTGCTGGGGTTAGCAGCCAGGCGTCTTTTGTGCTCTGAAGTAACGAGCAGCCCCACCCCACTAGACGATGCATTTGCAACCGAGATTCTCGCCGATCATACCGTCCATCTGTTCAGTGACGCACCCGCGATGACGGTGGAATGGCCGAGTCAGTATGCTGTTGAGCTAAACTACGAGGGCCTCGGTGTCGCCTTTCTCGCCTTAAACTCCTCAGATGAACTCAGTGTCGTCTGTATCACTGACGGGAAAGCCTATGCTATCGAACAGCCCAAGCACGAGCGCAACTTCCGAGATCGATTCCAAGAATGGCTGCAGAACTACCCGAGAGACTATGGCCGCGTCGATCGGGAGGAAGGCAACAATATTTTCTATCTGACAATGGAAAATCTTGATCTCCGACTGCCTGAGACCAAAAGGCTAATATTAGTGGCGGAACCGTTTCTACAGCAATTGACTGCTAACCTCGTAGTTGTTCTCCCTGTGGGCTCTTCGTTTGGTCACTTCACTGGGACAGAGTGCGCAATCGGTAACATTCCGTCTTTGACTTGGTTATCGACAGCGCGCAGTGCTCAGCGAAGTCCTCGTACCAACTATAAAGCGTGGATCTCAGCTGACCCGGAATGCGGATTCGGAGATATGCAGAAACCAAGATTCGGTGCTCAGGAGGGGGGCGATCGAGAGCCTACCCTCAACATTGCACTAGACCGCCTAGGAAATTGTTTCGAGGAGTTCGGTTTTACAGTCAATAACGAACGCCAACTTCCTAAAACTATGCAAGACGCGAGCTTAGCCGTGGTTACTGCGCATGGAGGCCTCAACCGCGGCGGACATTACTTACACAGTATTCGTGATGATGAGGAGCTCATTGTTTCTCCCCCGGCACTCGCCGCCTCCTTAGCCGGAGTCGAACTTGTAATCTTATTCGTCTGCAGCGGCGGACGCATTGACAAGAACCCGTGGGACAATTCGACGAGCAGCCTCCCTAAACAATTACTGAATAACGGAACCCGGGCAGTCATTGCCTCGCCGTGGCCGTTAAATGTGATTGTTACATATAACTGGCTTGAACCCTTCTTGCGAGCTTGGGAGGCAGGCTCCACCGTTCTTGATGCGACGAAAAAGGCTAATGACGCGGTTGCATCTAAGTTAGGCGAAGTTCCGCAGTACTCTCTTGCAATGCGAGTCTATGGTGACGCACTTCTCACCAAGCTTTTGTAACAATGCCCTAGAATCGGTACATGCGTATTTAGAATCTGGATTTACCCGGTCCAGATTCTCTTCAATAGACCATCTCGTCGCGGCAAAAAGGTCCGCTTTTGTTTAACAGCGGGAACAAGCGCCACCACATCCCGTAAGCAACGGTCAAAACCGACCTTTCTACAATGCCCAAGAAACTGACAACGTACCAAAGCTGAAGTTGTCTTTATGGCGCTCGTCTTCGCTGGTAGAGGCACGCACTGTGACCGCGGCCAGAAGGTGATCCCACTGCCAGGTAGCGCCCAGACCGAGCTGGCCGATCAGCGGCCCTTCATCGAAACGGTAAGCCCCCGCGTTGTCGTCGATGTAGGAATAGCCTACATACTCCACGCCCAGCCCCACATACACGGACCAGCTACTGCCTGAATCGTTGAACGAGCCCGGCAAAGCGATGGTTGAGGATGTACCAGCGTAGTCCGGCACAAAATTTGTAGGAAGGTTTCTGCCAAGCTGCCAGACCAACCCAGTTTTAGCGGAAGTTCGAAAACTCGACAGTAGTCCGGATCCGATCACCGACACACGCTGTTCAACGTTGCCGCCCTGCCCGAGTTGCAACAGTTTTCTGCCATGCGCAGCCTGAACGCCACCCACCACATCGGTTCCAAGCTGATTGCCCCAACCTTGCGGCTTGTCGCTTCCAGTGGCTTTATGCACCCATTTCTGAACCGACTCAGCACCACTCTCAGGCCCAAAAACACCGATGTGAGCACCAAAACCGGTCATCGTATCGGCGTTCCAGCTCCAGAGCGTGCCGCTGAGCGATAAATGACCAGCATAGGGAATGTCGTTGAATTGGGGCTCTGCAACCGTGATATCTTCAGGGGTGACCATCAACTGCCGCAAACTCAGCGTGACCGCGTGCTTTGAATCGGAAGCGCCGATGCCTGATAGAAAGGACAGCTCATCACGCAGAATCCGGGCAAACCTTGCCGACTTTCCGTCTGTCTCCTCAGCCGTATCAGTTAAATACGCCAAACGGACACCGTTGGTATATCCGCGGTCGGTTCCAGTTAGCAGGTCGTTGTCCCAGGACAGGTTAACCACTTCCGCCTGGAGGCTGGTCGGCAAAAGAATACAAACAAGGAACAGCAGAAGAGTGCACTTGTAGCGACTAATCAAAGCCCAGTATCTCCGGTTGACGCACGGGATAACTATCATACACAGCCATCAGGTCATCCTCATTACAGCAACCACTCAATCGGCAACAACGAGAGTAGGTACACTCCGGCCCGCTTCACAAACCCTGTTCCCGGTTCGTTATCATGACGAACTTCCCTATTTCCAACCTGCTCCAACCAATACAAATCCCCATCATCATCCAGACGAACTTCATATGCGCTCAGCAGAATGGTGCCCTCAAACGCATGATGAATATTCCGAGCAAGCACGGGACTCTCAATAACAAAACCGAGCTCAGTGTTCAGATTGAAGGACCGGGGGTCGAAATTAAACGATCCCACAAACATCCGCTCGCCATCTACTGCGAAGGTTTTTGCATGCAAGCTGGAACCGGAGCTTCCGAACGGGCCAGCACTTGGGTTGCGGTTAACCTCTGCGGAGAGACGGCGCATCTCGAACAATCGGATGCCTGCCTCAAGCAAGGTTTTGCGGCGCTTGGCATAACCTGCATGCACCGCAGCGACATCCGTCGCGTCGAGGGAGTTCGTTAAAATACTCACTCTGATTCCCTGGTCCGCTAATGCAGAAAAGGCCTCAACACCGGCCTCGGTGGGTACAAAATACGGAGACACCAAGGCAATCCGGCTCTCCGGCGCACCCAGAATCTCTGCGAGCTGATGAGAAAGGAGCTCTTCCTTTTTTGCCAAACCAAGCCCTTTTGCCGGATCATCGCTCACCATTCGGACGCAAGCCCACTCCAGTTCTAATTGGCTTGCCAGTAGTTTCTTAATGAATTCTGACTCAGATATCGCGTTTACGTACGCTGAAGCGGCGCCGTCTCGCTCTATCAGAGAAGCTTTTGTAGAGAATTGATCGAGAGCCTCCTCTGGAACCGCTGGCACAATATTTTCGACGGGGTAGGTCGAATCGCTGTCCCAATAGCGATCAAAGTCTGTCGAGACATCGCTAACGACTGGTCCTACTGAAAGCACATCAAGATCTGCGAAGAGAACACCCTCCGTTGCCCCAAAATATTCGTCACCTACATTACGCCCGCCAATGATCGATGCCTGATTATCGGCGGTGAACGATTTGTTGTGCATGCGCCGATTGGCTCGGGAAAAATCCGTAACATATCCCATCCATTTTGGTGAACGGATAACAAAGGGGTTGAATAGCCTAATCTCGATCAATGGATGTGAAGCCAGTGCTGCAAGCTCTGTGTCGAGTCCTGAGGTGCCATTGTCGTCGACCAGCAAGCGAACCCGAACGCCACGGTCGGCTGCCGTGTGGAGTTCTTCCAAGAGCAGCGTTCCGGTAGTATCTCCGTGCCAGATGTAGTATTGAACATCGAGCGTCCTGTCGGCCGCTCTAGCCAGCAGAGCTCTGGCGGCGAAAGCGTCCAGGGGGTTGGTTAATGTATAGATACCGCTTTTCCCCGGGTGATTCGCCAGGCTTGGTGCTATGGCTTTTCCCAGCCGGGTTTCCTGCGCTTCTGACAATGTCAGCGCGCTTGATTCAGACTTGTTCACGGCGGGCAAGGCACAGCCCGCCAGAAAAATAACGGCGAAGCAGGCGGTCATCAGGCGGGCCCGGGGGAGTAGTTTCAATAAAGGGCCGATCTCGATAAAACAATGCATCAACTTGGTCCGCCTTTAATTCACAACCCCAATCAACCGCCACAGTCCGTAGATCGGCATTTGCAGCTTCGCGCGTGACTCTGTGGGGCAGCACTAATGTCTGTTCATTGACTGTCTTTCGCTGGCAGAAATGACTGGCTGTCGGGACAAATACCCCGAAACAAGGTGTCAATAAGAATTTCCGACTCCTGTGCTAAGTCATAGGCCCTGGGATTTCTTAGCCAGTCGAAGTAAATACCGAGAACTTGGGTATGTAAAGAGCGTGCCGCCTGTCTTGGTGTCAAGGAGGGGTGCGGAGGATGGTTTTCAAAAATCCGGGTCATCAGGTTAATCGATTCTTCCGCCATTTCTGCGAGCTTCTTCAATCCTCGTTCCGACTCCGTGTGGTGGAACAAAATGCTGTAAACACGAAAATAGCGCTGATCTTCTACGAGCATTCGCAAGGCGTACACACAAAGATTTCTGAGCGCTTGTAATTCACCGGTTTGTGCATTGGCGGTAGGATCAATCAACGCGGAAATAGGCAGGCGCACACGATCGAGCATGGCATCGAACAGATCGGACTTATTACAGAAGTGCCAATAAATCGCACCTCGGGTGACCTTCGCTGTACGTGCGATTTCTTCCAGCGATGACCGGGCCACACCTTTTGTGATAAAAACCTTTTCTGCCGCATCCAGTATAACTTGACGCGTGACCTCGGCTTCCGCCTTGGTTTTTCTGGCCATTGAAAGTTACCGTGTTGACTAGTTGAATCTTGTCTACAAAACCTGGGACGATTGCTTGCTAGCGAGCCGGAGCCTCTTGAGGTGTCCCCGTGCCTCGCGATACTCAGTCTCGTTAACGCTGCGATAAGAGTTTTCATCGGCAACATATTTAACCAACACTCGCCGATCACCTGCGTGGGGCATATTCTCCGGCTTACCGTGCAGTCGTACCTCGTAATCCCGGTCATCAAGCAGTACCGCGCGGGTCCAGCCGTCGGCATCCGGTTCAGCCAACACCTCGACCTGTTCACCCAGCAAACACCGCTGATGACCAAGCAGGTGACGATGAAACCAGCGGCGCACAGACGCACATAATCCCGCCGCCAATGGCGACGCCACAGCAAGCGAAGCCCACAAGACAACCAGGCCCAGTGGTACGCGGAAAAACCCCAGGTCTAGCCAGCGCAGCGCCAACACCTCGACAGCAATAGTGAACGCTGACGCCAACAGCAAAAGGACGGAAAGCGCAAAGGAAGCCGGTACTCCGGCAAAGCCCAGTGCCACCAGTGAGCTGGAAAGGTAATCGCCTTTCAGGCTGTCGTGTTCAAACAGTTCCAGCGGTAGCAACCGCAAGGCGACGAGCACCCAGTAAAGCAAGACCAGAGGCATCAGTACACTGAACACCACCACCGGGAAACTCAGGGTAATCTCTGTAAGTAACTCCATGACAACCTCCTGGTTGCATTCGTTTGCCCACCTGCAACATTCATGATGTCAATCTGTACGGTACCGGCCCGAGTAGGCGAGCCGGTTGGCCGCTCAGTGCTGTTTCGCTTCTGCAACCGCCTGATGGTTAGATGGCTCGCCTTTCAGCTTTTTGGCCAACCAGTCAGAAACGGCCGCAATCATGGCGTAGAAACTCGATGCGAACAGGCTACCGAGAATCGCTACGGATGCCATACCCATCGCAACCGTAGTGCCTATGTGGTGACTGCTGACATCACTGGCGCCCGTGGCCAGGGCGAGAGGCAAGGTGCCGAAAATAAACGCCACCGAAGTCATCACGATAGGTCTGAAACGCAGCTCTGCGGCATTAACAGCGGCTTCACGAATCGTCTCTCCGAGCTCCTTACGTCGTAACTCAGCAAATTCAACGATCAGAATGGTGTTCTTGGCCGCCAGACCAACCACCACCAGCATCCCAATTTCCACGTAGATACTGGTGTCGAGGCCCCTCAGCGCGATACCGCCGATCGCACCCAGAAATGCAAACGGTGTAGCGGTCAGTACTGCCAGCGGCAGCGACCAGCTCTCGTACTGCGCAGCCAGGATCAGGAACACCATTATCAGGCCGAATATGATCGCCAGGCTTGCGGTATTCCCCACCTGACTTTCCTGGTAGGCGGTTCCAGTCCAGCCCATGCCCCAATCACTTCCGAGGGTTTCCTGAACGATTTGCTCCATCGCAGCGATCGCCTCACCGGAACTGTAACCCTCAGCCGGACCACCCTGGAACTGCGCCCCAAGATAAACTCCGAAACGGGATACCACCGCCGGCTTGGCCTGACGTTCAAGAGTCACGAATTCGGAAAGCGGGATTCGCTCGCCGTTGCCTCCACGCACGTAGACACTGCTCATGTCATCCGGCGTTTTACGGAATTCGTCCTCGTTCTGGAGGTACACCTGAAAGTTACGGTTCTGGTAACTGAAATAGTTAACGAAGCCATTACCGAAGGTGTTCGACAGCGTGGCGTTCAGATCCTCCAGCGCAACGCCGTAACTGAGCGCCTTTTGCTGGTCGATTTCGGCACGGTAGCCGGGCACATTCACGTTAAAGGTTGTGAATACCCTCTGCAGCGCAGGGTGTTGGTTCGCTGCCTCCATCACTTTCGTAGAGGCTTGGAACAGCTCCTGTGCGTCAGCGCCTTCAAATGACTGCAAATAGCCGGTGAAACCACCGGTGGTGGAGAGACCCATTATCGGCGGCACGTTGAAGGCCATCGTTGACCCTCCGGAGACTTGTGCTCCCAGCGCCATGATTTTTTCCACCAGCTCGTCCGCGGTGAGGGAGCGTTCGTTCCAGGGAACCATATTTATAAACATGACGCCCCGAGCCGTGTTCACCGCACTCGAAAGGATGTCGTAACCGGCCACCGCAGACACATACTCCACCCCTTCGATCTCTTCAATCCGGGACGAGAGTTCATCCATGTAGGCATTGGTGCGGTCGAGTGAGGCTGAATCAGGTAACTGTACACTCGCCAGGACAATCCCCTGGTCTGTCTCCGGCACGAGCGTAGAAGGCGTGGTCTGATAAAGCCACCAGGAACCACCAATCACCAGTCCCGTGAGCAGTAAGGCCAGTCCCCAGAAATGAACCAGTTTCTTGACGGCCCACATGTAAGCTGAGGTGACTCCCGCGAAGAAGCTATCGAACAAACGCAGCGGCGTATTGATTGCGCGCATCAGCTTTGACTCGCCTAACTTCGACTTGTGCTTGATGAATATCGCGGATAACGCGGGGGTAAAAGTCAGCGCCATAAGTGCCGAGAAAGCCACTGAAATGGCAACGGTCAGCGCGAACTGTTGGTATATTTGTCCGGTGAAACCGCCGAGGAACGCAACCGGGACAAACACCGCAGCCATGATCAGCGAGGTGGCAATCACCGGTCCACCAACCTCCTTCATCGCACGAATGGTGGCCTGAGTTACGGTGATCTCGTCATCCTCACTCAATACCCGTTCAACGTTCTCGACCACAAGAATCGCATCATCCACCACTATGCCGATCGACAGCACCAGTGCGAACAGGGTCAGCAGGTTTATCGAGAATCCGAACATGTAGAAACCGGCAAAGGTGGCCAGCACAGACACCGGCACCACCGACATGGCAATCACCGTAAAGCGCCAGTTTTGTAGAAACACAAACAGGATCACACCGACGATCAGAAAGGCTTCAATAAACACCTTGATGACCGTGCTTACCGAGGCATCAATAAACAGCGTCGTATCGTAAGGCACCACATGCTCGAGGCCGGGCGGAAAACGTTCGGCCAGCTCGGCCATGGTTTCCTTCACCGCGTCCGCAGTCGCTAGGGCATTCGCCCCCGGCTGTTGGTTGATAATAATCGGCGTCATGGTGGAGCCGTTGAGGTTTGCGTCAATAGCGTAAAAAGAGGCGCCCAACTCTATTCGGGCCACATCCTCAAGACGCAGCGACGAGCCATCCGGATTGGTGCGAAGGAATATTTCGCGGAAGTCGCTGACGTCGCTCAGTCGGCCACCCGCGGTGATGGTGTACGTGAAGGCTCGCGGTTCGCTTTGCGGTGTGCTGGCCAGACTACCCGCCGGGACTTCGGTGTTTTGGGCTCGAATAGCCGTCGCCACCTCGGTGGGTGTCAGGTCGTATTGCGCCAGCTTGTCCGGATCCATCCAGATACGCATGGCGAATTCACCACCCCCCAGAACCTCGGCCTCACCAACCCCCGGCACCTGACGCAGTTCGTCCAGGATATTGAGAGTGGCGTAATTCTGCATAAAGACGTTGTCATAATCGCCTTCTGGCGAGATCAGCGACACCAGCATCAGGATTGAACTGGAACGCAGCTCAACAGTAACGCCCTGAGCCTGAACCTGCTCCGGCAGTTGCGATAACGCTCCCTGCACGCGGTTGTTCACGTTGATGGTGTTGATATCACCGTCCGTGCCGATATCAAAAGCGACGTTCAGGCTCATGATGCCGTTATCAGCACTGGTCGAGGTCATGTACAGCATGTCCTCTACGCCGTTGATTGCCTCCGCCAACGGCGCAGCCACGGTTTGTGCCACCGTTTCGGCATCTGCGCCCGGAAACTGGGCGGTAACAGAAACGGTGGGGGGCACAACACTGGGATACTGCTCGATGGGCAATACCCGCAAGCTGACCACCCCGATGATCGTCAGGATGATTGCCAGGACCGTAGCAAAGATCGGTCGTTTGATGAAAAAGTTCGAGAAATTCATGAGGAGGCGTCCTCAGCGCTTTCAGTGGCAGTACCAGGCTCAGCCTCTGTCGCTTTTTCCATGTCTCTATGACGGGCTTCTTCTTTAGACGCCTCGGCGTCCTCCACCAACGAATCTGCATCGCCCTTGAAAGGCTGCGGCTCAATGGTCGTTCCAGGCTGAACTCCCGCCAGGTCTCCAACCACTACCCGCTCTCCGGGTTCAACACCGCCTTGTATAATCTGCCAGGGGCCTGCGACTTCACCCAGATCCACCGGGCGCGCGCGCGCCACGTTATTTTCATCAAGCACAAAGATCTGCGGGCCCATCAAGCCCTGACCAACGGCAATTTCGGGCACGGCCAGCACGCCATACCGCTTCAGACCCTCAATGCGGATACGCACGAACTGCCCAGGTAAAACGCTGGCATCCGGGTTGGGAAACGTGGCGTTGGCCTGAACCGTGCTGGTGGCCTGGTCAACCCGGGAGCCAAGGAAGTCCAAATTACCGTTCAGGCTGCCAGTTTCATCGCCAGAACTACCCGGCACCTGAAGTCGTGTCGTGATTGACTCGATATCCTGTCCTTTCAGCTGACGACGCAGCTCGAAGGCATGGCTTTGGGGCAGCTGGAAACGCACTTCCAACGGATCCAATGGGGTTATCGTGGCCAATTCTGTACCCGTGCTCACAAAGTTCCCGACATTAATCTGGCTCAGGCTGATCATTCCGGAAACGGGGGCTTTGACCTTGGCGTAGTCCAGGTCGATACGTGCACTGGCCAGAGCGGCCTCAGCCTGGGCGACCGAAGCCTGGGCAACCCTAGCATCGGCCAGCGCCTTGTCGTAATCCTGTCGGCTCACTGAGTTCTGCCCCAGCAATCGCTCAAACCGGTCAGCGTCACGCTGGGCCCGGAACAGTTGCGCACGGGCACTTTCCAGGTCGGCCTCACGCTGATTGACGATCGCCTGATAAACGTCAGGCTCGATGGAATAAAGCAGTTCGCCTTTCTCCACCATCTGACCGGCCTCGAAGTGGCGCTGCTCCAGAGTACCTGCCACTCGGGCCACCAGCGTGACCTCGTCATCACTGCGCAGCAATGACGGGTAGGATCGTTCAATACTCACATCCTGGCGTGTCAACTCAACAACTTCCACAGGATGAGGGGGCGGCTCTTGACTACCCTGTTGGGCGCTCTCCGGAACCTCATTCTGGCCACAGCCCGCAAGAAACAGACCTGAAGCTAAGGTAAGAAGACTCACCCTGGCAAATTGAACTGCAGTTTTCATAGGCGAATGATTCTCGTTTTTTGATGTGAGATGACAGAGAATTTACATTCGTTTCTGTACGAATGTAAATTTATATTAGCTTAGACTCGATGAGAATCTCTCATCGAGTAAGGCGATTCAGAGTTCAAATATTATACATTCATACGTGGATGTATGCAAAAAAATTTTGGCATGATATGGCATCCAATGAGATAGAAAGTGCTTGCCGGACGGCGGAGCCAATGCACGCAACGATGGAAAATCACCATGGCCCGAAAAACCAAAGCGGAAGCCGAAAACACACGCCAGGCGATACTGGACGCTGCGGAACAGGTCTTTGTCCGTAAGGGCGTAGCTCATGCATCGCTGGAAGAAATTGCCCGGACCGCCCAAGTCACCCGTGGAGCGGTCTACTGGCATTTCCAGAATAAATCGGACGTTTTCGACGCCATGCTAGAGCGTGTTCGGCTGCCAATGCTAGAGATGACTGAAAGCGCCGCTGACGAAAAGACCGGTGATTTGCTGACCCTAAGAAACCTGTGCATCTATGCACTTCAGACCCTTGTCGAGGACAAACGTCACTTCCGCGTCTACAAGATCCTGTTTCACCATACAGAATCGAAACACAGTCTGAGGCTGCAGGATGAAACGGCGCAGGAAGCTATTGATACATTGACGCGGTTTTTCAGCAACCACCCACCCCGTTCGTCGCTGACCGCCAGGCAAGCCGCCCGTTCGCTGCATACCCAGATGCTGGGCATCTACTTCGACTGGCTCAGGAATCCGGACGCCTACGACCTTAGCGCCGAAGCGGAATGTCTGGTGGATACACTATTCCGGGGCCTTTGCTCTGAAAATGAACCATTTCTTAAAAACAAGGAAACCCCATGAGCAGACGCCTGCTGCCAGGCCTGATGGCCGCGCTCGCGGTACAGCCCGCGCTGGCCATGAATCTGATCGAAACCTACGAGAAAGCGCTTACCTACGATTCCGGTATTGCCGAGGCCCAGGCTATCCTGCAGGCAGAGCAGGCCGGAATTGATGTTAGCCGCGCCAACCTATTGCCCCAGGTTAGTGCATTCGGCGATGCCCGGCACACTGATGTTGACCCGGACAACGCCAGTGGAGACTCATACAAGACCTTCAGCTACGGCGTTGAACTTACACAACCGCTATTTCGCGCTGACGCCTGGTTTGATTTTGAAACCAGCCAGATCCGGAGCGAGGCCGCCCAAGCTCAGTACAACCTGGCTCAGCAGCAGCTGATCCTCGACGTCGCCGAAGGCTACTTCAATGTGTTGCGTGCCGCGGATGCGCTGACCACTGCACAGGCTACTGAGACGGCAATCCGCAGGCAGTACGAACAGGCACAGGAGCGCTTCGATGTCGGCCTGATCGCCATCACCGAAGTCTACGAGGCTCGCGCCAGCTACGATGATTCCAAGAGCCGGCGCATTGCCGCCGAAAGTGACCTAGACATCGCACGGGAAGAACTAGCCCGCCTGACAGGTGAATACACCGAGCAACTGGACAACCTGCGCCAGGAATTCCCGCTGGCCAGACCTACGCCCATGAATCCCACTGAATGGGAGGAGATCGCGCTGGGACAGAACTGGGAAATCCAGACTGCCCTGCTTGAACTTGATGCCAGCGAGTCCACCCTTGAAAGCCGCAAGGCTGGACATTATCCGACTCTGGATTTAAATGCCTCCTATGGTGTGACGGACATCAACGGTCTCGGGCCCGGCGGCACGGGTTCCACAACTGGCAGCGGCGGCGCCACCCGTTCCGGTAACGGGGCGACCACCGAGGGCGTGATCAGCCTGACCCTGAGCGTGCCACTGTACCTAGGCGGCGGTACCCAGGCCGGAGTGCGCCAGCAGCGATCACTGGTCACAGTGGCCGATCAAGCCCTGAATACCGTACGCCGGGACGTGCGAGTCAATACTCGTAGCCTTTTCCGTCAGGTCAATACCAACATCGAGTCCGCCTCGGCGCTGGAGCAGACCATCATTTCCCGTCGCAGTGCGCTGGATGCCACCCGCGCAGGCTACGACGTCGGTACCCGCAACATCGTCGAGCTGCTGGACGCTGAACGGGACTATTACGAAGCCCTGCAGAACTACGCCAATGCCCGTTACGACTACATACTCAATACCCTCAACCTGAAACAGTCTGCTGGCACCCTCAGCCCACAGGATCTGATGGACCTGAACCGCTGGCTCAGCGCGTCGGCTCCGGGAATCGAAGCTCTGGCCGAGGACGATAGAACCATCGATGATCCGACACAAGACTGAGAGTTCTTATGGGTTATCGCGTTTAACTGGACATGCCTCTCTTGAGACTGGACTTACCCCTTGCAGAGGAATTTTGCGAGTTTGTCGTGCAGTCCGGATGTTCGCTTTTGTTTACAAGCGAACATTCGAATTCTGTGTTTAGCGGAGCAACTAAAGTCCGTTGGGCCGATGCTGAAAGGTTGCGGCGTTACACCGAAGCTGTTGAAAATTCTGCTGAGGCAAAAGGTGAGATGACGCAAGAGCTGCAAGCCTGGATTGATTGGGCCAGATTGAAAGCTGACTGTCGTGATCCATTGGTGCCAGTTTCTGATGCTGTGCTGGATGGGCCGGAGTCTCAGGCACCGGGTTATCACTACTGGTAGGCTTATTGGCCCAGAACAAATTTGGCGTCGAGGCGGTTTAAAAGCTGGAATGTGGTGATGTAGGGCACACCAAAGCATCACAGATATTAGAGATCTTAACTATGGCACTGTGCCCTCTCACGGGCCCAGGTCAGGGTTGTTGGATTTACTCTGGCGTAGTCGGCTGCCATGATCTAGCTCTTATTAAGAGGTTTGGAGAGTAGTGTAATTCGATGAATCCAGCCTGGCCATCATGTATCGCTGCAAGGCGCAGCCCAAGGTATAGCCGGTTACTGTAATTACCGTAATTACAGTAAACCTGCGGGACTGAGCTTGAATTCAGGAGAGCATAGCTTCTCGGGAGCCTAGTGTTACGATGGCAGAGAAGTGTTCAATCCGCTGCTAAAGTATGATTTACCTCAAGAAAACACAATTTTCTTCACTTGTCCCCCGAGTGAACCCCGAAGGTCAGGCAAGCTATTGATATTCAATATCTCTTTACTTTTTGTATCGGAAAATAAACGGCCAAATAGATCGAAAAGCTTGCTCATCGTGCTTGGCGGATTCAGGGTAGGAGGCATATATCCAAACAGAAGAAGAGCTTGCAGCCATCGAATTGAGGTTATCTGAGCTTGAAAAGGAAAAAGCGGTCCTACTTTCCCGTAGAAACGAGCTTCGTCGACGATAAGCTAACCCCGTATCCGGATCAGTGGGCGCTACTTAGTCAGCAAAAGACCGTTTCGCCGGCTCAGCTTCGAGATATGGTTTGGAATGAGCCTGATTCCGATGCGATAGCAGAAGTTGCGTTGCCGTGGGAACAAGCTTTACCGGTCGATACAGGGATAATTTCAGGATGTCCCGAGAGCATTACGCTTACCCTGGCCAATCACATTTATATGAAGTTGTCAGACATACCAGGGACACTGGCGGCACGAATAAAGCGCATGGCGAGCTTTGCCAATCCAGTATTTTTCAAAACTCAGGCACTTCGATTTTCAACTCATGGCATCCCTCGTTACATATCCTGTGCCCGGATTGAGCAAGGTTATATCTCGGTACCGAGAGGCTGTTTTGATGATCTTCAGGCATTGTTGCGCGAACAGGGAATAACGGTAGAAATCGATGACCGCAGAATGCCCGGCCAGTTGCTGCCGGAAGTCAGCCTGAAAGCAACGCTGCGCCGTGATCAGAAAAAGGCTGTGACGGCGCTTGCCGATCACGATACCGGAACGCATGTTCCGAAAGCGCGAGAAAGGTTACAAGGCGATGGGATATCAGTTTGCCCATTCCGAGCTGCAAACCCGGCTACTATAAGCTTTCCAAAGAAAGGCAAAACATGGCTCAAACGAAATGTGCTTCAGGCCTGCTTCAGAGGTAACTCGTGGGGCTTTACGCGTCTCACGTTTTTGGCTTCTTGTTCATAGGCACGATGGCGCACATCCCATAACTCAACTGCGTGCTGAATATTCAGCCAGAACTCCGGCGTATTCCCCAAAGCCGCTGCGAGTTTGATTGCCATGGGTGCTGTCAGCGTGCCTTTGTCATGCGCAATCCGACTGAGTGTATTTCTGTGCACACCCATTGCTTCGGCAAGTTCACTGATTTCTATGTTCATGGGTTCCAGAAACTCGGTGACCAGCATTTCGCCAACGGTCACTGGACGACGTTTTGTATTCCTCATTACCATAACCTCCTTTAGCAGCCTGTCGGACTTAAGGCTAATCTACTGCGCCGGTGGGAAAACGGCTCATATTTCCCGGCTTTTTCGTTGCATAGAACCACTATGCGCCTCAAAATCCAGAAAATCTGCGCTCGCTTTCCCACCTTGCTCGCGACGATTGCTTAAGTCCGACAGGCTGCTAGCCCTTGTAAACATGCGGGTCTAGATACGTATCTTGGGCGGTGCCATCTTCCCAGCGAAAAATCAGGCGATACTGTTTGTTAACCCGAATAGAACACCATCCCGACAGGTTTCCCTGCAAATGTTCAAAACGGTTACCCGGCGGAATCCTCAAGTCTGACTCCTGCGTCGCGGCATCCAGAATCTGAATCTTTCTGAACAGAGCGCCTTCAATAGTGCTGGGTATTTTCTTGTGGCTTTGGTCTTCGTCGTAGAACGCCTCCAGCCATATATCCCTGAATTCAACCGCCATAGTTATCTGATCGCTTTTCAATCATTTTATGCACAACAATGTTGTGCGTCAAGTCCATTCAAAATGAGAACGGATCCGTTTAGAAAACGATGTTACTATAATTTGGTGTGACCGAAAGGGACTAACGAGCGATTTCAAGGCGCTGATTTAATAGAGATTACTGCGCATACAAGACTCCCAGTTTCCCACTTATCCCAGTTTAAAATGGGTCGTCAGGAGCCGATGCAGAGGGAATTTGCCAATAGTTACACTTTTTTTCGTAAATTTCAGCACTCCAATGGTGCTCCGAGAATTTCATAAACTTTTGTTTTTAAAGTATTTTATATATTCTGTATCGGAAAATAAAGGGAAGCCAGCCAGGTTTCCGGCTTCCCTCTGTTTGGTCAATGATTTGGTTACCTTACCCCGTGCGACGCATGTCGGTCTCGGTGACCGGCCTCAACGCTTCGGTGTTGGTGCGGTTGCCCAGGAAATCCGGTCGTGGCTTATTGCCACAGAAGGGCTGCTCCAGCTGGTTTTCCACACTGTTGTAGACAAAGAACAGATTACTGCGGGGCCAGGGTGACATATTGGCGTTGGAAGCGTGCAGGGTGTTGCACTCGAAAATGATCAGCGAGCCGGCCGGGCCGGTGGGTGCCTTGATGCCACCCTGCTCAATCATACGGTTCAGGTCCTTGTCGCTGGGGACCCCCAGCTCCTGTTTTTTCAGTGACGACTGGTAGTTATCCTCCGGGGTACGGCCCACGCAGGGAATAAAGGTCTTGTGGGAGCCGGGGACCAGCATCAGTGGTCCGTTGAACGGGGTGTTGTCTGTCAGGGCAATCGAGAAGCTCACCGACCGCATACGGGGCATGCCGTCTTCCGAGTGCCAGGTTTCAAAATCCGAGTGCCAGTCGAAACCCTTACCATGAAAACCCGGTTTGAAGTTGATCCGGGACTGGTGGATATACACATCACTGCCCAGCAGCTGGTGTACCATATCGAGGATTTTCGGATCCCGGGTCAGTCGATCAAAACGCTCAGACAGTTCATGGATACCGAAGATGGAGCGAATTTCCTGCTTACCCGGTTCGGTAATGGTGCCCTCGGACTGAAGTATGGATTCGTCATCCTCGTAGGCCCGCAGATCTTCCCGGAATTTCTGCACGGTGGCCTGGTCGAGGAAGTTGTTGAATACCAGGAAGCCATCCCTTTCATAGCTGGCCAGTTCGGCTTCGCTCAGGGGGCCTTTTTGGCGATCCTTGCCGGTGCTGTGAATAACCGGATCAATACGTTCGACATTCTCTACAGGACGTTCCAGACGGGTCGGATAAAAGTCGCCAGAACGAGTTTCCATAGTTGAACCTCCTTCCTTTTACACAACCTGCTACAGATGATCTTGCGATCAGTGGTGTATGGGCGGGCCGGTTTTTTTCAAGGGGGCGGGAACAACGTTTCAGGCTACTGATCAGCAACAAAAAACCCGGAGCAGAGCTCCGGGTTTAAGTGGTAAACATCAAACAGGTGATCAGTCGATAAAGCTGAGATTTTCAGGATCGGTCTGCATCAGGTTCTTCGGCGAGCTGAGCATGCTGGAGGCATGAGTCTGTGCCCGGGGCAGCATACGCTCATAGTAGAACTCGGCAGTTTCGATCTTGGTGCGATAGAATTCCATGGAATCGGCACCGCCATTGTCCAGCTTGTCTGCAGCGGTGACCGCCTGGCGCAGCCACATGTAGGCCATGGTCACGTAACCGCTGAACATCAGGAAATCGTTGGCGGCAGAGCTCACCACATCCCGGTCTTTACGGGCGGCCAGCATCACCTTCACGGTGAGAATGTTCCACTGGGCTGTCAGCTTCAGCAGCTCTATTGCAAATGGCCGAATGCGGCGGTCAGTCAGGTGCTTACGGGCATAGTTGGCGACTCTCAGGCTGAATTCGCGCACCGCACCGCCCTGGGTCATCATCAGTACCTTGCGGCCCAGCAGGTCCAGGGCCTGGATCCCGGTGGTGCCCTCGTACAGTGTGGCAATGCGGGTATCCCGGGCAATCTGCTCCATGCCATGTTCACGGATGTAACCGTGCCCACCGAACACCTGCATACCCAGGTAGGCCGCTTCGTTACCCAGTTCAGTCAGGAAGCCCTTGAGAATCGGGGTCAGGAAGCCGAGCTTGTCGTCATAGGCATCGGCCTTCTTCTGGTCATCGTCCATATGGCCTTCCACCATGTGGTCCGCGAGACGGGCTGCGTAGTAGAGCATGGCCCGGCCACCCTCGGCGATAGCCTTCTGGGTCAGCAGCATACGGCGCACATCGGCATGGTGAATCAGGGCATCCGCCACCTGATCCGGTTCCTTTTTGCCGGACAGAGCGCGCATTGAGCGACGTTCCCTGGCGTAGGCCAGGGCCCCCTGGTAGGAAAGCTCCGCCGGACCCACACCCTGGATGGCGGTACCAATCCGGGCGCTGTTCATGAAGGTGAACATACATTCAAGGCCCTTGTGCTCGGGGCCGATCAGGTAACCGGTGGCTTCATCAAAATTCATAACACAAGTGGCGGATGCTTTGATCCCCATCTTCTTTTCCAGGCTGCCGCAACTGACATGGTTACGCTCGCCCACGCCACCGTTACCATCCGGCAGGAATTTGGGCACGATAAACAGGCTGATACCGCGGGTGCCCTTGGGCGCATCCGGCAGGCGCGCCAGTACGATGTGAACAATGTTCTCGGTCAGATCGTGTTCACCGGAGGAGATGAAAATCTTGGTACCGGTGATCTTGTAACTGCCCTTGCCGTCCGGCTCGGCCCGGGTTTTCACCTGCCCCAGGTCGGTGCCGCACTGGGGCTCAGTCAGACACATGGTGCCGCCCCAGCGGCCTTCGGTCAGGGGGGGCATGTAATCCTGTTTCTGTTGTTCGTTACCATGCAGATAAATAGTGTTCATGGCACCGAGGGAAAGGCCCGGATACATGGAGAAGGACCAGTTGGCGGTACCCATCATTTCCTGTTTGAACAGTCCCATGGAAGCCGGCAGGCCCTGGCCGCCGTACTCTTCCGGGGCTGACAGACTCTGCCAGCCACCCATCGTGTACTGCTGGTAGGCTTCTTTAAAACCTTTCGGGGTAATGACTTCGCCGTTTTCCAGCTTGCAGCCTTCCTCATCGCCGCTCTGGTTCAGCGGGCTCAGAACTTCCTCACAGAACTTGGCACACTCGTTGAGGATCGCATCCACGATATCCGGCGTGGCGTTTTCGCCGTGATTGAGGCTTGCATAGTGCTTCGGATAATCGAACACTTCATTAAGCAGGAATTTCATATCCCGCAAAGGCGCTTTGTAGGCTGGCATAGATCGTAACCTCTGTTTTGAATCCGTTGGCCCGAAAAGGACGTGTCCTTTCATTGCCTGACGTTTTACGTTATTCAAACGCGCGTTTCATTGACGCTAACCACTCCGGAACCTGTCAGCATGGACAATTGGCTCAAATGACGGACTGCAGCCTGTCGGATTTACTGCAGCCTGTTTGACTTAAGGCTGCCAGGCCACAGAATCACTGGCTGATCGTTTCCGGCTCCCGTTCCGTACATCTCTGTGTGTTTTGGCCACTAGCAGCCTGTCGGGCTTAAGTAATCGTCGCGAGCAAGGTGGGAAAGCGAGCGCAGATTTTCTGGATTTTGAGGCGCATAGTGGTTCTATGCAACGAAAAAGCCGGGAAATATGAGCCGCTTTCCCACCGGCGCAGTAGATTAGCCTTAAGTCCGACAGGCTGCTAGACCGGAGAGTGTAAAGATCATGCAAAACGGAAGGGTTGGGTATTCTGTTGTGAAGGTTGGTCAGCGGTTGCTGGCTACCATGGCGGTTGTCATCTTGGCCGGGTGTGCCGGGCCGTCCCTGGAAGATTATCGTGATCGTACGCCCAGGCTGGTGCCCGAGCAATTCTTTGAGGGCGAACTTTCTGCCCGGGGCGTGGTCAAGGATATGTTTGGAGAAGTGATACGCACCTTTGATGCCGACATCACCGCGAGCTGGGATGAGAACGGCGTAGGCACACTGGATGAGGTGTTCCGTTTTGATGATGGCGAGGTGCAGACCCGGGTCTGGACACTGACTCCCGGAGACGATGGTTACCGGGCCACCGCCGGTGATGTGGTGGAGCCCGGTACCATGCGCTGGGCCGGTAATACCATTCACATGAATTATGTACTGAGCATTGCCCGGGATTCGGGCACCATTGATGTCCGCATGGATGACTGGATGTATCTGGTCACACCGGACACGTTGATCAATGAAACCACCATGAGCAAATGGGGCGTGGATGTTGGCGAAGTGGTTCTGGTGATCCGGAAGCAACGCCAGCAGCCTTAAGTGCGACAGGCTGCCGGGGATACCCTGGCCGAACTCACTGGGCGATTGTGGATAAGGTGTTGTATAAATCCGGGAGTACTTCTGGATTAAAATTGAAAAATCCCTTTATTTCAATTATTTGATCCTACTCTATCGCTGTTTCCGGGATCGCCCGATCTGTGGATAAGTTTCTTGAAAACTGTTTTCAGAAGGTTGTTACAAGCAGCTGATAAATCGACGAATTCGGTTTTCGACTACCCCTGAGGGAGTGGTTTCCGGTGGCCTGATCCGACATATCCGGTCTGGCAGTTTCAATATCCGCTCCCTCTGGTTAAAATTTGCACATTCTGACTGCATCCGATGGCATTAGGCGTTATACTCGCCGCCCTGCATTTTCCCCGACGCTAGAGGTTTATCGTGGAGTTTCCTGATCGTTTCGATGTGATTGTCATTGGTGGTGGCCATGCCGGCACCGAGGCGGCGCTGGCGGCGGCCCGCATGGGGTCCGGTACCCTGTTGCTGACCCACAACATTGAAACTCTTGGACAGATGTCCTGTAATCCGGCCATTGGTGGCATCGGCAAAAGCCATCTGGTAAAGGAAATCGATGCCATGGGTGGTGCCATGGCCCGGGCCACCGATCGTGCCGGTATCCAGTTCCGGGTACTGAATAGTCGCAAGGGGCCAGCGGTGCGGGCCACCCGTGCCCAGGCAGACCGGGTGCTGTATAAGGCAGCGATCCGGGAAATGCTGGAAAACCAGCCCAATCTGACCCTGTTCCAGCAGGCAGCGGACGACCTGATTGTAGAGAATGATCAGGTGGTGGGAGTGGTCACCCAGACCGGTATCCGCTTCAGTGCGAAGACCGTGGTTCTGACCACGGGCACTTTCCTGGGTGGTGTTATCCACATCGGTATGCAGCACCATTCCGGTGGCCGTGCCGGGGACGCACCGGCCAACGCGCTGGCTAAACGGCTGCGGGAATTGCCGTTTAATGTCGGTCGTCTGAAAACCGGTACCCCGCCGCGCATCGATGCCCGTTCGGTGGATTTCTCGGTGATGGCTGAGCAGTGGGGGGACAACCCTGCCCCGGTCATGTCGTTCATGGGCTCCCGGGACGAGCACCCCGACCAGGTATGCTGCTATGTTACCCGCACCACCGAGCAAACCCACGATATCATTCGCAGCGGTTTTGACCGCTCGCCGATGTTTGCCGGCAGTATTGAAGGGGTCGGACCCCGCTATTGTCCCTCTATCGAGGACAAAGTGAACCGCTTTGCCGACAAGGATTCCCACCAGATATTCGTGGAGCCGGAAGGTCTGAACACCAACGAGCTCTACCCTAATGGGATCTCCACCAGTCTGCCGTTTGATATCCAGCTGGCCGCGGTGCGCTCCATTCCGGGTTTCGGGAAGGCCCACATCACCCGGCCGGGGTATGCCATCGAATACGACTATCTGGATCCCCGGGACCTGCGCCATACCCTGGAGACCAAGTACATCAGCGGTCTCTATTTTGCCGGCCAGATCAATGGCACCACCGGTTATGAAGAAGCCGGTGCCCAGGGGCTGCTGGCGGGCCTGAATGCGGCATTGCGGGCCCAGGAAAAAGACGCCTGGTATCCCCGGCGGGATGAGGCCTACCTGGGCGTACTGGTGGATGATTTGATCACCATGGGCACTAAAGAGCCCTATCGCATGTTCACCAGTCGCGCCGAATACCGGCTGATCCTGCGGGAAGACAACGCCGACCTGCGCCTGACCGAGACCGGCCGCCAGCTGGGGCTGGTGGATGACCAGCGCTGGCAGCGGTTCAATGCCAAACGCGAGGCCATTACCTCCGAGCGTCAGCGGCTGGAAACGACCCGTATCCACCCGGGCAGTGACGCCGGTGAACGGGCCAACGGCTATCTGCGCCAGCCCATGGGCCGCGACCAGACTCTGGCTGAGCTGCTGCGCCGCCCGGAAATTGTATACGATCACATTGCGGAAATTGGTGGCGCGCATACGCCGCAAGAAGATGTGGCCGCCCAGGTGGAAATCGAGATCAAATACGAGGGTTATATCTCCCGTCAGGAAGATGAAATCGAGCGCCTGCGTCGTAACGAGAACACTGTCCTGCCGCTGGACCTGGATTATTCTGGCATTGGCGGGCTGTCCAATGAGATTGTTCAGAAACTGCAGGAAGTCCGGCCGGAAACGGTCGCCCAGGCTTCCCGGATTCAGGGTGTGACCCCGGCGGCAGTCAGTCAGATCCTGGTGTATCTGAAAAAGCGCGACCTGCTGCGCAAGCAGAGTGCCTGAGCCGCATGGGCAACCCGCAATGGCAGCGCCAGCTCACAGAAGGGCTGGCTGGCATGGGCATTCGGCTGGAGACTCAGCAACAACAACGCCTGCTGGATTTTCTGGCGCTGCTTAACAAATGGAACCGGGCCTACAACCTGACCGCCGTGCGCGAGCCGGCGGAGATGGTCTCCCGCCAGTTGCTGGACAGCCTGAGTATTGCCCCGTTTATCACCACCGACCACCTGCTGGATGTGGGAGCGGGTGGCGGCCTGCCGGGTATTCCCCTGGCCATTACTTTTCCGGACCGCCGCTTCACTCTGCTGGACAGTAACAGCAAGAAAACCCGCTTCCTGACCCAGAGTGTGCTGGAACTGGGGCTGGATAATGTAGAGGTGTTTCATGGCCGGGCGGAGCAGTACCAGCCAGACAGGCAATTTGCCCAGATCAGCAGCCGTGCCTTTACCGCCCTGGAGAATCTGGTCACCTGGTGCGGGCATCTGCTGGCAGACGACGGACAGTTCCTTGCCATGAAAGGCCAGTTTCCGGATGATGAAGTGGCTGCCCTTTCCGCACCCTGGCAGGTACAATCCAGTATTCCGTTGCAGGTCCCCGGCACCACCGGCGACCGACACCTGTTGCTGGTGGGGCGTAACCGGTAATCCAGAGTTCCCGAAGGAGGCTATTGATGGCACGCGTGATTGCAGTCACCAACCAGAAAGGCGGTGTGGGCAAGACCACCACCTGCGTCAATCTGGCGGCCTCCCTGTCGGCCATCAAGCGCCGGGTATTGCTGGTGGATATGGACCCTCAGGGTAACGCCACCATGGGCAGTGGTGTGGAAAAGAATGACCTGGAACTCTCCGGGTATGATGTGCTGACCAAGCGCCAGCCCACTGACCGGGTGATTGTTCACGCCGAAGCGTCCGGTTACGATCTGCTGCCGGGCAACGGTGACCTGACCGCCGCCGAAGTGGAACTGATGAACGAGATTGGCCGGGAGCACCGTCTGCGCCTTGCCATCAACACCGTGCGGGAAAACTACGATTATATCCTGATCGACTGCCCGCCTTCCCTGAGCCTTCTGACCGTGAACGCCCTGTCTGCGGCCGATACGGTGCTGATACCCATGCAGTGCGAGTATTACGCACTGGAAGGGCTGGCGGCGTTGATGAACACCGTGGAGCAGATCCAGGAAACCGTGAACCCCGACCTGCAAATTGAAGGCATACTGCGCACCATGTACGACCCGCGCAACAGTCTGACTCTCGATGTCTCAGCCCAGCTCAGCGAGTATTTCGGTGACAAGGTATACCGGGCTGTTGTGCCCCGTAATGTGCGTCTGGCAGAAGCGCCCTCCTATGGCATGCCGGCCCTGAAATACGACAAATCCTCCAAGGGAGCCATTGCCTATCTGGCCCTGGCGGGGGAAATGGTGCGCCGGCACGGATCAAAAAAGACATCCGCTGCGGTTGCGGTGTAACATAGCCCGCCAGTAATTACCGATCATCACTGATTTTCTTCCGGACGAACGATAGCGACCATGGCGGCAAAAAGACGAGGCATTGGTAACCGGGGACTGAACAGCCTGCTGCAGGGTGCTGGTGCGAAGCTCGACGATGATGTTACCTCCCACGATGGCGAGCTGCGCAACATCCCCATTGACCTGATCCAGCGGGGCCGTTACCAGCCGCGCCGTGATATGGACCCGGCTGCCCTGCAGGAACTGGCCGACTCCATCCGCCGCCAGGGTGTCATGCAGCCGGTGGTGGTCCGCCCGATCCAGGAGGGTCGCTACGAACTGATCGCCGGCGAGCGGCGCTGGCGTGCCACCCAGATGGCCGAGCTCGACAGTATTCCCGCCATCATCCGGGAAGTGACGGACGAAACCGCCATCGCCCTCGCCCTGATCGAGAATATCCAGCGGGAAAACCTTAATCCCATTGAAGAGGCCTTCGCCCTGCAGCGCCTGCAGGAAGAGTTTGGCCTGACCCAGGTTGAGGTGGCCGAAGCCGTTGGCAAGTCCCGCACCACCATTACCAACCTGTTGCGGCTGATCAGCCTCACCGAGGAAGTGCGGATCATGCTGGAACACGGGGATCTGGAAATGGGCCACGGCCGGGCCATGCTCACCCTGCCACCGGAACAACAGCTGCAGGCCGCCCGCCAGGTGGTTTCCCGTTCCCTCTCGGTGCGCCAGACCGAAGCGCTGGTGCGCAAACTGCAGGCGGAAGCGGAACAGGGCCCGAAAAAATCCCGCAACACCCTGGATCCGAATATCCGCGCCCTGCAGGATGATCTTGCCGACAGACTGGGGGCACGGGTTTCCATTGCCCACGGCAACCGTGGAAAAGGCAAGCTGGTGATCGAGTATTCATCGCTGGATGAACTGGATGGCATCCTCGGTCATATCAAATGAGGCTGAGACAGTATTCAAAAAATGCTGATTGCGCAGAAACACTATATATCGTGATCAGAATGGTTAATAAACGCAACTTATGTAAAAGTGTCCAGCTGTGTCGGAACTCTCGACGGCGTAATTAGCCGTTCGTCGTTCCGCATCTGTTGAACACGTATCGGTTAACACATATAATTCCGCGCGCTAATGTCGCAATTGAGTCCGTCGCCAGCAGGAAGCGTTTTTACCAGTGTCTCAGAAATGATAAGGCAGGCTTCCATGGCCAGGGCAGGAAAACAGCAGATGCGCGTTCCCCTGGGTCGCTGGTTCCAGCTGGAATTGCTGGTCCTGATTATTCTGGCGGCGTTATGGACTATTGAAAGTCGTTTGGCAGGTTATTCCGCGTTGGTCGGCGGTCTTATTTTTGTCATACCAAACGCCTATTTTGCTCACCGGGCATACCGGTTTCAGGGTGCCAGGCAGATGCACCTTGCGGTGGGCAATCTGTTCAGGGCCGAGTCGATAAAGCTCGCCCTTACCGCAGTTTTCTTTGCGGCCGTTTTCATCTTAATGGAGCCGGTACACGTGCCGGCTCTGTTATTCACTTTTGCCGTGATGGTTGTGACAGGCAGCGTTCTGCGCTGGCTGATCCGACCACAACCACGGCGATGACTGGACGAGAGCAGTATGGCAGCTGATACCCCAGTAGAATATATAAAGCACCACCTGACGAACCTCACCTACGGCAAGCTTCCTGCCGGCTATGAGCGTGCCGACGGCACGGTCCTGCAGGAAACCCAATGGACCATGGCGCATTCCGCTCAGGAAGCGACCGATATGGGCTTCATGGCAGTCCATGTGGATACCCTGGGCTGGTCGGTTGCCATGGGTCTTCTGTTTCTCGGGCTGTTCCGCTTCGCCGCCAAACGGGCCACCGAAGAGACCCCGACCGGCTTGCAAAACTTTGTTGAGATCATGGTTGAGTTCGCCCAGGGCATCGTTAGAGATGTGTTCCACGGTCGGAACCCGATTATCGCGCCGCTCGCTCTGACGCTTTTCATCTGGATTTTTCTGATGAACGCCCTGGATCTGGTTCCTGTTGACTACATACCCGTACTGGCCCATGCCATGGGTGTGGAATACTTCAAGATTGTGCCTACCACAGATCCTAACGCCACCTTTGGTATCGCTCTGGGCGTGTTCATCCTGATTCTATACTACAGCTTTAAGGTGAAGGGGCCGGGCGGCTTTATGAAGGAACTTTCTTTCAAGCCCTTCAATCACTGGTCACTTGTGCCGTTTAACCTGGTGCTTGAGCTATTGGGCCTGATCATCCAGCCAGTCAGCCTGGCACTGCGTCTGTTTGGCAATATGTACGCAGGGGAAGTTATCTTCATTCTGATTGCCCTATTACCCTTGTGGGTCCAGTGGACCCTGCATGTCCCCTGGGCGATCTTCCACATTCTTGTGATAACGTTGCAGGCCTTTATCTTTACAACGCTGGCTGTGGTGTACCTCAGCGCGGCACACGAAGATCACTGATTTACTGAAAAACACTAAACCCTTAACCATCTGAGAAAAACTGAGGAGTCTTCAATGGAAATGGTATTTGTTGCAGCTGCACTGATCATCGGCCTGGGTGCCCTGGGCGCTGGTATCGGTTTCGGCCTGCTGGGCGGCAAGCTGCTCGAGTCCACCGCGCGTCAGCCTGAGCTGGCCAACTCCCTGCAAACCAAAGCTTTCATCATGGCCGGTCTGCTGGATGCCGTGCCTATGATCGGTGTTGGTATCGCTATGTACCTGATCTTCGTTGTTGCTGGTTAATCAGCCGTAAGCCGGGGGCGCCCGTGTAAACCGGCGCCCTTCTATACGGATACCGGGACGCAACGAATAGCAAGAGGTATATTGCCGTGAATATAAACCTTACGTTGATAGGGCAGTCCATTGCCTTCGCTATTTTCGTCTGGTTCTGCGTCAAGTATGTGTGGCCGCCGATCACGGCCGCCATGGAAGCGCGCCAGAAGAAAATTGCAGATGGCCTTTCTGCCGCAGATCGTGCATCTCTCGATCTGGAACTTGCGCAGGAAAAAGCCGCCAAGGAAATGCAGAAAGCCAAAGAAGAGTCTGCTGCCCTTGTCGACCAGGCAAACAAGCGTGCCGCCCAGATTGTCGAGGCCGCCAAGGACGATGCTCGCAAGGAAGGCGCGAAACTGATCGAACAGGCCCGGGCGGAAATTCAACAGGAGCGTGTACAGGCTCGTGACGCATTGCGTGCAGAAGTGGCAGCGCTTGCCATTGCCGGTGCCGAGAAGATCCTGGAAACCTCTGTCGACGCCAAAGCTCACAGCGAAATGCTGGAAAAGCTGGCCGCGGAACTCTAAACGAGGGTCATCATGGCAGAACTGACAACGTTAGCCCGACCCTATGCGAAAGCCGCTTTTGATGCTGCGCAGGACCAGAACGCCGTGGATCCGTGGGATCAGGCGCTGGCTTTCGTAGCCCAGGTCGCGGCTGACCAAGAGGTAAAGAAGATCCTGGCCAACCCGGGCCTGACCGAGCAGCGCAAGGCAGAGCTCTTCGTGGACTGTCTTGAAGGCGAAGCGCTGCCCGAAGGTCTCAAAAATTTCCTGTTGATTCTTGCTGGAAACAAGCGCCTGGCGTTGTTGCCCGCCGTATCCGAGCTGTTCCGCCTGCATCGCGCTGATCTTGAGCGCACGGTCAAGCTGCAGGTCAGTACAGCCTTCGAGATGGGTGCGGAGGAGCAACAGAAACTCATTGACGCTCTGTCCAGAAAGCTGGAGCGCAAGGTCGAGCTGGAAAGCACCGAGGACAGATCCCTGATCGGTGGTGTGGTTGTTCGTACCGGCGACCTGGTTATAGACGCTTCAGTCCGTGGCAAGCTGGCCAGAATGGCCAAGGCACTGGGCTCCTGATTTCAGCAAAAGGTTTGAGGACAAAGGCATGCAGCAACTGAATCCATCCGAGATCAGTGACATCATCAAGAAGAGAATTGAAAAACTCGATATCTCTTCTGAAGCAAAGAATGAAGGTACGATCCTGTCGGTCTCTGACGGTATCGTGCGGATTCACGGTCTTGCCGACGTCATGTACGGCGAGATGATCGAATTTGCCAACGGCACCTACGGCATGGCTCTGAACCTGGAGCGTGATTCCGTGGGCGCGGTTGTCCTGGGTGACTACGAGGAACTGGCCGAAGGTCAGAAAGTACGTTGTACCGGTCGTATTCTGGAAGTTCCGGTCGGCAACGAACTGCTGGGCCGTGTTGTGGACGGTCTGGGTAACCCGATCGATGGCAAGGGCGAGTTGGGCAACACCCAGACTTCCCCGGTCGAAAAGGTTGCCCCCGGCGTTATCGCCCGTCAGTCCGTTGATGAGCCGGTACAGACCGGTCTGAAAGCGATCGACACCATGGTTCCGGTTGGTCGTGGTCAGCGGGAGCTGATCATCGGTGACCGCCAGATCGGTAAGACCGCTGTCGCCATCGACGCGATCATCAACCAGAAGAACACGGGCATCAAGTGTATCTATGTGGCTGTCGGCCAGAAGCAGTCATCCATTGCTGCGGTTGTGCGCAAGCTGGAAGAGCACGGCGCCATGGATCACACCATCGTGGTTGCCGCCGGCGCTGCCGACCCGGCCGCCATGCAGTTCCTGGCTCCGTACGCCGGTACCTCCATGGGTGAATTTTTCCGCGACCGCGGCGAAGACGCTCTGATCGTATACGACGACCTGTCCAAGCAGGCGGTTGCCTATCGGCAGATCTCCCTGCTGCTGCGTCGTCCGCCGGGCCGTGAAGCTTTCCCGGGTGATGTGTTCTACCTGCACTCCCGTCTGCTGGAGCGTGCGTCCCGGATCAACGCTGATGAGGTCGAGAAGCTGACCAACGGTGAAGTGAAAGGCAAGACCGGTTCCCTGACCGCGCTGCCGATCATCGAAACCCAGGCCGGTGACGTTTCGGCCTTCGTTCCGACCAACGTGATCTCCATCACCGACGGCCAGATCTTCCTGGAGACCAACCTGTTCAACTCCGGTATCCGTCCGGCCATGAACGCCGGTATCTCCGTATCCCGGGTCGGTGGTTCCGCCCAGACCAAGATCATGAAGAAGCTTGGCGGTAACATCCGGCTGGCCCTGGCTCAGTACCGGGAACTGGCGGCGTTCTCGCAGTTTGCTTCCGACCTCGACGAGGCGACCCGCAAGCAGCTGGAGCACGGTCAGCGCGTCACCGAGCTGATGAAGCAGAACCAGTACAGCCCCATGTCCGTTCCGGAAATGGGCACCGTACTGTTCGCAGCAAACGAAGGCTTCCTGGACGATGTTGAAGTTGACAAGGTTGTGAAGTTCGAAGCACAACTGCTCGACTGGATGCGTGCCGAGCAGAAAGAGCTGCTCGACCAGATCGGCGACGAAGGCAAATTCAATGACGATATTGCCGCTGGCCTGAAAGCTGCTCTGGAGAAATTCAAGACCACTCAGAGCTGGTAAACCCCACGGCCCGCTCAGGCGGGCCGATGGGTCCACCGAGTGTCTAACTTGAAAAGGCAGTGACTTATGGCCGTCGGAAAAGAAATACGTAACCAGATCGGAAGCATCAAGAGCACGCAGAAGATCACCTCCGCCATGGAAATGGTGGCGGCGAGCAAGATGCGTAAGGCTCAGGAGCGCATGCAGGCAACCCGCCCGTACGCTGAGAAGATGCGGCAGGTAATCGGGCACATCGCCAAGTCCAACAAGGACTACGTCCATCCGTTCATGCGCGAACGTGAGGTAAACCGGGTTGGCTACATTGTTGTGTCCTCGGACCGCGGACTGTGTGGCGGCCTGAACAGTAACCTGTTCAGGGCCCTGGTGCGCGATATGCGTGAATGGGACAAGAAAGGTATCAAGGCCGATATCTGCGCGATTGGTCAGAAAGGCGCCGGTTTTTTCCGTAACTACGGTGGAAACGTGGTTGCCGCTCTGACTCACCTGGGTGACAACCCCAGTGCGGAGCAGCTCATCGGCAACGTCAAGGTCATGCTGGACTCCTTTGAGGAGGGCACGATCGATCGTCTGTATCTGGTCAGTAACGAGTTTGTGAACACCATGACCCAGAAACCCACGATCGAGCAGCTGCTGCCCTTGCCGGAAGGCGACGAAGAAGATATCGGTCACCAGTGGGATTATATCTACGAACCGGATTCACGTCCGATTCTGGACGGGCTTCTGCCACGCTATATCGAATCCCAGGTGTATCAGGGAGTGGTGGAGAATCTGGCCTGCGAGCAGGCGGCACGAATGATTGCCATGAAGAGTGCCACCGACAATGCGGGCAGCATCATTGATGAGCTTCAGCTGGCATACAACAAAGCCCGTCAGGCAGCCATCACACAAGAGATATCGGAGATTGTGAGCGGCGCGGCTTCCGTCTGATCCGTCCCACAGTCCTACTGGTTTTATTGACTATCAAGATAACGAGGAACCGAGCATGAGTAGCGGACACATCGTTCAGATCATTGGCGCGGTTATCGACGTGGAATTTCCACGTGACTCCGTGCCAGGCGTTTACGACGCACTGCTGCTTGAAGGTGGTGAGACAACTCTGGAAGTCCAGCAGCAGCTGGGTGACGGCATTGTTCGTACCATCGCCATGGGCAGCACCGAGGGCCTCAAGCGTGGCCTGAAAGCCGAGAACACCGGCAAGCCGATTTCCGTACCCGTAGGCACGGCCACGCTGGGCCGCATCATGGACGTTCTGGGTCGCCCCATCGACGAACAGGGTGAGATCGGCGAGGAAGAGCGCTGGGGTATCCACCGCAAGGCACCGGGCTATGCCGATCAGGCTGCGTCTGCTGACCTGCTGGAAACCGGCATCAAGGTTATCGACCTGATCTGCCCGTTCGCCAAGGGTGGTAAAGTCGGCCTGTTCGGCGGTGCCGGCGTGGGCAAGACCGTTAACATGATGGAACTGATCAACAACATCGCCAAAGAGCACTCCGGTCTCTCCGTATTTGCCGGTGTTGGCGAGCGTACCCGGGAAGGTAACGACTTCTACTACGAAATGAAGGACTCCAACGTCCTTGATAAGGTAGCGATGGTTTACGGCCAGATGAACGAGCCCCCCGGAAACCGTCTGCGTGTGGCCCTGACCGGTCTCACCATGGCGGAAAAGTTCCGTGACGAAGGCCGTGACGTACTGTTATTCGTCGACAACATCTACCGTTACACCCTGGCCGGTACCGAAGTATCCGCACTGCTGGGCCGTATGCCTTCCGCGGTAGGTTACCAGCCCACATTGGCCCAGGAGATGGGTGAACTGCAGGAGCGTATTACCTCCACCAAGAATGGTTCCATCACGTCCATCCAGGCGGTCTACGTGCCGGCGGATGACCTGACGGATCCGTCCCCTGCAACCACCTTCTCGCACCTGGATGCGACCGTGGTACTGAGTCGTGACATTGCTTCCAAGGGTATTTACCCGGCAATCGATCCGCTTGACTCCACCTCCCGTCAGCTGGATCCGCTGGTGATCGGCGAGCAACACTACAATGTTGCCCGTGGTGTTCAGAACGTTCTGCAGCGCTACAAGGAACTGAAGGACATTATCGCCATCCTGGGTATGGACGAGCTGTCGGAAGACGACAAGCTGACCGTTGCCCGCGCCCGTAAAATCGAGCGTTTCCTGTCCCAGCCGTTCCACGTTGCTGAGGTCTTTACCGGCGCGCCCGGTAAGTACGTTTCCCTGAAAGAAACCATCAGCAGCTTCGAGGGAATCCTCAACGGTGAGTACGATGATATGCCGGAGCAGGCATTCTACATGTGCGGAACCATTGAAGAAGCGATCGAAAAGGCGAAGGAAATGAAAGCCAAGGAAGCCAGCTAAGGCGGCTTCCTTTTCTTCCTGACCCAGGAGGCGTATAAGTAATGGTTATGACCGTACATTGTGATGTCGTAAGTGCCGAAGAGAAGATTTACTCCGGTCTGGTAGAAATGCTGATCGCTACCGGCACCGAGGGTGAGCTGGGCGTCCAGTATGGGCACGCCCCGCTTCTGACCGGCCTCAAGCCGGGTTCAGTACGGATCATCAAGCAGGGCGGTGAGGAAGAAATCCTCTATGTCTCCGGTGGATACCTGGAGGTACAGCCCAATCTGGTGACCCTGATGGCGGACACCGCGGTGCGCGCCAAGGATGTGGACGAAGCCGCTGCCCTGGAGGCTCAGAAAGAAGCCGAAAAGGCTCTGGCGAACAAGACCGGCGAGTTCGAATACTCCCGTGCCGCAGCGGAGCTGATCGAAGCGGCTGCCAAGCTGCGTACACTGGAAAAGCTGCGCAAGCACGTCCGGTAATCCGGGCTTTCAAGCCTGGTATCAAACCGCATCCCGCGTGGATTACAGTCGCTACCAGCGTTCTGAAGTCTCACCGGGGCGCGGTTTTTTTTATTTTATAAGACAGAAAATCACCGACCGGAGCTGATCAATCCATGAGCCCGCTACACGTAGTAATCCTGGCCGCCGGTCAGGGTTCCCGCATGAAATCGGCCCTGCCCAAGGTACTGCACCGGGTGGCCGGCAAGCCGATGCTGCACCATGTGATGGATACCGCCAGACGGATGAATGCTGAGGGCATACACGGAGTGATTGGCCATGGGGCGGATCTGGTGCGTGCACAAACCGTCGTCGAGGACGTCAGTTGGGTGCTGCAGGAACAGCAGCTGGGGACCGGTCACGCAGTGGCCCAGGCGCTGCCCAACCTTCCCGATGAGGCCCGGGTACTGGTCCTGTATGGCGATGTACCACTGACATCGGAAGCAACACTGAACGATCTGGTGGCCAAAGTGGATGACCGGACCCTGGGATTGCTCACTGTTACCATGGAGAACCCGGACGGGTATGGGCGGATTCTGCGTAACGAACAGGGGCAGGTGACCGCGATCGTTGAGCAAAAGGATGCCAGCGAGGCGCAGAAGCGGATCCGTGAGGTGAACACCGGCATACTGGCGGTGTCAGCAAGGCACCTGAAAAACTGGCTGCCGACCCTCTCCAACCGCAACGCCCAGGGTGAGTACTACCTCACCGACATCATTGCCTTGGCAGTGGATAACGGACTGAACGTCAGCGTTGCCCAGCCGGCAACGTCATTCGAAGTGCAGGGTGTCAACAACCGGGTACAGCTGGCCCAGCTGGAACGCTGGTACCAGCAGCAACAGGCCGAACGACTGATGACCGAGGGCGCAACGCTCGCAGATCCGGCGCGCGTGGATGTGCGTGGGGAGCTGACCATCGGCAACGATATCCTGATCGACGTGAATGTGGTGTTCGAGGGGACGGTCAGTATTGCTGATAACGTGCGTATAGGACCGAACTGCCTGATCCGTAATGCGGTTATCGCTGAAGGCGCAGTGATCGAGGCCAACAGCATCCTTGAGGACGCGGAGGTCGGCCCCGGGGCATCTGTCGGCCCCTTTGCACGTCTGCGTCCTGGCACTCGTCTTGCTGCAAAATCCAGGGTCGGTAATTTTGTAGAGACCAAGAAAGCGGTGGTGGGCGAGGGTAGCAAGATTAACCACCTCAGCTACGTGGGTGATGCAACCCTCGGTGCCGGTGTGAATGTAGGTGCAGGAACCATCACCTGCAATTATGATGGGGTCAATAAACATCAGACGGTTATTGGCGATGGCGTGTTTGTCGGCTCCAACACCTCGCTGGTGGCTCCGGTTACCCTATCCGAAGGCGCAACCATTGGTGCCGGATCAACCATTACCCGGGATGTCAGCAGGCAGGAACTGGCCGTCGCCAGAGGCAAGCAGCGCAACATCGCTGATTGGCAACGTCCGCAAAAGAAAGGCTGAGCGATTTTTTTAAAATCCACTCTTGGACAGGTGAACGACAGATGTGTGGCATTGTAGGTGCGGTATCAGAAAGGGATGTTCAGGAAATCCTCCTCGAAGGGCTGCGTCGTCTGGAATACCGGGGCTATGACTCCGCCGGTATGGCGGTCGTTGACAGTGCCCGGAATATCCACCGGGAGCGGGAGCTGGGCAAGGTTGCTGCGCTGGCCGGGGCGGTGGGCAATAATCCCTGTGACGGCACGGTTGGCATTGCCCACACCCGATGGGCCACCCACGGCGAGCCGTCCCAGCTGAATGCGCATCCTCACATGTCCGGGGAGCGCCTGGCGGTTGTGCATAACGGCATCATAGAGAACTACCAGGAACTGAGAGACGAACTGAAGGCCGACGGTTTTATCTTCACCTCCCAGACCGACACCGAAGTAGTCGCACACCTGATCGAACAGCAGTACCGCCAGACAGGCACCCTGCTGGAGGCGGTCAAGTCTTGCGTCGCACGCCTGAGCGGTGCCTATGCCCTGGCGGTTGTGCACGCCGACGAGCCGGATCACCTGGTGGTTTGTCGCGAGGGCAGTCCGCTGGTTCTGGGCGTGGGTATTGGCGAGAACTTCATTGCCTCGGACCAGCTGGCCCTGCTGCCGGTGACCGACCGGTTCATGTTTCTGGAAGAAGGGGACATGGCCGACATTCGCAAGGACCAGATCCGTATCTGGGACCGGGACCATCAGCCGGTGGAACGCACCGTCAGCCGGTTTGAACACGGTACCGATTCTGCAGACAAGGGCGAATACCGTCACTTCATGCTCAAGGAAATCTACGAGCAGCCACGGGTGATCAAGGCCACCATGGAAGGCCGGGTCACCGCCAGCCGGGTTCTGGAGGAGGCTTTGGGTACCGAGGCCGGCCACTTGCTGGAAAATGTCCGCCATGTGCAGATCATCGCCTGTGGCACCAGCTACCACGCCGGTATGGTGGCCCGTTACTGGATCGAGGAACTGGCCGGTGTGCCCTGCTCCGTGGAAGTGGCCTCCGAATTCCGCTACCGCAAGCATGTGATTCAGCCGGACACCCTGTTCCTGTGTATCTCCCAGTCCGGCGAGACGGCCGATACCCTGGCCGCGCTGCGACAGGCCAAGGAAGCCGGCTTCCGCGCGGCGCTGGCGATCTGTAACGTGCCGGGGAGCTCCCTAGTGCGGGAATCCGATCTGGTGATCATGACACAGGCCGGGCCCGAGATCGGTGTCGCTTCCACCAAGGCTTTTACCACCCAGTTGACCGCCTTGCTGCTGTTTACCCTGGCTCTGGCCAGACATAACGGCCTGGACGAGAACACCGAGAGCGAGATTGTCTCCGCCATGCACCAGTTGCCGGGCCAGGTGGACCAGATGCTGGCGCTGGATCACGAAATTGCCGAGCTGTCACGCCACTTCATGGACAAGCACCATAGCCTGTTCCTGGGCCGTGGCTCCATGTTCCCGGTGGCACTCGAGGGCGCCCTCAAGCTCAAGGAAATATCCTATATCCACGCCGAAGCCTATCCCGCTGGTGAGCTCAAGCACGGCCCGCTGGCTCTGGTCGACAGCGAAATGCCCGTGGTCACCATTGCACCGAACAATGATTTGATAGAAAAGCTTAAATCCAACCTAGAGGAAGTGCGGGCCCGGGGCGGTGAGCTGTTTGTATTTGCCGATAGGGACGCCAGCGTTAAATCCGAGGAAGGTGTGCATGTGATGAACCTCCCGTCATTGCACCCGATCACCGCGCCGATTGTGTTGACGGTGCCGTTGCAGCTGTTGTCCTATCACGTGGCCGTGCTCAAGGGCACCGATGTGGACCAGCCACGGAATCTGGCCAAGAGCGTCACGGTGGAATAACGCCTGGTTTTCCCTAACTGGCCAGTGTGAGATGGTTGTAAAGTAGGCAGCTAATGGAACAGGTGTTCGATCTGCCGTTGCTATGGATAGAAAAGCCTCATCAAAAAAAGGCGGTGTGAAGGTGCAGGATCCGCCCGCACTGTCAGCGGCGGAACGGCGGTCAGGCGGGTCTTCCGAAGGCCCACTACAGACCCCTGCCCTTAACCTCGTGGCGGGTGAGGCTCCGAACGCCACTTTCAGGAAGGAGAGAGCGCTTGCGTATTGCCGATATCACCATGTTTCACGCGCCGGTCAGCGGTGGCGTCAAGACCTATCTTAACGCCAAACGACGTTTTATAGACGCTCATTCCGACATCACCCACGATCTGCTCGTTCCGGGAGCCCGCTCCCGCCAGGAGCAGACCGTGCATTACGTGGCCTCGCCGCCCCTGCCCTTCGGCCAGGGTTATCGCTTCCCCCTGCGCCGCAAGGTCTGGCGAGATACACTGCTTGAATTGCAGCCGGACATCATTGAGGCCGGCGACCCTTACGTTACGGCCTGGGCGGCGCTGGAGGCCGGGCACCGGCTGAAGGTCCCGGTGGTGGGCTTCTACCACTCCGATGTACCACGCCTGATGGGGACCCTGTTCGGCCGCTGGGCCACGCCCCTTGCCGAGGCATACGTGCGGCGGCTCTACCGCCGTTTCGACCGCGTCCTGGTGCCGAGTCGCTACATGGTGGAGGGGTTGCGCCGGACCGGACTCGACAACGTCCATCTGCAGCCTCTCGGTGTGGATCTTGACACCTTTCATCCGGGGCGTCGCGATTCCGGTCTGCGTGACCGGCTTGGCCTTACCGGCGACACGCGGCTGCTGGTATTCATTGGTCGTGCCGGCCCCGAGAAAAATATCGGTCAGCTGCTTGAGGTTGCCCGCCGTCTCGGACATGGCTACCACTTGCTGCTGATCGGCTCGCACATGCCGACCCGGGTGCCCGATAACGTGACCGTGCTCGACTACATGCCCGCCGAAGAAGCCGCGGGCTGGCTGGCCAGCAGCGATGCCATGCTGCATGCCGGCACTGCAGAGACCTTCGGACTGGTCGCGCTGGAAGCAATGGCCAGTGGCATTCCCGTGGTGGCATCCCGCGCAGGTGCCCTGGCTGAGATCATTCCGGTCGGCTGCGGTCTGCTGTGTGAACCACATAGCTCTGAGGACATGGCCGCGAGAGTATGCGATCTGTTTACCAGCGATCCCCTGGCGATGGGGCGCCGGGCCCGGCAGCATGTGGAGCGTCACTATGGCTGGGCGGTGGTTATGGAGACGTTACTCGGCCATTACCGGGAGTTGACGGGGCAGTGGCCGGCCGCTGAGGCGCGCTGCTATGGCTGAGCGTTTTCTGGCCCTGGTGCTGCATGATGTCTCGCCGGCCACCTGGCCTGCATACCGCGATTTTCTCGATGAGGTTGATGCGCTGAGTCGGCGGACGGGGCCTATCCCCATTACCTGGCTGGTGGTACCCGAGTGGCATCATGGCAACGACTGCCGCCGGGACCCCGCCTTCCGTAACCGACTCGATGCGCGTCTGGCCGCAGGGGACGAACTGGCGCTGCATGGCTACTATCATTCCGACGATGGCCCGC
Organism: Marinobacter sp.; assembly: GCA_014359475.1. Taxonomy (GTDB): domain Bacteria; phylum Pseudomonadota; class Gammaproteobacteria; order Pseudomonadales; family Oleiphilaceae; genus Marinobacter. The sequence continues at coordinate 30,779 of JACIZI010000018.1, read as the reverse complement.
CGCCGCGCACGCCCCGGGAGTACTTTATGCGGCGCATCTATACCGTCGAGGGTGAATTCCAGGTACTCGGCGAAAGCGAGGCCCTGGCGCGAATTGATGACGGCATCGCCATGTTCGAGGATTTGGGCTGGCCCCTTGCGGGCTTCGTCGCGCCCGCCTGGCTGATGAGCCCGGGCACCCGTCGGGCGCTTGCACGACGACCGCTGCTGCGCTACACCAGCGGTCCCCGGCACCTGTATCAGCTCCCCGACTTCACCCCGGTCCATGCGCCAGGACTGGTGTGGAGCTCCCGCAGCGCCTGGCGGCGCGGCATGTCGCGACTGGTCAGCGCTGCCCGGCGGCGACGCCACCGCAGCGCGTCGCTGTTGCGCCTGGGCGTACACCCGATTGACATGCGTTACCCTGGCGCCCGTCACTACTGGCTGCAAACTCTGGCCGAGCTGATCGCAGAGGGCCGGCGGCCCATCACCAGCCGTGACTGGCTGGCTCTTCAGGCCGATTAAGGAACCGCTGCATGAAACGCACCTCATGGCTACTCGGAGCGGGCCTGATCGCGGCACTGGGCATTCCCCTGCTGCTGGGCGGGCCGGGTCTGTTCGCTCAGCTGCGCAGCTTTCCCCAGGACCGGCTGGTGTTCATGCTGGCGCTGGTGCTGATCGGCTGGAATCTCAATGCGTTGCGGCTGCGCCTGCTATTGGCCGGGCGTGCCGGCAGGCTTGGCCAGCCGCGCGCGCTGGGCATCGTAATGTCCACGGAATTCGCCTACTGCGCCACCCCTGGCGGAACGGGCGGTCCGCTCACGCTGTTGACGCTGCTGGTCCGTCAAGGGATCCGCCCCGCCCAGGCTTCGGCCGTGTTTGCCGTGGACCAGCTCATCGACATGCTGTTCTTCATCTTTGCGCTGGTCGGTGTCGCATTGTATGTGTTTTTCGAAGCCGTGGATCTGCAGATTGGCTGGCTGGTGGGTGTGCCCTTGCTGCTGTTGAGTGGCGGGCTGGTCTTTCTGGGACTATTGCTCCGCCATTACTCACCGGTGCTGAAGGTTACTGACACCTGGCTGTGCAAGCTCAGGGTCCGCTCCCGGACCCGCGTCCGCTTCGCCCGGCGTCTGCTGCATTTCCGCAGTGCGCTGCTCGCGACCCTGCGCCTGCCGCTCCACACCCTGGGATTGGCATTCCTGCTCAGCGCCGGTCACTGGCTGCTACGCTACAGCCTGCTTTACCTCGCGATTACCGGCCTGGGTCAGGAGATCGACTGGGCCTGGACCTTTCTGGTGCAGATGCTGTCGATGGCCGCCGGTCAACTCAGCTTCCTGCCCGGCGGGGCGGGCGGTGCCGAGCTTACCTCCTCGGCCCTGCTCGCCCCGATGCTGGCCAAGCAGCAGGCCGCCGCCGCCATTCTGATCTGGCGCTTCGTCACCTACTACTTCTATCTTATGGCCGGTGCCCCGGTATTCCTGGCCCTGGCCGGCCGCTCGCTGCGTCACCTGTGGCGCTCGCGACAGGCTTGAACTCGCGGCGGCCGGAATGTTACCCGACACCTGCTGACAGCTGCCGGTCAGGCAACCGTCTGAGCCTGGCGTCATTGTTGTTCCATATAACCCCGCCAGCCACCATATCCGGTAATATCCTCGGCCCCGTCCAGACCGACCGGTTCGCAGATAAAGCCGCAGACCCAGCGGCCATCCGCCAGTTCCACTTTACCGATGCCCAGAGGAGCCGGTATCCCGGCCACAAAACTGCCAAACCGGTCGGCGGGCATCCGCCAGATTTCCACCGGCAGGGCGACGCCCCGATCCGGTTCGCGAATCAGGCCGGGACGCGCTGGTGGCCCGCCTGCCAGACGGTACATCCGGTAAACGGGTGCGGTTCGGGTAGCCTCCAGTAATACCGCATGCCGGTCTGTCAGTTGATGGTTCAGGGGCAGGCCGGCCAGGTGGGCACCGCAAACCAGTACGTCAATGGTGCGCGGGTCCGGTGCCGGCTCGGGGCTCTGTAAAGGATCCGCCAGGGCGCCTACCCGACCCGTTGCCAGGGGATGCAGCCGCGCAGCCAGTGCCAGCAGGGCTTCGTCCTGGAACGCCGGGGCGAACAGGGTGGAGCCCCGGGGCAGCCCGTCGCCGGCAAAGCCGGCCGGCACTGCCACCGCCGCGTAATCAAGCAGGTTCATGAAATTGGTGTAGGTACCCAGACGGCTGTTCAGCAGCACTGGCTCGGCACTGATCTGCTCGCGCGTGTAGATACCGGGTGTGGTAGGGCACAGCATCACATCCACCTGCTGCCACACCTGGTCGGCTTTGGCCTTCAGGGCCTGCAACCGATAGCGGGCGGCGAAGGCATCGGTGGCGCGGGCTTTGGCACCTTCGCTGATGATATCCCGAGTGACTGCCAGCATGGCCCCGGGCCGATTTTCGATCAGGTCACGGGTCGCCAGGTACCGTTCCGCCACCCAGGGCCCCTCGTACAATAGCCGGGCGGTTGCGAGCATCGGCTCAATGTCCACGTTGACCGGCTCACCGCCGAGCAGTTGAAGATGGTCTATGGCCTGCCGAAACAACGCGGCGGCGGCTTCGTCTCCGTCAAAGATCAACTGGTGTTGCTCCGGTACCCCGAAGCGGAACCTGACGGGGAGAGGGGTGCTGCCAGCCGGCACAGGGCGCTGCCAGGGATCCCTGTCGTCGTTGACCGAGGCGACGGCAAGGATCTGTTGCGCCTGGTCTGCGTTGCGGGCAAACACGGATACGCAGTCAAGCGTCTGGCAGGCGGGCACCACACCGCGGACACTCAGCCGGCCGAGGGTGGGCTTCAGGCCGATGAGGTTGTTGAAGGCGGCGGGAACCCGCCCGGAGCCTGCGGTATCGGTCCCAAGTGAAAAACTTACCAGCCCGAGCGCAACCGCGACCGCGGAGCCGGAGGATGAGCCGCCGGAGATATAGTCGGGATTGAAGCTGTTGCGGCAGGCGCCCCAGGGTTCCGGTGAACGGGTACCCACCAGCCCGGTGGCAAACTGGTCGAGATTGGTCTTGCCCATGGGAATGGCACCTGCGTCTGTCAGTGCCTGAACCACCGCGGCGTGGTGTTCGGGTTGGTAGCGGTAGGCCTCACAGGCGGCGGTGGTGGGCATTCCCGCCACGTCGATATTGTCCTTAATGGCGAAGGGAATACCGTACAGGGGGAGGCTGTCGGGGCTTTCCCGGTCCAGCCGCTCCAGGTAGGGAACCAGTTCCTGTTTGCTGGCCAGGTGAATCCAGATGTTGTGGGCGCAGAACTGCCCAGAGCGCTCCAGGAGGTGGTCAACGACCTGCCCCGGTTTGAGCGTACCTGACCGGTAGGCATCCAGCAGAAAGGGAATATCGAGTCGGAAGCTGTCGGAAGTCACGGGTGCCTCATACGGATAATGCCCGTGCCGTCTGGGACACGGAGGATTCGATGGATTCGTACAACTGCCGGTCGGTCTGGCCGATGGGCAGGTCGTAGGTGATGGTGGCTCCGAAAGCCTCGGGCTGCTGGGGATCGTGACGTACTTTGTCGAACACCAGCAGGCGGGTACCCAGATAGAAACCCTCGTTCAGGTCGTGGGTGACCATGAAGATGGTGGTGCCGGTTTCACGCCAGAGACTGAGGATCAGCTCATGCATGTCGCCCCGTATGCCCGGATCCAGTGCGCCGAACGGCTCGTCCAGCAGCAGTACCCGTGGTTTCATGATGAACGACTGGGCGATGGCCAGGCGTTGCTGCATGCCCCCGGACAGCTCATGGGGCCACTTCTCGCCAGCGTGGGCCAGGCCCACCGAGGCGAGCATTTCATCAACCTGTTGCATGGCTTCCCGGCGCCGCACGCCGAACAGCTTGCCCAGCAACGGCTTCTGCTCCAGCTCCAGCCCCATCAGCACATTCTGCCGCACGGTCAGGTGAGGGAATACCGAGTATCGCTGAAACACGATCCCCCGGTTGCGGTCCGGCTCGGCGGGAAAGGGCTGGCCGACCAGGTTCAGGTCTCCCCGGGTGGGTCGTTCCTGACCCAGCAGCATTTTCAGAAAAGTGGATTTGCCGCAGCCGGAGGCTCCTACCAGGGTGCAGAATTCTCCCCGCGCCACTTTCAGGTTGAGGTTCTCCAGTACCACCTGCTGGCCGTACTCCTTCCAGAGATTCTTGACGGTAATGAAGCTCATCAGTGGCCTCCAGCGTTGTACCAGGGAAACAGGCGGCGGTTGGTGAACCGCAGGCATTGATCGATGACGATGGCCAGCAGGGTAATCCAGATCACGTAGGGCAGGATCACATCCATGGCCAGGTAGCGGCGCACCAGAAATATCCGGTAACCAAGGCCCTCGGTGGAGGCAATGGCTTCAGCGGCGATCAGGAACAGCCAGGCGGGACCCAGGCTGAGCCGAACTGCATCGATCAGGCGCGGCAGGATCTGTGGTAACACCATGCGGATGACCATTTGCCAGCTGTTGGCTCCCAGCGTCTGGATCTTGATGAACTGCTCCTGGGGAAGCTCCCGCACCCGTTGGGCGACATCCCGCATCATGATGGGGGCGGTGCCGATCACGATCAGCATCACCTTGGAGAGCTCACCGAGGCCGAACACAATGAACAGGATGGGCAGTATCGCCAGCGGCGGGACCATGGAAGCGGCCGAGACCAACGGTGCCAGACTGGCCCGCACTATCGGCAGCACGCCGTTCAGGATACCTACCAGCAGGGCCAGCAGCGCGGCCACTCCGACGCCCAGGCCCAGCCGTTCCAGACTTGCCAGGGTGTCGACCCACATCAGGTAGTCGCCACTGCGGCGGTCCTCCTGGAACGCCATGCGGTCGATGGCGGCGGTCATCTGCTCGATGCCCGGCAACAGCTTGTCGTTGGGGTTCTCCGCCAGTCGTTCCTGGGAGGCCATGGCGTACACCATGATCAGCAGGGCAAACGGAATCAGGCCCAGGACAAAGGCCGCCATGGCTCCGGGGTGTCGGTTAATGAGTCGCATTGGTGACCGCCTTTGCTTGATTTATCACAGGCTGCCGTCGGCCGCCATTTTCATGAAGCTGTCGTTGAAGCGGAACTTGATGTTGCCCTTGTCGCCCATCACGCCGCCGTCGGGAAACTCGATGCCGACGAAATCCGGACTCTGGGCGCCCTGTCCCAGCAGGCCCTTATCGAAGGAGAACTGGCGAACGCTGTCCATGGCCTCCCGGGCCTGCTTGCTGTTGATGAAGGTGACGGCATCGGCGGGTTCCCAGAACATGTGGGTGGCGGCGAGTTGTGCCTCGTAGCCGGCCAGGTCAGTGCCGGAGGCCTGCCCCAGTTGGGCCCGCGCCTTGCGGCCTTCCTCGGTATCCGACTTGAGAATGTCCATCACTTCATACCAGGCACCTACCAGGGCCTTACCGAGGGCCGGATTGTCCTGGAGGGTTTCGGTTTTCACCAGGGCAAGATCCTTGATGTGTCCAGGAATCTGGCTGGAGTCGAACAGTTTGGTGGCGCCGGGGAAACTCTCTATCTCGCTCAAAAGCGGATTCCAGGTGGCCACGTGGCGTACGTCATCGGTCTGGAAGGCGGAGACCAGGTCCGCATCGGAGATGTTCACAACATTGATGTCGCGCTCCTCCAGCCCCACGCTGTCCAGGGCCCGGACCAGCAGGTAGTGGGAGACCGACAGCTCCACCAGGTGTACGGTTTCCCCCTCCAGGTCCTTGATGGAAGCGGCATCCTTGGAGACCAGGCCGTCGTTGCCGTCGGAGTAGTCACCCACGATCAGCGCCGTGGAATCAACGCCCGACGCAGCGGGGATGGAAAGGCCGTCCATGCTCGTGGCCACCACACCATCGAACTGGCCGGCGGTGTACTGGTTGATGGATTCTATGTAGTCGTTGACCTGCACGATATCCACCTCGATATCGTACTTGTCGGCCCACTTTTTCATGATGCCGCTGTCTTCGGCGTACTGCCAGGGCATCCAGCCCACGTAGATGGTCCAGGCCAGGCTGAACGAAACCTTTTCCTCGGCCATCGCCGGGGCCGCCAGGCTGCCGGCCAGCAGGCCGGCGCTGAGCAGGGTGCCGATTCGGGTGACCAGTTTGCTGTTTTTCATCTCGCACTCCCAGGGCTTTGCCCGTTTTATGAGTCAGGGTTAGTATCGGTATCTCTCAGTCCGCATGTTCATCCACGATCACCACCGGCATGCCCGGGGTCACCGACTGGCCCGGCTCGCGCCGGATTTCCACCACGCGCCCGCTCACCGGGCTGAGTAACTCAATCTCCATTTTCATGGATTCCACGATGGCCACCGGCTGCTGTGCCCCGATGGTGTCTCCCACGCCGACCAGGCATTCCCAGAGACTGCCGGCGGCGTGGCTTTCCACCGCATGCTGCCCCTCGGGAAGCTGGGCCATGTCGTCATCGCCGGTGTCCTCCACCGGTGCTTCCGAGCTGAAGTTGATCTGGCCGGACTCGATCCAGCGCTGCAGTTCTTCGTCGAATGCCTGCTTGCGCTTATCGGTAAAGGTGCGGATCTCTTCGTCGTGATCGCCCAGGAACTGTTCATAGTCCTTCAGGTTGAAACGGGTTTCCTCGATGCGGATGGGATAGTCGCCGTTGGGGAAGTCCCGGCGGATCTGCTGCAGTTCCCCGGCGCTGACTTCGTAGAAGCGCACCTGGTCGAAGAATCGCAACAGCCAGGGCTTGCCGGGCTCGAAGCAATCGGTGGTGCGGTAGCGGTTCCACATCTGCAGGGTGCGGCCGACAAACTGGTAACCGCCGGGGCCTTCCATGCCGTAGATGCACAGGTAGGCGCCGCCGATGCCCACGGAGTTTTCCGCCGTCCAGGTGCGGGCGGGGTTGTACTTGGTGGTCACCAGTCGATGGCGCGGGTCGAGCGGCGTGGCGACCGGCGCGCCCAGGTAGACATCCCCCAGGCCCATCACCAGGTAGCTGGCGTCGAACACGGTTTTCTTCACGTCGTCGATGCTGTCCAGGCCGTTGATGCGGCGGATGAACTCCAGGTTGCTGGGGCACCAGGGCGCATCCTTGCGCACCGACTGCATGTATTTGGCGATGGCGGTCTGGCAGGCCTCGTCGTCCCATGACAGTGGCAGATGGACGATGCGTGCCGGCACATCCCACTCCGGCTGCTGTTCCAGTTCCTTTTCCGCGCTGATCAGCAGGTCCAGCAGGATGCGTTGATTGAGTTGCTGGCTGTCGTAGTGTACCTGCAGGGAGCGGATGCCCGGGGTAAGCTCCAGAATGGCTTCGTGGTTCTGCTCCCGCAGCCAGAGCATCAGGGCATGGGCACGAAAGCGCAGGCGGATATCCAGCTCCATGGGGCCGTATTCCACCAGCACATAGTTGTCGCCGGCGGCGCGATAGACCACGCCGGTTTCATGGTCGGGGGTACCCAGGGAATCCAGAATTGGGGTGGCCGGTTTGATCGGCGTGATGCGGGTGGCGGCGGCGGTCAGGGTGGCTACGGATTCGTCCAGGGCTTCCCGCAGGGCCACCGCCTGATCCTGGCTCACCGGCACAAACCGCACCTTGTCTCCGGCCTTGAGCTGGCCCAGTTTCCACAGGTTGGCACTGACCACGGTCACCGGGCAGACAAAACCGCCCAGGCTGGGGCCATCAGGCCCAAGAATCACCGGCATGTCCCCGGTGAAGTCCACGGTACCCACGGCATAGGCGTTGTCGTGGATGTTGGAAGGATGCATGCCCGCCTCGCCGCCGTCGCTGCGGGCCCATTGCGGTTTGGGGCCGATCAGGCGTACACCGGTGCGGCTGGAGTTGTAGTGGACTTCCCATTCGCTGGCGAAGAAGGTGTCGATGTCCTCACCGGTAAAATAGTCTGGCGCGCCATGGGGACCATAGGTGACATGGAGCTTCCAGGTCTTGCCGATGACCGGCCGCATTTCGTGGGACAGCGCGGTTGTAACGACCGGTTCGGCTTGCGTCAATGCCAGCACGTCGCCGGCGCGCAGGGCCCGGCCGCAGTGGCCGCCGAACTGCCCCAGGGTAAAGGTGCTGCAGGAAGTGAGGTATTCCGGGCAGTCCAGGCCGCCACGGAACAGAACATAGGCCCGGGTACCGTCGCCGGTGGTGGCACCCAGTGTCAGGGTGGCACCGGCGGGTACATCGATCACCTGCCAGAAGTCCACCGGTTCGTTGTCCAGGGTCGCGGCCAGCGCAGCGCCGGTGAGCACAATCTGGGTGGCCTGGTTGAAGCTGAGCACCGGACCCTTAAGGGTGATTTCCAGCCCCGGCGCCCCTTCCGGATTGCCCAGCAGGCGGTTGCCGAGACGGAACGAATAGCAGTCGAAGGGTCCCGAGGGGGGCACGCCGATTTCCCAGTAGCCGATCCGCCCCGGGTAGTCCTGGATGGTGGTCAGGGTACCGCCGCTGATCACATCCACGGTGGCGGGCCGGTAGTCGAATTCATTGAGGGTGCGGGTAAATAGCCGGCCTTCGATAAAGCGCGGGTCATCCAGTACCTGACGCACGTACTTCAGGTTGGTTTCAATGCCATACAGGCGGCTGTTATCCAGGGCCTGCATCAACCGCTGGCGGGCGGCTTCCCGGTCCGGTTCGTGGACAATCACCTTGGCCAGCATGGGGTCGAACAGGGGTGAGACTTCGGTACCCGGCTGGATCCATGTGTCGATGCGCAGGCCCTCTTCGTCGGGCCATTCCACATTGGTCAGCAGTCCCGCACCGGGCTGGAAATCCTTGTTGGGATCCTCGGCGTAGATCCGCGCCTGAATGGCGTGGCCGGATGGGGTGAGCTTGCCGCTCATTTCCGCCAGATCCTGCAGGGTGCCGGCCCCCAGTTCCACCATCCAGCGCACCAGGTCCACCTTGTACACCTGCTCGGTGACGCCGTGCTCCACCTGTAAGCGGGTGTTCACTTCCAGGAAGTAGAACTCAGTGGTGTCCGGGTCGTAGATAAACTCCACGGTGCCGGCGCTGCGGTAGCGGATGCTTTCTCCCAGCTGGCGGGCGGTGGTGTGCATGCGGCTGCGCACCTCATCGCTCAGTCCCGGCGCAGGTGCTTCCTCAATCACTTTCTGGTTGCGGCGCTGGGCGGAGCAGTCCCGCTCGCCCAGCGCCAGTACCTGACCGTGGCCATCGCCGAACAGTTGCACTTCAATGTGGCGGGCGTGCTCCACGAATTTTTCCAGGAAGACGCCATCGTTGCTGAAGTTGTTCTGACTCAGACGCTGCACCGATTCGAACGTTTTGCCCAGATCCTCGGCGCTGTAACAACGGGACATGCCGATGCCGCCGCCACCGGCGGTGCTTTTCAGCATCACCGGGTAACCGATGTCTTCGGCAGCTTTCAGGGCCTCATCCAGACCGGTCAGCAGGTCGGTACCGGGCAAGAGCGGCACGCCGGCTTCTTCTGCGAGCGCGCGGGCGGTGTGTTTGAGACCAAACTGCTCCATCTGCTGCGGCGCAGGACCCAGGAACACAACGCCTTCGGCATCACAGCGGCGGGCAAAATCGGCGTTCTCGCTGAGGAAGCCGTAACCGGGATGGACGGCACCGGCACCGCTCTGGCGGATGATCCCGAACAGCTTGTCCTGGTTGAGGTAGGTGTCCGCGGCAGAGCCCTCGCCCAGAGACCAGGATTCATCGGCCTGGCGCACGTGCAGCGAGTCGGCATCGGCTTCGGCATAAACCGCCACAGAGGTCAGCCCCATGGTACGCAGGGTGCGGATCACCCGGCAGGCAATGGCACCGCGGTTGGCAATCAGGACCTTGCTGAATGCACCCTTCAGTTCCATACCAGCACCTCGATCGGTGTCGGGTTCCAGCCGTTACAGGGGTTGTTGAGCTGCGGGCAGTTGGAAATCATCACCAGCACGTCCATCCTTGCTTCCAGCTCCACATACTTGCCGGCATCGGAAATGCCATCGGCAAAGGTCAGGCCGCCGTCAGCGGTGACCGGCACGTTCATGAAGAAGTTGATGTTGTGGGTGATGTCGCGCTTGCTCATGCCCAGTTCCTCGTGCTCGGTCACCGCCACCAGCCAGCTGTCCCGGCAGGCGTGCATGCACTTTTTCTCGAGGGCATAACGGGTGGTGTTGCTCTCCGCCGCGCAGGCGCCACCGAGGGTGTCGTGACGGCCGCAGGTATCGGCGGTGATTTCCAGCATCACGTTGTTCTCCGAGGACATCAGCTTCGAGCCGGCCGTGAGGTAGACATTGCCCTGATGGCGGATGGTGTCCACGGCGCTGTAGCGTTCGCTCGGATTGTGGGCGTTGTAGAACAGGGTGTCGGCGGCCTGGTTGCCTTCCAGGTCCAGGATGCGGACCGTTTCGCCGGCCTTCACCACTTTCAGGAAATACTCGCCTGCCGGGACGGTTTCACGGAAGGCGGCGTTATCGGGATTCAGTGTGCTTTGCTTGATCATCTCCGGCCTCCGTTACTGGAACAGGTGATAAAGGGCAGTGTTGGCAAAGGCTCGGGTGGCCTCCGGCGAGGAAAGCTTGCAGGGATCCGCATCGGTCACCGGTTCCGCCCTGAAGAGTTGATAGCGCACCGGATGGGCGGGGTAATCGCTGGCCGGATTCATCGGGTGCGGGCAGGTGTGCAGCACCACAATAGTGTCCATCTCGAAGCGCAGATCCACCGTGGCACCCGCATGGGAGTGACCTTGCGCAAAGGTCATGTTGCCGTTTTTGTCGGTCTGCACCTTGCTGAACCAGTTCAGGTTGGCGGTCAGGTCCTTCTTGCCCAGGCCATACTTGGCAAGTTCGTTGAGGAAGCTGGTGAAGCCATTGCGGTGGTAATGATTGTGCGCCTGCTGATAGGTTTTTTTGCCCCAGCGCCGTTCCACCAGGTCGGCGTTGCAGGTGCCGGCAACGGTGTCGTGCCAGCCCAGATCGTCACGGATGATGGAGGCGAATACCCGGCCCATGTCGGACAGCAGCACGTGGCCTTTTGTCAGCAGGAAGGTGTGCTGGTTTTTCAGGGTATCCGGCATGTTATACCGCTCGAGCGGGTTTTCCGGGTTGTACATCAACATGCCGGCGTTGGCTCCGCCGGTTTCGTCAATCAGGCGTAGCACGTGGCCACGGCGCATGATGAAGGACCAGTGGGATCCGCCGGGAATCAGATCGTCGTAGAGAGGGGTGGCTGTTTCCAGCATGCCTTTTCTCCTGGCTAGGCGTTTCAAAAAAACGAGAGGCGTCAGTAACTGAACGATCCTCCCGGGCTTTTGTCCCGCCGTGTAGCCTTGGAAAAGGCCGTCAACTCTCGGACCAGTCATCTGCCAATAAGCACGGGCAGACCGGAACCCTAGTTGACCATTTGTCAGATTGTTGCGCTTTGATGGTGGTTACAGAAAACCGACGTCTCGCTGCGTGCCAAGGCTAAAGCATGGCCTGTGCCATGTTTATATCTATTTGTTTTTCTTTTGTTTTCTCTTTTATTTCGGTTTCTTTGTGCTCTATCGTGGTGCGCTTGCCCTGGCCTGGTGCGCACGGCCCGGCACTTCTCGCGGGTGAGGTGAGGCCGGTTCACAAACCCGCACAGTGTTGCATTCGGGCAACACTGTGACAGTCCGGGTCTGCGACCGTTCATTGGCAGGAGATCAGGCAGCCTTGCGGGAATCGCTGTCGGTTGCGGAGGTCAGGCGAGTCACCTTGGCACGTAGTCCTCCAAGCGGACCTTTGTTGTCCTGTTTGGCCTTTGGCTTGCCTGGCAGAGACATCTTGAAGATCCTTTTCCATGCGCTCAGTGTCTGGCGCGCCATGGAGCCGGTGTGGTAAGGCAGGCCATATTTCTCACAGATGGCACGTACGTCCGTCGCAATGCGGGCGTAGCGATGTGCCGGAATGTCCGGGAACAAGTGGTGCTCAATCTGAAAGCTCAGGTTACCGCTCATCAGGTGCAGCAGTGGGCCACCTTCAAAGTTGGCGGAACCGAGCATCTGGCGCACATACCACTGTCCACGGGTCTCGTTTTCCAGCACGGACTCCGGGAACTGCTCCGCATGTTCCGGAAAGTGCCCGTTAAAGATCACCTGAGAGGCCCACAGGTTACGCACCAGGTTGGCGCTTATATTGCCGGCAAACACGAACGGCGCAAAGGGGCCAGCCAGGGCCGGGAACAGCAGGTAGTCCTTGAACAACTGCTTGCGCATCTTCTTCCACATGGGCCTGAATTCTTCCTTCAGCTCTTCCCTGGTCTTGGTCTTGTAGATCAGGTAGTTCTCAAGCTGCAGGCTCTGAATGGCCACAAAGTGCTGGAAGAAGGTGGACACAATTACCGCGAGCACCGGGTTGAACAGGAAACGAGGCTCCCATTCCTGCTCCTCGGACATCCTAAGTATCCCGTAACCAATATCATGGTCCTTGTTGATCACATTGGTGAAGGTGTGGTGCTCATAGTTATGAGTGTGCTTCCAGGCCGTGTTGGTACAGGTGTTGTCCCAGTCAAAGCCTTTGGAGCTAATGGCCGGGTCACCCATCCAGTCATACTGACCATGCATGACGTTGTGGCCGATTTCCATGTTATCGATAATCTTGGACGCAGACAGGCAGGCCACGCCGGCCAGCCACGCCGGAGGCAGGAAGCCCAGCATCAGCAGGCCCCGGCCAGAGACCTCGAGCTGACGCTGGCGCTTGATCAGTTTGCGAATGTACTTCTCGTCTTTCTCGCCCAGATCGGCCATCTCACGGTTACGAATGGCGTCCAGTTCCTGACCTATGGCGTCAAATTGTTCTTTGGTCAAAGTGTTAGCAGTACCCATGAAGGTTTCTCATCCTGTTTTGAAGTTTGTTAGATATCGAGGATCACCGTGCCCACAGGCACGCTGATGCATAGCTGAATGTCTTCTTCGTCACCGCTGCTTACTTCACCGGTCCGCAGGTCGCGAACCTTGCCGGCTGTCTTGCGACAGGTACAGGCGTGACAAATGCCCATGCGGCATCCCGACTCCGGGGTAAGACCTGCCTCTTCTGCCTGCTCCAGCAATGTGGTGCCTTTGCTCACGGCCGTGGTGTTACTTTTCGCAAAGCGTACCTCGCCTTCGGGACTGTCGCTGTCCAGGCTTGGTGTATTGAGGGTGAACGCTTCCTTGAACAGTTGGTTTTCCAGACCTTCCTCTTTCCAGACTTTTTCCACCGCGGCCATCATCGGTGGGGGACCACACAAAAAGGTGGTCGCCTGCGCAAAATCAGGAACCGATGTGTGCAAGTGTTCACGACAGAAAAGACCGGACAACTCACCGGGTTCGCTCTGCTGCGCGAAACTGCGCACCAGGTGGACGTTGTCATGCTGCCTGCAGAGCGTTTCGAGCTCGCTGGCGTAGATCATGTCGGCTGGCGAGTTGGCGTAATGCAGAAAGGTGATCTGCCCGCTGTAACGTTCGTCACACAAGGTGCGCAGCATGGACATCACGGGGGTGATACCACTGCCGCCACTGATCAGCAAAATCCGCTCCGGACGCTCCTCTGGCAGGGCGAACTCGCCGGCCGCCTGAGACAGTCGGACTACGTCGCCAACCGTCAGCTGTTGACGCAGATGGCGGGATACAAAACCCTTGGCATGCACCTTGGCGGTCAGCTCGATCAGGCCATCGGCGCGGTGTACGGAGTTTGCCGGGGAATAACAGCGGGTGTGGCGCTTGCCGTTGATTGCCACGGTAAGCTGCACGAACTGACCGGGAACAAAGCCCTGCCAGTTATGATTCGGACGCAGGGTCAGCGTTACACTGTCGTCAGTCAGGTAACGGATATCGTCTACTTCGGCCCGCACCCCTTTGACGGACCACAGGGGATTCAAGGCCTCCAGATAACGATCAACGCCGTGAGGGTAGGCAAGTACCTCAGCGACACGGGACTGCAGTACGCGGTCGAGACCTTTCTGGAAAGGGCTGCCGTTTTGGGTTGTTGCGTTCATTGAAAATACCCGGTTAAGTGTACAAGTGTACACATTAGTATCAGGCACCCATTATCAAGTCAACACTTGTACACAATAAAGTAGGTCCGGCTCTCAAATTCGTCGGCTGGTCGATGCCATGGGTCAGACCCATACCCGCGCCGACCATCCACATGAAGTAAGGTCTGCCCGGCGCCTACCCCTTTTGGCGGATGACGGAAGCGGAAAAATTCCGCCAATATGACAGTGAGTTGGAGTATCATAAAAGGCTTCCGCAACTTATCTCGCCAGAAGACAACGCAATGCCAAATACCGTCATGTCCAGTTTTGCCCATAATTTCCTGGGGCGCGCACCTGTCTGGTACAAACAGGTCATCCTATTGTTCCTGCTCGTTAATCCGGTTGCCTATTACCTGCTCGGGCCGGGTTTTACCGGCTGGATGCTGATCGGTGAGTTTATTTTTACCCTGGCCATGGCCCTCAAGTGTTACCCGCTCCTGCCGGGTGGACTGCTGGCGGTTGAGGCCATGTTGATCGGTCTGACCACGCCGGATGCCGTGTATCTCGAAGTGCTCACCAACTTCCCGGTGATACTGCTGCTGATGTTCATGGTGGCGGGCATCTATTTCATGAAGGACTTGTTGTTGCTGACCTTTACCCAGATTCTGGTGGGTGTGCGCTCCAAATCGGCTTTATCGCTGTTGTTCTGCATCGTGGCTGCGGTGCTCTCGGCTTTTCTGGATGCCCTGACCGTCACGGCCGTGATCATCAGTGTGGCGGTGGGCTTTTTCTCGGTCTACCACAAGGTGGCATCGGGCAAGGGTTATCAACACAAGGACCATAATGCCAACAGCGACGATGAAGTGATCGAGTTGCACCGGGAGGATCTGGAAAATTTCCGTTCCTTCCTGCGTAGCCTGCTGATGCACGGTGCCATCGGTACTGCCCTGGGGGGTGTGACCACTATGGTGGGGGAGCCCCAGAACCTGCTGATCGCCAAGGTTGTGGGATGGGATTTTGCCGGTTTCTTTATGCACATGGCGCCGGTCAGTATGCCGGTACTGGTGGCCGGTCTGATCACCTGCTGGGGCCTGGAAAAACTGGGCTGGTTCGGTTACGGCACCCGTCTGCCAAAACCGGTTCGCCAGGTCCTTGAGGAGTTTGCCGAGAACGAGCGTATCAAACGCACCAAGTCGGACCAGGCGGCCCTGTGGGTTCAGGCTTTTGCGGCACTGGTTCTGGTGGCGGGCCTGGCCTTTCACCTGGCAGAAGTCGGCCTGATCGGGCTGCTGGTGATTATCCTCATCACGTCCTTCACCGGGATTACCGACGAAGGCCAGATTGGCAAGGCATTCCAGGAGTCCCTGCCGTTCACCTCGCTGCTGGTGGTGTTTTTCGCCATTGTGGCGGTGATCCATGAGCAGCATCTGTTCAAACCGGTTATCGATTTTGTGCTGGCCCTGCCTGAAGCGCAACAGCCGGGGATGTTCTTTATCGCAAACGGTGTGCTCTCGGCGATCAGTGACAATGTATTTGTAGCTACCGTCTATATCAGCGAGGTGAAGCAGGCACTGGAGGCCGGTGCTATCAGCAACGATCATTTCCAGACTCTCGCGGTGGCCATCAACACCGGTACCAACCTGCCCAGCGTGGCGACACCCAACGGCCAGGCGGCCTTCCTGTTCCTGCTGACATCCGCCATAGCACCGCTGGTGCGTCTGTCTTACGGTCGCATGGTGGTGATGGCTTTTCCCTACACGGTGGTGATGAGCAGTGTCGGGTTGTTTATGGTGATCAATCAGGTGTGAGTTCCGGCCTCCGGAATTCCGGGGACCGGCACAAACAGTCGGTGGATCACCCCGGTGACAATCATCAGGATAAAGACTGCTTTCCAGAAAATCAGTGACGAGAAACAGATGTTTTCTTCACCTGAAGGATCAGGTCGCCATACCAGGCGGTCGCTTTTTCACCGGTATTGTCTGAATCGGTCATGATGGCAACCCCCACGACCGGCGGCGGGGATTCGCCGAAGGCCTGCCGGTAGTCGGCCACGATATCCCGTTCGACGGTGACCCATTGCCCGACCATGCTGGTCCCGGAATTGACCGCAATCATCATGGTTTTTTCGGTGTAGGGGTTGGCAATGGTCTCACCGACCGGGACACGGTTGGCCCAGATGTAGTTGATGGCATTCCCCGGCAAGGCGGCCCCGAATAGCAGCTCGGCCGCCTTGCGTTTGGCTCGCTCGAAGAAACCGGCCTGATCCGGCTGAAACCGGAATGCCACGTAGATGCGTGCCGGGTAGTCATCTCCCGACTTCTGTCGCGCGTCGCCACCCTCATAGACATTGCTGACCTTCCAGCGCCAGCGAAGTGTCAGTGAATCCCCGGGGGTCAGGGTAAGGCGATGGATGAGCCCCGAGGCGCTGTCGTCCGCCATGGCACGAACCACCTGCTGACCGTTTTCAGAGACCAGCTGATATTGTGTATGAGCCTCAATATTGGGAAAGGTCAGCGGTGTCCAGTCCTCACCGATGGCCGAAAGGCTTGAGAAGGCCGGCAACAGGGAAGCCTTCTCCGCTTTGGCGACGGAGGAGGCCAGGGTTATTGCCAGCAGGACGGTAAGCAATGGGTTAACGGTGGACTTCAAAACGGTTCTCCCGAAACAAAAAATGGCACGACACTGACATGATAGAGCAAAGCCGAAGCCATGCCTTGTACCCGGTCAGATATCCTTATATAGTGATGATGTCCTTGGCCAGCTACCACATATAGTGATTAAACTCTGATCACTTCCACCAGGCAGTGAACATGGTAGCCGGGAATCCGGTGAGAATCCGGAACTGACGCGCAGCGGTATTGGGGAACGAGCGTGGCAAAAAGACACTGGTGCAAACCGGGAAGTCGCCACGCAAGGCAGAACCAGATGGTTCACGCCCCTGAGTCCGAAGACCTGCCAGGGATGCAACTGCACCTTCGCGACTCAAGGTGAACAGGTAAAGATTATTTGCCGCGGAATCCGCGGAAAGACGCGGAAGGTAAAGCAAAAGATTCAATGTCTTTTGTCCGCGTTCTTCCGCGGATTCCGCGGCAAAAAACTCCCTGTAAACGCGAAGGCTGCGCCATCAACGCGTTTACAAGGAGAAGTCCCATGTCTGCCACCGCTCTCGCTGAACCACTGGCCTCCGCTGCCGAAACCGAATCCCTTCAGGTCATCAAACGCAATGGTCAGTTGGTGGGCTTCAACCCGTCCAAGATCAGTGTCGCCGTTACCAAGGCATTCCTGGCTGTGGAAGGGGACCAGGCCGCCGGTTCCGCTCATATTAACCATGCCGTGCATCAGGTGACCGAACAGGTAGTGCAGGCCATCAGCCGCCGGCTCAAGGCCGGTGGCAAGGTCCACATCGAAGACATCCAGGACCAGGTGGAACTGGCCCTGATGCGGGCCGAGGAGCAGAAGGTTGCCCGCGCCTACGTGCTTTACCGGGAAGAACACGCCCGCAAGCGGGCCATCGAAGAGCCGGTGGAAGCCCACCCGCACCTGACCGTCCGCAAGGCTGACGGCAGCACAGCGCCCCTCGACCTGGGCCTGATGAAACTGCAGGTGGAGCAGGCCGCCACCGGGCTGGAAGGCATCAATGGTGAGTCTCTGGTGGAGGATGCCCTGCGCAATCTGTATGACGGCATCGAGGAAACCGGTGTGCTGTCGGCGCTGATCATGACCGCCCGGGGCCGCATCGAACAGGAGCCGGACTACAGTGCCGTGACCGCCCGTTTGCTGCTGGAACAATGCCGGCTGGAGACCGCGGAAGCGCTGGACCTGCCCCGTAACCAGCCACTGGCGGAAGTCTATCCCCAGGCGCTGACCGCATTTGTTGAAGCCGGCATCCGTTACGAACTGCTGGACGAGGCACTCGCCGCCTTTGACCTTGAGCGCCTGGGTGCGGCACTCAAGCCCGAGCGGGATCAGCAGTTCGGCTTCCTGGGTCTGCAGACCCTGTACGACCGCTACTTCCTGCACTGGAACAAGGCCCGTCTGGAGCTGCCCCAGGTGTTCTTCATGCGCGTGGCCATGGGGCTGGCGCTTCGTGAAGACGAGCCGAACGAACGGGCCATCGAGTTCTACAACCTGCTGTCCGGCTTTGATTACATGGCCAGCACGCCCACCCTGTTCAATAGTGGCACCCTGCATTCCCAGTTGTCTTCCTGTTACCTGACCACGGTGCAGGACGACCTGGAAAGTATCTACGGCTCTATCAAGGATAATGCGTTGCTCTCCAAATGGGCCGGTGGCCTGGGCAACGACTGGACACCGGTGCGGGCGCTGGGCTCCCACATCAAGGGCACCAACGGCCAGAGCCAGGGTGTAGTGCCGTTCCTGAAGGTGGTGAACGACACCGCCGTGGCCGTCAACCAGGGTGGCAAGCGCAAAGGGGCTGTATGCGCCTACCTGGAAAGCTGGCACCTGGACATCGAAGAGTTCCTGGAACTGCGCAAAAACACCGGCGACGAACGCCGTCGCACCCACGACATGAACACCGCCAACTGGGTGCCGGATCTGCTGATCGAACGCATGCGCGAAGACCGCGACTGGACCCTGTTCTCGCCGAGCGACGTGCCGGATCTGCACGACCTGTATGGCAACGAATTCCGGGAACGCTACGAACACTACGAAGCGCTGGCGGAGCAGGGCAAAATCACTCTGTGCAAGAAGATCTCCGCCAAACAGCTCTGGCGCAAGATGCTCACCGTGCTGTTCGAAACCGGCCACCCCTGGATCACCTTCAAGGACCCCTGCAACCTGCGCTCGCCCCAGCAGCACCAGGGTGTGGTGCACAGCTCCAACCTGTGCACCGAAATCACCCTCAACACCAGCGCCGAGGAAGTGGCCGTATGCAACCTCGGCTCGGTGAACCTGGCAGCCCACATTGCCAACGGTGAACTGGACGTGCAGCGCCTGGAGCGTACCGTGAACACCGCCGTGCGCATGCTCGATAACGTCATCGACATCAACTACTACGCCGTGCCCCAGGCCCGGAACGCCAACCTCAGGCACCGGCCCGTGGGCCTCGGCCTGATGGGGTTTCAGGACGCGCTCTACCAGCTGGGCCTGTCCTACGCCAGTCCCGAGGCGGTGGAGTTCGCCGACCTTGCAATGGAACAGCTCAGCTACTTCGCCATCCGAGCCTCCGCCACTCTCGCCGGTGAACGAGGCGCTTACGAGACCTACGAAGGCTCCCTTTGGCACCAGGGCATCCTGCCCATCGACTCCATCAACCTGTTGAAGGAAAACCGCCGGGAAGGCGACCTGGCTGTGAACACCAGCAGCCGGCTGGACTGGGCCCCGGTACGGAAGCTGATTGCCAAAAACGGCATGCGCAACAGCAACGTCATGGCCATTGCCCCCACCGCCACCATCTCCAACATCGTCGGCGTGTCCCAGTCCATCGAACCGGCGTACCAGAACCTGTTCGTCAAATCGAACCTCTCCGGTGAGTTCACCGTGGTCAACCCCTCCCTGGTCCGTGACCTCAAGGCCGAAGGCCTGTGGGACAACGTCATGGTCAACGACCTGAAATACTTCGACGGCAGCGTGCAACAGATCGACCGGATACCCGACGAACTCAAAGCGAGATACGCCACCGCCTTCGAAATCGACCCCCGGTGGCTGGTGGAAGCCGCCGCCCGCCGCCAGAAATGGCTCGACCAGGCCCAGAGCCTCAACCTCTACATGGCCCAACCCAGTGGTAAAAAGCTGGATGCCCTGTACCAGCTCGCCTGGGAACGTGGCCTGAAAACCACCTACTACCTGCGCTCGCTGGGTGCCACGGGGGCTGAGAAAACTGCTCCGGTAGCGGCCCCGCAACCGCAGGTGTGCTCGATTGACGAGCCTGACTGCGAGGCTTGTCAGTAGAGAACGCAACGCCATTAGCCCGATAGGGGACGGGGTGGGTACTTCTGTAGCAGCGCCATGGATGGCGCGGTGCAAGGTCGGTCCATGGACGGACCGTGAATTGCAGCGGAAGAAGTACCCACCCCGGCCCCTGCCCGCCAAATCAGAGAATGAGACAAGGATCGGAAACCATGCTTAATTGGGATGACGAACCAAAAGCTGAAACACAAACCGCGAACCCTGAAGGCCCGGCTCCCGTGAACGTGGATGACAAACGCGTCATCAACGGCGACACCGACATCAACCAACTGGCACCCTTCAAGTACCCCTGGGCCTGGGAGTACTTCATGAACGCCAACAAAAACCACTGGACCCCGCTGGACGTGAACATGGCCCAGGATGTCCACGACTACCACCACCGCCTCAACCCGGCAGAAAAACACGTCTACGAAAACGTACTGGCCTACCTCACCACCTCCGACATCCTCGCCATGCGCAACATCGGCCTGGCCGTGATGGAGAAAATGAGCGCCCCGGAACTGCAGATCTACCAGGCAAGACAGGTCTATGAAGAGGCCATGCACACCTGGGCCTACCAGCACTGCATTGAGACCCTCAACCTGGACCAGAGTGAAATCTACAACCGCTACCGCGTGGTACCCGCCATCAATGGCAAAATACAGATGGCCAACCGCCGCCTGGATGCCGCCATGCGCTCCGACCTGAACCTGCGCAACCGGGACGACCTGCAGGAATTCGTCATGTCCTACCTGTTCTTTGCAGCGGTGTTCGAAGGGGCCTGGTTCTACAATGGCTTCAGCCCCATCTTCGCCCTGCAGCGCCGGGGCCTGATGCGCGGCACCGGGGAACAGCTGCAGTACATCCTGCGGGACGAAGCCATGCACTTTTCCTTCGGCCTCAAGGTGGTGAACCAGATTCTCGAAGAAGAAAACATCACCCTCGACCCCAAAGCCGTGCGCGACATGTGGGACGAGTCCGAGGCAGCGGAAACCGCTTACGCCAACTACATCCTGCGCGACCCCATCCTGGGTTATTCCGCCGAGTACCACAGCGAGCAGTTCCGCTTTGTGGCCAACCGCCGGGCCCGCACCGTGGGGCTGGAAGAACCGTTCCCGGGGGCTAAAAACGTCTCCCCCTGGCTGGATGAGCAGGCCACCCTGCGCAAGGAGAAGAACTTCTTCGAGACGCGGGTGATTGAGTATCAGACCGGGGCACAGCTGCAGTGGTGAGCGCTCACTGACTCTCAGCCCAGGGGACTGCGCACCCCCGCAAATCCCTGCCCCAGAACGTGGGTGTAAATCTGGGTGGTGCGCAAGTCTGAATGGCCCAGAAGATCCTGAACGGTGCGGATATCATTGCCGCGCTTTAGCAGTTCCGTGGCAAAGGTGTGGCGGAAGGTGTGGCAGCCTGCGCGTTTACCAATACCTGATTCACTGACGGCGTTTCTGACGGATTTCTGGACAGAAGAAACGTGACGGTGATGGCGGACTGCCTCACCGAACTGGTCCGCGCAAAGACTCAGCGAGGAAAACAGCCATTGCCATTCCAGCGACCGGTTCGCCCCGGGATATTTGCGTGACAGGGCATGGGGCATGCTGACCGGGTGTGCGTATTCATCCGACTTTTCCTTAAACCGATGGCGAATCTCCTTGATCCTGCTTTGCAATGGCTCGACCAGCGAGGCCGGTAGCAAGGTGGTGCGATCCTTTGCTCCTTTCCCATCCCGGACGACGATCAACTGAAGGTTGAAATCAATGTCTTTTACGCGAAGACGGCAGGCTTCCGTAACCCTTAAACCCGCTCCGTACATCAAAGACGCAATCAACTGATCCGGCTGACCAAGACGATTTATGATAGCCATGGACTCGTCATGGGTTAAAACAACCGGTAGTTTGCGTGGCTTCTTCGAGCGGACTATTCCTTCAATTTCCCCCAAAGGCTGCCCTAGCACGCTGTCATAGAGAAACACCAACGCATTCAACGCTTGCGCCTGGGTCGCCATCGCGACGTTCCGTTCGACGGCCAACCAGGTCAAAAAGTCCCTAACATCCTTCTGCCCCATGTCTTTCGGATGCTTCATCTGGTGATATCGAATGAAAAAACGAATCCAGTACCAGTAAGCCTTTTCAGTGCGAATGCTGTAGTGATTAACGCGAACAACCGCGCGCACCTGATCTCTGAGTTTGGGTTGCTTTCCTTCCATGGGTTGGCTCCTTTTGATGCTGTACAGATATACAGTATTATTGAGCGAGTGGTCCATAGAAGTCAAACTATTCCATGGCGGTATACGAACAGGTGAGCTAGGATATTGGTTTTAAACGAATCAGCCGAGACCCCGTTCCACATTTTCGCGGAATATTGGAGAAGTCGCACTTTTGCAATATTGAGGAATTCGGTCTAGTTTCTGTTATACCTCAAGGAGGAGCAGATGAGAAAGCTGGTAAGTTCAGGCTCTCCTCTGGAAGAACCAATTGGATTTTCCAGGGCATGCAGAGTTGGGAACATGGTTGCTGTCTCTGGTACGGCACCCATAAAGAATGGGGAAACTACGTGCGTCGGGGACGTTTATGGGCAGACAAAGTACTGCCTGGAGTTATCTATCCAAGCTATTGAGGAAGCTGGTGGAAGCCCGACTGATATAATCAGAACCCGTATCATGCTTACTGATATATCTCGTTGGGAGGAGGCGGCCAAGGCACATGGTGAGCTATTCTCTCAAATAAAGCCCGCATGCACGTTTGTTGAAGTGAGTAGCTTCATTAATGCGGATTGGCTCGTAGAGACGGAGATCGATTGTGTCTTGGGGCAGGTATAACAATACGCGTCACACGGATGTCCTTTACGCCGCTCCGCTCTGTAAAGGCCACCGGTGCGCTCCGCGTTAGGGAGAGAGAATGGCTGAGTCTTTGCAGATAGCTTTCTACATCGTTAGTCCGATTGGGACATTTCTTGCAGTTGCGACGGCTTACTACGCGATCTATCGTCAAACAAAACCGTGTGTTGTTGTCTATTATGAGCCAAACCCTGACACAGCCAGCCTGATTGATCTCGTAATACGGAATATCGGGACGGGTACGGCGAAGGATATATCCTTTTCAGCACCACTTCCCATTTTATGCTGGGGCATAGAAAAGCCCGACAGCAGCGAAAGCAAACAGATTGATCACAAAATTCCCTTTTTGGCACCAGGGAAAGAGTTGAGATTCAATGCAGGGCAATATGGTGGTCTGAAAGATAGAGTACAGGATGGGATTACTGTAAGTGCGCAGTACACCTTTCGAACTCCATTACGATCAAGCAAACAAGGCACGGACTCTTCAATGCTGGATGTGAATTACATGCAGCATGCTGGCACCAAAAATAGTGCAGCTCAGGACCTATCCGATGCTCTGAAAGGAAAAAATAATACAGTATTTATCAACATGAATAAGAGCTTGGCTAGCATCAGTAAGTCGTTATCGGAGCTCGCAAAAAAGAGGGATGACGCCTAGCCTCCCTAACCAGTGCAGGCACAGCGACGCCCTTTCCATTGCGCCTTCGGCTCCATTCCAAGGGCGCGCATGCTGCAAGCGTTATGCCATTACTGAGCAACTAATAATTAAGGATATACGATGCTAAAAATTGAAGATCTAAACTTAGGCTTCAGTGATGCAGAAAACTATAAAAGAAGGGAGAATAAAGATCTTCTTAATAGTTTGTTTCTTATAACATCCTCTTTGGATAAGTTGTGCTTGCCCTCAACTACATTTTTGGTTGGTGAAAAAGGAACGGGTAAAACAGCTTACGCTGTATACATGACAAATAACTCATATGACAATAATTTGGCGTCTTTGCGTTATATAAGAGAAACAGAGTATCAAAAATTTATTACACTTAAGAAAGAAAAGCATCTCGATCTATCAGATTACAGTTCGATCTGGAAAGTGATCATCTATTTGCTACTATCTGAGCAAATATACGAAAAAGAAGGTAAGGATGGTCTGTTCAAGAAGTTTAGTAAATTTCAGGCATTGCATGATGCAATACAAGAATATTACGTCCATGCTTTCTCTCCAGAAATTATTCATGCACTACAGTTTGTTCGAGAGTCTAAGATTGCGGCTGAATTGCTATCCAAGCATGCCAAGGCTGCGGGGGAGCAAACTGAAAATATAACGTTTAGCGAATCTCGATTTCAAACTAACCTGCTTTATATACAGAAAAACTTTGAGCAAGCAATCAGCTCACTAAAACTTAATAGGAGCCATATTTTATTCATAGATGGAATAGACATAAGACCTTCGACGATTCCTTATGAAGAGTACCTAGAGTGTATTAAAGGTTTGGCGAATGCCGTTTGGGAAATTAATAACGACTTCTTTCCAAGTATAAGAGACTCCAAGGGAAGGCTTAGGACGGTACTGCTTATACGTCCAGATATATTTTCCTCGTTAGGACTTCAAAATCAAAATACGAAGATACGTGATAACTCTGTTTTACTTGACTGGTCGACGACATATAGAGAGCACCGGTCTAGCGATCTATTTTTTGCTTCTGATCAGATACTTAGATATCAGCAGCCAGAATCTAAAGAGTTGCAAAATGGCGATTCTTGGGATCATTATTTTCCATTCGATGCTCCAAATTTGATGGCTCAGTTTGAAAAACCCTCTTCGTTTGTTAGCTTCTTAAGGTTTGCGCTTTACCGTCCAAGAGACATAGTTACAATGCTTTCGATGCTCCAGGAAACATTCTCACAAACATCAAGCGACAAGAGTAGGTCGTTTTCAGAAGAAGACTTTGATCAAAGTACCTTTAGAAGGAACTACGCTGACTATTTGCTTGGTGAAGTAAAAGATCAGCTAGCTTTTTACTATGGCGACGATGAGTATGAAAGCTTTCTTAAGTTCTTTGAGTTCTTAGACGGAAAAAATAAGTTTACTTATGAAGAGTATTTAGAAGCGTACAGTAATCATGAGAAATATTTAAAGCAGGTAAAAGGCCAGATGCCAAGGTTTATGTCTACTGCTCCTGATTTCCTGCAATTTCTGTATGATTTAAATGTGATCTGTTTTATAGAAAGAACAGAAGACGGAAAGCCTCATATTCATTGGTGCTTTAGAGATAGAACCTACTCAAATATATCCCCTAAAGTAAAACTTGGAGAGACTTATGAAATTTTCTACGGTATGTCAAAGGCGCTCAATACTGGCAAAAGACTCTCTCGCAAAAAAGCCTAACAAAGCGCTGCTAGGGACAAGCTTTCGCTACGCTTCAGCTTGCCCCAGAGCGCGGCGTTATCTGCCATGCACTTGTGTCTAACTGAAAGGACGGCCAATGAGAATTCAGGATCTTCTGGGTATAGAGCTTCCAATCATTCAAGCGCCAATGGCGGGTGTTCAGGGCAGTGCACTCGCAATCGCAGTATCAAAGGCAGGTGGGTTGGGTTCGCTCCCTTGCGGCATGCTCAGTGTTGAAGCTATGCGGAAGGAGATGGCTGCTATAAAGGCACAGACCAAACGGCCCTTCAACGTTAATTTCTTTTGCCATACGCAGCCCGAGCCAAATAGTGAGGATGAAGCGGCTTGGAGGGTCGCACTGTCACCCTATTACGAAGAGTATGGGATCGACCCAAGCGCTATCGCTGGGGGAGCCGGGCGTTTGCCTTTTAGCGCTGAAGCCGCTGACGTTCTGGCGGAACTTGAGCCCGCCGTTGTGAGTTTCCATTACGGCTTGCCCGAGCAAGGTTTGCTGGACCAAGTGAAGAAGTGGGGTGCGAAAATACTCTCTACCGCGACAACTGTGGATGAAGCCCGCTGGTTGGAGGCACACGGAGCCGACGCCATAATCGCGCAAGGTTTAGAGGCTGGGGGCCACCGCGGGATTTTCCTATCGGAAGATCTGAACACCCAGGTTGGAACGTTCGCTTTGCTACCGCAAATTGTTCGGGCAGTGAATATTCCGGTTATCGCCGCAGGAGGTATCGCGAACGCACATGGCGTTGCTGCTGCTATGTCATTAGGTGCTGCAGGAGTGCAGGTAGGCACAGCTTACATGCTGTGCCCAGAAGCCACTACGAGTGCAGTCCACCGAGCTGCCATCAAGAGCGACTCCGCGATATTTACCGCCCTTACCAATTTGTTCTCAGGGCGACCGGCTCGTGGCATTGTGAACCGTCTGATGAGGGAGCTTGGGCCTATGAGCCCAGTAGCACCGGCTTTTCCGCTGGCATCGGCTGCTTTGGCCCCATTGCGTGCGGAAGCAGAGCGCTTGGGAGTGGGAGATTTTTCGCCCTTATGGGCAGGACAAAATGTAAGCGGCTGCAAGGAAGTCCCGGCAACGGATCTAACGTTTGAGTTGGCTAAGGGCGCTAGCGAGGCGCACTAACCATTGATGCCAGACCGACTCAATACCGTGTATGGGATATTTGCCGGTGAGCAGCGCTATGTTTTGATTGGCAGTTCAGAGTTCTTTCACCAAACTTCAAACGGGTTGCCTAAGCATGCGAAGGTGCCCAAAACAGCGATAACAAGCCGCGTAAGGCGGACGGCTTTCAGCCGCCGCTTCGCTGGGCGTTGAACTAGCCGCGCGAGCGCGGGAAGCGCGCCTGAGAGCTTTGCAGATTGTAGAACACTGAGTAGGGTTTTCAAGGATGAAGACAGTACTGCAAGAGGTGATAGCCCGGGGTTACCCGGCCCTGGCGGAGAAGACGTCTTTGCCACCACATGTTCACCGTGCGGCCAGGGCCATGGTAATGTGCCGCACGTCAGCACTGGGTGGCCACATTCAAGGCTGTCCCGAGGGGCATGTTCAGAGAGTCTGGTACAACTCCTGCCGTCACCGCAGTTGCCCCCAATGCAACCGGGTCCAGCTTGAGCGCTGGCTGGAAGGCCAGAAGTCACGCCTGATTGATCACCCCCACCGCCATATGATCTTTACCCTGCCCCACGAGTTACATCCTTACTGGCGCCGCAACACGGACCAGATGACTCGTTGGTTGTTCCAGTCCGTCCGGGAAACGCTTCTGTGTTTTTTGAATGACCCGGCTTACCTGGGTGCCCAGCCCGGCATTCTGAGTGTCTTGCACACCTGGGGCCGGTCCTCACCCTGCATCCCCATATTCACTGTGCCATCACCGAAGGTGGCCTGGATGATCGGGGTCAATGGCGCTTGCCCGTCAAGAACTGCTTCCTGCCGATTCGTGCGGTGATGTTCAAGTATCGGGGGCACTTTCTTGCCCAGTTGAAGAGCGCCGTGGATAGCGGAGAGTTGACGCTACCGAAGGGCGAGACATCGACGAGCAGCCACAACCTGTTTAACCGGTTGGGCCGCAAGCCCTGGAACGTGAACCTCCGTGAGCGGTACGACACGGCTGAAGGTGTGGTGGAATACCTGGCCCGCTACGTGCGGGGCGGGCCGATGCGACCCAGCCAGTTATCAAAGTTCCGGGCCGATCAGGACGATGTTCTGTTCCGTTACCATGCCCACCGGGACAATCCGGATGGCGGGCGAAAACGATGCCGGAAGGAACGCTTGAGTACGAGGGAGTTGACCGGACGGTTGCTGCAGCATGTGCCGCGCAAGGGGCTGAACATTGTTCGCAGCTATGGGTTGTATGCGGTGGCCTGTCGGGGAAAGCTGGACCAGGCCCGGGCGGAAGTGGGACAAGCACCGGTCCGATCACCGAAGCCGGTTCAGGTTCCTCAATCCAGCCTGCATCAGAAAACCTTTCCACAGCCTCACGGCCAAATCCGCAAATCTGGCCTTTCAAATCCCCATAGGCTAGCCTAAAGCCTTGAGTGCGGACCAGTCCAACAAGCCGATGAACCGATCCACAGGAACCCGGTCGCGTGCCTGCCTTAATTTGGGCGTGGCTGAGAATGCGGGGGCGGTGGACGGTTATCTATATCGTTAAATGGGGGAGAAAACAATGAATCTTGAGGTGTTACAGCACATTGTCCGAAATGAGCCTGAGAGAATAGAGGCTTTAGCCAGTGAGAATGGCTTAGACGCATCGGCATCAGTTGGTGTGGCCGAGTTTTTGGTCGGCAACGATGGAGATGTTTCGTTGCTGTCCCCTAAGCAGCAATACCATTACGGCAATGCGATCGAGCCACTAATCGAAAATGTGCCGTGTGACGGTGTGTTCGGCGATGATACATGCACCGGGAATGGTGTTATCGATGATGAGTCGCTATTAGGTTGTTACTTGGAGGACAACTTCCTCTGTCAGCTCTGTCGGTTTGATTCAGATCGGATTCAGGCTGAGTGACATTTAACAAATAAGGATAGGTCGCGGCTGCGCGCGACCTATCCTTATTTGTTAGGCACACAAAAGGAGAGCATCATCATGAATATTAAAAAAATCGTAGCTGCTTTAGCACTGTCTATAGGGGTTCCTGCATTATCATTTGCAGCTTGCCCATATGACCAAAACTGCCTGAATAACCCATACGGTGCAGGCAGTCCATATAAGGCTGATGGCCTTAATAATCCGTATAGCCAATATGGGAGTCCATATAGCAATAAGTCTCACACCAACCCATACGCAACGGACGCACCAAAGCTCTATGATAGCCAAGGCAACTATCGCGGCAAATTGAGCAACAATCCATATGATCCTGATTCAACGTCCAATCCTTACGGTCGGTATGGCAGCAAATATTCGCCAGACAGCATCAATAATCCGTATGGCGCAGGCAATCCGTACTCGAATGAACCAATTTATGTCGTTCCGTCACGGTAGTATGCCTAACAAGGCCAGCCATGGCGACGGTTACTGTATTGCGGGTTTGCCTCCATTCAGTAACCGCGCGTGCTGAGCGGCGTTAGCCAACAAGGAACATAATGGGACCAATTGCGCTTTTTGATAAATCCTTTCTCCAGTCGCTCAGCGTGGATGAGGCGGTTTGGTTTGACCATTTCTTTTTGGCCAATATTTCTCCCCTGTTTTATATCGAGACATTGGCAGATTTAGACAAGGAGATGAGTCGAGGTAAAACCGCTGAACAGGTGGTTGGAAATATTGCCGAAAAAGCGCCTCAAATGAGCGGTGCTGCCAACATTTCGCATCTTGATTTGTTGGTGGCGAGTCTAATGGGTTATCCGGTTTCTATGACCAATAGGCCGGTCATTGGTGGTGGAAGGCATGTCGAAGCCGCTGGGAAAAGAGGAGTCAATTTCGAATTATCTCCCGAAGCGAAAGCCTTTAACAGGTGGCAGGATGGTGAATATCAAAAACTGGAGAGAGAGTTTGCGCGAGCTTGGCGGGCTCAAATCAAAGGCATGGCTTTTGAAAGCTCCGCATCTTATGCTCAGAAGCTTGGGATAGACATTTCTTCCTGTAAAAACATGACTGACGCCGCAAATGCAGCCCATCGTATAGTAAATACAACCAATAAACCGTATGAGTTGATCGGCTTTATTATTAACTCAGTTGGTATTCCCCGTGAATATCAGCAACAGCTTGTGAAGCGCTATCAGGTTGCAGGGTTTCCTCCACTTACGCGTTTTGCTCCGTACGCGGCTCATGTAATCAAAGTTGAGGTGTTCTTTCACATTTGTGTCTCGCGTGGATTCATCTCTGCAGACCGGCCCTCGAACAAAATCGATATTGCCTATCTCCACTACCTTCCCTTTTGTAATGTCTTTATTTCCGGCGACAAACTGCATCGTAGCACTGCTAATCTATTCATAAAGGATAACCAAAGGTTCGTATGGGGGCCGGATTTAAAAAAGGACCTTGGAAAGTTAAATGCTCATTACATGGAGCTCCCGCAGGAGATAAAAGATAAAGGCGTGCTTTCATTCGCCAGCAGGCCCCCTACCGACGAAGATTATCTGACGTCGGAATTATGGGATCTCTTAGGGCCTAGTTGGAGAAACGGCGAGCGGGACACTGTCCCGATAACACAGGAAACTAATGACAAGATATTGGAGCATGTCAAACAGTTCACAGATGCTCCGACATTGCCGCCGGACGCAGTGGTTGAGTCTATAGACGAAGTAGATAGTGTCTCATTGCAGAGATCCGTGAGAAGAAAGCGTGGGAGTTGGTATCAAGTTCCTAGGGATCTAAAAGATGGCTAACCAGGGGCTGCAGCGGACCGCTTTCCCGGCGCGGTGCGCCTCCAAATCGGCCGCTGAGCCCGGGCGTTAAAGGCTATAGCTCAGGCATCGGACAAGGTCGCAACTTCCGAAAATAGAATCAGCCCAAACATCGATTCGGAACCGGCTGTCGCCACGGGGGGACTCGCTATTTTCCACCCTTGTTGAAGATTTAGCGTGCCAACTACCTTTATGAAAACATCTTGTAGGTGAAGACATGTCACAAGTAATTGTTAAATCGGTGAAACCAGGCAGTGTCGGAGAGCTCGCAGGTTTGAGGCCAGGTGATGTGCTGGCAGCGGTTTACGGAGTGTCTATTCAATCTCGGTCCCAGTTAATTGATACGATGAAAGAGGAAGCGAAGAAACATGATTCGCTAACCATGGTCATCGAGAGAGCCGAGGACCGGCTTGAATTGTCCCTGCCTGAGCCTTCCGATTCGTTGGGTTGTGTGGTTAAAGATGAATCGGGCGACAATGCTGAGCAGAAGAGTAATCTAGGCACTGGACGATCATATGCGCTCGGTATTATTGGCATTCTCTCTCTTATTCCTGGTCTCTATTTTCTATTTTACATGCCCAGTGAAACAGTAAATTTGCATCGTCTTACCGTTGGGCAAACTCTGGCGATAATTGGAGCTCTATTCATTGCGGCAGAATGGCGGCCCAAATCGGCGACTCGCATCAAGTAGTAACACGAGTTAGCTGTTTTAAATTGGGAAGTGGTCACGGCTTGGATCGCGTGACCGGAATCGGGCGGCAGTGGTCGCTACCATTAACTACAGCCTGAATCAGTGACTCTACCCCCAATATACCCACCCGGGCAGGACTCAAGCCAGTTTTCCCTGGAATCTGGCCAATGCTGGGTTGTTGAGGGCGGGAATACACGGGACAGGCTCAGTCAGCC
>JACIZI010000017.1 GCA_014359475.1 Marinobacter sp. | reverse complement strand
CCCCCGGCGCCACGTGCCCCTGTTCCGGCAGCAGGCAGTGGCACACGCCCCATCCCACGTCGTAGAGGCCCACCCCCTGTTCCACGGCGAAGCCGCGCATCATAGCCCGCGTCAGGAGCTTGACCAGAAACACCCCCACGCATGTGGGGAAGACTGCACCCACCCATATGCGCCGGGCTCCCACACAGAAACACCCCCACGCATGTGGGGAAGACTGGCTGGTGGCCCGGATTAGGAGACTGTGATGCGAAACACCCCCACGCATGTGGGGAAGACCTGTGGCAATCTGGCACCTGCCAAGCGAGCATGGAAACACCCCCACGCATGTGGGGAAGACCGATTCATGACTCAGGTAGCGGGCGCGACTGAAGAAACACCCCCACGCATGTGGGGAAGACATCTCGCCGGTTTTCAGTCGCTCCAATGATGGAGAAACACCCCCACGCATGTGGGGAAGACGTCCAGCTGTCGGCATCGATGCTGGCAGCAAAGGAAACACCCCCACGCATGTGGGGAAGACTTTTCCAGGTCCGGCAGGTCAGCACAGGGACGAGAAACACCCCCACGCATGTGGGGAAGACACCAACAAATTGTTAATGAACTACCCGAATAACACAAGATATTCCGATTACGGGGTTTTCAGGGTTTCTATAACCAGTTGAAGACCGCTGATTTCGGTCAGGGCTTTTCGGGTGGGTCCGATAGTGCGAATTTCATATCCCGGAGGTCCGGGTAAAGAACGAAACATAACGATTCCTGACTCTGGGGGGCAGTGTTTATACAAATAGTCAATAACCGTCTTTGCCACCGAATCCTTTATCCCGGAAACGAAGATGTTCGGTCGTGGCTCACTAAACCATAGTTTCATTCGACCGCGAACTGCTGGCGGAATGTCATTTGCTACGACTACGAGCACGAGGCACCCCCAGCATGGCAGGAATGTCTTCACTGAGGCACGCAAGCAGATCCATACCAACCACTCGCTCCCGGAAAGCCGCCGACACTTTGTGTTTATTGTAGCGGCCCGCCATATCGCGGGTAAGCGAAAACGCCAGGTCAATACACAGATGCTCTTTGTATAGATCCGCCAGATCATAAACGAATGGCAGTGGGCTGCCTGAGTGAATAAATCCGATGTGCGGCGAATACCCCATGCTATGAACAGCTGAGCATAGTATGCCGTATAGGGCTGCGTTGCTGGCAGTCAAAACCTGGTTGGTAACGTCACTGGTCTCAAACTTCCCGGGCACAAACTTCCTACCCTTCCAGCCCACTTGATATTCCTCGGCCTTGGACTGATACAAGGCCCGGACCCGGTGCCCCTCCATACCCATCATTTCCTTAAGGGTTTTTCCCTTCAGTTCCGCATCAGGGAAGCGACGTGTATACATGCGTCGCGCCACCTCTACCGATTTTTTCGAATCTGACGCGTGCTCAATTTGCCGCTTCAGGTTACGGGTATCCGACGTGGGCAGAAAACCGGCAGCATAGAACAGCAGGCTGTCTTCTCCAACCCAGCAAATTGCGCAATTTGCTGCCGTGGCAGTCTTGACTGCATCATGGGTAACGGTCGTCCCCGGCCCCAGCAACAATGCATTGAGTGTCGCTACAGGCAGTGGCACCACATGGTTGTCGGAATCAATCCATTTTATACTGCTGTCATCAATCTCAAGCCTGCCACGCTCAAGATAAACGAACGGATACTTATCTCTCACCTGGGGGAGGGACTCACGGGTAATTTTGACGAACAGACGCTGACCGGCTGGCATTGGGTTACTCCAATGCCATGACAGTGACACGCCTGTCGCGGTACAACTTGTTCTCACCAAACTGCACCGGCACATCGTTAAGCGTTAAAACCTCCCCGTCATGCTCACCCTGTAATACCCGGAAAACCGGCAACCGATTCTTGGCCTTTGCCAGGTCCTCAGCTTTCCGCAATGCCCCGTCCGCATCAGAACAGATGCCCTGTGCTATATACTCGGTGGGTACACAGCTCTTGCGCCCCAGATACAGGTCCCAGACCGGGTTTTGTAAGGCACTTTCTACAGCTTCCAGATCTTCGGCAGGGCCCTGCAAGGCAACAGCAAAGGCCATGTCCTGCAGGTAGTAACGATAAGTCATTTTCGAGCCAGCTCCTTTGGGCTTCTTACCTTCACTGGTTTTTGGGATCAGCAGATTTTGCCATGGATCACTGTCGTCATAGCCACTCCCGACCATGTGAAAGTCCCTCATCAGTGGCTGCCGAGGCAAAGGGCTTCCTTTCTTATCCGCGAGCACATAGGCTTGGATCTGAATATCGCGGTCGGCCCAACGTTCCAGCCATTCAGTCTGCTTCCCACCGGCACCCATAGCGCAGCAGATCAGGCCCAGCAAACCGGACTTTGTGGGAAAGTCCAGGCTGTCACGTCGCCCAAACTTGGAGTCATGGCCCCATGACTGGAGAGGCGCCTCCAGCCAAAGAAGCAGGTAAGGATCACTCATAAGCCACCTCACTCAACATGGCGTTGTAAATCGGCAACCAGATCATCCACGCTATAGTCTTCATTCTCTCCCCACTCGTAAGCTCCCAGTTTCCCGTACAGGGAGCCGGTCAGTTTCTCCTTCTTGTCCAGGTAGCCCTTCAGGGACTCGACACTCGGATTCAGGTAACCGCCTTCCCTTGCCTTTACCGGGGTTTCGAATGGCACCTGCAAACGTTGACCCCTGCGCACCAGAACGCGGGCAAATTCCCAGGGGCTGGCACCGGATTGAGTGGTTTGCCGAGCCTCGGGCACGGCAACAAACAGGGCTTTGGTGAAAGCTTCAATCGCTTTTTTGAGATCCGGTTCGCCCATGGTCTGGGCCAACTGGCCCAGATCCAGGCTTATGTAGCGGTAATACGTCGCGGAGTTATACTCCAGGCTCCCCATGTGGGCGGAACGGGCATCCTCGCCCGGCAAGTCGTCCAGAGCCGTAAAGAACTCAACTTCATTGCTGACTTTGTGGGTAGAGATCGCGTGGGAAAAGGAAGCTGCTGCTTCCACGTTCATATCAGCAGCTTTTGCCACCATTCGGCCAAACAACGCAATATCCAAAGCATCCACTGCCGGATTCAGGGCCTTTTTAGCTACCTTGGCCAGCTCCTTGTCCTTGATCTTACTGACATCAAACTCTTTTTCCGCTGCATAAGCTGCAAACGCGGCAGCCTCAGTGTCGCTAACAAATAGCAACGTATCGTCTGTCAGTTGCGTCGCAATCTTTTCGCCACAGGCAGCGGCCTGCTCTTCATTGGCACCGGCCTCCAGGCAGGCCCTGGTAAACATCACTTCTGCCTTTTTTGTGCGCACACCCAGCTTCACTCCGAAATCCTGCATAGCGAGGCGAACCTGGCGCTTCCAGCACTGGGAACTGACTCGTGCCCGGGGAACGCCGCCGACGATAGCGGACTTGGGAGCCCCAACATCATCACGGTTCAGGCAGGTAACCGGAAAGGACTGAAGAATGTGGTATTCGATACGGGTATTGGTGTATTGGTTGGTCATGATGCTTATCCTGATTTATTCGAAAAGATTGTTGGTAAGAGGAACGATTTGCAGCAAGCCACATCCAAAGGACCTGGCACGGCCTATACCTTTGGCGAAACTGTTGGCGAAAACTTCCCTGTCTGTAACTCGCAGAATTCCCTGGACATGGGCCTGTGATATGGTGACCGGACGATGTTTTTTGCCCTTGAATTGCAGCACGTCGATGCGGTCAACCTGTAGATTTTCGGTCGACACCTGAAAGCCCCAGCTTGCTTCAGCTCGTTCGGCAAACCACTGGGATACCGCATCCCTCCCAAGCACCGGTATCAGTTTGCGGCTGGCACTGTCCCGACGAGTGGGGTTGACGATGACTTTAAACCGGTAGCTATCGTGCTCTAGAAAGTCGTCCGGAATCAGCTTGGTGCGCACCTCGCCATAGACTCCGTCCACAGCGCTATACGGCTCGCGGTTGGACAGCATCAGAATCTTGCGGCCTCTGTGGTCACCACCCTGGTCCGCGAAGAGAATCCCGCTGGCGGTGCTGGCCTGTTTTTCGTCAGCGTTACGCGCGTCTTCATAAAGGCTGTAAACGACACGGTGCAACGAGTACGCATCAGTAATGCGCAACGCATTAACCGAACGACGATCCAGGTGCAGTACACTGGCAACCATACTCATGAGGCAGCCTCCTCACTTCGGTCTTTTACTGGTTGCCCGTAAAACTCCTGTGCCCACTGAGTTTTGGTCCTTTGTCCAGATTCATAAGTGAAAAAACGCAGTTGACGGAGCAGCCGGGCATAATCCAGCGGCTGTCCGACTTTACTGTTTACGAGAGTCAAAACGGGCCGCAAGATGCGACAAACTTCCGCCAACTCGGTGCATGCAAGCAGGCGCCGTAGACGAGCTTTTGCCTGATGGCTTTCCCTGCCATCGTCGTAGCAGGCCGCAATAGCCCTCCCCAAAGTCATGCTGCCGTTTCTTTCTGCCTTGGACTTTGCAATTGCGGAGGACACCGTCACAAAGGGCAGCCGCTCATAGGGATTTTCAAGATCAATTCCGAGCGATCCCAACAACTCCCAGCTCTGGTACTCTGTGGCCGGGTTATCGGCCCGGCGCAGTCGCGCTGCCAGCCCCTTGTCGTTCTTGCATCTTTCTATCACTATTTCCACAAACCGCTGTTCACGGCTCCCTGCATTTCCGTCCTCTTTAGACTGCTCGTCTATTCGCATCGCTATACGGCCTCCTGCTTCAGATACTTGCTATTGTTGGGACGACACTTGGCCCAGGCATCAAGCTGTCGCGCGCTTTCCCGTGGGCAAAACGTGTCATAAGCCTGCTGCACATAATGGGCAAATCTCTGACGTAGTTTGTGTCTGTGTCTGGCGGATTCTTCTGTCTGGTCGCAGTGGAAAACCAGTTCCTGGAAATCGCGCTCGCAAAGTTGCCAGAAGAGATGTGTGGCTTGGGCTGCTGGCTTGCTGCCATCCATTGTCTGTTCTTTGAAAAACCCCTGCACTCGCCCGTAAAGATTCTTGGCAAGGCCATCTAGAGCATCCATTTCCATTTTGAGTTGACCAAACCAGCTCGCTTCGAGCATATCGCTATCCAGCCATACCTGAGATTCGACGAAATCATCGCTCCCCGAAGCATACTGCTCTCCGGCATTACTGCTTACCCGCAAACCACCCGACCAGACGGCAAACTCATCAGTTACATCGCGGGCTCTGTCCAAACCATGTCTTAGTTGCCAACTCTGGAATCCTTGGGAATCAGACTGATCAAAGAAGCCGAGCAGTGCGGTCAGCTCACGCCATGGGCGTTTTTCCGGATTGACCCAGAGTGCTTTGGGTTCTTTACCGGAATAATTGATCGCCATACTCGGATCGACAACGCCCTCTTTATAGCCAGGGTGTGCGACACCTTCTGAATAATGCAGTCCATCCTTCGTCAGCAGGCAAAAACGGGAGACAGGCAGTAGTCTACCCATCAGTGACTGCCTCAATTTCATGGCTTCCGGGCAGCCTTCACCCTCAGGCATGACTTCCCAGGGCGCCTGCCCCACCCCCTCGGGATAGAGGTTCATTTGCTCTATCTGCAGCGATGT
Organism: Marinobacter sp.; assembly: GCA_014359475.1. Classification (GTDB taxonomy): domain Bacteria; phylum Pseudomonadota; class Gammaproteobacteria; order Pseudomonadales; family Oleiphilaceae; genus Marinobacter. The sequence continues at coordinate 73,883 of JACIZI010000017.1, read as the reverse complement.
CAGCAGGTTCAGCCAGATGGTAGACAGAAGGTTATTTCCGATCAGAAAACTATGGAGCAACCCCATATGGCCCACAGCCGGGCCTGGCTTTCCTGTAGAGGGTTTGCCTTTTTCATTGCGTTTTCCGGCATAGTCCGGAGTCAGCACGACGCTGTTATCCGTTTTCTTGCCTGACAGGGCAAACCCCATCAACGTCAGCAGTACCAGTGCCTTATCCCCGTCATCCAACCCCCGTTGCACCTGTACCTGGCTCAATACTGTTGTGTTCCCGGTCGAGATTTCGGGTAAAACTGCCCCGTAGGACTGCACCCTCGCGGGCGCAATAGCGGGCATTTGCAAAAACGGTCTCTCCCCGTACAGATAAAACCGGTCGTGCCACTGTTCAAGATAAGTCAGGCAATGTTCCGCCAGCCCCGTTTCACCAAGCGACTGCCATTCTCTCTCATCCTTTGGCGTTGCTGCTGCCTGGGCAATCGCCAGCAGGAGCTTGAGCACTGCAATTTTCTGTATCGGGTTTCCCCCAAGGCTGCGGTACTCAGGGTGACTGAATATCTCACGCAGGCTGACACTTCCATGGTCCGCGACGGGTATCCATGGTTCATCAATCAGATTGAAACGATTTTCCATGACTATCCTCTTAGTCTTTGATAACCCGGTAACCCAGGTCATCCCGGTATTCCAGAGTGTGCGTATCGTGTACATCATGGTTCTCAATGCCATGAAGTCTGCCGGCTTCATCGACCAGCGCGACACACAGCACGCTTTCGTCCTCCGGCCAGTCCGGATTGCCCAGATAGAAGCAATGTTGCAACCCGAAACGCCTGAGCGTATCCGCACCAACCGTTTTTGGTTTATCGCCCGGGGGAACTTTAACGACCTGTCGCATCAGCGCGCCTGTGCGCTGGCGTAAATCATGTTTTGTAAGAAGTTTTCGATTGCGGACCGGCAACTCAACCTGGTCACCATTGAGCAAAGTCAATGTGGCAATACGCCCTTCCCGGTCTCGGCTTATGGCACGCAACAACAATACCTCGTAGCTTTCGGTCTCACTGTAGCGAGTCTGCGCCTTGCTCTCCCGCATGGTATTGCCGGCTTCCGCTAGCGCCACTCTGGCCAACTGGCGCATGGTATTCCGCCCTGAACGTTGACGGTTGCCCTCCTCCAGTTCATTAAGCCACTGACTCATGACACCTGTTTCCGCACGGCTGACATAGGTGCTCTCGATCAGCTGCCGGATATCCTCCGGCACCCTGACACACGTCAGGTTCTCCCAGACCTCCAGGCTGCGGCACAACACGTACGGAGCATAGACAAAGGCACTGGCTCCGAACTGTTGTACCGGTGATTCGATGGCTTCCTGAAGGTTTGGGGCCAGTAGCCACGCTTCCGGTATCGCCTGATCGCAACGCGGTGTGTCCTCGTTTCTCCATAGCCGGCCCAGTCGCTGCAACAGCATGTCGGTAGGTGCAAACCGGGAAATCATGAAATCCGCATCAATATCGAGCGACTGTTCCAGAACCTGAGTGCCAACAAGAATACGCCCCTGTTGCTGCCGGTGTTCCCAGCCGGCTTTGCCATACAAATTAACCCATGCTTCCTCGATGTTCTGGCGATCATCAGGCGTAAAGCGGGAATGTAACAGGCCGCAGGCAATACCCGACTCCGACGCACGGGCGGCCAGATCAAGGTAACGCATTTGAGCTTCCTTGACCGTGTTTTCTATCCATAACACCTGCTGCCCCTGTGCGGCTCGAAGCAGGGTCTGCTCCAACGCACGAGATTCATCCTGGCAAATGGAGATCTGCACTTCCCTGCTCTCGTTTACCGAAACCCCAACCTCCACCACCGCCTCGTCGCCGGAACTGGGGCTGGACGTAATCAATGGATAGGCGGTTGCTCGCGTCGGGCGATCAAGCAGTTGCTGCCGACGTCCCTGGTTGAGTGTGGCACTGAGAATGATCACTGTGCAGTTGAGCTGGCGCAGAAGTTGAACCAGCGCATCCATCAGCGAGCCTGTGTAGGCATCGTAGGTGTGTACTTCGTCCAGAATGACGACCTTTCCGGCCAACCCGAAGGCTCGCACAAATCCGTGCTTCACATTCATTGCGGCCATCAGTGCCTGATCAATGGTACCCACAGCGAAAGGTGCCAAGAGTCCCCGCTTACTCTGACTAAACCAGGCTCCGCCAGGTCGTCCTTCCTCGCCCATATCCGTCTCAAACAACCAAGCATTGGCATGCAGCAGCAGGGAGCGGTGAGAGCAATCATCTGCGAGCACTTCACCAAGAAATCGCTGGAAGCGGTCGAAAATCTTGTTGGAAGTCAGTTGAGTCGGCAGAGCAAAGTAGATACCGCTCGCCTGGCGAGATGACAAAACTTGATAGGCGGCATACAGCGCAGCCTCCGTTTTGCCTAATCCCATCGGCGCTTCAAGGATGTACACGCCAGGCTGGGATACCTGCTCTATCAGAGCCGACTGGGCCTGCCTCGGTTCAAAGCCAAATATGTCCGCGAAGCTCAGGCGAAGTTTGTAGCGGGCAGGAACAAAGCCTGCATCATCCAGTGCCTTGCCAATTCGATCCTCCCAGGGGAGGGAGGGGTCTTCAAAGTGCTGACCGGAGCCGATCCAGTCTGCTACCGAGGTTAATCCAGCTACCAGCCTGGCCTGAGCAATGGACTCAATATAGGGCCAATGTGCTCCAAGAGACCGTTGCAGTGACTGTACTAGCTTCTCCCGCTCTGCCTGCCAGGGCTCACCCCCAAATTTCTGATCTTTTGCCCTCATTCCTGACAAGTTCGGTGAAAATCCGTGATGCTGGCCCAGAATTTCGGGCACATACTCCGGTGCATCCAAATGCCGGGCCGTTAACTGGCTGACACCAGCATGCCCACCCCAGCCTCTTTCAAGATCCGGATTAAAACCAGGAACCAACTCTTCTGCACAGGCACGTTTTATCTTGTTGTAGAAAGTGGGACTGACCTTACCTATATCATGACTGGCTGCAGCAAACTCGGCACCTTCCGGAAAGATGTCTGCGACCGGCGACCGCCGGATAATTTCCCTGGCCACCTCCCCGACAATGCGACAGTGATTCTCAACAGTTCTCCCACACCGCGGCCCACCAAGAGATTCATAGGTTTTTGCCGGGCAATCCTGATAGGAGACTGCCGGGACGGTTTGTTGTTGTTCACGCTTGAAGCGTTTCATTTCTGATTGAACTCCTGTCTTACTCGAACCAGGCCACTTTTTATTGCCACTTGAGTAACCCTAAACCAAACACTGCCCCCCAAACTGCACCACTGGTTAAATCACCAGTAAATCCCCGCCATTTTCCGTATCCTCAAAGCCACCTCCTGCCGTAATTCCTCCGGCCCCAACACTTCCACTTCCGGTCCGTAACGCAGCACCTCCATGGCCAGTTCCCGGTCATCGGAGTAGGGCATTTTCAGGTGGTAGCCGTCCGCTCTGTGTTCTCCGACCTGGTCCGGGTGCCAGGTTTCATCCGCAACCCACTCTGCTGCGTGGCTGGAGAATCTCAGGTGTGCGGTGCCCTTCGGGCCGCCGCCGAAAATGCCGAAGCTGGCGTAGGCAAATCCGTCTATTGCTTCGATGGGCTTTTGCGCTGATGGGGCATCTTCCACCCGGGGTTCGGATATCCGGTCCAGGGAAAACAGGCGAAGGTCGCGCGCCTTTTGGCACACCGCCAGCAGGTACCAGTTGGAGCGATAATGCAGTAGCCGCTGAGGGTCGGTCTGGCGATGGGTGTTACCGGCGCTGCTGCGGGCGTTGTAGGTGAAGCTCAGTTGTTTGCCGGCAAGGGTTGCCTCGGCCACCGGGTCGAAGATCCGGTGTGCGGCCATGCGGGCCTGGATGGGCTGGATGTGGATGCGCTCGCTGATGCGTTCGGCATCGTGGCCTGATTCGCCCAGCAGCTGGCGAATCTTGTCTTTCAGTGGTGCCAGCCGGGTGGTGATCATCCCGGGCTGCACGTTTTCCAGTAACTGTTCACAGGCCAGCAACGCATAGAGTTCCGCCGGGTTCATCCAGAACCCGGGCAGTTCAAATTCGGGAGAGTCGGGGGCGTACCGGTGGCCGTTCTGTTCCCGGCAGTACTCAATGGGCGCACCGAGCGAGTCCCTCATGAATTCGAAATCGCGGGTGACAGTGTTCCGGCTGGCTTCAAGCGCCTCGGTAAAGCTGCGCATGGGCACGGGGTGGCGGGCATTTCTGAGTAAATCATGAATCTTGTAGATGCGGTCAAAGCGGCTCACAACGGCTCCATGCCTGGTTTGATTTGCTTACTACCAATCTTCTATCAAGCTTAGGAGTTGCGGCACAAAATGCCAGCTTTATGTTGAACGGCTTACCACCACCCCTGCCATGCTGCCACAGTCGGGCGGCGGGCGGCATGAGCGCAGTGCTCGCAGGCACCTGTCCCTGCCAAGCGGGCAAGGGCCAGTAGTGAGCATCCGGTGATTCACGATCTGCACCAGCAGGAATGAGGAGACGGGGGCTGACATCCCTGACAGCCCGCTGTTGGGGGCCGCAGCGGAGAAACTGGAGCCATGGCCGGGTGCCATCGCGGAAATCGGGTGGAGCGGTGTAATAACCAAAAAAAGGCCGGGGCAAAAGCCCCGGCAATGTCCTGGTCACTCAAACAAAGGGTGGTGCCTTACATGGAAAATTTGTGCTCAAAGCCTACACCGAAAGTTGTATCCTCGAAGTCTCCTTTATCTTCTTCAACCTGCGAATAGTAAGCATATACTTTGCTTTTCTTCGCAAGTTTATAGTCAGCCCCCACGGCCATCAGGCTCAGCTCTTCGTCCCTGATGTCGGCTTCAGTCATTCCGTACTGGGCCTTAAGCTTCCAACGAGCCAGGTTGACCGCACCACTGACCAAAAAGCTTGTGTCTTCACCCTCACCCTGATCTTCTTCCGCCATCTGATACAGGGCACCCACCTCGAAAATATCAATGCGAGCCATACCCGTGGCGCGGAGGATATTCAGCCGATCGCCGGCGATGCCGGAGCCGTCAACCTTAAGTTTGTCTTCGATTTCCGAGTCATACGCCAGAGAGCCATAAAAGGTGCCGTTATCAAACACAAGGGACGTGGAAACCGCATCCGCAACACCGTTATTTTCACTACCTTCGTCCTGTTCCTCACCGGGAATTACGGCAACGTTCAATTTCAGGGCATCTGCGAGGCTTGGGGTGCTGTACTGGACAACATTGTCTTCCCTGTTCTCGCCCGCCATGATGTTTTTGATATCACCCTGCAGGTCATTGAACTGATCAACATCGCCCTGGGCTTTTTTCAACGGGGAGTCAAACTTGCCCGCAATCAACGTACCGTACGTCTCGTGGGCGAAGCCGCCATATATATTCCGCTGGGAGAAAGTCTCTCCGTCTTTTTCACCATCATCCACGGAAATTTCGAACTCTGCCTGATAGACGGCTTTGAGTTTGTCTACATCAAGGTCCAGCTCACCTTTTACCCCAACGCGGGACGCATTGCTCTCCAGGAACCAGGCGTCCTCCGTACCGTCATCCTGATTTTCGTAGGAAACGTTTACCTTACCGTAAACAATCGGTCCTTTTTCGGCCAGGGCCATCGACGGTGCTACAACCATTGAACCGATAGCCAGCGCCAGCAATTGCTTTTTCATTCGTTCTCTCCGTTAGGGATCATGGAAGATCTGCAATAAAGATCGTAGAGAGAATATGCCTTTGCAGTATTACTGGACGGCTAATAATTTATTAAAGATATATGACGACGCACTGAAAAGAGGCGCGTTTGTTTATTCTCCTCCTGATGACCCTATGCCGCGCTCCGCTTATTTCTGGTTTTCATCCCAGGGATGCACCGGCAACACCGCGTCGCTGATGCCGGATTCGTAGCTGCTGCGAAAGTAGTTCATGGCCTTTTCTGCTTCGTTCAGCTCATCAAACCGGGCTATGTGGTAAATGGCCTCGCCCTCGTTCACCAGTGGCAGGTTATTCACGCATATCACGATACCGGAGCAGGGCGACAGCACGGCGTTTTCCGACTCACCGAAGGGGTCTGCCACCATCGCCAGCTTCTGGCCCTTGCGCACCTTTTGCCCCAGGCTTGCCACCGGGCGCAGGATGCCGTCTGTGTCGGTTCGTACCCATTGTGAGTTGGCGGCGGTCTCCGAGCGTGTTCTGGGCGCTACCGGGCCTTTCTTGGCGGGGATCATTTCCAGGGTGCGCATTACGCGGATCACGCCTTTCACGCCACTGCTGATCACCACTTCGTCGAACCGCAGCGCCTCACCGCCTTCAAAGGTAATGACCGGAATATCCTGGGAATCGGCGTAGGCCCGCAGGCTGCCTTCACGCAGGCTGGCGTTGATGATGATGGGGGCCCCGAACGCCTCCGCCATTTTGATGGTTTCCGGGTTGGTCAGTTCCGCCCGTATCTGGGGCAGGTTGAAGCGGTGTATCGCCCCGGTATGCAGGTCGATGATATGGGACACGTTTTCCATGATCTGGGTGCGCAGCAGGTAGGCAATGCGCCCGCCCAGAGAGCCGCTTTCGGTGCCCGGGAAACAGCGATTCAGGTCCCGCCGGTCCGGCAGGTAACGGGTGCGCTGCACAAAACCGAAAACGTTGACGATGGGCACCGCCACCAGGGTGCCGCGCAGGTGTCGCAGGGCCGAGTTTTTGAGTACCCGGCGGATGATCTCCACGCCGTTGATCTCATCCCCGTGAATGGCACCACACACCATCATCACCGGGCCGTCACGCCGGCCGTGCACCACTTCCACCGGCAGGTGCAGTGGCGTATGGGTGTAAAGCTTGGCGACCGGTACTTCCACGGTCTGGCGGGTGCCTGCTTTCACCTCGGTGCCGGCAATCACAAAAGGCGCACGAGTGACCATGATCAACCCCTCCCCTTGGTGCGGGTTTTCCAGGGTTTGTAGTTTGTCTCGGTCCAGTTAAGGATCATGCCTGCCACGTTCTTGCCGGTGGCGTTTTCAATGCCTTCCAGGCCCGGGGAGGAGTTTACTTCCATCACCAGCGGGCCGCGGCTGGAGCGCAGCAAATCCACACCGGCCACGTTCAGGCCCATGGATTTGGCGGCCATGACAGCCGTTTTACGTTCCCCCGGGGTGATCCTCACCAGTGAGGCAGTACCGCCCCGGTGCAGGTTGGAACGGAATTCGCCTTCGGCACCCTGCCGTTTCATGGCGGCAATCACCTTGTCGCCAATGACAAAGCAGCGGATGTCGGCACCGCCGGCTTCCTTGATAAATTCCTGTACCAGAATATCGGCCTTCAGTCCCATGAAGGCCTCGATGACGCTTTCCGCCGCCTTGCGGGTTTCCGCCAGCACCACGCCAATGCCCTGGGTGCCCTGCAGCAGTTTGATGACCACCGGGGCGCCCCCCACCATATCCAGCAGTTCCGGCACGTTGTCCGGTTTATTGGCAAAGCCGGTCACTGGCATGCCCACGCCCTTGCGGGCCAGCAGCTGAAGGGAGCGCAGCTTGTCCCGTGACCGGGTGATCGCCACGGATTCGTTCACCGGGAATACGCCCATCATCTCGAACTGGCGCAGCACGGCGGTGCCGTAGAAGGTGACGGACGCGCCGATACGGGGAATCACCACGTCAAAGTTTTCCAGAACTTCCTCGTGGTAATGAATCCCGGGGTCGGCGGAGGTAATGTTCATGGAGCAGTGCAGGCAATCGATAACCTGCACTTCGTGGCCCCGGTTAACAGACTCCTCCATCAGACGACGGGTGGAGTACAGGTGTTTGTTACGCGACAGAATCGCTACTTTCATGGGTCTTTCCTCAGGACCGGCTCACCGGCCAGATAAGAAGCTTCAGGGTAAATAACGGTACGCCCGGCCATGGCGGTGCGGCCCAGCAGCATGCGGAAGCGCATGGAATCCCGGTTGGTGAGTGTCATCTCGATGGGCCAGCGCTGATCCGCCAGCACCAGTTCGGTGGCAATCACCAGCCGCTGTTCCCGGTGACCACCGGAGTCGGACACGTTGCGTTCGTCCAGCACCAGGGCATCGCTCTCGATGACTTCCTGCAGGTTGTTCTGGATGGGGTGCACCCAGAAGCGCACCCGCCGCTCGCCCTTCTCGGTATAGGGTTCTGTACGGAAAGCGTGCAGGCAGGAGGTGCGGGCACCGGTATCCACCTTGGCCTTGATACGGGATATATCCAGTTGCGGCAATGCCACCCATTCCCGCCAGCCCAGAGCCACCAGGCCATCGGAGCTGGGATACTGCCTTGTTTTATTGTCCGGCTGCGTCGTCGCCATCTGGGGTTTCCTTGTTGTTCGCGGATTCGTTACGCAAGAGCTGTACCCGGAATGGCTTGGAATGGCTGCCGGCGTACACGCTGGTGTGGGGAAACGGTATTTCAATGTTTTCCCGGTCCAGGGTTTTCTTGATATCCACCATCATTCGGCTGCGCCCCTCCAATACCCGATCGCCGGGTACCCAGAAAGAAAACTGCAGGTCTACTGAGGATGGACCAAATCCGGTGGTCAAGACAAATGGCTTGGGTTCCTCCAGCGCTGCCGGGTTCTGCCTGGCGAGCTCCAGCAACAGGCTTTCCACCCGCTCCACATCCTCCGCATAGGCAATGCCCACGCTCAGATCCAGCCGGCGGATCTGGAAACGGGAGCGGTTGGTCACCCGGGTCTTGATCAGGGTTTCATTGGGAATGCGCACATACTGGTTATCCGGTGTCCGCAGCTTCACGCTCAGCATGTCGATGGACACGACCTCACCGATCACGCCGTCCACTTCAATAAAATTGCCCAGTTCAAACGGTTTCTCCACCAGCAGGAACAGACCACTGATGATATTGGATGCGGAGGTCTGGGAAGCAAAGCCCACCGCAACGGTCAGAATACCCGCAGCCCCCAGCACCACATCGAGCGAAAAGCCGGCCTCCCGCAGTGCCGCGATACCGAAGATCACCGCGATAACGTAAAACACCAGCCGCCGCACCATCGCGGCCTGGTGTCGGGTGGAGCGCTCTTCCATCACCCTGAATACACTGCGGGCAGCAAAGGACGCAATCACCAGGCCCAGCACCAATATGAACAGTGTGCTTATCCATTGGCCCCAGGCAATGGAGGCATAAAACTGGCTCAGAGCATTCCCGAGAAATTCTGGCATAACGTTAACAGTTCTCTGGTGTTGATAAAGTTCACCCGAACATCCGGTCAAATGCCCGGACAAAGGTCCCCCGGACCGGCTGCTCCCGGGCCGCCGTGATCAGCGTGCAGTCGCCGGCCGCCTCGACCGTGCCGTTGTCGACCTTCAGCCGGGCGGACGCCATGTCGGTTTCGCAGGTAATGGTCACTTTCGGTGTCCACAACTGGTCACGCTCATTGCGATACAGTGCCAGCAGAGGGGTCGGCAGGCTGAGGCGCTCCAGCAGCAGCGGCTGGGACCGGCGATTGACTATGGTCACCGGCGTTATCGCCCGCCAGGGTCTCTTGGGCACGGTTTCCAGGGCCAGCCGGGCATAGGTGGCAGCAGCGTAGCAAAGGTCTCCTTCCATGGTGTTGCGCCCCAGCCAGGTGAGCGCCGGCTGGGCCAGTGGCAATTCCATCAGGGTGGTGCCGGCACTGCCTGCCTGCACGGCCATGGTCACCAGGGTGCCCACATAAATGGTGCACTCGGTAAGGGGGGGCAGAGTCAGTGGCTGCGAGGGGCGCATCACCGTGGGTTTGTCGGCCATTACGGGCAGATAACGTACCTGGCTGCCTGCATCGGGACGCACAAAACGCTGCACCGATACGTCGGACCCTGGCAGGCTCCAGGCAATACGCTGATTCCACTGGTTCTGGTCCTCACTGCCGGGTATCGGTTCATGGCGCAATTGCCACTCCTGGTTCAGTAGGGTCACCCATACCCGGGTGTGGCTCAGCTCATGGTAGTGGGTCTGGCCGGACGCCATCGTGTAGTCGTGTGCCCAACGGCCGGGCTCCAGCGGCCTGTCTGTCTCGGGTTGCGAGGTCATCTCGTTCCTTTGCCTGATGAATGCGGCCGGAAACTCGGTATTTCCCGGCTGCTGACAGGAGTAACTATAATCCAATCAGTGGCTTCCGGCGAATAACACTGCGACCGCATGATGCATCGTAATTACCCCTACAACAGGATCCCCCATGACTCAGCTTGTCTGGTTCCGCAATGACCTTCGCACCGGGGACAACCCTGCGCTCACCGCCGCCTGTAAAGAGAATCAGCCGGTACGCGCCTGCTTCGTGGTGACTCCAGGCCAGTGGCAGATCCACGACTGGTCACCGGCTCGCATCAGGTTCGTGATTGATCACGCGAATGCCCTGGCAAAGCTGCTGGCCAGACTGGGCATTCCGCTGGATTTTCTGGAAGCCGGGGATTTCCGGGAAACCAACCGTATTCTCGCTGACTACTGCCGGGACCACCAGGTGCAGGCGGTGCACATCAACGAAGAATACGCTGTCAACGAGAGACGGCGCGACAAGGAAATGGCCGCCAGGCTGACGCAAAACGGAATCGTGCTCCACAGTTACCGGGACCAGTGTATCGCCCCCGTGGGCAGTGTGCTCACTCAGCAAAACGAGCCTTACTCGGTGTTCACTCCCTTTTCCCGACGCTGGCACAGCTGGGTTGCTGAAACAGGCCCCTCCCCTTGGCCTGCGCCTGCACCGGTAGCCGCACCGGTCAGGGCCAATCGGTACGACAAGCCCTTGCCCGGACTGGAGCAGGCTCCCCCGGCACTGGTCGACACCGGAGAAGCTGCCGCCCATCACCGGCTGGCGGCGTTTGTCGACGAACAGGCAGGTAACTACAAGGACCAGAGGGATTTGCCCGGCCAGCCGGGCACCAGCTTGCTGTCTCCGTATCTGGCCAACGGCGTGCTATCCGGAACCCAGTGCCTGGTAGCGGCACAACAGGCCCAGGGGGCGGCCAGCAACCAGCAGGGGCTGAGCACCTGGGTGAACGAGCTGGCCTGGCGGGACTTCTATATCCATATTCTTTATCACTACCCGAGGGTGAGCATGCACCGGGCCTTCAAGCCGGAAACCGAGCACCTGGTCTGGAATGCGCCCGGCGATGTGTTTGATGCCTGGAGGGCCGGCCAGACCGGCATTCCACTGGTGGATGCCGGCATGCGCCAGCTCAACGCCACCGGCTGGATGCACAACCGGGTGCGCATGGTCACCGCCATGTTCCTGACCAAGAACCTGTTCATCGACTGGCGGCTGGGGGAGCAGTATTTCATGTCCAGACTGGTGGACGGCTTCCTGGCCTCCAACAACGGCGGCTGGCAATGGAGCGCCTCCACCGGTACCGACGCCGCCCCCTACTTCCGGGTGTTCAACCCGGTCACCCAGAGCGAGCGGTTCGATCCACAGGGGGATTACATCCGCCAATGGGTGCCGGAACTGGCCGGGCTGGATAACAAACGCATCCATGACCCCGGCAGGGGCGGGACTTTGCCGAAGGGGTATCCACGGGCGATTGTGGACCTGAAAGAAAGCCGCAAGGAGGCGATTGCCAGATTTCAGGGGCTAAAAGACCGGGGTTAGCCACGGCTAACCCTCCCCGCAAACCGGGCACCCGGGATCCCGCGCCAGTTTTATCTCGCGCCACTGCATTTCCCAGGCATCCAGTATCAGCAGCCGGCCCACCAGCGGGGTGCCGATGCCGGTGATGACTTTCAGGGTTTCCATGGCCTGGGTGGCCCCGATCATGCCGACCAGGGGGCCGACCACGCCGGCTTCGGAGCAGCTGAGGTCTTCGTTGCCCTGTTCGTCATACAGGCAGTGATAGCATGGACTTTGCGGGTTGCGGCTGTCGTATACGCTCACCTGCCCTTCGCCGCGGATGGCCGCACCCGACACCAGTGGCACGCCGGCTTTGACACAGGCGCGGTTGAGGGCAAAACGGGTCTGGAAGTTGTCGGTGCAGTCCACCACCACACTGGCGGCCTCTACCTGGTGTTGCAGTTTGTCGGAGGTAAGTCGCTGCCCCAGTCCCTCCACTGACACCAGGGGATTGATGCCGCGCACCCGCTCAGCCAGGGCGGCGGATTTGGGCTGCCCGATCTGGTCCTGCCCGAACGCCACCTGCCGCTGCAGGTTGGCCAGTTCGATGTTGTCATCGTCTGCCAGGGTCAGGTGGCCGGCCCCTGCTGCACCCAGATAGAGAGCCACCGGGCAGCCCAGACCGCCGGCACCCACCACCAGCACCCGGGCGCTTTTCAGGTGGACCTGGCCTTCAATATCAAAGCGGGGCAGCAGAATCTGCCGGCTGTAACGTAGCAACTCTTCGTCACTGAGCATCTGTATCTCCTGATCCACCGTGAGGAAAGCGTGCCAGGGTGTAGCGGTCATTACCGCCATAATCCCGGCCAGTACAAATAGACGCCCATCCGCTCCGGGCCAGGATGGCCCGCACAGCGGCACCCTGATTATAGCCATGCTCCAGCACCAGCCAGCCTCCATTGACCAGCCAGTCCGGCGCGGCAGCGATCAGGTAACGGATATCATCCAGCCCGTCGGCACCGGAGACCAGGGCTGAGGCCGGTTCAAACCGCACATCTCCGCGGCTCAGGTGCTCATCGCCTGCTTCTATATAGGGGGGGTTGCTGACAATCAGATCAAAGGTCCGGGCCGGCAGTCCGGTAAACCAGTCACTCTGGAACACCGCCACTGGCAATTGCAGTGCTTCGGCGTTCTCCCTGGCCAGGGCTACGGCATCGGGCGAGTTATCCGCCGCCAGAATCTGCCAGTCAGGCTTTTCACTGGCCAGGGCCAGGGCAATGGCTCCGGTACCGGTGCCCAGATCCAGAACCCGGGCCCCGTCCGGCAGATCCAGATCCAGAATGGCCTCAACCAGGCATTCGGTGTCCGGGCGCGGAATCAGGGTGGAATCATTGACTTTCAGGGTCAGGGTCCAGAATCCCTGCTCCCCCAGAATATGGGCGATGGGCTCACCATTGCGCCGGCGCGCCAGCAGGGCCTGAAAGGTACCGGTCTGTTCGTCGGTCAGGATCTGCTCCGGCCAGGCGCGGAAACTGGTGCGGCTCAGACCGGTCACCCGGGCCAGCAATAATTCCGCGTCCAGCCGGGGCGTATCGCTATCGAGTTGCTGGCAGGCCCTGCGCAGCAACTCTTCGCAGGTCAGCAAGCCCTTACTCCTCGGACACCCGGGCCAGCAATTCGGCCTGGTGTTCCTGGCGCAACGGGCCGATGACTGCATCCAGGCCGCCAGCAATAACCTCATCCAGCTTGTAGAGGGTGAGGTTGATCCGGTGGTCGGTCACCCGGCCCTGGGGAAAATTATAGGTGCGGATCCGCTCGGACCGGTCACCACTGCCCACCAGGCTCTTGCGGGTTTCCGCCCGCTCGGCGGCCTGCCGCTCCGCTTCGATGTTCTGCAACCGCGAAGCCAGCAGACTCATGGCCCTGGCCCGGTTCTTGTGCTGGGAACGCTCTTCCTGGCACTCCACCACTATGCCACTAGGAATGTGAGTCAGGCGAATGGCAGAATCGGTCTTGTTTACATGCTGGCCACCGGCACCGGACGCCCGGAAGGTATCCACCCGCAAATCGCCCTTGCTGATTTCGATGGCATCCGCTTCGTCCGCTTCCGGCATAACCGCCACAGTACAGGCGGAGGTATGGATACGTCCCTGGGATTCGGTTTCCGGCACCCGCTGCACCCGGTGAGCGCCGGACTCGAACTTCAGAGTGCCGTACACATCGTCACCGGCCACCCGGGCGATCACTTCTTTGTAGCCGCCATGCTCGCCTTCACTGGCGCTGAGAATTTCCACCTGCCAGCGGTGTTTTTCCGCGTATCGGAGATACATCCGGAACAGGTCGCCGGCAAACAGCGCGGCTTCATCACCACCGGTGCCGGCGCGGATTTCCAGGAAGGCGCTCTTGCGGTCATTGGGGTCTTTGGGCAGCATCAGCTGCTGCAACTCACTGTCGAGTTCGTCCCGCTTCTGCTCGGCCCCGGCCAGTTCCTCGGCGGCCATTTCGCGCATGTCCTGGTCACCGTCACTGGCCAGCTCCTGCGCCGCCTTGATGTCCTCCAGCGACGCTTGCCAGGCGCGAAAACACTTGATAACGGGTTCAATTTCCGCAAATTCCCGGGACAGATCCCGGAAGCGGTTCTGGTCTGCGATCACGCCGGGATCACTCAGCAGACCGCTGACTTCCTCGAACCGGTCACTGAGCTGTTCGAGGCGCGTCTGAATGGATGGTTTCATAGTTTTTCTGTTTTGGGGGGAATGTCGGGCCCTTCCGTTTCCAGCTGGTGCAGTTCCCGCAGCCAGCTGGTCACTTCAACCCGCCCTTCGGAGCTTGCCTTGCGAACCTGCACGGAGGGCTCATGGAGCAGTTTGTTGGTCAGGCCCCGGGCCAGACTGCGCAGTACCGTTTCCGGATCACTGCCGTTGCGCAGCGCCCGGAGGGCTTTCTCGGTTTCTGCGTCACGCAGGGTTTCTGCCCGCTGGCGGAACTGTTTGAGGGTGGCAACGGCATCCAGCGCACGGAGCTGACCGAGAAATTCCCGGGTGCCGCTCCAGATCATGTTCTCTGCTTCACGGGCGGCCCCTTCACGGGAGCGGACATTTTCCTCGATCACCTGCTTCAGGTCATCCACGGTGTACAGGTACACATCCGCCAGCTCCGCCACTTCTGGCTCGATATCCCGGGGCACGGCGATGTCCACCATGAAGTAGGGCCGGTGCTTGCGCCGCTTGATGGCCCGCTCGACCGCACCCTTGCCCAGAATCGGCAGAGGACTGGCCGTGGAGGAGATGATGATATCCACATCACCAAGCACCTCGGGAATCTCTGACAGGACAATACCCCGCCCACCATGGGCCTCGGCCAGCGCCTGGGCACGATCCAGGGTGCGGTTGGCCACCACGAAGTCCTTCACGCCGGCATCAGCCAGATGCCGTGACACCAGCTCGATGGTCTTGCCGGCACCGATCAGCAGCGCCCGGTTGCGGGACATATCCGCAAAAATATGGTGCGCCATGCTGACAGCCGCGTAGGCCACGGACACCGGGTTCTCGCCGATAGCGGTCTGGGTGCGCACTTTCTTGGCGATGGAGAAGCAGTGTTCAAACAGGCGGTTCAGGAAGCTGCCGCTGGCTCCATGCTGGCGGGCCAGCGCGTAGGCATCCTTGAGCTGCCCGAGAATCTGGGGCTCACCGAGCACCATGGAGTCCAGCCCGGCGGCCACGCGCATCACGTGCCGCACCGCATCCGCATCACGGTATATATAGAGGGAATCTTCCAGTTCGCCCGCCTCAAGGCCATGGAACCCCGCCATCCAGCGCAAGACCAGAGGTACGCAATCGTCATCGCCGGCCAGATACAGTTCGGTGCGGTTGCAGGTCGACAGGATGGCTGCCTCACTGGCACCAGAAGCGGCCTTCAGTTCAGAGAAGGCGCCCGCCATGCGCTCCGGTGTGAACGCCACGCGCTCGCGCAGTTCAACCGGTGCGGTACGGTGATTGATGCCCAGTATAACCAGTGCCATATCGCGGTACGTTACCTTGCAATCCGATGGATACCCTCATGATACCTGCAACCTGCCAGTCATTGGCATACGCAGTTAGGGGTAGTATTGATTCTGACAGACCATTTTAACGATCCCCTGCGCCGGGGGCCACCCACACCGGTCACACAATCGGTAACTGCGTACAGGTTGGGTAATATCAGATGCCTGTGCCATCATAGAGCACCTGCGTGACTTGCTGACGGATGATTTCATGTACAGATTGCCGAAAACGCTGCTTTTTTTCCTTTGCATTGCCCTGCTCCCGGGCTGTGCCAGTCTGGGAGGCGATAACACCCGGAAACAAGCTGTGGCCCCCGCTGAAACAGGGCAGGCCCGTCAGCCCGTCGAATACCGTGATTTCGAGCCGGAAGTGCTGTATGGCCTGCTGGCCGCCGAAATTGCCGCCCAGCGTGGCCGCTACGATGTCACCCTGGTGAATTACGTCAGCGCCGCCCGGCAGACCCGGGACACCGGCGTAATAGAACGGGCCATGCGAATCGCCCAGTCCCTGAACAGTGATGAAGCCCAGCAACAGTTGGCGGACCTGTGGCTGGAGGTAGACCCGCAAAGCATTCCGGCCCACCGGGTAAAATCCATCCTTGCGGTCCGCAACAACAACCTTGAGGAAGCCATGACCCACATGGAAAAGGTCATGAATCTCGGGGGCGACGCGGACTTCGACAGTCTTGCCGTCGTGGCTGGCCAGCTGCCGCCGGAGCAGCAACAAAAACTGCTGCAGCTGTACCAGAAGCTGGCCGAAAAACACCCCGGCACGCCGGAGATCGAGTACGGCATCGCACTGCTATTGAAAGTCACCGGCACACCGAAGCTCGCCCTGGAACGCCTGCAACCGCTGATTGACGAAAATCCTGCCTTCCAGCCTGCCATCCTGCTAAAGGGCGACCTGCTGTACCAGACCGGCCAGCACAAAGAAGCACTGAATTACCTGATGCGCAACACCCGGCGCTTTCCTGACAACCGCAAGCTGGGCACCCTGTATGGCCGCATGCTGATCAGCGCCGGCGAGATGCAGGCAGCCCAGGACGAGTTTGCGCGACTGGCAAAACGCTTCCCGGATGTGCCGGGCCTGCATCTGTCCCACGCACTGGTCGCACTGGAGAACGGAGATGCCGGACTGGCCAGGGAGCGGCTCAGCCAACTGATCGAACAGGGCCATCATGTTTCCGAGGCACATTATTACCTTGGCCGCATTGAGGAAGAGGCTGGTAATCCGGAACTGGCCATCGGCTACTACGACAAGGTGACTGAAGGTAAACATTACTTTCCGGCCCTGGCGCGAACCAGTGCATTGCGTGCCGCACAGGGCAATCTTGAAGACGCCCTGGCCAACCTGCAGACACTCCGCAACAACAACCCGGAGATAGCCGAAAACCTTTGGCTTCTCGAGATTAACCTGCTGCTGGACCAGGAACGTAATGAGGCGGCCCTGAAGGCGGTCACCAAGGCACTGCAAGCCCACCCTGACAACATCCGCATGCGTTATGCCAGGGCCATGCTGTATGACCGCATGGGCGCTGCCGGCAAAGCGGAAGCCGACCTTCGGCAACTGCTGGAGCAGGACCCGGATAATGCAGCAGCCCTCAATGCCCTTGGCTATATTCTGATCAGTCAGTCCGGTCGCCTGGACGAGGCGCAGTCTCTGATCGAACGGGCCCTGACGCTGGACCCGGAAAATGGCGCCATTCTCGACAGCATGGGCTGGGTGCTGTACCAACAGGGCAATACCGAGGCCGCGCTGGACTATCTGACCCGGGCCTGGAATGCCATGCCCGACCCGGAAGTGGCAGCCCATCTCGGTGAGGTCCTGTGGACCAGCGGCAATCGCGACCAGGCCCGGATTATCTGGGAAAAGGGCCAGGATCTCGACGGCAGGCACCCGATACTCCAGGAAACCATCGAACGCCTGGTAGGGGATGACGCACTTTGAGTTTCCGCAGATTGCGCCCGGCACTCGCATCACTACTGGTGATCGCCCTGGCCGGCTGCGCCTCGTTCAGAGTCGAGCCACTGCCCGAAGGCCTCACCGACCAGCCACCGGAAGGCTGGACCCGGCGCCAACAGCAGGTCGCAGAGCTGACCCACTGGGACCTGTCCGGCAAGATTGCCGTCAGGCAACCTTCCGACAGCGGCAGCGGCGTCATCAATCACTGGAAACAGCGGGGGGATTACTACGATCTGTCCCTGGCGTCTGCCTTTCTGGGCATGGGTACTACCCGGCTGAAAGGCGTACCCGGATATATGCAACTCACCCTCTCCGATGGCGAGACCTATCAATCCGCTGACCCGGAAGCCTTGCTCAAGGCTGCCACCGGCTGGAAGCTGCCCCTGAACGGCCTGACCTGGTGGGTGCGGGGGCTGCCCGAACCAGGCTACGACTTCCGGCTACTGTTTGACGAACAGGGGCGGCTTGCCTCCATCCGCCAGCATGGCTGGGATATCCGCTATGATCGCTGGCACAACTTTATGGGCAGCTACCCCGAATTGCCGGCCCGCATCACCGCTCTGAAGGGCGAACGCCGGGTACGGCTGGTGATCACCCGCTGGCAGGAAAACCACGCAGAACCGCAATGAATGCCTTTACCCTGCCCTCACCGGCCAAGCTCAACCTGTTTTTGCACATCACCGGCCGGCGGCCTGACGGCTACCACGAACTGCAGACTCTGTTCCAGTTCCTCGACTACGGGGACGACATCACCTTCACGCCAGCCCGGGAGCCCGGCGCACACCTGGCCGAATCCCTGCCCGGGGTGGCGGACGATGCGAATCTGCTGCTGCGGGCCGCCAAGGCCCTGATGCAGAAGATGTCAGCCACGCTTCCGGGGGTCACCATTGCCATCCACAAACGACTCCCTATGGGCGGCGGTCTGGGCGGGGGCAGCTCCAATGCAGCGACGGTACTGCTGGGGCTCAATCATTTCTGGCAGCTCGGCCTCAGCCTGGACACCCTTGCAGAAACCGGCCTCGCCCTCGGTGCCGACGTGCCGGTATTCGTGCGGGGCCATGCAGCATTTGCCGAAGGCGTCGGAGAAAAGCTCACCCCGGCAAACCCGCCAGAAGACTGGTTTGTAGTGCTCAAACCCGAGTGCAACATCAGCACCGGCAAGATTTTTTCCGAGGAAGGGTTGACAAGGAACACACCAAAAATCAAAATACGCCCCGCTTTTGAGGGAGACGCCTCGAGGTACCGAAACGACTGTGAGGGTGTGGTCAGGAAACTGTATCCGGAAGTCAACCAGAGCCTGGAATGGCTGTCACAATTCGGACCTGCAAGATTAACCGGAACCGGGGCTTGCATATTTGGACGTTTCCCGACAGAATCCGCAGCCCGGATTATCTGGGAAAGCAAACCCTCCGGCATCACGGGGTTCGTAGCTAGAGGGGTGAATCACTCACCTCTTCACCAAAAGCTGACAGAGCTGAAATGATGCCAGAAAAGCACGATACTGGGGTGTCGCCAAGTGGTAAGGCAACGGGTTTTGATCCCGTCATGCGCAGGTTCGAGTCCTGCCACCCCAGCCACCTTTCTCCCGCTTCTTCTGAATCAAACGCCGATACTGAGAAGGATGCCGTCGTGTCCAAACTGATGATTTTTGCCGGCAATGCCAACCCTGAGCTGGCCAAGGCAATTGCCCAGAAACTTCACATCCCCATGGGACAAGCTACCGTTGGAAAATTCAGCGATGGCGAAACCACCGTAGAGATCAACGAAAACGTGCGCGGCCATGATGTGTTCATCATCCAGCCCACCTGCTTCCCCACCAACGATAACCTGATGGAACTGATCGTCATGGCCGATGCCCTGCGTCGCGCTTCCGCCACCCGGGTTACCGCGGTCATCCCCTACTACGGCTACGCCCGTCAGGATCGCCGGGTACGCTCCACACGGGTTGCCATCAGCGCCAAGGTGGTTGCAGACATGATCTCCAGCATCGGGGTTGACCGGGTACTGACCGTTGACCTTCACGCGGACCAGATTCAGGGGTTCTTCGACATTCCCGTGGACAACATCTACGCCACACCGGTCATGCTTGAGGATATCGAGAAGCAGCGCTTCGAAAACTTTATTGTGGTATCCCCCGACGTGGGCGGCGTTGTGCGGGCCCGCGCCGTAGCCAAGCGCCTGGATGATGCGGACCTGGCCATTATCGACAAGCGCCGCCCCAAGGCGAACGTGTCCCAGGTGATGCACATCATTGGTGATGTCAAAGACAAGACCTGCATTCTGGTGGACGACATTGTCGATACCGCAGGCACCCTTTGCAAAGCGGCCAATGCACTGAAAGAGCACGGCGCGTCCCGGGTTGTGGCTTACATCACCCACCCGGTGTTATCAGGACCCGCCATTGAGAATATCAGCGCATCCGAGCTCGATGAGCTGGTGGTGTGTGACACCATTCCGCTGGGCGACAAACTGAACAATTGTGATAGAATCCGTCCCCTCAGCATGGCGGGGCTGCTTGCCGAATCGATTCGCCGGGTGAGCAACGAAGAGTCCATCAGCGCCATGTTCGAGAATGTCTGAACCGGCATAACGCCCTGGAACTCAGGCGCATCAGGCAATTTCCGGGTCGGGAGCCTCATGAGGCTCCCGACTCTTTTCGTCGGTCGGCAAAACGTCGGCCTTATTCAGAAACATCATCTGTGACGGGTCTGGTCGCGGACCACTCAGATGACGATTGAGGTAATAACCATGTCTCAGGACTTTGTGATTGAAGCATTTCCTCGTGACGACCAGGGGAAAGGTGCGAGCCGCCGCCTGCGTCGCGAGGAACGTAAGATTCCGGCCATCATCTATGGTGGCGACAAAGGCGCTACGCCTATTTCCATCTGGCACAATGAGCTGAAGAAGTCTCTGGAAAACGAAGCTTTCTTCTCCCACGTTCTCACTATCGACCTGGAAGGCAAGAAGGAAAGCGTGGTCCTGAAGGATCTGCAGCGTCACCCGTACAAACTGGTTCTGACTCACGCTGACTTCCTGCGGGTTGACAAGGATCACGAAATCCACGTCAACGTCCCGCTGCACTTCCTGAACGAAGAGAAGGCACCGGCCATCAAACTGCAGGGTGGCGTAGCCAACCATCAGATCACCGAAGTTGAGGTTATCTGCCTGCCGCAAAACCTGCCTGAGTACATCGAAGTGGATATGGCTACCGTGGACATGGACCAGGTCATTCACCTGAGCGACCTGAGACTGCCAGAAGGTGTGCGCATTGCCGCCCTGCTGCAGGGCGAAGACCACGACCTGCCGGTAGTCGCCATCCACAAGCCCCGCGGCGCCAAGGTTGATGACGAAGCGGAAGGTGAGGAAGGCGAGGAAGGTGAAAGCAAGGAGTAATGACTCCTGCAGGAACAGAGGCGAAGGCCAATGGCACAGGATATCCGCATGGTGGTCGGACTGGGTAACCCCGGTCCCGACTATGAGAATACCCGCCACAACGCCGGCGCCCTGTTCGTGGAAGCGCTGGCCCGCGAAGCGGGCCAGACGCTCCGTCCCGAAAAGAAATACCACGGGCTCTATGCCCGCATTCAGTGGCAGGGCCTGGACCTGCACCTTTTAAACCCCTCCACCTTCATGAACCGCAGCGGCCTGTCCATCAAGGCACTGGCGGATTTCTTCAAGATTCCTGCCGAGCAGATTCTCGTCGCCCACGATGAGCTGGATCTGGCACCCGGCACCGCCAAATTCAAGAAAGGCGGCGGCCACGGCGGCCATAACGGCCTGCGCGACACCATCGCCCATCTGGGGACCAACGGCTTCCAGCGTTTGCGTATCGGTATCGGCCACCCCGGCGACAGCCGCAAGGTGACCGGCTATGTGCTGGGCCGTGCTGGCAAGCAGGAATCCGCGCAGCTTGAGGCGGTCATCAACGAAATACTGCGGGTGCTGCCGGAGGCGGCCAACGGCAATCTGGCGGCAGCGATGAACCGCCTGCACAGCTTCCAGGCGGACTGACTCGCGCCCGCTGGTCGTCCCCGGTATAATCCGCCCACATTTTCATCACCAATCAACAGAGGCATTCCATGGGATTCAATTGCGGCATCGTTGGCCTGCCCAACGTCGGCAAATCCACGCTGTTCAACGCACTGACCAAGGCCGGCATTGGCGCGGAGAACTTTCCGTTCTGCACTATCGAGCCCAACGCCGGCGTGGTGCCCATGCCTGACCCGCGGCTGAACAAGCTGGCCGAGATCGTCAAGCCGGAGAAAGTGGTCCCCACCGCCATGGAATTCGTGGACATTGCCGGCCTCGTGGCCGGGGCCTCCAAGGGCGAAGGTCTGGGCAACCAGTTCCTGGCGAACATCCGCCAGACCGATGCCATCGCCCACGTGGTGCGCTGCTTCGAGAACGATAACGTCATCCACGTAGCCAACAAGGTGGATCCTGCCTCAGACATAGAAGTGATCAACACCGAACTGGCCCTGGCCGACCTGGATACCGTGGAAAGAGCCATCAAACGGGTCCAGCGTGTCGCCAAAAGTGGCGACAAGGAAGCCAAGGCGCAGCTGGAGATGTTCGAACGACTGCTGCCAGTGCTGAACGAAGGCCAGCCAGTGCGCAGCATGGGGCTGGACAAGGACCAGATGGCGCTGATCCGCGAGCTGTGCCTGCTCACCGTCAAGCCCACCATGTACATCGCCAACGTGAATGAAGACGGGTTCGAGAACAACCCCTATCTGGATCAGGTAAACGCCATTGCCGGGCAGGAAGGGGCTGTCGTCGTACCCATCTGCAACAAGATCGAGGCCGAAATCTCCGAACTGGAAGACGACGAAAAAAGCATGTTCCTGGAAGAGATGGGCATGGAAGAGCCAGGGCTCGACCGGGTCATCCGTGCCGGATACAGCCTGCTGGGCCTGCAGACCTACTTCACCGCCGGGGTAAAGGAAGTGCGCGCCTGGACCACACGCATCGGTGTCACTGCGCCCCAGGCTGCCGCGGTTATCCACACTGACTTCGAACGGGGCTTTATCCGTGCCGAAGTGATCAGCTACGAGGACTTCGTCGCCAACAATGGCGAACAGGGTGCCAAGGATGCCGGCAAATGGCGACTGGAAGGCAAGGACTACATCGTCCAGGACGGCGATGTGATTCACTTCCGGTTCAACGTGTAAGCAAACCACCGTATGGCGTTGCCCGACTGGTGTACCGCCACCGATGACCGCTGGCCCTGGCCCGAACCCGCCGGCCCGCGAGCATTTGTGCAGATAACCTTCGATGCCGGGCAACTACCCGCCGATGCACCCGCACCGAAGGAAGGCCCTGCCCTGCCTGACCCCCTCCGTCACGCGGTCGCCAAACGCCGCGCAGAATACCTGGCCGGTCGCCTGGCCGCGGGACAGGCACTCACCCGACTGGGAGCCGGCACAGCCTGTCCTGAACGACACCCCGACGGCCAACCACTCTGGCCAGCGGGTTTCACCGGCTCCATCACCCACTCCGGATCCTGCGCTGCGGTCGTGGTTGCCCGCACCAGCGATTACCTTGCACTGGGGCTCGACCTGGAACCCCTGATGGCCGATCAGGCCGCACAACGACTTCACACACGCATCCTGACCCCTGACGAGCGCAACCGCTTCCAGACCGCCCTGGCGACGCAGCCAGGCGAACTGATCACCACGGCTTTCTCCCTGAAGGAAAGCCTCTTCAAGGCCCTGTTCCCGGCCACGGGCTGCCGGTTCTGGTTTCAGGATGCTCAGGTGGTCGCCCTGCAAAGCGATTCCGCCCGCCTGCAACTCAACAAAACCCTCGCGCCACAATACCCCGCCGGCAGACACTTCGATGCGAGCATAACCCGCACCGGGCACGGCATACTGACGATGATTTCCGTCCCCGCCCGCTAATCTCCACGCACTTCACCCAAAGGGGTTGACAGCCCCACCCAAAATCCAGAAAATACGCGCCTCGTTTGGGGCGATCCCGGACGGATTTGGCAAGGTAGCTCAGTTGGTTAGAGCACGGCACTCATAATGCCGGGGTCGGCGGTTCGACTCCGCCCCTTGCTACCAGTATTCAGAAAGCCTGACTCGAAAGAGTCGGGCTTTTTTAATACCCGCTAGCCGGAGTTGAACCGCCGAAGGCGGTACGACCGAAGCACGCCACGCGTGCGAAGGAACGTCGGAGCAGCCCGACGACGGCCCGAAGGGCGAAGCCGCAGGCCGAGTACTCCGCCCCTTGCTACCAGAATTACGAAAGGCCCTTGTGCATACCGGGCTTGTTAATGTCCAACACCCGGAGCATGCTCCATAGCACTATGCGCTGGTTGTGAAAGACGAAACGCGGTCTTTCATCTCCGCCGCCAGTCTCGCCAGTTCGTGACTGGCCTCCGCAGACTGTTTAGCTCCATCAAGATTCTGGCTGGAGATATCCACGATGTGGGTCAAGTTCCCACTGACCTGCTCAGCCGCTACAGATTGTTCCTCTGAGGCACTCGCAATCTGCTCACCCATCTGGACGATGTGATCAATGGCATCACTTATGGCATTCAGCGTTTCGGCGATACCGTCGATCACCATTCGATTTTCTTCAACTTGCTCCAGGCCAGACTGCATAACTGCAACGGTTGCCTTGCTTTCTTCAATCAGGCCCTCAATAACGTCCGCAATTTCAGCAGTGGAGGTTTGTGTCCGTCGGGCCAGAGAACGAACTTCATCGGCCACCACAGAGAATCCCCGGCCATGCTCGCCGGCTCTTGCCGCTTCAATTGCAGCATTCAATGCGAGAAGATTCGTCTGGTCCGCAATATCATTTATGACCTGGGTAACCTTCTGTATTTCCAGGCTCTTATTCTCCAAAGAGTTGATCTGATTTGCGACCCTACGAATATTTTCAGACAGCCTGTGCAACGCTTCGCGCCCTTTCTCTCCCCTGACCCGGCCCTCAACGCCCCGCTCTTTCGCCGAGTGGGCCGCAGACTGTGCTTCTTCCGCACTTCTCGCAACATCACTGGACGCAGCACTCATCTGGTTCATGGCGGCTGCCACCTGATCCGTCTGCTCCGACTGGGACTCAATGTTACGCTCGACGTTAGCATTGATGGAGGAAAGCTCCTCCGAAGCCGTTGCTACTTCGTCCGATACAGCTGAAAGTCGGCTGATTACCTGGTCAAACTGTTTCAGCATATGATTGAGCGAGTGGCCAAGCTGGGCCAGCTCATCTTTACCTACAACCTTCAGGCGTTGAGAAAGGTCTGATTGCTCAGCGACGGATTGCATAAGGGCTCTCATCGATTGGATCGGACCGGTGATCGAGAAAATGATGAGAGCACCGGCGCCAATTGAGAGCGCCGCTGCGACAACAGAGCTTGATGGGTAAAGCCACTGACTTTGGGCATAAAGCTCGCCTACGGACTCTCTTTCTCTGGCAGCAACGTCCAGTTGCAGCTCTATCAACTCGCCAATTTTCTCCGTTACCGGATCAATGACCTTATAGAGCGGGCCATCAATCTGATCCAGCTGGCCTTTCGCATTGGTGGACGCTCTACGGAGAATTGTCTTTGCTTCAACTATGGCCTGGTCTGCGGCGAGAAAAAGGGCTTCTGCCTCCCGTACAAGTTGCCTCTCCTGATCCGTAAGAAGTGTCTGGGTATACCGTTGCCAATTCGCGCTGATTGCGGATTCAGCTTTATCGATCTGCTCAAGAGCTTCGTTCGACGATATTCTTCCAGCGTTGGCTTTGTTGATGGCATCAATCACCAGAACCGCATAGTCATCAGAAATAACTTTGAGATCTTTAAGGGGCACAACGCGATCGTTGTAAATACTAATCACACCTCGGTTGATTTCAGAAAAAACCACAAGAGCGTATATTGACAAGCCGGCGAGCGCGACCAGCGGGATAGATACCAATATAACCAACCGAGACTTGAGTGAGAGGCTGCTAAGCAAATTCATGAAGTTTCTCCAATTACTCCAACTTCCGTTCCGTCAAGATAATCCAGAGCATCGAGTATAATGAACCATACTGCCCATTTGTTAAAATAATTACAGACCAAGATCCAGGCGAGAATGCTTCGTTTGATGGACCTCATGGAGAAGCACGGAGCCAATCTCGGCGAACCGCACACAAAGCCTCTGGGTGATGAGTTGTTCGAGATCCGGGCCAAGGCTTAAAGAAGGGCCCTCGCGCAAGCGTAGGCCCTTTTTCGTTATGGGGACCCAACCTCCCCTCTGTGCCTGTGGCATACTCACCCTGCACCTGATCAGAAACAATCCAACCGCAAGGAATCTGTGATGAAACCAGCCACGCTCGCACTGCACGCAGGGTTCAAAAGCGACCCGACCACCAACGCGGCGACTACACCAATTTACCAGACCACCTCCTACACTTTCGACGACACCCAGCATGGTGCCGATCTGTTCGACCTGAAGGTGCAGGGCAACATCTACACCCGCATCATGAACCCCACCAACGGAGTGCTTGAGGAGCGGATGACCGCGCTGGAAGGCGGCGTAGGTTCCCTGGCGGTGGCCTCCGGCATGGCGGCGATCACCTATGCCCTGCAGACCATCTGCAAGGTGGGCAACAACATTGTCAGCACCAGCCAGCTCTACGGCGGCACCTATAACCTGTTTGCCCATTCCCTGCCCAACCAGGGCATTGAGTGCAGGATGGTGCCCCACGATGACGTCGCAGCGGTGGAAAATGCCATCGACGAGCAGACCCGCGCCCTGTTCTGCGAGTCCATCGGCAACCCGGCGGGCAACGTCGTGGACATCCGGAAATGGGCGGAGATTGCCCATAAGCACGGCATTCCGCTGATTGTCGATAATACAGTCGCCACCCCGTTCCTGTGCCGTCCGTTCGAGCATGGCGCGGATATCGTGGTTCACTCCCTGACCAAGTACATTGGCGGTCACGGCACCACGGTGGCGGGTGTAGTCGTGGATTCAGGCAAATTCGACTGGAAAGCCAGTGCCGACAAGTTCCCGATGATGAACGAGCCAGATCCCTCCTACCACGGCGTGGTTTACACCGAGGCCCTCGGCGAGGCCGCCTTTATCGGCCGTTGCCGTGTGGTACCGCTGCGCAACACCGGCTCTGCCCTGTCGCCGTTCAACTCGTTCCTGATCATGCAGGGCCTGGAAACCCTCGCCCTGCGCATGGAGCGCCACTGCGAGAATGCTCAGAAAGTCGCGCAATTCCTGCAGGATCATCCATTGGTGGAATGGGTCAACTACGCCGGTCTGGCCAACAGCCCCTACAAGGCCACCTGTGACAAAATCTGTGGCGGCAAGGCCTCGGGCATACTGAGCTTTGGCATCAAGGGCGGCCGCGAGGCCGGCGCAAGGTTCATTGATGCACTGGACCTGATCCTGCGGTTGGTGAATATCGGCGATGCCAAGTCCCTGGCCTGCCACCCGGCCACCACTACCCACCGCCAGCTTAACCCGGAAGAGCTCAAGAGCGCCGGTGTGAGCGAAGACCTGGTGCGGCTCTCCATCGGTATCGAGGATGCCGACGACATCATTGCCGACATCACCCAGGCTCTGGAAAGATCCCAGGCCTGATCGACGGCCGCTCTATGATCGGCACTTGCTCTCCGATACCGGGTACGACCGCTGTCGTGCCCGGCTGGCAGCCTGCCAGACCCCGTGATTGTCCGTATTTGCCTTGTCAACGCTGCGCCTGCCGCTTAACCTTTAGGGGTATCCATTTCCCGAAGAGACCTTCCGGCCGATGAGCGAAAGCGCGAAGCCCCGTATTGCCAGTGGTGCCAAGTTCCGCAACGAGCATGGCTTTTCCGCCATCAAGGATGGTGTGAAACGGAAATCCCCAGGGCAGGCGGAGCGCTTGCCCAGGGAACGCAAGCCAGACTGGCTGCGCGCCCGCATGCCCGGAGGGGAGCGCTACGACGCGGTGCGCCGCAATGTGAAGGAACACCGCCTGAGCACGGTCTGCCAGGAATCCCACTGCCCCAATATCGGCGAGTGCTGGAACAACGGCACTGCAACCATCATGGTGATGGGCTCGGTGTGCACCCGCGCCTGTAAATTCTGCGCCGTGGATACCGGCAATCCGAAAGGCTGGCTGGATACCGAGGAACCGGAGAACACCGCGAAATCCGTGGAACTGATGGGCCTGCGCTATATCGTACTCACTTCCGTGGACCGGGACGATCTGGAAGACGGCGGCGCTGCGCACTATGCCGCCTGCGTGTCAGCGATCAAACGCCGCACTCCGGAAGTCGCGGTAGAAGCCCTGACTCCGGATTTCGATGCGGTCATGGCCCATGTTGAGAGAGTGGTGGATTCGGGTCTGGATGTATTTGCCCAGAACGTGGAAACCGTCGAAAGGCTTACCCGTCGGGTGCGGGACCCCCGGGCCGGCTACCGCAAGACCCTGGATGTGCTGGAACACGCCAGCAAGCATCGCCCGGACGTACTCACCAAAACCAGCCTGATGCTCGGCCTCGGGGAAACCGAGGAAGAAATCCTGCAGACCATGGACGACCTGCTGGCCGTGGGTGTCGATATCCTCACTCTCGGCCAGTACCTGCAACCCACCAAAAACCACCTGCCGGTGGAGCGCTACGTAACGCCTGAAGAATTCAACCGCTACCGGGAGATCGGCCTTGAGAAAGGCTTTATGGAAGTGCCATCGGGGCCCATGGTGCGCTCAAGCTACCGGGCAGACCGGGTGTTCGAGAAGAACAACCTGGGACTGGCGGCGCCGAAGGTGCCGGAATCCGCTAGCGGTTCCCCGATTCCCGTCATCCAGGTGGATTAAGCTGACTCCGTTCATTACGGGGCCTTAAAGTAGTTTGTTTGGTGTGGCTACGCTCAGTGGCCTTTACCCTTCAGACATCTGCAACAAAATCCAGCCGTTTGTGGCACACTTTGCCTCTCGCATTATCTGGTAAGGCTGCTATGGCATGGCGTTAATCAAAAACCTGTACGAACGTTTTATTCTTCCCCATCCGGTCCGGATACTCATCCTGTTCGCTGTCGTGCTGGCGATTGCCAGCCTTGGTATCCCCCAGTTCCGCCTGGATGCCTCGGCAGAGTCGCTGGTGCTGGAGGGTGACCGGTCTCTTGAGCAATATCGCACCATCAATCAGCGCTTCACCACCTCGGACGATTTTCTGATTGTCACCTGGACCCCGCACGAGGAATTGTTCACCCCGCAGGGCTTCAAGCGTCTGCGCGACTTGCGGGACGAACTGGCTGCGCTTGACGCGGTCGGCTCCACCAACAGCATACTGAACGTTCCGTTACTGCACAGTCCCGACCTGACTCTGGATACCGTGGATTCAGAAATCCTCACCATCGACAAGGATCAGGTCCCCCCGGATACCGCCCGGAAGGCGCTGCTGAACAACCCGCTCTACCCTAACCTGTTGATCAGTGAGGACGGCCGTACCACCGCAATTCAGGTGAATCTGCCAACACCCCAGCGCTATTTCACCCTGCTGGAACAACGCAATACCCTGCGGGAAAATGTCCGGAGCGGCAACACCAGTGATGAAGCAGAACAACGACTCGGGCAGGTCAGCCAGACCTTCCTGGAATACACTGAACAGCTGGATGCCCGCCGGGACCAAACCATCGAAACCGTGCGCACCATTCTGGACCGGCACCGGGAATACGCAACCATCCACCTGGGTGGCGTGCCGATGATCGTGGCGGACATGATCCGCTTCATCGAGAACGACCTGTCCACTTTTGGCATCGGCGTACTGTGCTTCCTGATCATCACACTGGCGGTTATCTTCCGTCAGTGGCGCTGGGTGCTGGTGCCGGTGCTATGCTGCAGCTTTACGGTGTGGCTGGTGGTGGGATATCTGGGCTGGGTGCAGTGGCCCGTCACGGTCATCTCCTCCAACTTTGTCTCGCTGCTGCTGATCATGACCCTGTCCCTGACCATCCACCTGATCGTGCGCTATCGCGAATTCCAGCACGATGAGCCGGATGCCGAGCCCCGCGACATACTGCACCGCACGTTGCTGGCAATGATCAAGCCCTGTTTCTACATGGCTCTCACTACTATCGTTGCCTTCGGGTCGCTGACTTTCAGCGGCATCCGCCCGGTAATCGATTTTGGCTGGATGATGACCATCGGCCTGGTGCTGGCTTTTCTGGTCGCGTTTCTTGTGTTCCCGGCGTTGCTGCGCCTGATGCCGCCACCGGTGGATGACCGGGTCCGCTCTGATCGCATCCCTTTCACTGACGGCTTTGCCCGCTTTACCGAAAACCACGGGCGTATAGTGATCGGGGGATCGCTGGTGATTGCTGTGCTGTGCGTTTTCGGGATGAACCGGCTGACGGTGGAAAACAGCTTCATCGACTATTTCCATCCCAGCACCGAAATCCACCAGGGGATGATCACCATCGACAACCGCCTCGGGGGCACGACGCCACTGGATGTGGTCATTACCGATGACCCGCCTCCCGAGGAGGCTCCGGCGGACCCGTTCGCCAGCGACTGCGACCCGTTTGTGGAGGACTGTGGTGGCGACGAGAATTACCGCGACACCTGGTACACCTACCAGAAGATGGAAAAACTCCGGAAGGTTCACGAATATCTGGACAGCCTGGATGAGACCGGCAAGGTCCAGTCTATTATTACCACCCTGGACCTGCTGGCACTGGTCAACGGTGGTGAGCCACTGGATGCCATGCAACTGGCCTTTGTGCCGGCGGCGGTGCCGGACAACTTGCAGGATACCCTGCTGACCCCTTACATCTCCGAAGAACATGACCAGGCCCGGTTCAGCATACGCCTGCTGGAAAGCTCTCCAGACCTGCGCCGGGACGCTCTGCTCCAGCGCATCCGTAATCATCTGACCGGAGAGCTGGGCTATCAGGACGACCAGGTGTTATTCACCGGCATGACGGTAATGTACAACAACATGCTGCAAAGCCTGTTTGACTCCCAGATCAAGACTCTGGGTATTGTGTTCCTGGCGATCTCCGCAATGTTTCTGCTGCTGTTCCGTTCCTTCAAGCTCGCGTTGATTGGTATGGCTCCCAACCTGATTGCGGCGGGTTCCGTATTGGGACTGATGGGCTGGCTGGGCATTCCACTGGATATGATGACCATTACGGTGGCCGCCATTACCGTGGGCATTGCGGTGGACGACACCATTCACTATATCCACCGGTTCCGTGCCGAATTCCACAAGGATCGGGACTACCTGGCCGCCATGCACCGCAGCCACCGCAGTATCGGCCAGGCCATGTTCTTCACATCGCTGACCATCATCACCGGCTTCTCGATACTGGTGCTGTCCAACTTTCTGCCCACGATCTACTTTGGACTGTTTACCGGCTTCGCCATGTTCATGGCCCTGGCCGGTGCCCTCACCCTGCTGCCGCGACTGATTATTCTGGCGCGCCCTTTCGGACAGGAGGCGGGACGCTGATTTTCGGCACGACACAAAAAACCGCCGGAGCATCTGTAGATGCACCGGCGGTGTTTTCGTTCCGGGTTTCATAACCCCGGAAGTGCGGGGGCTTACTGACCCTGCATCTGCTGCTGCATGCGACGCTGTTGCATTTGCTTCTGCATCTGTTCCATACGCTTGTTCAGTTCTTCGCGCTGCTCATCAGTGAATACCGCATCCACACGTGCTTGCATGAGAGTGGACAGAGCGGCCATTTCACCGGTCAGATCACCCAGTTTTTCGGCGTGCTTACGAATCGCTTCCTCGTCGTAATCCGGCTTGATCTCGGCCTGCACCTTCTGCTGCAACTGTTGTGCCTCCTGCTGAAGCGCGCGGATCTTGCCCTGCATTTCATCCATGATGCTGCGGATTTTTTTCTGTTGTGCCTCATCAAGCCCAACCATCTGCGCCAGCTGATCTACCTGATCCGGCTGGCCTCCACCCTGTTGCTGGGCCATTGCAGGCGATACCAGTGCAAGCATCATGAGGGCGACACCCGCCAGTTTAACAAGCTTCATATAGAGGTCTCCGTCTTTTATTTCATCAGTTCATGGATAGTCGGCTTAACACCCTAAAGCAAAAGCAGGAACAATTTCACCCTCTGCCCCCACTTTTTTAGACAGATCGTACCAGACCCTGCCTGCAACTAGCTGAAAAAAAAGGACCTGGACTGCAGGTGAAAATTTCTTTATTCCCCGTCATAATGCCGTTTTCCCATCAGGAGCAGGCAGTATGACCATCAACTGGTTTCCCGGGCACATGCACAAGGCCCGCAAGGAGATCAAAAAGGTAATGCCGCAGATGGACGTCATTATCGAGGTTCTGGATGCCCGCATTCCCTTCAGCAGCGAGAATCCGCTGGTGCCTTCCCTGCGTGGCGATACGCCTGTCATCAAGGTGCTCAACAAACGTGACCTGGCAGACCCGCAGGTGACTGAACAGTGGGTTGCGTGGCTGGAGCAGGAACGGGGAGTCCGGGTGTTGACCCTGACCCACAACCAGCGGGCGGAAGCCCTGGGCATCCTTGATCTGGTCCGGGAGATGGCCGCCGGGCATGATTTCCAGACGCGCGCCCTGCGGGTCATGATTCTGGGCATCCCCAACGTGGGCAAATCCACCCTGATCAACACACTGGCCGGTCGCAGTGCGGCGAAAACCGGTAACGAGCCGGCCGTCACCCGCGCCCAGCAGGCCATCAAGCTGCCCGGCAACATACTGTTGTACGACACCCCCGGATTCCTCTGGCCAAAACTCTCCCCGGAAGCCTGTGGTTACCGCCTGGCCATCACCGGAGCCATTCGCAGTGCGGTGCTGGATTTCGAGGATGCCGCCCTGTTTGAGGCGGATTTCCTGCTCGCCCACTACCCACAGCTGGCCATGGAACGTTTTGACCTCGGGGAACAACCCGTTGACGGGCTGGCTCTGATGGATGCCATTGCCGCCCGCCGTCGCTTCTTCGCCCGCGGTGGCGTGCCGGATCTGCATAAGGTATCGGAAGTGCTGCTCAACGAATTCCGCAGCGGGCGGCTGGGCCGGATCTCCCTGGAAACACCGGAAATGGTCGAGCGGGAAAAGGCTGCAGCAGAGGAGACACAAAGCCAGGATCTATAGCCATATATACGGGGTTTGGCAAACACTCCGTTTCGTATTAAGGTAATATTTGACGCACATCAATTTCGGGGATCCCCTCACTATGGCTCAGGTTATCAAACTTCATCCCGCATCCTCCCTGAGAGCTTCCTGTCACCAGTGCAGTCTGAGCAATCTGTGTCTTCCCCTGGCCGTTGAGGAGAGTGATCTGGACCGGCTTGAAGACATTATCCAGCAAGGCCGCATATTCAGCCGGGGTGAGCATATCTTCCAGCAGAATGCCCCATTCCGCTCTGTGTATGCGGTTCGTAGCGGTGCGGTCAAAACATCAATCATCACCGAGAACGGCGAGGAACAGGTAACAGGCTTTTATATGCCCGGGGAACTGGTGGGGCTGGACAGCATGAGCAACGAGACCTATGCCTGTAACGCCAAAGCCCTTGAGCGCACCAGTATCTGTGAATTCCCGGTTGAGCGGCTGGAGGACCTCACCGCCCGCCTGCCCGGCCTGCAGCACCACTTCTTTCAGCTGATGAGCCAGGAGATACGGGGCAGCCACCAACTATCGATTCTGCTCAGCAAGAACACCGCGGAGGAAAGGATCGCGGCCCTGCTGTTGTCACTGTCCAGCCGCTTCCAGCGTCGCCGCATGTCCGGCACCGCCTTCAGCCTGCCCATGGCCCGTAACGACATTGCCAACTTCCTCGGTCTCGCCGTGGAAACCGTTAGCCGGGTATTCACCCGCTTCCAGAATCAGGGTGTCATCAAGGCCCGCGGACGGGAAGTGGAACTGATGGACCTGGGTGCCCTGCAAATGATCGCCCGGGATCCTGAGCGCCAGTCACTCTGATCCTTTACCTCTGGCGGGTCAGGCTCCGTGGGCAGCATTCTCTGCCAGCAGGTCCATTTCCTCCACCAGCCCCTTGCGCCAGGGGAGCTGCTTGATACCGAAGGTATTGCGGATTTTGGTGCAGTTCAGACAGGCGTTGGCTGGCTCCAGGGCCGCCCATTCCGGCACTTCGTCAACAATCCGTACAGCCTCCGGAATACCCGGCAGGCCAACGATCGCCAACCCCAGCTCATAGAGTGATATCTCTTCACTGCCGGCGTACTGATAGGTGCCCCACACTTCGGCACCGCAGTCCAGTTGCATGACGACAGCCGCCAACACACGGGCAAGATCATGGAACGTTACCGGATGCCCCACACAACGATCGGGTAACGCGAGGGTTTCCCCTGTACGCGCACCACTCTGAACCTTGCGAATAAAACGCCCCAGGCTCCAGCCTGTACGCAGGATAATATGGCGGGGCGCCAGTGCCCTGATTGCCTGCTCCGCTTCCCACTGCCAGTTACCCAGCTCGTTACAGGGATGGCCGGGGTTTGAAGTAATGTATGCGCTCTGCTTTCGGCCATCAAACACATAGCAGGAGGAAAGCTGGAGCAATGCCATATTGTGCTGTCCTGCGTACTCCGCCAAGGCCAGGGGAATGGTGAATGCCGCCTTGTGGGTCGCATCCGGGTTACGCTCCGCCGCTTCGGGATCGGTCAGCCAGAGGGCATTGACAATCAGATCAGTACCCTCCGGGACCCACTGATCAAGGCCGCTCATGTCGATTTTCTCCGGCTCGCTGATCAGCAGCGGACTTACTTGCAAGGGAGTCTGCCGAAGCCGCTCCAGTAGCAGCCTGCCGGAAGGGCCATAATCGTGTACTACCAGAACATTCACAGAATTACGCTCACTCCAGATTAGCGGTCAGTGGTGCCGGGTGCCGCCTTCGGACATGCCGGCCATCGCTATTCTACTCCGCTGTCACAATTGTGACACCTGCCCCTCGCCTCAGCAGCCAATGGCTGCCCTCCGCCAGGCCATAGAATACGCCGATACGCCGAGACTGCCTGTCAGCCTGTCAGACAGACCATTTGCGCACGAAGGATACAACAAACAGGAACCGCCATGCTGAAACAACAAAGCCATATCGTTGCCCCGATTGACGATGAGCTGAGAACCCGAGCCATCTATACCGTGCAGGAACTTCGGGAGCGCGGCAAGGCAGACAAAGTAGCCATCGAAAAACTCAGCGACCTGATTGCCGAGCTCACTGATGGAGGGCTCGATTTCTTCTTCATGGAACCCCTGCGTCGTCTGAGAGCCAGCAACATGCTGATGGGCATGGCCAGGATGGGTATCAGCAGTATGCACAAGGGTGCCAAAATGGTCGTCCACAAGGTTCTGAAAAAACTGGACGACAAGAGCCTGATATCCATCCTGGATTTTATTGAGGAGATCATTCACGAGCCGGAACCCCCGCAAGGCACCTGAGGAGGGTAGCTGGCCAGCATCATACCCGGGGAACCCGGGCCGTAACGCCGGTCAGCAATTCATAGCCAATAGTGCCGGCGTGCCGCGCCACTTCATCCACGCTGACATTCGCCCCCCACAGCTCCACCCGATCGCCCGGCCTTGCATCCGGCACCGTTGACAGGTCCACAGCCAGCATATCCATCGACACCCGGCCAATCAGCTGTACCCGCTGGCCGTTGATAAATGCCGGGGTTCCGGTGCCTGCATGGCGCGGGTAACCGTCTCCATAACCGATCGCCACGATACCCATGGGCGTCGGTTTTTGTGCCTGCCAGGTTTCACCGTAGCCGACACTTTCACCCGGCCGCAATGTGCGTACAGCAATCAGCTCGGATTCCAGAGTCATCACCGGCACCAGCCCCAGTTCAAGACCGGTCTGGTTGCTCATCGGGGAGGCGCCATAGAGCATGATCCCGGGCCGGGTCCACTGGAACAGACTCTGCCCTTTTCTGAAATGGGCTGCCGAATTGGCAGCGCTGAGTGCTTCTCCCGGCCAGTCAGCGACCGCACTGACAAACACATCCCTCTGGCGCTCGGTACTGTCACTCCCCATCTCATCGGCACAGGCAAAGTGGGTCATGAAACCACTGAACACACTGCCAATCCCCGGGGCCGACTGAATACGCTCCATGACTGCCGGCAATTCTTCCGGGCGGAACCCCAGCCGGTTCATGCCGGTGTTCACCTTGACCCAGAAAGCAGGTACGTTGTGACCACTACTCAGTAGCCAGTCAACCTGATAGCCGCTGTGCAGCACCGGGGAAAAACCGGCCAGGGCACACCGCCGGGTGTCCTCAGCGCTGTGGGCACCCTCGAGTAACACAATCGGGTGGGTGATACCCGCCCCGCGCAGCGCTTCGGCTTCTTCAATACAGGCCACTGCAAAGCAGGGTGCCTCGTCGACCAGGGCCCGGGCCACCCGCCCGATACCGTGGCCATAGCCATCCGCTTTGACCACCGCCATCGCCCGGGCATCGCCTGCCAGTCTGCTGGCCAGCCGGTAATTATGCACCAACGCCTGTTCGTCAATCCGGGCAAATGTATGCCTGGGCATCAATAGTCCCCGCCGTAATCGCCGTGAGCCAGATCCTCGAACTTGGTCAGGTGGCCCAGGAAAGCCAGGCGGATAGTACCGATCGGACCGTTGCGCTGCTTACCGATGATAATTTCGGCGATGCCTTTGTCCGGAGTATCCTCGTTGTACACCTCGTCCCGGTAGACAAACATGATCACATCCGCATCCTGCTCGATAGCGCCGGATTCCCGCAGGTCCGAGTTGACCGGCCGTTTGTTCGGCCGTTGTTCCAGACTCCGGTTGAGCTGGGACAAGGCCATCACCGGACAGCTCAGTTCTTTTGCCAGCCCCTTGAGGGAGCGGGAGATTTCGGAGATCTCGGCAGTACGCCCCTCGGTATTGCCCGGGACACGCATCAGCTGCAGGTAATCCACCATGATCATACCGATAGTGCCGCCATTCTCCCGGGCGATCCGCCGGGCACGGGAGCGCATCTCGGTGGGACTGAGCGCCGGCGTATCATCAATATACAGGGGCTTGTCCTTGAGCAGGCTCACGGCCGAGGTGAGCCGTGGCCAATCGTCCTCTTCAAGCCTGCCACTGCGGATACGGGTCTGGTCGATACGACCAAGGGATGACAGCATACGCATGACCAGCGCCTCCGCCGGCATTTCCATACTGAACACCAGGATCGGCTGACCACTTTTCAGCAAGGCATTCTCCACCACGTTCATGGCGAAGGTAGTCTTACCCATGGAGGGGCGGCCCGCCACAATCAACAGGTCCGCCGGCTGCATGCCGGACGTCCACTCATCAAGATCCGCGAATCCGGTGGTCAGGCCGGTGGTGAGTTCACCATTCTCGAACAGCTCCTCAATGCGACCCAGGGTATTCGCCAGCAGGGGGTTGATGGTTTTCGGCCCGGAACCTTCCTTGGCCCTGCCCTCGGCAATACGGAACACATTCCGTTCCGCCTCATCGAGAATTTCACTACTGGTGCGGCCCTGGGGATTGAAGGCGGCATCGGCAATCTGACCGGAGGCATCCACCAGCTGACGCAGTACCGACCGCTCCTGAACAATCTGTGCATAGGCACGGATATTAGCCGCCCCCGGCGTCT
Source organism: Marinobacter sp. (assembly GCA_014359475.1). Lineage (GTDB taxonomy): Bacteria > Pseudomonadota > Gammaproteobacteria > Pseudomonadales > Oleiphilaceae > Marinobacter. The sequence continues at coordinate 36,815 of JACIZI010000017.1, read as the reverse complement.
TCTCCGCCAGCTCGGCCAGGTAAGACAGACCGCCGGCGTCCTCCAGGTCACCCGCACGCTCAAGAAATTCCGCCAGGGTGACCACATCCAGGGGTTCGCCATCCCCTGCCAGGCGCTCTGCCGCCCCGAAAATCAACTGGTGGTCCTGGCGGTAGAAGTCCTTGGCGGTGATGATCTCGGACACATCGTCGAAACGACGGTTGTCCAGCATCAGGCCGCCCAGCACCGCCTGCTCGGCTTCCAGGGAATGGGGAGGCACCTTGACCCGGCTGGTTTCCGGATCGGCAGTCGTTGTTCTCAGGGTAGGATTGGCCATGAAACGTCTTCAGCTACGCGATTGATACATCCGGGACCGGGGCAGACAGCCCCCCCGGCAGCATTCAAGCATACCAGAAAGCAACAGGCCCGGAAGCCGCTTGTGCGACCCGGGCCTGGTACGGCTTTAGCTGACGCTATGCAGGATTACTCAGCAACAACGGCCAGGGTGATCGCTACGGTTACGTCAGAGTGCAGCTGCAGCTCGATTTCGTATTCGCCGGTCACCCGCAGCGGGCCTTCCGGCAGACGAACTTCGCTTTTCTCAACGTTGGTGCCTGCGGCAGTGATGGCATCAGCGATGTCACGCACACCGATAGAGCCAAACAACTTGCCCTCTTCACCCGCCTTGGAGCTGATGGTAAAGGACTGGCCTTCCAGCTGTTCGGCCCGGGCCTGAGCAGCGGCCAGCTTGTCGGCCGCAGCTTTTTCCAGCTCTGCGCGACGCTCTTCGAACGCCTTCAGGTTGCCCTCGGTAGCCGCAACCGCTTTGCCGTAAGGCAGCAGGAAGTTGCGACCGTAACCGGCTTTTACCTTGACCTTGTCACCCAGGGAACCCAGGTTTGCAACTTTTTCGAGCAGAATAACTTCCATCTCGTTAACCTCTTCGTACTTTATTCAACCGGATCCGAAGCCTTCAGACGACTCCGGATATCCAGCCAGCTATCCACAAATGCCATAACAACCAGAAAAATCATCAGGGACGGTCCGAGCAGCACCAGCGCCACGTAGAACATGACCACCCAGTTAGCGCTCAGACCTTTGATGCCCATAACACCATGCACCAGCGCCAGGCCTGCCAAAAGCAGTGGCCAACCCGATGCCCAGGCCAGCAGCACGGCATTCAGCCCGAGCCACTGCCCCGCCACCATGGTACCAACACAAAGGATGGCCACCGGTGGCGACAGCCTGAACCTGTGGAATTCCTTACGGAACCCTCCCGGGTTATAAAGCCCCGCCTGCCAAGAGCGCGCCAGCATGGTCATCAGCACACCGGTCACCAGGAATGTACCCGCCATACTGGCGTTCATCAGGTCCCGGACATAGGCCTCAAGGTCATCCCCCAGGGCTTCTGCCAGTCCCGTATTGTACTGCTGGTAAAACTGCACCCCGGCCTGAACAACCTCGTTCAGCAGCCCCGGATACAACACTGGCAGCAGCAGTCCGGTCACAATGGCCAGAAAGCTGCCCCCGAGCAGGGCCTTTTCCCAGGAGAGTGTCACCCTCAGCAAACCGGCGACCACCATCACTTCCAGCAGTACCGCCAGACTGGTGGGGTCCTGGCCGGCGACGGCCCAGCCCATGGACGGTACCAGTGCCCAGAGTGCGATATGAAGCCCCGGGCCAACGCCCAACCGGAGTATCACCAGGCCTACTACAGCCGCACCGACCCAGAACAGCAGCGGCACCGCCATCGTGATGGCCGCGACGCCCCCGGCTTGCAGGGGACCGCGCATTACAAATTTTGCCAGTGCACGCATGGTCCCGAGTCCTGTCCCCTGATTCTCTGACTTAGTTGTCGTGACTGTCCGAGTACGGCAGCAGAGCCAGGTAACGGGCACGCTTGATAGCGGTTGCCAGCTGGCGCTGATAGCGTGCCTTGGTGCCGGTGATGCGGCTGGGCACGATTTTGCCGGTTTCAGTGATGTAACCTTTCAGGGTGTCCAGGTCCTTGTAATCAATTTCCTTGACACCTTCTGCCGTAAAGCGACAGAACTTACGACGTCTGAAAAAACGAGCCATAATTCAACTCCTCCAATCCGGTGATGTTTTACTCTTCTTCGCTCTCGGTCTCGGTATCGCGGCTCTCGGAGCGCTCACCGGACGGTTCGTTACGACGCGGACGGTCATCCCCGCCGGAGCGACGGTCTTCACGGGACTCGGAAGCCTTCATCGGAGACAGGCCGATGTCCGGACCATCGCGACGGATGATCAGGTCACGGATGATGGCATCGTTGAAACGGAAGTTGTGGGTAAGCTCATCCACGGCGCTTCTGGAACATTCAACGTTCATCAGAACATAGTGAGCCTTGTGGATCTTGTTGATCGGGTAAGCCATGTGACGACGGCCCCAATCTTCCAGGCGATGTACCTGACCACCATCTTCTGTGATGAGGTTGGTATAGCGCTCGATCATCGCGGGCACCTGCTCGCTCTGATCCGGGTGTACCATAAATACGATTTCGTAGTGACGCATGAGTTCTCCCTACGGTTTATGCAGCTTCCGGCAAGGTTCCGCCTGTGCGGCTTGCAGGAAGCAAGGAGTTGGCAGCCATGCTGCCGGTTTCTTTACTGCTTTGCACTGCTTTGCGGATTTCGGCTGCCTTTGTTCAGGCAATAAAAAACCGCCCCATAAAAAAGGGGTGGTGCATTCTAGGGACATGGGCGTGGTTATGCAAGCCTTTGGCGCATCGCCTCGTAGAGGCAAACCCCGGTAGCCACCGACACATTCAGGCTACCCACCGTTCCCTGCATGGGCAGCCTGACCAGCCGATCGCAGTGCTCACGGGTCAGCCGTCGCATACCCTTGCCCTCAGCTCCCATGACCAGCGCCAGCGGGCCGGTCAGATCGGCCTGATAGACGGTGTCTTCCGCCTCTCCGGCGGCCCCCACTACCCACAAACCCAGACCCTGCAGCTCCCGCAGGCAGCGAGCCAGGTTGGTTACGCGGATCAGGGGCACCGCTTCCGCCGCACCGCAGGCGACCTTCCGCACGGTGGGTGTCAGGGAGGCGGACTTGTCCCTGGGCACAATCACCGCCTGTACGCCAGCGGCATCGGCGGTACGCAGGCAGGCACCCAGGTTGTGGGGATCCGTCACGCCATCCAGGACCAATAGAAACGGTGGTCGCCTGGAGCCATTCAGCATGGCATAGAGGTCATCCTCACCCCACTCGCGACTTTCCGATAGCGCCGCAACGATGCCCTGATGCACCCCCGATACCCGCTTATCCAGCTCCCGGCGGTGCACCACCTCCCAGGCCACGCCCAACGACTCCAGCTCGCCGGTAATGGCCCTGACCCGCTTATCCTGACGGCCGGTCTGGATCCATACCTGCTGCAGCCGCTCCGGTTCCCGCCTGAGCACCGACTCAACAGCATGCCAGCCGAATACAAATTCGTTGCTCACAGATTACTTTCCTGACTTGCGGGACGAACGACGACCGGTTTTCTTCTTGTCCTTCAGGGCAAGACGGGCCGCTTCTGCGACCAGCTCGTCCCTGGCGGACATGGGCTCGCCTGGCTCCCGGGGAGGCTCTTTATAGCTTTCAGACTGCTTGCGATTCCGGTTACGCCCGGCATCCTCGCCCGCTTTCGCAGAGTCTGACCTTCCCGCAGCAGCGCCCGGACGACCACCACCGGACTTGCCTCTGGCCCGACCTTTATCACGCCCCTTGCCTTCCTTGCGGGCAGGCACATCCAGGGCATCCCGGTCCGCCTTACGCACCGGCGGGGTGCTGACCAGCTCGAGATCGATCTTGCGATCATCCATACCGACCCTGGCCACCTTCACCCGCAGCTCGTCACCCAGCCGGAAGCTGATACCGGTTCGCTCACCGATCAGCCGGTGCTTGGCCGAGTCATGGTGAAAGAAGTCGCCGCTCAGAGTGGAAACATGCACCAGGCCTTCAATGTAGATACCGGAGAGCTCCACAAAGAAGCCAAACGGCACAACAGCTGCAATGACCCCATCGTACTCCTCACCCACGTGGTCACTGAGGTATTCGCACTTCAGCCAGGCCATGACATCCCGGGTGGCATCGTCCGCCCGACGTTCAGCCATGGAGGTTTGCTCACCCAGCCGCTCCATGGAGGCCATATCGTAGGGGTATTCCGCCAGCTGCGGATCCCTTTTGGGCGGATGAACAACATCTTTCGCGTCTTTCTCGCCATGAATCACAGACTTGATGGCCCGGTGCGCGATCAGATCCGGGTAACGCCGGATCGGCGATGTAAAATGGGCATAGCTGGGAAAGCCAAGACCGAAATGACCACGCTGCTCGGGACTGTAGACTGCCTGGGTCAGGGAGCGCAGCAGAACCATCTGGATCACCCCCGCATCCGGACGATCACCGATCTGGGACAGCAGCGCCTGGTAATCTGCCGGGCTCGGATCGTCGCCACCACCCAGCTGCAGACCCAGCTCCCCGAGGAACAGGCGCACGGCATTCAGCCGTTCCTGCGAAGGCCCGTCATGGACCCGGTAAAGCGCCGGGATATCGTATTTCTTGAGGAAGCGGGCCGTGGCCACGTTGGCGCACAACATCGACTCTTCCACGATCTTGTGGGCCTCGTTGCGCTGAACCGGAACAATTTCCTCAATTTTACGATTGGCATCGAATACCACCCGGGTTTCGGTGGTTTCAAAATCAATCGCGCCCCGCTCCGTGCGCGCCTTGCGCAGCAGCTTATAGAGGTTATAAAGATTATGCAGATGCGGCAGGATATCCGCATACTGCTCGCAAAGACGATAGCCCCGCTCGGTATCCGGATGCTCCAGCATGTCGCTGACCTTGTTGTAGGTCAGCCGGGCATGGCTGTGCATCACTGCCTGGTAAAACTTGTAGCTACTGATGTTGCCGGCAGCGCTGATGGTCATATCCGCCACCATACACAGCCGATCCACCCCGGGATTCAGGGAACACAGGCCGTTGGAGAGCTTCTCCGGCAGCATCGGTACCACATGATCCGGGAAATACACCGAGGTACTGCGATTGACCGCCTCTTCGTCCAGGGGCGTACCCGGACGCACATAATGGGAAACATCCGCAATCGCCACCACCAGACGATAGCCACCCCGGGAGCGGGGCTCGCAGTAGATGGCGTCATCAAAGTCCCGGGCGGTTTCATCGTCGATGGTCACCAGCCGCAGGTTACGGACGTCTACCCTGTTCTGCCTGTCTTTCTCGGGCACTTCTTCGGGGATGGCTGCGGTCTGCTCGCCCACTGCCGGCGGCCAGCTATGGGGAATATCGTAGGAGCGGATCGCCACATCGATTTCCATACCCGGGGCCATGTGCTCGCCGAGCACCTCCACCACCTTGCCCAGGGGCTGGGTGCGCACCGTCGGCTGACGAGTGATGTCCACCACGACGTACTGACCATGGCGGGCCTTGCCGGCATTCTCTTCCGGTACCAGTACCTCATGATTAATGCGGGCATTTTCCGGCACCACAAAAGAGATACCGCTCTCCCGGAAGAAGCGGCCGACGACCTGGTCGGTGCGATGCTCCAGCACCTCCACCACCTTGCCCTCCCGGCGGCCACGGTCATCAACCCGGTCAACCCGGGCGGCCACCCGGTCGCCATGAAATACCTGGCGCATCTGCCGGGCACTCAGGAACAGGTCAGAGCCACCATCATCCGGTGCCAGAAACCCGAAGCCGTCCCGATGACCGATCACCCGACCGGTCACCAGATCTGCCTCTTCAATAGGCAGATAAGCTCCTTTGCGGTTACAGATCAGCTGCCCGTCCCGGCACATGGCAATCAGTCGGCGGCGCAGGGCCTCGACGCCTTCTTCGCTGTGCTGCCCCAACTCCTCGCAGAGCTCCGGGTGCGTCGCCGGGGCACCCCGCTGCGTCAGATGCTCAAGGATGAATTCCCGGCTCTGGATAGGGTTATCGTATTTTTGTGCCTCACGGTCCGCGTGAGGATCATTAATGTTCTTTTTTCTGGACGCCATTCGGTTCCTTTATCCTGTCAATCGCCTGAAATCGGCTGTTGTGCGATTCGCTTTTAATGCCCGCAGTATAACGCCCGCAAAGCCGCCTGCCTAACATGCAAGGGAAAACCCTTACAGAGCCGGACGACCAGCGCCATCCGAATCCGCTGCAAAAATCCCGAAAAAGTATTTGACAGCTTTTTCCCGAATGATTAAAGTACGCGCCATTGGTTGGGGGGCACACCTTCAGCCGCAGGCAGAAAAGCCGGAGTTTCAACAAGGTAAGGCCATTGGGCCGCTGAAACCCGACAAACTGCAAGTCATCTGCCGAGGTGGCGAAATTGGTAGACGCGCTAGCTTCAGGTGCTAGTGGGGGCAACCCCGTGGAGGTTCAAGTCCTCTCCTCGGCACCACTTCCTGCTCCGGGAAGTGCTGAATATCCGAATCAATACTTCCCCAACACCTCACTCGGAAATCACCACTGGCTCTTATTGGCCTTGCACAGGGCCGTAATCGCGGGTTAGTTAGCAAGCTATCAGTTAGCAGGACTCAGCGGGCAGACATTGCGGGCATCGGGCAGGATCAGAGGCAGGTGCCGGGGCCTCCCTGCCCCGGCTCTGGCATCAGAAGGAGCGGGCGACAATTTCCTTCATGATTTCGTTGGTGCCCGCGTAGATACGCTGTACCCGGGAGTCGGCCCAGGCGCGGGCGATGGGGTATTCCCACATGTAGCCGTAACCACCGTGCAGCTGCACACACTCATCCATTACCCTGCATTGCAGATCGGTGGTGAGCTGTTTGAGCATGGCGGCGGTGGGAATATCCAGCTTTTTCTCGAGATGCAACTCCAGACACCGGTCGCAGAATACCCGGGCGGACGTGATTTCTGCCTTCATCTCGGCAAGCTTGAAGCGGGTGTTCTGGAAAGCTACCACGGGCTTGCCGAATGCTTTGCGCTCTTTCACGTAGTCCAGCGTCCACTGCCACGCGGCCTCAGATGCGGCCACCGCTGCCAGGGCCACTTGCAGCCGTTCCGACGGAAGCTCCTGCATCAGCTGCATGAAGCCCTGCCCCTCAGCACCGCCCAACAGGTTTTCCGCCGGCACTTTGACATCCTGGAAGAACAGCTCAGAAGTATCCTGGGCCTTCATTCCCACCTTGTTCAGGTTCTGGCCTTTCTCAAAGCCTTCCGAAGCGCACTCGACCAGGAGAAGGCTGGTTCCCTTGGCACCTTCCTTCGGGTCCGTCTTGGCCACCACGATCACCAGGTCCGCCATCTGGCCGTTGGTGATAAATGTTTTGGACCCGTTCAGCAGGTAGTGATCGCCCTGCTTCACGGCGGTGGTTTTTACGCCCTGCAGGTCGGACCCTGCACCGGGTTCGGTCATCGCAATGGCTCCGATCATCTCCCCGGAGACGAGCTTGGGCAGGTATTTCTGCTTCTGCTCCTCGGAGCCGTGATTAAGAATGTAGGGCGCGACGATGTCGGAATGCAGCCCCCAGCCGATACCCGAGAGGCCCAGGCGTGAAATCTCTTCCATGACCACGGCACTGTAGCGGAAGTCCACACCCACGCCACCATAGGCTTCCGGTACGGTGGGGCAAAGAAAGCCCAGCTCACCCGCCTTGCGCCAGATATCCCGGCTCACCTGACCATCCTTCTCCCATTGATCATGGTAAGGCACCGCTTCCTGCTCCAGGAATTTCTTGACGGAATCGCGGAAGCCTTCAAGGTCAGAATCGAAAAGGGTACGTGGAATCATGACTGGATCCTCGGTCATTATAGTGTTTAGCGTTGGCATCAGTGTCGTTTGCCGGGGCGGGGCGCTCAATGATGAAAAGCATCAATCCGGGTGACCAAAATAACCGTGACGTCAGTCGCGGGATTCCGCCCCCCAGCGGGGCATCAGGTCCTGGGGCAGGTCCAGATGATCAAGGATGCGCGCCACGATAAAGTCCACCAGATCACCGATGCCAGCCGGGTGATGGTAAAAACCCGGACTGGCCGGGAGTATCACTGCCCCCATGCGGGTCAGCTTCAGCATATTCTCGAGATGCACTTCGGAATAGGGAGCTTCCCTGGGCACCAGAATCAGCTTGCGGCGCTCCTTCAGCGCCACATCTCCGGCCCGCTCGATCAGGTTGTCACTGGCACCGTTCGCCAGCGCCGAAAGTGTCCCGGTGCTGCAGGGGCAGACCACCAGCGGCGCCCTTTCCCCTGACCCGGAAGCCGGCGGCGAAAACCAGGCCTCCCGGCCCAGCACATGAATCTGCCCGGGTCTGGCCTGGCTGTATTGCTCCAGGGCCTGCTGTTGCGAGCCGGAGGAGCCGCCCAGCGAGAGATCCGTCTCGGTGGCGATCACTACCTGGGCGGCGCGACTGATCATTACGTGCACCCGACAGTTTGCTGCCACAAGACATTGCAGCAGCCGCAAGCCATATGGGGCTCCGGACGCCCCGGTAATGGCGAGGTTAACGGTGCGCTCAAAAGGCTTCGTGTCGCTCATGATGACAGGTGCTTCTTCAGGGCGGCGACCAGTTTGCCATGCAGGCCGCCGAATCCGCCGTTGCTCATAATGACAATGTGACAGGGCCGGGGCAGATCTTCCAGTGCCGCAGCGATCAGCTCATCCACGGAGCTGCCCAGTCGGTGCCGCGTAATACCCAGTTTGCCCGCGTCCGCTACTATCTTGTCCAGCCAGTCCATGCCACTCAGATTGGCCCACAGCACCCGGTCTGCGTCCACGGCGCTGGGCAGCAGGGTTTCCTGATGCACACCCCGGTGCATGGTGTTGGAGCGGGGCTCAATAATCGCCAGTATGGGCTCTTCTCCTACCCGGTTACGCAGCCCCTCCAGGGTAGACGCAATGGCAGTGGGGTGATGGGCAAAGTCATCGTAGACCCGGACACCTTCCAGGTCCGCCAGCAATTCCATGCGGCGCTTGACCCCGGAAAAACGGCACAGGGCAGATACCGCATGGTCCGGTGTAACCCCCACGTGCCGGGCGGCCACAATGGCAGACAAGGCATTGCGCACGTTATGGACGCCGGTCTGCCCCCAGTCCACGGTGGCCACGGGCTGCTCATGGTGAATCACCATGAAGCGGCTGCCGTCTTCACTGAGCAGTTCCGCCCGCCAGTCGGTGCTGTACGGCACTTCACTGGCGACGGATGTATTCTGCACCGGAGTCCAGCTGCCCATCTCCAGCACCCGGTCCAAGTGGGCATCCAGAGCCGGGCGGATCAGCAAGCCCCCGGACGGCACCGTGCGCACCAGATGGTGAAACTGCCGCTCGATGGCTTCCACGTTATCGAAAATATCCGCGTGGTCGTACTCCAGATTATTCAGGATCAAAGTGCGGGGGCGGTAATGGATAAACTTGGAGCGCTTGTCGAAGAAGGCACTGTCATATTCATCCGCCTCAATCACGAAGAAATCGCTGCCGCCCAGGCGGGCCGAGACCGCAAAGTCCAGCGGCACACCACCCACCAGGTAGCCCGGATCAAACCCGGCCTGCTCAAGAATCCATAACAGCATGGCGGTTGTGGTGGTCTTGCCGTGGGTACCGGCCACTGCCAGCACCCAGCGGTGGCGCAGCACTTCCCGGGACAGCCATTCGGGTCCGGACATATAATCGATATTCCGGTTAAGCACGGCTTCGACTTCAGGGTTTCCCCGGGACATGGCGTTGCCGATCAGCACCAGGTCCGGTACGGGCTTGAGGTTTTGCGGGTCATACCCCTCGGTCAGATCAATACCCAGGGACTCCAGCTGGGTGCTCATGGGCGGGTAAACACCCTGATCGGAGCCGCTCACCGTGTGACCCAGCTCCCGGGCAAGCACTGCCAGACTGCCCATGAAGGTGCCGCAAATCCCCAGGATGTGTATATGCATGGATTGTCTGTTCCCTGTTACTTAAAGAATCCGGACAACGTGGCCGGAGCAAATCGTTGCCGAAGCATACCGGAGAGTCACGCTGAACAGCCAGCCATGAAAATTACACAACTTTGGCGTATCATGCCCACATTCACGATTAACAGCAGGAGGCTTCCCACCATCATGGCCACCAGGAACGCATTTTACGCCCAGTCCGGCGGCGTTACCGCCGTCATCAACGCCAGTGCCGCCGGCGTAATCCAGACTGCCCGCAAATACCCGGAAAAGATCGGCAAGGTCTACGCCGGGCGCAATGGCATCATCGGTGCCCTGCGGGAAGAGCTGATCGACACCAGCCTGGAGAGTGATGAAACCATTGAGGCACTGATTCACACGCCCGGCGGCGCTTTCGGCTCCTGCCGTCACAAGCTCAAGAATTTTTCCGAGAACAGAGAAGAGTACGAGCGGCTAATCGAGGTCTTCCGGGCCCACGATATTGGCTATTTCTTCTATAACGGCGGCGGCGACTCCCAGGACACCGCCTACAAGGTGTCGCAACTGGCGGACAGGATGGGCTACCCGATCACCTGTATCGGCGTTCCCAAGACGGTCGATAATGACTTGCCGTTTACCGACTGCTGCCCGGGCTTCGGCTCGGTCGCCAAGTACGTTGCCACCTCCACCCTGGAGGCGAGCCTGGACATCCGTTCCATGTGCGAGTCTTCCACCAAGGTGTTCATCCTGGAAGTGATGGGGCGCCATGCGGGCTGGATTGCTGCCGCTGGTGGCCTGGCCGGACAGGGTGCAAGCGAGCCACCCCATATCATCCTGTTCCCGGAAGTGCCGTTCAACCGCGAAGCCTTCCTGGCCCGTGTCAGGCACTGCGTGGAGAACTACGGCTACTGCGTTATTGTGGCCTCGGAAGGCGCCCAGTACGAAGATGGCCGCTTCCTGGCAGAAGCGGGTGCCAGGGATGCCTTTGGCCACACCCAGCTGGGCGGCGTAGCCCCCACCCTGGCCAACATGGTAAAGCAGGCGACCGGCTACAAATATCACTGGGCCGTGGCGGACTACCTGCAGCGCAGTGCCCGCCATCTGGCCTCTGCCACCGACGTAGAACAGGCCTGGGAAGTGGGCCGGGCCGCAGTGGAAATGGCGGTTAACGGCAAGCAGGCGCTGATGCCCACTATTGTGCGGGACCAGTCAGACCCCTACCGCTGGCATATTGGCGAAGCGCCCCTGAGTGAGGTGGCCAATCAGGAAAAGAAGATGCCAATCCACTACATCACCGACGACGGTTTTGGTATCACCCAGGATTGCCGGGAATACCTGCAGCCATTGATTGAAGGCGAAAATTTTCCGCCGTTCGAGAAAGGACTGCCTAAAGTGGCGAAGCTGAAGAGCCAGCTGGTCGAGAAGAAACTCAAGGCGGCTTTCAACATCTGACCCATCGGGTGCTGCACCAAAGGGGCTGCAGGCGCAGCCCCTTTGGTGCCCGGAGCGATCAGGCGGTTGCCTGCGCGCGGCGCACGTAACCGGAAAAATCGTCAAAGCCCCCGATGTACTTATCTCCCACAAAAATCTGCGGCACAGTCCTCACCGGGAAGCCGAATTGCCGGGCCAGGTCTTCCTTCGCAATGCCCTCTTTCACCATGTCGATGTAGCGATAGTCGTAGTTGCGGATTTCGCAGAGCTGCCTGGCCATGGTACAAAAGCCGCAGGACGAACGACCATAAATGGTTACCTGCTCCATAAGTCACTCCTGGTGTCAGTTGAAATACATCCTGTCGAATTTACTACGAGCCATGATGACACGCTGGTCGCGGGAAGAAAATTGAGGCACTGTATCACCCCCATAGCAAGGACAAGTACGTGGCCTATCTGACCCTGTTTCTCACGGCGTTTGCCGCCGCCACCCTGCTTCCCGCCTACTCGGAAATACTGCTTGGCGGTATGGTGGCCCAGGGCTATGCACTGTTCTGGGTCTGGTTCTGGGCAACCCTCGGCAACACTCTGGGATCGGTGGTAAACGGCCTCATTGGCAGACAGGTGGACCGCTTCAAACACAAACGCTGGTTTCCGGTCAGCGAGAAACAGCTCGAAAATGCCCGTAACCGTTTCAACCGTTACGGGCAGTGGTCACTGCTGATGGGATGGTTGCCGATCGGGGGCGATGCACTGACCGTTATCGGCGGTATCATGCGGGTCCCCTGGCTGAACTTCGTGGTACTGGTGGGTATCGGCAAGGGTGTGCGCTACGCCATCGTGCTATGGATCGTGCTCTATGCATCTTTACCGTAAAGATACCGGCGCAACAGATCCTCACCATTAAACTCCGCCTTGAGTACCGCGATAAAGGTATACACGCCAATCAGCTTGCGATTGAGAAACACAAACTCCTTGGGTGGCACCCGGAAATAACGGTTGATGGCAGAACGAGCCGCCTGACGGGCCACACGTGACGGCAGATCGCTCTGCTTCCAACGGTACTGGCCCTGCTCGTTGGTAGCATAATCCGGCCACTGGCTGCGATCCCGGGAGAGGGGTTCGAGCACCGACATGCACACTTCCCCGAAGCGGCGCAGCACATCCTCCGGCCAGTCATTACTCATGAAGCGAAGCTGCACACCCCCCTCAATCACCTGCTCAAGATCCCCCTCGTAGGAAGCGCGGATCATGTGAATGACCGGCTGCAGAAATTCATCGGAGTACTTCTGTACGGCACCGAAATCCAGCAACACAATCCGGTCATAGGCCTTGTCTTCGCCCTGCTCACCGGCCAGTCGAATCCGGTAGTTGCCGAAGTTGGGGTCGGTCTGAATCTCGCCCCACTCAAAGAGCTCGCGGAAAAACAGTTCCAGAGCGGCACGGCCCAGTTCGCTGCGACGCTCCACGGATAGCTGTGCCACGGCTTCTGAACTCACCGAATGCCCATGCTCGTACGTTGAGGCGATCACCCGGGCAGACGAGTATTCCTCCAGCACCCGGGGCACGATAAAGCGCGGATCCTCCTTAAGCATCTGGCGGAAACGCTCGGTGGTTCTGGCCTCCAGGCGATAGTCCACCTCCCGGTGCATCATCTCCCGGACTTCTTCAAGCCAGTCCTTAAACTCGGGGCCGAACGATACCAGGCGAGCGATCTTCAGCAATTGGGCCACGGCGTTGAGATCACTATCCACCGCGTTTGCCACTCCCGGATACTGGATTTTCAGCACCAGTTCCAGCCCATCGCTTTTACGTTTTGCCCGGTGCACCTGGCCCAGCGAAGCGGCACCAAGGGGCTCCGGATCAACCTCCAGCTCCCCCAGACGTGAGGGCCCCAACTCTGCCTTAAGCTCTTTTTCGATGGAGGCCCAGCCCAGGGAGGTGGTCTGATCTTCGAGAGTGTGCAGTGCCTCCGTGACCTCATCCGGCAGAAAATGCTCGCCATAAAGCGCCATTACCTGGCCAATCTTCACCACGCTGCCTTTGAGCTTGCCCAGCTCATCCACCAGAAACTGGGCCTGACTGGACAACATGGCCTTGTGGCGGGCTTCCCGCTTGTCCTTGCTGCTGAACCAGTTGGTGGCCATGTGGCCTGCCATTCGGGAACCTGCAAAAAGGCCGGCCCGGGTGAGTGACAGTCGCCTCTCGAAACTGCCAGTTTTGATTCGGTCAACCGAGGTACCACGACGTTTAGATGCCATTGACGATCAGTCCGGATTTGAAATTTGCACGCCCCCCGGAAACAACCGGCAGCGCAACGAGTTGATGCAGCTCATTATAGCGGGGCCAGACCCTCCGGGCCCAACTTAACCGCCATGACTGTCCGGCGTAACAGCCAATGAAACCGAGGGCCGCAGACAGTATCAAGTACAGCGCGCCGAACAGGCTAGTAATATCAGACTACAACAGTTTACTTAATTTCACAGCATGAGCCGGACAAGCAAGCTAGAATTGGTGCTTTGAACGCCCGGAGAACAAGACTGCCGGAGCGCGGGCGAACAGTCAAACAACAAAAAGTATTCCATGACACAGCCTAACCACAAGCGAACGGACGAGGATCTGGCGCAACTTCGCGTATCCGGAGAGATACCTGTGCCGGCTCTCATCGGCTGGTTGACCCTTGCCGCTATCCCGACGCTGGCGTTCTTCGCCTACCGCGCCTACCTGCGGGAAGATGCGCACAGCACCCCGGTTCTGATCTTTTTCATGGCACTGCTCGCCCTTAACGGCCTGGTATATCTGCTAACCCGCCGGGAGGCTCTGCAACGCCGCAGCTTCATCGCAATCGTCACCGGCCTGTTTGTATTCTTTGCGATCACGGCCCTGGAGGAAGGCTCTGCCATCATCTGGATGTTTGCCTATCCCCCCGTCATCTTCTACATCAGCACGCCCCGCACAGGCATTATTGCCTGCGCCGGAGGACTTGGGGCGGCGATTATACTGTTCAGTCCCATCGGGGATGCGATTTTCAATACCCCCTATAGCACCAGCTTCCGGGTGACCATGGTTGCCGTGCTGGTGTTTGAAATGGGCTCCTGCTATGTCCTGGATCAGAGCCGGCGACGTGCCAAGTCGCGGTTGCTGAAACTGGCAGCGGAGTTCGAATACGCTGCCACCCATGATGCCCTGACCAGCCTCGCCAACCGGCGCGAAGGCATGGACCGGCTGGCGGTGGAATACGAACGCTACCTGCGCAACGCGCGCCCCTTCTCCGTGGTGTTGCTGGATATCGATTGGTTCAAGAACGTAAACGACGAGTTTGGCCATCAGGCGGGGGATGAGGTAATTGTCCGTGTGGCGCAAACACTTAAAAATGAGTGCCGGAAAGTAGACACCATTGCCCGCTGGGGAGGAGAGGAGTACCTGGCGCTCTTGCCGGAAACCGAGGCCGGCGAAGCACTACAGACCGGCGAGCGTTTCCGGGAAGCCATCCATCGCAACCCGGTATCCTACCAGGGCCGGGAAATCCCCCTCACGGTCAGCGCCGGAGTGGCCACCATTCGCGGCTCGGAATCCATTGACCGACTCCTGCAACGGGCCGATGAAGCGCTGTATCAGGCCAAAGGACTGGGACGCAACAGGGTCTGCTGTTACGACGGTTCCGCCAGCTGAGGCAACCCTTGCTGGTGCTCCACCCTTGTTGCCCCAAGCCTGTGCGCCAACTCGGAGACCAGCGCTACGGTGACCGTCCCGATGTTCACATCCGCCCGGAAATCCCGGATCCGGGTCATGGGCATACCGGCATGGCCGCAAGGGTTGATCCGGCGAAAAGGCTCCAGGTCCATCCCAACGTTCAGCGCCAGTCCGTGAAAAGAACAGCCCCGGCGCACCCGCAGCCCCAGTGACGCGATTTTGGCTCCGTTCACATACACGCCGGGAGCATCCGGCCGTGGGGCCGCTTCGATGCCATAACCCGCCAGCACCGCCACCAGCGACTGCTCAATGCGATCCACCAGCTCACGCACACCCAGCCGGGCCCGCGAAAGATCGATCAGAAGGTAAACCACCAGCTGTCCTGGCCCGTGATAGGTCACCTGCCCGCCCCGGTCAACCTGAATGACCGGGATGTCACCGGGGTTCAGAATGTGCTCTGCCTTGCCCGCCTGCCCCTGGGTATAGACCGGCGGGTGCTCCAGGCACCAGAGCTCGTCAGGCGTCTGTGCATGCCGGTTGGCGGTGAAGGCCTTCATGGCTTCCCAGATCCGCGTATAGGGCTGCTCTCCCAGAGAGCGGACAATCAGCCGGCCCACTGGTCAGAGCACCATGTGGACCCGGCCACTGGCCTTGAGATCCTCGAACAGGGCTTTGAGCTGGGCTTCACCGGTGGCCACAATGGTCACCTGAACCGAGGTAAACCGGCCGCCGCTGCTGGCCCGCACCATGACCCGGTGTTCCTGGATGCCGGGGGCGTGCTGTTCCGCTACTTCCATGACAAACTCCCGGAAATCCGGAGCAGCGTCGCCGATCACCTTGACCACATAGTCACAGGGAAATTCGATTTTAGGGGCTTGGGGTTCGCTCATGGCCGCCTCTTACTGGAACAGCTGTACAAAGAAGAGTTTGACGGCATCCCAGAGGCGCTTGAACAGGCCGCCTTCGGGCACTTCACTCAACGCCACCACGGGCTGATCCACAATGGATTTACCGTCATACAACACAGTCACCCGCCCCAGTTCGTCACCGGCGCTGACCGGCGCGCGGATCACCGAGTCCAGATCCACGGAAGATTCCAGGTTCTGCCGGGCACCCCGGGGAATGGTAACGTAGACATCACCGGTGACACCGATCGACACGTCATTCTGCAGGCCACCCCACACACGACTGCTGACCAGTTCCTGCCCCTGACTGAACAGCTTTTCGGTAGTGTAGTAGCGGAAGCCGTAATTGAGCATTTTCTGTATTTCACGGGCACGTGCTGCAGTGCTGTCTGTGCCCATCACTACAGCAATAAACCGGGTGTCACCCTTTTTCGCTGAGGCCACGAGGCAATAACCCGCTTCTTCCGTGTGGCCGGTTTTCAGACCGTCGACACTATCATCACGCCAGAGCAGGCTGTTGCGGTTGGGCTGCCGGATATTATTGTAGGTAAAGTGCTTCTCGGCGTAGAGACCGTAGTTTTCCGGGTAATCGTTGATGATCGCCTGAGCCAGCAGGGCCAGATCATGGGCAGTGGAATAGTGGTCTTTCGCCGGCAACCCCGTGGCGTTCTCGAAGTGAGTATCTTTCATCCCCAGAAGCTGCGCCTGCTGATTCATGATATCCACAAAGGCGTCCTCACTGCCCGCCACAAACTCGGCCAGGGCCACAGAAGCATCATTACCGGACTGAATAATCACACCCTTGAGCAAATCCTCCACGGGTACCTGCGTACCTTCCTGAATAAAAGTACGGGAACCGCCGGTTTTCCATGCATTCACGCTGACCGGCACCATGTCCGACATGGAAATCCGGCCCTCGTCCAGTTCACGCTCAACGATGTAGGCGGTCATCATCTTGGTAAGACTGGCCGGTGGCAGCCGCTCGTGACTGTTTTCCTCCATCAGGATGGTGCCGCTTTTCGGGTCCATCAGCAGATAGGAGCTGGCCGCAATCGCCGGCGGCGAAGGAATCAGCACAGACTGGGCCATTGCCTGCTGGAGCGTCAGGGTCAGTAGGAGTAAGACGGCGTAAAAGGATCGAGCGACGATTGTAGTTCCCATGGGTCCATTCAGTTTGTGATTTACAGGTGTTGATCGCCGGCCATGGTACTCACCACAGCCAACGGCGTATTCCGGGACGCCTCTGATTAACTCCGCAGAGGTTCCCTAATGCATATCGGTCAGCAGAATCGACTGGCTGAAGCCCAGCCGTTGCAGGCGACCCTGGGCTTCCCGGGCATCCCCCTCACTGGCGAAGGGGCCCACCTGCACACGGTGAAAACGCCCTCCGCCGGTGGTAATAGCCCGAACCCGGACCGGATCCTCGGTGGCAGTCTGCACCCGCGCCAGTAACTGCTCTGCCGGCGAGGGGCTGCTGAAGGATGCAATCTGCACAAAGTGGCCCTTCTCATTGCCCTTCGTGCCGGCGGAGGGGCCCGGCCAGGGCTCCCCCGCGATACTCATGGCACCGTCCTGGTCCACAGTGATAGCGGCGACTTCCACCCGGGCGGTGCCCCGGCTCTGGTAGCCGAGCTTTTTGGCGGCTGCATAGGACAGATCAATCAACCGGTCGCCATGAAACGGCCCCCGGTCGTTGACCCGCACAATCACCGACCGGCCATTGTCCAGATTGGTTACCCGGGCATAGGACGGAATTCGCAGGCTCTTGTGAGCTGCCGTCATGGCATACATATTGAAGGTTTCACCATTGGAGGTACTGTGGCCGTGAAACTTCTCGCCATACCAGCTGGCAACACCCCTCTCCACATAGTCCTGGTTACTGTCCAGCACGCGATACGTTGTACCCCATACTTCATAAGGGCTCTTGTTGCCCGCCCGGCGCGGCGCTTCAAAGCGCGGCACGGCGTCGTTAAGGGCGCTGACATCGAAATTGCCCGCCGGTGCCCTGTCCTGGTCCATCAGGTAGCGGGAGTCCGACGGCCCGGGTGTCGAGCTGCAGCCGGCCAGAAAAATGGCAAACGCCAGCGCTGCCAGCCCCAGTGGTTGCATACGGACTGAAACTTTTACTGATTGCATGCTTTTAAGACCCGTTTAATCAAGACTATCACGACCATACCCCTGGCAACCATTACGCCCCGATCATCCGGCGATGGGTGTGGATCGACATCAATACCCCAAAGGCGGCCATCAGGGTGACCACAGAGGTGCCACCATAACTGATCAGCGGCAGCGGCACGCCGACCACCGGCAGCAGCCCGCTCACCATCCCCATATTCACAAAAATATAGATGAAAAACGTCATGGTCAGCGCGCCAGCCAGCAAACGACTGAACGAGTCCTGCGCTGTGGTGGCTATAAACAGGCAGCGCAGGAGGATCAACAGATACACCCCCAGCAACACCATCATCCCGACAAAACCGAATTCCTCCGCCAGTACCGCCACGATAAAATCGGTGTGACTCTCCGGCAGAAATGCCAGGTGCGACTGAGTACCCTGAAGCCAGCCCTTGCCTTCCATTCCGCCAGAGCCGATGGCTGTCGTGGACTGGATAATATTCCACCCCGCCCCCAGGGGGTCACTCTGGGGATCCAGCAAGGTCAGTACACGCTGTTTCTGGTATTCACGCATACCAAAAAACCACATCAGCGGTGCGGCAATGGCCACCAGGCCAAGAAATGCACTGATCAGCTTCCAGCTGATGCCGGCAAAAAACACAACGAACAGCCCCGCGCTCCCGACCAGCAAGGCCGTCCCCAGGTCCGGTTGCAATCCGATCATCGCCATCGGCACCAATACAATGGCAAGCGCAACAGTGATCGTCCTGAAACCCGGAGGCAGGTAGTATCGGGACAGGTACCAGGACGCCATCATCGGCACCACCAGCTTCATGATCTCGGACGGCTGAAAGCGCGGCAACCCGGGCAGGTCCAGCCAGCGCTGTGCACCCTTGGCCCCTGTCCCGACCAGCAAAACCGCCGCAAGCGCAGTCAGGCCGGCGAGAAATAACCAGGGAGCCCAGCGCCTGTATACCGCCGGATCCAGCTGGGCAAACACCAGCATCACGAGGAACGCAATGCCCAAACGTATACCCTGGGCTTCCACGACTGCCATATCCCTGTCTGCACCGCTGTAAAGCACAAACAGGCCGCCAGTAACCAGAATAACCAGCAGCAGCAGCAGCCAGGGATCAATGTGAACGATCGACCACCAGCTTTTGCGTGGAACCAGGCCATCTCCCGTTGTCGCATCGAACAAACCGTGTGCCACCATTGGGCTACCCCTCCCCTCCGATCGCTGTAACCTGCTTTACCGGGCCGCCCTCACCGAAATTACTCAGCCAGGCATCAAACAGGGACCGGGCCACAGGTGCCGCGGTGCCACTGCCACTGCCGCCGTTTTCGACAATGACGGATACCACTATCCGGGGGTCATCTGCAGGCGCAAAGCCGACAAACATGGCATGATCCCGAAGCCGTTCACGAACCTCATCCGCATCATATTCTTCCCCCTCTTCCAGACTGAATACCTGAGCCGTTCCGGTTTTGCCCGCCATGCGATAATCCGCCCCTCTCCCTGCGTAACGGGCCGTACCTTTTGCTCCGTGCATGACATCTTCCATGGCATTCACCACATACTCCCAGTCCTCCGGGTCCTTGAGGTTGATATTTGAATGATCACCGCGGGGCAAAAGATCGCTTGCCTCACCGCCTCCCTTCACCTCCCGGAGCAGATGCGGCTCATGCCAACGCCCGCGATTGGCGATAACCGAAGTGGCAGTGACCAGCTGCAACGGCGTTGCCAGCATGAAGCCCTGACCAATCCCCATATTGACAGAATCACCCGGATACCAGGGCGCATTCCGCACGGCCCTTTTCCAGTCCCGGGAAGGCAACAGGCCACTCAGCGCACCCGAGACATCCAGGGCCGCATCCTCGCCAAAGCCGAACCGGGACAGGTAACTTTGCATGGTGTCCACGCCCATCTCCAGCGCCACATCATAGAAATAAACGTCACAGGATTCGGCAATGGCGTTGTTCAGGTCGACCCAGCCATGGCCGGTTCGTTTCCAGTCCCGGTAACGACGGCCATTGCCATTGATCTGGTAGTAACCGGGATCCCAGATGGTTCTGTTGCGGGTGGTGGCTCCGCTGTCCAGGGCGGCAATGGCGAGCATTGGCTTCATGGTGGACCCCGGTGGATACTGGCCACGCAGCGCCCGGTTGAACAGGGGTTTGTCCAGGCTGGTACTGAGGTCCTGATAATCTGCCACGCTGATTCCGGTGACAAATTTGTTGGCATCAAACCCCGGCACACTGGCGAGCGCCAGGATTCCGCCGGTATCCGGCTCAACCGCAATGATCGCCCCCCGTCGTCCGTCAAGCAGCTTGAAGGCCAGCCGCTGCAAACGCATATCCAGGTGCAACTGCAGATCGCGCCCTGGCTCCGGGTTTTCCCGCTCCAACACTCTGAGCACCCGGCCCCGGGCGTTGGTTTCCACATGCTGGTAGCCCACCTCGCCATGCAGTGCCTGTTCATAGAAACGTTCGATACCGGACTTGCCAATGTAGTTGGTACCTGCGTAATTGACCGGATCAATGCGCTGCAGTTCCTCCCGGTTGATACGGCCGACAAAGCCCAGCACATGGGAGGTCAGCTCACTGAACGGGTAGTAACGGACCAGCTCGGCCGACACCTCGACCCCTGGCATCTGGTGCCTCACAACCGCCAGGCGGGCGATTTCAGTTTCCGTCAGGTCATAGCGAAGAGGGAGCTCCTGGAAGGGGCGGCGCGGCTCGGTAAGGCGTCGCCGGAAGCGTTCAAGATCCTCCCCGGAAATATCAATAATTGACTGCAGACGTTCCAGTGTCCGGTCCAGTTCGTCGATCCGCTCCGGCACCAGGGTGACGCTGAACACCGGGCGATTCTCTGCAAGCAGCACATTATTGCGGTCATAGATCAGCCCCCGGGGCGGAGCCACCGACTGCACCTGAACCCGGTTCTTGTCGGAAAGTGTCTTGTAGGTATCGTGCATTACGACCTGCAGGTAATACATGCGGCCCGCCAGCAGGCCTGAAGCGGCGATGACCAGCAACAGCATGACCAGTGCGCGGCGCTGAAACAGGCGACGCTCGGCAGCCACATCCTTGAAGTCTCCCCACGACATGATGCCCCCTCAGGCCCGGTGGTAAGGGTGATTGCGGGTGACCGACCAGGCCCGATACAACTGCTCGGACACCAGTATGCGTACCAGTGGATGGGGTAGCGTCAGAGGTGACAGGGACCAGCGCTGATCGGCCCTTTCCAGGCACTCGGAGGGCAATCCATCGGGGCCACCCACCAGAAAACTGACATCCCGTCCGTCCAGCTGCCAGTTCTCCAGCTGCGAGGCAAGCTTTTCTGTAGACCAGGCCTGCCCCTGCACGTCCAGCGCGACGACACGGTCACGGGCACCCACCGCGGCCAGCAGGGCCTCACCTTCTTTCTGCATCAGCCGGGGAATATCCGGATTCTTGCCGCGATGGGCCAGCGGCACCTCTCCCAGCTCGAGGGGCATTTCGGGAGGCATTCGGCGGCTGTACTCCTGATAACCCTCGCTGACCCAGCCGGGCATCTTCTGCCCTACACAGATCAGACGCAAGCGCATGATTACTCGCTACCAGCCGCACCCAGGTCGGGTGCGTCGCGCCAGAGACGCTCCAGATCATAGAATTCACGGGTCGCCGGCATCATCACATGCAGTACCACGTCCCCCAGATCCAGCAGGATCCAGTCGCTGCCACCCTCACCTTCAACATTGCCGGTGCGGACCCCCTGCTCACGGGCATCCTTGAGCACCGAATCCGCCAATGATTTCACATGGCGACTTGAGTTACCGCAGGCCAGCACCATGTAATCGGTTACGCTGGTGCGGTCACGGACATCAATCACACTGATATCTTTGGCCTTGAGGTTTTCCAGTGATTCAATCACGAGATTTTTCAGTTGTTCTGCCTGCATATTTACCCTGTTGTGCGGACCGCCAGGCTGGCTGGCGACCGGCTGGACATATTCAGCGGCGATTGTACCACTAATAATTGCGCTCAGGGCAGCTAACGACGGCCCGGCGGGCAGCCGTACAGTCCCAGCCGGCGGATTTCGTCCCAGACGGCGTCCGGAAACAGGTAGCGCGGGGACCGATCGCCGGCGATGCGATCGCGGATGCCCGTGGCGGAAATATCCAGCAACGGCGGGGCCAGAATGAGCGCTCTGCCAGCCGGTGTATGCCGCAATTCGGAGGGATGCTCCACCCTCCGCTCTGCCAGCAATCTGGCGGGAACACCTTCAGGGTCCAGCGGATCTCCCGGACGTTCGACCACCACGATATGGGCAAGCTCCGGGATCTGGTCCCAGTCCCGCCAGCGATCAAAGGCGGCAAAGGCATCGGTGCCCACTACCATGGCCAGCGGTTCATCAGAACCCATGGCATTCCTGAGCTGGCGCAGAGTATCCGTCGTGTAGGAAGCTCCCTCCCGGCGAACTTCCCGGTCATCCAGCACCAGGCCAGGCTCACCGGCTATGGCCAGCTCCAGCAACCGCAGTCGCTGTTCAGGGGTGGCACCCGGCTCATCCCGGTGCGGCGGCACATAGGCGGGTACCAGCCGGATCGTTGCAACCCCGAGCTGCTCTTTGAGTTCCACCGCCAGGCGAAGATGGCCGTGGTGGACCGGATCAAAGGTGCCTCCGTAGATTACCTGCATGGCATCAGGTCCGGATATGTCCGTCGCCGAACACTACATACTTGCGGGAGGTCAGACCTTCCAGCCCCACTGGTCCCCGGGCATGGAGCTTGTCAGTGGAAATACCGATTTCCGCTCCCAGCCCGTACTCGAAACCGTCGGCGAAACGGGTAGAGGCATTGACCATCACCGAGCTGGAATCCACTTCGGTCAGAAAGCGCCGGGCCCGGGTGTAGTTTTCGGTCACAATGCTGTCGGTATGCCGGGAGCTATAACGGTTAATGTGGGCGATGGCTGCGTCCAGCCCGTCCACCACCCGTACCGCGAGCACCGGGGCCAGGTACTCCGTCTGCCAGTCTTCCTCCGTGGCCGCTACAATGCCCGGAAGTATCTCGCGGCAACGGTCACAGCCACGCAATTCCACGCCTTTCTCCCGAAACTGTTGCGCCAGCAGTGGTAGCAAGTCAGCGGCGATCTCGCTATCCACCAGCAGGGTTTCCATGGTGTTACAGGTGCCATACCGCTGGGTTTTGGAATTGACCGCCACTCGCAGTGCCTTTTCCGGATCCGCATGGCTGTCGATATAAACATGGCAGATACCATCCAGGTGTTTAATCACCGGCACTTTTGCATCCCGGCTGATACGCTCGATCAGGCCTTTGCCACCGCGGGGCACAATGACGTCCACGTACCGGGGCATGGTAATCAGTTCCCCCACGGCAGCGCGGTCCGTGGTGCGGATTACCTGCACTGCCGCTTCCGGCAAGCCGGCCTCACGCAGACCCTTTTCCAGGCAGGCGGCAATGGCCTGATTGGAATGGATAGACTCCGACCCACCCCGCAGAATGGTGGCATTACCGGATTTCAGGCACAGACTGGCCGCCTCAACGGTCACATTGGGACGAGATTCGTAGATAATGCCGATGACACCCAGCGGCACCCGCATCTTGCCAACCTGAATCCCCGACGGGCGATAGGTCATGTCGGTCATTTCGCCCACCGGGTCGGGCAGGGATGCCACCTGCCGCAGACCTTCAATCATGGTATCAATGCGCGCCGGGGTCAGTTCCAGGCGATCCAGCATGGCCGCATCCAGACCGTTTGCCCGGCCCTGCTCGAGATCTTTTTTGTTGGCCTCTGCCAGCTCATCGCGGGCCGCGTCCAGAGCTTCCGCCGTGGCCAGCAGGGCCCGGTTACGAACCGCCGTTGTGGAGCGCGCTACTGCCGTTGCCGCGGCACGTGCCTGACTACCCACCTGGGCCATATAAGCTGCAATATCCATTCTGTTACCTTCCTGACTCGCATATCTGACTGTGTTCCGGGGTGCACACTTTACCCTGCCAGGTTCCAGTACGCATCCCGAGGCTTTATTATACCGTGCACCCGCTACCCGCAGAAAAACTGTTTTCCGGGCCGGCCCGAAAACGGATGCACGACAGAGGAAGGATACCCATGGCCCAGATGGCCGAAAAATTTCTGCTCAGCCAGTTTTCCCGTGTCAGCCTGACGGCACTGGTTCTGCTGGCGGTCTACACCGCCCTCAGTGGCGACTACCTGTCTGCGCTGGTCTCCGCTGTCAGTGCGGGATTGATCTGGAGCAGCACCTCCTCCGGTCAGCGCACGGAGCGTATCCCCCGCAAACTGGTACGCCTGGCCCTGCTGGCAATGCTGGCTGCCCTGCTGCTTGCCAGCCAGATCACCGGCCAGCACAGCCTGGCGCCCTGGATATTCAGCTTCCCCCTGGTTCTGCTGGCTCTGCTGCCCCTTGCAGCAGGTGCTTTTCTGGCACTGATTTTCCTGACAACCACCATTGTCCTGATGACCGGTTACAGTGAGTTCATTGATCGTCATCAGATGGCCAGCGCCGGACTTCTCACGCTCTGCCTGTGCACCATCATGGTGTTTCTGAGAGAATACAAATCCAGGCAACTGGCCCCCCTGCGCCGCACCGATGAACTCACCCAGGCCGCCAGCCGGCAATACCTGTCAGCGGACCTGCACAAGGAAATCCAGCGCAGCGAGCGGGAAGGCATCGACATGGCGGTGGTGATGATCGGCCTGGACGCCCATCTCAGCGAGACCAGCCCCGATGCGGACATCCGCTCCATTCTGCCGCGTATCGGCCGCTACCTGCATTCCCAGTTGCGTGATTTTGACAGTTACTACCGCGTGGCCGACCTGCAGTTCCTGATTATCCTGCCTGGCATTGCCAGCAGCGAAGCCGGGCGCCGGGCCGAGAATATCCGCAGTGGCCTGGGCACACTGCTGACCAGTCACGGCCTGGACCTGACCGTGAGTGCCGGGGTGGCCGGACTGAACATCGGCGACGACGCGGACAGTCTGCAACTGTCGGCCGCCAACGCCCTGCGTCGGGCCCAGCAACAGGGCGGTGACCGGATACAGTCCTACAGTACCTGGAACCCGCCCCCACAAGACGGCACCCGGGCCGGAGAGACCCTGTCATGACCGAGACGAGACTGCGCACCATTACCCACATGGCGGGTTATCTGACCGCGAGCTTTTTCATCGCGGTGCTGGCCATGCAAAACCTGAGCTACGGCTTTTATGACCTGTTCTATCTGGCCACCGTAATGGGGCTGGTTGGCGTGACCGGCTGCATCTACACACTGGTGTGCCGCCGCCAGCAACTCAGCGCACCGGGGCACCTGCCGATCCTGGCGGCTCTCAACGCCGGCCTGGTGGTGGGCATGCTTGCTCTGGAGCCGGTGGCCACCAGCTACTGGGTACTGCCAATACTGCTGCTGAACCTGCTGATCCTGCCACTGCGTCAGGCACTGGGTCTCGGCCTGGGGCTGCTGGTCGCTCTGGCAATTTTCCTTTACAGCCACGAATCCCCCCTGAACGCAACGGTAACCCTGGCAGGCAATATCATTCTGCTGGGCATTGCGGCGCTGTATACCTGGCACTACGACCACATGGCCCAGTCGGCAGAAGATCTGGCAATAACCGACCCGGTTACCGGGGCCCATAATGCCCGCTTCCTGGATGAAACGCTGCACAAGGAAATCAGCCGTGCGATCGCTACCGGACACCCACTATCCGTGGTGCTCACCTCCGTGGATTATCTGGACGAGCTGGAAGACCTGCATGGCCGGGAGCGACTGCGGGAACTGAGCCGGCAGCTTACCGCGCACCTGTTTGATGTGATCCGCGCCGGAGATACCCTTTACACGCTGGATAAAGGAGAGTTTTTCCTGATTCTGCCCTTCACACCCGAAGACGGTGTGCGGGTGATTGCAGAGCGGGTCAGGCGGTCGATCAGCGAACAAGCCTGGCCGGTGGTGGGCAAGGTCACGGTGTGTGTCGGTTGCACGACCCGGGTGCCCGGCGACACCCGGCCGGATTCCCTGCGCAGGCGTACACGCGCCGCGCTGGAAGCCGCCAGAAAACGGGGTGCAGATTCCCTGTGGTTCAGTGAGGGAGACCGTCAGGCATCATGACCCCGGAATGGATGGCTCCCCTGCTTGCATGGCTTGAGACAAATCCGGGCTGGCTCGCCATCACACTGCTTGCGGTGTCCTTTGTGGAATCCCTGGCCATCGCCGGCGTTGTCGTCCCCGGGGTGGCTTTACTGTTCGGGGCAGCGCTTCTGGCAGGGAAAACCGGCATGCCGCTTCCCGAAGCTTTGCTCTGGGCCGGACTGGGGGCGGTTGCCGGGGATGGAATCAGCTTTGCCCTTGGCCGCCAGTTCACCGGCCGGCTGCACAGGGTGTGGCCTTTCAGCCGCTATCCGGGAATGATCACCAGTGGGGAGCGCTTCTTTCGTCGCCATGGCGGCAAAAGTGTGATTATCGGGCGATTCATTGGCCCGATACGTCCGGTAATCCCTCTGATTGCCGGAGCCCTGATGATGCCCTGGAAGCGCTTTCTGGTTTTCAACGTCGGTTCTGCCATCGGCTGGGCACCGGTGTACATTCTGCCTGGTTATCTGGTGGGCAGTGCCCTGGCCCTGCAATTCAAACCGCCGCCCCATTTCTATGCAGTACTGGGTGTCAGCCTGGGAGCCCTGGCGCTGGTTTATCTGCTGCTGTTCCGGGTGCAGTTGCGCCTGGGTTCCCGTGGTCGGATCTATCAATGGCTGCAGCGGCGCATGGCCCGCTATACGGCCACCCACAAATTCTGGCGACTTTATAGCAGCGAACGTCCCGACCGCAGCGGCGAATTCCCCCTGACATCGTCCAGTATGGCACTGGGCGCAGGCGCACTGTTTTTGATCTGGACCCTGTTGGCTACCCAGGGCACCCTGCAGACTTTTAACGAGCTGGCCAGCGACTGGTTTCTGGCGTTGCGGCACCCGGTTCTGGATCCGGCGTTTGTGGCCATCACCCTGGCTGGTGACCCTCCGGTCCTGATCGTCGGCACTATGCTGGCGATCATCGGGCTAACCTTCCGGGGCTACTATGCGGCAGCCATTCACTGCCTTGTGGCTGCCTTTATTACCGTTGCCGCCATCTGGGGCCTGAAACAACTGACCGGCATCTCCCGACCGGATCTGGTTAACCTGACACCGCAGTCCGGCGCATTTCCCAGCGGCCATACCGCGGGCACCACGGTATTTTTCGCCATGGCGGCGGCATTTATTGCACGGGAATACCGGGGCCACTACCGCTGGCAAATCTACCTGCTACTCAGTCTGCCGATGCTGTTAGCCGGACTGAGCCGGTTGTACCTGGGGGTTCACTGGTTTACGGATGTGGTTGGCGGGCTACTGCTGGGTCTGGCGATAACTGCCGCTGTGCGGGCCAGCTACAGCCGCTACGACCGGATTCACCTGGGGTTGGACAGCAGCAGTCTGATCCTGAGTGGTGCCGGGCTGGTGTTGTTGCTTTGGTATCTGGCGAACCACTTCGCAGAGGCAATGGTGCGCTACGCACCCGCTTCCTGATCAACGCTGTTCCAGCTCATCCAGCAGGGTTTCCAGGCGCCGTAATCGCTCAATGGGTTCCTGAATTTCCAGCAACGCCTGTTTATGGTGCCGCTCAAGAGGCAACAATTCGGTCAGACGCCACCCCACCACCCGGGCATCCTCGAAATCAAGATCCATATCCAGTTCTTTGACAACCGGGTGACGCACCAACGCCCGCAACACCTGCACCAGCCCGGAGAAAGCTTCCGGCACCGCCGCCCGGGGCTCATCCAGCAGGCACTCCACATCTCCGACGTTAAGGCCGTCCTGCTGCTGCCAGGAGCGCACCACCGTCACCTTGCTTTCCCCCTCCACGGTAATCCCGAGCAACCCGTTATCCAGTTGCCGGAAATCAACAATGCGCACATAAGTGCCAATATCGTAAAACGCTACCTTGCGGCGCGTCTCCAGCCCCTCCCGTAACAACACCACCACAAAGCCCCGGTCTTCACGAATACAGCGGGACAGCATGTCAGTGTAACGGGGCTCGAACAGCTGAAGGGGAATCCGGCCGCCAGGCAATACGACCGAACCGAGGGGGAACAGAGGAACATTCATTATTGTTGATTTCACCATATCTGCAACTGCGGATCGACCGGCAATTTTCTCATTGTAGTCTCTGGTTGTGGTTTCCGTCATGCGAAACACCGGGATTCTGGTATTCTTACGGGCCCTTGTATCAGTCAGACATTGCGGAGAGAACCCAGACCATGCCCCAGTACCGTTCCCATACCTCCACCGCCGGCCGCAACATGGCCGGTGCCAGAGCCCTCTGGCGCGCCACCGGCATGAAGGATAACGATTTCGGCAAGCCGATCATCGCTGTTGCCAACTCCTTTACCCAGTTTGTGCCGGGGCATGTGCACCTGAAAGACCTCGGCCAGCTGGTCTGCCGCGAAATCGAAGCGGTCGGTGGCGTGGCCAAGGAATTCAACACCATTGCAGTGGACGACGGTATCGCCATGGGCCACGACGGCATGCTCTACTCCCTGCCCTCCCGGGAAATCATTGCCGACTCAGTGGAGTACATGGTAAACGCTCACTGCGCCGATGCCCTGGTGTGCATTTCCAACTGCGACAAGATCACTCCGGGCATGCTGATGGCCGCCATGCGTCTGAATATTCCGGCTATCTTCGTCTCCGGCGGCCCCATGGAAGCCGGCAAGACCAGGTTGTCCGAGCACAAACTGGACCTGGTAGATGCGATGGTCATCGCCGCAGATCCCACCGCAACGGACGAGATGGTTGAGGAGTATGAACGCAGCGCCTGTCCTACCTGCGGCTCCTGCTCCGGTATGTTCACCGCCAACTCCATGAACTGCCTGACCGAAGCCATCGGCCTGGCACTACCCGGCAACGGCTCCCTGCTGGCCACCCATGCCGACCGGGAAGAGCTGTTCCGGAGCGCCGGTCGCCAGATTGTGGAAAATGCCAGACGCTACTACGAACAGAATGATGCCAGTGTGCTGCCCCGCAGCATTGCCTCCCTGGAAGCCTTCCAGAACGCCATGACCATGGACATCGCCATGGGCGGGTCCACCAACACCATCCTGCACCTGCTGGCCGCCGCCCAGGAAGGCCAGGTGGATTTCACCATGGCCGATATCGACCGGTTGTCCCGCAAGGTACCCCAGCTGTGCAAGGTGGCCCCCAACTCGCCCCTGTATCACATGGAAGACGTGCACCGGGCCGGCGGCATCATGGGCATTCTGGGCGAGCTGGAGCGGGGCGGGCTGATCAATACCGACCTGCCCACAGTACACAGCAAGACCATGCAAGAGGCCCTGCAGGTGTGGGACATCATGCGGTCGCCCACCCCGGAGGTAGTGGAGTTCTACAAGGCCGGCCCGGCGGGCATTCCCACCCAGACCGCCTTCAGCCAGAGCACCCGCTGGCCAAGCCTGGACGGAGACCGGGAAAACGGCTGTATTCGTTCCGTGGCGCACGCCTATTCATCCGAAGGCGGTCTGGCGGTGCTGTACGGCAATATCGCAATGGACGGCTGCGTGGTAAAAACCGCCGGGGTGGACGAAAGCATCTACGTGTTTGAAGGCACCGCGCGGGTCTACGAAAGCCAGGACTCCGCTGTGGAAGGCATTCTGGGTGATGAGGTCAAACCCGGAGACGTCGTTATCATCCGCTACGAAGGCCCGAAAGGCGGCCCCGGCATGCAGGAAATGCTTTACCCCACCAGTTATCTGAAATCCAGGGGTCTGGGCAAGGAGTGCGCCCTGCTGACGGACGGCCGTTTCTCTGGCGGCACCTCCGGCCTGTCGATTGGCCACGCGTCACCGGAAGCTGCCGCCGGCGGAGCCATCGGTCTGATCGAGAATGGCGATACCATCCTGATCGATATTCCAAACCGCAGCATCAACGCCCAGGTCAGCAACGACGAACTGGACAAACGCCGCACAGCCCGGAACGCCAAAGGCTGGAAGCCCGATAGCGCACGCACACGGAAGGTATCGGCAGCACTCAAGGCCTACGCCCTGCTGGCCACCAGTGCCGATAAAGGCGCTGTCCGGGATCTCGACAAACTCGACTGATTCCGTTCAATGCACAAGAAAGCCCGCATGGCAGACACCTTGCGGGCTTTTTATTAAGGGCGATGAAGCTGCCCGGGGCCTTTACCAGAACGACCAGCCGCCGCCGTCTTCCGCCTCTTTTTCTTTTGCATCACTCTTTGGCTTTTTCGCTGGTGCCGGTGCCGATGCCGGGGAGGAGCGGGTTGGTGACGGAACAGCGGCACCAGCGGCCGGGCTAACCCCGCCTATTCCCAGGGACTCACGGGTCACCGCATCCAGCTCTCCGGTAACCATGAGTGCCTGGGACTGCTGGTAGGATTCCAGCGCGGAACGGGTGGCGGCATCCATTTCGGGGGTTACGTTTTTGATTTCGTACCCGGCACCATAAAGCGCATTTTTCAGGGCCACCACTTCATTGGCGGACACCGGGGTTGCGGCAAACGTACCGGCCAGCAGCACACCAGCCAGGGCTGAAAGGTAATTCCGGCGGGCGGAAGGTCTGATCATGGCGTTTTCTCCAGCAGTTATTGTTCTGTGGCCGGGCAATGGCTGCACCGGCAGTGTCGCTCGGATAACTCAAAGCCTATCACAATTTCAGTGCTTGTCAGTGCCATCTCCGTTGCCTTCTGTAACAGCAGGTTTCCCACCAACAACCGCCGATTCCTCCCCGAACTCGCGAATAAAAATGCCCCAGAACGCCATGAAAAGGGCCGCCACCAGCGGGCCCATGACAAAACCATTCAAACCGAACATGACAATACCGCCGAGGGTGGACAACAGTACAATGTAATCCGGCAGCCTGGTATCCCGCCCGACAAACACCGGACGCAGCAGGTTATCCGCCAGCCCGATCACCACCACCCCGAAGGCAGTCAACACGATCGAGGACACCAGGTCACCCACCGCCGCCAGATAGATAGCCACAGGCACCCACACCAGAGCGGCACCCACCGCGGGAAGCAATGACACAATGGCCATCACCACCCCCCACAACAACGCGGCATTTAGGCCCAGAATCCAGAAAATGAAGCCCCCCAGCCCCCCCTGGATAATGGCAATCAGAAGATTGCCCTTCACCGTGGCCCGGGTCACCTCGGCGAACTTGTCAAATAACAGCCGCTCACGTTCGTCACCCAGGGGAATAGCGCGGATCAGCAGGGCCACCAGCCGATCGCCATCACGCAGCAGGAAAAACGCCAGGTAGACCATCAGCGCCAGCCCCAGGAAAAACTGGAATGTATTCTGCCCCAACCCGAGGGCCTGCTTCGCGAGGAACTGACTACCGCCCATGAAGGCGCTGACGGCCCGATCGCGCAATTCTCCGAACTCCAGATTGAACTGGCCAAGAAAGGACTCGATGGCGGGGAAAGACTCCACCACCCGGTCAATGTATTCGCCCGGCCGGACCTCCCCGGCCTGGATTTTCTGATAAAGCCCCAGGCCTTCCGCCACCAGCGATGCCGACAGCACCAGCACCGGTATCACCACGATGGTCATACAGATGGCCAGAGTAATCAGGGCTACCAGTGAACGGTGGTCTCCCAGACGGTCGGCCAGCCAGTTCTGCACCGGATGGAAGATCAGCGCAATCGCCACCGCCCAGAAGATCGGGCCGGCAAAAGGCAGCATAAGCCAGATGAACGCCAGGGTAACCAGAATCAGGGTGGCGAGAAATGTCCGACGCTCAAGTGTTTCGTAAACCATAGAGTTCCCTTTCTGCATCCGCCAGGGTACTGGAGCTCCGGCGTTTTTTCAGGTTATAGTGGACGGTTAATGATCATTTAACAAACAGATGATTGAACAAACAGGTCCCATGTCCGGAACAGAAAACTTCAGCTCTGAAACGGCTCTGAAGGCAGCTACTGCCCTGCAGCAGGTGCTGGCCGCCCGAATGCACCGTCGCAAGGTGATGGGCCAGCAAGTGCTGGTGCCCGGACAGCTCGGCGAAGCCTTGCAGTTACCCCGTATTATCAACCGCTTGCAGAGCAAACAGCAACGCCAGAGGGAACGCGGCCTGGAGGAGTTCATGGGTCTCTGGCCCACCCTGTCCCCGGTGACCCGGGACAAGGTGCTGGACCGGATCGGCTGGTATGACCCAAAGGAGCTGGAGTGGGAGGATAAGCGCTCCAACCGGCGCCCCGTTCCGGGCGACCCGGCAGCCTGATCCGACACTGTCGTTCCGGGCATATCAAACATTTGCTCGCGGGCCCTGTCCCGGTTCTGTCATATCCGGCCGTTATGATGACACAGTTAAAGGAGCTGATTTATGACTATTAACGAACATTACATTGCGCGTCTGGCAGAGAACAGCGCTGTGCCCACCCTGCTGTGCGGTCACTGCGATTCCATTCTCTCCCGGACCCGGATTTTCCGTAACCGGGATGACAACCGCTACGGCAACGAATGCCGCGTCATCGCCCTTTGCTCTGCCGACGATTGCGGTGCGGTGAACTGCTGTGACAGTGCCCTGGAAAAAGTCGAAAACCCCGAGCGGTTGTTCGCTATTGCCTCCTGATTCAAACCGGCAACGCTCTGTTACGCAAACCAAACACAGCAGAATGCAAAGTGCTTTATCCTGATTGCTGACGCTCGCAATTTCCGTTGCAAACACGCAACTGATCAGTCAGGACAGTCGATGGCATGCGTATTCTGAGAACCGATGAAGACCGCTTTTCAGGCCTTCCGGACTATCCCTTCTTACCTCACTACCTGGATGTTGAGCCAGGACTGAGGATGCACTATGTAGACGAAGGCCCCTGCTGTGCGGACCCGGTACTGATGCTGCACGGCGAACCCTCATGGTCTTACCTGTACCGGCACATGATCATGCCGGTGGCCGATGCCGGCCATCGGGTGCTGGCACCGGACCTGATCGGTTTCGGCAAGTCGGACAAACCGGCCGCCATCGAGGATTACAGTTACGAGCGCCACATGGCCTGGCTGACCGCCTGGCTGGAGCAGCTGGATCTGCATAACATCACACTGGTGTGCCAGAACTGGGGCTCCCTGCTGGGGCTGCGGCTGGCCGCCGAGCATCCGGAGCGTTTCCGCCGCATCATCGTGGGCAACGGCATGTTACCCACCGGCGAAACCCCGGTCCCGCTGGTCTTTACCCTGTGGAAGGCCTTTGCCACCCATAGCCCATGGTTTCCGGTTGGCCGCATTGTGCAGATGGGCACTGAGCGCGCCCTCAGCCGGTGCGAGCTGGCCGCCTATGAAGCGCCCTTTCCCGGCCCTGAGTACAAGGCAGGCGCAAGGGCGTTCCCGAAACTGGTGCCGGTAACGGCAGAAGATCCCGCCAGCGCCGCCAATCGTGCCGCATGGCAGGTGCTGGAGAGATGGAAAAAGCCGTTTATTACCTGCTTCAGTAACGGCGACCCGATTACCCGTGGTGGCGAGCGGCACATGCAGAAGCGCATACCCGGTGCCCATGGCCAGCCGCATATTACTCTGCATGGAGGTCACTTCCTGCAGGAGGATTCTCCGGAAGCGTTTGCTCGCATCATTATCGATGCCTGCAAAAGCCAGCGGGCAGCCTGACCACGGGCCGCCCCTCGCTCGCTTTCTCACCTTGCTCGCGACGATTGCTTAAGTCCGACAGGCTGCTAACCGAACACCGTTACCGTCTGACGGCTCAACGCCACCAACTCACCCTTCTTATTCCAGATTTGCGCCTGAGTATGGCCATAACCGGCTTCCGCCTGATCCACCGTCGCCAGATACATCAGCCATTCCCCGGGCTGGATTTCAGGGCGCGGATGGAGCACGTCCAATGACCAACTCAGGGTGCTGGCCGGTGCTGGCTTCCGCAGCATCGGTAATACGGCGGGAGGCCAGGCATCCACCAGCGCGACCAGATGGGCATCGCTGATGCTTTCCGGGGTTTCCGTAAAACGCATCCAGCCGCCCATCTGCAGGCTGTCGCAACCAGTAAACGGCACACTCCCGACAGCCCACCGGGCTTCAATGTGCTGTGTGAAGGGTGGGGTCACCCCGGGAACCTGGGGTATGGGTTGACTGTCTTCAGGTGCCTTGAAGTCCGGTGCCGGATAACGTCCGGACACCTGCACAACGGATTCCCGGTCAGCACCGAAGTTCGCTGTCGCCACCACGCAGGTAGCATCGCCCTGGCTAATCCGCCCCAGCGTCTGGGAGGCACTCTTGCCCTCCCTGAGCAGCTCCGATGTCACTGTCATGGGTTTGCCGGGAACCACCGGGCCAACAAATGACACCTGCAGAGCTCTCATGGGCCGACCCGGAGCCACCTGCCGCTGCATCCGGTCAAACACCAGCCCGGCGACCACGCCACCAAAGCTCGCCCGCCCCTGAGCCCAGCTTTCAGGGATGACCAGTTCGTTTGCACCACGGCCGGTTTCCAGCAATTCATCGAATGTCATAATCAGGCTCCTGACGGGTAAACCAAAGCCGCAGCCTGCCTGAGGAGCGGCAACTACCTACTTAACCGTGGGATTTTACATACTAATTGTTGCGTTTTCCCGCTATAATTGAGCCAGCATACACACCAAAGGTGTGGTTCACCTTCCGTATACCGAGTAATTTCATGTCAGAACAATCCTTTGCCGACCTGGGTCTGGACGCAACCGTTCTTGAGGCCATTATAGCTGTTGGCTACGAAACACCCACTCCGATTCAGGCAGAGGCCATCCCGGCCCTGCTCAGTGGCCATCACCTGCTGGGCGTGGCCCAGACCGGCACCGGCAAGACCGCGGCCTTCGCGCTGCCGTTGCTGAGCCGCATTGATGCCTCGCTCAGTGAACCGCAAATTCTGGTCCTGGCCCCGACCCGGGAGCTGGCCATCCAGGTGGCCGAGGCCTTCACGACCTATGCCAGCAAGTTCGAACGCTTTCATGTGTTGCCAGTCTATGGCGGCCAGGATTTCCGTCCGCAACTGCAGGCCCTGAAACGCGGCGCCCAGGTTATTGTCGGCACGCCGGGCCGGCTATTGGACCACCTCCGCCGCGGTACTCTGAAGCTGGATAGCCTCAAGGCCCTGGTGCTGGATGAAGCTGACGAAATGCTGCGCATGGGCTTTATCGATGATGTGGAAGCGATTCTCTCGAAGGTGCCGGACAACTGCCAGCGGGCACTGTTCTCCGCGACCATGCCGCCGCAGATCCAGAAGGTGGCCCGCACCTACCTGAAAGATGCGACAGAAGTTCGCATCAAGAGTGAAACCCGCACCGTGGAACGGATTGCCCAGTTCGTGCTGCCCGTCTACGCGGAACGCAAGCTGGATGCCCTGACCCGGATTCTGGAGGTGGAACCCACAGACGGTGTGATCATCTTTGTACGCACCAAGGCGGAAACCACGCTGCTGGCGGAAAAGCTGTCGGCGCGGGGACATGCCGTTGCACCTCTGAACGGTGACCTGAACCAGCGGCAGCGGGAACAGACGGTGGAAGATCTGAAACGTGGCCGCAAGGACATTATCGTTGCGACAGACGTTGCCGCACGAGGACTGGACGTGGAGCGCGTCACCCACGTCATCAACTACGACGTGCCCTACGATACCGAAGCCTATATCCACCGGGTGGGCCGCACCGGCCGTGCCGGACGTTCCGGCAAGGCAATTCTGCTGGTCACCCCCCGGGAGCGCAGCTGGCTGCGCACGCTGGAGCGAGCCACGAATTCACCGATGGAGCCATATCAACTGCCTTCGCCCAAGGACCTTCAGCGCCTGCGGGTAGAGCAGTTCGAGGCCCAGTTACTGGGTTTCACGGAGGACGGCAAGCTGGCCCGCAGCATGGCGCTGCTGGATGACATTGCCGAGCGCAATGATATGGATATGGCGATGCTGGCCGGGGCCCTGGCCTGCTGGCTGGAGAGCGCCCAGCCCGCCTCGCTGCCGCTGGATACACCGGAAGCCTTGCCGGAGATCTCTGCCGAGCCGCGCCGGGGTGGCAAGCCGCCCGGCAAGGGCGGTTTCCGCAAAGGGCCCGGCAAAGCCGCCCCCCGCAACTTCAGGAATGGCCCCGGCAAGGGTCAGCCGCCAGCGGGTAAGAAGAAGCACGGCGGCAAAAAGAAAGGCGCGCCGAATCAGCCTCGCTGATAGACCACGAAGCTGTAGTCATAAGGGTTGTTATCGGACGCGGAGAAATCCTCCCGTCCGATTTCTTCCCACTCGTCCCAGTTCACTTCCGGAAAGAATGCATCCCCTTCCACGTCTGCGTGCACCTGGGTGATGTAGATCCTGTCAACGATTGGCAGCGCCTCGGTGTAGATCTGTCCACCGCCGATGATCATCACTTCCTCTCCTCCATCGAGTTCGGCCTGTGCTTCGGCTTTGACCAGGGCTTCTTCGAGTGATTTTGCAGCCACGGTGCCGGCGGGGGCTTGCCATTCCGGATTGCGGGATATGACGACGTTCATGCGCCCCGGCAGGGGGCGGCCAATGGAGTCCCAGGTTTTGCGACCCATGATGATGGGTTTGCCCATGGTGGCCTGTTTGAAGTATTTGAGGTCGCCGGGGAGGTACCAGGGCAGCTTGTTGTTGCGGCCGATGACCCTGTTTCGGGACATGGCGACGATCAGCGCTTTTCTCATCTTGTTTTCCTCATTTTGTTTGGGCCGCCTGTTTCGGGGGCTGCGAGGGAGCCGGAGGGTGCTTTCCAAAACACGCCCGTAAACCCGTCCATGGGGGGCTCGGGTCGCGCCATCCCTGGCGCTCCACGGTTTTGGAAAGCACC
>JACIZI010000016.1 GCA_014359475.1 Marinobacter sp. | reverse complement strand
CAAAACGGTGGGTGGGCTTGGGTGGCCCCCCCCGGCGCCATACTTGGTTGTCTTTGGGGTGTTTTTTTGTAACCATCTCCCCACCACCGGTCGCAGCACCAAGAGCATCAGGCTAAACCAGTGTCGGATCAAAAGCTCAGAGGACCAAAATCATGGCAACCAGATCAGACATCATGCGGCAAATGGAAACCTGGCTGCAGCCAGGCAACTTCCAGGATTATTGCCCCAATGGCCTGCAGGTTGAAGGTAAAAAAGAAGTGAACACCCTCGTAACCGGAGTCACCGCCACCCGTGCTCTGATCGAAGCGGCCATTGAAGCCGATGCCGACATGATTCTGGTGCACCATGGCTACTTCTGGAAAGGCGAGGATCAGCGGATTCAAGGCATGAAGAAAGAACGCCTGCGCCTGTTGATTGAAAACGACATCAACCTCGTCGCCTACCATTTGCCCCTGGACGACCACCCCGAATACGGCAACAACCGCCAGCTTGCCGACGTGCTGGGTATTCGCAATCCGCGGCCGCTGGACGGCCTGGTGTGGGAAGGGGAACTGGAAGAAGCCATGTCGCCGGAGGCGTTTTCCAGACACCTGGCCCGGCAGCTGAACCGCACGCCGCTATGGGTAGGCGAGGGGGCCGGGACCATCAGGCGGGTGGGCTGGTGCACCGGTGCCGCGCAGGGTTTCATCGGCAAGGCGCTGGAAGCCGGGCTGGATGCCTATATAAGCGGCGAGATTTCAGAGCCCACCACCCACACCGCAAGGGAAGAAGGCATCCATTATTTTGCCGCCGGACACCATGCCACCGAGCGTTACGGTGTACACGCACTGGGTCAGGCGCTGGCCGGGGAGTTCGGGATTACCCATCGCTTCATCGACTGCGACAACCCGGTGTAAGCCGGGGCAGGGGACTCTACCCCTTGGTGTTTCCCCCGTTCGCCAGGCCGAAATCCTCGGCCAGGGTGCCCTTCTCTTCCGGGTCTTTTCTGAGTGCATAGTCCCGGGGCGGTTCAAGGCTCTCACCGGGGGAGCCGGTCAGGCGGGAGCCAGCTTTGTCCCCTTCCAGCTCGTCCAGCCAGTCTTCGTCGTTGCACAGCCGGTTTGCCCCCCGGGCCATGTGCTCGTTGACATCCCGGTAGGTGTCGTTCAGGCGCCGCATGAGATCAGCGGATTCCATGAAATGCTCGTTTACCTGAGCCTGATAGCGTGTGTATTCATTCCGCAATTCCTCGATCTGCTGCTCGGCCCGGCGTTGTTTCAGGCTCGGGCCATTGCCGGATCGGCCGATCAGCAGCCCGAGTACCAGTCCGATTGCCAATGCTACAGCGGCTGCAATAATCAGGTTGGTCATAAGTCTGGTTGTCCTTTGCGTTGGGTAGCCCGGAGGTCTGAGTATAACGCCGATTGTTGGTCTCGCCCATGGGGTGGATGTGAGCCAATCGTCTTATTGTTTTACCGGTTGCTGGTTTTGCTTGGGTTTAGCCCTCTGATCTCGGGGGAGGAGCGCTCCCGGGGAGGCCTTTGCAGAACACGACCGCAAGTATGTATATGCAGGGCTCGGGCGCAGCCCTCTCTGACCGGCCCTGGCAAGGCAGACGAAGGCTGGGGGGCAGGGCACCGTACTTTCAGGTCTGGAGTTCCAGGCTTCCAGCCTGAGGGCCGTAGCGGAAAAAGCCAAAATCGGCGACAATACGTCGCCGTCGAAAACCTCCACTATGTCGGGAATGGCCGCAAATGACCGAACAGCAGTCCAGCTTAATGACCCCCTGGGAGCGATACCAGCAAGACCTCCAGCGCCCCGATTTTCACCGGGATGCCGCCCAGGAAGATGCCGTGCGCAGGCTACAGGCATTATATGACAAACTGGTGGAAGCCGAGCAGGCAGAGCAGAAGAAACTCGTCAAACTGAAGAAAAAACTCAGGAAGGGCAAAACCCGCCCCATCAAAGGGCTCTATTTCTGGGGCGGTGTCGGCCGGGGCAAGACCTACCTGATGGACACCTTCTATGAAGCCCTGCCGTTTGAGCGCAAAATGCGGGTACATTTTCACCGGTTCATGCAGCGGGTGCACACAGAGCTGAAAACCCTCAGGGGGGAGAAGAACCCCCTGGAAACCGTGGCAGCGCGCTTCGCCCTTGAGGCGCGGGTGATCTGTTTTGATGAGTTTTTTGTGTCCGATATCGGCGATGCCATGATCCTCGCCACGTTAATGGACGAGCTGTTCAGCCGGGGCGTATCCCTGGTATGCACCTCCAATATCGTGCCGGATGGTCTGTATAAGGATGGCCTTCAGCGGGCGCGCTTCCTGCCGGCGATTGACCTGGTCAAAGAACACACGGATGTGGTGAATGTAGATGGCGGTGTGGATTATCGGCTACGGACCCTCGAGCAGGCGGAGCTTTACCACTTTCCGCTGGATGACCAGGCCGATACCAGTCTGCAGCGCAGCTACGACAGCCTCGCGGTGGAGGCGGGTTGTCACGGACTGGAACTGGACATCAACGGGCGTAAGATGAAGGCCGTTTATCATTCTGATGACGTGGTATGGTTCGACTTCAGGACTCTCTGCGACGGTCCGCGCAGCCAGAACGACTACATCGAACTGGCCCGGGAATTCCACGCCGTGATTGTCAGTAATGTCCCGGTGATGGGCAAAGACACCGACGACCAGGCGCGCCGGTTTATCAACATGGTGGACGAATTCTACGACCGGAACGTCAAAGTCATCATGTCCGCCGAGGCGGCCATCACTGACCTTTATAAGGGTGGCCGCCTTAGCTTTGAATTCGAGCGCACCGAATCCCGCCTGCTGGAAATGCAGTCCCGGGAATATCTGGAAGCGCCGCATAAGCCGTAGGGATATCTGGCCGCGGAAGACGCGGAAAAGATAAAGGATTAGCCACGGCAAACAACCAACACAAACTGAGAGGTTTCACATTATGAGTCAGGACAACGTAGTCATCGTCAGCGGCGTACGCACCCCCATGGGCGGGTTTATGGGCAGTCTGTCTCCGGTATCCGCGCCGGAGCTGGGCGCCATTTCCATTGCCGAGGCCGTCAGGCGCGCGGGCCTGCAGCCGACGGATATCCAGGAAGTCATCATGGGCAACGTCCTGCCTGCCGGCCTGAAGCAGGGTCCGGCCCGCCAGGCCATGCGTAAGGCGGGCCTGCCGGACAGTACCGGTGCCACCACCATCAACAAGCTGTGCGGCTCCGGCATGAAGGCCGCCATGTTCGCCCATGACCTGATCAAGGCTGGCAGCAACGACATCATGGTGGCCGGCGGCATGGAAAGCATGTCCAACGCGCCGCACCTGCTCCTGGGCGCCCGCCAGGGCTACCGCATGGGGCCGGGCCAGGCACCGCAGGATCACATGTTCCTGGACGGCCTCGAAGACGCTGAAACCGGTCGCCTGATGGGTTCCTTCGCCCAGGAAGTGGCCGACCAAAAAGGCTACACCCGGGAGGAAATGGACGAATACGCCATCCGTTCCCTGACCCGCGCCAAAAAGGCCATTGAAGACGGTGTGCTGAAAGATGAAATCATTCCGGTCACCGTCAAAACCCGCAAAGGTGAAGTGGTGGTCGAAGATGACGAGCAGCCCCACGCGGCCAACATCGAAAAAATCCCCACCTTGCGTCCGGCTTTCGCCAAAGACGGCACCGTAACCGCCGCCAATGCCTCGTCCATTTCAGACGGTGCCTCTGCGCTGGTCCTGATGCGCGAGTCCGAAGCTGAAAAGCGTGGCCTCAAACCCCTCGCCCGCATTCTCGGCCACAGCACCCAGTCTCAGCACCCCAGTGAATTCACCTGTGCCCCGGTAGGCGCCATCGAAACCCTGCTGGGCAAAACCGGCTGGAGCAAAGACGACGTAGACCTGTTTGAAATCAACGAAGCCTTCGCCATGGTCGCCATGATGCCCATCAAAGAACTCGGCCTCGACCCGGAAAAAGTCAACATCCACGGCGGAGCCTGCGCCCAGGGTCATCCGGTAGGCTCCACCGGCTCCCGCCTGCTGGTCACCCTGATGCACGCCCTCAAACGCCAGGGCAAAACCAGAGGCCTGGCAGCCTTGTGTATCGGCGGTGGTGAGGCAACTGCGATGGCGATTGAAATGCTGTAAAACGGCATTTCTTGCAAAGTTCGGGAGTGGCGCTAATGTGTTAACTCCCAGCTATGAAGCGAAGGGGAGGGGGATCTCTTTCCAAAACCGTGGAGGGCCATGGATGGCCCGACCCGAGCCCTACATATATTTACTTGCGGGCGTGTTTTGGAAAGAGGTCCCCCCTCCGCTTTGCATTGCACCATTCTTTAAGTTCCACGCCAATTCAATACTCACCCAATCCACCCGCTTCAAACTGGTTGCCTCCCAATTTCTCGACTATAGTGACGGAAAGCGAGGAACCGGCGGTATGACTCAAAATCATACTTTTGACTGATCAAAGCGACCGATGGCGTTCGCTATAGTGCAACCATCACGAAGCACTGTGCTTGAAGCCTCCAAAATCGTGAACACCAATAATCAGAGCAGCGCTCAGAACAACAATGGAGTAGCCTTCCAATGACAAGAAAAACTCATCAGTGGCAGCAGTGGACTAAAGTGCCGCTGGCCGTTGCAGTGGCGGCCGGCATCTCGGGCCAGGCACAGGCCCTTTCGTTTTACATGGGCGAGGTGGAAGCATCCCTCGATACCACCCTCTCCGCCGGTGCCGCCTGGCGAGTTGAGGACCCCGACAGCAGGTTGATTTCCAAAGGGAACCTGGGGCCGGAGTATGCGCCTGGCGGCGATCCGGAACTCCGTAACGTGGGTGGTTCAAGTAACAACTATGACGACGGCAACCTGAACTTTGAAAAGGGCGATACCGTCTCCAAGATCGTCAAGGGTACCACCGACCTGCTCCTCAATTACAACGTCGACAGCGACCTGCTGACCCGCGTGGGTGGCTTCGTGCGCGGCCGTTACTGGTACGACTTCGAACTGAAAGACGAAAAACGTGCCGTGGATTTTGTGGGTCAGCGTCGTGAACTGAATCCGGAGGCCTCGGACAACGCCT
The DNA here is from genome assembly GCA_014359475.1 of Marinobacter sp. Taxonomy (GTDB): domain Bacteria; phylum Pseudomonadota; class Gammaproteobacteria; order Pseudomonadales; family Oleiphilaceae; genus Marinobacter. Next base: position 74,696 of record JACIZI010000016.1, on the reverse strand, counting down.
CGGGTGCTGAATTCCTCGATGCCTACGTGTTCTCCGACTGGTACATCGCTAACGTTCCTGTCAGCGCCCGTTACGGCAAACAGGTGATCAGCTGGGGTGAGAGTACCTTCATCCAGGGTGGCATCAACACCATTAACCCGATCGATGTTCAGGCCATCCGCGCCCCGGGTGCCGAACTGAAAGATGCGCTGTTGCCGGTGGAAATGTTCTACCTGTCCGCGGGTGTGACCGATAACATCACCCTGGAAGGCTTTGTGCAGACAGACTGGGAGCCGGTGCGCCCGGACGACTGCGGCACCTTCTTCTCCACCAACGACTTCGTATCGGACGGTTGTGGCCCGGTACTGCTGGCCGGTCAGCTGTCTGACTCCCAGGCCTACGAGCAGGGGTTCATCTCCCCCCGTGAGGCAGACCGCAGGGCAGATGCCAATGACCAGTTCGGTGTCGCCATGCGCTGGTACGTTCCGGCCCTGAATGATTCCGAGCTGGGTTTCTATTACATCAAGTACAACAGCCGGTTGCCGTACGTCAGTGGCAGGGTGAAAGCGGAGGGTGAGCGTTTTCCGACCTACTACATCGAATATCCGGAAAACATCAACCTTTACGGGGTCAGTATCGCGACCACGACCCCCGGCGGCTGGTCTCTGGGTGCGGAATACAGCTTCCGGGACAATATGCCCCTGCAGTGGAACGCGTTCGAGCTGATCTACGGTGGTCTGCAGCTTGAAAACCCCGTGGATGGCAGCCCCGTCAGCCAGCTGCAACAACAGGTTATGGAGGAAAGAGGTGTCACCGACCCGGCGGCGTTGCAGGGGCAGGCGACCGATGGCTTTGACCGGTTCAACGTATCTCAGGCGCAGTTCACTCTGATAAAGTTCTTTGACCAGATCATGGGGGCCAGCCGGATGTCCTTCATCACCGAGTTCGGTGCCACCTATGTGCATGACCTGCCGGACCACGACGAGGCGCGTTATGGCCGCTCCGGTAATTTTGGCGTCGGTCCGGTGATCGCGGATAATGGCGTGGATGCCTGTGGTGGACTGGGTGAGAATTCTCTCAACATCAACCCCAGCTACTGCACCAACGACGGCTTCACCACTTCCTTCTCCTGGGGCTACCGTGCCCGCTTTGTGTGGGATTACCTGAATGCCTTCTCCGGCGTGAACCTGTTTCCGCAGCTGTCCTGGAGCCACGACGTGAAGGGCTACGCCCCGCAGCCGGGTGGCAACTTCAACGAAGGCAGCAAGGCCGTTGGCCTCTCTGTGAAAGCCGTATATCAGAACTCGATCACCGCTGACATAGGCTACACCAACTTCTTTGGTGGCAAGCCGTTCAACGAACTGACCGACCGGGACTTTGTGTCAGCAAGTGTGTCCTACTCCTTCTGACCGGGAAATGTTTATTAATGAGGTATAACTGATGAAGCTGAACAAGAAACTACTGGCTACCGGCTTGCTATCCGCAGCGTTATGCGCGGGCAATGCGTGGGGCGCGGTTTCTGCTGAAGAGGCGGCCAAACTGGGCGACACTCTTACGCCTATGGGTGCCATCAAGGCTGGTAATGGCGGGGAGATCCCGGCCTGGGACGGTGGCCTGAGCGCGCCTCCGGCGGCTTACAAGGGTGACCAGGTTTACGTCGACCCCTTTGCGGAGGAAAAGCCGCTGTTCACCATTGATCAGAGCAATGTGGATCAGTACGCAGACAAGCTGTCCACCGGGCAGATCGCGATGATCAAAACGTATCCGGACTACGTGATGCCGGTGTACAAGACCCACCGTACTGCCACCTATCCGGAGGAGGTGATGGAGCAGACCATGGAGAATGCCACCAGGGTCGAGCTGATCAAAGGTGGTAATGGCCTGGGCAACTACCGGAGCGCTACACCGTTTCCGATTCCCCGCAATGGTCTGGAGGTGATCTGGAACCACATCACCCGTTATCGGGGCGGTGCACTCCAGAGGAACATTGCCCAGGCTACGCCGACGGCCTCGGGTGACTTCAGTGCGGTGAAATTCACCGATGAGCTGACTTACCGTACGGCGTTGAAGAACTACGATCCGCAGGAAGATCCGAACGTGCTGTTTTACTTCCTGCAAAAAATTACTGCGCCGGCTCGCCTGGCGGGTAACGTGTTGCTGGTGCATGAAACCATTGACCAGGTGGCCGAGCCCCGCCGTGCCTGGGTATACAACGCTGGTCAGCGCCGTGTGCGCCGGGCACCCCAGGTGGCCTATGACGGTCCGGGCACTGCAGCAGACGGTTTGCGCACCTCTGATAATCTGGACATGTTCAACGGCGCGCCGGATCGCTACAACTGGGAGCTCATCGGCAAGAAGGAAATGTACATCCCGTACAACGCCTATGAGTTCATGAGGCGCGATCTGTCCTACGATGAAATTATCAAGGCGGGGCATGTTAACCAGAAGTATGCCCGTTACGAACTGCACCGGGTATGGCACATCCGTGCCACGCTGAAAGAGGGTGAGCGTCACGTCTATGCCCGCAGGGATTTGTACATTGATGAGGACTCCTGGCAGGCAGCCGTGATCGACCATTACGATGGCCGTGGTGAGTTGTGGCGTGTAGCAGAGGGCCACGCTACCCAGTTCTACGATGTGGATGTGCCCTTTTACGCCTTCGAGGTATTGTATGACCTGCTGTCCGGTCGTTATCTGGCGCTGGGGCTGACCAACGAAGAAAACAACCCCTATGAATTCGGCATTGAGCGGACCTCCCGCGACTATTCGCCGGGTGCATTGCGCCGGGCTGGTACCCGGTAACCGAAACGGCGGGCCATGGGCCCGCCGTTTTTTTGTCTATGTAAAGTGCAGAATGCGCCATTATTTTGCACTGCCTTGGCCTTTCGTTTACTCTCGGTGCATTGAAGCACAGGTACCAAGAGGCGAACCGGTTGAGTTCCATCAAACACAGCGCTGCGGCCAACGACGAGATTCATGGTAGCGGGGCCGAACGTCCCGGTGAAATTGTGCTGGGCCTGTTAAAGCACCGGGTCCGTCCGTCTCGCGATGTGCTCGCGGAAACCGAACAGTATCTGGCAAGACCTCGCCTGGACAACACCTTCTCCGAAGCATTGCGCCCTCGTCACATTCTTCATCTCGAAGCACCCTCCGGTTTTGGCAAAAGTGTGGCCATGGCCGCTGCGGCCACCCGTGGCAGAGACGGCAACAGCGTCCGGCGTATTGTGCTCTCGGAGCGGGAAAATGATCCGGCCCGGTTGCTCGCATTATTGCAGTTCGTATTCGGTAAGGATGAAACCCCGGACTGGCCGGCTAGTCCGGGTTGTCTGGCGGATCGGTTGAGCCTGCTGCTGGAGGAATCCCCCTGGCAGAATTCTGAGCAGGCGGGTGTTCTGGTCCTCGACAATCTGGAAGAAATTACCGGTTCCGGTTCCCTGGCTCTGATTCAGCAACTGGCCGAAGAACTGCCGGCGGCGATGGCTCTGGGGCTTTGCTCCAGGGGTGTGGTGCGCCTTGAGACCCACCGGCTGGAATTGCAAAACCGCTATCGGCGTTTCGGCGCACAAACCCTGGCCCTGAGCCGGGAGGAAGTGCGCGGGTTTTTCGAACCGCAACTCCGTCAGAACAGAATGACATCGGTAGCTGTCGAGAACCTTTACTCGCTCACCGAAGGCTGGCTGACGCCACTGGCCCTGTATCGCCGGCAGATCGCACAGTCCGCCACACCGCGTGGGAAAATACAGGAAACCGCAGCGGTGCAACGGTTTATCCGGGACACTGTACTGGGCAATTGCACACCGTCCCGGATCGGTGCACTAAGGGTGATGGCGGAGATGGATGAAATCTCGGACGAATTGCACCTCGCCCTTGTCTCACCGGACGAAAAAGCGCCGGGCTGGTTGCCGTCAGCGGCATCGGAGGCCGGTATCCCTTTGTTTGCGCTGCCTGCCGCTGGTTCCTGGTATCGCTTCAATCCGCTGGTTCCGGCGGTGCTGTCCCATACGGTGCTTGAGGGCCGGGAACACCGCTACCTGAACGCAAGCCGCTGGTATTATCACCATGGCCGTTTTGCAGAAGCGCTGCGCTATGCGCTGCTCAGTGGCAACACTGAAGAAGTACTGAGTATTACCTCCCGGGATTCTGAGGCCCTGCTGCTTGGCCAGGACACGGGTCCGCTGCTGGATCTGCGCCGCAAATTGCCTCAGTGGCTGATCGGGAAAAGTGCCCGGATACGCATTGTGTATGCCTGGGTGCACAGCATAGGCGGTCAGTATAGCCAGGCAGAACGACTGATCGGGGGACTGGAACCCGATACCGGGTTGATGGCCAGCCGGCTTAGTGCGCTGCGGGCCTTTATTTTGCGGGGCCGGGGTTACACGCACGCGGCGATTGACGAGGCGGACCGCGCACTGGCCAGTGACGAGCTCTCCACTCAGGCAAAACTGGTATCGCGACTGGTAAAAAGCAGCGCGCTATGTGCCGCGGGACGCTACAGCGAGGCCCGGGAATCCAATCGCGAGGCCTCCCGGCTGGCCCGGGAGGCGGGCGATACCGGGGCGGAAGCACTGGCGGTCTATGATCATGCCCGGATCGAGCTTGGCAAGGGCGGCCTCTACCATGCCCGGAAGCTGTTGCAGACAGCACTGGATACCGCCCTGCAGGAGTTCAGCGGGCCCGTGCGGGTGGGGGTGACACGTCTGCAGCTTGATCTGGCACTTATTCTATGGCATCAGGGGCAGGTGGAGCAGGCGGATCAGCTGCTGATTGATTGCATCCGGGAGACGGAACAAAGCCGGGATCTGGGTCTGCTGCTGGCACTGGTGCTGCGCAGTGTGCTGGCACGGGACCAGCGCCGCCTGGAAGATGCCTTTACCTGGATTGGCCAGGCAGAGCGAATCATGCAGGCCTGGCAGGTGGATGAGGATGTGTACCGGCCGGTCATGGAAGCCTTGAAAGCGAGCTGCTGGCTGGCCAAAGGACAGAAAGAAAGTGCCTGGCAGGCTCTGGTCCGGCTGCGGGACTTCCGGGACCGACAGCTGTCGCCGGAGCTTTTCCCCATGCTCCAGCGGCTGATCGACTTTCAGGAAGTGCGCATCCTGCTGGCCGCGGGTGATCTGGACGGTGCGGCACGCTGCCTTAACGATCTCCGGCGATTCAGGCGTGTGTCGCTGCCCATGCGGGTTCACATGGCCCTGCTGGAGGCACTGCTGGCCTGGCATCGCAAGGCGCCGCAGGCGAAGACGCGGGAGCTGTTGTCCGCAGCCATTGAGGAGGCCGCGTCAGAGCATTTTGTCAGCCCCTTTGCGGATATGATTTCAGATCTCTCGGAGCCGATGCAAAAGATCTTGCCGACCCTTGCGATTACCGATTTCACGCGGCATCTTGCGAGCCTTTTTGGCATCCGGCTTTCCCGCCCTGAAACACCGCAGCTTGCAGAACCCATCAGTGACCGGGAGTTTGCGGTACTGGAACTGATCGCCGGCGGGCTCTCCAACCAGGCCATCGCTGACCAGCTGCACATTTCCCTGCACACGGTAAAAACCCATGCCCGCCGTATCAATGCCAAGCTGGAGGTGAAATCCCGCACCCAGGCGATTGTGCGGGCGCGGGAACTGGGGCTTCTGCAGGGCTGATCAGCCCTCAGACAGAATGCTTTCGATGCGCTGGTCTTTCTCACGCCAGAGTTCGGTCACCCAGGCCTGGAACGCTTTGCGGATTTCCCGGTCTTCCTCATAATTCATTCCCCGGAATTGCCGGGGAATTTCCCGGGTGCGGATGTCTATTGTGATACGCCGGACCCTGCCGCACAGGTAGTCCCAGAAGCCTCCCACACCATCCGGATAAACAATCGTGATATCCAGCATGGTGTGGATCATGTCCCCCATGGCGCCGAACACAAAGGCCGTCCCTCCGGCCCGGGGTTTGAGCAGGTGCCTGTAGGGGGCGTTCTGGCGTTGGTGTTTGGCCGGCGTAAAGCGGGTCCCTTCCATAAAATTGAAAATGGTCACCGGGGTATAGCGAAACTTCTCACAGGCCGCCCGGGTTGCTGCAATGTCCTTGCCCTTGAGTTCCGGGCGCTTTGCAATCTGCTCCTTGGTATGGCGGTGCATGAACGGAAAATCCAGGGCCCACCAGGCAATGCCCAGCAAAGGTACCCAGATAAGCTCTTTTTTCAGGAAGAACTTCAGCAGCGGCACCTTGCTGTTGAGCACATACTGGATGGCGGGAATATCGGCCCAGCTCTGGTGGTTGCAGGTAACAAAATACCAGTGCCTGCGGCTCAGCTCCCCGGTCTGGCGTACATCCCACTCCACTTTGTGGAACAGATTCATCAACAGGTTGTTAAAGCCGATCCAGATGTACGCAATGTTGTTGAGCACCACCGTACAGCCCTTGCGTACCGGTGTTATCGGAATGATCAGCTTGAGCAGAGAGAAAAACAGCAGAACAGGGTACAGCAGCAGGGTGCTGGCCAGAACCAGCAAGGCGACGAGCGTACCTTTCAGGGGCGCAGGCAGAAAATCCAGCATGGTAGTGTTCCTCAGATCATACGGTTCAGGCAGGTTTGGTTATTAATTGTTATCTGGTGACCGGATCGGGGTTACTCGGGCGAAGGGAATTACCCCTCGCCTTCAGTAACGCTTCCTGGCAGCAGATCTTTTTCCTGTTGCGCGGATGCCAGTGAAAGCAGGGCGGACGTGTCTGCCGAATCCAGGGTGCCGGCAAACTGCTGGTCGTACCAGGACAGGTTATTGTAGTGAATCATGTGGCGGATCTCCTGCACGTAATCCATGCCCCTTTCGGAATACCCCACCAGCCCCGCTGCTAACGCGATTCCGGACGGCAGAGTGGCGTTACTTGTCGCCCGTATGTCACGCAGCTTGCGGTAGGTCGGATGCCGGTTCAGGTTTTCTATATAGGATCTTACTGAGCGGTAAGGTGTGGCAAATTTTGCGACCTCATGGCTGGCACCTTCTACCCGTCCAAGGGGCACCAGGCCGCAGCCTTTTGAGAAACACCATTGGCCGAACAGATTATTCCCGTTACGGGCAAATCGCGAGGTACCCCAGGCGGATTCGTTGGCGGCCTGAGCCAGGATCAGAGAAGGGGGAATTACATCCAGCTTGTGCCGCAGGCCGGTAAACTGTTGCCTGCTGCCGGTTTCTCCCTCTACCCGCAGGCGCCTGGCCTGGGCATCCAGCCATTTGCGTTCGCGGTCGTTGAGGGTGTCCTGAGCGGCCAGATGTTCAAGGTAACGGCGTTCTATAAGAACACGGCTGTTTGCCAGTACAATACGAGGATACAGAAAGCTGAAAAAGGCCACCTTTTTCTCGGTTACATCCCGGTAGCCGGTGAAATCCGGTAGTGGATCCCGGGTCCAGCCAGGTAATGGTGGCAGGCCCGCCAGTTCAATTTCATTCCCCCCGGCCCGCTCGTCGTCGGCCGGAGATGGTGTATAGAGTGCGGCAAACCCGCCGACAACGATGAAGGGAACAAACAAAAGCAGGGCCCGGATACCTGACGACATAAAACCTCTTTTCCTGGTTAATATTCGGTAATTATAACAGGAAGTACGGAGGCCGTTGCCGAATGGTTTACCCCTGCTCGTCAGGGGTGTGCGTATACAGCAGGCTGAGTCAGAATAATAACTTCATGCCGGCCAGAATACCTTCGTCCAGATTGAGGTCGCCCGCGCCTTCAAAATCCGTATTCAGGTATCGGTAACCGGCAAATACCTCCGCATTACGGATAATGCGGTAGCTGGTGCGCAGCTCCAGGCTGGTCATACGGTCCGAATCACCAAAGGACAGAATGCTGGGGGCAAAATGCAGCCGGCCGGTAAAAGACAGGCCCGGTACTCGCGGGATGTTGAGGGTGGCAAAGCCGCCTGGCATGACAGCACCGCCGTCGACAGCATCATCGTCCCAGCCGATGCCGCGCAACCCGATGCCGGCGGTGGTGGGCAGGTTGCCAATGGCGGTGCGGCCCTGGGCGTAGAAATCCCCGTTCAGAATATGGCGGCTGCCCTCATGGTAGGTGTAGCCAGCGCCGAACTGCAGCTCGGAACTGGTGTTCATGGCATTGAACTGGCCCTTGACGGACTCGCTGGTCAGGCTCAGGTCCACTTCTGCCGCCACGGCCGGCGCAGTGGCAATACCCAGAGCGACGATGAGAGGGATGCGGTACGCTTTCATGCTTTATCCTTCTGATGATGGGAAGTCGCGGATTGTTACAGAATCGTTGACAGGCTGAAAAGCCGGATCGGGCTCATGGTAACGGCGCACCGGGGCAGGCTCAACTTAAAACCGGGTAACTGTCTGTTCAGGCACTGTTCCCGTGATCATCGGTGTTGATCTGGTCCAGGTCGTCCGGGGATACGTTTTCCGCTGGCACCCGGTATTCCTCGTTGGCCCAGGCCCCCAGGTCAATCAACTGGCAGCGCTTGCTGCAAAAGGGGCGGTAGGGGTTTTTTTCCGACCATTGCACAGATTTGCGGCAGGTGGGGCAGTCTACATTCATGAATCGCTCCGCTGGGTTCTGGTTTCCGTCCGGGCCGGCTGTCGTCAGACAGCGGCCTTTGAACAGTATTGTTCCAGTACCGCCCGCAACATTTCAATAGTGACCGGCTTGGCGACAAAGGAATCCATGCCGGCCTCCCGGCAACGCTCCTCATCCCCTTCCATGGCACTGGCGGTCAGGGCCACCACCGGTACCCGATCCCGGCGCTTGTCCCGTTCCCAGCGGCGCAACCGGCGGGTGGCTTCAAAGCCGTCGATTCTCGGCATCTGGCAGTCCATGAATATCAGGTCAAAGTCATGCAGCTGCCACAGGCTTGCGGCTGCTTCACCATCGTTGGCGGTCAGAACCTGACAGCCCAGCTTTTCCAGCAACCGGCGGGTCAGGGTGCGGTTGACCGGGTTGTCCTCCACCAGCAACACCTGCATGGGCCCGCAGGGCAGTTGCTGAACCCGGGTAGTGTCGCTGATGGCCTGCAGGGAGAAGCGGGTGAGGAATTTACGCTCGCCCCGGGACCGGTCTGCAAACAGTTGATGCAATATCGGAGTCAGGCAGGAGTCCCGCAGGGATTTGCTCAGAAAGGCATCGGCACCCGCCTGGCGGAAATGTTCCGCGTCGCCTCGCTGGGGATTGGAGGAGAGAATCAACAGCCGGGTGTCGGCCCAGGCCGGGGTATCCCTGAGTTGTCGGCACAACAGGTCGCTGTCCATATCCGGCACAAAGCCGTCCAGAATCAACGCATCATAGGGCGCTTCATTGTCCTTGGCCTGACGCAGGCTGGTAAGGGCTTCCCCGGCAGAGCGGACGGCCTCGATATGCACCTCATGCCGGGACAGCATTTCCAGGGTGATCTTGCGGGACAATTCGTAGGAATCCACCACCAGCAGGCGCTTGCCCCTGAGCATATGGGTGTCGGGCCGGATGCGCGTGCTGCTGTCCGGAGCCACCGGTAATGACAGCTCAACCCAGAAGGTGGAACCTTCCCCTTCGTGGCTTTCCACCTCCAGCTGGCCGTCCATCAATTCTGCCAGCTGGCGGGATATGGTCAGCCCCAGGCCGGCGCCGGGCAGCTGGCGCTGGAAGCGCTGGCCGAGCTGCACATAGGGTTCACACACCAGCGCTATATCGGCCTGGGGAATGCCGATGCCGGTGTCTTCGACTGCCAGCCGCAGCCTTACCTGTGCGCCCTTGCGGCCCAGCACTTCAATGCTGATCAGTACGTGCCCGGAATCGGTGAACTTGATGGCGTTAGAGGTCAGGTTCAGCAGAATCTGCCGCACCCGCACCGGGTCACCCACTATGGCGTAGGGGAGGGTTTCGTCCACCCGCAGTTCCAGTGCCAGGCCTTTCTCACGTGCCCTTGCGCCCAGCATGTTGACCAGATCGTTGAGGGTTTCCCGCAGATCAAAGGGAATATGATCCAGTTCCAGCTTGCCCGCCTCCATGGCGGAGATATCCAGCAGGTCATTGATAATGGAGGACAAACCCTCCGAGGCATTGAGCAAAGTATGTACATATTCCCGCTGGTCGGCATCCAGGCGGGTATCCGCCAGCAGACTGGCGTACCCCATCACGGACTGTAACGGGATACGCAACTCGTGACTGACATTGGCAAGGAAGCGGCTCTTGGCCTGATTGGCACGGATGGCCTCGTCCCGTTCCCCCTGGGATCGCCGGGTGACCTCTCTGAGTGTGCGGGTGTCCTCCAGCAGCTGGAGGCGCATGGTGTTCAGGGCCTGTTCCAGCTCACTGAGCTCATCAGGGTGGCGGGGGTTACGGCGGCTCAGCTTCAGCGGCTCGATCAGGGCATCCAGGTTCAGGCGGGCGGCATAGTCCGCCATGGACTCCAGATGCCGGGTAAGGATCAGGCGCACAATCACCAGCAGGCCCAGAGTGCCGAGCATGACCACCAGGGTCTGGAACAGCAGCGTGACCAGCGCCCGGTCCATCAGTTCAGCATAAACCTGCTCAACCGAGGCAGCCACCTGCAGGGTACCCACCGGCTGCGGCGGCAGAGAGTGGTTCTGCCCGAACGTCAGGGGAAACGACTGGGTGATGGCGCGACCGCCGGGACGGGTGCCAGCGGTAAAGGCTTCACCCGTGGGCATGGTCAGTTGCGCAAACTGGATGGAGGGAATCACCAGCAGGTCGTCCAGATTGTTGGCCACCTCGCTGTAATTCATCAGCCACGCCTGCTGGCTCAGGGTACCCGCAATCAGTTCCGCGGCCCGGGTCTGGCTCTGCCGGAGCTGAGCCGTGCGGCGGTCGTACTCACCCACCAGCTGCAGCCCGGTTGCTACCAGAGAAAGCAGCAGACTGAACAGCAGCACATAGGTCAGCAGGCGCGCCGCAAGGGGACGCAGGCCCAGTTTTCTCAGTAAGGGGGGGACTGGCAAGGCACTTGATTTCCCTGTGGTTTGCAAAAGCCTGAGTTTAACAGACTGATATCACTTCCACACCTTCACGGGCACTGGTGTGGCCGGTTATCTCTGCAGCATATCGTACAAACCGGAAGCGCACATTCAGATCATACAGGTGCGCGCCGTAGATGCGATCCTCGTCACGGCCTCTTCGGAACGAGGGGCGTGGGTCGTAACTCACCACATCTTCGATCAGGGCGCGCAGATCCGGGTAGTGGTCATCATCCAGTAGTGCCAGTTGCGTGTCGGCTTCTTCCAGAAAAGTCACCGGCAAACGCGCCACCGGGGGAGAGCCGGCCCACCCGAGGGTAGCGTCCGGCACCGAATCGGCAAACGGCAGATAGGGCTTGATATCCAGAATGGGTGTGCCATCAATCAGATCATGGTCACGGATGCGCAACAACAACCGACCATTCTCACGCCGCAGCCCCTGGTTGCTCACCACCGACAACCCCAGACTGTTGGGCCGGAAGGGGGAGCGGCTGGCGAACACCCCCACCTTGCGGTTGCCTCCCAGGCGCGGAGGCCGCACCACCGGCCGCCACTCGGCCCGCACCGCCGCATGGAACCGGAAAGTCAGCCACAGGTGGCTGGCAGATTCCAGACCGCGGAAGGCGTCCTCCCGGTCAAACGGAGGCTCAATCACCAGGTCCGCCCAGGCGTGGCGGGTCAGCCCCGGTTGTCTGGGTACGCCGAACTTGTCCCGGAAACAGGAGCGGGCATAGGCAATGGGGGTCAGGGTCAGCGCCTCGGCGGCGGGTCGGGACGGGTGTCGGCTCATTGGTATTGGCTCGGATTGCACATTCAGCGACGAATGTTACCGGAGAAAAAGAGTTCTATCCGCAAAACCAGTGATCCCTGGTCCTTGAAACTCTCTTCCCGGGGAAATTCCACAGCGGGAGTCACCTCCGCAAAGAGCCAGTCATCGTGCAGGCGGTAACGCCAGGTCAGATCCGCAAACAGGTTGGTTTCCCGCACCTGTGGCTGGCTTTCCCCAAGCACCCCCAGGCGGGGGGCGATGGTGGCACGGTTGTTCAGCCGCTTGAAGAAGTTGAAGGTCTGGGAGAATTCGTATTTGCGCTTGCGGTGTACCCACTCAATTTCGGATATCGCCACAAAGTCCCAGCCGCTGCCGACATCCCGGCCGAGACCGCCCCAGAAGCGGCTGCCCCAGCCATCCTGATGGTAATAATAGGCCCGCTGCTCAAGTCGGATATACCAGTCGTCGTCCAGCTTCCAGCGCTTGTCTGCGGAGACCCGCCAGAAGGCATCCGGCGGCAGTCGCAGCCGGGCACCCACATCCATGCCCAGATTAATGGCATCGCCTACTTCAGAGAGAAAACGCAGGGCGCCAGTGGTTTGCGTATCTGAACGCTCGTCCTCGGTCAACTGGCGGTCCCGGCGCCGCTCCGCCAGGGGAATCAGATCTTCGCTTTCGCTTTCGATAACCACCCGCAATTTTTCTTTCACGGTGGGTAAGTCAAGCCGGAAGCGGGTCTCCGGTTCGAACTGGGCCGGGTCGCCGTATTCCGATTCGGTGGCGAAACCGAGACGAAGATAGCTTTCGTTGCCCGGCAGGCTGCGGGAACTGCCAGAGAGTGTGCGGTCGGCCCATTCGCCCAGTCTTTGCACCCGGCTGCCCTGGTATCGTTCCTGGCTGAGCACCCAGTTGCTGACGCCTATCCACCAGGAGTCGGCAGGTTCAGCCCATTGCTCAGCCGGGGAAAAGGTAAACCAGTCGGGCGGCAGATGTTCGGCGGAGAGCAATTGTTCCAGTTCGTGGTCATCCAGTACCGGGTCTGGTTGCGCGAACACCGGAGGGCCGGTCAGCAGAAATACAGCAGCCAGCCCCAGTCGGTTAGTCCGGGTTCTGAACCAGTTGTTCATGTAACGTCCTGACCTGGCGTGCCACCTCGTCCTTTGGCCGGTTGTTGTCAATGACATGGTCGGCCCGTTCAAGCCGTTTGTCCCGGGGCATCTGGGCGGCAATGATCCGCTCCACCTGATCACGGGGGTTGTCGTCCCGCGCCATGGTGCGTTCAACCTGGGTCTCCACCGGCACATCCACCACCAGCACCTGATCGACCAGCGCATGCTGGTCGGTTTCCAGCAGCAGCGGGGACACCAGCAACACATAGGGCAGCCTGTAGTCCCCGGGGTGGAGCTGGCGCATCAGTTCTTCGCGGATCACCGGATGCAGCAGGCCTTCCAGCCATTCGCGCTGCGCCGGTTCCCGGAACACAATGTCCCGCAGTTTTGCCCGGTCCAGCGCACCATCCGCCTGCAGAATGTCCTGACCAAAGTGTTCTGTAATCCTTGCCAGCGCCGGCGTACCGGGTTCGACCACTTCCCGGGCGACATCGTCCGCATCCACCCAGTGCACGCCCAGTTCGCCGAACATGCGCACAACCGTCGACTTGCCGGAGCCGATGCCGCCGGTGAGACCAATAACCTTCATTCGTTAAACTCCGAGCCAGGCGAACCACACAGACTGAATCTGCGGCCCGAACCACAGGCACAGCAAACCGGCCGCAGCAAGATAGGGGCCAAAGGGAATCGGCACTTCGCGGCCGTGCTGACGAAAGACCATCAGGCTGATCCCCACTATAGCGCCCACCAGAGAGGAAAGCAGAATCACCGCCGGCAGCAGCTGCCAGCCCAGCCAGGCACCCAGGGCGGCCAGCAGCTTGAAGTCACCATGGCCCATGCCTTCCTTGCCGGTAATCAGCTTGAACGCCCAGTAGATGCTCCACAGGGACAGGTAACCCGCCACCGCGCCCCAGAAAGCGCTGGAGAAATCCGTCAACACGCCAAAATGGTTCAGAATCAGCCCCAGCCACAACAGCGGCAGAGTCAGGCTGTCCGGCAGCAGCTGGGTATCAAAATCAATCACCGTCAGGGCGATCAGCACCCATACAAAGGGCAGGGCCCAGAGAGCGGCTTCCGTGTGCCCCAGGGTGGCAATGGTCAGCACCGAAAACAGTGCCGTGACCGCCTCGATAATCGGGTAGCGTGGCGAGATCTTCGCTTTGCAGGCCGCGCATTTGCCCCCCAGCAACAGCCAGCTCACCACCGGGATATTTTCCCAGGCACGGATGCCGTGGCCACAGGAAGGGCAGGTGGAGGCCGGTTTGGCCAGGGTAATCGGCTGCTGCTTGGCGCGCTGCTTTTCCGGAACCTCCAGAAACGCCTCGCACTGGCAGCGCCAGTCCTGCTCCATCATTTTCGGCAGGCGCAGGATCACCACATTCAGAAAACTGCCAATGCACAGGGCGAACAGGGTGACGGTAACGTAAAGGAGCCAGGGCGTTGAAAGAAACGTATCGAGTCCCGGCATCCTTACACAACCTGACCCATCTGGAAGATCGGCAGGTACATGCCCACAATCAGGCCGCCCACCAGCACACCCAGAACCGCCATAATCATCGGCTCCATCAGGGTGGTCAGGTTATCGACCATGTCATCCACCACCGATTCGTAGTGGTCCGCAACCTTCTCAAGCATTTCATCCAGATTACCGGATTCCTCCCCGATGGAGGTGAGCTGCACCGCCATCACCGGGAAAACACCGGTCTCCTTCATGGACGTCTGCAACTGGGTGCCGGACGAGACATCGTCACGGATCTTCAGTACCGCATCCCGGAAGATCGCATTACCAGTGGCACCGGAGACTGACTCCAGGGCATCCACCAGCGGCACACCGGAGGCAAACGTGGTGGACAATACCCGGCCGAACTTGGCAACGGCGGATTTATCCAGAATTTCACCGACGATGGGCAGTTTAAGGACGTATTTGTCCACTGTATCCGAGAACTTCTGAGAACGCCTCCTGGCCTCGCGGAAACTGAAAATACAACCCGCCATGCCCAGCAATACAATGAACCACCAGGCCTGCAACCACTCCGATATATGGATAATGAATTGCGTGAACACCGGCAAGTCGGCGCCAAAGCCCTGGAACAGGCTCTCAAACTGGGGCACCACCTTGATCAGCAGAATAGAGGTCACGATGATGGCGACGACAACCACCGCAATCGGGTAGGTCATGGCCTTTTTGACTTTTTTCTTGAGGATTTCGGTTTTCTCAAGATAGGTGGCGATACGGTCCAGCATCTGCTCCAGCGCACCGGCCTTCTCGCCGGACTCCACGAGGTTACAGTACAGGTCGTCAAAATGTCGTGGGTGCCGCTTAAGCGCACCGGCAAAGCTGGTGCCGGAGGCCACGTCATTGCGGATGCTGGCAACCAGCTCCCGCAGACCCTGGTTTTCCAGACCGTCAGTCACAATATCAAAGCTCTGCACCAGCGGCACACCGGCCTTCATCATGGTCGCCAGCTGGCGGGTGAACATGGCAATGTCGAAGGGTGTAATCTTCTTGCTGCCACCGAACAGAGGCTTGGGCTTTTTCTTCACCTTGTCGGCAATAATGCCCTGTTTGCGCAACTGGGCCTTCACCAGCGCCATGCTGGTGCCGCTGACTTCGCCCTTTGTCTTGCTGCCTTTGCGGTCTCTGCCTTCCCAGACGTATGCCTGAAGTTTTTGCGGCTTTTGTTTTGCTTCTGCCATTGCTAATCCTTCGTGACCCGGTTGGCTTCCTCAAGGCTGGTTACGCCCTCAATGACCTTCCTGAGAGCAGCCTGCCTCAGGTTGCGGAAGCCTTCTGCCTGGGCCTGTTTTGCAATTTTGATGGAACTGGCCTCTTCCATAATCATGCTTGCCAGCGCTTCGGTAATCTTCACAACCTCGTAGATACCTACGCGGCCTTTATACCCTCCATTGCATTTATCACAGCCCTTGGGCCGGTACAACGTGAAGCCTGTTTCAATTTGTTCCTCTGTGAACCCTTCCTTCAAAAGCACATCCTTCGGCACGTCCAGAGGTTGCTTGCAGGCATTGCACAAACGCCGGCCCAGGCGCTGGGCAATGATCAGGCTGACAGACGTGGCGATGTTGAAGGCGGGTACCCCCATGTTCATCATCCGCGTGAGGGTTTCCGCCGCACTGTTGGTGTGCAGGGTGGACAGCACCAGGTGGCCGGTCTGCGCCGCCTTGATGGCGATGTTGGCGGTTTCCAGATCGCGGATCTCACCTACCATGATCACATCCGGATCCTGCCGCAGGAAGGCTCGCAGTGCCTCCGCGAAACCCAGACCCACTCGGTTGTTAACATTGACCTGGTTTACCCCCTCCAGGTTGATCTCGGCCGGGTCTTCCGCCGTGGAGATGTTCACCTCCGGCGTGTTCAGGATGTTCAGGCCGGTATAGAGGGAAACCGTTTTACCCGAACCGGTCGGACCTGTTACCAGAATCATGCCCTGAGGTTGCTTCAGGGCATCCATATACAGCTGCTTCTGGTCTTCCTCATAACCCAGCGCATCAATGCCCATTTTGGCCTGGCTGGGGTCCAGAATCCGCAGAACAATCTTCTCACCCCACAGGGTGGGCAGGGTGTTCACCCGGAAATCAATGGCCTTGGTCTTGGACAGCTTCATCTTGATCCGGCCGTCCTGGGGTACCCGCCGCTCGGAAATATCCAGCTGCGACATAATCTTCACCCGGGCGGCAATCTTGGGAGCCAGCTTGATCGACGGCCTGGCGATCTCCTTGAGAATGCCATCCGTCCGGTAACGCACCCGATACGCCTTCTCGTAGGGCTCGAAGTGGATGTCCGAGGCCCCGCCGCGGATCGCATCCAGCAGCATCTTGTTGACGAACTTGACGATCGGCGCATCATCCACATCCGTATTGGCGGATACCGCGTCATCGTCATCGTCCTCACCGCTCTCGGTCTCGATGCCTTCCAGGTCCGCATCGTCCAGATTGCCCATGCTGCCTTCCTGACCCTCAAGGTAGGCATCAATCATGGTGCGCAGTTTGGCTTCGTCCACCAGCACGGCATCGGTACTCAGGCCGGTGTTGAACTTGATCTCGTCCAGCGCCTGGATATTGGTGGGATCCGACACCGCAATAAACAGCCGGTTGCCCCGTTTATACAGGGGCAGGGCATTGTGTTTGCGGATCAGCTTCTCATCCACCACGCCCTCAGGCAGCATCTCCGGCAGAAAGGCATTGAGGTCCAGCACCGAAACGCCGAACTCCATCGCCGCCGAATACGCCAGCCCACCGCTATCCGCCAGGTTGTTCTGGACCAGATAAGTGATCAGGGGAATCTTGTTCTGCGAGGCCTGAACAAAGGCATCCCGCGCGACTGCCTCTTCCAGAAGACCATCTTCCACAAAACGACGGGCCAGACCGGTGAGGGTGACATTGCTTTTATTGGTAGCCATAGAAAGTCTGAAGAAAGCTGCCTAAGTTGCTGAATCGCTGTTCGGGTTAAGTCAACTGAGTTTAGATGGCCGGCACCGCTTTGCAAAGCGCAAATACCCGAAGCTGTGCAGCGTGCCCGTTTTGAACAATCCCGCGCACATGCCGCCAACGAGCGACCATGGTGACGAAAATTGTCACTGAATGACGTGAAACGCCGTCAAAAAACTGTAGAAAATAGCGACACCAAATCGTCCGTCGCTTTTATATGGCTGATCTGACGGCGGTTTTTGACATTTTCTTGCAATTGGCACGGTCAGTGCTAAATTCCAGTCAGGCCGTTCCCGTCGGGGGCGAGACTGACAAAATATCGGAGAGTGTCTTATGAAAAAAGCACAACAGGGTTTTACATTGATCGAACTGATGATCGTAGTGGCGATTATCGGTATTCTGGCGGCTGTGGCTATTCCGGCTTATCAGGATTATACGGCGCGGGCTCAGGTGTCTGAGGCGATGACGCTGGCCTCTGGTGTACGCAGTGCTGTCACTGAGTATTACTCAAGCGAAGGTGACTTTCCCGCAAATAATACTAGCGCGGGAATTTCAGGTACAATAGAGGGTAGCTACGTAGATAGTGTTGTGGTTAGTAGCGGCGTGATTACAGCCAAAATGAAGAGTAGTGGCGTTAGCGAGGGAATTGCAAGCAAGACATTGGAGTTGTCTCCGGTGACGACAGCGGGATCTGTGCAGTGGGTTTGTCAATCAAGTGATCTTGATAGCAAGTACCTGCCGTCCTCTTGCCGATAACTGTTAACCGGTACCAAGTTCAACTGCCCGCGCTCGCGGGCAGTTTTGTTTAAGGAACGACCATGCGATTCGCCAGTGCTGCTTTACCAACTATCGTGTTACTGCTGGTTGTGGCGCTCGGTTACCTTCTCTATCTGCCCGGCCTCTCCGGTGGTTTTCTGTTTGATGATTATCCCAATCTGGAGGCGATGGGCCACCTTGGTGGTGTTACCAACTGGGCAACCTTCAAGGCGTTCGTTTTCAATGGCTGGTCAGGCCCCGCCGGTCGCCCTCTGGCGCTGGCCAGTTTTCTGCTCGATGACAATACCTGGCCCAGTTATGCGCCGCTGTTCAAGCCGACCAATCTGCTGATCCACCTCCTTTGCGGCCTGCTCTTGTGCTGGGCGGTGCTATTGTTACTGCGCAATATGAAAACAGTAACCGAGCCGCAAGCCCAGTGGGTTGCCGTGCTGGCCTGCAGCTTTTGGCTGCTGCACCCCTATATGGTGTCGACCACCCTCTACGTGGTTCAGCGCATGGCGCAGTTGGCGGCCCTGTTCTCTTTGGCGGGCATTGTGTTGTACCTCTATGGGCGCCTGCAGCTGGATCAGGCACCCAAACGCGCCTACCTTTGCATGACCCTCGCCGTCGGCGCGGGCACCTTGCTGGCCACCTTCAGCAAGGAAAACGGCGCCCTGCTGCCTTTGCTGATTCTGGTGATCGAATGGTGCCTGCCCAGGGGCGATAAGCCTGCCTGGCAGTGGCGTGCGCTCTGCCTGTGGCTGCCCTCCATCGCGCTGCTGTTGCTGCTGGCACGCTATGTCGATTTTTCCGCCAATCCCTGGCCCAGTCGCAACTTCAACATGATCGAGCGGCTGTTGACCGAGGCGCGCATCGTATCGGAATACCTGCTGCACCTCTTTGTGCCCCGCATCGAGGGCAACGGCCTCTATCAGGATGGCTACACCATCTCAAAAGGGCTGTTGCAACCAGCCACCACGGCCGTGGCAATCGCTTTTCTGCTGGGGCTGGCAGGGTTGGCGTTAGCTCTGCGCAAACGCGCCCCCATCATTACTCTGGCCGTCCTCTTCTTTTTGGCGGGTCATCTGATGGAGTCAACGGTCATCGGGCTGGAGCTGTACTTTGAGCACCGTAACTACCTGCCGGCATTGTTCCTGTTTTTACCGATTGCATACTATGGTGTAACCCTGAGCAAGCATTACCGCATGCTTCCGTTACTACTGGTGGGTATCGGGATCTTGCTGGCCGGCATGACCTACCTGCGCGCCTCACTTTGGGCTGATAGCGGCCAGCTCGAACTGTTCTGGGTGCAATCGGCCACGGAGTCACCACGCGCAATCAATAGCCTTGCGGCGATTTACATGCGTAACCAGCAGTTTGAAAAAGCAAACGCCCTGCTCGAGGAGGAGAGTAAGCGGCTGGAAAACAGCTCCTTCCTGACGGCGCGCCTGCTGTTGCAAAAGGTCTACACCGGTAGCGCTACAGAGCAGGACTTTGCTCAAACCGCTGAGCGCCTGCAACATCAGCAGTTTGATGCTCAAACGGTTAAGGCCGTGCGCAAAATTGTGGATCAGGTTACAACGGGTAATAACCGCGATTACGCCTTGTATACGTTAAGCCTGCTTGACACCATGAAAGAAAGCCCCGTATATGGCCAGTTTCCGCTATTCGTTCGCCTGCAATACTATCTGCGTGGCAAGTTGTACCGCTTTTTGGATGAACGCGAACCGATGCTGCAAAACTACAGTGAGGCGATACGCCACTACAATCAAACCGATTCGGCCCTGGCCATGGTGGCAGAGGTGGCCAATGCGGGCTATTACACCGAAGCGATGGCGTTGTTGGAGCAGGCAAACACGCTGCTGGCTCAGCAGCCCGATCACACCCTGAAGCGCTCCCGCGCCTCCTATGAAGCGGACATCGCCAACCTTCGACACCTGTTCAATAACGCCATAGAACAAGAAGCGCGTCCATGAATATCAGCATCATCCTCCCGGCCAAAAACGAGGCCGCCGCCATCGGCACCACCGTTGCAGCCATCCGCCGCCACTATCCTGAGGCCGATTTACTGGTGGTCGACGATGGCTCCACCGACGACACCGCTGCCGTTGCACGGGCCGCCGGCGCACGGGTGATCAGCCACCCGTACAGCAAAGGCAACGGTGCCGCGATCAAAACCGGTGCCCGCAGCGCCACGGGCAATCTGCTGGTGTTCATGGATGCCGACGGCCAACACGACCCCGCAGATATCCCGGGCCTTCTGGCAAAGCTCGAAGAGGGGCATGACATGGTCATAGGCGCGCGGCAAAAAGGCTCACAGGCCAGCGTGGGGCGAGGGGTGGCAAATGGTTTTTATAACAAACTCGCCAGCTACATGACCGGCCACACCATTGAAGACCTTACCTCGGGCTTCCGCGCTGTCCGGGCAACGAAATTCCGCGAATTCCTCTACCTGCTGCCCAACGGGTTTTCCTACCCGACCACCAGCACCATGGCCTTCTTCCGCGCCGGCTACTCGGTGGCCTACGTCCCCATCCACGCCGCCCCGCGTATCGGTAAAAGCCACATTCGTCTGGTAAGGGACGGTATGCGGTTTCTGCTGATCATCTTCAAAATAGGCACCCTGTATTCGCCCCTTAAACTGTTCGCACCCATCGCCGCGCTGCTGTTTGCAATGGCAACCCTATGGTATGGCTACACCTTCGCCAGCATGGGCCGCTTCACCAACATGAGCGCGCTGCTGTATACCGGGAGCGTGATGATTTTTTTGATGGGGCTGATTTCTGAGCAGATTACGGCGTTGATGTATAAGGATGGTGGCTGATGGTACGGCGTTGCCCGGAAAATGGCGCGCCCCTGTGCTGTTACAGAACCTGTTGACAGATGGGCCCATAGCCAGATCACATAATGGTCACAAAAAGATCAACTTAGGGCAGCTGACCGAACCTGTCCTGTGCATTCCAGCCCTCAACAACCGAGCGCTGGCCAGATTCCAGGGAGAATTGGCTTGAGTCCTGCCCGGGTGGGCATATTGAGTGTAGAGTCACTGATTCAGGACTTTGGCATTAGTTACTGCTTTGGCAATCAGCAGGAACAGGATATCACATATGATCGTCCAAACTCTTGATGCTAATGATATAGCTACCGCCAGCTCGGTACCAAGTATTGGCATAAGAAAGAATACAAGACCTACCTCGCGGATGCCAATGCCAGCAGGTATTAGTATGATCATAATGCTGGCGATTGATACTGCCATGTTCGCAATGAGAATCATGCTTATGGTGTTGTATGATGCCTCACCAACTATAGACAGTGAAAAAATCAGGAATGCAAGATTAGCGAGAAGAGATGCTGCAATGTATAGCCCCATTTGAGGCGCCAAGAACTTTATTCTAGCAGGTTGTTCATACTCATTAACCTGTACGCCGAGTCGCGATAGTGCGTTATTCACGACATGCATGGCGGTTGGTGTTAGGCCAATAATGGCCAAGCTGCAAATGGCGATGCTGATAAGTTTTAGCTCTTGGGTTCGTGGAATGAGGGCGGGCGAGAAATGAAGTAATAATGCACAAATAAAGGAAATTGAAAATACTTGCATTATCGTTTCGATAATGGAGGCTTGAATGGAGTTTTTTGCGGTGATTCCTTGCTCCTTTCCCATTATCACCCTCCCTAAGTGACTGAATATGCCGCCGGGTATGTATCGTGCTACCCAGGATGTAGCATAAATATTAATTGCTTTTGGGAACGTTGTGATACTCTCTTGAATGTTAAGAATAGATCGGAGCCAGATGGCCGTCATTAAAAATCTGAACATGACTGATGCCAATATCGACCAGCTTAAAGTTGTGTAGTTAATGTCAATTTCAAGTAATTTTCCATAATCAACCTTGAACAGAGCATAGCCCAGGAAAGTCAAGCTAATAGCCAAGATAAAAGTTCTTGATAGCGTTACAAGGCGCTTAATCTTTATCATTTTCAAACTTTGACTCGAATATAGCTAATAATTCCTTCCGGATTCTTTTTAATGAGTTCTCGTGGGGCTTGCTCACTCTATCTTTTCCTAATATCTTGGAAGTTGCATTTCCTATCGCTATTAAGCCTTCGTCAGTGAGTATTGCTTCAATCGGAAAGCATTGATCCCTTGCATCGATTTGATCGAAAAATATTCTTCCTTTGTCCACATAATATAAACAAACGGAAGGTGTTCCGGCTGAAATCGATACGATCGAGCTATGTAACCTTGATCCCATGGTAGCCCGAGCCAAGGAAAACAAGTTAAGCATCGATTCAGGTGATACCAATTCCGAGTCAACAACTATGACATCATTGCAGTCAATCATGTCGCATATTTCTATGCTAAACTCCGTATCGCCTTCAGATTTTGAAGTAAACATTGGGAAAAATATTACGTTAACGTTGTGCTTATCTTTGATTTGTTTTAGAATGATTGCTAGGTTATTTTTATATGTATCAAGACTTTTCGTTTCCCTGCTACGGCCAATTATTTTTTGGATTATTGCAGGAGTCCATGTTGATTGAGTATAATGAAACCATCTTCTCGGGCTAACTATTATTGAGTTTTCAATGAATTCTTTCTTTATTCCAATTTCGTTGAATAATTCTTTTGTGCTTGATTTTGGCGTGTTTAAAATTGCGGGATCATATCCGGGCACTATTTTTTTTGGATCCGCCCCGTAACTAATTAGCTTAGTTCTTGATTCATGATCCCTAACGAAAAATATCTTCGTCATGTCAACTGATCTTGCAATTAGGAATTTTGAAAATCGACCCTTTGATGGACCGATTCCCTGGAAAAGGCCATACACCTCAACACCGAAGGTATTCAATAATAAAATTCTAATAAACCAATAGATAGGGGCAATTTTATTGGTGTAGTCTTTAAGAAGCTCTCCCCCACCCCAAAATACGTAATCAAATTTTCTTGCTTGAATGGTGAGTTTTAATATTGATATAGGGTTAAGTGTATAAACCTTTT
The DNA here is from genome assembly GCA_014359475.1 of Marinobacter sp. Lineage (GTDB taxonomy): Bacteria > Pseudomonadota > Gammaproteobacteria > Pseudomonadales > Oleiphilaceae > Marinobacter. Next base: position 51,710 of record JACIZI010000016.1, on the reverse strand, counting down.
GATCAATAAATTCGATGCCAAACCACTTTTCATCGCGAGTAGGATTGTCAGATATTGCGGTTATTTTTGCGTCTTGCCATAGGTATCTGATCAGGTTGATATTGCCAAGCAGGATAGCTTGATCTCCCTTATTGTGCGGTGAGTCGCTGTTAATGATGAGTATTTTTTTTGTCATTGGTTGCACTCATCAAAAATTGATAATATTTATGCCCGATTTCTTCCCAGCTGTATTTTCTTGCTGTTCTAATGGCGTTTCGGCGTATCTTATCGATAGAGGCTTCGTCCAGGTTGGCGGCCAAGTGTAAGGCTTCGGATATTGCTTTTGGAGATTTTTGATCAATTAGGAATCCATTGCAAGACTGCTCGATGACTTCGTCGGCTCCGCTTTCCTTTGTTGCTATGCAAAGTTTGCCGGCGCTTAACCCTTCAAGGAGTGAGACGGGAAGCCCCTCACTGTCTCCGTTTTTTGTGATTATTGATGGAACAATGAATATGTCGCAGTTTCCTATGAGAGATTCTTTGATCTTTCCCTCAGCATATCCGACCAAGCTGACCTTATCTTGAAGGTTAAGCGATGAAATCAAAGATGACAGTTCCGCCTTAAGTGGGCCTATACCAGCAATTTTTAGCGTATATTCTGGGTGATGTGAAGCGAATTCTTGGAAGCCTTTTATGAGGTACGCCACCCCTTTTTTTTCTGCAAGGCGGCCCATAAAGAGTATATAGGGCTGGTGTTGTTGGGTTCGTCTATGACCACTTGAGGGGCTGACCGACGTGCCCATCGGAATGGTGTGCACTTTCCCTTCAATACTTTCCCACTCAGTGTCGGTAAAGAAATGCCTGAGCTTGTTTCGTGTTCTTTTACTTACTACTGTGATTCCCCGCGCTCGCCGTGTACAGAGTTTAACAATTAGTTTTCCTATAAAAGGGAGCTTGTCGAGTATTGAAGCATCTGAAGCATGACTTGTAAAGGCAAACGGGGCCCCGGCAATGAGCGATGAAGTATATGCTACAATTCCCTGTGGGGTCAGCCAATGAGCGTAAAGTAGGTCAGGGCTTTTTTTTAATGCTAGGCGAACAGCAATAAAGATAAAGCATACCATCATGGGTGGAACTAAAATAAGTTTTGCAGGGTTTTTCTGTATCGCTGGCCAAAGTCCCTCGGCATTCAATGTGCATAATTGACGGGGCCACATGTACCTAAAATAAATAACATGCAAGTTTTCAGAAATTGAATTGTTCTTGTTTCTTAAGCGGTGATCGTACGGGGCAAGTACATAATACTCTGTGCTAGGATCCACCTTTGCGAGTTCTTTTATTTGATCGCGAACAAACATGGGGATTTTGTAATTGCTATTAGATTGAAGTGTGGAGGTCAAAACGATGATCTTCAATGTCGTTCCTTTTGAATTCCTGTATCCGAATATCGTGGACAGACAGGCTCTTGACTATCGTGATTCGGTACTAGGTATGATGTCGTGACCTGCCCATCCTCAACGGTCGTGGGTTATCCTCGGGGATGGGGTAAACGCCCTTTAGACAGAGCCGCATTGAGGAGGGCAGGTCATGATCCAGTTTAACGCTGAATCCGTTTCATTTCACACCGCTGCTTCTACTCCTGTTTAACCGCCGGCGCCCGAGGCTCACGCAGCTTTTGTGTGACTGAAAATGGACATGAGGCTGAACATCTGAACATGCATCTGAACATGGACAGGCACTCTTTCTTTTTCTGGGCCAACCACGCGCACCTTCGCATATTGACTCAGCTCATCCGCCATGTGCCAGTTCAGGCGCTCCATGCCGCCCACAAGCGGTGGCAGGTTGCGTGTGATGATTAATATGCGCGGTTGCTGATTCACTGGTTTATGCTTGTTGATAGGTGTCGCATTTGATCGTTGGGTTGTTGGGTCGTCAATTTCTGCAAGGCTCAGGCAAATATTGTGGTTCTATAGTAGTACCGGCAGTGGGTGAACAGTCTACAGTCAGCCCACTAGCAGAACCAACAAACTTGAAAATCAGCTGGTTGCTCGCTGCGTTGCCGGTTGACCCCCCAAGATCGGCCACGCGGACTCCCAGTGTGACTTCATTTGGTGTACTCGCACTGCTGCTGGAATTGGCACTGATAACAGTAGGCAAACTCAACAGATTACTACGCAAGGAAGCCATCAGGGACGATCCGGTGTCGGGCATAACGCCCTGCGATGCGTAGTGATCCATTATAGCCGGTTTTGCCGCTGAAATGGCCTGAAGCGGCTCACTCAGCTTTGCCCGAACCGCATAAGCCTGATAAGACGGAATGGCCAGCGATGCCAGAATACCGATAATCGCCACCACGATCATCAGTTCAATCAACGTAAAACCCCTGCTGTATTTCACTTCCTGCTCCTCCGGCCTGACATTCTTTCCGGAAGAACAGCATCTTCCGTGCCATAGTTCAAGGCGTTGAAATATAAGCCTGATGGGGCATCTTTGTGCCAGTTATGACGCATTGCGTCACAGCTGTCATCACCGAATTGACGCATTGTGTCGTAATTGGCGGTGGGGCAAATCGGGATCATGGACAGGCCTGGTTTTTTGTGGGCGGGTTCAGTGGGCTGGTTTGGGTATCCGGTGTGGTAAAATCCGGTCATTAAGGCAGGAGGCTCCAGGGGGATCATGGACAGGCACTCTTTCTCCTGCACACCATCACCGAACGGTTATACCGTCTGCCTCGGCCACCGTCACCGCTAAACACCTGCTAAGCCACCCTCGGTGCTTGTCGTTATCCCGGTCCCGGGAGGCCATGAAACGTTCGGGTTAGTTTTGAGAACAACGGAGGCATACGTCATACCCATCCATGGCGGGTTTGTCGCAATGAGCGCATCGGTTACTCGAGTACTGGCCATAGGGTTTTGCTGCTTTTAGCTTTCTTTGATTCTGTCCTTCTTTCTGATCCGAGCTTTCGGCGGAGGCGGAACTCGATAGTTTCTTTCGGCTTGGAGATGGGTGATAAGCGTCGTGAATGGCCTTGACTGAAAAACTTGGAGGCTTATTTCGCAGCGACCTTTTACGCTTGTTTTGCTTGAGCTTATGTTTTGCTTTTACGGGGCTCCTGCCGACCTTATTCTTTTTGCCTGATTTTGACTTCTCTCCAGGCTTCGTTTTCTTGGCTTTCAGATCCTTATTTTTTGGCGGTCGTTCACTGTTCTTTTTCGGGTCGGGAATCGTTCGATTGAATAGCTTCGCCAACTGCTCTTTGAGGCTTTTCATTAATTGCCAACCCAAAAATTTGGTGAACGAAAGAAAAATCCGTTGTTGTTAGGAGCTTGAGAGTTAGGTTAGAACACGAACCCGAAACCAGCCAGTCGCGAATTGCCTTTGACCCAAAGATCCGGACCTATAAGCTTCGTGAACCAGGTACGTAAGCATGGACGGTACGTAAGCATGGACAGGCACAGCACGTAAGTGACGTAAGCATGATGACGTAAGCATGGACAGGCACAGCACGTAAGTGACGCAGGTCTTCGAGGGTAAGCATGGACAAGGGTAAGCACAAGGGTAAGCATGGACAGGCACTCTTTCTCTTCGATTCGACTGGTGGGATCATGGACAGACATGGGTTTTGGGCATGGGTTTTTGTGGGCGGGTTCAGTGGGCTGGTCTGGGTATCCGGTGTGGTAGAATCCGGCCATTAACACAGGAGACTCCATGGCAACGAATCACCACGATACCGGTTACAAGGAACTGTTCAGCCATCCGGAATTTGTCCAGCAGTTGATTGAAGGATTTGCACCGGCCGAAATCAGTGGGCTAATGGACTTCCGTACCCTGAAGAACCACAGTGGCAACTACATTACCCCATTGTTCGAGGAGAAGTTCGAGGACGTGGTGTGGTCTGTGGACATCACCTGGAAAGAAGTACCCCAGCAGGTATATCTGTACATTCTGCTGGAGTTCCAGTCCCGCGTGGATCACACCATGCCGATCCGGTTGATGCATTATGTGGCCTGTTTCTATGACCATCTGCTGAAAACCAGGGTGACAACACCAGGAGGTGGGTTGCCACCGGTGTTTCCCATCGTGCTGTACAATGGATCGCAACGGTGGACCGCGGAGCAGGATGTGTACGAGTTGGTTCAGCCGGAACCGCCCGGGTTCCTGCGTGTCTATCAACCACACTTGCGGTATTACCTGGTGGACGAAGGGCGCTATACTGAGGAAGAGCTGGGCTTGCGCCAGACGCCGTTGAGTGGGGTGTTCGGTGTGGAGAATGCCGGCCACAGTTGGGAAGCCCTGCAGCAGGCCGTGGATCGGGTGGTAGCCATTATCCAGTCAGACCCGAACAAGGATCGTACCGATAGAATCATTACCCGTTGGCTCAAACGGCATTTGACTCGACTGGGAGCCGGGATCCATCTGAATCAGCTCGACAGTTTGGTGGAGGACAGAGACATGTTGGCAGAGAACCTGGAGAACCTCGTTAAGAAGGAGCGACTTGAAGGTCGTGATGAGGGGCGTGAGGAAGGTCGCGAGGAAGGGCGTGAGGAAGGTCGTGAGGAAGGGCAGCATGAAGCCAGAAAGGAGGTTGCCCGTAACCTGATAAACCGTACTGAGATGAACGACCAGATGATTGCGGAGATTTCGGGCTTAGCTGTGGAAGATGTCGGTGCATTGAGATCCGGAATCAAACACTGATCAGCTGAGTGGCGGCGAAGATTATCAGGAACTGCGTGCCTCGGTAGGGTTGCATCTGCTGGATTTTGATCTGTTCACCGATACCGGGAATGAACGGCAACAAGCGATCTGGCGCTTTGAAATGCGGGATGAAATCCAGCCGGAGGTTTCCCTCGGGAACATTTTGCAGATGAACCTGATCGAACTGAACAAGGCGATCCTTGGTTATGGACAGGCACTCGCCTGACCCGGTCCCCAAAGGCCCGGAGATTTTGACCTCCGGAAGGGATCATGGACAGGCATGGGTTTTTGCGGGCGGGTTCAGTGGGCTGGTTTGGGTATCCGGTGTGGTAGAATCCGGTCATTAAGACAGGAGACTCCATGGCAACGAATCACCACGATACCGGTTACAAGGAACTGTTTAGCCATCCGGAATTTGTCCAGCAGTTGATTGAAGGATTTGCACCGGCCGAAATCAGTGGGCTATAAGCTTCGTGAACCAGGTAGATCCGCCAGCACTTGAGTTCTTCGTTTCTGGAAATGCCTCACGGTAACCAGAGCTTGTTCCCACCGGGGAAGCCGTTGATGGATCGAGGCTTTTGTAGTCGTGTGAAACCCGAATATTCAACCGCGTTCATGCTGGCTCTAGCTCCCGAATGAACCGGAGTCGGTCTACGACCAAATCGTGGTACCGAGCCTTCATGTCATCGGGCATAAACGAGGCTTCGACAATGTCCGGAGCGAACTTTTCCACTCTGTTTGCGACCCCGGCTACGCGTTTCCTCGTGGTTGCTTCACGTAATCCTGCCTTAGTGCCCAGCTCGACAAAATCCGATCCAGAATAATAGCCATTACCCATGGTTCCATAATACGAAGGCTCACCGGCTGTCAGCATCTTTAACGCGAGAGGGCTGTCGGCCTTGGAACTGTATAAGGATGAAGCCAGCACGTCGTAGGCGGGCGTCAGCCTGAACAGGGGCTCGTGCAGGAAACTGATGTTCTTGAGGTGATGATCGTCATTGCCCACCAGGTAACTGAAGACCAGCCGCTCCAGCAGCTCCATGGCCACAGCCGCACCCGCGTTACTGTTCACCATCTCAAGCACAGTTTGATAGCTGGCGGCTGTGTACTTATAGGACGAATCGACGTTTGAGACCCCCAAGGCCTGCATGGCATCTTCCTGGTGTAGTTTGCTGCCTTCATCAAGATCCCGGTCGTAACGGCGGATGGCGAAGACCAGGTGTCCGTCTTTGAGTTTGATCAGGCCGCAGGGAGGTACCGGGAATCCGACTTTACTCATCAGGGTGAGAGTGGCGTGTTCGTTCTCGGCCACAAAGGGATATTCCTCTGGCGAGGGCTTCACGATAAATTCCCCCCCGCTGTCGATGAGCTGAAGCCTGCCGTCCTGTACGGCCATCTGGGCTTTCATCTGCACACCGCTGATCGAAAATCCTTGGGTTTGCCGGGGCATGGCCCTCACGAGGTCCGTGCGGCTCTCCGCTAGCTCCAGGTCCAGCTTTCGGCTTCCGAACATCTGGTCCAGGCAGGAGCCGTGGTACTGAGACGGTTTGCTTCCGGTTATCGCTTTAAGGCATATCAAGCAGTTCAATGGTCACGGCTCCAGGTAAATCATCCCCATTGTGTATCAGCAGGGAGAAGTCATCGTTAGGGTCAATGCGCTGTTCGGTGGCTTGCACGCGCTTTAGCCAGCCTTCGCTGACCAACCCGCTGAAGTAAGGGGGCAGACCCGTGGACTCGAAAGGTTCTTCCCGCAGGGGCAGACTCAGGCTCAGCGGTGGCTGCCGGAGCTGCAGATATGCTTTGTCATACTGGAACCGAACCTTTTTGCCGTCCCGCTCCAGTGTCCCGGCGACCATCCCGTGCATCTTCACTTGCGCTCTCATTTCAGTTCAATCCAAACGTTGAAGTTCAGCACCGAGCCGATACCTTCCAGTGTCTTTATCGTCGGGTTGCCCTTGCCGCTCTCGATGGCCCGATATGTGTTAGGCGAGACGCCGCACAGCTCGCTAACGTCAGCGGGGTTGAGTTTGAGCGCTTTTCGCCGGGTTGCGAGCACCACGGCCAATTCGGACAGCGGGCGTAGATCCATCTCGTCCGATGTCTCGATGCGCTCGGCCAGGTTTTGCAAGTGCCGGATCTCTTCGTTAACGGCATTCAGTAAACCCTGTTTCGTTTTCATGTCCGCGCCCGCCTTCATTTAATTGCGATTGTCTGCATTTGTGTGCCTGTTATGGCATTATTCTGCGCTTATTGGATCTTTGGTGCAATATATTTTCGTTAAAGTACCTATACGCACGTTTTATTCATTTTACTGGTGGTGCAACACACAGCATGGTGGGTGACACGTCAACCATGGACACGTCAACCATGCGTCAACCATGGACAGGCACTCTTGTTAGTACATGTGTTAGTACATGGACAGGCACTAGCCTGACCGGGTACATGGACAGGCACTAGCCTGACCGATAAGCAATTAGCTCACGTCGCATGATTTGGTACGCCATCCAGCTCAAACCCGCCCAGGGCCGTGCTCAATCAAGGATTACATAGGAAATGGGGTATCATTTCGTCCGCTAGAGCCGCTCTGGAGTTGCTGTTGGGCTGTGTGGACAGCTTCCGTGACCGTGTTCAGCAGGTAAGGCCAGAAGCCCTCCTGCCTGACGGTTCGGTTAAGCCGATCTGGTGGAATAAACCGGGAGATCTCGAAAATGAAGTCTTTTTGTTGTTGCCCGCTCTCTTCCAGAATGCCCAGTCGGTGATGAGTGCGTTCAAGGAAGCGTTTCGCGGATTCACCATGATCCACCAGTTTGGCCTCTAGCAGTTCGTAGGCAGGTTCGATGCCGATCTGGGTCAACCATGCGATATCCCAGAGATCACGGTATTTCAGCCGCCCCGGCCTCATGGCAAAAGCTAAAAGCTTGTCTGTGAAGATCTCTTCCCGAGATTGGGCGTTGATAATCAGAGACTCAGTACCCAGATTGATTCCGTAGTGATTCTGAATCGTTCTTGGAACTACTTGATAGCTGGGTACAGCACAAATATCCAAATGGATTCTCTGTGCTGGCATATCCGGCCGGTCAGGCTGTGTATTGACGCTGAGTTTCCAAGTATCAACATTCCCTTGCTTTTCGGCCTTTGGCTCCGTCACAGTGATTGGTACTTCATATTTTTCCCGAAGCCGGGTCTCTAGCGTTTTTTTGAGCCGGCTCAGTTCAGCCCTGTTAAAATGCGCGCCACCCGTGAAATCCAGGTCTTCGCTCAGGCGACTGGAGCCGTAACAGGCGCGAAGGCACGTTCCCCCAATAAACGTGAGTTTCTGGAGTAAGTCTGCAGCGCTCAGCTCTCGCAGAATGTCATGATGGAGGATTTCCTTTTCCACCACGGAGCGTAATACCGTTAATTCCCCCTGATTCCTTATGGCTTCGTTCACCAGCGTGTCAAACAATGTCATCTTCAGGCTCCTGTAGCAGGTCGATAGTCGAGCGGTTGAACCGATGCATGTCTGCGAGTGCCAGTCTTATAGAAGCCCGGAACAGGTGGCGGTCGGTATCGTAAGCCAGATCATCAATGATCTGAGACATCGGGCGCTCAGTGTGGACAAATTCTATGGTTCCGAAGCGGCCGCAGCTTATCTCGGAGGATCGGCCGGTACTTACCACAGTAATCCAGGCCATTGGCATTTGGGAGATAAGCCCGGCATCGCTGAGCGCGGTTTCCAGGCTGATGTAATTGAAGTGCCTTGCACGTAGCAGCGCAGCAGTGTGGAAAAGGATCAGGCCGCTGTTGTCCGGGGCGCCCGCGTACTGATAAACGCCCTGGCAAACCCGCTCCAGGAGCCCGCGTTTTTCCGCGCGATGAAGCAGGGCGCGATAGGCCCCCTGGCTTAGGTCCGGGAACAAGGCACGAAAAGCTGCCGAGGAATAAAGGCGCCCGGTTTTGGTGGAGCTGGAAGCAAGTAGCCACTGTTCCAGCCGTTGTAGAGGTTGCATAAAATTGTCCGCGCTTTGTTATATTTAGTGTAACAAATCGAGGAGCTCTGTGGAAAACGAAACTATGAGGCGCAACTATGATGGACACGCAACTATGATGGACAGGCACTCGCGTTCTCGCCTTTCGGAAAACTATGATGGACAGGCACTCGCGTTCTGATGATGGACAGGCACTCGCGTTCTCGCCTTTCGCGTTCTATGGACAGGCACTCGCGTTCTCGCCTTTGGCGCTTGAGCGCCACATAGACAACCCAGATCTCAGGACCCCATTGCCCGTGTGTTATGATTCCGGGAGAATCATCTGGCGGAGCAAAAGGAATGACGAAGCAGGATGTACGCTGGCTACAGCGGTTCAGTAATTACCGGAAGGCGCTCCAGCAGTTGGGGGAAGGGGTCGATCTCGCCCGGTCCCGGGAACTTAGCCGGCTTGAGAAGCAGGGGCTCATACAGGGGTTTGAGTACACCTATGAGCTCGCGTGGAATCTGCTCCGTGACTACTTGCGCTGGCAGGGCAGCACGTCAGTGACGGGCTCTCGCGATGCCATCCGGGAAGCGTTCGCGGCGGGGCTTGTCGACGACGGCGAGCGATGGATGCAGATGCTGCAAGACAGAAACCGCACCTCTCACACATATAATGAGGAAACAGCGGAAGAGATCCTGAAAAACATCCTTGATCACTACCATCCACTATTCAGCCTGCTACACGATAAAATGACAGCGGAAGCGCAGAAACATGGCCTTGCCTGACACCCGCTCAACCGACGTCGACAAATTTGGCCTGCCCCCGTATGTAATGGAGCGGCTTCTGGCGGTTATCCGCAAGTATCCTGCTGTCCGGAAAATCACTCTGTATGGTTCGCGCGCTAAAGGTAACTACCGCCACAACTCAGACATCGATATCGTCCTCAACGCCCCGCGACTTTCCTGGTCACAGTTCAACGTCATCGAGCAGGAAATCGACGACCTGCTTCTCCCCTGGAAAGTCGACCTGGCGCTTGAGCACCAGATAGACAACCTCGATCTCCGGGACCACATTGCCAGAGTCGGCATCACCATCGATTAATGAGATCAGACCCCCTGCCGTTTTTCTGAAAAATGCACGGGGCCTCATAGATCGTGGACAGACAGATCGTGGACAGGCACTCATAGATCGGTTAGATCGGTGGACAGGCACTCGCCTGACTGCCTGACCGGGCTTCTGTGGAGGGAGGGTAGGTATGGAACAAAGCAGCATTTATCACTAGAATAAAGCCAAATGGGTAAAGAGAACCATCCAAATGAATACAGACAACACCGCAGCGTTGCCATTGGGACGGAGTAAGCAGCCGGCTGTGTTCAAGCCCAGTCGAAAAATCCGTGTCGTCCTCAAGAATGGTGAGATCCGCTCAACGAACGTCGACCTGGTATTCCGGGAGCTGATCCGGGCGAAAGGGGCCAGGCTGGATAATTCATCCACCAAACAGGTGATCGTGTCTGGCCAGGTGCCGGCGGAAGCCGTGGTTACCCTGGCAAACTGGCTGAAATCCACTCAGGAGGAAATGCTCAAGCTGCTGGGAATCACGCAGACAACTTTCGGTCGCCGAAAGCAAGCGGGCACGCTCCGGGCGGACGAAGCCGACCGGGTATATCGTTACACACGGCTTTACACTTTGGCCACCAAGCTATTCCATGGTGACGCAGATGCCACCCGGAAATGGCTTAACACCCCGGCCTACGCGTTCAATGGCGAAACCCCGCTTCGCCACGCTGCGACAGAACACGGGGCCCATGAAGTAGAGACACTGATTGGGCGAATTGAGCACGGCATCCCATCGTGAGCTTGCTGAACCTTTACCGGATCTGCGCGCCGGAACATGCGACCAGCACAAGGAAGATGCTCTCCGGTGAAGGCGCTGCGCTCCACGGCGGTCGCTGGAACAGCCCGGGAAGTCGGATTGTGTATTTGTCGGAGACCCTCTCTCTTGCGGCTTTCGAACTACTGGTACATGTCCCCAACGAAGTGCTGGCTCCCTACAAGTACCTGCGGATCTCCGTGCCGGAGGATATGGTCGTGGCCCTGGACGAAGGTGCTCTGCCAGTGGACTGGAAACGCCCCAACAACCCTGAGTTGGCGGCGATTGGGGATGAGTGGATCGACTCGGATGTATCCTTGGGGCTATCGCTGCCTAGCGTCCTCATTCCAGGCGAGCGGAATGTGATTCTTCGCCCTGGGCACCCGGATTTTGAAAACATCCAGGTCGGAACCATTCACGACTTTCGCTACGATCCCAGGTTGGCCAAACAAAAGTGATAGAGGAGTATTTGATCAATGATGGACAGGCACCCGCCTCACGCCGCAGACAGCTCAAACCTCCACCTCCTCAAACAACTCCGCCACCTCAACATCCCAGCCAAACTGATTCCGCACCCGCTTGCATTGTGGCCATGGATGTGGCCATGGACAGGCACTCGCCTGCTTCTGAGGAACAGTATGAAAGGAGAGGGGGTCAAGCCGCTCGTCGGCGTTCCTTGCGGTAATCCTGGTACGTCGCTTCAAAGCGCGTGGCCCGCTCGCACCACCGCCCCGGGTCCAGGTTCAACCGTTCCAGGATCGGCAATGCGTTTTCATTAATAACGCCGCGCTTGTCGTTCCGGCTGATCCGGCCGGTACAATCGACCAGTTCCAGGTAGTCTTCGAAGCTGAACAGTAGGCCGCGCTGAAAGCCCTTGCGAATCACGCCTTCAAAGCTCAGCAGCGGTTTCAACGGCACGGAGAAATCATTCAACGCCTGCTGCTCCATTTGCCGTGCAATGGCTTCCGCCAGATTAAAGCCGGGGCGGATGCGTTCTTTGATGCTGGTGTGCTCGGAAGTCTCGGGTGTTTCCGCCATCGCGGCCCGAATGGGGTTCAGGTCAACGTAGGCCATGCAGGACAGAAGGGCTTCTTCGGTGTCCAGTGCCTGGGACTTGAAGCGGCTTTCCCAGAAATGTCCGGTGCACTCATCTTCGCGGTTGGCCTGCCTCGCAATCGGCTCGTTCAGGCACTTCATAAACCAGCTCAGATCGGCCAACCGCTGTCGGAAGGTTTCCGCATACGTCTCAACCCGTCGAAGTTCTGCGGCGCATAGTTCATCCCCCCGGAGGTATCGTTGGACTAAGGGTGGCCCCTTGTAAAGGCTGCACCAGCGAGCAAGCACTTCATCCATGCTCCACGGTTCCACCTCATCCGGGCTGAGTTTCACCACCAGGTGGTAATGGTTCGACATCACTGCATAAGCGGCCACGTCCACCGCAAACACCGACGCCAGCAACCGGATTCGCTCTTCAATCCAGCCCCGCCGATGCTCGTAGCAGCGTCCGGTTGCATGGTCCTGCCCACACAGGAAGGTGTGGCGCACGCAGCGCGAAATCACGTGGTAGAAGGGGGTGTCCGAAACACAGACGAGCTCTGCTCTGGCTTTTGGCATGGGGAAATCCTTGTCTTCCGTGGCTGTTGACACGTCCTTTGGTGTGTATAAGTGTGGCTATGTTTGCTTTAGCGCAGGTCCGCTCCAATAATACTGTATAAAATACTGTATAAACAGCCCTTCAGTGGAGAGAGCCATGAAACCGGCCGACCAATCCAGAAAACCGGCGCTGTGGTAGACTGATTCAGAGCCATTCAGGAGGGCGCATGAGCGATTTACTGGATCCCACCAACGACTACGTGTTCAAGCGGTTATTTGCTGAGGCACCGGACCTGTTGGTGGATCTGATCAATGATCTGCGCCCGGATTTGCCGGATATCGCGTCCGTGGAGATCCTGAACCCGACCATTGAGCCCTCCGAGCTCACTGGCAAGTACATCATTCTGGATGTGCTGGCGCGTGATGGCGACGGCCACTGCTATAATGTGGAAGTACAGGTTCGACGCTACGGTGCCTGGCACAAGCGGGGACTGTTTTATCTGGCACGTACGCTGGGCACTCAGCTGAGTGGCGGCGAAGATTATCAGGAACTGCGTGCCTCGGTAGGATTGCATCTGCTGGATTTTGATCTGTTCACCGATACCGGGAATGAACGGCAACAAGCGATCTGGCGCTTTGAAATGCGGGATGAAATCCAGCCGGAGGTTTCCCTCGGAAACATTTTGCAGATGAACCTGATCGAACTGAACAAGGCGGATCGTTTGGTCCTGCCGGACGGCCCGATACGCGCCTGGATCACGTTTTTCAAGCACTGGCGGGAGGAGTTGACCATGGCTGATGTGGAACATGAACCGGTTAAGAAGGCAATGAGCCGCATCCGAGAGCTCAGTGCGGATGAGGAGGCTCGTCGTCTTGCATTTGTGCGGGAGAGGGCACTTCGGGATGAAGTGTCGTTATTGAACGATGCTGAGAAGCGTGGACGGATGGAAGGACGGATGGAAGGACGGACGGAAACCATGAGGGAGACTGCCTGTAACCTGATTAGTCGCACTGAAATGGATGACATGATGATTGCTGAAATTTCGGGCTTGCCTGTTGAGTCTGTTGCCAAACTTCGCTCTGAAACGAAGCATTGAGTCACTGAAATGCCAATCAGTACGACTGTACCGACTGTACCGACTGTACATGGACAGGCACTCTTTCCGGCACTCTTTCCGGGCATGGACAGGCACTCGCCTCGCCGTTTCTGAACGGATGGCCATGGACAGGCACCCGCCCTACCCATGCCCGCCCGAAGTACTATGTGGACAGGCACCCGCCCCAGTTTCTGAACGGATGGCCATGGACAGGCACCCGCCCTAAGCAGGCACCCGCCCCACTATGTGGACAGGCACCCGCCCCACGCCCCAGCACCAGCAGACAGGCACCCGCCCCAGCACCACTCTATGTGGACAGGCACCCGCCCCCTCTACTATGTGGACAGGCACCCGCCCCCTCTATGTGGACAGGCACCCGCCTCGCGCCGCAGACTGCTCAAACCTCCACCTCCTCAAACAACTCCGCCACCTCAACATCCCAGCCAAACTGATCCCGCACCCGCTTGCGCATTACATCCGCAGCCACTGGCTCGCCATGGGTGATGTACACCTTGCCCGGGTCCAGCTGTCCCTGGTCCAGCCAGGCGAGAATTTCTTTGTAATCGCCGTGGGCGGAGAGGGAGCTCATGTTGTGGATTTCTGCTTTCACCGGCCAGTGCTCGCCGTGAATTTTTACAGACTCGGCACCATTAACCAACGCATCGCCCCGTGTGCCCGGTGCCTGGAAGCCGGCAAACACCACGCTGTTGCGCGGATTGGGCAGCAGGGTTTTCAGGTGGTGTAATACCCGGCCACCACTGGCCATGCCGCTGGCGGAGACGATGATGCAGGGGTAGCGTACGGTGTTCAGCTCGATGGACTCGTCCACGGTGCGCACGAAGGTGGTTTTGTCGTCGATGAACTCGCACTGCTGGGCGCTCAGCTTGTGCTCTTTGTGGTGACGGCAGAAAATCTCCGTGGCGCGGATGGCCATGGGGCTGTTCAGGTACACGGGCATTTTGGGGATGCGCTTCTCGCTCATCAGCTTGTGGATCAGGTACAGCAGCATCTGTGCTCTTCCCACGGCGAAGGCGGGCAGCAATGTCAGGCCGCCACGGCCTGCGGTGCGGGTGATAATCTCTTCCAGCTCCTGCTCGGGATTGCTGGTCTCGTGCCGGCGGTCGCCGTAGGTGGATTCGCACACCAGTACGTCCGCTTTGCTGATGGGCTCCGGCGCGCGCATGATCACGTCATCCTGCCGCCCCACATCACCGGAGAAGACGATTGTGCGATTGCTGCTTTTCTCGTGCACATGCACGCAGGAGGAGCCGATGATATGCCCCGCGGGTGTGAAGTGCACTTCCATGCCGCGCACCGGCTCGAAGGTTTCGTGGTAGTGCACGGACTCAAAATGCTCCAGCGCCTTCTGTGCATCCTTCCGGGTGAACAGCGGCTCCGGTTTCTCATGTTTGGAGAACTTCTTGCGGAAGGCGTATTTGGCATCCTCTTCCTGCAGGTAAGCCGCATCCGGCAGCAGCACCTTGCACAGGTCATGGGTGCCTTTGGTGCAGTAGATCTTGCCGGTAAAGCCATTTTTCACCAGCGCGGGCAGATAGCCGGTGTGATCAATATGCGCGTGGGTCAGCACCACCGCATTGATGGACGAAGGCTCCACCGGGAACGGTGCCCAATTGCGTTTGCGCAGATTTTTCACTCCCTGGTACATCCCGCAATCCACCAGCAACCGGTGCCTGTCATCCGACAACAGATACCGCGAGCCGGTCACCGTATCCGCACCACCCAGAAACTTCAGCCGCATACCATCTCCTTTCATGCTGTAACGTATCCTGAACATAACAGAAAATGCGGTCAGACCCCCTGTCGTTTTCCGAAAATTCGCGGAGTCTGCCCCCAATCCCGCTGTGTTATCATCAGCCTGATACTGGCTAACCTGAGGAGCATTCATGATCGATATTGCCTGGTCGCAGTTTACCCCCTGGACTGCATTGGCCGGCGGCGCACTGATTGGCGTGGCCGCAGCCATTTTGCTGATGTTCAACGGCCGCATTGCGGGCATCAGCGGAATACTTGGCAGCCTTTTGACTACAAGAGGTGCCGATCTTCCCTGGCGGATTGCCTTCATCGGCGGCCTTGTCCTGGCACCGGTGCTCTGGATGATGGCCGGCCCGTTGCCCGCCATTGAAATTAATGCCGGCTACCCGGTGCTGATCTGCGCCGGGCTGCTGGTTGGCATCGGTACCCGCTATGGCTCCGGGTGCACCAGTGGCCATGGTGTGTGTGGCCTGTCCCGCTTTTCCCCGCGCTCCCTGGTTGCCACGCTCAGCTTCATGGCGGCCGGGTTCATCACTGTCTACATCGTCCGCCACATCATCTGAAGGAGCGACTCATGGCTTACACGATTGCATCTCTGATTGCCGGACTGGTATTCGGTTTCGGCCTGCTGCTCAGTGGCATGGCAAACCCTGAGAAGGTACTGGGCTTCCTGGACCTGGCCGGGCGGTGGGATCCTTCCCTGGCGCTGGTTATGGGTGGGGCCATTGTGGTGGGTATCGTCGCGTTCCAATGGGCCGGCAAGCGGCCTTTTACACTGCTGGGCCGGGAGTTCGCCATCCCCAACAAGACCCATATCGACAAGCGCCTGGTGATTGGCAGCCTGATGTTCGGTGCCGGCTGGGGATTGGCGGGATTCTGCCCGGGGCCTTCCCTGGTAGCGCTCGGGGCAGGGTACCAAAAGGGCCTTGTGTTCGTGCTGGCGATGGTGGCAGGCATGGTGATATTCGAGGTGATCGAAAAACGGCGCGTGGCGCGCTGAGGCAACCTGAATGGCCCGAAATTTGTTACCATTTCCCGATCATCTGACGGACCAAGGCAATCAGCATGCACTACAGTTCCATCCTCCCGGATGTTATCAGGGTAGCGGAAGAGGCCAGCGAGCGGGTTCTGCACATCTACCAGTCGGATTTCAAAGTCGACTACAAGGAAGACAAATCGCCGATCACCGCGGCGGATATCGCCAGCCATGAAGTACTGGTCGCGGGGCTGCGCAACATCGGCCCGGACATCCCGGTGCTCTCCGAAGAGGGCAAAAGCATCCCCTGGGAGGAGCGCAAACACTGGAAGCGTTTCTGGCTGATTGATCCCATTGATGGCACCAGGGACTTCACCCAGCGTACCGGCGAGTTCACCGTCAACGTCGCACTGATCGAGGATGGCGTGCCGGTTCTGGGCGTGGTCACCGTACCGGCCCAGCATGAAGTGTATTGGGGCGCGCAGGGTGAGGGGGCTTTCAAGCGCACCCGGGACGGCCAAACCCACCCCATCCGCGTGGCAGGCCCCCGGCGTGTCAAACGCATCGTCGCCAGCAAGAATCACCTGAACGACGAAACCCGCGCCTTCATCGACCAGCTGGGCGAGCATGAACTGGTGCAGGCCGGCAGCTCCCTCAAATTCTGCCGCATCGCCGAAGGCAGGGCAGACCTGTACCCGCGCCTCGGCCCCACCTGCGAATGGGACACCGGTGCCGCCCACGCCGTCCTCCTTGCGGCCGGCGGCCGGGTTGATACCCTGGAAGGCGAGCCGTTACGCTACGGCAAAGAGGATATCTACAACCCTTTCTTTATTGCCAGTTCCAATGCCTGAAAGAATCTCAGAGGGAGTCACCCCATGACCTGGTACGCCCTCCAGCACAAACCCGCCCAGGGCGACCGCGCCCTGCAGCACCTCCAGAACCAGGACATTCCCTGTTTCTTCCCCAAGATCGAGGTGGAAAAAATCAGGGCCGGTAAACGCACCAAAAGACTCGAACCCCTGTTTCCCGGTTACCTCTTCATCAACCTTGAGCAAACCAACCCCGTCTGGGCCAGGCTCCGCTCCACCCGGGGCGTTATCCGTGTGGTCAGCTTTGCCAACAAGCCGGCGCCGATCGGGGATGAGGTCATCCGGCACATCAAGGACAGCCTGGACAAGGTGGCCGAAACCGGAGGGATCAAAGAAGGCGAACCCGTGCAGCTGGATGACGGGCCTTTCAGGGGCATCAACGCCATATTCCAGGCTTATGACGGTGAGGAGAGGGCGATTGTGCTGATCAGCTTCATGCAGAAGCAGCAGAGGGTGAAGGTGCCGGTTTCGGCCATTCGGCGGTAGGGGGGTTGACGGACACAGGTTCAGATGAACGCTGTCACCTGACCCTGTGTTTCAGATCAGAACATCATGCCGGGCAATTGCTGATGATCACCTTCAGCGCCTTTTCCTCGCTGGCGTTGGCGAACACGTCGTAGGCTTTCATGAAATCCTCGAAGCCGAAACGGTGGGTGATCAGCTGGTCGGGGCTGACCGTGCCGGACTGGACCGTCTTCAGCAGCATGGGCGTGGTATTGGTGTTGACCAGCCCGGTGGTGATGGTGACGTTCCTGCTCCAGAGATCCTGTATCTCCAGGTCGACCTTGGTTCCATGCACGCCGACATTGGCGATATGCCCGCCGGGGCGCACGATCTTCTGGCAGATGTCGAAGGTCGGAGGTACCCCCACCGCCTCAATGGCGACGTCCACGCCATCCTCGGTCATGTCGAGGACGGCCTGCACGGGGTCCCCCTGACCGCTGTTGAGAGTGTCGGTGGCACCGAAGGTTTTGGCCATGCTCAGGCGATTGTCGTCCAGATCGATCATGATGATGCGTGCCGGCGAGTAGAACCGGGCCGTCAGCAGTGCAGCCATGCCAACCGGCCCGGCGCCGACGATCGCGACCACGTCGCCGGGCTTCACCTGGCCATACAGCACGCCGATTTCAAAGCCGGTGGGAAGAATGTCGCTGAGCATCACCAGCGCTTCCTCGTCCGCACCCTCGGGGATGGGATACATACTGTTGTCCGCATGGGGGATGCGGACATACTCGGCCTGGGTGCCGTCGATGAGGTGGCCCAGAACCCAGCCGCCGTCCGCGCAATGGGAATACATCTGCTGCTTGCAGTAACCGCACTTGCCGCAGGAGGTGATGCAGGAAAGCAGCACCCGGTCCCCCGGTTTGAAATTGCTGACGGCGTCACCCACCGACTCCACGACACCCACGCCCTCGTGGCCGAGAATGCGTCCGGGTGTCACCTCCGGAACATCACCCTTGAGAATGTGAAGATCGGTGCCGCAAATGGTGGTTCTGGTGACCCGGATAATGGCGTCCGTGGGATGCTGGATGGTCGGAACCGGAGCCGTGGTCCATTCCTTTTTGCCGGGGCCCTGATAGACCAGGGCCTGCATATTGTTGGGTAGAGACATGGGAATTTCCTCCTTGAGTAGCTGTGGCTGTGGCCTCGTCAGCGTAGTTCCCGGTCGCTGCTTTGGCAACTTCCGGTGGCAACCCCGGCACAAACCCGCCCGGGGCGACCGCGCCATCGTCCTGATCAACGTCATGCAAAAGCAGCAAACCATCAAGGTCCCGGTCTCCGCCATCCACCGGTAAACGGGTGCTGACTCCATGGGTTGGTTGCTGAAAATTTGTGCAAAAATTGCAATGAAAATGCGGTATTACGAAATTTGAACTACAATAAACGGCCATCGGCGGCGGGTTGGACCTTTTGTCACTTGCCTGTCATATTACATGCCGTAGAATTCAGTCACATTTCTGACATTATTCATTTTTGACCTGACAGGGATTGGGTTGGGGTTTTCCCGCCGCTGTATCCCTGCGCCACAAGCTGAGAGCTATGACCTCAAAACACTGGGCCCTGGTCGGTGGGGCGGTAGCGTGCCTGGCAGCGCACAGCGCCCCGTCGCAGGCAGCACCATGGATAGAGTCGGGAGATCCGCGGGCCCGCCATGCGGTGCAGAAGCTGGCGGACCGGGGCCATCTTGATCGTCCGGTGAGCGACTGGCCGGTCACCTGGAGTGCGGTCCATAACGGCATTGATAACACCACCCTCGCAGCCGATGCCTCCGCCACGGCAAGCCAGCGGGCCTACCTGGCCTTTGAGAAGGATCAGCTGGCAGCCAACGGCTTCCGTGGGGAAGTGAGCATCAGCGGCACCACGGAAGAAACCGTCATCCGCGGCTTCGGCAATCATCAGCCAGCAGACGGCAGCATCAGTGCCGATTTGCAATGGCAAGGGCAGAGCTGGGCCCTGGGCCTCAGCCCCACTCTGGTCATCAACCCGGAAGACGATGAAGAATACCGCGCTGACGGCTCTTACCTTGCCGCCACCGCTGGCAACTGGGTGTTCGGGGCCGGTGCCATCGACCGCTGGTGGGGGCCGGGCTGGCAGTCCAGCCTGATTCTTTCCGATAACGCCCGCCCGCTTCCCGCCGTCTGGGTCAATCGCAAAGACACCAGCGCACCGGAGTCTGACTGGCTCAGCTGGATCGGCCCCTGGCAGTTCACCCTGATCGCCGGACAGTTCACCGATGAGCGGGTGGTGGATAACGCCAAACTGGTCGGCATGCGCTTCTCCTTGCGCCCCCTCACTGGCCTTGAAATAGGCCTCTCCCGCGCCTTCATGTTCGGGGGCAAGGACCGCCCGGAAAACGCCTCCACCCTGTGGGACATGTTCATCGGCCGGGATAACTCCCAGAACGGCTCCGAAAACGATCCCGGCAACCAGCTCGGTGCAATCGATATCCGCTATGGGTTCGGCCTGGGCGACCAGAGCATGGGGGTTTACACCCAGATGATGGGCGAAGACGAAGCCGGTGTCTTCCCCGCCCGCAAATCCTGGCTGTTCGGCCTTGACTGGACAACTCAGCTGGCCAGTCAGGACCAGCAATGGTTTGTGGAATACACCAACACCCTCGCAGATGACATCCTGGGTGATGCCAGACCCAACCTCACCTACGACCATTTCCGCTACCAGACCGGTTACCAGCATCATGGCCGGGTAATGGGTGCCAGTTTCGATGGCGACGCCAGTGCCGTCACACTGGGCGTGTTCCACTTCATGGATAATGGCGACAACCTTTCCATAAAACTGACCCACGCAGAACTCAACAAAGACGGCGGCAATCGCAGCACCAGCATCGAACCGGACGTGTTCAGCTACGTCCCTGACGGTGACCAGACCGTCGCCATCGCGGATCTTGGCTACGGCACCCGCCTGTTCCAAGGCTGGCTGGACCTCAACCTGCAGCTCACAGACAACAAACTCCGCCTCCTCAGCGGCGAACAAAACCGCTGGTCCCTCGGGGCTACCTGGCGGTATCGGTTTTAAACAGTGATTATTAGCCGCGGAATCCGCGGAAGAACGCGGAAAGTAAAAAGCGAAGATTTGCCGCGGAATCCACGGAATCCATCTCGGAAAAATACGAACAAGGATGAAGGATGAAGGATAAGAAGACCAAAGTGTCTTTAATTGTTCATTTTGTGTCCACCCAAGATTCCGTAGCGAAACATCTTTTTTCTTTTTTCTTTCAGCTTTTTTCCGCGTCCTTCCGCGGATTCCGCGGCAAAAAATAATGGATGTAACCAAGTGAACCTGAAAAAACTCCTCCTTCTGACCACGCTCCTCTCCCTGGCAACGGTCAGCCAGGCCCAGTCCATCAGCCCGGCTCAGATCGAGCGTTTCAAAAATCTCCCCAGAGCCCAGCAGGAAGCTCTGGCCGGCCAGTACGGGGTGGATCTGGACAGCTTCACCGGCAGCAGCCAGTCCGGCCAGCAGCGCCCGCAGAATGTGCAGGTGGTGGAGCCGGTGGACAACGGCGATCAGGAGCGTGAGAGGGCGCAGAAACAGAAACAGGAAGAGGAAAAACTGGCCAGTAAAAACAAGGGCCTGAAGCCCTTTGGCTACGACCTGTTCGCCGGCAGCCCGACCACCTTTGCCCCGGTTACCGAAATCCCCATCCCGGCCAACTACACACTCGGCCCCGGGGATGTATTGCAAATCCAGTTGTGGGGCAAAGATAACCAGCAACTGGAACTGCCTATTGGCCGTAACGGCACTATCAGCTTTCCGGACTCCGGCCCCATGACCCTGGCCGGCCTTACGTTTGACGAGGCCCGGCAACTCATCAAACAACGGGTTTCCGAGCAATACATCGGCGTACAGGCCAGCGTCACCCTGGGCGAGCTGCGCAGCATGCGCGTGTTGTTACTGGGCGAGGCTCGCAACCCCGGCTCTTACACCGTCAGTGCCTTGTCCACCATCACCAATGCCCTGTATGTGTCCGGTGGCATCAAACAGACCGGCTCCCTGCGGAACGTGCAGCACAAGCGCAACGGCGAACTGGTCGGCACGCTCGATCTGTACGATCTGCTGCTGAAAGGGGACAGCTCCGGCGATAACCGCCTGCAACCCGGTGACGTTATCTTCATTCCCCCGGTGGGCAAGCGTGCCGGCATTGCCGGTGAAGTCTACCGCCCCGCGCTTTATGAACTCGACGATGAGAGAACACTTCAGGAACTCATCAACCTGGCCGGCGGCCTCACTCCCCAGGCCTATCCGCAACTGGTCAAGATCGAGCGCACCAACGACGAATACCTGCGTATCATCGCGGAAGCAGATCTCACCACCGCCGCAGGCAAGCGCGCCAGGGTGCAGCCCGGAGATCACATCACCATTGCCTCAATATCCGACATCACCGGGCAGTATATCGAAATCAAGGGTGCGGCCACCCGTACCGGCCGGTTTGCCTGGGTACCGGGTATGCGGGTCAGCTCGGTCATCAAGGATCTGGATGCGGACCTCACCCCCGTGGCGGACAAGCGTTATGCCGCCATTGTGCGCTCAGATCCGCAAAGCGATCAGGTATCGGTGCTCAACCTCAGGCTGAGAGAGGCCATTAACAATCCCGGCAGTTCTGCGGATCTCCCCCTGAAGGAAGAAGATCAACTGCTGATTTTCTCCGATGCCGGGAAGGTTGCCGGTGGCGAAGAAGGCGGAAACTTCACCCGGCAAAGCCTCTTTGCGCCGGTACTCCGCCGCCTGAAATCCCAGGCCAGTCCCGGCAACCCCCGGCAGACCATCCAGATCAGTGGGCCGGTGCGCTATCCCGGTGAATACCCCATGCCCGAGAGCCGCAAATTATCGGATGCCATCTTCGTGGCCGGCGGCCTGAAAGAGTCTGCCGCCCTCTACCAGGCCGAAATCGCCCGCCACCAAACCGGTGAGGACGGCATTGGTTTTACCAGAATCCTCAAAGTGAATCTTGCCAACGCCATCAACGGTACGGCACCGTTCCGGCTGCAAAGCCGGGATCGTATTCTCGTAAAATCCATTCCGGAATTCGACCGCACCCGCATCGTCACCCTGAAAGGTGAGGTGCGTTTCCCGGGTGAATATACCGTCAGTAATGGCGAGACACTCCGCGACATCCTCAAGCGCGCCGGCGGATTAACAGACAACGCTTTTCCCAGGGGGGCTGTCTTCACCCGGGAAAAACTCCGCCAACTGGAAGCCCAGCGCCTGCGGGAAGCGGAAGAGCGCCTGCAGGGCGATATTCTCGGTGTGCAGCTTGAGGGCAACGATATTGCCGGGCAGAGTGCTGAACGCACCGAACAGCTCAGGGGCCTGCTGGAGGATGTGCAGAGCAGCAAACCCGTGGGCCGCATGGTCATCGACCTGGCCGCCGTGATCAACGACGAAGACTACCAGCCCATCCGCCTGCAGAACGGCGACACACTCACCGTGCCGGAGATCCCCCAGGCCGTCACCGTACTGGGTGAAGTGCAGTATCCCACCAGCCACCTGCACACCGAAGGCCTCACCGTGGAGGATTACCTGGAACGCAGCGGCGGCCCCACCCGTCAGGCGGATAGCAGCCGGGTCTACGTCGTAAAAGCCGACGGCTCCGTCATGCTCCCGGAAAAAAGCCGCTGGTTCGGCGGAAGCAGCCAGCAACTCAAACCCGGCGACACCATCATCGTCCCCATCGACGTAGACCGCCTCAACCAGCTTGAACTCTGGACCAACGTCAGCCAGATCATCTACCAGATGGCACTGGGCGCTGCGGCGGTGGGCAACCTTTAAAGACTCGGTTGCCGCGGATTCCGCGGCTAAAAAACATCTATGACCCAAACTCCAGAACCCCAATACTACCCAGACGACGAAATAGACCTCAGAGAACTCTTCGCCACCCTCTGGACAGGCAAATGGTGGATCATTGCCTCCACCGTCATCTTCGCCGTCGCCGGTGTGTTCTATGCCCTCAGCAAACCGGATATTTACCAGGCATCCGCCCTGCTGGCGCCCGCGCAAGGCCAGGAGGCTGGCAGCCGCATCGGCGGCCAGCTCAGTGGCCTGGCCAGCCTGGCCGGGGTGAGCCTGGGGGGAGGGAATGCCAACAAAACCACCATCGCCAAAGAAGTGCTGCAGTCACGGGCCTTCCTCACTGAATTCATCCATCGTCACAACCTCAGTGAGGAACTGATGGCCGCCGAAGCCTGGAACAAGTCGCAGGAGGAATGGGTATACGACAAAGAAGTCTATAATCCCGCGACCGGCGAGTGGGGCAGGGACGATGAAGGCAAAAGCCTCAGGCCCACTGACTGGGATCTGGTTAACGCCCTCAAATCGAAGCTGACCGTCACTGAAAACAAAGACAACGGCATGATCACCGTCAGCCTCAAAAGCCTCTCACCGGTCGCCGCCCGGCAATGGGTCGAGTGGCTGGTGCACGATGTCAACGAACACATGCGCGCCCAGGACGTACAGGAAGCCGAAGCCAGCATCGATTACCTGGAAAGCAAGTTACAGGAAACCAACATCGCCGGCATGCAACAGGTGTTCTACCAGCTCATCGAAAACGAAACCCGCACCGTAATGCTGGCCAACGCCCAGCAGGAATACGTATTCAAAACCGTAGACCCGGCCGTGGTACCCCAGGAAAAGAGTGAGCCCAAACGGGCGTTGATCTGCATAGTCGCCACCCTGATCGGCGGCATGCTCGGTGTGCTTATCGTCTTCGTAAGAGCCTTCATCCGCTCCGACCAAAGCCAGCCTGACAAATAAAAGAGATGCAGTGGGTGCCTGGCGAAGAATGTGCCAACCAAGCCCCTAAAGACAGCTCAACGCTCTGGGATAAACCATGAATCAGCCAACAGACATCCGCTGGCACCAACGCCTGCAAAACTTCCAGTCTGCGTTTAATGAACTGGATGAGGCGGTGGCCCTCAGCAACGCGCGTGGCCTGTCCAAGCTGGAAGAACAAGGCCTGATTCAGGCCTTTGAATACACTTATGAGCTGGCGTGGAACACAATCCGGGATTTTTATCAAAATCAGGGCGAAACCGGCATTCAGGGCAGCCGTGATGCCATACGCCTGGCGTTTGAGCGGGGCCTGATTTCAGAGGGCAACCAATGGATGGAAATGATCAAAAGCCGTACACTGACATCCCATACTTACAACCGTGAAACCGCTCGCCTGATTGCAGACCAGATTCTGGGCACCTATCACCCGCTACTGAAAACCCTGCTGGCAAACTTGGAGCAAGAGCGTGACAAACGCTCATGAACTTGCCGGCTTGCCGGCAGGCATTGCCGCCAAACTACAAACCGAACTGAGCCGATACCCGGACATTCGTCAGGCCGTTTTGTTTGGCTCACGCGCTATGGGCACCCAACGCCCCAACTCAGACATCGATCTTTGCCTCGATGCGCCGGACATGCCGTTCCCGGCTTATCTGCAGCTGGCGAGCACACTGGATGACCTGGTTTTGCCCTACAGCCTGGATCTGGTGCTGAAACATCACATTGATAACCCAGACCTCCTGAACCACATCCAGCGAATCGGTGTAGTGGTGTACCAGCGGGCATAAAACACACTCATGGACAGGCACAGCTCCGAGCGCCGTGGACAGGCACAGCTCCGAGAAAACACACTCATGGACAGGCACAGCTCCGAGCGCCGTGGACAGGCACAGCTCCGAGCAAACACACTCATGGACAGGCACAGCTCCGCACACTCATGGACAGGCACAGCTCCGAGCGCCGTGGACAGGCACAGCTCCGAGCGCATGGACATCCGACCACATGGAAGCTCCGACCACATGGACAGGCACAGCTCCGAGCCGGCACAGCTCCGAGCCTCATGGACAGGCACAGCTCCGGATTTTCAGCCACGGAAACCACGGGAAAACACGGAAGTAAAAAACACCTCTTTCATCTTTTTTCCGCGTCCTTCCGCGGATTCCGCGGCCAAAAAACCTCTAATCTTCAAGAAACTGGCAGACCCACTGAGAGCGTAGGCAAAGATTTCATGAAACTCCTGATCACCGGCGGCGCCGGCTTCATAGGCTCCGCCGTCATTCGCCACATCATCCGGAACACCCGGGACGAAGTGGTCAACCTCGACAAACTCACCTACGCCGGCAACCTGGAAAGCCTGGCGGAAGTGAGCGACAGCGAACGCTACACCTTCGAGCAGGCAGACATCTGCAACCGCACCGAAGCAGACCGCATACTGGCACAGCACCAGCCAGACGCCATCATGCACCTGGCCGCCGAAAGCCACGTAGACCGCTCCATCGACGGCCCGGCAGACTTCATCGAAACCAACATCGTGGGCACCTACACCCTGCTGGAAGCCGCGCGGCAATACTGGCAAACCCTGGAAGGCGAGCGAAAGGCCAGCTTCCGCTTCCACCACATCAGCACAGACGAAGTCTACGGCGACCTCCCGCACCCCGGCGAAACACCGGGTGCGGAAGAGCACCTGTTTACAGAAGAAACGGCTTACACCCCCAGCAGCCCCTATTCAGCCAGCAAAGCCAGCTCAGACCATCTTGTCCGCGCCTGGCAGCGCACCTACGGCCTGCCAACCCTGGTCACCAACTGCAGCAACAACTACGGCCCCTGCCACTTCCCGGAAAAGCTCATCCCACTGGTGATCCTCAACGCCCTGGAAGGCAAGCCCCTCCCGGTATACGGCAAAGGCGACCAGATCCGCGACTGGCTGTACGTTGAAGACCATGCCCGTGCCCTGTACAAAGTGGTGACAGAAGGCAAACCCGGCGAAACCTACAACATCGGCGGCCACAACGAAAAACAGAACATCGAAGTCGTCCACACCATCTGCGACATCCTCCAGGACCTCCGCCCGCAGGAACGCAGCTACCGGGACCTGATCACCTTCGTACAGGACCGCCCCGGCCACGACAGGCGCTACGCCATAGATGCCAGCAAAATCCAGAAAGAACTCGGCTGGGCACCCCGGGAAACCTTCGAAACCGGCATCCGCAAAACCGTCCAGTGGTACCTGGACAACCTCGCCTGGTGCCAACGGGTGCAGGACGGCAGCTACCAAAGAGAACGCCTCGGAACAACAAACTGACGTTTAGCCACGGAACCCATCTCGGAAAAACACTATTTTCATCTTTTTCCGCGTCCTTCCGCGGATTCCGCGGCAAAAAAAGGCCTTAATCATGAACATCCTACTCCTGGGCAAAACCGGCCAAACAGGCTTCGAGCTCCAAAGAACCCTCTCCCCCCTGGGCCCCATAACCGCCCCGGGCAGAGCAGAGCTTGACCTGACCAACGAACAAGCCGTAACCGATTACCTGGCCCAAACCCGGCCAGACCTGATCGTAAACGCCGCCGCCTGGACCGCCGTAGACGCCGCCGAAGAACACCAGGCCGAAGCCGAACGCCTGAATGCCGGCCTGCCACAACAACTGGCCGGATACGCCGCCGGCAACAACGCCCGCCTGGTCCACTACAGCAGCGACTACGTCTACCCCGGCACCGGCACAACCCCATGGCAGGAAACCAGCCCCACAGGCCCCCTGAGCGTATACGGCCAGACCAAACTACAGGGCGACGAAGCCATCCGGCAAAGCGGAGCAGACCACCTCATCTTCCGCACCAGCTGGGTCTACAGCGCCCGCGGCAACAACTTCATGAAAACCATGCTGCGCCTGGCCGAAAGCAAACCCGAACTCAACATAGTGGCAGACCAGATCGGCGCACCCACCCCGGCAAGGCTCATCGCCCAGGTAACCGCACTGGCCATCCACAGCAAACTGACAACCGGCCTCTACCACCTCGCCCCGACCGGCGAAACCAGCTGGCAAGGCTTTGCCAAAGAGATCTTCCGACTGGCCGGCAAAAACACCAAAGCCAACCCCATCCCCACCAGCGACTACCCAACCCCGGCCAGGCGCCCGCTGAACTCAAGGATGGACCTGACCAAACTGGAAACCACCCTGAACATCCAGCTACCAGACTGGCAAAGCCAACTGGCGCTAACTGTGGGCGAATACCTCGGAAACTGATTTTCAGCCACGGAAGCCACGGAAAAACACGGAAGTAAAAAGCACGTCTTTCATCTTTTTCCGCGTCCTTCCGCGGATTCCGCGGCAAAAAATTCTTCAGTATTTAAGGAGTTCCAATTGAAAGGCATCATCCTGGCCGGCGGCTCCGGCACCCGCCTCTACCCGATCACCAGAGGCATCTCCAAACAGCTCCTGCCGGTGTATGACAAACCCATGATCTACTACCCGCTCTCCGTACTCATGCTGGCGGGCATCCGGGACGTTCTGGTCATCACCACCCCCGAAGACCAGCAAGGCTTCCAACGCCTCCTTAACGACGGCAGCCAGTGGGGCATCAACCTCAGCTACGCAACACAGCCAAGCCCGGACGGCCTCGCCCAGGCCTTCATCATCGGCGAAGAGTTCATCGGTAACGACAGCGTCTGCCTGGTACTGGGCGACAACATCTACTACGGCCAGGGCCTCAGTAACCTGCTGCAAACCGCCGCCAAGCGGGAAAAGGGTGCCACCGTCTTCGGCTACCAGGTCACCGACCCGGAGCGCTTCGGTGTCGTGGCCTTTGATGGCAACCAACGCGCCATCTCCATCGAAGAAAAACCGGCCAGCCCGAAATCCGACTACGCCGTAACCGGCCTCTACTTCTACGACAACGATGTCGTCGATATCGCCAAACAGGTAAAACCGTCAGAACGGGGCGAACTGGAAATCACCAGCGTCAACCAGGCCTACCTGGACCGGGGCGATTTGAACGTAGAACTGCTGGGCCGGGGCTTCGCCTGGCTGGACACCGGCACCTTTGACTCCCTGCACGAAGCCAGCGGCTTTATCGAAACCCTGGAAAAACGCCAGGGCCTGAAAATCGCCTGCCTCGAAGAAGTCGCCTGGCGCATGGGCTTCATCGGCGAAGAACAACTGCTGGCGGAGGCGGAAAACCTCAAAAAGAACAGCTACGGCGCCTACCTGAAAAAACTGGTCAGAACCAGGTAAGCTGAGCACCCTAGTGGACAGGCACACCCTAATGGCACTAACTTTGGGCGAATACCTCGGAAACTGATTTTCAGCCACGGAAACCACAGAAAAGCACGGAAGTAAAAAACCCTTCTTTCATCTTTTTTCCGCGCCCTTCCGCGGATTCCGCGGCAAAAAAAGTGAACAACGCACAGAGGCACCACTATGTACGCAATAGAATTTGAAGCCGACATCCAGAACGGCACGGTGAAAATTCCTGAAATGTATCGCCAGCTGGATAACGCGCACGCCAAAATTGTACTGATGGTGAATGAAGAGAGCCTCCTTGCTCAGCGCGAAACTGAGCTGGATTTTACCAATACAGACATCAAAGCGTTTTCAGGAAGAGATGCGCTGGATATTCAAAGGACAATGAGAGATGAGTGGTAAGTATCTGCTGGACACTAACGCCCTCATCTACGCGATCAACCGAAAGCTTAAATTGCCGAAAGCGGACTATGTAGTCTCCGTAATCACCAAAATGGAGCTGCTTTCCTGGCCTCAATTGTCAGAGGCGGATGAACAAAAAGTCAGGGCCGTATTATCGGGCATCACAGTTTTACCGTTGAGTTCACGCATTCAGGAAAGCACCATAAAAATTCGCAGAGCAACGTCCCTGAAGCTGCCAGATAGCATCATCTCAGCAACGGCGATAGACGGCGGCTACGTAATGGTTACAGACGACGAAAAGCTCAGAAATCGTCATGTTGGTGAGGCAATAAATTTAGACGCACTGGTGAGAGCTGGTCATTAAGATTTAGGGGAGGTCTCCACAACGAAATGAGCTGTGACCGCCGGATAAGCGGCTCTTATCAGTTTTATGATTGCTATATAATCAACGAGTTATCTTTTGAGGTTTCTTTGGGCGAATACCTCGGAAACTGATTTTCAGCCACGGAAACCACAGAAAAGCACGGAAGTAAAAAACCCTTCTTTCATCTTTTTTCCGCGCCCTTCCGCGGATTCCGCGGCAAAAAAAGTCCTTAATCTTTAAGCGTACAGTTCCGTGCGCCCACACTAAAACCCCCAACCCTGAACATGATCGAAATCAAACACCACGGCGCCACCACCGGCGTCACCGGCTCCTGCCATGAACTCAGCATCGAATCCCGTCATGGGGGCCGACATGGCATTCTCATCGACTGCGGGCTGTTCCAGGGTCAGGAGGCGAGTGACCGGGCCTCGGCAGAGGATCTGGGCATCGATTTTCCCATCGAACACATCCGCGCGCTGGTGGTTACCCATGTGCACATCGATCACGTGGGCCGTATACCCTATCTGTTGGCCGCCGGGTTCACCGGGCCGATCCTTTGTTCCGAACCCTCGGCGCTCATGTTGCCGGCGATTCTGGAAGACGCCCTGAAGATCGGCTTTACCCGTGACCGGTCTCTGATCGAACGGGTATTGAACCTGATTCGCGAGCGCCTGGTGGCGCTGCCCTATGGCCAGTGGCATTCCCTGATGGCCGGGGGCGACCTGGGGCTGTCGGTTCGATTGCAGCGGGCCGGGCATATCCTGGGTTCGGCCTACGTGGAGTGTGATGTCCGGGACGGGGAGGCCCAGGAGCGTATTGTCTTCTCCGGGGATCTGGGCGCGCCCCACTCCCCATTGTTACCGGAGCCGGTACCGCCAGAGCGTGCCGATCGTCTGGTGATCGAAAGCACCTATGGCGACCGCAATCACGAGGGCCGGGAGACCCGGCAAAATCGCCTGCAGGCCACGCTGGAACGGGCCCTGGCCGATGGCGGCACCGTGTTGATCCCGGCATTCAGCATCGGGCGCACCCAGGAATTGTTGTACGAAATCGAAGGAATCATCCACGAGCAGGGCCTGGAGCGGCTGGAAATCGTGGTGGATTCGCCCCTGGCCGCCAACTTCACCGAGATATACCGGCAGTTGAAACCCTTCTGGGACGCAGAGGCCCAGGCCCGGGTCCGCGCCGGGCGGCACCCGCTGTCCTTCGAGCAGCTGACGGTGATCGATTCCCACCAGGATCACCTGAATGCGGTGGACTACCTGGCCCGCTCCGGCCGCCCCTGCGTGGTGCTGGCCGGTTCCGGAATGTGCACCGGCGGCCGGGTAGTGAACTACCTCAAGGCCCTGCTCGGGGATGCGCGCAACGATGTGCTCTTTGTTGGCTACCAGGCCGCCGGCACCCCCGGGCGGGATATCCTCGCCTACGGCCCCAAAGGCGGCTGGGTTGAACTCGACGGCCAGCGCTACGACATACGCGCCCAGGTGCACCAGCTCTCCGGCTACTCGGCCCACGCAGGACAGGCTGACTTACTGAACTTCGTCGAAGGCATCAACCAGGCCCCAAAAGAAATCCGCGTGGTACACGGTGATGCCCCGGCCAAATCCGAGCTACGCGCACTGCTCGAAGCCCGGATTGGGGCGCGGGTGGTGATTCCGGGGTAGCCGAAGGAACGCTGATCGAGATTATCAGTGCAGAATCCAATAAAGCCCTACGGTTGCCGCTGAGCAAAGTGGTTACCGCACTCATGGACAGGCACAGTTCTCGCAGCACTCATGGACAGGCACAGTTCTCGCAATCAGCGCAATCGGTCTGGCGATACACCAAGAGTGAGCGAGCCTCACCAAACATGGATTGTCAGGAGTTAACTTTAAAGTTAATATGTCCGCTCACTTTCTAGAGATCAATGAACGTACGCTTGGCAAGCCAGCTGTTGCCAATGCCAGTGCCAGTAGGGCCATAGCGCCCTGGAAACTGTTGGCCCGGTGTTCAGGCACTACTGCGGACAGTTGCGTCTTGATAGACCGCCTGAAAGCACTGGGCGCATCGAATAAGGAAGACGGCAAAGCGGCCTTATCCGCTCTCAGTAAACTGATTACAGTGGCCGGAACCGGGCAGCCCATTGAAAACTTTTATGACAAAAAGCAGAGCCACCCTCTGCATGAGTTTGTTTACAAAGGCCGTACCCGGGTGATCTGGCGCATTCGTAAAAACGACGTTCGCATCGCCTTCTATTACGCTGAAGGAAAGATTATTTTCCTGGTCGATGCCTTCGCGAAACGTAAAGGCAAGCTGACCAAGGGCGAGAAAAAGCAGCTTGAAGATGAAGTGAAAGCCTATATTGATGCAGAAGATGATCAGCAGTTGGTGGTCATATCGCACCAGGGGGAGTGAAAATGCTCAACAAAGAATTGGCAGATCTGTGGGACGAGTCTCTGCAAGACGAAGACTTTCGTTTCGAGCTGAAAGCGCAGGATATTGCCGTGAAGCTCGCAAGCGCGGTTGCCCAAAGTGGAATGACTCAAAAAGAGCTGGCTGACAAGCTGGGCTGGAAAACAAGCCGCATGAGTAAAGTGCTGCATGGTGCGTCTAACCTGACACTCAAAACCATGTTCCAGGTGTGTGAAGCGTTAGGTATCGACTTCGACGTTCATTTTGGGGGCAAGCACCACTTGAACGAACAAGTTGAAGTGATCAATGCCAAGCATCATGAAGTGGAATCCATGCTCAAGACTGCCAGGCAAGTAAACGCCATGAGCTGGAACCGCTATGCACAGATAAAAACACTTTCGCGCATTTCCTATGGCTCTGATGAAACCACGGAGGTGGCGTGTCCATGAAGCTGGCGAGCATGCAATTAAAGCACTACCACTATACTCGGCTACTTCTTGAAGCCAATGATAGCGCCGACATCAGTGATTCCGACATGCGCAACTCACCTTACCGGGAACCAGAGGCCGGCAAGCTGAAAACGTCCATTGTACTGGGCGAGCCAGATGCCCTTGAAGAAGGTGCGGAACGCTTCTTTTTGCTGACGCTGGGGCTGGAATACAGTGAACCCGATTTCCCATACCATTTCGCCGTAGAATTGGACGGCATTTTTGTCCCCGACGAGCAAGAAGTTGAAAGCGAGGATGCAAAGAACAGGCTCGTTGTCAACGCAGCATCGATTCTTTATTCCTCTGTCCGTGACCAGCTGCTTACCCTGTCTGCGCGCCATAAATATGGCCCCATGATGCTGCCGAGCGTGGATTTTCATACAATTGCCCCTCAAAGCTAGCCTGCAGGCACACACCAATGGCACTAACTTTGGGCGAACACCTCGGCAACTGATTTTTAGCCACGGAAACCACGGAAAAACACGGAAGTAAAAACACCTCTTTCATCTTTTTTCCGCGCCCTTCCGCGGATTCCGCGGCAAAAAAGTCATTAATCTTTACTGAGCAACAACTTCCATGAACATCACCGAAACCAGAATCCCCGCCGTAAAACTCATCGAACCCAAAGTATTCGGCGACGAACGCGGCTTCTTCATGGAAACCTGGAACGACCCGACCCTGAAAATAAACTGGGGCGTAACCCACCCGGAAGACCTGCTGTTATCCGGCAAAGACCAGGATGCCCAAAGCCTGAAACAGGCCATGACTGAACTTACAGAATCATGCGCGGAATAACAGCGCTTAACTTTTAAGTGTTTAAAAAAACACAAAGGGGCTGACTTCACGAGTCAGCCCCCACCCAACGTCAGAGGTAATCTCCCCTCATGGCCTCAGAAAGAAACAAACGAATAGCCAAAAACACGCTGATGCTCTACTTCCGTCAGCTGTTGATCCTTTTCGTTAGCCTCTACACAGTACGGGTTGTTCTGGACGAGTTGGGGGTAGAAGATTACGGCATCTATGGCGCAGTTGGGGGCCTCGTAGCCCTCAGTGCCTTCCTGCCGGGCTCATTGGCTCAGGCAACGCAGCGCTTTTTTTCATTCGCTCTGGGTGAGCAAAACAACGAGCGGTTGAAAAGGACGTTCTCAGTTAACCTCGCGCTCTATGCCTCCGTCGCATTAATAGCCTTTATAGCTTTGCAAACCATTGGCCTCTGGTTCGTTAATACCGAACTGTCTTTGCCGGAAGGCCGGTTTGAAGCCGCAAAGGCTCTCTATCACTACGCAACGATCACCTTTTTGGTGAGTGTGATTACCAGCCCATTCATGGCCATCATCATGGCTCATGAAGACATGAAGCTTTACGCCTACATTTCGATCTTTGAGGCGTTTATGAAGCTGGGTGTGGTGTTCCTTCTACAGTACATCACATGGGACAAGCTTGAACTGTATGGGCTTCTGCTGCTGTGTGTCGCCGTTGTAAACGCAGTGTTATATATCGGCATCTGCCTCTATCGATACGAAGAATGCCAGTTCAGAAAGATCTACTGGGATTCAGCTTTGCTGAAAGAGATCATAGGCTTTACTGGTTGGACGGTTTTTGGTCAAATTTCAACGATTGCCCGTAGTCACGCAATCACTGTTTTACTGAATCAGTCGTTTAGCCCGGCAGTGGTAGCGGCAAGAGCCCTTTCGGTACAAATTGCCAGTCAGGTAAATATATTTTCAGGTAACTTCAATACCAGCCTTTATCCGCCCATCATCAAAAGCTACGCAGCGAATCAGCATCAAGAAATGTATGGGCTAATCACCGGTGGTTCCAAAGTTACATTCTTCCTGTTATGGGTGTTTGCTCTGCCCATGATGGTCGAGATGGAAACCATACTAGGCATCTGGCTGACCACAGTGCCGCCCGATGCAGTGCTGTTTGCGCAACTGGCCTTGGTAGAAGCATTGATTCTGTCAATCAGTATGCCACTGACGGCTGCCGCCAGGGCGCCAGGAAAAATGAAAGCCTATGAACTTACGCTGGGTACGATTCAGTTCGGCATCTTTCTGACCGCCTGGGTGGTGATTGCGGCTGGAGCGCCCGCGTATAGCGTATTTATCGTTGCGATCATAGCTAATATTCTGATGTTTGGAGTGCGGCTCTTTTTGGTTAATCGCCTCACGGGATTCCCTGTAGTGAATTTCTTACGGTTCACTGCGCTACCGGTTTTGGCCATCGTTCTGGTTACGGCCCTCCCCATTACCTTCATAAGCCAAGCCGTGCCAAACGGCTTTTACTGGTCAGCAATGGTGATATTCACCAGCTTCGTTGTTTCCACCATTGCCATGTATTTCATCGGGCTCGATAAGGCTTGGCGGGCTAAGGTGGTTACAATGATTCGCTCACGATTGTCCAAACTACAAAGCGCATGAAAAATATTCTGGTTCTGGGCGGTACTGGTGCAATGGGCGCCCATCTTGTACAAATACTTGCTGAGCGGGGCGACAAGTTGAGTGTGACCACTCGCTCTCCACGGCAATCGTCCGCCAACATCGAATATGTCCAGGGCAACGCTAAGGAAGCCAGCTTTCTGGCGTCTTTGTTTACTCGTAAGTGGGATGCGATCGTTGATTTCATGGTTTACACCACGCCTGTTTTTGAGCAACGCGCACCTCAGTTTTTGGCCGCTGCTGACCAATACATTTTTCTGAGTTCTGCCCGCGTTTACGCAGATTCAAGCCAGCCGATCAGTGAAGAATCTCCTCGGTTGCTCGATAGCTCTGAAGATTCGAAGTTTTTGGCGACTGATGAATATTCTCTGGCCAAAGCAAGGCAGGAGAATATTCTTCACCAGTCTTGCAGAAAGAACTGGACGATCATCCGGCCCTACATCACTTACAGTGAGCAACGCCTGCAGCTGGGTGTATTGGAAAAGGAAGGTTGGCTGTACCGGGCACTAAAAGGCCGCACTATCGTTTTTTCAGAAGATATTGCTTCTAAACTCACCACGCTGACATACGGATTGGATGTAGCTGGTGCAATGGCGGCTATTATTGGCGAGCCCCGCGCACTGGGAGAAGCCTATCACATCACGCAAAGAGGGGCGGCTACCTGGCGCGAAGTGCTTAATGTGTATCTCGCCGTGCTGGAAAAGCATCTTGGAAAGCGCCCGAAAGTATTGCTTCTGGGTTTGGATGATTTTTCACGCTGCAAACCGGCAGAGTACCAAATCAAGTACGACCGACTGTTTAATCGGACGTTTGATAGTTCAAAGGTCGCACAATTTGTCGACTTGCAGGAATTCACGTCGCTTGAGAAGGGGTTGACTCGTTGCCTGGAAGCGTTTCTGGAAAAGCCAGATTTTCGAGCCATTGACTGGCACTCTGAAGCTATCAAAGACCGATACAGCGGTGAAATGACAAGCCTTAGAGAGATCGGCCACTGGAAACAGAAGATAAAATACCTCATTTACCGATTTTTCAAAAATTAAACACTTGGCTTGCCCCCTCTGTCAGCCCACCGGCGCAACCTGAGGAACAAACTGTTAAAAACCAATGCGTGGCTCATTAGAGCCGAAATGAATCAGGTTCCAACTATCTTGACAGACGACGCGTGCCGGGTAATCGTAATACCGGGGAGTGCTGGTCCCCGAAGCCAGGCTGGCTGTTGTGATCGATACGGCCGCCATGTCCGAGGCCGAACTCAGCGCCTATTGCCGCGAGTCAGCAACGATAACCCATACTCGGAATCGTTGCTCCGGACCGTGAAATACTGTCCGGAGTGGCCCTCAAAGGGCTTCACCTCGCTCACGATGGTGCGTGACTGGATGCTGGCGTTTGACCTACAACGAAAAGCACCTGCACAGCGGCATCGTGGTGTTGATCAGAAGCGCCTTGCGGAGCGAGAAGTGGTTTATGAAAGAGCAAAGCGCCAAAATCCACGGCGCTGGTCTGGCAAAACCCGGAACTGGGATGTGACCGGACCGGTATCGCTCAACCCTGGGAAATTACAGGAAGTCGAGCGAATAAACTGGCCGCTTAAACGCGGTCATTTGGACAACTGGGTTGAGAATCGCCGCTTGGTGGGATTATGAGCAAGTTTTACACTGACGAAAAAAATGCCCTGATCATTATTGCGTTACTCAAAGCGAACGGTATCAGGAAAGTTATCGCTTCGCCGGGTGCGACAAACGTGTCTTTTGTCGCTAGTGTGCAGCATGATCCGTTTTTTGAGGTTTACTCTGCTGTAGATGAACGTTCCGCAGCTTACATGGCGTGCGGCTTGGCACATGAGTCTAGCGAACCTGTTGTTATCAGTTGTACCGGAGCCACCGCATCACAAAACTACACGCCAGGGCTAATTGAAGCCTACTACCGTAAATTGCCAGTGTTAGCCATTACGTCCACACAGATAGTGGCGAAAGTAGGGCACCATGTTGCACAGGTTACTGATCGTAGCGAATTGCCCAATGATACTCAGCGGATTAGCCTTGAACTTCCAATCGTAAAAGACGACGACGACTGGTGGGAATGCGAAGTCAAAGTCAATCAAGCCATTCTTGAGCTCAAGCGCGCTGGCGGCGGCCCTGTTCATATCAACCTGCCAACACGCTACAGCCGATCGTATGACACCAAAACTTTGCCAACCTGTCGCGTGCTGAACCGATTCACCACAACTGACAAGCTGCCGGAACTGAAAGGCAGGGTCGCTGTCTTTATCGGTGCCCACCGACCGTTCAGCCCGGAAGAAACGGAAGCAATCGATCGCTTCTGCAGCAGCAACAACGCTGTCGTATTCTGCGACCACACCAGCTCCTACAAAGGCAAATATCGCCTGTTGTATTCACTCGCAGCCAGTCAGGACCAGATGGATCTTGCTTCTGACAAACCGGATGTGACGATCCATATCGGTGAAGTGACCGGCGACTACGCGGGGATGGGCATGATCGGGAAAGAAGTCTGGCGCGTGAGCGAAGACGGCGAAATTCGCGATACTTTTCGAAAGCTGCGTTATGTGTTCGAAATGGACGAAAAAACATTCTTCGAGCGCTACACGGCCCCTAATGAAGCTCCCTCAGACCAGTATCTGAAACACTGCCAGGCCCGCTTGAAGGAAATGCAACAAGAAGTCCCAGAGATCCCGTTCTCCAACATCTGGGTCGCACAACAGACCGCGCACAAAATTCCGGAAGGCTCAGTTATCCACTTCGGCATCCTGAATAGCCTGCGTTCCTGGAACCTCTTTGAACTGCCGAAGTCGGTTAGCTCCATGTCAAATGTTGGCGGGTTTGGCATTGATGGTGGGCTTTCTAGCCTGATAGGCGCGTCGCTGGCCAATCCGAACAGGCTCTATTTCGGTATCATCGGCGACCTGGCCTTTTTCTACGACATGAATGCCCTCGGTAACCGCCACGCTGGCAACAACCTGCGCATCATGGTTATAAATAACGGAAAAGGCACCGAGTTCAGGCAATACAACCACGTGGTGGCACACTTTGGCGACCAAGCGGATGAGTTTATTTCGGCTTCAGGCCACTACGGCAACAAATCTCCAACATTGATCAAGCACTACGCTCAGGACTTGGGATTTAAGTACCTTAGCGCATCTTCGAAGGCAGGTTATGAAGCGGTATATCGCGAATTTCTGGCGAAAGATGCTGGCGGGCGGTCCGTTGTGTTTGAGGTGTTTACGGACAGCGAGGAAGAGAGTCGGGCGTTGGAGATGATCAGGAATATTAAGAAAGATCATAAGAAAAATGCCAAAGTGGCGGTCCGTCGCGTTCTGGGCGACAGGTCAGTAAACACGATGAAGAAATTTCTCAAGAGTTGATTCAGTGAGTAGCCCCGTTAACGCCCGCTGCATAATCGTAACCCTGTGTAAGTCCGCAAATTTTGGAGCTTATTTGCAAGCCTTTGCTTTAAAGGAGGTGCTTGCGAAGTATGGCTACCAGGTAAGCTTTTTAGATATATACGATGAGGCCAACAATAAGAAAAGGCTACGGCACCAACGTTGTGGTAACCAGAAACCAGGACATCCGGCAGCTGATTGTGAATGCCCGTGCTGAGGGGCGTTTAAGGATGGATGACCTGGCTGTTGAAAAGGCCGTGCAGTCTCAGGATGCGGGATTGCGGCACAGGAAGCACGGGATAGTTGACAGGTTGAAGTTTGAGACGGAAGCTGCCCGCTGGGTACCAAATAAGCGCGTAGCGCCAAGCGTTCAGATAAAGCTGAAGTTTGAGAAGGAAAAGCAATGGTTGCGGGTACAAATGAGAGATCTTTCGCA
This sequence comes from Marinobacter sp., assembly GCA_014359475.1. GTDB lineage: Bacteria > Pseudomonadota > Gammaproteobacteria > Pseudomonadales > Oleiphilaceae > Marinobacter. The sequence continues at coordinate 13,466 of JACIZI010000016.1, read as the reverse complement.
TGAGAGCTTTAGGGAGGCCAGGGAGCGCGCAGATATAAACATCTACATTAAACGAATGACACCCGTTTATTCGAAATACAAAAAGCTTGGTATACCTCTGAAGAGCAGACTGAAGTCAAAACTGAAAGGTATCATTCTGCGGGCTCTAAAAGTTGTAGGATATCAACGCACATGAAGGTCGCCATCCTCACCCAACCCCTGGGCCACAACTACGGCGGCCTTTTACAAGCCTATGCTCTACAAACCTATCTCAAGAAGCTGGGCTGCGAGGTAGAAACGCTTGACAGGCGCGCCGCAGGCGCTGAGCGAATTTCTCTGAAAGTCCACGCTTTATACCTTGCCCGGCTGATGCTGGGCCGCATTAAATTATTACCGACCGAAAGCCGGAAAGCTTGGGTTTTAAGTGAACTGGCCGCGTTTCGGGACCGGAGGTTAACCATGTCGCCGAGAATAGTCAGCGAACAGGAAATTCGGGACTATTACCGCGAGCGAAATTTTGACGCTTTCATTGTTGGCAGTGATCAGGTTTGGCGGCCTCGCTATTCACCTGGCATCCTTAATTTCTATCTGGACTTTCTTGATGACATCAAAAGCCCGGCAAAACGCATCGCTTATGCGGCTTCGTTCGGTGTGGACGAGTGGGAGTACCCCAGCGAACTGACGGAAAAATGTAAAAGCCTGGCGCAGAAGTTTGACGCAATATCGGTCCGCGAAAACTCGGCTGTTGATGTGTGCAGGGATAAGCTCGGCGTTTCAGCTCAGTGGGTTGCTGACCCAACACTGTTATTGGAGCCAGGGGACTACGAACCGTTGATTGCTGAGTGTGAAAAGAATGCCAATGCGGGGTGCGTGCTTTCTTATGTGCTCGATCCGGCCCCGGAGAAGCGTTCGATAGCCGATAATGTAGGGCGTGCTTTGAGGACCAACGTGTTTTCGATAAAACCCGAGTACTCATTAACGCAGGTACGGGCAAAAGATATCGCCAAATGCCGGTTTCCGGGTGTAGAAAGTTGGTTGCAGGCGTTTCACGGTGCCAGCTTTGTTGTCACAGACTCTTTTCACGGTACCGTGTTTGCGATTCTGTTTAATAAGCCATTTATCGCGATCGGCAACTCGGCCAGAGGAATGGCTCGGTTTGAATCGCTTCTTTCACAGTTTGGGTTGACTGACAGGCTGGTTGAGTCTATGGCGGAGGTATCGACAGAGGTAGTCCAGAGCCGAATTGATTGGGACGCTGTAAACGATAAGCGGGAAGCTCTAGCTCGTGTTAGTCGACAATTTCTACAAACTCAACTTTTTGGTCACTGCTGAATGGCTGTTTCACCCAAAGTCTCTGTAATCGTCCCGGTGTTCAATGCAGGCAGCAAGCTCGTTCCCAGCATCGAATCGCTACTTAACCAAACCTTGAGAGACATTGAGATCATCATAGTCAACGACGCCTCAACCGATAGCTCCGGTTCAGTGATTGATCAGTTGGCTAATGAGAACGCCAATATTGTGCCGGTGCACCTTTCCGAGAATAAAGGCGTTCATGAAGCGCGATTGGCTGGTCTGAAGAAGTCCACCGCGCCCTGGATCGGGTTTGTAGACGCGGACGACTTTGCAAGGCCAAACATGTTTTCGACGTTGCTTTCGGCAGCGGTAGAGAATGATGTTGATATCGTAGTTTGTGGTTCCGACAGGGTTACAGAGCAACGTAAGGTGATTACACCTAAGTTGCGGTTTCGGCACTCGAAGAAGGTTGACGAAAACGTATTTGAACGGTTCTGCGCGTTTGAGTTTGGTACAGGGATGCTATGGAACAAGTTGTTCAGGCGCTCGGTGATCGAGCCTTGGTTTGATTTGCACTTTCCCTGGCGGCAAAGCATTAATGAAGATCTGATTTTGAATATCGGGTGCTTCTATAACGCAAAGTCTGTGTACTTGATGAAAGAACGGCTCTATGAGTATGTGTTGTCGGAAGGTAGCGTCACAACAGACATGAAGAAATGTTGGGCCTACTCTGAAATTTTCAGAGCCTACGTGTTGGCGGTAACCAGCTATCAAAGCTTTAGCGAGAAGGCCGTTACAAACATTGTGGATATGTATAGAACTCAGCTGTCATGGAGTGGTTATGAAATTGATAAAGTTTCGGAATTGACTCAATACAATCCCGGGCTTGAAGAGGCTGTTAGTTATTTATCCCAGAAGGCCCCTTTTGCTTTAGCAGCGATAGTGGCAAGGAGGCCCCAGGCAATGGTTGGCGGTCGCTTGGCTCTGGTCTCCCTTTTTAGTTCAGTTAAGTCAAAAATTCGGGCCATTACCGGCCTGCATTTTTAATAGGTCTTCTATGTCCTTGATTGTCACACTGACTTCTACGTCTCGTCGGCTTCCTGTGCTCAGGCACACCTTGTTATCGCTTTTGGACCAGCAATGTAGAGCAGACCGAATAGTACTTTGTATTTCAAAAGAGCCTTACCTGATTGACGAGGGAATTAAACAGTTGCCAGCCTGGTTGACGGCAATGGTGGAGCAAGGTGAGGTTGAGATTAACTGGGTTGAGAATACTGGGCCCTACCGAAAGCTTATGCCAGTGTATCGGGCTGCAAGCGATGAGGACTGGATCGTAACCTGCGACGATGATGTTATATACGGGCCAGGATGGCTTTCCTCCCTCGTACAGACCGCTAAACAACACCCTTCAGCAATCGTATGCGGCAGAGCACGACGACCGGTCAGGAATCCTTTGGGCCGTAGACAAAGCTACTTGAACTGGCAAGTGGTGCCTTTGGGTTCCAGGGGAAAGGATCTTTTGCCAATTGGGATCGCTGGTGTGCTATACAGGAAGCCATTGCTCGACCGAGACACCATGTTTAGTGAGGATTACAGAAAGCTCGCGCCAAAACAGGATGATCTTTGGTTTAGCCTGGCAAGGCAAATGGTTGGTACAGAGGTTGTTGTGTCATCGGAAGCCAATAACCACGTCTATCCCATAGAAGCGCCGGGTGCATTATTAGCAACCAATGCCATGATGAAGGTCTCGGGGTGGGATAAATTGTTCGCAGCCTTGTTTGAGCGCCTGTTATTAAAATTGAAGTGTTATCTTGGTATACCCGTTTGCGATAACGATATTGTTATTGAACAGCTTGATCGATACAAAAACGGTTTACCAAAGTGCGCGAAAAGCACCGTCTCTTCAGGGCGGTGATGGATAGCGCGGACGGCGCAGCCGCCCTTGGCTTTCAGTGTGGCGTTTGCTGCTGCTCGATGTATTCGCGGATGATTCCAATGGGCGCACCGCCACAACTACCGGCAAAATAAGAGGGTGACCATAACGCGCTACCCCAGAGTTTTTTTTGAACGCTCGGATAGGCTTTCTTTCTGATCATGCGGCTGGATACGCCTTTGAGGCTGTTCACCAACACGGATATCGCCACTTTTGGCGGGTAGTTGACCAGCAAGTGAACATGATCGTCTTCGCCATCGAATTCCACGAGCTCTGCTTCGAAATCCCGGCACACGCTATCAAAGATATCTCGCAGGTCATTGATGACTTCCCTGGTGAACACGCCGCGCCGGTATTTGGTCACGAAGACCAAGTGAACGTGCATTTTGAAAACACAGTGTCTTCCGTGCCTGATATCGTTGTCATCGCTCATAGACCAAGAGTATGATTGAGGCATGCAACGACTACAAGCCTTCAAATACGAACTGATGCCAACCGGCGAGCAGCGGCGTAATATGCGTCGTTTCTCCGGATCGTGCCGCTTCGTGTTTAACAAGGCGCTGGCCTTGCAGAAGGAACGCTTCGAGCAAGGCGAGAAGAAGTTGGGCTATGGTGGGTTGTGCAAGCACCTCACCGAATGGAAAGCAGAGCCCGATACCGCATGGCTGAAGGACACGCCCTCTCAAGCCTTGCAACAAAGTTTGAAGGATCTGGAGCGGGCCTACGTCAACTTCTTTGCCAAGCGGGCCGCATTTCCGTGCTTCAAGAAGAAAGGCTACAGTGACAGCTTTCGCTACCCGCAAGGCACGAAGCTGGATCAGGCCAACAGCCGGATCTTCCTGCCCAAACTCGGCTGGGTTCGGTACCGCAACAGCCGGGAGGTGCTGGGTAGGGTGAAGAATGTCACGATCCGGACAACCGGCGGTGACAAGTGGTTTGTGTCGATCCAGACCGAGCGGGAAGTTGCCGATGCGGTGCACCCCTCCACCTCCATCGTCGGCGTTGACCTGGGCATTGCCCGTTTTGCCACGCTCTCCGATGGCGCGTTCCTTGAACCGGTCAACAGCTTCAAAAAGCAGCAAGAGCGGCTGGCTCGTTATCAACGGGCGATGAGCCGAAAAACCAGGTTCAGCAACAACTGGAAGAAAGCAAAAGCCAAGGTCACGAAAATCCACCGGAAGATTGGCAACCTCCGCCGCGATGCCCTGCACAAGACCACGACCATCATCAGCCAAAACCACGCGATCGTGTGTATCGAGGACCTGCAGGTTGGCAACATGAGCAAATCCGCAGCGGGAAGTGTCGAAATACCGGGCCGGAACGTGAAAGCAAAAGCCGGATTGAACCGAAGCATTCTGGATCAGGGATGGTACGAATTCCGGCGCCAGATGGAGTACAAGCAAGCCTGGCGAGGCGGTCAGGTGATTGCGGTGAACCCCCGCAACACCAGCCGGACCTGCCCGGCCTGCGCCCATGTGTCGGCAGAGAACCGGCGAACCCAGGCGCAATTCCGCTGCGTCGGCTGTGGCTTTGAAGAAAACGCCGATGTTGTCGGTGCCATCAATATATTAAGGGCGGGACACGCCCGGTTAGCCTGTGAAGTGAGCGGTGCAGTAAGGCCGCCAGCAGCAGGAACCCACCGAAGCGACTCAAGCAAGGCTTCATGCTCTGCTTGAGCGCCGTAGGAATCGCCTTCCTTCAGGTGGGCGAGGATGTCAATGAAGTCCTCCTGAACTGTTGGCAAAGTTCACTCGTTTTCAGATTGCTTTCAAGGAGCACACTATTGGACAGGCACCAATGGCACTAACTTTGGGCGAACACCTCGGCAACTGATTTTCAGCCACGGACCCCACGGGAAAAACACGGAAGTAAAAAAACACCTCTTTCATCTTTTTCCGCGTCCTTCCGCGGATTCCGCGGCAAAAAAGTCATTAATCTTTACTGAGCAACAACCTCCATGCACATCACCAAAACCAGAATCCCCGCCGTAAAACTCATCGAACCCAAAGTATTCGGAGACGAACGCGGCTTCTTCATGGAAACCTGGAACCAAAAAGCCTTCCGCGAAGCCGGCATTAACGCTACCTTCGTGCAGGACAACCACAGCCGCTCGGTCAAAAACACCCTGCGAGGCCTGCACTACCAGATCAAACAGCCCCAGGGCAAACTGGTACGGGTAACCCGGGGCGAAGTGTTTGATGTAGCCGTCGACCTGCGCACCCACTCATCCACGTTCGGCCAGTGGGTCGGGGAATATCTATCGGAAGAAAACAAGCGCATGCTGTGGGTGCCACCGGGGTTTGCCCACGGGTTTCTGGTAACCAGTGACACGGCGGATTTTCAGTACAAGTGCACCGACTTCTATGCGCCTGAGTACGAACGCTCCATCCGCTGGAACGACCCGACCCTGAAAATAAACTGGGGCGTAACCAACCCGGAAGACCTGCTGCTGTCCGGCAAAGACCAGGATGGCCAAAGACTGGAACAGGCCACGGCAGAACTTACTGAATATTTCGCGGCAAAAACAGAGCCTGACGCTTGAATGTTTAAACAACTGAAAGAACTTTACTCATTACTAACCGATGAACAGCGCAAAAAGTTACGCAGGCTCCAGTTCCTGGTCGTCTTTATGGGGCCCTGGTTCGGGATTTGGTGGAATAGTGCAGACTTGCCCAATTTTGAAATAATGAAAATGGAACAGACAGATTCATGACAAAAAAAGCCCTGATTACCGGCATAACCGGCCAGGACGGCTCCTACCTGGCAGAGTTTCTCCTTGAAAAAGGCTACGAAGTGCACGGCATCAAACGTCGGGCCTCCCTGTTCAACACCCAGCGGGTAGACCATATCTACCAGGACCCCCACGTCGAAAACCAGAACTTTGTTCTGCACTACGGCGACCTGACGGATTCATCCAACCTCACCCGAATCCTTCAGGAAGTCCAGCCGGACGAAGTGTATAACCTGGGGGCGCAATCCCACGTAGCGGTCAGTTTTGAAGCACCGGAATACACTGCGGATGTGGATGCCATGGGCACCCTGCGCCTGCTGGAGGCTATTCGCTTTCTGGGGCTGGAAAACAAAACCCGCTTTTACCAGGCCTCCACCTCGGAGCTGTATGGCGAAGTGCAGGAAACTCCCCAGAGGGAAACCACCCCCTTCCATCCCCGGTCGCCTTACGCGGTGGCCAAGCTCTATGCTTACTGGATAGCGGTGAACTACCGGGAAGCCTATGGTATGTATACCTGCAACGGTATCCTGTTCAACCATGAATCCCCGCGCCGTGGCGAGACCTTCGTCACCCGCAAGATTACCCGTGGCATGGCGAATATTGCCCAAGGATTGGAGAATTGCCTGTATATGGGCAACATGGATGCACTGCGCGATTGGGGCCACGCGAAGGACTACGTGCGAATGCAGTGGATGATGCTGCAGCAGGATCAACCGGAGGATTTCGTGATCGCCACTGGTAAGCAATACTCAGTGCGTGAATTTATCTCCTGGTCTGCCCGGGAACTGGGCATCACCATCGCCTTTGAGGGAGAGGGCCTGGAGGAAAGAGGTGTTGTTCAGGCAGTGGACGGCGACCTGGCTCCAGCTGTAAAGCCCGGCGATGTGATTGTTCAGGTAGATCCGCGGTACTTCAGGCCGGCAGAAGTGGAAACACTATTGGGTGACCCAACGAAAGCCAAAGAAAAGCTCGGGTGGGTTCCGGAGATAACCGCTCAGGAGATGTGTGCGGAAATGGTGGCGGAAGATCTCAAAACTGCCCAGCGCCACGCGCTGCTCAAAAAGCACGGACTGGATTTACCGGTTTCACTGGAGAACTGAGTCAGCATAGGGATGGCTATGAAAAGACGAAACGGAAAATTCAATCCCAAGCGCAAACTTCAGCAGCGTAAGCCTGACGACAACAAACTTGAAGAACTGCTGAAGCAGGTAAAGTATGGCGGCAATCCTGAGCATAAGAGAAATCCCGGGGATTTTGGACTGACACCGCCATCGGATCCAAGGCCCCATAAATCACTTTGCGACGACTGTGGTATTGTAAGCAGAAATAGCGCCGACTCGCTTCTGACTGAGGGGCTCTCCAGAGGTCTTGTCAGCGTGCAGCAAAAAGAGCAATGGCCCCAGAATATCTGGGCAGTGACTTCGGATGGCCACGTCGTGGAAGCGCAACTTGAGAACGTAACCAAGGGTACCTATCACGGCTACCCAATGCCGGAATCCGACCCTTTCCGGGAAGTGGTTGTTGATGCGTGGGAAAAGGCAGAGCAGCACAAGGCAGGCAGAGATGACAATGCAATTTGAACACGAGTGGCTGCCCGGGCAAACACCGGAAGGTGGGAAGCCGGACATTGTCACGCGCTGCGCTATTGGTCTGACAGTTAATAACCATGCATTGTTCCGACACGAGGATTTACTTAATCAACACCAGGTAAACACGGCTATACAGGCATCTGCTTACCCGCTTGCAACCTGGCTGGTCGCCAACTGGTGGCGCCTTCGTTGGGAGCCTGCCTTACTGGCCGACCATCGCAAAGACTTGTCAAAACGAAATGATTGGAGCATGAGCCATAATCTGGGCAGTGTCGGGCACGGTTACTACTGGCCCGGCATTGTGTTCAGTTCTGATGGTGAATCAATCCAGCTCAATAAATCTCCGAGCCTTGAAAATACCGGCCCCGTACGTTATCTGGAACGACTCAGCGCCTGGGTAACCGGTGACGAATTCCAGTCGGGCGTGAGCCGGTTTGTGGAATCAACGTTGTCCCGGCTTGAGGATTGCAAAGTCGAAAACACAGAGCTGGCAGCCCAGTGGGCAATACTTCAGGAAGAGCTGGCATGCGAGCACACATCGCTGCTGAGGCAATTGGAAGCCAGGCTGGGATACGATCCGGAAGAAGCCCCCGAGCCCCTTCTGGAGAGAATCGTAGCCCTGTACCAGCAGTACGGACGGCAGGCAATGGAAGAGCTGGCTGTGGTTGGAGGTCAACAGATAGAGCCAACGCTCGATGACCTGAAGAATAAACTTGCGCAGTCCCGGAAGGTAATCAGGATTTCTGATCTGCCGGCCATACAGAAAAACGCCCGGGAAATGCCAGACAGCTATCCGGAGCAGCCATGGCAACGCGCTGCCAGACTGGCCGCCTGCGTGCGGAGAACCTGGGGTCTGAAAGGCAAACTGAGCAATCGTACCTTCGCAGATTGCCTTGCTACCCCGGAGGCGACCATTCTGGAGCAAAACCCCACCGAGAAATCGGCAATCTCCATTGGTGCCGAAAGTCAGACTGGTGACATCGCACTGGTAATAGGCAAATACAGACCTGATTCGCGGCGTTTTATGCTGGCCCGGATTCTGGGGGATACATTGCATGCTATGAACGGCGATCACTGGTTTCCCTGCACCGAAAGTACCACTGCCCGGCAGAAGTTCCAGAGAGCGTTCGCACAAGAGCTGCTGTGCCCCTACGAAGACCTGATCGAATGGATGGACACAACCACTCCAGATGAAGAACTGATAGACGCAGCCGCAGACCATTTTGAAGTCTCGCCGCTTCTGGTTGATACCGTTCTGGTAAACCATGGACACAGACATCAAAGTGAGCTCGACGCATATCAGAGCATAGCCTGAGCTGCGTTACCCGCGAACATACGAATACACGATCCTACCTCGCAAGGAAATTCTATGGCCCATATCCTCATTCTCGGCGGCGACGGCTACCTCGGCTGGCCCACCGCCATGTACTTCTCTAACCGCGGCCATCAGGTAACCGTGGTAGACAACTACTTACGCGACTCTTCCTACTAGGGGATGCAGGATATCGGCGTTGAGCCGCATTACCTCACCGAGGAAGTCATGGACAAGCAATTAGAGTTGAACAACAACCAAGGTGCTGACTTCTGGAAATGATTGAAGCTGCGTTCAGAAAATTGGGAGCCGAACGCGAACGCATTCTGCGCCTATCCAAGGAAGGTGGCTGGATCGTTCTTGGGCAGATTGCGACCGTGACGGGTATGCTTGTGCTGGTCCGAGTGCTCACCGAATACTTGAGCCCGGCTGAATACGGTCAACTCGCACTCGGGCTCACTATTGCCGGCCTTGTGAATCAGGTAGTGATGGGTGGCGTCACCAATGGTATCGGTCGTTATTATTCCATCTCAGCCGAGAAAGGTGATCTGTGGGGTTATCTTCGTGCATCAGGTCAACTGCTGGGTTACGCAACCGTAGCGGTGGTGATCATTGCCGTGGTTTTAGTCTTTAGCTTGTGGGCCACAAACTATCGTCACTGGATCGGATTGGTAATAGCGGTTTTGGTATTTTCTATCCTGAGTGGTTACAACAGTGCTCTCAATGGGATACAGAATGCGGCACGTCAGCGAGCCATCGTCGCCCTGCACAATGGCATGAATGCCTGGCTGAAAATCGCTCTTGCCGTGGGCGCCATTCTTTGGTTGGGCAGCGACAGCACAGCAGTGGTGATGGGTTATACTTTGTCGGCTCTTGTTATCACGGCTTCCCAGTTGTTTTTCCTGAACCGCTTGATGCACCGCCAGGGGGGATCGCCGGGCAGTGAAAGCCATGAAGAGTGGGCGCGTGCGATGTGGCAGTTCTCCTGGCCGTTCTCTGTATTTGGTTTTTTTACCTGGGCACAGCAGATTTCTGATCGCTGGGCATTGGAAACCTTCGCCGCGACCCAGGATGTAGGCCACTACGCTGTGGTATTTCAGTTAGGCTATGCCCCCATCGGTATGGTGACCGGACTCATGATGACCCTTGTCGGGCCAATTTTGTATCAACGGTCAGGTATCGCAAACGATCACGCGCGGAATGCCTCGGTTCACCGTATTGCCTGGCGCATTGCTCAGGTCAGTCTTGCTGTTACTGCGGCTGCCTTTTATTTCACCTGGCTTTTGCACGAGTGGCTTTTTCGATGGTTGGTTGCCGATGCCTTCCGTGATGTCTCCCATTTTCTACCATGGGTTGTTTTGGCAGGAGGCATTTTCGCTGGCGGGCAAATGTTGTCATTAAAGCTTATGTCGGAGATACGTTCCCAATCATTGCTACAGGTTAAGATTGGTACCGCATTGCTGGGCCTTGCCGCAAATGTCCTGGGTGCCTGGTTGTTTGGCATAGAGGGTGTCGTGGCCGGACTGGTGGTTTTTTCCTGCATATATTTACTTTGGATGATCTACCTGGCATGGCACTTACCTGAGGGACAAATAGGCTAATGAAAAAAATTCTAATCAAACTCCACTGGATTCTCTCCAGCCAATTTGGCATAAATCCCCAGCGCTTCCTACGATCATTGCGTGGCCTTCCGTATTTTATTTCGGATTGGCGGAAGTTCCGCAAGACCTACCGCGGGCGTTTGTCATGGATGCCTTGCCTGCACGATCGCTATGAAGAGGGCGGTGCCACCAAGAGTGAATATTTCTGGCAAGACCTGTTGGTGGCACGTGCTATTTACGCCGCCAAGCCGGTAACGCATGTCGATATTGGTTCACGGGTGGATGGCTTCGTGGCCCATGTAGCCAGTTTCCGTGAAATCGAGGTAATGGATGTCCGCCCGATCACCACCGCAATTCCCGGTATCGTGTTCCGGCAAGTGGACTTGATGGACTCCGCTACGCTCCCGAGTGCCCCTTTGGGGGGGGGGGGATACTGTGATTCTCTCTCTTGCTTGCATGCGTTGGAACACTTTGGCCTGGGGCGTTATGGCGACCCGGTCAATCCGCAAGGCTACCAGCAAGGCATCGCCAACATGGCCAGCCTTTTGCGACCGGGAGGTCGATTCTACCTTTCAACACCCATTGGCCAGGAGCGGGTGGAATTTAATGCCAATTGGGTTTTTGACCCGCGCACCATCATCAACTGCGCCACAAATTCAGACTTGAAACTGACGGAACTTACGGTCATTACCCCCGCCCATGGCGCGCAGGAAACGCCCTTCGATGATAAGGCGTTGTCTGACCTGGCCACGCAGCATTATCAGCTTGGGTTATTCACTTTTATCAAAATCGAGGACGAAAACAGTGAGCACGTTAATCAAGAATGTTAACGAATCCAACCGCCAAGCCTGGCTGAAGAAGACCCTCGCTGCCTTGCCGGAAGGCACGTGCTTGCCCGATGCGGGGGGGGCACCGGGGGAAGGCCTGCAATCTAAAGGCTGGCAGACCTCGCGCATCGATCTGGTCAGCGACGTCACCGCTATTCCTGCTACGGACGACATCATGCCCACCGACAAGTTGCTGCATGGTGAAGAGCAACGAGTCTTCGGCGATGCAGGTACCTCGACATTCAAAAGCGGGATGAGCACAAGCACTGCGAGAACGTCCCCTGGTTCATTGCCAAACGGCCTGGTATGGAAGAAGCTGGACGCAGACAAGCTGAAGGCCGAGAAAATCAAAGCCAGTAAACGTGCCAAGGTGAAGCATTCGTTTTGGTACACTAAACAAGCCTTGATTTTGGTGCGGTTCGCTATTTCGCACTCGCCAAAACACCAATCGACCGCACTTTCTGGATACATTTAGGAGTCTACCGATTAGTGAAATTACCTGTGGGTATAGGGGGCACTCCGCCAATACCGAGGAAAACGTGTGAAAAAACGAAAACCAGAGAGGGATGGCGCTCAAGTTGCGTTTGAGTGGTATTTTTTTTGAACTTGAAAGACGAATTAAGATAAAAAGGCTTGTTAATCAAGCCCTCTAAAAATATGGATATCGATATATAAGCTATGATAATAATTAGAGTGAACGGTGGGCTAGGGAATCAGCTATTTCAATATGCCTTTGGTCGATCTGTTGCAAAACATAAAGGCATGAACTTGAAGCTGGATGTATCATTCTACGCCGTCCAAAATCTCAGAAAGTTTGAACTCGATGCTCTCAACATTGAAGAAAACAACTACGCTACATTAAAGGAGCTCAAGGCGTATCGAGGCGCGGAGCGACTTTGGTTCAAAGTTGCTAGAAAGCTTCAGCGCCCGTTACCTAGACCTGAGAGTTATTACGCCGAGAAAGCATCAACAGTATACGACCCGGGCGTTTTTGAAATTGAAGGTCCAACCTATTTCGACGGATTCTGGCAAAACGAACGTTACTTTTCCGGAATGAAAGACCAACTCAGGCGCGAATTTTTTCCTCGAAATGGCCTTGGGGTTGTTGCGAAAAATTATATAGAGCAGATGAAGGAAGGTCATTCAGTTAGCGTTCACGTGCGAAGAGGTGACTATGTTCGGGATCAGAAAACAAACCAGGTACACGGTACATGCTCTATTGAATACTACCGAAAAGCCATTGAGCATATAAAAAGTAGCGACGGCAGGTCGAATTTCTACATATTTTCGGATGACTTGCCTTGGTGTAGAGTTAATCTAGATTTTATTCCTAATGCTATCTTCGTGGATGGCACAGAATCAGCTATTGAAGATGTTATATTAATGAGCGCCTGTAATGATTTTATAATCGCAAATAGCAGCTTTAGTTGGTGGGGCGCGTGGCTAGGAGAAGGTGCTTCATCGAAGGTTATTTCACCGCTGCATTGGGTAAAGAGCAATCCTGAAGGAAAGAAGTGGGTGCCGGAAAGGTGGTATCAAATATGATTAATCGGTTCGTTAGGACTATCCTTTTGAAGATCTATAATATTTCATACCGTATTTATGATATTAGAAGTCTTTATTACGCTTTTCTTTTTAATTCCTGTGGCACTAATTTAAAATTCTTTGGCCCATGCTGGATAAAAAATCCACAAGGTATCTCCGTTGGTAATAATGTGACAATTAATGATGGCGTTTACCTCAATGGGCTGGGTGGTATAGATATTGGCAACAATGTATCTATATCGGCATGCGCTATAGTCGTGTCAACCGGTCTAGATACTAGAAGTTTGGGGGCATGCAAAAAACACATTAATGAAATTATTTCAATTGGAAATAATGTTCAGGTTGGAGCTGGTGCTGTTCTTCTAGCCGGGGTAACTATCGGAAATGACGTCATCATAGGAGCTGGTTCCGTTGTAACGAAAGATGTGCCTTCTGATAGTGTCGTTTGTGGAGTCCCTGCCAGACGGCTTAGAGATGTATTAGTTTCTGAGAACGACCAATAAAACGAAGGCATTGAGTGAGGAAAAGAGCTAGGGAAACACTGATTTATTCCCCTCACGGTGTCGGTTTAGTAAAATGAAAGTCCCTCCGCAAGAATGGCCAGAGACTGTCATGAAGCAAACGAGTTTCGCCCAGGCAGAGTTTGCTGCCAAGAA
>JACIZI010000015.1 GCA_014359475.1 Marinobacter sp. | reverse complement strand
AGAGCCCCAAAACCATCGACCTCTGCACCCGCTGCCTGCGGCAGGTCTGCGATTTCTTCGATACCTGTCCCGACCAGCTTAGCACTGATCAGCTCCAACAGTATTTCATGCACCTGGTCGAGCATGTTTTTACCTGTCATACGAAGTGCTCAGGTTGACTTGTAGAACGAACGAGTTCCTGATTTTTTAAAGGCTACGGCATTTTTGTCCTGCAGGTGCCTAGCCAATGTTGCGAATAGCCATCCCGTTTCTTGGTCGATTTTATTGCCCTGAGGGTAAGCAGATTTTTTAAGTTCAAGCTGGTCCTTAATAAAGGTAGCCGGAACCCATCCATCAGGAAATTCATTTTCAGACTCCTTGATAAATGAAAGCAATTCCTTAGCCATTGCATCGAATAGTTCATGGAGTCTTGCTTTATGGGTCATAAGCTCCTCATTTTGCATAACGCTGGCGTAACGGGCCGATTTGTGGAGCGGCAGCGGAACAAACCGGTCCGGTTGACGCACTTGCTAGCGGACAGCCCGTTCAATAGTGGTATCTGCATGAGATGATCGTGATGGACGAGTCCTCCACCGCATACACCAGGCGGTTGGTCTCATCAATGCGGCGCGACCAGAAGCCAGCCAAGTTTTCCTTGAGAGCTTCTGGTTTACCAATACCTTCGAACGGAGATCGCTTCACGTCAGCTATTAACTTATTGATCCGTTTTAAGGTCTTCTTATCCTGACTTTGCCAATAGACGTAGTCATTCCATGCTTCGTCAGTCCAACAAAGCAACCGACTACTCATCTTCATCTACCAACTGACGCTCAGTTGCCTTTCCTGCCTTAAATTGCGCAATTGATTTATTGAGGTGCTCTGCATTAGCAGGAGAACGCAAAAGGTGCACTGTTTCCATAAGGCTATTGTAGTAATCAAGTGACATTACCACCGCATCCTCTGAATCACGGCGTGTAATCACCGTGGTGTCGGCATCGTTGACCACACCATCCAGCACAGCTTTAAGGCCGTTGCGAGCCTCAGTGAATGAAATAATTCTCATGGAGCTTTCTCCTGTACGGTTTACGGTACAAGTGTATAGCAGCCAGCCGACACGTACAACCTAAGGTACAACTTATGCTGCCGCTAACGCCACGCTCAACGGAAATTTGAGAGCGCCAGCGAAAAAATTGTCCGTTGAAGCGACTGTTCAACCACATTAACTCATACCTACCGTTACTCGTAAATTGAATCGCGAACCGGGCTTTCAATTGCATCAAGTAAACGCTGCGCAAATGATGCTAGAACTTCAAGGTCAAAATCATGAGGGTCGTATATTGTTTGAAGGCTCTCAAAATATTCAAACTCTTTCTTTGGATATAGCCTGTTTGCTTTCTCAAGAGCATCTCGTTCACTAGCCTCAATTACTATGTGCGCATTCAATCCATTATCTTCAGCCACGTTGAGAGCCTTTACTAAATCATGGTTTAACTTCTTTTGATCCTTCTTTTTGAACCCGGCAGTATACAAAAAAGATTTTAACGAGAGTTCAATAGAGTGACATGTCAGATAGTACGGAATGGGGGAAAAACGATTTTCCGGGACCTCAAATGATTTGGCAGCGGAAAGAAAATCTGTGGCGTAATGCCGTAGCCAATAACCGTCGACTCGAATAGTTATATTTTCCGCCTTTAGCTCATGTACTGTGCGTTTCTCGTCCATGTTGCAATGTTCTCTTATGCGCCTAACATTTGTATATGAGTCCCCAAGGCCATTTCCCCGATGACTCATATCTTAATCGACGTTTCTTGAAAGCTAAGCAGAAATCCCCGGAAGGTCAATGGGTTCGGGTTGCCCGTCGTGTCCATGGTTTGGCAAAAATGGTCGTTAAGACCAGTATCCCGATTTTCCCTGGCGGCGCAAGCTTCTGAAAATAAAAGAGAGAATTGCCTCATGCGGATAGGCCAATGGATCATGGTCGCGATGACCGGTTTTCAGTTGCGAGAGGGTAAAGCTCGCAATACACTGTATGTAAAAACAGTATAAAGGGAGTTTGTTTCATGGATGACATACCCGTTCCGCTACCCTCCACGCCTACCCGTTTTATGGACAGGTTCCGTGCGTTTATTCGTGCCAGGCAGTTGGCTTACCGTACCGAGAAAACCTATTGCTTATGGGTGAGGGAGTTTATTCGCTTCCACGGGAAACGCCACCCGGAGTCCATGGGGGCGGTAGAGGTCAATCAGTGGCTAAGTCACCTGGCAAACAATCGGAATGTGGCGGTCAATACCCAGAAAACGGCTCTGAATGGAGTGGTTTTTATGTACCACCAGTTTCTGGGGCGGGAATTGGGTGAATTGCAGTTTTCCAGAGTTGGCACCCATGAGCGCGGCATCAGTAGTCCGTTGGACATGGCCGCATCAGGGCCGGGGTTTTAAGCGGGGCGGTCTGCAACCCCGCCCACGGATCTTCAAACCGCCACCTGCAACGGCGGCACTTCCTGGTGCAGGAACCACTTCTCGGTCACCACTTTGCGGGTAAACCAGTGAGAGCGCATCAGGGTGCCGGCCAGGGGTGTTTTGACCCACTGGGGTACCTGCCAGCCGTTGTCGTGTTGCCCGGCACGGTTGCCAAAGCGTTGGGCGATGGCTTCGCCGTAGGGTTGCAGGGATCTGGCGGAGTAGTCTTCGGTGTTTCGAATGACCTCGGCGGCCAGCAGGGCCGATTCGATGGCCGGGCGTATGCCTTCGCCGCTCTGGGTATAGGCCAGACCGGCGGCATCCCCCAGCAGCATCAGGCCGTCATCCACCAATGGCCGGTGGGCGTGGTCATACAGCAGGTAGGCATGGCCCTTGAAGCGGCCGGGCAGGTCGGCGGGTATGCGGCCGGTGGCTTTCATGTCACCCACAAAGTCGTGCAGGTGATCGGTCAGTTTGTGGTTGTCTTCCCGGCCCAGGCCGATGTTCAGGTAGTTGCCCTTGCGGAAAATCCAGGCGTAACCTTTCAGGTCACGGCAGAACCACAGTTCCGGGGTGTCGCCCCGGGCTTCGCAGGTTTTTGCCTGTTCCGGGGTCATTTCAAATTCCACTTCCTTGGCGGCGACCACGGTTTCATGGCGGCCGGGGCCTTCGCCAAGTTCGCGGGCAACCGGACAGAAATGGCCACCGGCACCCACCACCAGCGGGGCCTGCCAGCGGCCGTTGATCTGCCAGTTGCCGCCTTCCCGCTGTATGGATTTCACCGGCTCGCCCAGGGCCTTGTTGCAGTGGGTGCGTTGCAGCAGGTAATGGTCGAACTCACAGCGGCGGATACCGTAACTGACAATCGCGCCGTGGTCATTCTCCACCGGTGGCTGGCCCATCATACCGATCCGGAAGCGGCGGATTGGCTGCAGGGTGCGGCCATGGCCGTAGTCTTCCGGGTCGATCGCCAGGCTTTTCATCACGGCCGGAGTTACCCAGCCGGCGCAGGTCTTGTCCCTGGGGAATTCCTGCTTGTCGATCAGCAGTATGCGTTTGTTGCTGTCTTCCAGGGCCCGGGCCAGGGTGGAGCCGGCCGGGCCTCCGCCTATGATAATCAGGTCATAGTAGTCCATCAGACCTCCTCCGGCGTGGCTGGAAAAGTGTAGAGATCCTGACGGCTCTGCGGTATCGCGTTGTTATCCCCGTGGCTGAAGACTACCTGGAACAGCTGCAGGGAGCCGGCCCGGAAGGCGGCAAGGGAGCCGGACAGGTACATGCGCCAGGCACGGGTGAAGTGCTCGTCGTAGAGGGCTGTCACCTTGTCATCGTTCTGGTCGAAGCGTTCTTTCCAGTGAGCCAGGGTCCGGGCGTAGTGCAGTCTCAGGTTTTCTACGTCTATGACAGAAAAGTCGTTGGCCTCGCAGATGCCCATGAACTCGCCGATGCTGGGTGGGTAGGCACCGGGGAAAATGCGCTTCTCGATCCAGGCGTTCATCAGCATGGGCCGGTTGCGGCCGATGCTGTGCAGGAGGGCGAGGCCATCCGGCTTCAGGCTGCGTTTAATCAGGTCCGAGAGGGCCTGGTAGTTCTCCTTGCCGACATGTTCAAGCATGCCGATGGACACGAAGGCATCGTATTCTCCGTGAATGTTACGGTAGTCATCCTCAATATAGTCAATCAGTTGATCCAGTTGCTGGCGTTTCGCCTCCGCCCGGGCATAGGCAATCTGTTCTTTGGAGATGTTGTAGGCGTGCACTTTTACGCCATAGTTACGGGCCATGTAGCGGGCCAGGCCGCCCCAGCCGCACCCGGCTTCCACCACCGTCATGCCGGGGCGCAGGCGGAGTTTGCGGCACACATGTTCCAGTTTGGCCAGCTGGGCCTGTTCAAGAGTCACATCCGGGCTTTCATAGTAAGCGCAGGTATACTGCATCTCGGCGCTGTCCAGCCACAGGCTGTAGAAGTCGTTGCCCAGGTCGTAGTGATGGTGAATGTTCTCTTTGGCTTCTTCCAGCCCGGTAGAGCGGGGTGCATGGTTGCGCCACAGGGCTTCCAGCCATTTCGGCCACTGCTTGCGGGCCTGATGCACGTGCCGGTACAGGCATTCCATCAGGTCTGGCAGTTCACCGTCCGGTACTTGCAGGCGGCCGGCGCTGTACAGATCACCAAAGGCAAGATTGGGATTGGCTACCAGGGCAAGCAGAGCCTTCGGGTCTGTCAGCTGGATGGTGAAACGGGCGGGGCCGTCATCCGGCTCTACCGTATCGCCGTTCCAGAGCCGGAAGCGCACCGGTGGTGAGCCGGCCATACGCATCAGCTTGGCAATCATCCAGCGTTCGTAACTGTGGGGTTCACGGTCTGTCTGCAGATTTTCCAGCGGCAGTTTGAGAATGCGGCCTTTGTGTTCCGCTGGCCGGTCAGAGGGCTGTGTTTCCCTTGCAGTGTTATCGTTCATGGCTACTCTACTCCCTTTGTCTGGCTGTTGTGCATGAAACCGTTACCAGCGGCAGCGGTTTGGGGTCAGCTCAAGGGCGCGTCCCGATTGCGTGACTGAGAATCGCCTGATGTTTATCAAGTATAGAAAATAACCGGATTTTGTCATCCCCTTTGGGATAGCAGGAATGATGGGATGGCAGAAATGACAGGAGATTGGATGGCTTGGGCCGGCAGTTCTTCCCACGTTTTTCTTGTTGATCAGGAACTGCAATTCCGTGGCCGGTTCATGCCTGCCAGGTTTTTACTTGAACCAGCTTCGCCGCTTCTGACAGCTGGCGGTTTCCGGTTTACCAAGGTGCGCGAAAAGCACCGTCTCTTCAGGGCGGCGTTTGCTGCTGCTCGATGTATTCGCGGATGATCCCAATGGGCGCACCGCCACAACTACCGGCAAAATAAGAGGGTGACCATAACGCGCTACCCCAGAGTTTTTTTTGAACGCTCGGATAGGCTTTCTTTCTGATCATGCGGCTGGATACGCCTTTGAGACTGTTCACCAACACTGATATCGCCACTTTTGGCGGGTAGTTGACCAGCAGGTGAACATGATCGTCTTCGCCATCGAATTCCACGAGCTCTGCTTCGAAATCCCGGCACACGCTATCAAAGATCTCTCGCAGGTCATTGATGACCTCCCTGGTGAACACGCCGATGTTGTCGGTGCCATCAATATATTAAGAGCGGGACACGCCCGGTTAGCCTGTGAAGTGAGCGGTGCAGTAAGGCCGCCAGCAGCAGGAACCCACCGAAGCGACTCAAGCAAGGCTTCATGCCCTGCTTGAGCGCCGTAGGAATCGCCTTCCTTCAGGTGGGCGAGGATGTCAATATTGGAGTGAGCCACGCCTCCTGACATTGAAGGGACGCACTATGACTACTGAACTGGGCATCATTGAAGGTTTTTACGGTCCGCTCTGGCAATGGGAGGAGCGACGGGCACTGGTGTCGCAGCTGGCACCGGCGGGTTACCGCTTCTATCTTTATGCCCCCAAGGCGGATGCGTATCTGCGACGGCGCTGGCATGAGCCGCATCCGCCGCAGCAGGCGGAGCAGCTGAAGGCGTTTGCAGCCTACTGCCGGCAACAGGGGATGCGCTTCGGCGTGGGGCTCAGTCCTTACCAGGTGTTCAACGATTTTGACGATAAGGCCCGGCAAGCGTTGCTCGAAAAGCTGGCTTTTTTCGATAGTCTGGGCATTGGAGACCTGGCGATCCTGTTTGATGATATGTCTTCCGACCTGCCGGATCTGGCGGTCCGCCAGGCAGAGATAGTGCACTGGGTGCGGGAACACACCGCAGCCGGGCGGCTGACCATCTGCCCCAGCTACTATTCCGATGACCCGGTGCTGGACCGGGTATTCGGAGCCCGCCCCCGGGATTATCTGGAGAGTCTGGGTCGTCTGCTGGATCCGTCTGTCGGGGTCTTCTGGACCGGCGAGGAGGTCTGCTCCCGGGAGATTTCAGCAGGGCACTTGCAGCGGGTATCTGACCAGCTTGGCCGCAAACCGGTATTGTGGGACAACTACCCGGTGAACGACGGGGAGCGCATGTCGTCCCATCTTCATCTGCGTGGCTTTACCGGGCGGCCTTCGACCATTGGCGAACACCTGACGGCACACGCTATTAACCCGGCCCTGCAACCTGTCCTGACGGCGATTCCTGCGCTTACCCTCGCTGACAGCTACCGGCAGGGTGACCGGTATCAGTACATGCAGTCCGCCCGGGATGCGGCGATCCGGGTGCTGGGGCCGGACTTGGGCAGGCAAATCATGGATGACGTATTGACCCTGCAGGATGCCGGTCTGGGACGGCTGGGAGATGAAAAGAAGGCCAGTCTGGCAACCATCTACGGGCAATATGACCACCCCGGTGCCCGGGAACTGCTGGCGTGGCTGCGGGGCGACTACCGGGTGACGGACGAAGTGGTGCAAACCCAGTAAACAACCGTGCTTGTTGCGAACAGGAGGGATTCATGGAAGCGACGATCGAGTGTGTTCAGGGGAATATCGCCAGCCAGGATGATCTGGATGCGGTAGTGAATGCCGCCAATGCCCGGCTCATGCCGGGCAGCGGCGTGGCGGGCGCCATCCACAGCGCCGCCGGGCCGGCTCTGGCGGAAGAATGCCGGCCGCTCGCCCCGATCAGAACCGGAGAGGCCGTGCTGACCGGCGGGCATAATCTGCCCAACCGTTATGTGATTCATTGCCTGGGGCCGGTCTACGGAGTGGATGAACCGTCGGATAAGCTGCTGGCGAACTGTTACCGCAACGCGCTGGCACTGGCAGATCAGAAAGGCCTGGGTTCCGTGGGATTCCCTGCGATTTCCACCGGGGTGTTCGGCTATCCCGCCGAGGCGGCGGCCCGGGTCGCGGTGGGCACGGTAAAGCAAGCCTTGCCAGGTCTGGAGTCTGTAAAGCGGGTGCGATTTGTTCTGTTCAGCGAAGCGGACCTGGCGATCTACCAGTCCTTGTGTGGCTGAGTGAATCGGGCCAGTGTTGAGCATGCAAATGGTGTGCATGTAAGATAGCGCTCCTGCGCCTGCGGGCAGCCACCGGCTATAGCGTCCCGGGCTAGCTCTCACCCCCACGTCATCAGGGAGTTCCACGTGCCTCATCGCGCCCATCTGTTTTCTTTGCGTATCGGTCATGCAGTGCGGGAAGCCTGTGTGGATGAGCCCTACAACGGGCGACGCTTTTCCCGGGATCTGATGGCCGGTATCACGGTCGGCATTATTGCCATTCCTCTTGCCATGGCGCTGGCGATTGCCTCCGGGGTGGCACCTCAGTACGGGCTCTATACCGCGATTATCGCCGGCTTCCTGATCGCCCTGTTTGGTGGCAGCCGCTACAGCATATCCGGTCCTACCGCTGCCTTTGTTGTGATTCTCTACCCGATTGCCCAGAGCTACGGTCTGGGTGGCCTGCTGCTGGCGACCCTGATGTCCGGGGTGTTGCTGGTGGTCATGGCGCTGATGCGTCTTGGCCGTTTTATTGAGTACATACCGGAGTCCGTCACGCTTGGCTTTACCGGCGGGATCGCCGTGGTGATCGCCACCTTGCAGCTAAAGGATTTCTTCGGCCTGTCGGTGGAATCGATGCCGGAGCATTACTGGGACAAGCTGGCGGTGCTGGGGCAGCAATTGCCGGCGCTGGATGGCATGAGTACCCTGGTGGCGCTGGCCACCCTGGCGGTGATGCTGCTGTGGCCCCGGCTGAAAACGCCGGTGCCGCCCCATCTGCCGGCGGTCATCTTCGGCAGCCTGCTGGCCATCTGGATGAACAGTCAGGGTGCCACGATTGAAACCATCGGCTCCCGTTTCAGCTACCTGCTGCCGGATGGCAGCACCGGGACCGGTATTCCCCCCTTCCTGCCGGAATTTACCTGGCCCTGGCAGCAGGCCGGGGCGGATGGGCAGCCGATCGGTTTCTCGTGGGAGCTGTTCCGGGAGCTGATTCCGGCGGCCTTTGCCATTGCCATGCTGGGGGCCATTGAATCCCTGCTGTGTGCCGTGGTGCTGGATGGCATGACCGGCAAACGCCACAGCGCCAACAGCGAGCTGATGGGGCAGGGCATCGGCAATATGGTTGTGCCTTTCTTTGGGGGTATCACCGCTACCGCGGCCATAGCCCGTTCTGCCGCGAATTACCGGGCCGGGGCGGAATCGCCTGTCTCGGCTATGGTGCACTCTCTGGTGGTCCTGCTGGCGCTGGTGTCCCTGGCCGGTGTCCTGGCCTACCTGCCCATGCCTGCCATGGCGGCGTTGCTGATGATGGTCGCCTGGAACATGAGCGAGGCGCCCAAGGCGGTCCACCTGCTGAAGACCGCACCCCGCAGTGACATTCTGGTATTTCTCACCTGCTTCGGGCTGACCGTGGCACTGGATATGGTGATTGCCATTACCACCGGCATTCTGCTGGCTGCGGTTTTGTTCATGCGGGAAATGGCACAAATGACCCGGGTAACAGATATTACCGGCAACCAGCGGGTGCAGCAGGCCGGATTACCGCAAGGCTGGCAGGTGTTCAAGATCAACGGCCCCCTGTTCTTTGCCGCCGCCGATCGCATCTTCAACGAGCTGGCAGCCTTGTCCCGGGAGGCGCGGGGGCTGGTTCTCTATATGGATGGTGTCACGATTCTTGATGCGGGCGGCCTGTCGGCCCTCAATAAACTGATCGCCAGTTGTCGGCAGACGGGCACCCGCATCGTCATTGCTGACTTGCAGTTCCAACCGCTGCGTACGCTTGCCCGCGCTGGTGTCAGGCCGGAGCCCGGAGTCAGTCGTTTCTACCCGACCCTGGATGATGCGTTGAAGGGGATTGTGTCTGGTGAAGGGTGAGAATTCCGGTAGACTTCCGGACAAAGAACCTTCAAGGGGTTGGTATGCTTCCATTTCGTGTTGTTGACCGTATCAAGTTTCTTCTGGAGCGGCAGCTGGTTAAAGGTGCCGGTTTCCAGTTGCTGGTGGTTGGTGGTCTGATCGGTCTGATTTCCCTGATTGGCGGGTTGCTGGTCGTGCTGCCCAGCACCGGCGAGTTTGATGATGCCGGCTCTGCTATCTGGTGGGCCTTCCTGCGCCTGACGGACCCGGGATACCTGGGGGACGATGTAGGTACCTGGCAACGATTTGTTTCCACCGTGCTGACCATCTCAGGCTATGTGGTGTTTATGGGCACCCTGGTAGCCATTCTGACCCGCTGGCTGATTGCGAGGATGGCCGAGCTCGAGCGGGGGCTTACACCGGTTACCCTGAAGAATCATGTTGTGGTGCTCGGCTGGACTGCCCAGACACCGCCGCTGGTGTCCGAACTGTTCAGCTCCACCGGGCGCATGCAACGATTTCTGGAACTACATGACAGCCGTAAACTCCGGCTGGTCGTGCTTGCCGCGGAGGCCGGGGCAAGCAAGGTGCATGAGTTGAGGCTGGAACCGGGTGTGGGCAGGCGTGCACGGGAAGTAATACTGCGCAGTGGTCTGGCGATCCAGCCCGAGGCGCTGCACCGGGTGGCCTGTCTGGATGCAGCCGCGGTGATTGTGCCGAGCCAGGTGCATGAGGCGGGCAGCCTGGTTACCTCCGATGTTGAGACCGTAAAGGCACTGCTCTCCATTGCCGCCCAGGCCCGTCACCTGAATGCGCCGTTGCCATATGTGGTGGCGGAAATTCAGGATATGCGCAAACTGCCGGTCATCGAGCGGGTCTATCCCGGAGGGGTCGAGGTGGTGGCCGGAGATGCCACCATCAGCCGGTTGATGGTGCAAAATGTGCTGCACCCGAACCTCTCCGAGGTCTATAACGAATTGCTGAGCGCCGGAGAGGGTAACGAGATCTTTGTGCGTGGTGGTGAGACAGCGGAGGGTCTGACACTGGGTGAGCTGGCAAGCCGACTGCCGGAGGCCATAGTGCTGGGCTTGTTACACCCGGGCCGGGGCCAGGGCTGGCGGGTTAACCTGCTGGCAGAGACCACGACCGTTGTACAAAAAGAGGATCGGGTGGTGCTGCTGGCAAGAGATTACCTGCATACCCAGGGCGCTCCGAAGGGCAAGACACTGCCGGAGGTGGCCCGCAGAAGCGCGCCGGCACCGAGGGGGGTGGTGTCCGGCACGCATCGCGTTTTGGTGCTGGGCTGGAACCGCCGGGTGCCTACTCTGGCCGCCGAGTTTGCCAGCTATGTTGGCCGGCATTTCGAGCTGGATCTTGTGTCCGTTATTCCGCTGGAAGAGCGGCAGCAGGAAATACAGCGTTATGGCGTGGACCTGAGTCGGGTCAATGGCCGGCTGCTTGAGGCTGACTACATGGTGGAGGAGGATCTGCGCCGCCTTAATCCGGCTGCATACGACACGGTTATGCTGCTGAGCAGCGACCGCCTTGGTTCCGGAGAAGAGGCGGATGCCCGCGCGATGGTAGGTTACCTGCAACTGGAAGAGATTCTCTCCGCTGCGCCGAGGCGTCCTCAGGTTATCATGGAGTTGAGTGATCCGGATAACCGCAACCTGTTGCACGATCACAGCAGCGAGATGCTGATCAGCCCGATGATTCTCAGTCATGTGCTGGCCCAGGTGGCATTACGCAGGGAGCTGCGGGTGGTACTGGATGAGTTGTTTACGGTAGGGGGTGCCGAGATCCAGTTCCGGAACCCCTGTGATTATCCGTTACCGGCCAGCACCGACTTCCGTCTGCTGGAGAAAATACTGGCAGAGCATGGAGAGATTGCGCTGGGCATCTACCGGGCGAAAGCCGGCGAGCAAGGCCGCCACCTGCAGATGAACCCGCCCCGGGGTGAGTATCTGGATCTGCGGGAAGGGGACCAGCTGGTGGTGTTGTGCCTGGATGCGATCACGGCCGGTTAGGCTTTTCAGGAGCCTTTAACGCCATTCATCATAAAAATGCCGAATATAGATAATATAAATTTCAATTATAAATCCAAAAGCACTAAAGTACGTGCCACTGTCACCGGGCTGGTTGATTTGTGAACGCTCCGTGACGCAGAAGCAGGCCTGGCCCTGTTTCCGAAAGCGCACCTCAAACCCAAATGAAGGACTGAGATCATGCCCTACTCCCAAGACGTTGATCAGGTTGCAGCCCTGCTGAAGCAGAACCCGACCTGGAATGCCATCAACCCGAAGCACGCCGCTCGCATGCGCGCCCAGAACAAGTTCAAGACTGGTCTGGACATCGCCAAGTACACCGCCAAGATCATGCGCGAAGACATGGCGAACTACGACAAGGACACTTCTCAGTACACCCAGTCCCTGGGTTGCTGGCACGGTTTCATTGGCCAGCAGAAGATGATTTCCATCAAGAAACACTTCGGTAGCACCAAGCGTCGTTACCTGTACCTGTCTGGCTGGATGGTTGCCGCCCTGCGCTCCGAGTTCGGTCCGCTGCCTGACCAGTCCATGCACGAGAAGACGGCCGTTTCCGGTCTGATTGAAGAGCTGTACACCTTTCTGCGTCAGGCGGATGCCTGGGAACTGAACCACCTGTTCCGTGCCCTGGAAGAAGCCGAGAACGCTGGCGACAGCGCCAAGGCCGCCGAGCTGATCAAGCAGATCGACAACCACGAAACCCACATCGTGCCGATCATTGCTGACATCGACGCCGGTTTCGGTAACGCCGAAGCGACCTACCTGCTGGCCAAGAAAATGATCGAAGCCGGTGCCTGCTGCATCCAGATCGAGAACCAGGTATCTGACGAGAAGCAGTGTGGTCACCAGGACGGCAAGGTAACCGTTCCCCACGCCGACTTCCTGTCCAAGATCAACGCCGTTCGCCTGGCGTTCCTGGAGCTGGGTGTGGATGACGGTGTTATCGTTGCACGTACCGACTCCCTGGGCGCAGGCCTGACCCAGAAGCTGGCTGTTACCGAAGAGCCGGGTGACCTGGGCGACCAGTACAACAGCTTCCTGGACGGCGACTACATCGACGACGCTTCCCAGATCGACAACGGCGACGTTGTTATCAAGTCTGACGGCAAGCTGATGAAGCCGAAGCGTCTGCCTTCCGGTCTGTTCCAGTTCCGTCCCGGCACCGGCGAAGATCGTGTTGTTCTGGACTGTATCACCAGCCTGCAGAACGGTGCTGACCTGCTGTGGATCGAAACCGAGAAGCCCCACGTTGGCCAGATCGCCAGCATGGTTAACCGCATCCGTGAAGTAGTGCCCGATGCCAAGCTGGTTTACAACAACAGCCCGTCCTTCAACTGGACCCTGAACTTCCGTCAGCAGGTATTCGATGCATGGAAAGAAGAAGGCAAGGACGTTTCTGCCTACAACCGTGATCAGCTGATGAACGAAGAGTACGACAACACCGAGCTGGGCAAGGTAGCCGATGAGTGGACTGCAGACTTTCAGCGTAAGGCTTCTGCAGAAGCAGGTATCTTCCACCACCTGATCACTCTGCCGACTTACCACACTGCCGCTCTGTCCACCGACAACCTGGCCAAGGGCTACTTCGGTGACGAAGGCATGCTGGCCTACGTTGCTGGGGTACAGCGCAAGGAAATCCGTCAGGGTATCGCGACTGTGAAGCACCAGGACATGGCCGGTTCCAATATCGGTGATGACCACAAAGAGTTCTTTGCTGGTGACGCGGCCCTGAAGGCCGGTGGTAAAGACAACACCATGAACCAGTTCTAAGACTGGCTTGATGATGTTGTGGTGAGGGCTTCGGCTCTCACCGACCGCAAAAAACCCCGCATGGCTTCGACCCTGCGGGGTTTTTGTTTGTTATGCTTGGGTTTTCTCGAACCTGGGAGGATCATTGCCTTGAGTGCCAATCCGGTCACCGACGAGACCATCAGGCAAGGTGTGTTGGAAGAGCTCGAAGTCGCGCGGCACAGAACCGAGCGCCTGATCCGCTCTTTGCCCGAAGAGCGGCTGGCGGTGCCTTACCACCCCGGCGTGAACCCACCCCTCTGGGAAATGGGCCATGCCGCCTTTTTCTACGAAGTCTTCGTCTTCAACCTGCTGGATGGCACGCCCAGCTACGATCCGTCCATGGACGATCTCTGGGACTCCTTCCATGTTGATCACAGGGACCGCTGGCGGCGGGACCTGTTCCCGGGTCGTGAAGAAACCCTCAGGTATTTCAATACCATCTATGAGCGGGTAGCAGAGCGGATTCGCAGTAAAGAACTCACGGATCAGGCGCTGTATCTCTACCGTTATGCGATTTACCACCAGAATATGCACATCGAATCGCTGATCTGGTGCCGGCAAACCGTTGGATACCCGGCACCGCCGGACTACCGGGGTGACCGCCCCGCACCGGGGGAGCCATTGAGCGGGGATACCAAGATACCGGCGGGGCGCTGGGTGATTGGCATGCCCGGAGAATCGCAGCGTTATGCGGCCGACGATTTTGCCTTTGATAACGAAAAGCCCCGCTTCGAGATCGACCTGCCGGCGTTTGCCATCAGCCGCACACTGGTCAGCAACCGGGAATTCCAGGCCTTTGTGGAAGATGATGGCTACAAGCGCCCGGAGTTATGGTCCTTCGGTGGCCATAAATGGCTGGAAACGGAACAGGATGTGAGCCTGGTGCACGGCACCGCAGAGCCCATGCTGCGACTACCACGGCATCCCCTCTATTGGCGCTGGCACGACAGACAGTGGCAGGAGCGGGTCTTTGACCAATGGCTGCCTCTGGAACCGGATGCCCCGGTCACCCATGTGAGCTACTGGGAAGCCGAAGCCTTCTGCAAGTGGGCGGGGCGGCGCTTACCGACCGAGTACGAGTGGGAAGTGGCAGCACTGGGCAACAAATCCGGCGAACCCTTCCGCCGGTATCCCTGGGGCAATGAGGCTCCGGATGCTTCACGGGCCGATATGGATGCCCGCACCATGGGCCGTAACCCGGTGTCCGACTACCCCGCCGGAGACAGCCCTTTCGGCTGCCGACAGATGATCGGTTCCGTGTGGGAATGGACCAGTAACGAATTTCTGCCCTACGACGGCTTCAGGGTGGATATGTACCCGTTCATGTCCACTCTGCAGTTCGCCACTCACAAGGTCACCAGGGGGGGCGGCTGCGCCACATCGTCCAACCTGATCCGTGGCACCTACCGGCAGGCGTATCTGCCTGCCCGCAATGATGTCTATACCGGGTTTCGGACCTGCGCGGACTGATCCATCAGGTGGCTTGCCAGGGCCACACCGGTTTCACTCATGGTGAGGTAGGCATCGTCTGCGCCGGCTTCGCGTATCTTCTCCGCTTCGTCCGCATACATGGTGTGGGCCACGATGTAGCCGGTGAAGCCCAGCTTGCGCAGCATGCGCGCAGCAATCAGTTTTCCCTCAATGTCGCTCATGGCCAGCACCACGGACTCCAGCGACGGCATGTGGAGGCCCTCCCAGAAGCTGGTGTCCTCGGCATCGGAAAAGACCACATTGCGACCGTCTTGCTGATGCTTCTCGACTTTTGCCGGATCGGAGTCCAGCCCCATGATGCGATTTTCATGCGCTGCCAACCAGTCATAGGCAGCGGTGCCGGTGCGACCCATGCCCATGACCAGAACCCGGGTACTGCCCAGAGAGACAGGTTGTTCGTCCGGGTGGCGTTTCTGGCTCTCGAAGCGAACGAGGCGGGGGCCGACCCGCTCGAACAGGCCATGGGCAAAACGGTTGAGCGGGGCCGAAATCACGAAGGATAGCGACACGGTAATTGCCAGAGGCACCAGCCACTGGGGCAGCGCCACGCTGGCCACAATCAGGCCGAACTCGCTGTAATTGGTCAGCGATAGTGAGGTGAGAAAGCTGCTGCGCGCGCGCAGCCGGAAGCCGACCAGAAGGAAGTAAAACAGCAGTCCTTTCAGCGGCAGCAACAGGGCAGCCACGACAGCGAACACCAGCGCATTCTGATCAGGCAGGCCGTCAATACCGATCTGCAGGAAGAAACCCACCAGGAAGACCTCTTTCACGCTCCACAGGGATTTTGCCAGTTCCTGTGAGCGTGGATGGCTGGCCAGCATGGCACCTAAAACCAGAGCGCCCAACTCCGAACTGAGCCCTACGGCGTCAAAGCCCAGTCCGCCGATTACCAACGCCAGCAGCAGGCCCAGCAACACCAGCAATTCGTCGTGGCCACTGGCATCCATCAGGCGATACAGCAGCGGGCGCAACAGGGGCAGGCCGAACAAGATCAGGGCCCACGCTGACGGTGTCTTGCCGGCTGCGATACTCATCACCACCAGGGCAATCAAGTCCTGCATGATCAGGATGCCGATCGCCACCCGGCCGTGGAAGGCCCTTAATTCCCGTTTGCTTTCCAGCACCTTGGCGGCCAGCACGGTACTGGAGAAGGAAAGGGCGATGGCCAGCAGCAATGCCGTACCCCAGTCCAGCTCCAGAACCAGGTACAGGCCGGGCGCAAACAGGGCGCAGGTGATGCCGAAGTGCAGCAGGCTGCCACCAATGACCTCCGGGCTGACAATCGACCGGAGTTTGAGTTTCAGGCCAACCGTGAAGAGCAGCAACAGAACCCCGAGATGGGCAATGTGGGCAAGTACATCGGTGGGTTCGGCGCTGATACTGGAGACGGACGACAGGCCGCTGAGCATGAATCCGGCGGCCAGATAACCCACCAGGGGCGGCAGGCCCACCCCTTTTGAAAGCAGGCCGATAATAAAGGCGAAACTGATCCAGATGGCTTCAGGCATGGTTTGGTCTTTCGTAAACGAGTGACACAGACCCTGAAGCCTACCTGTTTTCTGGTTTCAGCTGTAGTAGCCTTGTCGTCCGGTCACCCGGCCCACAACCGGGCCGACCTGTGTCACGGGTGAATGTTACTGTTCCCGGGAAATGGCCCGATAGGCGATGTCGTTGCGGTAGAACATGCCCTTCCAGCTGATCTTCCTGGCCAGCCTGTAAGCGCGTTGCTGGGCCTCGGTGACGGTGCTGCCCAGAGCGGTGGCGCACAGCACGCGGCCTCCGGCCGTCACTACGTCGTCACCCTGGAGTCTGGTGCCGGCGTGGAACACTTTCTCGCCTTCGACCTCATCTTCTTGCAGGCCGGAGATCACGTCGCCCTTGTCGTAGCTGCCGGGGTAGCCGCCGGCTGCCAGCACAATGCCTACTGAGGCGCGGTCATCCCATTCGGAGTCGCACTGGTCCAGCTTGCCATCCACGGCGGCCTGGCACAGTTCCACCAGGTCGGATTTCATGCGCAGCATGATTGGCTGGGTTTCCGGGTCGCCGAAGCGGCAGTTGAACTCGATGACTTTCGGTGCGCCATTGGCATCGATCATCAGGCCGGCATACAGAAAGCCCTTGTAGGGGTGGCCTTCGGCCGCCATGCCGTTGACGGTGGGATAAATCACCTCGTCCATAATACGCTGGTGCACCTCCCGGGTGACCACTGGCGCGGGGGAGTAGGCGCCCATGCCGCCGGTGTTGGGGCCGGTGTCTCCGTCGCCCACCCGCTTATGGTCCTGGGAGGTTGCCATGGCGAGTACGTTCTTGCCGTCAACCATGACAATAAACGATGCTTCCTCACCGTCCAGGAATTCCTCGACCACCACGCGGCTACCGGCATCACCAAAGGCGTTGCCTGCCAGCATATCGCGGATGGCATCTTCGGCTTCTTCCAGGGTCATGGCCACGATTACGCCTTTACCGGCAGCCAGGCCGTCGGCCTTGACCACAATCGGCGCGCCCTTTTCACGCACGTAGGCGAGGGCGTCGTCGACATCGGTGAAGTTGGCGTAGTCAGCGGTAGGAATCTTGTGGCGGGCCAGGAAATCCTTGGTGAAGGCCTTGGAACCTTCCAGCTGGGCCGCGCCGGCGCTGGGGCCGAAGATGCGCAGGCCGCGCTCTGCAAACGTGTCGACCACGCCCGCCACCAGCGGGGCTTCCGGGCCGACGATGGTCAGGCCGACGTTGTTTTGCTCGGCAAAGTTGGCCAGGCCGTCCAGGTCCAGCACGTCCAGGTCGACGTTTTCCAGATCCGGTTCCCGGGCGGTACCGGCATTACCGGGCGCCACAAAGACCTTGTCTGCCTGCGGGGACTGGGCCGCTTTCCACGCCAGGGCGTGTTCGCGCCCGCCACTGCCAATAACCAGAATGTTCATGTGCTGCTCCTGAATACGTTGATCAGTGACGGAAATGGCGCATGCCGGTGAAAACCATGGCGATGCCGTGCTCGTTGGCGGCATCGATCACTTCCTGGTCGCGCATGGAGCCGCCAGGCTGGATCACCGCAGTGATACCGGCGGCGGCAGCCGCATCAATCCCGTCGCGGAACGGGAAGAAGGCATCGGATGACATCACCGAGCCTTTCACTTCCAGGTTTTCGTCGGCGGCCTTGATGCCGGCAATCTTCGCGCTGTAGACGCGGCTCATCTGGCCTGCGCCCACGCCGATGGTACGGCCGGCCTTGGCGTAAACGATGGCGTTGGATTTCACGTACTTGGCGACTTCCCAGGCGAACAGCAGGTCGTTCAGCTCTTCTTCGGTAGGCTGGCGCTCAGTGACGACTTTCACGTCTTCCATGGCGACCATGCCCAGGTCGCGGTCCTGCACCAGCAGACCGCCGGTTACGCGCTTGTAGTCCATGGTCTGGGCGCGCTCGCCGTCGAACTCGCCGCAGGCCAGCAGGCGCACGTTCTTCTTGGCAGCGACAATATCGACCGCTTCCGGAGCCACGCTCGGGGCAATAATGACTTCCACAAACTGGCGATCCACGATGGCCTTGGCGGTAGTGGCATCCAGTTCCCGGTTAAAGGCGATGATGCCGCCAAAGGCGGAAGTCGGGTCGGTGGCAAAGGCCAGGTCGTAGGCCTGCAGGATGTCGGCACCGATGGCCACGCCACAGGGGTTGGCGTGCTTGACGATGACGCAGGCGGGGTCGGCGAACGGCTTCACGCATTCCAGGGCGGCATCGGTGTCGGCTACGTTGTTGTAGCTCAGTTCCTTGCCCTGCAACTGCTTGGCGGTGGCCACGCAGGCTTCTCTCGGGTTGCGCTCGGCGTAGAAGGCGGCGCGCTGGTGCGGGTTTTCGCCGTAACGCATGTCCTGGACCTTCACAAACTGGGCGTTGAAGGTGCGGGGGAAGTCGGCGTTGTCGTTATCCGGGGTGCGACCGCCCAGGTAATTGGCGATGGCTCCGTCGTAACCGGCGGTGTGCTCGAAGGCCTTCACGGCCAGATCGAAGCGTGTGCTGTAGGTGAGCTGGCCATCGTTGCTGTCCAGCTCTTTCAGAACCCGGCTGTAATCGGAAGCGTTCACCACAATGGCGACATCGTTGTGGTTCTTGGCCGCAGCGCGAACCATGGTGGGGCCGCCGATATCGATGTTTTCGATGGCGGTGGCCAGGTCGCAGTCCGGATTCGCAACGGTGTCTTCGAACGGGTAGAGGTTAACCACCACCATGTCGATGGGGTTGATGCCGTGTTCGCCCATGATGGCATCATCGGTGCCGCGACGGCCCAGAATGCCGCCGTGAATCTTCGGGTGCAGGGTTTTTACGCGGCCGTCCATCATTTCAGGGAAGCCGGTGTAATCGGACACCTCGGTGACCGCTACGTTGTTTTCCCTGAGCAGGCGGAAAGTGCCGCCAGTGGAGAGCAGTTCAACGCCGCGTTCAGTCAGGGCTCGGCCGAAGTCGACGATGCCGGTTTTATCACTCACGCTGATCAGGGCGCGATGGACGGGGGTATTAGTCGGGTTTGCCATGGGTCACATTCTTCACTGTTCAGATAAGCCGGAGGTAGCCTGATGCAAACAACAAGGGCCTCGCGAACGCATCCGGGAGGCCCTTCAGGGTCGGGTCTGATTATAACAGACCATACTGCTTGAGTTTCTTGCGCAGGGTGCCGCGGTTCAGTCCCAGCATGGTGGATGCCTTGGTCTGGTTGTTGCGGGTGTACTTCATCACCTGCTCCAGTAACGGGGCTTCCACTTCGGAAAGCACCAGTTGGTACACATCGGATACCGGTGCACCATCGAGTTGCGCGAGATAGTTCGTCAGGGCGACTTCAACACTGTCCCGGAGCGTGACCGCATCACCGCTGGTGCTGACAGTCTGTAGCTGGTGGACTTCATCATTAGCGGGCCGGCTACTATTATTTTCATTAGCCAAAGTTTCTGCGGTCATGCTGCGAATACCTCTCCATTTCGTAAGCTTGTAAAGTGCTGTTTAATCGCGTCTTTCTGCTCCAGCCCATGGTCGATGGCGTTGAAGCGTTTTCTGAACTGTTTGTCCGGGTCGTGGGTCTGCAGGTACCAGCCCACATGCTTGCGGGCAATGCGCACACCCATGGTTTCCCCGTAGAACCGGTGCAGCGCCAGCAGGTGCTCCACCAGAATCTGTTCCACCTCTGCCACCGGTGGTTCGGCCAGGGTTTCACCGGTCTGCAGGTAATGCAGTATTTCCCGGAAAATCCAGGGCCGGCCCTGGGCTCCGCGGCCGATCAGCAAGCCATCTGCAGCGGTGTGCCGGAGTACTTCTCTGGCCTGCTCTGGCGTGCTGATATCGCCGTTGGCGAAGACCGGTATGCCAACCGTCTCCTTGACCCGGGCGATGGTGTCGTATTCCGCTTCGCCCCTGTAGGCATCCGCACGGGTGCGGCCGTGAATCGCCAGAGCCTGGATGCCGGCATCTTCCGCCATACGCGCGATGACCGGGGCATTGCGGTGCTCCCGGTCCCATCCGGTGCGCATTTTCAGGGTGACCGGCACATCAACCGCCGATACCACGGCTTCCAGGATGTCTCGTACCAGCGCTTCGTCCTTCATAAGCGCAGAGCCCGCAGCCTTGTTGCAGACTTTCTTGGCGGGGCAGCCCATATTGATGTCGATGATCTGTGCGCCCTGTTCTGCATTCAGGCGGGCGGCGTGGGCGAGCATCTCCGGGTCACCGCCGGCAATTTGTACCGAACGTGGTTCCGGCTCACCGTGATGGTCCAGCCGGAACCGTGACTTACGGGTGTTCCAGAGCCGGGTGTCGGCAATCACCATCTCTGACACGGCAAGGCCTGCGCCCAGCCGGCGGCACAGCAGCCGGAAGGGCCGGTCCGTGACACCCGCCATGGGGGCCACAATCAGCGGGTTTGGCAATGTATACGGCCCGATTTTTGCGGTCGGCAGCATCATCTGAGTCCGTGTTACAGCGGGTTTACCAGAGCCTGATCGTCTGATTGCTCAATAAGTAACCGGTGGCAATCAGGAGGGCGGTAATGATACCGCCGGGCGAGGAGCGATTGAAGGGGCTTGACAGCGAAAAAAGATGATTATTTTTCGCTCGCTCTGGTTGACTTTTGCACGATTGCGAGTCCCCCGGCAGCATTACTGCAGGAGGGGGTTCGGCCGGAAAACCATGTTGTAGTTGACCGCGTCCCGGCCCGGATCTCGTATGCTGATGGTGATGCGCACGGGGATGCCCGGCACCATGGTGTCCAGGCCCTTGCCTTCTCCCGCCAGGTACTCGTCCGGCGTGAACAGGCTCTGGGCGACCACATCGCCGTTCAGGTTGGAGAAGGTCAGGGCGATGGCGGGGAAGGGCTGTTCGAATTCTGCTTCGTTAACAATCTCAGCATCCACCAGCAACTGGTTGCGATTGTCGGGGTTGGTGCGTACCACCAGTTTGCGGCTTTCAATCTTGTCCAGCTGCAACAGGGGCGCGAGTTGGCAGCCGGCCAGTGCGCAGCCTTTCTCGTAGAGCGGGCGCAACTCCGGAATGGCCGAGAGTCGGTCAAACTGGAACCAGACCACCTGGGATATCAGTCCCGCGGTCAGGGTCAATACCACCAGGGTCCACAGCATGCTCCGGAAACGGCCCCGGTTATGGTGTCGCCGATAGGCAGGTACCGGGTCCCGTTGCAGGCCTTCCCAGGGGGATCGAGCCCTGCTGCCGGATAGTGACCAGGGTTCAGGGTCGGGCTCGGAGACTGGCGTTTCGTTACCTGCCAGACGCCAGCTATCGCTGGCCGGCGTTGCGGTACCGGCCTGTGCCGGTTCTGGCTCAGGAGTTTCGGGCTCTGCCCATGTTGTGTGTGGTGCTGGCTCAGGTTCAGGCTCTGGTTGTTCGTGGCGGGGCTCTGCTTCTGATTTGCCCGCCGGGGTTCCGCCAGATTCTTCTTCGAGTATGGCTTCGGCCCAGCTTTCGTCCGTGTTTTTATCCATCCGGGTGTCATCACCCTCCCGGAAATCGGACTCCTTGCCGCTCTCGTTCAGGGACAGGAAACTGTCACTGAGTTCGTCCTCGGAAAACTTCGCGGTGCTGCCCTGGTAGCGTTCTTCTGCGGCATCCTCTTCCGGATTGTCGGCAAACACAAAGTCGTCGTCGGCGCTGAAGCCGCTGGCGATGTCGGTGCCGTGCGGCTGATCATCCGGTGTTTGCGGGGAGGGCTGGGAGTCGGGGGAAGCAGCTGGCGCATGCTCATCCCATGGCTGCTCTTCAATACCAGTCGGATACCCGTCGCTGATCTTGTGTTCAATCGCATTGAAAACCGCCATGCATTTACCGCAACGAACTTTTCCTTTGGCGATGCCGAGTTGTTCGTCACTCACCTGGAAGCGGGTTGCGCACTCCGGGCATCGGGTCTGCAGGGTGGATTCGGTCATGCTGGGTTCCTGTCACCGGTCTTACTGTCAGTGTCGCAGTTTAGCCGGTCCGCCCGGGTTCGTCATTCGCTGTTGCGCCGACCTGTGAGCCGGATCCAGTCTTCGCGGGCCACCGGCTCGTCCATGGTGAACCAGGGTTCGTAGGCATCCATCACTTCCCGAGCCTGACTGGACAGGATGCCGGACAGCACCAGATGCCCGCCGGGCTTCACCCGGCTGGCCAGGTGAGGGGCCAGGCCGATCAGCGGCCGGGCAAGGATGTTGGCGAGCATGATATCGGACCGGGTGTCCGGTTCCTGCTCTGGCAGGTACACATCCAGATGGACGTCATCAATCCCGTTACGGCGAGCGTTATCGCGGCTCGCTTCCAGTGCCTGGGGGTCGGTATCCACGCCGATGACATGATCTGCCCCGAGCATCAAAGCAGCCAGGCCCAGAATGCCGGAGCCGCAGCCGTAATCAATGACTTGTTTTCCCGTTACCTCCTGGGCGTCCAGCCATTCCAGGCACAGGGCTGTGGTAGGGTGGGTGCCGGTGCCAAAGGCCAGACCGGGGTCGAGCATCAGGTTGGCGGCTTCCGGGTCCGGAACATCGTGCCAGCTGGGTACAATCCAGAGCCGTTTGCCGAACCGCAGCGGCTTGAAATCGTCCATCCAGGCCCGCTCCCAGTCTTTGTCCTCCACCAGAGTGACTCCAATCTCCGGGAGGGTTTGCTGGGTCTGCTGGTGCCAGACGTCCCGGAGCATTGAACAAAGCTGGTCGATGTCTGCTTCCGAGTCGAACAGGCCGGTTACGCGGGTCTGTTGCCAAAGGGGGGTGGTGCCCGGATCAGGCTCGTAGAGGGGCTGGTCGGCACCGTCTTCCATGGAAACGGCCTGTGCACCCAGTTCCATGAGCAGATCCTCCAACTGGTCCGCGGTGTCCGGGTCAGCGGGAATCTGTAGTTGTATCCAGGCCATAGGGGCTTCCGGTATCAGTCGTTGATGAGCTTTTCCAGGTAGTGGATGGTGAATTCCACCTGCTTGAAACCGCCATCACGCACCAGTCGGCGGTGCAGCGGCTGATTGGTCTTGATCCCTTCTACCACCAGCTCGTCGAGGGCATTTTTCATACGCCGCCGGGCAATTTCCCGGTCATCCCCCCAGGTGATCAGTTTGCCTACCAGGGAGTCGTAGTAGGGCGGCACGGTATAACCACTGTACAGGTGGGAGTCTACCCGCACGCCGTTGCCGCCGGGGGCGTGGAAGTGCTTCACTTTGCCGGGGCTGGGCACGAAGGTTACGGGATCTTCAGCGTTGATCCGGCATTCCAGGGCGTGACCGCAGATCTGGATGTCATTCTGGCTGTATTGCAGGGGCATGCCACTGGCGACGCGTAACTGTTCACGCACGATATCCACGCCGGTTACCATTTCCGAAACGGGATGCTCCACCTGCACCCGGGTGTTCATCTCGATAAAGTAGAAGCTACTGTCCTGGTAGAGGAACTCGAAGGTGCCGGCTCCCACATAACCGATTTCCTTGCAGGCATCCACGCAGGCCTTGAGAGTCCTTTCCCGGGCTTGCGGATCGATATCCGGCGCCGGGGCCTCCTCCAGAACCTTCTGGTGGCGGCGCTGCATGGAGCAGTCCCGGTCACCAAGGTGGATAACGTTGCCGTGCATGTCTGCCAGAACCTGCACTTCTACGTGGCGCGGGCGGTCGAGATATTTTTCCAGGTAAACCGTCGGGTCGCCGAAGGCGTTACGGGCTTCACTCTGGGTAATCTGCACGCTTTTCAGCAGCGCGGCCTCGGAGTGCACCACTTGCATGCCCCTTCCGCCGCCGCCGGAAGCCGCCTTGATAATCACCGGATATCCGATTTCCCGGGCGATTTCCAGGGTGCGTTCATCGTCATCCGTTATTGGACCGTCTGATCCGGGCACGGTTGGTACACCAGCCTTGATCATGGCATTGATGGCAGCCACCTTGTTGCCCATCAGGCGGATGGTGTCAGCGCGTGGGCCGATAAACCGGAAGCCGCTCTTCTCGACCTGTTCGGCAAAATCGGCATTTTCTGCAAGAAAGCCGTAGCCGGGGTGGATGCCCACCGAGTCGGTCACCTCTGCGGCACTGATGATCGCGGGGATATTCAGGTAGCTTTCGGTGGCGTTGTTGGGGCCAATGCAGACGGACTCGTCCGCAAGCCTTACGTGCATCAGATC
The DNA here is from genome assembly GCA_014359475.1 of Marinobacter sp. Classification (GTDB taxonomy): domain Bacteria; phylum Pseudomonadota; class Gammaproteobacteria; order Pseudomonadales; family Oleiphilaceae; genus Marinobacter. Next base: position 56,267 of record JACIZI010000015.1, on the reverse strand, counting down.
CCGGTCTACCTGGGAATGAACCGCAACGGTCTTGATGCCCAGTTCCTTGCAGGCACGGAGTATCCGAAGGGCAATTTCACCGCGGTTGGCGATCAGAACTTTATCTAGCATGGCCATGTCGGGGATTATCCGCTTCAGGAAATGACGATGAGGGGCTGGCCGAACTCTACCGGTTGGCCGTTCTCAACCAGAATTTCGGTAACAGTACCGCTCTTGTCTGCCTCGATCTGGTTCATCATTTTCATGGCTTCGACAATGCATACCACGTCACCAGCATTGACCTGTTGGCCGACTTCCACGAATGCCTTGGATGTGGGGGACGGAGCCTCATAGAAAGTGCCCACCATGGGTGAGTTAACGGTGTGGCCCCGGGGCTTGTCATTTACCTCGGCTTGCTCCCGGGGTTCTGGCGCTGCCGTCTGAGACAGGGAGGCAGAGGTCACGTGCTGGGGCGCTGGCTGGGGAGCAACCAACGGCTCCCTGCGGCGGGCGATGCGAACCGAGTCGTCGCCTTCGTGAATCTCCAGCTCCTCTACATCGGACTCTTCAAGAAGCTCTATCAGTTTTTTGATCTTGCGAATATCCATAGTCGGTCAGTTCCGCTACTGGGTCTATCGGTGAATTCGTGTCAGAGCAGCCTGCAGGGCCAGGTCATAGCCCTGGCTGCCCAGTCCGCAGATGACGCCTTCGGCGACATCCGAGAAGTAGGAGTGGTGCCGGAATGGTTCACGGCTGTGCACGTTGGACAGGTGCACCTCGATAAAGGGAATGCCGGTGGCCAGCAGCGCGTCGCGCAGGGCAACGCTGGTATGGGTGAAGGCGGCCGGATTGATGATGATGAAATCCACGCCTTCCGTACGAGCATCGTGCAACCGGTCGATCAGCTCGTATTCCGCGTTGGATTGGAGGCACTGCAGATGATGACCTCGTTCGGCGGTCAGGTTGTACAACCGGTCGTTGATGTTGGCCAGGGTTTCATAGCCGTAGATCTCCGGCTCCCGGGTGCCGAGCAGGTTCAGGTTGGGACCGTGCAGTACCAGTATTGTCGCCATGCTGCCCTAAGCCTTGTTCTTATTCCTACAGGATTGCCGATTTTAGCGCCATATCCGGACATGGTGAGGGGTTTTATTCCTGTAATCAATACTTTTTGACAAACAGAAAGACGCTGCCGGAGCAACGCCCGGTTCACCAGTGCACCTATTGTGGGCAAGGAAATGCTTCGCGGCTATAAGACGATAGTGTCAGTTTTCTGCGGCTTCCACGCAGTTGCGACCCTCGTCCTTTGCCCGGTACAGTGCCCGGTCGGCCCGTTCGCACAGGTTCTGGGAGCTTTCTCCCTGCCAGCCGGCGACCCCGGCACTGAACGTGACATTGAAGTCGCGGTCACCGGCCGGCTGCTGAAGCTCGGCAAACCGCCCGCGAATTTCGTTGAGCACGTTCCGTGCATCTTCCACCGAGGTGTCCGGGAAGATAATGGCGAACTCCTCACCGCCGTAACGGCCAATGTGGTCGGTCTTGCGCAGCCGTTGCTTGAGGAACATGGCAAGGCTGCGTAATACCCGATCGCCGATCGGATGGCCGTAGGTATCGTTGACCTTTTTGAAGTTGTCCAGGTCGATCATGGCAAAACTCAGGGGCTGGGCCTTCTGTCCGGCGCGGCTGATTTCCTGGTCAAGCAGGTGCAGGGTATGGGTATGGTTGAACAGGCCGGTGAGGCTGTCCCGGATCATCAGCGCCAGCATGGACCGAGCTCGCCGGCCCCGATTGTGCAGAGTGGCAATCAGGTGCTTGGGCTCAATCGGCTTGGTAAGGAAGTCATCACCGCCCAGGCTCATGGCGTGCAGTTGTTTGTTCACATCCTCCTCGCCAGACAGATAGATGATCGGCACGCTGTGGAAGCGATCCTGCTGGCGGATGACACGGGCAATCTCCATGCCGGTGCAGCCAGGCATGTACATGTCCAGGATGATGATTTCCGGGGAGAATTCGTCCAGCGCGTTGATGATCTGCATGGGGTCGGTGATGATGTGGGCGATCATGCCTGCCTTCTTCAGTACCGTTTCCATGAACTTCGCCTGGGCCCGGGAATCGTCCAGTACCAGTACCTTGTAGGGTTCGATGGTGTTGCCGTGGGTGTAGGACTCGATTTTCTCGATCAGCTGGCCCGGATCCACCGCCGGATAGAAGAACTCTTCCCCGCCACAGCGGGAGGCCCTTAGCCGGGTTTCAATGGTGCCGTCACCCTCGCTGCGGAAGATGACCGGGATGGGCGTGTCGTGGCGCTCCTGAAGCCGCTCCACGGCCGCGATACCACTGTTGTTGCCACCTCCGAACCCCACATCCATCAGAATGGTTTCCGGCTTGTGCAGTGCGCAGGCAGATAGCAGCTCATCGGCATCGTTGAACGCGGAAGCACGGAAGCCGAAAAATTCCAGCTGGCGGATTAGCCGCTCGGCATTAGTACTGTCGGAAAGGGCAATATAGACGGGTGTGCGGCGGAATTGTTGAGGGGGCTCGTGTTGTTCCAGGTCTGTGCGACGCTGGGTGCAACCGGCGAGTAGTTCAAGGGTGCCGGAAATCTTTTCATCCAGGAATTCCGGTAACGGATCGCCCTGTGGCCAGTTTTTCAGAAGGTTGGTCAGCGCCTCTCCGGCTTTGGCGTGGGCTTCCATCTCGAAACGCTGAGCGTAGCGCATCAATTTGTCTGCGGCGGCCACAAACTCTGACCGGAAGCTGGCGGTTTCCTCACGGTCGTGCTCGTGGATCTTCTGCCAGGTGTCCAGAACCACCCGGGCCTGGGTAGTGACACGCCGTGCAAAGTGTTGTCTGAGTTTTTCTTTCTGGTTTTCGTCGCTCATGTCGCTCCGGGCCCTGCTTGTGGTTAAGGACATAATCTCCAACAATAGCCCTGTTGGAAAGTCTATAGTGTTTATTGTTGTCGGCGTAGGTGACACCTTGTAACTGTTTGTCAACTCTGCGGAATAGATCACGCAGCCCTGACCGGAGAATTCAGATCATGGCACGGAAGCTTCCACTGGCCAGCCCCCATCGGCAAGCAGGGGTGATGACCCTCAGGAGTCTGCTGCTTTTATTTACCGGTGGTCTTTTGCTGCTGATTCTGGCCGCCAGCGTCAGTGTCAGTTTCGAGCATTTCCGGGATTATGTGGCGGATCAGATGGAAGGTCATGCCAGCGATGCCGCAACTGCAGCGGGACTTTCCCTGTCCAACGCCATTGATGGACGGGACCCGGTTGCCTCTGCATCGCTGATTGATGCGGTGTTCGATAGCGGGCGATACCTGTCGGTGGCCTATATCGGCACCGATGGCGAGGAAATTGCCGCGCGCTCGGCACCCCGTGACCTGGATGGAGTGCCGGGGTGGTTCGTGTCCTACGCCCGCCTTCCGCTGCCAGTCGGGGAGGCCAATGTTGTGCGGGGCTGGAGTCAGCTGGGCAAGGTTCAGGTGGTCAGTCATCCCGGGCGTGCCTACCATGATCTTTGGCAGATCACCCTCGGTCTGGTGGGCGGCACCTTGCTGCTGGGGGGGCTGGGGCTTGCACTGCTGTATATCATACTGCGTCGCACTCTCCGGCCCCTGGGTGAAATGGAAAAGCAGGCCGAAGCGTTGGGCCGGCGGGATTTCCGGCACCGGGTAAAGATCAGTTCCACCCGGGAACTGAACCGGGTGCGGGATGCCATGAACCTGATGGCGGATGATCTTGGCCAGTTATTTGAGGGTCAGGCGAAACTGATCCAGCATTTGCGCAAAATCAACAATGAAGATCCGCTGACGGGTCTTGCCAGTCGCAGTGCATTTGACCAGCGGGTGCGGGTTGAAGTGGAGTCCGAAGAACGGGGGGCGGCACCGGGCATCATGATGCTCCTGCAGCTGGCGGGTTTTGCCGATTACAATCAGCGCTTCGGTCGCGAAGAGGCAGATCGGTTGTTGTTCTCTGTTGCAAACCGGATCCGGCAGTTTGTTAACCGGCATTCCGGAGCTTTTGCCGGTCGCCGCAATGGTGCCGAATTCGCGATCTATCTGCCCGGTGCATCCCGGGCGGATGCGGAGGTCTGGGGCACGGACCTGGTTGAACAACTGGATGCGGACTATGCCGACCAGGCCATGCCCCTGGAAACGGCAGTCCATGCCGGTATCGCTCAAGCGGGCGATGCGACATCAGTGGCAGAGCTGCTGTCCGCCGCTGATGGAGCACTGCGTCAGGCCCAGGCGTCCGGCGACTCCGCCTGTCATGCAGCGGATCCGGGGCAGGAAAATCATCACAGCAGTGACGCCTGGCGGGATGTCATTTCCCGGGCGGTGCGTCGCGGACAGGTTCATTTGTGGGAGCAGCCGCTTTATGGCCCCCGGAATAAAGAACCACTCTGCTATCAGGTGATGTCGCGGATTCGCGACGAGAGTGGTTGGGTGCGGGCCGGCATCTTTGTGCCCATGGCCGAACGACTCGGCCTGATTGCCGATATTGATCGAGTGATGATCGGCCAGGCTCTGGAGCAGTTGGTGCATTACCCGGATCGTACTCTGGCGGTCTCGCTGGGCTCCGCTTCGGTGGCGGACAGTGACTTCCGGAAGCAGCTGGAAATCACGCTGCAGGAGGCCGGCGATGTTCGCCGCCGTATCTGGATCGGCATCTCCGAACAGACCATCCACCACCACCGCCGGGATGTGGGTCTGCTGGCAAAACGGCTACGCCGTATGGGTGTGCCGGTCATTGTCGACCACTTCGGGGTAGGGGGTGTTCCTTTCAGCTACCTGAGGAATCTGCCTTTCCAGGCACTGCGTATTGATCACAGCTATGTGCACCGGGTGGACAGCCACGAAGAAAACCGTTTCTACATCGAGTCCGTTACTGGTATCGCCCACAGTCGCGGCGTGAAGGTGTTTGCGACCGGTGTGGAAACCGCGGCCGAGTGGCAAACACTCTGCACCCTGGGCCTGGATGGTGCCATGGGGTACCACCTTGGCCGGCCATTCCCGGTGGAAAATGCCCGAGGTGATTGATTGACTGATTAAAATCACGCAAGGTACATAAAACCAGATATTGGATTTCGGGTAACAGGATCAGGCAACCATGATGAAACAAATCAAACAGTATTTCAGTGATCGCAAGGCCGATTTGGGTGATTACACCGGAAAGGGCAGCGCCATCGGCAAGTTGGTTGTCGCGCTGCTGGTTCTTTACCTGCTGGTCACTCTGGTGCTGGGCATGATCTGGAGTTCCGAGCCGGATACCTTCTCGGTCAGGGAGCACACCCGCACCCTGTCGCAGCAAATGAACCGCGAACCGGTCGCCGGCTTCGCTACCACTGCCACCATGATCCGCATGGCGGAAACCATGCTGAACAAGCCCGGCGGCTACATCTCCAACGACATCTTTCCCCCTGGTGTCTGGCTGGATAACATGCCCTCATGGGAATATGGTGTACTGGTTCAGTTGCGGGATATGTCCCGGGCCCTGCGCAAGGACATGAGTCGCTCCCAGAGCCAGTCCGCGGAAGACCCGGACCTGGTGATTGCCGAACCGCAGTTTCACTTCGACAGCGGCAGCTGGGCGATCCCGTCCACGGAGGCTGAGTATCGCCGCGGGATACGGGCCCTGCGCAGTTACCTGAATCGCCTGTCTGCAACCGATCAGCCATCTGCCCAGTTCTTTGCCCGGGCGGACAACCTGAACAACTGGCTGGCGGACCTGGAAACCCGGCTTGGCAGCCTTTCCCGGGTGCTTGGTGAGAGTGTGGGTAAAGCCTCGGTGTCTGATTCGGTGGCCCAGATGAACGCCGAGGACCCGCTGGCAGAGGAAGCCGACGGTGAGCGGGTGAAGACGCCCTGGACCAAAATCGACGACGCTTTCTATGAAGCCCGTGGCACCGGCTGGGCCCTGCTGCACATCTTTCGCGCGGTGGAAGTAGACTTCCGCAAGGTGCTCAATGACAAGAACGCGATGGCCAGCGTGAAGCAGATCATCATCGAGCTGGAAGGCACCCAGCGCCCCATGTGGAGCCCGGTAGTCCTCAACGGCAGTGGCTTTGGCGTAATGGCCAACCATTCACTGACCATGGCCGCTTACCTGTCACGGGCCAGCGCGGCGATCAGTGACATGCGGGATCTGTTGTCCCGGGGTTAGACAGGGCAGATGGGCGCGGAATCCACGGAAGGACGCGGAAAAGCCAAAAGGCATAAAAAAACCGGGTCGGTTGTTAACCGCCCGGTTTTTTTGTGGCGGATGTTCAATCAGCCACGGTAGGCATCGATCGCCTTGGTAATGGCATCCCGGGCCGCTGCTGCATTGTCCCAGCCCTGCACCTTCACCCATTTGCCCGGCTCGAGCGTCTTGTAGTTCTCGAAGAAGTGCTGGATCTGTTCTTTCAGCAGATCAGGCAGATCGTCCACTTCCTTCACGTGAGTGTAAGACCTGGTCAGCTTGTCGTGGGGCACGGCCACCAGCTTGGCATCACCGCCGGCTTCGTCTTCCATGTTCAGGACACCCACCGGACGGCAACGAATAACACTGCCGGCCTGTACTGCATAAGGAGTCACTACCAGCACGTCCAGCGGATCCCCGTCGTCGGCCAGGGTGTGGGGGATAAAACCATAGTTGGCCGGGTAGAACATCGGGGTGGCCATGAAGCGGTCAACCAGCAGCGCGCCCATATCCTTGTCCAGCTCGTACTTGACCGGCGAGCTGTTGGCGGGGATTTCGATCGCTACGTAGATGTCATCGGGGGGATTCTTGCCCACGGGAATGTTGTCGAATTGCATCTGCTTGATCCTTTCCTGAGTTTGAATGGACTGCGGTTAAAAAGTGGGCGCAATTATACGGGACTCTGCGGTTGTTCGAAACCAAACCTTTGTTTTTGGTTTTCTGCCTTGTGGGAGGCCGTGTCCGGTAGTTTGGGAGCAGACGGCCCGCGTCGGTGGGGGAGGCTTCTCAAAACACGCCCGTGAACCCGTCCATGGGGGGCTCGGGCGCAGCCATCCCTGGCCGCTTACGGTTTTGAGAAGCCTCCCCCGCCGCCCCGGGCCTTTCGGACCACGGAGTTGGCCTTCCAGCGGCGGCAAGTTCCAGGGTTGGTTGGGCCAGTTTTTAGTGGTGGTTTTGTGCGGACCGCCTCCCAAGTTTGTAGGCGGTGTCCGGGAGGGGCTTTCCAAAACCGTCTCTGGCCATGGATGGCCAGAGCCGAGCCCTACAGGGACGTACTTGCGGGCGTGTTTTGGAAAGCCCCTCCCGGATATCGCCCACCCCCAACAAACGCGGGCCGGGGACGAAGCCGAAGGCCAGTCAGAAGGTCTACAGCTGAATCTGCTTGGCAATCAGTTCCTTCATGATTTCGGTAGTGCCACCACCGATGGACAGCAGCTTGGCATCCCGGTACAACCGCTCGACTACGGACTCGCGCATGTAGCCCATGCCGCCGAAGATCTGCACCGCCTCACGGGTGACCTCCTCACAGACCTCCACCGCAAAATTCTTCGCCATCGCCACCTCCTTGACCGGATTCTTGCCCGCCTGCATCAGTGCGGCGCAGTGGTAGGCGTACTCCCGGGCCACGTCGATGCGGGTGGCCATGTCCACCAGCTTGTGCCGGATGACCTGGAAGCCGGCGATGTCGCGACCGAAGGCCTGGCGTTGCCTGGCGTATGCCATGGCTTCTTCCCAGGCAATCTGGGCGGTCATGTAGGCCATGACGGTCAGGCTCAGGCGCTCTGCCAGGAAGTTGCTCATGATGGCGATAAAGCCGGCGTTTTCCGCGCCGATCAGGCGGTCGGCGGGGACCCGGCAATCCTCGAAGAACAACTCCGCCGTGTCGCTGCACCACCAGCCCATTTTCTTCAGTTTTTTGCCGGTGGAGAAGCCGGGTGTGTCCCGGTCGATCAGCAGCAGGCTGATGCCGCCGTGGCCTTCGCCGCCGGTGCGCACGGCAACGGTGTAGTGGTCGGCGCGGATGCCGCTGGTGATGAAGATTTTGTTGCCGTTCACCACGTAGTGATCACCGTCCCTGACGGCGCGGGTTTTCAGACTCGCAACATCGGAGCCCCCGCCAGGCTCAGTAATGGCCAGGGCCGCAATTTTCTCGCCTCTGAGGACAGGAGGCACGATTTCTTCGCGCACCTCCTTGCGTGCCCATTTTGCCACCGGTGGCAGACCGATATCCAGAGAGCCCATGCTGGCCACGAAGCCGCCGGAGGTGGAGCGCATCAGCTCTTCCGACACGGCGACTTTCAGGAAGATGTCGCCTTCACCGGTGCCGCCCAGTGCTTCCGGAAATCCTACGCCCAGCAGACCTGCTTCGCCTGCCTTGAGGTAGATTTCCCGGGGAAATTCACCGGCCTCCTCCCATTCATCAATGTACGGGCGCACATGGGTTTCAATGAATTTTCGGGCACTGAGCCGGGCCTGTTGGTGGGTATCGTTGAAATAATCGGACACGTGAAAGCTCCCTTTGATCGGTCATCATCGGGAGCAGTGTCGCGTAATTTCTATAACCAAGCAAGCGCTTGGTTTTGTTTAATCCTTGCTGCGTGTAATGGTTTCCACGCCGTTGGCAGTGCCCAGCATCAGGATATCTGCCGGGCGGCGGGCAAACAGGCCGTTGGTGACCACACCGACCACCTGGTTGAGCCGTTCTTCCGCCTGGATGGGGCGCGACAGGTCCATATTGTGGATGTCGATGATGATGTTGCTGTTGTCGGTCACCACGCCTTCCCGGTACTCCGGATCGCCCCCGAGCTTGACGATCTCACGGCCTACATGGCTGCGGGCCATGGGAATCACCTCCACCGGCAGGGGGAAGTCGCCGAGGATGCCCACTTTCTTGGATTCGTCGGCGATGCAGATAAAGGTTTTGGCCACGGCAGCAACAATTTTCTCCCGGGTGAGGGCTCCACCGCCGCCCTTGATCAGTTCCAGCCGCTCGTTGGTTTCATCGGCTCCGTCCACGTAGAACTCCAGTTCGCTGACGGTATTCAGTTCGTAAACCGGAATGCCATGGCTTTTCAGCCGTTGGGCGGTTGCCTCAGAGCTGGCCACGGCACCGTCAAAGTCGTTGCGGATCCCGGCCAGCATGTCGATAAAAAAGTTGGCAGTGCTGCCGGTGCCAACACCAATCACGCTGTCCTGGTCCAGATGGGGGCGGATATGGTCCAGTGCGGCTCTGGCCACTGCCTGTTTCAGTTCGTCCTGGGTCATGGGGGCTCCGGGTAGCATTTGATGTTGAGGATGGCTCATTATAGCGGGTTAGGCGGCACCACTTATAGACGAGTGGGCGGCAAACTTTCTAAACTGTGGGCTTTTTCCACCCAATCCGCCGATTTCTGGACGCACCATGCCGCAACGCTATATCAAGAAGATTCTGGATGCCCGGGTTTACGATGCTGCCATCGAAACGCCACTGACCGAGGCCCGCAGCCTCTCCAAGCGCTTTGGCAACAAGATTCTGCTCAAGCGTGAAGACCTGCAGCCGGTGTTTTCCTTCAAGATCCGGGGGGCATTCAACCGCATTGCCCAGTTGTCGGAGGAGCAGAAGTCCAAGGGGGTGATCTGTGCGTCGGCCGGGAACCATGCCCAGGGTGTTGCGTTGTCGGCGAAGCAGCTTGGCATCAAGGCGGTGATCGTGATGCCCCAGACCACGCCGGAGATCAAGGTACGCTCGGTGCGGGACCGGGGTGCCAAGGTGGTGCTCAAAGGTGATGCCTTCGACGAGGCGGCGGCCCACGCCCAGGAGCTGATCGCCAAACACGGCTATACCTATATCCCACCCTATGATGATCCGGACGTGATTGCCGGCCAGGGTACTGTGGCCATGGAGATGATGTGGCAGTACGCCCACCCTTTGCATGCGGTATTCATCCCTGTGGGCGGTGGTGGGTTGATTGCCGGCATGGCCGCGTATATCAAATATCTGCGCCCGCAAATCCGGGTGATCGGTGTGGAGCCGCAGGACTCCAATTGCCTGCAGGCTGCGCTGGCGGCCAATCGCCGGGTGGTACTGGATGAGGTGGGTATCTTTGCTGACGGCGTGGCGGTCAAGCAGGTCGGTGAGCACCCCTGGGATATCTGCAAAGACCACGTGGACGAAGTGATCACCGTGTCCACCGACGAGATCTGCGCGGCTATCAAGGATATCTTTGAGGATACCCGCTCCATCGCCGAGCCGGCCGGTGCGCTGTCGGTGGCCGGCATCAAGAAATACATCGAGCGGGACCAGTTGGAAGATGAGACGCTCGCCGGGGTTCTCAGTGGTGCCAACATGAACTTCGACCGGTTACGTTACATCTCCGAGCGCACCGAAGTGGGCGAGAAACGCGAGGCCATTCTGGCAGTAACGATTCCGGAAAAACCGGGGGCCTTCAGGGCCTTTATCAATGCCCTGCACAGGCGCAGCATCACCGAGTTCAACTACCGCTATGCAGACAGTCGGGAAGCCACCATCTTTGTGGGTATCCAGATACAGGCGGGTGGCCTGGGCAGGAACGAGCTGGTGCAGGAGCTGCGGGAGAGCGGCTATGCAGTAGTGGATCTGACCGACAGCGATGTGGCCAAACAGCATATCCGCCACATGGTGGGCGGCCATGCGCCGTCAGTGACGAATGAGCGGGTTTTCCAGTTCGAGTTCCCGGAGCGACCGGGGGCCCTGCTGAAGTTCCTGATGTCCCTTGGTACCCGCTGGAACATTTCCATGTTCCACTACCGTAACCACGGGGCGGCCTACAGCCGGGTGCTGATGGGGGCGCAGGTGGACGCGGAGGATGTGAATGACTTCCGGGCCATGCTCGACCGGGTCGGCTTCCGTTATCAGGATATGACGGACAATGAAGCCTACCGGCTGTTCCTGGGTGCCGGGAACAGCCATTCCGGCCCGGTATGAACAAATTGTAACCTGCAAAAAAATTGTAAAATTGCAAAGGCGTGTTAGGCTTTCATGTAAATTACAAGAGTTAGCAGTATCACCTTGATTTTACGGGTCTTTGGGTGTCTTGACTGCTCTGGCCTGTGCAAAAGTCTTTTCGGGGATAGGTAATGGAACGAAAGCCTGACATGATCCGGACGCTGGTGTTTCTGTTTGCAGCGGGCCTGGTCATTACCGGGGTAACATCGCTGGAGGCCTCAGATGATCGCCGGGTCGCTCCTGCCTCTGACAGCCAGCAGGCTGTAACGATCAGGGGCCGGGAAGGCCAGCGCGGTTAGCTCTCGGGCCGCAGTCGCCGGGTGACGGGGTACCAGGCCTCATCGGTTACAATGCCATGCAGGGGCACATCCCAGGGTTCCACCGGTAATTTCTCCACCTTCTGAAAATCATGGGCCAGCCCGATCAGCTTCGGCGCCAGTCGCGGGCGCAACCGGCTGAACGCAAAGGTACGATCGTAGAAGCCGCCGCCCATGCCCAGTCTTCCTCCGAATTCATCGAATCCCACCAGCGGAAAAAGCACCGCATCCAGTGCCCAGGGTGGGCGTCTCAGCCCGGTGTGAAAGGGGGGTTCCGCAATGCCGAAGCGGTTACATACCAGTTCGATGCCGTCATACCAGGGGCTGAATACCAGCCGGCCCTGAAGCAGAGGGTGCAGAACGGGCAGGTAGAGCCGAATGCCTTTTCTTCTGGCGGCGGCCATGTAGGGATGCGGGTCGATTTCCCCGTCATTGGGCAAGTAGACCGCAATGTGCCTTGCGCGGTTCAGGTCCGGTAATTTCAGCAGGTTCAGGGCCAGCCGCTCGGCGGCGTGTCGCTGCTGTTGCGGTGAGAGCGCATTGCGTGCGCGGCGCAACCGCTTGCGCAAACCTGCTCTGGTGGGTGTGTCCGGGTGATCAGTGAAAGGTTCTTGGTGGGTCATAACGATCAGAGTAAAGCTTCCCGGGCTGCCGTTATCGGATGTGGCCCTTGAACCCAAAGTTCAAGGTTGGTGGCCGCTGTGACATATTAGGCTTTCCCCTGCGTGGGGGACTTGCTCACAATGCCCTGGAGTAGCCACCTGGGTATTGCGCATCGGCTCGAGGACGTATCCGACCAGCGCACAACCCAGGAAGTCCGTTTCATTATACGGGTATATCCGGGGGCAATTGCAACCGGTGTGTTCAGTTTGTTTCGCCATCACCGTGCTTCTCCAGGGCCTGATCCAGCCGGGTGTCCATGGTGCGCAGTATGTCGCTGGCTGCGTCAGACATGGTGTCCCTTTCGAGCAGGTCGTGGGCGATGTTCAGGGCGGCCATCACCGCGATGCGCTCGGTCCCGAATACCTTGCCGCTGGCGCGGATCTCGCGCATTCTGGTATCCAGATGGTCCGCTGCATTGAGCAGTGCGCTTCTCGCGTCGTCGGGGCAGGCGACCAGATACTCCTTGTCGAGAATCTTGACTTCAACTGTGTTCGGCTGCTTAGACATCAGTGGTGCTCCAGCGCCCGCAGGCGGCCGATCATGGCTTCGATCTTGTGCTTGGCGAGATCATTCTTGTGCATCAGCTGGGCGCGCTCCCGGTTCCAGGTGTCCTGCATTTCACGCAGGGCCGCGTTGTCCTGCTCCAGTTTGTTGCATCGTGCAATCAGCCTGTCCAGCTTGTCTGCCAGCGCCTGCAGTTCAGACTGTTCCATGATTTGTCCAGTTTCTGCCAGTGGGAATTCAACTAACTATAAGTGTGGACCCCAGGGTGGTCAATTTAAAGGGAATTCATTCGACCGGGCCCGGCGGCTGCCGGGGGCAGTGCCTCGGATGCCGGCAAATGATACGATGTGAGCCATCTGATACAAGCTACGACAGGGGCATTCATGCCTGATATCGAAATTGACAATCAAACCGCTGCGAGCTTCGAGCAGTGGGCCAACCTGTTTAGTTCCCACAAGGCCTTCAGCCACCCCTCGGAACTCCACGGCGGACTCTGTGGTCGGCTGGCGGCAGGCTCCCGTATGGATGCCCGGGATTGGCTGGCTCTTGTCTGTGAGCAAATGGGCCTGCCGGAATCCGCGCCGGAGGAGTCCGTCGATCTGAAAGAGTTCATGACCCGCGCCTACGACCAGACTCTGGAACTGCTGAAAGCCTCGGATATGAGTTTCCAGCCGCTGATGCCGGATGATGATTATGCCCTGGAGCAGCGCCTTGAAGCCCTTTCCTGCTGGGTGCGGGGTTTTCTGGAGGGGCTGGCCCTGTCGGCAGGCGCTTCCCTGGGCGAGGCTCCGGAAGAAATTCGCGAGGTGATCGGGGATATGGTGGCCATCAGCCAGGTCGCCGATCAGGAGGAAGAGGGCGGCGAGGAAAGTGAGCAGCAACTGCTGGAAATCGTCGAATATGTCCGCTTGGGGGCCCTGTCGGTGTTTACCGAATTCAACCCGCCGGAGTCCGCATCCTCCAAACAACCCACACTGCACTGAGGGGTAATCCATGGCAGCCATGATACCGGTCAAGGAATTTGCAGCCCGTCGTCGCCGCCTGATGGACATGATGGTCCGGGACGGCATTGCCATTCTGCCCGCGGCGCCGGAACGGGTGCGCAACCGGGATGTATTGCATCCCTTCCGTCAGGACAGTGACTTTCATTATCTCAGCGGTTTTGACGAGCCGGATGCGGTGCTGGTGATCATTCCCGGGCGCGAACATGGCGAGTCGGTGCTGTTCTGCAAGGAAAAGGATCCCGCCAGGGAGTTGTGGGATGGCTTCCTGGCCGGCCCGGAGGGTGCCATTGAGCAGTTCGGGGTGGACGATGCCTTCCCGATTGCGGATATCGATGACATTCTGCCGGGCATGATCGAAGGGCGCAGCCGGGTCTATTATCCACTTGGGCGGGACCAGAGTTTTGATCAGCGGGTGATGGACTGGGTGAAGATCATCCGCAGCAAGGTGCGCTCAGGCTCCAATCCACCCGGTGAATTCGTGGCTCTGGAACATCTGCTCCATGACCTGCGGCTGATCAAGAGTGCGGCAGAGGTGCGGGTCATGGCCAAAGCGGCGGAGATCAGTTGCGAAGCCCATGTCCGGGCCATGAAGCGTGCCCGTCACGGTGGCTATGAATACAACCTGGAAGCGGAGCTGATTCACACCTTCATGAGTCACGGAGCTCGCTCCACCGCCTATCCGTCCATCGTGGGCGGCGGGGCCAACGCTTGCATCCTGCATTACATTGAGAACGATGCGCCCCTGAAGGAGGGCGACCTGGTGCTGATTGACGCGGGATGCGAATACGAGTGTTATGCCTCGGACATTACCCGCACCTTCCCGGTCAGTGGCCGCTTTTCCGCGGAGCAGAAAGCCCTTTATGAGGTGGTGCTGGCAGCACAATACGCTGCCATCGATGCCGTCCACCCGGACAACCACTGGAACCGGCCCCACGAGGCGGCACTGGAAGTCCTGGTCCAGGGTCTGGTGGAGCTCGGCATTTTACAGGACATCACCGTTGACCAGGCCATCGAAGAAGAAGCCTATCGCCCTTACTTTATGCACCGCACCGGCCACTGGCTGGGGATGGATGTGCACGACGTGGGAGATTACAAGATTGGCGGTGCCTGGCGACAGCTGGAGCCGGGCATGGCGCTGACCGTCGAGCCCGGCCTGTACATTGCCCCGGATAACACCGCTGTGGACGAGAAGTGGCGTGGTATTGGCATCCGCATTGAAGACGATGTGGTGGTCACCAAAGACGGTTGTCGTGTGCTCACCAATGGTGTGCCGAAGGAAATCGACGACATTGAGGCGCTGATGGCGGGGTGACCGTGAGCCGGACCGATACCGATATTGTGATTGCCGGCGGCGGACTGGCCGGAGCTACCCTGGCACTCGCCCTCAGCCGTCGTCTGCCGGCGTTGCGGGTGACGGTGGTGGAAGCCTTTCCCCTCGCGCCGGACGCACTGCCGGACAGTTACCAGCCCAGCTATGATGCCCGCTCCACTGCACTGGCCTGGGGCTCCCGGCAGATTTTCGGGGACCTGGGGCTATGGGGCCGGCTGTCTGAACATGCCACACCGATCCGCCATATTCATGTCTCTGACCGGGGCCGGTTCGGGGCGGCCCGTCTCCATGCCGACGATCATGGCCAGCCGGCGCTGGGCTATGTGGCTGACAATCGCTGGATGGGGCTGTGTCTGATGCGTGAGCTTCTGGACAGTGGTGTGCACTGGCAAGCCCCGGCGGCAGTCACGGATATGCAAAACCTGCCGGGTGGTATCCGGGTGGCCCTGGAGGCCGCGGGTGAAAGCCGCTCCCTGACTGCCCAGTGCCTGGTGGTGGCCGATGGTGGCCGATCGGGCCTGAAGGAGAAACTGGGGTTCCGGACCCGCCGGCAGGATTACAGCCAGAATGCCCTGATCGCCAATGTTTCGACCTCCCGCAGTCACCAGTTCACGGCCTTCGAGCGGTTTACCGATCACGGCCCCATGGCGCTGCTTCCCCACGGCTCCCCGCAGCGGCCGGGGAACACCTCGGCGCTGGTCTGGACCCTTCGTGATGCGGAACTGGAATCCCTGCTGGCGCTGGACGAATCCGGGCGCTGCCAACGCCTGCAGGAACGTTTTGGCTGGCGGCTGGGTCGATTTACCCGGATGGGTGAATGCAGCCATTATCCGCTGGCACTGAGCATCGTGGACGAACCGGTGCGGCCCGGGGTGGCACTGGTGGGTAACGCAGCCCACAGTTTGCACCCGGTGGCCGGGCAGGGTTTTAACCTGGCCCTGCGGGGTTTGATGACTCTGGTCGGACAGTTCGAGTGGGCCTGCACGCAGGATATCCCGCTGGGGGATCTTCGTGTACTGGGGCGTTACCAGGCCGGGCACCGTTCTGACTGGCAGCAGACGGCGGGCTTCTCTGACTCGCTTGTTCAATTGTTCGGGCAGTCCTTCCCGGCACTGGCTGTGGCCCGGGATGCCGGTCTGGCAGGGCTGGATATGCTGCCAGGAGCCAAGCGCTGGTTTGCCCGCAAGGCCATGGGATTGGGTGGAAGAAGACCATGAGTGGGATGAACGTCGATATTCTGGTGGTTGGTGGGGGTATGACCGGTTCGGCCATGGCCCTGGGCCTGGCCCGGCAGGGTTGGTCGGTGGCGCTGGTGGAGGGTGCGCCTGTGGGCGGGGCCATTGCTGATTTCAGCCCCGCCACAGCGGTGGCGGACTTTGAACCACGGGTCAGTGCCATTTCCGTGGCCAGCCAGCGTTTGCTGGAAAATCTGGGCGTCTGGGAAACCATTACCGCCCGGCGGCATTGCGCCTACCAGCGTATGGCTGTCTGGGACGGTGAGGGCACCGGTCGTATCGAATTTGATGCCGCCGAACTTCATGCTCCGGCTCTGGGTACCATCGTCGAGAATCGCAGCATCGTGCGGGCCCTGATGCTGGCGGTACAGGATTCCGGCATGACCCTGTTTGATGGTGCGAAGGTCTCCGGGTGGCAGGAGCAGGGCGGACAGCGGGGCGTACAACTGGATGATGGCCGGCAACTGTCTGCTGACCTGGTGATTGCGGCGGATGGTGGCAATTCCCGCATGCGCCAGTGGGTCGGCCTGCC
Source organism: Marinobacter sp. (assembly GCA_014359475.1). Taxonomy (GTDB): domain Bacteria; phylum Pseudomonadota; class Gammaproteobacteria; order Pseudomonadales; family Oleiphilaceae; genus Marinobacter. The sequence goes on along the minus strand of JACIZI010000015.1, from coordinate 39,777 downwards.
CACCCGTGAATGGGATTACGAGCAGCAGGCGATCGTCTGCACCGTGCGAACGGCCCAGCCACACCAGCACACCGCCTGGCAGAGTTTTTCCCTGACCGGCCCGCTGGCGTTTCTGCCACTGCTGAACGAAACCGGTGATGAGCACTTCTGCTCTATCGTCTGGTCTCAGGATACCGGAGAGGCCCGCCGGCTGATGGCGCTGGAGGATGACGGTTTTATCCGCGAGCTGGAACAGGCGATCGAGCGCCAGTTGGGGCCAGTGGAGAAGATCTCGAAGCGTTTCTCCTTCCCGTTACGGCAACGCCATGCCAAGGATTATGTGCGTCCCGGTTTTGCCTTGATCGGGGATGCCGCTCACACCATCCATCCATTGGCGGGGCAGGGGGCCAACCTGGGGTATGGCGATGTCCGGGTGTTGCTGGACGAGCTGGGCAAGGCCCGGCGGGCCGGTCTGAGGCCCGACGATGAGCTGATGCTGGCCCGCTACCAGCGTCGCCGCAAAGGCGAAAACCTGGCCATGATGGCGGCCATGGAAGGCTTCAAACAACTGTTTGCCCGGGATGAACTGCCCCTGCGTTGGCTGCGCAACAGCGGCATGCGCTGGCTCAACGGGCTGGCACCCATCAAGAACCGCATTGCCGCCGAGGCGATGGGGCTGCAACGCTGAGCCGGATACCGGTCAGCGTCCACTTTTCAGGAGCATAGCCGATGGCAGGAAGCAGCCTGCTCATGTTGATCGATGACATCGCCAGCGTACTGGACGATGTATCTCTCATGACCAAAGTGGCCACCAAGAAAACCGCAGGTGTGCTGGGTGATGACCTTGCCCTGAACGCCCAGCAGGTGACCGGCGTTAAACCTTCCCGGGAATTACCGGTGGTCTGGGCCGTCGCCAGGGGATCCTTTGTCAACAAGGCGATCCTGGTGCCCGCAGCGCTACTGATCAGCTTTTTCGCGCCCTGGCTGGTGACACCGCTGCTGATGCTGGGGGGCGGTTTTCTCTGTTATGAGGGATTTGAAAAGCTGGTCCACAAGTTCCTGCACCGTGAAGAGGACAAAGCCCACAAGCAGGCCCTGCATAATGCAATGAAGGATGCCGGTACGGACCTCAAGGTGCTGGAGAAAGACAAGATCAAGGGCGCGATACGGACTGACTTTATCCTGTCAGCGGAAATCATTGCCATCACCCTTGGTACCGTGAACAGCGAACCGATCGGTATGCAGGCACTGGTGCTGACAGTGGTTGCACTGATGATCACTGCCGGGGTGTACGGGCTGGTCGCCGGAATCGTCAAGCTCGATGATGGCGGGCTTTACCTGAGCCAGCGGGAGAGCGCTTTCCAGCAGCGTCTGGGACAGGCGATTCTCTGGTTTGCCCCTTATATGATGAAGACTCTCTCGATTGTGGGTACTGCTGCCATGTTTCTGGTAGGAGGGGGCATTCTTACCCACGGTATTGGTCCCGTGCACCACCTCATTGTTGATGCCACCGATCACCTTGGTGGCATAGCTGGAATGCTGGCACCAACCCTGGCGGACGGTCTGTTCGGAATTCTGGCCGGCGGCTTGCTGGTGTTGGTTATTATGCCGCTGGCCGGTCTGTTCAGGCGCGGCGATACAGCCTGAACAGGAAATACCCACCACCGATCAGGGTGGCCACCAGTCCTGCGGGTAGCTCGTAAGGATACACCAGCGACCGGGCCAGCCAGTCGGCCCAGAGCATCAGCAGGCTGCCCAGTAAAAAGGCGGCGAGCAACTGGGGCATCGCCCGCCGGAAGCCGATCATGCGGGCCAGGTGCGGGGCCATCAGCCCCACAAACGACAGGGGGCCAACCACCAGAGTGGCGGCGGCAGTCATCAGTGCCGCCAGCAACAGCATGCCCAGCCGTACCGGAGCCAACGGAACCCCCAGCGCTTGCGCAGAGTCATCGCCCAGTGACAGCAATTCCAGCCAGCGGCTGCAGCTCAGTGCCAGGACCAGTAACACCGGTGTAATCACCAGCAGAATCCAGGCGTCCTGCTGGCCTGCCATCCAGGTGGACCCCGAGAGCCAGTTAAGCAGGGTAACCGACTGGGTATCGCCCATCGCCAGCACCATACGAATTCCGGAATCCAGAAGCGCCGACAGGGCAATGCCGCCAAGCAGTATTCGTTGCGGCGAGAACCCGCTGCGCCGGCTCAGGGCAAGCAGTGCCAGCAATACCAGGGTACCGCCAAGGCCGCCCGCCAGAATCTGGGCATAGCGACTCTGGGTATCAAAAGCCAGCATCAGGACCACCATGCCCAGGGCTGCACCGGTGCTGATTCCCAGGAGTTCGGGGCTGGCCATGGGGTTACGGGTCATACGCTGAACCATGGTGCCGGCCAGTGCCAGCAATCCGCCGGCCATCAGTGCCGTCAGCAGGCGTGGCAGCCGCATGGCGATCACGCCGTTCTCATCCGCCAGCGATTCCCACCGCCAGCCTTCCCAGGTGGGGCCCAGTGCAGCGGCGATCCAGAGACTGCCAAGGGCTACCAGCCCCAGCACCAGAAGGCCCGGCCAGCGAATCGAACGGGTCTTGCTGCTGACCAGCGAGTGGCCGCTTTCGGGTCGTGCCGGCAGGAAGCGGTTACGGGTCAGAATCCATAGCAATACCGGCCCGCCGATCAGCGCCGTAGCGGCCCCGGTGGGAAACATCAGGTGCCCGAAGGCGGCGGTCACTTGCTGGGCGACACCATCCGCCAGCAGGCACAGCAAGGCCCCGGCCAGCGCACTGGCCAGCAGGCGCTGGATCAGGGTCCGGGCTCCGAGCAGGCGCACCAGCGCCGGGGCGGCCAGGCCGACGAAGCCCACGACACCCACATGACTGACGGTCAGTGCGGTCAGGTAAACCGCCAGCAGCAAGGTGATCCCGCGAATAACCCCCGGTGACAGGCCCAGTGATCGTGCGCCTTCGGCACCCAGATCCAGAGCCTGCAGGGGACGGATCATCAACAGACAGCCGACCAGCGAGCCCAGCAGGTGCGGAGCCAGCTCCAGGGTGCTGCGCCAGTCGGTCTGGCTCAGTTCTCCGGAACCCCAGATAAACAGGCCGGTCAGCTTCATGTGATAGAACAGCAGGATCAGCGTGTTGATGGCCCCGAGGTAGAGGCTGACGATCAGCCCGCAGAGGGTCAGGGTCAGTGGGTCGAAGCCCCTGCGCAGTCCCATCATCACCACCAGTCCCAGTGCCAGAACGCCGCCGGCCATGGCCCACAGTTCTTTCCATGCCAGCAGTCCCGGTGCCAGTAGCATGATCAGGCCCAGCACCAGTTGTGCACCGGCGGCTACTCCCAGGGTGGTGGGCGCTGCCAGCGGATTGCGCAGTACCTGCTGTACCAGGGTGCCGGCGATGCCCAGTGCGGCACCGGCCAGCAGTGCGATGGTTAGCCGGGGCAGCAGGGTGTAATACAGCACGGCTTCCTGAAATGAGGAATCAGGGCCCAGCGACAGGGCACCGGCCATGCGGGCCAGATTGTCGGGACTGGTGGCTGGTGACAGGGCCAGCCCCAGCACCAGCAGGGCGGTGACGAGCAAAGCCAGTTTCGCTGGGCCGGAAATAACGGGGTTCATGAGTCAGGTGTTTCCTTTGGCTCCGGGCCTTCGATCAGTTGTTCTGCGAGCATTTTTGCCATGGCGGGGACGCTGAGCACGCCCCCGAAGGTCCACACCGGCCCGACGCCGGTGATACGGCCGCTGCGCACCATGGGCAAGTAGGGCCACAGGGGGCTTTGGCGGAGGCGTTCCCGGTCGGCTTCCGGCCAGGGGCGGATATACACCAGCCAGGCATCAGCGTTGCCGCCCAGATCCGCCACGGTGCCGGGTGTGAAGCCCCATAAATTGGTGGGTTTGCTCCAGGCGTTTTCCATGCCGGCCAGTTGCAGGGCCTGACTCAGCATGGAATTGTTGCCATGAATCCGCACCCGCCTGTCGTCCAGGAAACGTACCAGAAACACCGGCTGCCCTAGCAGACCCGCCGCGACCAGCCGCTGGCGGGTTTGCGCGAGATCCGTTTCCGCCTGCTGGATCAAGGCATGGGCGCGCTCTTCCCTTCCCAGCATTTTGCCGAGGGTGATCAGGTGTTCACGGGCCTTGTCCCAGGGATTGGAGTCCGCTTCATAGGTGGTCTGTACCAGTGTTGGTGCGATCTTCTTGAAGGCGGGCACAGCGGCAGACAAGTGACCGCTGGTCAGGATCAGATCCGGTTCGAGAGAACGTATCGCGGCAAGGTTCGGGGATTGCCGGTTACCGACGGATTTCACCGATTCCGGCAGGGCAGGTTCGCCCACCCACTCGTCGTAACCTTCCCGATCGGCCACCGCGACCGGGGTGACACCCAGCGCCAGCAGATGTTCCGCCAGCCACCAGTTGAGCACCACGATCCGTTTTGGAGGCGAGTCCAAACGCAGTGTGCCGGAATCGTGTTCCACCACGATCCCGGCACTGAGTTGGCTGCAGAAAACCAGCAGACACAGGGCCCGCAACGCGGACCCTGCTAACCGTATGAGTATCATTGGTTAGTAGTTGACGGCATAGGTCAGGGTGTAGGTGCGGCCCTTGCCCTTGAAGTCGAAGGGCTCGTAGGCGAAGCGATCACCGTAGAACAACTGGGCTCGTTGCCCCCACACAGTCTGATACTGTCGATCCAGCAGATTGGTTACCCCAAAGTTCAGTTGGCCGACCGGTAAGCGACGGGATGCCTGCAGATCCAGTAGTGTGGTGCCATCGATTGCCTGTCCGGCATCGTCCTCAATATCGAAGCTATGGCTGGCCTGCAGCCGCACTGAATGCAGATCATCCTGCCAGCGGGTGAATGCGGTCACCTTGGGGAGGCTGGCGTAGGTGGCAGCCTTTTCAACCCAATCACCGTCCTCTTTTACTTCGGAACGGATATAGTGGCCTGAAGTGCCGACGGACACCTGATCTGTCGCGCGGAAAGTAAGGTTGCCCTCGATACCGTAGTCCCTTGTTTTGGCATCCACCACGCGGATGCGCAGGTCATCGGTAGTCTCGGTATCCTTGTCAGACCAGGTGTAGTAGGCCGCCACCTGGGCATCCCAGCGATCCTGGTAGGCGCGCCAGCCCAGCTCTACCTGGTCGGTTGTCAGTCCGGGAATGGCGTTTTCGCTGACATCCAGATAGTCGGTCAGCGTGTAGCGACCATCCTGGGTGATCGTATAGTCACCTTTACCGGCAACCTTGCCGGGATCGGGAATCTCGAAGCCTTGAGTGACGTTGGCCCAGACCTGCTGGTCGGCCGTGAGATTGAAGATGGCGCCAGCATTGACGAGGGTTACGTCGTAGTCACTCTTGCCTCCCGGGATCGCATCCGCGCCCGATACCAGCCCGCGCTCCACGGCGATCTGCTGGGTGGTCGGAGTGAAAGACTCCATTTCCAGCTCCGAGTAGCGCTGGCGAACACCGGCATTCAGTTGCAGGCGGTCGGTGGCCTGCCATTCGGCCTGCAGGTAAGCGGCGATGCCATCGACCCGGTAACCCGGATAGCGGGGCACGGTGAAGTCTTTTTCAAAGACCAGCCCGCCGCTGCCGTAAGCCAGCGTGTTATTGAAGACCATCTGTGAGGCATCAAAGTCTTCGCGGTCCAGGTCAAGGCCGTAGCTGAGTTTGACCTTGTCCAGCTGTTTGACCAGCAGGGCCTTGATCAGGTGCTGCTCGGTGTTCTGCTTCGAGGCACCGTAATAGCTCATGGCGGCGTTCAGGGTGCCGTCCTGATTCAGGCTCGGATAGGGGTAAGGGTGGAAGCTGGACTCTTCACGGCGTGAAGACACCTGCAGGTAGGCTGTATGGCCCAGAAAATCCCGGTTCTGATAGGAGGCGTTCAAAAGGTAACGGTCGGTCTCAGGCTCACGGTCGGCAGTGAAGCCATCCCGGACCTCAGGATTGGAACGCTGACTCAGGTATGGACCGAACCACAGGCCCTTGTCTCCCTTGAACTGACTGTTGTAGAGCTGGGCGGTCAGCTCCAGGCTCTGGTTGTCATCAATCCGGAAACGGGTGTTCCCCATGATGTCGACACTGCGGTTGTACTGAAGGTCGGTCTGGGTGACGTCTGGCAGAATCTGGTTACCGTCACCGTCGTAGAAGGCGCCGTTGTCCTGGACGGCGAGCGCCAGCCGGCCGTTGATTACCTCAGTGCCGCCGCTGATGGACTGGCCAAACCGATAGACTCTGTCTTCCGAATCGTTGAAACCGGTGGATGCACCCAGCTCGGTGCCGAGTTGTGTTGCGCCGGCCTGGCCTTTTTTAGTGATGATGTTGACGATGCCGCCGGTGGCGCCACCTCCGTACACCGAGGTGGCGCCGGACAGCACCTCAATGCGTTCTATATTGAACGGGTCGATGCTGTCGAACTGACGGCTCAGGCCCCGGGAACCATTCAGGGATACACCATCAATCATCACCAGTACGCTGCGGCCCCGCAGGTTCTGACCAAAATTGGTGCGTGTTTCCGGAGCCAGGTCCATGCCCGGAATCAGTTTGCCCAGTACGGTTTTCAGGTCTTGCCCGGACTGGAATTGCTGAGCCAGGTCTTCCTGTTCCAGCACCCAGACTGCACCGGGTACCTGGCTGATCTGCGAAGGCGCGCGGCTGCCAACCACCACCAGTTCGTCCAGGCTCTGGGGTGCTGCCACGGCAGCACCGGCTGCGGATATGGCTGTCGCCAGCAAAGCGGGCTGCCAGGCGTTCCGGAAAAATGTGCGTGTCACAATGCAATACTCCTGTGCAATCTGCCAATAATTAGAGACGCAAGTGTAAACGATTATCACTTATATTCAATAATGAATCTGAGGATGGCCTGTTGTGGTTGGGTACCCGGCCACAGTTCTGGCCGATGACTGGCTGAACCATCTGGGCAACTGGCCATCCGCCTTTACGGGATAACGCTCATCTCCGGTCAGGTGGTTGACGATGACTGCCGAACGCCAGCACATCAGGCTGAGCTGCGACTCGGCGATCCCATGGCTGTAACGGCCCTGATTGACCGCGTAGATGTGCCGGTCTTCCGGCCCATCCCAATGCAGGCTGAAATGGGTATCGGGCCGGGGCTGGCCGGTATGATCCAGGTCCAGCTTGTCGGTGAGTGGTTCGAGGCACTCCGGCAGGCGGTGCTCAAAGCCGGTACAGAGAATGATCCGGTCGGCCCGGGTTTCTTCAAATCGCTCGTCCAGCTGATTACGACTCAGCAACTGCATGGGGGCACCGTCACTCACCGCGTAGAGTGAGCGGCCGGGCAACAGATCCGGAGCGGGCCGGTCCGGGTGTGCCAGCGGGTATTCGTAGAGGCGCTGATAGAGGGCATTCAGGGTATCCGGAGAAATGCCGTCAGACGCCAGCTTCTGGTAGCGCACCAGCTCGCGACGGCGGGATTCGTCCAGAGTCTGAAAAGCCCGTACATAGCCGGGTGTAAAGTACTGGTTGGTGAAGGGGGTTTCATCCAGTGGTTCGAAGTTGGGCCGCCGGGAGATCCAGGTAATACTCTTCGGCTCGCCCCAGATGCCGTCCATCAGCCCCAGCAGGATCTCTGCGCCGGATTGGCCGCCACCGATGACCGTTACCCGCTCTCCGGAGAGATTCGGCTGGCGGCGCATGATGTCGATACTGTGGAAACACTTTTCCGGAGGCAGGTTGCTGCAGGCCGGTGGCACATGGGGGTGTATGCCGGTGCCAATGCACAGGTTACGGCTCTGCAGGGGTGTCCGGCGCCCGGTTACCTGCAGTACAAAGTGGTTGCCGTTGAACTGAACCGACTCTACCGGGCTGTCGAACCTCAGGTTCCCGAGCCTGGCGGCAACCCAGCCCAGGTAATCCGCGTATTCCGCCCGACTGATGGCTGGCATGTTGGCGCTGAGAAAATCGTAGAAGCGACCGTGTTGCACCAGATAGTTGAGGAAGCTGTGCGGGTTGCACGGATCCACGCCGGTCACCAGATCCTTCAGGCAGGAGGTCTGCAGGCGGGAGCCGGGCAACTGCATGCCCGGATGCCAGCTGAACGCCGGTTTGTTGTCCAGGAACAGCGCGTTGACGGACCGTTGGCTGTCCAGTAATGCCGCAATACTCAGGTTGAAGGGCCCGATTCCGATACCTGCAAGATCCAGGGTTTGATCAGTCATCAGAGGTCTCCGGTTGCAAGGGGTTGTTCAGTGGCTGGCCGAGCTCCGGCAGGGGGCGTTGGGCATCGTCCGCGTAGCCGATCCGGAAACGGACCCGGTTGATACAGACCCGCTCCATTTCCGGTCTCAGCAGGTCAAATTCTGCGAAGTGTTCTGCCAGTTCAGGATGCTGCTGTTGATAGGCAATCATTCGCTCGCCCAGTAACTGGTAAAAAGCGCTTTCTGCCATACCGCACTGCTCTTCCACCAGTGGTGAGATGAAACGCAGTGTGGTGACCATATGGCCGGTGTAGAGGTCGTGCAGCAGATGACGGGGAGGCAGCCGCTTCAACCCGGCCAGAATATCCTTGGGTACGCCTTGTCGTTCGGGCAGGGGACTCTCTGCAGCCCGCAGGTCACCGTGGAAGTCCTTTACCACAACCCGTTGTGGCTGCCAGTCTCGCAGTATCAGGCCCAGGTTCTGACCGTGGGCGACCATGCCGATCCCATAACGGCACAGCAGGTGGTACAGCGGAATGGTGACGCGCTCGAACAGCCGGGCCAGCCAGTCGCGGGTAGTCAGTCCCGAGCGGCGGATGATCTCGGCAATCAGTGCCTGGCCGCCGCCATCGGTTTGCATCAGGGTGGCAAACAGCATGGCCTTTTCACCGTTTGCTGTTTTTGACAAGAGGCTCTCCCGCCAGACAGCACCCAGCATTTCCCGGTAGCGATAGGGCGTGCCGTTCAGTTGGTGCTGTGCCTGTTGGGGAATATGCACGCTGCCCAGCTCACGCTGTACGGCCATGCCCGCATGGCTCAGCACCGGATCACTGCCGGCTATTCCGGCCAGCCATGATGACAGGCGCGGGGCCATGGCAATGGGGCCGGGCGGCAACCCCCGGTAACAGGACGTGTTCAGTATCGTCAGGGACAGCTTGAGGTCGCAGTGTTGCGGGTGGTCTGAGTTGGACAGGGTGCGGATCGACTGCTGTGGGCGATAGCGGTGACCTGCCGTACCCAGATCGACCAGTTCTCCGCGTGCGATGGCTGCGGCGTACTGAATGACGATCAGCTGCTTCCATTGCCAGGGATGAACCGGTATGAACACCCACTCCGGTGCCGGGAATCGCTGCTTCCAGCGGTCCAGCAGGTCTTCTTCGAGGCATTGCTCGGGTGCCGGAGTACCATGAACCTGCAGCCCGCAGCCCCGGTGGGCGGCCAGCCAGCGTAAGTGCAGGGCGTTGCCGGCTTCCGGGGCGTATTGGTTCAGCTCGCTCAGACCCCAGCCCAGCCGGCCGCGGTTGGCCAGGGCCTTGGGGTGTCCGTCCAGCAGGCTTTCGAGTTCTGTGGCGGGCAGGTCGAGGAGGTCCGCGGCAGTCAGCTCGCTGAGTACGGCCTGTTGAATGCGATCCCCGGCCAGCGTGTTGTGGAGTTCTTCCAGGAAGTTGCCCAGTACCATGTCGTTCACGCCCAGTGCCCCCTGGAAATCCAGCATGGCGGTGGCGGCGCTGGTGGCGAGCTGCCCGTCCCTGGTCAGGGATGCCGGCTGTATCCAGAGATAGTCCCAGACGGTTTTCCGTGCTGTGAAATCGTAGCAGTGACCACCGGCCATAAGGCGGAACCGGTGACTGTCGAGCGTGTCCGGATGCAAGCACCCTTCGTAGCTGCATTCGGCAATGATTTTGGCGACCAGCCGGCGGTTCAGCCGGTGCCAGAGCTGTTCCTCATCCATGGAGCTGCCTCACAGTCGTGTGTTCCTGAAGAAATCCTGGCGACGATTGCGCACCAGGGCAGAGCGTTTATGGGGGAAATCAAACTCGCCGAGGTTTTCCCAGGTGGTGGAGCCCAGATGCCGAAGCAGAGCCTTGTTGTCCGCCCGGGGCTCGCCGAACAGGCTGCGGGTGCGTGGCTCCTGCAAGAACAGGAAATGACTGATGCAGTTCAGCCATACGGGTGCCTGGCCTTCACCAAGAAAGGGCTCTTCACCGACCAGCAGGTGGAATCCCTGATCAAAGGGGCCGGCTTCGCAATAGGGTCCCAATCGGTCCTCCAGCACGTAGTAACCCTCGAAATAACCGATTGCCTGCCCGTCCACCTGCATAATCAGGGGCAGCGAGTGGGGGTCTGCGCGCCGTTCCCGAAGCATGTCGTCCAGTGCTTCCCGGCTGAAGGGGTATTCCCAGAACTCGGCCACCCGGGGCAGGTTCTGCCAGCGATGGAAGCGCTCGCCATCCACATCGGGTCGGGCCTGTCGCAGGCTGACCGTCTGGTCAAGGACCGGCACGCGACGGCTGTAGAGAATCTGATCGCCGCAAATAGGCCTGCGGGGGTGCTGCACCTGGCCGGTTGTCGTCCACTCCTCCGGTACAATAGTGAGCAGTGGCTGATCCAGCCAGAACTCCCGGGCCTGATAGAACGCCTCCCGGCTGATGCGGGAATGGTCGGGTTCCTTTTGCCAGACGGGATGATCGAGGAAGAAGGCAGTGGCGGCCGTCCCCTCGAACGTCAGGGAGGAGGTGTCGAGTTGCCAGAACAGCTCGTCAATGACTTCCACAGCGGTTGGGCGGGCCAGTTCCGGGCCTTGCCAGTCAGCAATGGTCACTTGTTCTCCGGTGCGCAGAACCCCCGCCTGGCAGGGAACGGAGTTGAGTGACAGGTGAACCCTGTCCTCCCGCTCAGAGATCTTCGTTGAGTTGGTAATCTCGCTGATCGTCATGGTTTTGCAGTCCTTGTCCGATGTTGTTGGTGGCGGGATGGTCGGTCAGCAGAGGGTTGACCATCGGGTGGTAGATGGAGGCGATGTCCTCCAGGGTGTTTTCATTGAGCGCCTGCAGGCAGCAAAGCAGGTTGTTCTTGGCATGGAGTTGCTGGCTGTGAAGCAGGTAATCGATCACGCCGGGGTCGGTGGCGGTGCTGCGCTTCTGCTCCAGCCAGTGGCGTAACTGTCGCAACAGCGCTTCTTCCCCCGTGAGCCCGCTGGCTGCCAGGCTGCTGATGACATTGAAGGTGCTGTTGATGAACAGGTAGTAGCTGAACAGGCGGATGCCCAGTTCATCCGGCGGCTGGTTGTCGCTGTTGCGGATCAGGGAGCCGAGGCTCTTGCCCAGCTTTTCGCTTGCCTGACTGGTGAAGCCGGTACCCTGGCAGTCCCGGAACCAGGCAAAACAGGGCATCAGGTCGTTATCCAGCTTCAGAATGAGGTTCTGCTGATGGGCTCCGAAGAGAAGGCCGTATTCGCTCTGGGCTTCCAGTAGCGGGGCGACCGCTACATCCAGATAACGGCGGAACCAGCGGTGTGCCTCCTTTTTGCCGGCATGACGGGCCAGCAGCCTCAGCGCCAGACGCGACAGGCCGGTGCGCGGATCATCCTGTAACAGGCTTGCCAGTACTTCGCAGTGACGGGCGCTCCTGCCCCGGAATGGATTCTCCCGGAACACAATGGTGGTTTCCGGCAAGGGGGATCCATCATCGTCACACAGGGCCAGGCTGACAGGCTCTCCCAGCAAGCGGAACGAGGGGTTTGCCCGGCGCCAGCGAGTAAGCGGCTCCCGCTCCAGCAGCCGGGTCAGGCCCGGTCCGCGCATGGCTTCTTCTGGCTGCAGATGGCGTATCGAGTTGGTGATCCTTACCGACAGGGAAAACTTCAACATCCAGTCATGGTTTTCCGACCAGATGGCTCGCAGCGAGGAGGTCGCCTGCCAGTCCGGCCGGCCGAACCCCAGGAAGCGGACCTTGCCGCCCTGCTGGAGGCGCTGGATAACCGGGTGGGCTTGCCATTGACGGTGCTGGAACGGGTGACAGGGAATCAGTACCTGCCCGGGCGCAGTTGCAGCGCGACAGGAACCATCGGAATCCAGCAGGGAGGCCGTCATGCACTCCACGGATTGCCGCGTGCCCTGATGGGTGGTCAGACAGGTACGGTCCACGCTGTACCACGCCAGTGGAAACCGCCCGCCATACTCCGGTGCATAGTTCAGGGTGTCGGACCCGGACATATTGCCGCGGTCCTTGGGGCAGGGATGAATGGAATGACCATTGATCAGCGCCTGCTCGGAGTCGATGAAGTCGGCATCCTCATGAAAAATCCGGTCCAGCCGGTTTCGCAGGTGGTTGTGGGTTTGCTTCAGGTTTTGCTGGCTGCTGAGTACCCGCTGACGGAAAAGCGCTCTGCTTCGCGCGTCACTGAAGCGACGCAGCTGAGGATGGTCCAGGCACCAGTCGACAGATTCCGCAAAGGTGACAGGGCGTGCTTTTCCGTATGCTTCCAGGACCAGCGCTGTGCCGAGGATGTGACGGCCGGTGGTGGCATGATGCCGGCAGGGAATGGTCAGCTGCTCGCCCGATTCCGGATGGGTGATCACGAATCGGCGGGTATCGGGATTAAGGGTGAAAGGGCCGCATTCTCTTAGCAAAGCGTTATAGAACGCGTTGATCGAGGTACAGAAACTGTCTGTGATTTGCTTGTTGCGTTGAACGGTCATCCTGACTTCCTCTGCGCGGGGATTTCCTATACAATCTATTGGAAATAACAATCATTCGCAACAGGGAATTTGTCGCAATTGTGAGCTTTTCCACGACAGGTGTTGTTGCCGGCTCGGGTCCGGTATTGATGATGGGGCTGTTGCAGTCGTCCCTGATTACGGCGCTGCCCTGGCTGATCACCCGTACCGGTCTGTCTGCCGGTTGGTGGTCCGTGGCGATGGCGGCAGGCATGTTGCCAGTGGTGATGGGCGCTCCTGTCTGGGGGCGGCAGGCGGACCGGCGGGGTGGCCTGCGGGTCCTGCAGTTGTCATCTTCGGTTGTGCTGCTGGCTTTTGCGTTGTTGCTGCTGGTGCTGATCTGGCAGCCAATCGCAATCGTGCTCATGGTGCTTGTGGTGTTGATCCGACTGCTGCACGGCATCGGGGCCGGGGGCATATTTCCTGCGGCCCAGCGGCTGGTGCTATCCGGCTTCGACCCCGGGGGCTGGGCGGCCAGACTGGCAGGCCTTCAGGTGGCGGTGCACCTGGGCCGGCTGGCGGGGCCGGGGCTGATGGTGGTCGCCACTGTGAGCGGTGTACCCGGGGCTCTGGCCCTGGTCTGGATGGCGGCTGTGCTTTGTTGCCTGACGCTGGCAAGGCCGGCTGTGGCGGTGCCGCATCCGGCAGAGCAGCAGAACCAGGCATTACGACCGGGCTGGCGGGATGGCTTGCCACTATATACCCTGGCGTTGGCAATCACCGTGTGGGTAGGGGTGCTGCAGTTTGTGCTGGGACCGGTGCTGGCCCGGATTTCCGGTAGCAGCCCCGAAACGGCCACGGCACTGACGGGTACCGCGTTGGTTATTGCGTCGGTGGCGGCCATGGTGGCCGGTCCATTGGTACACCGCCATGTGCGTTCGGTGGTCTGGTTGGGGGCGCTGTGGAGTCTGGGGCTCGGGGCAGGTGGGTTACAGCTGGTGCTCGCCGGCAGTGTGGCGGAGATTTATCTGGGCGTGGCCCTGCTCTCCATGGGTGTGGCGGTGATTACCCCCTGGTACGGCGCCGTGCTGCGCCAATTCTCGCCAGAAGCGGGGGGGCAGGTGGCCGGCAGGCTGACCAGCTTGCACACATGTGGTTATGGGGTGGGTACCTTGATAGGCGGCGCTCTTCTGGAATGGTATCCCGATCAGGCTCTGGCGGTATTTCCGGGTCTGGTGCTGATGGTCGCAGTGCTGGCTTTGTGGGCTGGCAAGCGGGGCCTGCCGGTTAACTGATCAGCCGCAGGCATCAAACAGGCGGCTGATGATGGCGGGTACGGCGGTTTCAACCCGCAGGATTCGAGGGCCCAGATGCACCTGCACACAGCCCGCTTCGGCCAGTTTTTCCACTTCGTAGGGGATAAAGCCACCTTCCGGCCCGATGCAGAGCAAGGCGGGTTCCTGGAGGTGCACAGGGCAGGGAGTGGCGGTGCCGGGGTGGGCCACCAGCCCTTGCTTGCCGTTCAGTAATCCGGGCAACTCGTCTTCCACAAAGGGCTTGAACCGCTTGCGGATCTGTACCCGGGGCATCCGGGAATCGCGGGCCTGCTCCAGTCCCAGTGTCAGGTTTTCGGTGAGATGCTCGTCGCTGAGCCAGGGGGTTTGCCAGTAGCTTTTCTCCACCTTGCGTGAGTGGATCAGCCAGAGATCCTTGACCCCGAGGCTGGCGCAGGTCTGCAGCACCCGCCGGAACATCTTGGGACGCGGCATGGCCAGCACCAGTGTCAGCGGCAGCGGCGGCGGGGGCTGCTGATCCAGGTCCACCACAATCTCCGCACAGTCGCTGCTCAGACTGACAATGCGACCCTCACCCAGCTTGCCGTTGACCCGGGCCACCGGAATAAGGTCACCCTCGCTGACCTTGAGCACGGAGTGCAGGTGATCGAGGCGGCGATGGGTCAGCCGGGCCCGGTCCGGGGCAATGAAGTCGTCGTCAAACAGCAGTGCCAGGTTCATGAAGGATCGGTGGGCGTCGTGGCCTCGGCCACCTCCCGGCGCGCCAGTCGCCCGAACAGTATGCCGACCTCGAACAGCAGCCACATGGGCAGCGCCAGCAGGATCTGGGAAATAATGTCCGGCGGTGTCAGCAGCATGCCGATCACAAAACACGCCACCACGATGTAGGGTCGCTTGGCAGCAAGGCTGGATGCGGTGGTGACACCGCTCAGGATCAGCAGGATAGTGGCAATCGGGATCTCGAAGGCCACTCCGAAGGCAAAGAACATTTTCAGCACAAAATTCAGATAACTGGTGATATCCGGCAGCTCGACGATGCCTTCCGGTCCGATGGCGGTGAAGAAGCCGAACACCAGCGGAAACACCACAAAGTATGCGAAGGCGGCACCCAGGTAGAACAGCAGAATCGACGTGAACAACAGCGGGAACGCCAGCCGCTTCTCGTGGGCATAGAGCCCCGGTGCGATAAAGCTCCAGAGCTGGTACAGGATCACCGGAATCGCAGCGAACAGGGACACCACCAGTGCCAGCTTCAGCGGCGCGAAGAAGGGGGCGGTCACATCCGTGGCAATCATGGTCTGGCCTACCGGCAGAAGGTCGCGCAAAGGTTGGGAGAGCCAGAGATAGAGTTCGTTGGCAAAGGGGTACACGGCGGCAAAACAGATAATCACCGCCAGCACCATTTTCAGCAGACGGTTACGCAATTCCAGCAGATGCTCCACAAGGGGCATTTCAGACTGGAGGGGGTCCTGCTGGTTGCCGTCAGGCCTGTCACTCATGGGCGGGATTCCGGACTGCTTTGCGGGGGCTGGCTGGACGCTTCGGCCTTTTCAGGTTCAGGCTGATTCTGACTGTTATTGTCGGCCGGGCTGACATTAGCCTGAGTCTGTGGCGGTGCGAGCTTGTTGTCATCGTCCGAGACGATCATATGCTCGTAACGCCTCGCTTCGCTGAGGGCATCACTGACTGTTTTCTGAACGTCGTCCAGGCCCACATCCCCGGCCTTGCGAAGTTCCTCGCGGAGTTCTTCGGCCTTGAGCTGACGGTCCAGCTCAGAGGTGAACTGGGTGACCATGCGCCGGGCACCACCAATCCAGCGACCGGTTGCACGGGCCGCTGCGGGAAGCCGCTCAGGGCCCAGCACCAATAATGCGATAATCGAGCAGATCACCAGCTCGACGAAGCCGATATCAAACATTCAGCCTGGTCTCAGCTGTGGGTCTTGTCCCGGGGTTTTTCTTCGGAGCTGGCCTGGTATTGTTCCTGCTCCTTGTCCACCAGGGAGTCGGTGTTTTTGGATTCTTCATCCTTCATGGATTTCTTGAATCCCTTGATGGCTCCCCCCAGGTCACTGCCGATGTTGCGGAGCCGCTTGGTTCCGAACAGTAACAGCACTATCGCCAGGATAAGAAGCAGTTGCATGGGGCCAATACTCATAGCCATAACCTCGTTGTATGTTGCGATTACCTGTCAGTGTACTGTAACAGAACAATGCAGGGATAACCCCCCGGAAGGGGTACCTCCGGTTAACGGTTGCGGGAGGCTTTCTCTTCCAGCCCGGACAGATCAAAACGGCTGGCCAGTTCGTCCAGCACATCCTGCGGGCCCAGGCCAAGGCGTGAGAGCATCACCATGCTGTGGAACCACAGGTCGGCGGTTTCGCTCACCAGCGCCCGGGTTTCACCGCTGGTTTCCGCATCCTTGGCGGCGATCAGCGTTTCTGTGCATTCCTCGCCTACCTTCTCCAGGATCTTGTTCAGCCCCTTTTCATGGAGGCTGGCCACGTAGGAGGTGTCAGGGTCAGCTTCCTTGCGGGCTTCCAGTACCTGTGCCAGTTGCAGAAGAATATCACTCACCGGTCTTGTCTCCCCTTTCTGTTCCGTAGATTGCGTCCGGATCCCGCAGCACCGGATCGGTGCTGAGCCACTCTCCGTTGTCCAGTTTCCGGTAGAAGCAGCTCTTGCGCCCGGTATGGCAAGCAATGCCACCCTTCTGCTCGACTTTCAGCAATAGCACATCCTCGTCGCAATCCAGCCGGATTTCCCGGATCAATTGCTGGTGGCCGGAACGTTCGCCCTTGCGCCACAGCTTTTGCCGGGACCGGGACCAGTAGACCGCCTGGCCTTCTTCCGCTGTCCGTTGCAGTGACTCCCGGTTCATCCAGGCCATCATCAGGATCTCGCCGGTGGCGGCATCCTGGGCAATGGCCGGTACCAGGCCGTCGTCTGTCCAGCGAATGACATTCAGCCATTCAGGGTTATCGACTGTAGAGGGTGAATCTTGCATTTACGTGAATCCTGTTCGCGATTATTGGCTGCCGCGGCCAATCAGCCAGGCGGCAGCGGCCAGCATGGCCCAGCCCCAGGGCTCCATTTGGCGGGTCAGTTCCGGCAGGTCGTAACCGATGCTCAACCAGGCCCCGCCCGCAAGCACCACCGCCAGTAGTGTTCTGCGCCAGCGACGATCGGCCCGGCGGCGATTTTCCAGCAGCAGTTCCAGAGTGGCCCGGTTCTGGTCCTCTGTGGGTCCGGCCTGTCGCAGTTGGGCCAGGGTATCGTGGATCAGCTGCGGCATTTCCGGGGATTGTTCCAGCCAGTCTGGCAGATGGGTGCGGATATTTTTTATCAAACCAACGGGGCCAATACGGCGGCGCATCCAGTCCTCCAGGAAAGGCTGTGCCGTGCTCCACAGGTCCAGATCCGGATATAACTGGCGGCCGAGACCTTCCACATTGAGCAGGGTCTTCTGCAGCAACACCAGTTGCGGCTGCACTTCCATATTAAAACGCCGTGCGGTCTGGAACAGTCTCAGCAGGAAGTGGCCGAAGGAAATGTCCTTCAATGGTTTATCGAAAATGGGTTCGCACACCGTGCGGATCGCCGCTTCAAACTCATTGACCCGGGTGTCTGCCGGTACCCAGCCGGATTGTATGTGCAGCTGGGCTACCTGCCTGTAGTCCTGTTTGAAGAAGGCAAGCAGGTTGCGGGCGAGGTAGCTCTGGTCGTCCGGTGCCAGGGTGCCGACAATGCCGAAGTCGATGGCGATATAGCGCGGATCGTCGGGGTTCGACACATCCACGAAGATATTGCCCGGGTGCATGTCGGCATGGAAAAAGCTATCCCGGAACACCTGGGTAAAAAAGATCTCTACGCCTTTTTCGGCCAGCACCTTCATATTGGTGCCGGCGGCTTTCAGGGCCTCCACATCACCGATCGGGATGCCGTATACCCGCTCCATCACCAGCACCGACTTGCGGGTGTAGTCCCATTCGATAAAGGGCATGTAGATCAGCGGCGACCCGGGGAAGTTACGACGCAACTGGCTGGCGTTGGCGGCTTCGCGTTGCAGGTCCAGCTCGTCATGGATGGTGTGGTCATAGTCTTCCACTACTTCCACCGGGTGCAGTCGCCGGCCCTCTGACCAGTAACGCTCCAGCAGTCGGGCCATCAGGTACATCAGCGACAGGTCCTGATTGATCACCCGCTCAATACCGGGGCGGATCACCTTGACTACTACTTGCTGGCCGTCGTGCAGGGTGGCCGCATGCACCTGTGCCACCGAGGCCGAGGCCATGGGGTCCGGGCTGAATTCGGCGAACAGCTCAGCCACTGGTGCCCCCAGTGACTTCTCGATAATGTCCCGTGCCTCATTACTGGGAAAGGGAGATACCCTGTCCTGCAGGTATTTCAGGGAATCGGCCATATCATCCGGTAGCAAATCCCGGCGGGTAGACAGAATCTGCCCGAACTTCACGAACACCGGCCCCAATTCTTCCAGGGCAAGTCTCAGGCGCTCACCACGGTCCATCTTCGGCTGCGGGAACAGGTGCCAGGGGGCCAGCATGAAAAGCAACCGCAGGGGCACCGGCAGTTCCTTTACAGGCAGGAAAATATCCAGCCGGAAGCGGCAGAGCACCCAGAGGATTCGGAGCAGTCGTTGCAGTCGGGTCACGGGGTCTCCGGCGAATCGTTTTTGCTTTCCAGGAGGCGAACCCTGGCTTCAAGCCTTTCCGTGCGGAGATTCAGCTCATCGATATCGTCAAAGGTCGCCTCCAGTTCGCGTCCCCCGGGCAGGGCACCACTCTCCTCGTGGATGTATTCCTCGATATTGGTGGTCATGGAAGTGATCGCCTGGTGGCTCCAGCGCAGCATGCCGCGAATACGCTGGCCGATAAAGTGGGCCGGCAGGTCGCCGGTATAGCCAGCCAGGGCGGATTCCCAGTCTGGATTGAGCTGGTTCAGGGCGCGCTGGAACTGGTGGGCCAGACCGGTATCGCCAGTGACACGGATGCGTTGCTGGCTGAATACGTCCTGGTCGCCACCGGCCAGCGAGGCAAATGCCAGCGGGCTGCCACTGAGGACCAGCGCGGGTTGTTCCACCGGGCCACTGGTCACGGTGATGCGCTCCCCCACGGATTGCAGGGTCAGTGTCAGCGGCAGGGGCTGGGTCAGTTCGAACTGTACCGGCCCGGTCAGTGCCTCTTGCAGGGCCTTGCGCCCGGCAGGGTCAAATCTTAGCGCCTGATTCAGTGCACGCTCTGTGATTGCGGACACGGCAGAGCGCAGGGTCGGGCCGGGGAACATCAGGGTTTGATTCCTGCGTGCAGGGCCACGACACCGCCGGTCATGTTGTGGTACTTGCAGTTCACCAGGCCGGCTTCTTCCATCATGCCCTTGAGGGTTTCCTGGTCCGGGTGCATGCGGATCGACTCGGCCAGGTACTGGTAGCTGTTGCTGTCACCGGCGATCAACTGGCCCATGAGGGGCAAAGCGTTGAACGAGTACATGTCATAGGCTTTGCTGAGCAGCGGGTTGGTGGGCTTGGAGAACTCCAGCACCATCAGCTTGCCACCGGGCTTGAGTACCCGGGTCATGTCCCGCAGGGCCTGGTCCTTGTCGGTCACGTTACGCAGGCCAAAGGCGATGGAAACAGCGTTGAAGTAGTTATCCGGAAAGGGCAGGTGCTCGGCATCCGCCTGCACATAGTCAATGTTGCCCACGTAACCCCGGTCGGTCAGCCGGCTGCGGCCCACCTGCAGCATGGAGGCGTTGATGTCGGCAAGGAACACCTGTCCGGAAGGGCCAACCAGATCGGAAAACTTCATGGTCAGATCTCCGGTGCCGCCCGCAATATCCAGTACCTTGTGCCCCGGGCGAACGCCGGACAACTCGATGGTGAAGCGCTTCCATAAACGGTGGATGCCCATGGACATCAGGTCATTCATCAGGTCGTACTTGCCGGCCACGGAATGAAACACTTCTGCCACCTGGCCCGCCTTCTGGCTTTTCGGTACATTGCGGAACCCGAAGTGAGTGCTTTCGTCCTCAGCCGGGTTTTGAGGTGCCTGATCGTGCGGGGCTTGCTGCTCGCTCATGGGTCGGTCCTGTCAGAATCTGAGGGAGTCATTCTAACGGTTAAGCGCACCAGTCCCAATAGCCGATTTGCCAGCTGCGGGGAAATCAATAAACTGTCTGTCTCAAACTTCCGATACCGAGCACCTGAGCATGTCTACAATCGACGTACACCGTTCCCACTCCCTGGATAAAGAACACGCCCGCCAAGCGGCGGAAACCCTGGCCAAAGATCTTTCCAGCCAGTTTGGTGTGGATTACCGCTGGGAGGGCGACGTAATGAAGTTCAAGCGCAGTGGTGTCAAGGGGCAGCTGGATCTCAGCAGTGACGACATTCATGTGCATCTGGAACTGGGATTGATGCTGCGTCCCTTCAAATCCCGCATCGAGCAGGAGATCCATTCACAACTGGATACCATCATCGGCTGATAGTCAATCCGGGCCATAGTGACGGCCCGGATTCTGCTGCAGGTACCTTCCGGAGCCGGCGTAGCTTTTGCAGTGGTCAGATCTGCCGGGCGCCAGCAGTCAGCCCTGGGCGGCAGACGGCAGGGACTCGAAGTCCGGCACCCATTTCTTGCTGTCCAGGGTGATGAAATGACTGGGCGCCTGGGTTTCCACAATGCGCATGGTCGTCGGGCTCTTGCGTGCGCTGTTGAGCATTGCTGTGCGGTCGAGGATGCGATCCACCGCCGGAATCAGGAAGGTGCCCTGGCGGACGTGCTGGTAAATACTGGTATCCTGCCGGTCCATCCATTCCATCAGGTTTTCGATATTACGCACGATGGTCAGGTGGTCCCGGGTGGCGGAAAAGAGTTTGCTCAGCAGCACCTTCTTGCGGGGGTTCATCTTGCCGAAGAAGGTCTGGCCATAGGCAGATGAGGGTGCGCTGTTGATCAGGCGGATGACCCAGGGCCACATGCCGTGGCTGACCGGCTCCAGTACCATGGTGACCAGTGACGACAGCTTGCCCTGGGGCAGAACCGGGGCTTCGAGGACAACCTCGACGGTTTCGTAGAGTTCCGGACGAAGACGGATGGCCTCCAGAATGACAGCGCCACCCCGTGAGTGGCCATGCACCCGGATATTGTCGGTGGTCGGCAGGTTTTCCAGGGCCTGGTTGAGGATGCGGGCATCGTATTCGATGGTGCCATCCAGGGATTTGATCGGCACTTCCCAGTCCGGGGTTTCCGGCGTCACACCGTTGACCGGAATATGGTAATTGCTGCAGGTCAGCAGGATCAGTTCGGTGGTCGGGGCCTCGTAGGCCTGGGTGAAGTAACAGTGATTTTCCAGGAACCCGTGCACGCCAATAACGGTATGCTCTGCTTTGCCGCTGTGATTGCGCACGGAGACAGCCCCATTGCCGACTCGGTAGACCCGCCCGGAAAACATCTCCGAATAGGCACTTTCGATCGGTTTGATCAGTTTGCGAACGTGGCTCGCTTTCATAACTGTTCTCCCACCAGCAGTTCCTGTCCGATTGTTGGTCGTTGATTGTCTGGACAGTAACTGCAAGTTTTACCGCGTTAGCGTGCGTTGATTATTGGCACGTCCTACACCATTTCTGGTTGTTTTCGGTCAATCCACCTTTGTTCCCTGGGTCCAGCTCCCTGTTTTTCATGATAACTTTCACGATAGCTCTTATGCTCAGTATAGGAATGGAGGCGGGATTCAATGTAACTTTTTGTACAAAATGTGATGTCGTGCGTCGTAGATGGAGTGCGTGTGATTACTCTGGCACAATGCCCGGTCAACTTACGCCATTTGTCAGTAACCGATGACCGCCAGGGAAATACAGGTTTGAGCCAAGAGGACACCCATCTCCTGTTGCCCGCAGATGCCGCCTGGCTGGCGCTTGAGCGGCCCGATAATCCGCTGACCATCACCGTGATGATGCGAGTAGACGGGCTCACACCGCATCGCCTGGAGCAGTTCCTGCGGGATTACTGGCTCTCCTGGGACCGTCTTCGCTTTTATCCCGAGCGCCGCACCACTGGCTGGTGGTGGCGACGGGATGAGGTATTCTCCCTGCGGCACCACCTCAGCGTTGTGGGTGAACCCTTCAGTAAGCTGCAACTGGAGGAGTGGGTTTCCGCCCGGATGAATGAGCCGCAGCCTGACTATCGGCCCCGCTGGAAGTTCTGGCTGGCGCCCCGGGCGGAAGGAGGAGCCGCTCTGGTGTTGCGCATCCACCATTGCTACGGGGACGGACTGTCCCTGATGGAGGTTTTCCAGCGCCTTTGCCCGCCCTCGCCACAACAGGCCCCGGTGCTTTACGGAGCCCGGGAAAATGCCGCTTTTCTGCGCTGGAGTCGCCATACCGGTGCCTGGCTCCGGCGCCTGTTGGAGGAAGCCCTGGAGCCACCAGAAAGCGATCGTCTGGCGGATCCGGCCCGCTGGTCCCTGCAGCGTCTGGGTAAACTGGTCGAACGGTTTGCCGGGCGCGGCTACCGGGCCGTCAACGAGATTGGCCAGTTCCTCGGGGAGCCGGAGGATTCCGAAAGCGGCCTGTCCCGTTCCCTGCTGGGCCGCCGGCATTGTTGCTGGTCAAAGCCGCTGGCCGAGGGGCGGTTGCGGGAAGTGGCCCACAGCGCGGGGGTCACGATCAATGACCTGCTGCTGCAGAGTGTCACTGCGGCTTTGCGCGAGCATGTGCACCGCTCTGGTCTTAATGCTGAGGACATCGTGATGCACGCCGCCATGCCCATGGATGTTCGCAACCGCCTGCCTGACGGTATAGGTCCGGCATCCGGCGCCCTGGGAAACTGTTTCGGCACCGTGTTTGTGCCCCTGCCGGTGGACGGCGTTAGTGCGCTGGAGCAGTTGTACCGGGTCAAGCATGAGACCCGCAAATTCAAGCGCAGCTGGCAGCCGGTGATTTCCTGGGCGATGGCGGGTGCTGCCGTGATGCTGCCGGACCGATGGAGGCAGTCCCTGGCGGACCTGCTCTGTCGCAAAGCCAGTGTGGTGGTTTCCAATATGCCTGGTGCCCGGCAGGCCCGGTATCTGGCGGGTTGCCGGATTACGGAACAGGTTTGCTGGGTGCCCCAGGCCGGCAATATCGGACTGGGAGTCAGTTTTGTCAGCTATGCCGGCCATATCTGTCTCGGTGTGGTGGCTGACGAGGCGGTGCTGGATGACCCCGGTGCTTTTCTGGATGTCTGCATCAGCAATCTGCGCCGCACTGGTTGATCTCAGGGCAGACGGCACAATATTTCGGGTATACACTGATCATTACAGCCTATCTTTAACCCTAGGAAGGAGAATGCCATGAGCGTAGTGGACGACCGGCTCACCAACCATGAAGTGACTGTATGCCTGGATGGCGGAGCCGTGCTGGGACCCTTCAACGCCACCTGGAGCCAGGATAACGGCGGCGACGTTCGGGAGCTGGTACGGGAATACGATGCCTACCTGCAGGGCGAAAAGCAGAAGCGCTATAAATTCCACCTTCACGATACCTACACCAATACCGTTCATACTCTGATTCTCGATTTTGACCGTATTTCCGGACTGTATGACCATGTAAGGCTCAGAAGCAGCTGACAGTTCCGAAGCCTCAACAAAGGGAGGTTCACAATGACGGAGTACAGAACCGAGAGAGACAGTCTGGGCGAGGTTCAGGTTCCGGCCACCGCCCTCTGGGGTGCCCAGACCCAGCGTGCGGTGGAGAATTTCCCGGTCAGCGGACAACCCCTGCCACCGGCTTTTATCAAAGCGGTGGTGCGGGTAAAACGGGCTGCCGCCGAGGCTAATGCCAGTCTTGGATTGCTGGATATGCCCGAACGGGACGCCATCGTGCGGGCCTGTGACCGGTTACTGGATGGCGAGTTTGCCGATCAGTTCCCGGTAGACCGTTACCAGACCGGCTCCGGCACCAGCACCAATATGAACGTCAATGAAGTGATTGCGGCCATTGCCGGCCAGGATGGCGTGACCGTTCACCCGAATGATCACGTCAACATGAGCCAGAGCTCCAATGATGTGATCCCGACGGCCATTCATATCAGTTCGGTGATGGCCGTTCGCGAAAAGCTGCTGCCGGCCCTGTCCCATCTGAGGGGCATCATCTATGAGCGGGAAAGCCTGTTCTCGCAACAGGTCAAAACCGGGCGCACCCACCTGATGGATGCCATGCCGGTTACCCTCGGCCAGGAAATGCGCACCTGGCGGGAGCAGATCATTTCTGCAGAGAAGCGCATTGAGCTGGCCGCAGAGGATCTGTTGGCGCTGCCCCAGGGAGGTACCGCGGTGGGTACGGGTATCAACGCCATGGAAGAGTTCGCCAGCCAGTTTGTGCGCTTCCTGTGCAATGCCACGGGTTATGGTTTCCGCTCTCTGGAGCACAAATTCGTGGCCCAGAGTGCCGTGGATGGACCGGTGGCGTTGTCTGCCCAGTTGCGCGGACTCGGTGTGGTGCTTACCAAGATTGCCAACGATCTGCGCTGGATGAACAGCGGCCCGATTCACGGGCTGGGAGAGATCAGTCTGCCGGCTCTGCAGCCGGGTAGCAGTATCATGCCGGGCAAGGTGAATCCGGTGATTCCCGAGTCGGTTGCCATGGTCGGAGCCCAGATCACCGGGCTGGATGCGGCGGTGACTGCCGCCGGGCAGTCCGGCAACTTCCAGCTTAATGTGATGTTGCCACTGGTGGCGGGTAATCTGCTGGACATGGCCGGCCTGTTGACGAGCGCTGCGACTATTCTGGGAGAAAAGGCGATCCGTGACTTTACCGTCAATACCGACACCCTCGATAAGGGGGTGGGGCGCAACCCGGTACTGGTCACCGCCCTCAATCCGGAGATCGGCTATGCGCTGGCTTCGGAAATTGCCAAGGAAGCCTACCAGACCGGGCGACCGGTCATTGATGTAGCCGAAGAGCGCAGTGGCCTGAGTCGTGACCGCCTTGAGGAACTGATGGATCCGCTGAAACTGACCCGGGGGGGGCTGGCCGGCTGAAGCTGGCTTTGCCGGGGGCTGTCGCGGGTGTTGCTTGAGCTGGAGCTGTTCTTCCTGCTGGTTTTCGCCAATGGCGCGCCGGTGCTGGCCAGTAAGTGGCTGAAACACAGGTTTGATCAGCCGATTGATGGCGGCGGTCTGTGGCGTGATGGGCGCCGGGTGCTGGGTGCCAGTAAGACCTGGCGCGGTCTTGTCGCGGGTTGCCTGACCACCGGGCTTTTATCGGCATTGGCCGGGAGCGGTTGGTGGTTCGGCATTCTGTTCGGACTGATGGCACTGCTTGGTGACATGCTGAGCAGTTTCATAAAGCGCCGCCGTGGCTTGACCTCCAGCGCCAGGGCGACCGGACTCGATCAGATTCCCGAGGCGTTTCTGCCGATGCTGCTTGCGGTGTGGTGGCTGCCTTTACAGCTGCTCCCCGCCCTCGCAGTGGCGGTCCTGTTTGTGATTGCCAATATTACCCTGTCGCCACTATTGTTCCGCCTGGGTATCCGCAAGAAACCCCATTGAGACGGCTCAGGCGGGGCCCCGGGTCAGGGTATGAATGGTCACCTCCGGCGGACAATTGAGTCTTACATTGAGAACCGATGTGCCGGCCCCGGGGGAGGTGTAGCCCTGCATGCCATTGCGTCGCCAGTGACCTCGCCCCAGCGCGCGAGGGCAATCGGAGTCCAGCGTGACCGGGTAGCCGCCCGGCAGGCAGATCTGACCGCCGTGGGTATGGCCGCAAAGGAACAGGTCGTATCCGGCGTGACTGGCTTCGCGCCAGATCTCCGGGGTATGGCTTAGCAGCAGGGAGAAGGCGCCCGCCGGAATCTCGTCACCGGCCCGGTGCAGATTGTGCACCTTGTAATAGTGGGCATCATCCACGCCCGCCAGGTACAGTAAGCTGCCATTGTGATGAATCTCTGCGTGTTCGTTCATCAGCAGCCGGTAGCCCATATCCTCCAGTCCCGGAACCATGCGGATGCTGTCGTGGTTGCCCAGAACGGCCCAGGCGGCACCACGAATCGCCTCCCGGAGTCTTTGCATTCCGGCCATGGCGTTATTAATGGGGCCCCAGGTTTTACTGCGGTAGTCACCGGTTAACACGCACAAATCATAGTCCAGCGGTTGGATCTGCCGAATCACCGCATCCAGGTTGTGAGGATCCATATCCACGTGCAGGTCGGTCAGGTGGAGAATTCTCATGCCTTCCAGGCCGCCCGGGAGATCCGGAATGACAAAACGGTTGTATACAGTACTCAGGCGGCGGCTGTTGGCCCTCGCGCGCCGGAAAAGGCCTGCCAGCTGCAGACACAAGCGGATGACAAAAGGAGCCGGTGCCAGGTTTTCAAGATGAAAGGAGCGGTGGTTGCGCCCCAGTACCCGTGCTTCTGTCTCGCGCTCGATGGCCAGGCGCTGGCGCGCATGGGTCGGCCCAAGACGCAGACTCAGGCGGTATTCAAGCAGTTCGTCCCGCTGTTCCGGCCGGGGAGCGTTGGCGGTCATGTGCATGTCCCTGAATACGATGGTGGTTCATTTGCCGGAGACGCTATTACGTCAGGGAGCTTCTTTTTAACCCCGAATCTGCAGATCGATCCACATTTTCCCTCTGTCAGCCAGGTCAGCCAGAGGTGATCCGGAGTGAGTCAGACGCTCCTTTAGTATGGTGGGGATATCCCGGTGCGGCAATGACGATTGACGAAAACGTTTAAATACGGCCAGACTGTCGGTATGGCCACGGATACATAAAACAAAGGCAAGGTGATATCAGCTATGTCTCAGTCCTGTTCGATCTCCGGCCTGACCGTTCCGGTCAGCCGCTTCCCGCTACCCCGGGAAGATCTGGATGAAACCGGTCTGTCGGAGTCCCGCATCGTGCTGGCCGGCGGCTGTTTCTGGTGCGTTGAGGCGGTGTTTGCCGCTCTTGACGGGGTGTTGGGGGTGCAGTCCGGTTATGCCGGCGGCCCGGCAGAGACCGCCAACTACGAAGCGGTCTGTAGTGGCAGGACCGGTCACGCGGAAGTGGTGGAGGTCCGCTACGATCCGTCGCGAACCAGTCTCGGCAAACTGTTGCAGGTGTTTTTTTCGGTTGCCCATGATCCTACCCAGCTTAACCGGCAGGGGAATGATGTCGGTCCCCAGTACCGTTCGGCGGTTTTTTATGAAACACCGGAGCAGCGGGCCATGGTTGAGGCCTATATCCGGCAGCTTGAAGCTGAAGGGGTCTATGGTGAGCGTATCGTGACCACCCTCGAGCCCCTCAATGACTTCTACCCGGCTGAGGACTATCACCAGCGGTTTGCCGAGCGTAATCCTCATCAACCCTACATCATGGCCATTGCCACACCGAAGATGGAAAAGCTCAGTGACAGCTTCCCCGAGCGTATTCGTCATGATGACGGTAATAATCCGGAAATTGCCTGAGGAGGTGACATGAGCAAATCATCGAGCGGTTATGACCTGACACCCCTGACTGACCAGCAGCGGGAAGCACTGGCCAAAGAGCTCAGCGAGGAAGAGCGCCGGGTGTTGCTCCATGAGGGCACTGAGCCCCCTTTCTGCGGTGGTCTGCTGGACACCAAGGAGGCCGGGGTCTATTACTGCCGGCTGTGTGATCTGCCACTGTTCAGTTCCGATGCCAAGTTTGAATCTGGCACCGGCTGGCCAAGCTTTTTCCAGCCGTTTGATCCCGACCACGTGAAAGAGCTGCAGGACACCAGCCTGGGCATGGTACGCACCGAGATTCGCTGCGCCCGCTGCAATGGTCACCTGGGGCATGTGTTCCCGGATGGCCCGCATCCCACCGGCCAGCGTTATTGCCTGAACTCCGCCGCCATGTCTTTCCGGGCAAACAGTGAGGGTCAGGGCTGAGGCCGTATGAAGCGACTGAGTCTGAGTCCGTTGACGGAGTCCGCAACTCTTCTGCACCGCCTGGGTGTGGTATTGGGCACCGTTGGCTGGACGGCTCTCTATTCCCTGGTTGTCTTGCTGCGCGCTGCCTTCGGCTCCCTCAATCGCAAGGTGGTGGACCGCCTCTGTCGTGAGTGGTCTGCCGCCCTTTTGCGGCTGGTGCGGGTCAGCCTGACGGTACGGGGCCATGTGCCGGATTTCGACGATGGCCGGCGCTACATTATTATGTCCACCCATGCCAGCCATTACGATATTCCAGTCACCTTTGTGTCCATGCCCGGCTCGGTGCGCATGCTGGCGAAGCGGGAACTGTTCCGTATCCCGTTACTGGGTGCTGCCATGCGCGCGGCGGAGTTCCCCTCCATTGACCGTTCCAACCGTGAGTGCGCTCTGCAAGATCTTGCCCGGGCAAAGGCCATGATGGAAAGCGGTATTGTGCTCTGGGCAGCACCCGAGGGTACCCGCTCACCGGATGGCCGGTTGCTGCCGTTCAAGAAAGGCTGTTTTCACCTGGCCATGGATACCGGGGCGGTCATTGTTCCGGTGGCCATCCGAGGTATTCACCGGGTGTTACCGGCCCGGTCACTGCAGATCAACCTGGGCCAGCCGGTGGATGTGCGGGTAGGCAAACCCATCGACACCGCCGGCCGTGGCAAGGAATCCATGGCAGAGCTCATGCAGGAAGTGCGTGGCAGATTGCAGGAACTGCTGGGAGACGGCGAACCGGAATAACCCGCCGTATCAGGCAGCGGGTATCATGGTGGAGAACAGGTAACCGGTGTAGGCCAGGAATGTTAGCAGGAGAAGTCCCCCGTCCAGTCTGGAGATGGTCCGGCTCTTCCCGGTCAGGCCAAACCCCATCAGCAGCATGGCGATGGTGAGGGCGGTCATCACCGTCCAGTCCCGGTAGAGCACTTCGCTGTCAACGGACAATGGATGAATGGCAGCCGCCATGCCCACCACCGCCAGGGTATTAAAGATCCCCGATCCGATAATATTGCCAAGAATAAGGTCGTGCTCGTTCTTCTTGACCGCGGCGAGGGCCGACGCGAGCTCTGGCAGGGACGTGCCGATGGCCACAATGGTCAGGCCAATGACCAGATCGCTGATACCCATGGCCTGGGCAATGGTGACTGCTCCCCACACCAGCATGCGGGAGCTGACCAGCAGCAATACCAGACCGACCCCCAGCCAGGCAACTGCCCTGCCCAGAGGCATCGGGTGTTCTGCCAGCTCCGTTTCGGTCTCGCCGATCAGGCTGTCGCCCTTGCCCCGGAAGCCCTGCACAATGGACCAGCCCATGACACCGGCAAATGCCGCCAGCAGGATCCAGCCATCCAGCCGGGACAGCTCGCCATCCAGTAGTTGGTAGCCGGCGAGGGCGGTAATGGCCAGGAGTATCGGTATTTCCTTACGCAGCACCTGGGAATGGACCGCAATGGGTGCAATGACGGCCGTCAGGCCGACAATCAGGGCGATATTGCTGATGTTGGAGCCGTAGGCATTACCCAGTGCCAGGCCGGGGTTGCCGTCCAGGGAGGCCATGGCGGACACCGCCAGTTCCGGCGCGGAGGTACCAAACCCGATAATCACCATTCCGATCAGCAGTGTTGGCATGCCGAGGTGTTTCGCGGTGGCGGCGGCCCCGTCGATGAACCGGTCGGCACTCCAGACCAGCAGAATCAGACCGGCCAGAACGGCAAGAGCAGCAAGCCCCATGGTAATCCTCACAGCGTGTTTGACGTATAGAGATATGTGATACGAAAGTGGCGGTGATATTGTCCGCTAAACGAAAGAAAATCAACCATTGGTCGCATTGGTTCACATCACGATGCCTTTGATTGGCAATCGCATTTTATTATCCCCGCAGAAAACGGGATAATCGCACCGCAAATTGTTCAGGGCCCGGCTGCTGATGGTAGCGGGGCCAACGTATTTAACAAGCTAGGGTGATATTGAATGGCCGTTAGACAGGCAGATGTAGTGCTGGTCGGTGGGGGCGTCATGAGCGCCACCCTCGGCATGATGCTCAGACAACTGGACCCATCCCTGGACATCGTCATGGTCGAGCGTCTGGACCACGTGGCCCATGAAAGCACTGATGGCTGGAACAACGCAGGCACCGGCCATGCCGGATACTGTGAGCTGAACTATACCCCCGAAACCGAAGACGGCGATGTGGCCATTGAGCGGGCGTTGCAGATCAATGCCTCGTTTGAGGTGTCCTTGCAGTTCTGGTCTTACCTGGTGGAGCAGGGCATGCTGAGCGAGCCGACCAGCTTTATCAACCGCACGCCACACCACAGCTTTGTGTGGGGTGAGAAAGATGTGGCCTATCTTAAACGGCGCCATGAAAAGCTCAGTGCGCACCACCTGTTCCGTGAAATGGAGTACACCGAAGCCCCCCGGGATCTGCAAGAGTGGATGCCACTGGTGGTGAAAAACCGCGACCCCATGCAGCCGGTGGCCGCAACCCGGGTACGTCACGGCGCGGACGTGGATTTCGGTTCCCTGACCCGCCGCATGGTCAGTTATCTGGAGAGTACCCCAAACTTCGAGCTGATGTTGAATAGCCCGGTGCACTACCTGGCCAGGCGGGATAACGGTCGCTGGAAGGTGCGGGTGAAGGATCAGAAAACCGGTGTTACCAGAAAACTGGAAGCCGGCTTTGTGTTCCTGGGAGCCGGCGGGGGTGCCCTGCCGATGCTGCAGAAGTCCAATATTGACGAAGCCAGGGGCTATGGTGGCTTCCCGGTCAGCGGCCAGTGGCTGGTATGCCAGGATCAGGAAATCGTCAGGCAGCACTATTCGAAGGTTTATGGCAAGGCGCCTATTGGTGCCCCTCCCATGTCGGTGCCGCACCTCGATACCCGCGTCATCAATGGCGAGCCTGCGCTTCTGTTCGGCCCGTTTGCCGGCTTTACCACCCGCTTCCTGAAGCAGGGGTCGGCGTTTGATCTTTTTGGTTCGGTGCGTTCATCCAACCTTCGTCCCATGTTGTCTGTGAGCCGCACCAATATGGATCTGACTCGCTACCTGATCGGTGAAGTGTTCCAGTCCCACAAGGACCGGGTGGCGGCTTTGCGCAACTTCTTCCCGGATGCCAGCGAGGACACCTGGAAGCTGCAGCAGGCGGGCCAACGGGTGCAGATCATCAAGAAAGCCCCGGACGGCGGTGGCAAACTGGAGTTCGGTACCGAGATTGTTGCCGCCAAAGACGGCACCCTGGCGGCGCTGCTCGGGGCATCGCCCGGTGCCTCCACCGCAGCTCATGCGATGATTGATGTGCTGGAGCGTTGTTTCACGGAACGCATGAAATCGCCTGAGTGGCAGGAACGTATGCGACGGATGGTGCCCTCCTACGGCGAGAACCTGGTGAGCAACGAGGCGCTGCTCCGCACCGTACGGGAGCGCACTCTGTCCACTCTGAAGCTGTCCGGGTAAACCTCCTTCCCTGATCCCGGGCCGTTTGCCGCGAGCCCGGGCATCTCGTCTGGCTGTGAGTTGATATTCTTTGGCATCGGCGTACCGTAAAAACACGGGCAGCAGATTACCCGGGAGACCGGGAAGCTGATCAGGATATGCAGGATTGACGTCGACTTTATTCGCCGGGTGAGGATCCATACAGGATGCGCGACTTGCTGAAACATCAGGTGGAACCGGATTTCTATGTATAATCCGGGGGACAACAACAGCAAAGAGCCGGACCCGGCTCTGAGGAAAAATGTTTGAGTGACTCCCGCCCCTCTCAGGACACAACCAGTAGCGTCAGCCTCGAAAGACTGCTGGAGCAGCTGGATAATTCTGCGCGGGCCATGAAAGAGAGCCCTGCTTTCGCCCGTGTTGGTAAACTGCCGGACGTTCTGGATACTGCACGCCGGGTCCTGCTGCTTCCCGGGGGCTTTGCTGCTCTGCAGGAAAGGGCTCCCGGCCTGGAACAGGCCGGTGTATTCGAGGGCAGCGACTGGGCAGAGCCTGCCACCCTGTTGCCGGGGCTGACCCCTTATTCGCTCCAGAGTCCGCAACCGGACACGGTTGTTGTGGAGGCACTGAGTCAGTTGCGCCTGTTGGCAGTGGCCGGGGGTGACTACCTGCACGAATCCGTATCGGCGGAACAGGCCTGGCACTATCTTACCCAGGTTCTGGCGGTCAACCTTGGCCTGTTGTTCGGCCTCGGTGGTGAGTCAGAGCGGGAACAGGGGCGCATGGCAGAGGTTGCCCGCGGTTTGCTCTGTCACGTGGCAGAGCAGATCGGCTATGAGCATGTGCTTGACCGTCTGATCGACGAGATCTGGCGGATTCTCCAGCAGCGGCCGATCCAGGTGAGCAGTGTGCGCCGGATGATCACCCAGATCGCCATTTGCCGCAGTGATACCTCCGTGGACATGGGGAATGCCGGGCAGGGGGCTGACCGTCTCATTTCCAGCCTGTATGGTCCGACTCAGGCCTGTCGGGAGGATCCCGGAACCGCTGTGTATCAGGAACGTCTGGAAAGTATGGACGGTGTTGCACTGCAGAATGAAGCCACAGGCTTCGCCCGCTCCATGCATGACACCGGCCTGGTGTCCCCCTACCACGCGGTGTTTGTGCGCCATGTCCTTGAACGCCAGGATACCTTGTTGCTGGAGGCTCTGGGTTTGTCCAGTACCGGTCGGGATTGCCTGTTATGTTATCGTGACCTGGTCCATGAACTGGTACGCCAGGGCATCTTTGCCGAGACCGCACAGGGACTGTACGGGCTTGCCCTGATGTTGGAACGGGGCATTCTTTATCAGCCGCCGGTGGCTCCGGCGCTCTGGCGTCAGGTGCTGCTGCCGATCTGCAGCGAAGCCAGGGAGCGTATCGAGCTATCCTGCGGTTATGCGCCGCAACCGCGCGCCTGGCTGCTGCAGGGGGTGCTTAACATTCTGGGCCAGCCGCTGGGTGTGGGGCAGGGTAATAACCCCACCTGTCAGTCCGCCCGCGCCCTCTCCATGTGGGCCTACAACGATCCGGCCTACCTGCTGCAAATGGTGGCCTGGGCCGCGCGGGATAACGAAATCATCATGCACTTTGAGGGTAAGCCGGTATCCTCTGCCGAGAGCCAGGGCGGCGTTGCCGCGGAAGTGAGCCTGGACCTTGATCCGGTCTCTCTGGTGGTGGTGCCTCATCTGGACCGGATCTACGCCGAGATGGGGCGTGTGTGTCTGGGCCGGGAAGGGGACCCGCATCAGTGGGTGAATCCGGAGTTTCATGGCTGGTGGTCGGCCCGGGGCTTCAGTATCAATGTGGATGTGGCGACAGGCATGCTGCAGGATCTGGAAGGATTCATCCGTTTTTTCTATGCCAGCTACCATCCCTTCTACAACGGCAACCAGCCGTTGATTCATCCGCAGCCCGCTGGTATTGCCGTGACTGACAGTGCGGCACGGTTCATCGGCTGGCATGCGATCACCATATTGCGGGTGGCGCTGGATCCGGATGAGGTGATGCGGGTGTACTTTTTCAATCCGAACAACGACAGTGGGCAGAACTGGGGCGACGGCGTGGTGGTCAGTACCTCCGGTAAGGGTGAGCGCTTCGGTGAGGCCTCACTGCCGTTCGAACAGTTTGCTTCCAGACTGTACATTTACCACTTTGACCCCCTGGAACGGGGGGAGCCGGCCGATGTCCGCGAGGATGAACTGGCCCGGGTGGTGGATGGCGTGCATCGTACCTGGGGCAGTAACCGCTTGCCAGCGGAGGCGTTGCAGGCTCAGCCGCCCGGAGAATAGATTACTGGCTGTTGAGCCACTCCAGACACGCGGGGCCTTCCATCGGGCGGGCAAAGTACCAGCCCTGGGCTTCGCCGCATTGCAGGCCGATCAGTGCTTCACACTGCCTGGCGGTTTCGACACCCTCTGCTGTGATGTCCAGGTTCAGGCTCTGGCCCAGGTTTATTACCATCCGGGCAATGCGGTCGTCTTGCAAAATATCGTTAATAAAGCTGCGGTCGATCTTGAGCCGGTTTGCGGGTAGCTGGGTCAGCACGCTGAGGGACGAGAACCCGGTGCCGAAATCGTCAATGGCGATCCGCACGCCCCGTTCCATGATCTGATTCAGGGAATGGGTGATGCGCTTCAGATCGTCAGCCGCAATCGATTCGGTAATTTCCAGTTCCACTTTTTCCGGCGGTACGCCGCTCTCATCCAGTGTCTCCTCCAGAATCGCCAGAAAATCCGGTTCCCGCAGCTGCATCTGAGACACATTGATGGCCATGACCAGCTCCCGATACCCCTGCTTGCGTAACTCCGCCAGGTAGTGGCAGGCGGTTTTCAGCACCAGGGTGCCGATAGGGATAATCAGACCGGATTGCTCCGCCAGGGGGATAAACTGGTCTGGCGGAATCATGCTGCCGGAAGGCAGACGCCAGCGCAGCAGCGCCTCAAAACCACTGGGGCTGGCATCGTGCAGGTGCACCTTGGGCTGATACATCAGGAACAGCTGATCACTGTGCAGGGCTTCCCGGAGACCGTTCAGCAGCTCCACCCGTTTGCGGGCTTCCTCACCCATGGGTTCGGAGTAGTATACCGAGCTGCCCCGGGCAGTGTTTTTGGCGCGCTTGAGGGCCACATGAGCATCCTTGATCAGCTCGGAACCGTATTCCGGATGATCTTCAAGCCGCACCAGGCCGATGGTCGCGGACAGCCGCAGCCGTTCGCCGGAGGCCAGGAATGTGTCCGAGAAAGCCCCTTGGAGGGTCGCAGGATGGACGAGATCTGCCGGCCCCATGATGCCGAAAACATCGCTGCCCAACCGCGCGATCACGCAGCCCGGCAGCTCTCTGGTCAGACGTTCGGACACCGCTTTTAGTACAACATCGCCAAACTCGTGGCCCAGGGCACCATTGATGGCGGAGAACTCATCAATGTCGACGATCGCCAGGCACTTGCCGGACTTGTCGAGCTGCTCTTCACTTAGTAGCTCAATAAACCGCACCAGTGTGGGAATCTGCAACAGCGGATCCTGATGGGCCCGGGCCAGCAGTTCCTCCACCTCGCGATTGCGTTGTTCCAGCCGCTGGTTCAGCTCCCTTAGCTGCTCTTGCGCCCGATGGTTTTCGGTAATATCCCGCACAATGGCTACATAGCATTTACGCTGTCCGCGGACCGGGTGTTTCAGGTTACGTGCGGGGTTGAGGGCGACCTCGACAATAAACGGGCTGCCATCGGCCCGCAGGTGCTGCCAGACAAAACGCTGGGGCTCACCTTGCATGGCTTTTTGCATCAGGGCAGAAGCCTCTTCCGCTGATCTGGCTCCGTCTGGCTGGCGATCCGGGGACAGTGCGATCGGGTTGCTGAGCAGCAGCTTGTCCCTGGGCAGGCCATACAGCTCACAGGCCGCGGGGTTGCACTCTACGATAAGATCGTTTTCCACCAACAGCATCGCATCGTTGGCGCTTTCGATCATTTCCCGGGACACATCCAGATAGTCTTCCGTGTCGATGTGCAGCTGGCGGAGCTTCTGCTCCTCCGAGGCATGGTACATTTCCATCATGACGTAATCCGTCGCACCATCGACCAGTGCATGGGGAATCTGGCGCAGGTGGGTGATTACTCTGAACAGGGAGCCATCACTGCGGAAATACCGCCAACTGAAACGCTGGGGGGCCCCCGCCTGCGCCCGGGCCCTGCGAACCCGGATCAGCTGGCTGGAAAGCCCGCCGCCGGGCTGTCTTTCGGGGCTGAGTCCAAGGGGGAAGCTGTCGAGCAGTGCCTGCCGGCTGCAGCCGAACAATGCCTCTGCAGCGCGGTTGAAGTTGATCAGCGTGGTATCGCGCATCAGGAACATGGCGGTGCAGGAGTCGTTTACCAATTCCCAGAAAAGATCCAGATTCTGTAACCCGCCTGGGTGGGTTGTTTCTGCTGCCATTCAACGGATACTCTGAGTTGCCGGAAATAACCGGTGTATGCAGTGTGTCATTACTTTTTTCATGCCAGTCTAGCCAGCCTGCCAGACTTAAGCAATCGTCGTGAGCAAGCCGGGAAATATGAGCCGTTTTCCCACATTGGCCTTAAGTCCGGCAGACTGCTGGAGGCCGCCTACGGTTAAACACAGCGATATTTGCGTTACAGTGTATAGGAAGACGGTCTGCTGCCGGGCAATCCGGTCCGGCGGCTCACAAGAGGAGTCAGTGTATGGCACAGCAGGAACAGCTTGGTCACAGTGGAGCCGACCTTTTTGTCAGGGCCTTGGAGAATGAAGGTGTTGAGTATCTGTTTGCCGTTCCTGGTGAGGAGAACCTGGCCTTCCTGGATGCCATCCGTCGTTCCCGCATCAAGCTGATTCTCAACCGGCATGAGCAGGCGGCGGGCTTTATGGCCGCCACCTACGGCCGGCTGACTGGCCGGGTCGGTGTGTGCCTGTCCACGTTGGGCCCGGGGGCCACCAACCTGGTGACAGCAGCAGCTTATGCTCAGTTGGGTGCCATGCCCATGATGATGATTTCCGGGCAGAAGCCCATCAAGTCCTCCAAACAGGGGTTGTTCCAGATCCTGGATGTGGTGGATCTGATGCGTCCGTTGACCAAGTACACCCGACAGATCAGCAACGCCAACACCATCCCCGCCAAGGTGCGGGAGGCGTTTCGGTTGGCATCTGAAGAGCGTCCCGGCGCGGTGCACCTCGAGTTGCCGGAAGACATCGCAGCCGAGCTGGCCGAGCCGGACACCCATATCTTCACACCCAGCGATGCCCGCCGGCCCACCGCCAGTACCAAGAGCCTGGAACGGGCCTGCGAGATGATCCGGCAGGCCAGGAATCCGCTGATCATGATCGGCGCCGGGGCCAACCGCAAACGGGTCTCCCGCGCCCTGATCCGGCTGGTGGATGTTACCGGCATTCCGTTTTTTACCACCCAGATGGGCAAGGGGGTGGTGGATGAGCGCCATCCGCGCTATCTGGGCAATGCCGCCCTGTCCACCGGAGACTTTCTCCACTGCGCCATCGACCGGGCCGACCTGGTTATCAATGTGGGACACGATGTAGTGGAAAAGCCGCCGTTCTTTATGACTCCCGGCGGCAAGCAGGTTATTCATATCAACTTTAGCGGGGCCGATGTGGACCCGGTGTATTTCCCACAGCATGAAGTGGTGGGGGATATCGCCAACAGCGTCGAGTGGCTGGCGGATAACTGCCGTGCCTGTGCAGGCCATGACTTCAGCGGTTTCATGAAGGTAAAGGCCGCCATAGACCACCACCTGGAAGAGAAAATCCACGATGACCGTTTCCCGGTGATTCCCCAGCGCATTGTGCACGATGTGCGCCAAGTGATGCCCGAAAACGGCATTGTGGCCCTGGATAACGGCATGTACAAATTGTGGTTTGCCCGCAACTACCGGGCCTATGATAACAACACGGTGTTACTGGATAATGCCCTGGCTTCCATGGGGGCCGGCCTGCCCAGTGCCATGATGGCCGCTATGCTGTACCCGGAACTGAAGGTGATGGCGGTCTGTGGTGATGGCGGGTTCATGATGAACAGCCAGGAGCTGGAAACAGCGGTGAGGCTGAACCTGGATCTGGTGGTGCTGATCGTCTGCGACCAGGCCTACGGCATGATCAAATGGAAGCAGGGACAGGATCACTATCCCGATTTCGGGCTGGACTACCGGAACCCGGATTTTGTCCAGTATGCCCAAGCCTATGGGGCCACCGGGCACCGGATCACCACCACCGCAGAGCTGCGCCCCATGCTTGAGACCGCACTGAATGCCGGCGGGGTGCACCTGGTGGAAGTGCCGGTGGATTACAGCGAAAATCAGAGGGTGTTTGACGAGGAGCTGTCGTCCCTGACCTGTGAGTTCTGATCAGGCCGGTTGCTTGCCCTGCAGCTGCTCACCGCCGCGCAGAATGGCCTGGAGCAGCTCATCCGCATCAAACTTGGTAAGTGCCTCATTGGCCCCCACCTGGTTGGCATAACTGACGCTCATCTCACTGTTCAGGGAAGTGTGCAGAATAATGTACGGTTGCGGGATGGTGTCGCTGTCGCGGATGTTGAACGCCAGTTCGTAGCCGTCCAGGCCGGGCATCTCGATATCGCTGACCAGGATGTCGATGGGCTTGCCATCGCGGTTTGCGGCATTGATGGCGGCCATGGCGTCATCGCCGTTGGTGGTGACCAGATAGGGAATGTCCTTGCTGTCCAGCACATCGCAAAGCTGCTTGCGGGCCACCTGGGAGTCATCCACCAGCAGGATGTTGAGGGCTTTAAGGGTTTCTTCCTGCACCTCGGTCAGTGCCAGGCTGTCGGTGTCAACCGAGGTGGGATATACCCGGGACAACAGTAGCTCCACATCCATTAACTGGATGAAATCTCCCTCCAGATTCAGCAGGCCCGTGACAAAGGCATTGCTGCCCAGGGCTTTGGGCGGTGGCATCACCTGTTTCCAGTCGGCCTCCACAATCTGTTGCACACTGCGTACCAGAAAACCGACCTCCCGGCGCTGGATGTCGGTGACGATGATGGAGCCCTGCTGCTGCTCCCCCGCGTCCAGGGGCGGATAGCCCACCGCTGCGGCCATATCAATCACCGGCACTGCCGAGCCCCGGAACATGGCGGCGCCAACCACCGCAGGGTGACTGTGGGGCAGCCTGCTGAGCCGCTGGAAAGGCAGGATTTCACGAATCTTCAGTGTACCGATACCGAATTTCCTGGTGCCGGCCAGGCTGAACAGCAGCAACTTCTGGGTCTGTTTCGCTTTGCTGGACATACAACGGACCTTTCCTCATGCCTGAATCACAGTGACTCTACCCCCCCCCCAATATACCCACCGGTGCGGATTCAGGCCAGTCGTCGTTCATGAGTGGATAGACACCGATGGACTGCTTTTCGGCCAAATGGTCGTAGATAATCTGATCGGTGCGCGCAGTAGTAGGCGTTGGTTGCAGTCGCCGCAGTTCATCTTGTTCATTCGGGCTCTTGTCACTCTTCGGAAAATCCATACTCCGCCATCAGATCGTCCATGTCATCGCCAACGCCCCAGCCCCAGTTGTGGCCTTCACTCCGGACACGTTCAAGGCGGTCGACGAAGTCTTTCTGCAGGTCTGGCTCAAGTGCAGTAATCGCCTTCAGCGCCTGCTCGAACATACACACCAAGGCGTTGAAATAGCCCTCGTCGTCCATGCCGCAGTAGCCGAGCAGGTTCATGCAGGATTCGCAATAGAACACTGTCAGATCCGCCAAACCTTCCGGCCGACCTACGGCTTTCTTGTAAGCGGAGATTGCCTTCTTGGCGTTGGCGACCGAAATGTCCTGATTGCGCATCACATCCGGACAAACCCAGCGGTCGATAGTGGACTTGTACGGTTCGAGCACATCCTCACCCAGGGCGAAGCGGGCATGGAGAAAAGCCTGATTATGCTTGCTGGCTGCGTACAGGTCCTGAATCAGGCCAAGCAGTGCTGGTCGGTCGAAGTCGGCAAGCTGGCGCTTGAGATCGGTCCAGGTCGGTTTTTTCTTGTTTGATTTTTTCATGAATTCCGTTATTTGCTCCCGATGGCCCGAAAGGCGGAGTCGTCGGCCAGATGCAGATAGATGCGGCCGTTCAGCTCGCCATTTTCAATGACCGCCCAACCCCGACCGCGAACCAGGTCGTTTTCCTCCTGCCCTGACCAGGAGAACTTGAAACGTGGCGCATTACCGCATTGCTCCACCCGGCCATCTATATTCCCGGAGAGCAGCCCAAACTGAAACTGGCCGGTGCCGTCAGAGCCGATGCGGAAGTATCCCGGTACCTCCATGTCGACGTAATCCTGATCCCAGACCTCCATCTCGACGATGCGCCATTTTCCGGCAAACGGTTTCATCTGCTTCATAGGGTGCCTTTCTGGTTATCCCTTTCTAGCAGCCTGTCGGACTTAAGCAATCGTCGCGAGCAAGGTGGGAAAGCGAGCGCAGATTTTCTGGATTTTGAGGCGCATAGTGGTTCTATGCAACGAAAAAGCCGGGAAATATGAGCCGTTTTC
>JACIZI010000014.1 GCA_014359475.1 Marinobacter sp. | reverse complement strand
GTCTCGAATTCTGGCCGACAAAGAACTCGCTGCGCTCAGACACCTTTGTTCGACCAGAATTCGAGACACCCCCACACCTTGCATAACACAGTGATATATCCTCAGCTTACCATGGTCGTTCGTCGGTGAAGGATTTGACCGCCGCTCAGGCTTTGCTATGCCATGCTTCCGGTTTGGGAACGAAGAACGCGAACAGCAGGCCGAAGGCCAGGGCTGCTACGCCGATGCCGAAGGCGGAGACGAGGGTTCCGCCGCCTTCCAGCCATTGTTTGGTGAGCCAGGGGCCGACCATCTGGGTGAAGCCGTAGAGGGCGACCATCGCGGCGGAGAGTCGGGGCCCCTGGTGGGGGTGCAGGGCACGGCCGATGCGCTGGGTGAGCAGTACGGTGCCGAGGAAGGTGCCGCCGACCAGAGCGGCGCACAGGACCAGGCCGGTCGGGCTTTGCCACAGGATGGCCGCCAGGACGCCGACCAGCTGGATGGCGAAGTTGATGCGCAGGGCCGGCAGGTCGCCAATGGTGGCCCCCAGCCGGTTCCAGATCCAGGGGGCGGGGATGGTGGCGAGGGCGACGATCAGCCAGGTGCCGTCCAGCAGCCAGTGTTCGTCCGGCAGGCTGAGATTGGCCAGCAAGGGAAGGAAAGTCATGGGCAGTATGTAGCCCAGTCCGGCACCGGCATAAGACAGAAACAGGGGGATGCTGGCGCGGTCGAGCAGGGGCGATGTATCCGGCACTTTGCCGGTGTTGTCGTTCATCCGCACCGGCACGTCGAGCCTTATCAGGTGTCGTACGCCCCACCAAGCCAGAGGGATGGACACCAGCGCCGCCGGCCACCAGCGTTCGGCACCGGCCAGCCAGTCCGCTGTACCGGAGACCAGGCCGCTGGAGAGCAGCAGGCCCACGCCCACGCCGATATAGACCAGGCCGCTCATGGAAGCGCGGTTACGCAGTACCAGCCACTCCAGAATCAATGCCGGTGCCTGTACAAACACCACGCCGTTGGCCACGCCGTTGAGCCAGCGGCTGAAGATCATCAGGGTCGGCTGATCGGTCTGGGTCATGACCAGAGTGGTGATAACATGCACGGCCAGAAAGGCCGGCAAGAGTCGTTTGATATGGTCAACCCGGTGCCATTTGATGGCCAGCAGAGCCCCCATCAGGTAGCCGAGGTAATTCCAGGTGGCCAGCGCGGCGCCGAAGCCGGCGGTGAACTGCTCGTCGGCCACCAGATAGGGCAGAAGCGGGGTGAAAATGAAACGTCCCAGGGCGTGGACGACCAACAGCACAGTGGCACCGGCCAGGATGACCGGCAACAGGCTGGTCTCTCTGGCTGGTTGACTGAAATGACTCATAGTCCCGGACCCGTTGGAAAATGGGCGCACAGTTTAAGCGATATGTGCCCCCAAGTCAGCTGGACATGGGTCGAAGCACAGCTTATCCACCGCTGATATCCCGCCGCGCGGCGCTCCACTGGTAGATTTCCCGGAAGGCCCGGGCCAGCTGCTCCGGCTTATGGGGCGGCTGCATCAGGGCGATCATTTCGCCATCCGGATTCAGCAACGCCAGGTGGCCACTGTGGTCCACCAGCAGACGGTCGTCCACCTGACGGTGCATGAATACCGCACCCAGACTTTTCGCCAGTTCTCGCAGGGTGTCCAGATCACCGGTCAAGCCATGGAAATCCTCACCGAAGAAGGCCAGGTACTCACGAAGTTTTTCCGGTGTGTCATGCTCCGGGTCCGCGGAAACCAGCAGGTACCAGGGCCGGGGCAGTTCGCCCCCCAGCAGCTTGTCGGTCTGCCGCAGTTGCGCCAGGGTGGCGGGGCAGATATCCGGGCAGTTGGTGTAACCCACAAAGGCAAAGGTCCAGTGACCCTTGAGACTCTCGGCGGTGACCGGTTCGCCCTGCTCGTTAACCAGTTCAAAATCGCTGAGGGGCCGACCCTTTTCATACACGTAGGTGCGGATATCGGAGAGTTCCGGCGCAGCCGTTTTCTGCTCCCCGCTGCTCAGTATCTGACGGCCAACCACCAGACCAAACACCAATACAACCACAAGCAACAAGATGGCAACCGTCAGGCGCACAGAGCCCCGCACAACACCTCCTCAGAAAAACACGAAGTGATCCACCAACAGCACCACGAACAGGGCCATCAGGTAGGTAATGGAGTATTTGAAGGTATCAAGCGCCACCTGACGGTCATCCCCCCGCAGTAGTCTGACCGCATATTGCAGGAACCGCAGGCCCAGTGCCAGGGCACCCATCAGATAGATACCGCCGGACATCCCGGTGACAAACGGCAGCAGACTGACAGCCAGCAATATGAGGGTATACAGCAGGATGTGCAGCTCGGTGTACTTGTTGCCATGGGTGACCGGCAGCATGGGAATACCGGCCTTGGCGTATTCTTCCTTGCGATGAATGGCCAGGGCCCAGAAATGGGGCGGTGTCCAGGCGAAGATAATCAGTACCAGCAACAGGGCGTGGCCCTCAACCTGGCCAGTGACTGCGGTCCAGCCCAGCAGGGGCGGCATGGCACCGGCCAGACCGCCTATCACGATATTCTGTGGCGTCGCCCGCTTGAGGAACAGGGTGTAGATGCCGGCATAACCCACCAACGATGCCAGGGTAAGCCAGGCGGTCAGTTGGTTTACCTGCCAGACCAACACCACCATGCCCGCCACCGCAAGTGTCGTGGCAAACAGCAGTCCACTCAGCGGCGATACCCGCCCGGTGGCCACCGGGCGCTTGCGGGTACGGGCCATCACGGTGTCGATCTTCTGGTCCACCACATGGTTGACCACCGCCGCCCCACCCGCCAGCAGCGCAATACCCAGGTTACCGAACAGCAAAACCGCCAGGGAAGGCAGGCCTGGCTCAGCCAGCAGCATGCCGATTACTGAGGTGAGGATCATCAGCGCAACCACACGGGGCTTGGTAAGCTCCAGGTAATCCCGCCAGGACGCTTGTGCGGATGCAGCACCTGAGTGGGACAGGGTTCTCGCGTGTTCGGTCATGCCGTCACCTCGTTGGTTGTTGTCACGGACGTGGCTTTGGCGGTTGCCGTGGCTGGCAGCGGTTGTAAACGCCAGAGTACATTGATGACCGCCAGCAATAAAGCGGCACCCATGGCATTATGGGCAACCGCCACCGCCAGCGGGAACTGCCAGTAGACATTGGCCAGGCCAAGCGCCAGCTGGGCCGCCAGAACGCCTCCCAGTAACAGCACCGGGCGCGCATGAGCGGTGCGCCCCAGATGTCGCCATAGCAGATAGAGCAGG
The DNA here is from genome assembly GCA_014359475.1 of Marinobacter sp. Lineage (GTDB taxonomy): Bacteria > Pseudomonadota > Gammaproteobacteria > Pseudomonadales > Oleiphilaceae > Marinobacter. Next base: position 83,111 of record JACIZI010000014.1, on the reverse strand, counting down.
AACATAAAGTAGCCCGCCACCAACACAGCACCGACGCGATGGCTCATATGGATGGCCACCCGGCCGTCGGCGGTCAGCTGGCCACCAAGATAATTGGGTCCCACTTGCTGCAGCACGTCAAATCCGTGCCGGAAATCCATGCCGGCCGGCCACCATTCACCCTGACAGGTGGGCAGCTCCGGACAGGCCACCGCGGCGTAGTTGGCCGCCGTCCAGGCACCCAGAGCGATCTGCAATATCACCAGAATCAGCCCTGCCCAGACCCAGCGCCGCAGGGGACCGGTCACTTCCGGTGCCACCGATTGCCCGGCCGCTCCGCTTCGGCGCAACCTGAGGGTCAGCAAAACCAGCAGGCTCAGTGTCGTAAAGCCTCCGAGCAGATGCAGGGCCACCACCTGGGGCCAGAGTTTCAGGGTCACGGTCCACATGCCGAAGGCTGCCTGTAAAACCACAAAACCGGCGATACACAAAGGGAGTCTGAGCGGAATGGCTTTTTGCCGGTGACGCACCGCAAAGCCCGCCAGCCCGAACACCACCAGACCCAGGGTGCCTGCGGCATAGCGATGAATCATTTCCGGCCAGCCCTTGGCCACTTCCACCGGGGTTTCCGGGAAGCGGCTGTTGGCGATGGCGATGTGCTGCTCACTCTGGGGAACCGAAAGGAATCCGTAGCAGCCAGGCCAGTCCGGACAACCCAAACCGGCATCCACCAGCCGGGTCCAGGCACCGAGCATGATCACCACCACCGCCAACAGGGAGGCAAACAGCGACCAGCGGGCCATGCGGCGGCGTATCTGCGGAGTTATATCTGTATGCTGCAACTAACTGCTCCCTGTTCTCTCGCTAGCCGATGGTGGAAAGTTTCAGCAGGTGCTTGAGATCTTTGAGCATCTGCTTACCGGTGTGCTCGCTGGTGTACTTCATCATGATATTGCCCAGCGGGTCGATCAGAAGAATGGCTGGCTCACTGCGGCTGCCAAGAGCTTCCGGCCAGGCATTGCTTCCAGGGGCTTGTTGCAAACGCTCCGTGAGCCGGTATTCGTTGCTCCAGGCTTTGTCCGGCCCTGCCGGTACCGAACCGATCAGGGCCGCCCGGTTTAGCCGGTTGGCATTCTTGCCTAATGCAATGTTTACCTGGCGCGCCAGGTAAAGCAGTTCCTTGCAGCCCCGGTTACACTGATCCGCTGTGACCATCAGCAACCAGCTGCGGTCTTCCTGTTCTGCCCCGAACCGGTGTTGAAGTGGTTTCCCGTCGTGCCCCAGCAGGGCAAGATCCCCGATTGCCACCGGCGGGGTGATCAACTGGCCCTCGTTGCTGTACTCTTCAGGGTTGAGCCAGCCGGTATAGAACATCACCGTGGCAAGAATCATCGGGCCGAAGCCGATAACGAACAGCAACAGTGCTGTGCGCCGGCCACGGCGAACCTGGCTGGGAGTAGGGGTATCCCCGGAAGAAGAGTGGTCAGCCGTTGTACTTGTCATTATTGGCTCCTGTTCGGCGGTAACTCGCAACGACTGTCAATATAACCAGAGCGACAGCCAGTGAAAACCATTGCAATGCATATCCGTAATGTGTCCGCGGCCCCATCAGCGCCGGAACCCAGTCAACACGGTAGGCACCGGGCTGGTCGCTGTCTGCCAGGCGGATAATGACCGGAGGCAGCAGCACCCCGGCCTGCTCTGCAGCCGCATGGCGGGGCAGTGCCTGTACCCGTCGCGGCCAGCTTCCCGCAGGAGCGCCTGCTGCCGCACCCAGCAACGGCGGATCGGGGTAGTCTGCCACCCTGCCCATCACCCGTTGCTCACCCGCGGGCACCGTGACGTCCGGTAACTGGTTCCGTAACCTGGGCGCAGGAATCCAGCCGCGATTCACCACGATCCTCTCCCCCCCGGAGATCACGAAAAGATTCAGCACTTCATAACCCGGCCGACCATCCCGGGTGCGGTTATCCAGCAACCAGCGTTTCTCGTCATAACGTCCGGATAATGCTACTGGCTGCCCGGTGACCAGTTGGTCCGCGTTGCTATCGGCCCACTGGACGGCAGCCGAGGCATCCTGCCAGCCTTCCATCAATTCCGCCTTTTCCCCCGCCCGCTGCAGCTGCCAGATGCCCAGAGCCAGCAACAGGGGCAGGAAGAATCCTGCAAAGATCAGTATTCGCCCGTTTGGCTGCCAACGCCGGGGATGATTTGAACCGCTGGGGGACATGCTTTGCTATAGTGACCTCAGACTGATACCTCAACCACGGAGATCCGCATGCTCAAGGCGGTCATTGTGATACTTATGCTGGCCATTATGGTCAGCCTGTTCAGCGGGCTGTTTTTCCTGATCCGGGACGGAGGCAAGACCCGCCGTGTGGTTAACTCCCTGGCGGTGCGGGTAGCTTTGAGCATACTGCTTCTCGCGGTAATACTGATTGCCCTCTGGCAAGGGGGCCTGACTCTGAATCCGACCCCCTGATCGCGTTCAAAGTACGTACACGAACACAAACAGTCCCAGCCAGACCACATCCACAAAGTGCCAATACCAGGCGGCCGCTTCAAATCCGAAATGGTTATCTGCCGTGAAGTGGCCCTTGATGATGCGGATCAGCATGATTGCCAGCATCAGGGTACCCAGCATCACGTGGGCCCCGTGGAACCCGGTCAGCATGAAGAAGGTGCTGCCGTAGATGCCTGATTGCAGCGTCAGATTCAGATCCTGGTACGCATGGGCATACTCATAGGCCTGCACGAACATGAACACCACCGCCAGTGCAATGGTCGCCGCCAGCCACAGTTTTGTCTTGGTCCGGTGCCCGGCCTTAAGAGCATGGTGCGCTACGGTAACGGTAAATGAGGATGTCACCAGCAAAATGGTGTTGAACAGCGGCAACCCCCACGGACCGACCGCGTGCTCAGGGCCGGGGTAGGCCTGCGGGTCCGGATTGTTGAGCAGCGGCCAGCTGGCCTGAAAGCCTTCCCAGAGCATGTTGGTACTGCCCCTGTCCCCGTCACCACCCAGCCAGGGCACCACGAACACACGGACATAAAAAAGGGCACCGAAAAAGGCGGCAAAGAACATCACTTCCGAAAAGATGAACCAGCTCATGCCCCAGCGGAAGGAGCGGTCCATCTGATCACTATACAAACCGGCACGACTCTCAGAAATCACCGCCCCGAACCAGCCAAACAGCATATAGGCCATAATCAGGGCGCCGATCAGAAAGGTAATCCAGGCGCCGGTGGTTGGTTCGCCCTGATTGCCGTTGACCATGATAGAGGCGGCGCCGTACAGGGTCACCCCCAGGCCAACCGTCGCCACGATTGGCCATTTGCTTTGCTCCGGCACGTAATAGGTCTGGTTTTCCGCCATGACACTCTCCGATGGCTTGTTCGTTGTTGTTGGTTACCCTGCCCGGATCACTTTACCTCGGGCGGTGTCGAGAAGGTGTGGTAAGGCGCCGGTGAAGGCACCGTCCACTCCAGACCTTCCGCCCCGTCCCAGGGTTTGGCCGGTGCTTTCTCGCCGCCACGCACACACTTGACCACGATAAACAGGAATAGCAGCTGGGTGGCACCGAACATGAAGGCCCCGATACTGGATATCATGTTGAAGTCGGCAAACTGCAGGGCGTAATCCGGGATACGCCGTGGCATGCCGGCCAGGCCGAGGAAATGCATTGGGAAAAACGCCAGATTCATACCGATGAACGACAGCCAGAAGTGCGTCTTGGCCAGGGTTTCGTCATACATGTGGCCGGTCCACTTGGGCAGCCAGAAGTAGGCCGAGGCGAAAATGCCGAAGATAGCACCCGGCACCAGTACATAGTGGAAGTGAGCCACCACAAAGTAGGTGTCATGGTACTGGAAATCCGCCGGGGCGATGGCCAGCATCAGTCCGGAGAACCCACCGATGGTGAACAGGATGACAAAGGCCACCGCAAACAGCATGGGTGCCTCAAAGGTCAGCGAGCCCCGGAACATGGTGGCCACCCAGTTAAACACCTTCACCCCGGTAGGTACGGCGATCAGCATGGTGGCATACATGAAGAACAACTGACCCACGATGGGAATGCCCACGGTAAACATGTGGTGCGCCCAGACTACAAACGACAGCAGCGCGATCGCGCCCACTGCATATACCATGGAGGCATAGCCAAACAGCGGCTTGCGGGAGAACGCCGGAATGATATGAGAGATGGCTCCGAACGCCGGCAGGATCATGATGTATACCTCCGGGTGCCCGAAGAACCAGAACACATGCTGGAACAGCACCGGATCACCACCACCGGAGGCATCAAAGAAGCTGGTACCGAAGTTGATGTCCATCAGCATCATGGTCACCACACCCGCCAGTACCGGCATCACGGCAATCAGCAGGAAGGCGGTGATCAGCCAGGTCCAGACAAACAGCGGCATCTTCATCAGGGTCATGCCCGGTGCCCGCAGGTTAAGGATCGTCGCAATCACGTTGATTGCCCCCATGATGGAGGAGATCCCCATGATATGAATTGCAAAGATGAAGAAGGTGGTACTGGGCGGGCCGTATGTGGTGGACAATGGCGCATAGGCAGTCCAGCCGAAGTTCGGTGCGCCGCCTTGCATGAACAGGGTGGAGAGCAGAATCAGGAAAGCGCAGGGCAGCAGCCAGAAACTCCAGTTGTTCATTCGCGGCAGCGCCATATCCGGCGCGCCTATCATCAGTGGCAGCATCCAGTTGGCCAGGCCGACAAAGGCCGGCATTACCGCCCCGAATATCATGATCAGACCATGCATGGTGGTCATCTGGTTGAAGAATTCCGGCTGCACGATCTGCAGGCCGGGCTGGAACAGTTCCGCCCTGATAACCATCGCCATGGTTCCCCCAAGGAGGAACATGGTGAAACTGAACACCAGGTACATGGTCCCGATGTCCTTATGGTTTGTCGTCAGCAACCACCGACTGAAACCTTTGGCCGGACCGTGGTGGCCGTGGTCCTGGGTGTGGGTATCTGCAACCGAACTCATGAAAACCCCCGTTACCGCCATAACTTGTGGCTGGTGATCGTTATTATCTGGCGTCTGTTACTTTTGGTTCTTGTAATCCAGAATTTCCTTGGGCGTGACAATGTCACCGGTGTTATTACCCCACGCGTTACGCTCGTAGGTAATCACCGCCGCCAGGTCCACCTCGCTCAACTGGCCGCCAAAAGCCTGCATGGCTGTCCCGGATTTGCCGTTCAACACGATATCGATATGGGCCATCTTCTCGCCAGTCGCAATTGCGCTGCCTTTCAGAGCGGGGAATGCGGGAGGCGCACCACTGCCATCGGGCTGGTGGCATGCTGCGCACGCCGTCTGGTAGGTTTTTTTACCGCGGGCCATGAGCTGGTCCATGGTCCAGTCTTGCCGGGTCAGCTCGCGCTCTTTGCGGGCAGCGGCTTTCTGTTCCGCCAGCCAGGTGTTGTATTCCTCCCCGGGCACCGCCTCAACCACCACGGGCATAAACCCGTGGTTCTTGCCACACAGCTCGGTACACTGGCCACGGTAGACGCCCGGCTCGTCCACCTGGAACCAGGCCTCATTGATAAACCCGGGAATGGCATCTTTCTTGATGCCGAGTGCCGGCACCCACCAGGAATGAATAACGTCGTTAGCGGTCAGCAACAGCCGAACCCTCTTGCCAACCGGAACAATCAGCGGATTGTCCACCTCCAGCAGATAGTTCTCGCCCTTATCCTGCCGGTTTTGAACCTGGTCGAGCGGAGTCGCAAGGTTGGAGAAGTAGCCAAACTCTTCATCCAGGTAATCGTACTTCCAACGCCACTGGTACCCGGTCACCTTGATGTCGATGTCCGCCTCCGAGGTGTCGTACATATCCACCAGAGTCGCTGTGGCGGGAATGGCCATCACCACGAGAATGACTAAAGGAATGATGGTCCAGAGGATCTCCACCAACGTGTTCTCGTGAAAATTCGCCGGCTTGTGGCCCCGGGATTTGCGATGGGCAATAATGGACCAGAACATCACCCCGAACACCACGAGGCCGATGACCACGCATATCCAGAGGATGGTCATATGCAGACTGAAAATCTCGTTACTGGTGCTGGTTACCCCCGGCGACATGTTGACCGTCCAGTCCGCCATGGACATGGCCGGTAACATAAGTCCGCTCGCAAGGGCACCCGCCCGCTTCGCGTGCACGCGCATGCTGTGTCTCCACAGAGTGTTATTCTTATCGGATTTATGGTAATCCCTCTGCAATCGCGGTGCTCACACACACCACCAGCAGAGTGGAAGCCTGTCTACGGATAACTACAGGACTGAGTATAGACACAGTTCAAAGGAAAACGAAAATTCTGGGTAAATGTTAAAGCTATAAGAATCATATCGTTATAACGTAAATTAATTTTCCGCACTGAGTCAGTACCCGTCACGCTCGAAATGACAGCTGGTTCACATACTGAGCAGGGCAGCACAATTTGGACAGCAAGCCGGAAAATCTCGTCTACACTGAGATTCATAGGTGGGTGTCACGCGGTTTCCGGCCCTCTGTGCCCAGCCAATCCTGAATTCAGCACGAATCCCGGAAGGCACCTTTGCCACCCCAATCTTTACAGACACCGGCATCTGCTGAAATGACACCACAGGCGGTACTCAAACTCATTGATCAGGCGCGACGGCAGGAAGCCAGATCCGGAACCTTTCTCCGGCACATGGAAAATAAAGCAGCCTGCCTTCCGGCCAGCATCAGTGTTGATAGCGGCCACCCCGCCGTATGTCTGTTTCAGTTTGCGGTTGAATATATCGAGCTGGCGCCACGCCTGATCGAGAGTGTGGGAGCCTGTGCCCGAGAGGCCGGAGATGAAGCACTGTTCCAGCCACTCATTGACGCGGCTACCCGCTTCTTCACACGACCTTCAGTGTTGTTGGTCGAGTACGACGGCCTGGACGGATTGCTGATCCGCGCCTACCTCTGTCACCGGCTGATGGAAGAAATGAGCGAAAACAACCGCTCTACCCGCGCCAGCGAGCTGGTCGACCTGGGAGCCATCCGCGCCAACCTGCTGGCCCATCAGTTAATCGGCGAGCCCTTTGCCAACGAACTGGACCAGGCGGCGACCATTACCGCATTGCAGATAGCCGGCAGTCCCGATTACTATGAACTGGATCTCGACCCCTTTGTCGCCCAGGTCAACCACGCGGCCTGGCAATGGATGCGCGATTACTGGGAAAACCTGCTGGTAAGGAACCATATCCGTTTTGCTCTTGGGAAGAGTTGACGCCGACCAGCATTATGCAAGCTCATTGCATATTCGGAGACCATCTTGCTCGACAATGCCGACCTGGGAAAACTGATTATCCGCATCACACTGGGTGCCCTGTTGCTGTTTCACGGCATTTCCAAGCTGATTAACGGCGTCGGATTCATTCAGGGGGTGCTGGCCAGCCACGGGCTGCCTGCATTCCTTGCCTATGGGGTCTATATCGGGGAAGTGGTGGCACCGCTGATGGTGTTGCTGGGCTACCAGACCCGCATCGGTGCCCTGCTGATTGTCTTCAACATGCTGGTGGCCATCGCCCTGGTACACAGCCACCAGCTGATGGCACTGAAAAGCAACGGCGGCTGGTTACTGGAGCTGCAGGGTTTCTTTCTGCTGAGCGCGGTGGCAGTGATTTTCCTGGGCCCGGGCAGATACAGGATGAAGAACTGAGGCAAGGCCAAGAAACATGCCTGCCAGGGTAGCTCAGTCGTCAGAAGACGATTTAAAGAACACCACCTGTTTGACGGTATGGTCGTCGTTGTTAGCCCGCTGGTTAACCCGGGTCACCAGCTCCGGATTGGCAGGCGCCTCCTGCTCCGACAGGGCATCCGTGTAACCGCAGGATACGCACTCGCGAACCTGGTCGCCGTCGTCGGTGATGTGCATGGTGATCTTGTCCATCTCCGCACAGCGGGGACAGATGGCACCGGCAATGAAACGTTTGATACTGGACATAATTCACTCCCGGACCGGCCACCCCCACTGGTGGCCCGGTCCTGACGGGTTCAGGCAGCGTCGTCCGTGATGCCGGTTTGTTTAAGCAGGGCATCCACTTCCGGTTCGCGGCCGCGGAAGGCCTTAAACAGTTCCATGGGTTCCCGGGAACCGCCTTTCTCCAGGATATTGTGCAGGAAAGCCTTTCCGGTATTCTCATCGAAGATACCGTTTTCCTCAAACAGCGAGAACGCATCGGCGGCCAGCACTTCTGCCCATTTGTAGCTGTAGTAGCCTGCAGCGTAACCGCCGCCAAATATGTGGGAGAAGGCGTTGGGGAAGCGGTTGAACTCCGGCGCTTCGATAACGGCAACCTCACTGCGCACCTGCCGGTACATATCCAACGGATTGGTGGGTGCCTGCTCGGAGAATTCCGCGTGCAGGCGGAAGTCGAACAGGGAAAACTCCAGCTGGCGCGCCATGGCCATACCGGACTGGAAGTTTTTCGCGGCCAGCAGTTTTTCCAGCAGGTCATCCGGCAGCGGCTCACCGGTTTCGTGGTGGGCGGCGATCAGGCCCAGAGATTCTTTGTGCCAGCACCAGTTTTCCAGGAACTGGCTGGGCAGCTCCACCGCGTCCCAGGCAACACCGTTGATGCCGGAAACATCCAGCACCTCCACCTGGGTCAGCATGTGGTGCAGGCCGTGGCCGAATTCGTGGAACAGTGTGGTTACCTCGTCGTGGGTCAGTAGTGACGGCTTACCGTCCACGGGTGGTGTGAAGTTGCAGGTCAGCAGGGCCACCGGCAGCTGCAGTTGGCCTTGCTGGTTGCGCCAGCGTATCCGGCAGTCCGCCATCCAGGCACCGCCACGCTTACCCTGGCGGGCAAACAGGTCCAGATAGAACCAGGCCAGCGGCTCCCCGTGACGGCTGATGCAGTAGGCTGTGGCATCCTGGTGCCAGGTCTCCACCTCCGGCTTTTCCTCGATCTGCACGTCAAACAGCTTCTCAACAACCCGGAACAGACCGGGAATGACCCGGTTCACCGGGAACCAGGGGCGCAGGGTTTCCGGGGAGATGTCATAGCGTTTCTGGCGCAGTTTCTCGCTGTAGTAGCCGATATCCCAGGCTTCCAGTTGCTCCATACTGTGCTCGTCGCGGGCGAAGGCTTTCAGTTCCTCGACTTCCTTCTTCGCCACGGGAAGGGATTTTTCCGCCAGCTGATTGAGGAAACCCAGCACCTCGTCGACGCTGCGGGCCATCTTGGTCGCCAGAGAGCGCTCAGCGTAGTTGTTGAAGCCCAGCAGCTTCGCTTGCTGGTGGCGGCGCTTGAGAATCTCCGCCATAACCGGAGTGTTATCCCAGGTGCCGGCATCCGGCCCCATGTCCGAGGCACGGGTCACGAACGCTTCATAGACTTCCCGGCGCAGGTCCCGGTTGTCGCAGTAGGTCATCACCGGGTGGAAGCTGGGGAAATCCAGGGTAATCACATAGCCATCGAGATCCCTCTGGCGCGCCGCCTGTCTGGCACCCTCAATCGCACTTTCCGGCAGCCCGGCCAGCTCTTCGATATCGGTAATGTGCCTGTACCAGTGCTGGGTAGCATCCAGTACATTGTCACTGAACTTGTTGGACAGCTCCGCCAGCTCCCTGGACAGCGCGGCATACTGTTTTTTCTGTGCTTCGGGCAGATCCACGCCGCCCAGGTGGAAATCCCGCAGGATATGCTCCACTGACTTTCGCTGGGCCTCGGACAGCTCCTTGAAATCCGGACGCTCCGCCAGCTTCTTGTAGGCCGCGCACAGGGTCTCGTTCTGACTCAGCTCGGTGTTGTACTCGGTCAGCTTCTCCAGACAGATTTTGTACACCTTGCGAAGCTCGTCAGTGTTCATCACCCCGTTCAGGTGAGAAATCACCGACCAGGCATTGCTGAGCCGGTTATCCAGCCCCTGCATCGGCTGGGCCAGCGTGTCCCAGGTCGGGTCTTCCTGCCCGGCAAGATTGGCAATCTGCACCCGGTTATCACTCAGGATCTGGTCAATCGCCTCTTCCATGTGCTCCACCCGGACGTGGTCGAACCTCGGCAAAAGGTCATCACTCAACAATGGATTGTTCATAAAACCCCTTTTACAGTGTCTGTTGGCAGCCATGCCAGGACTTGCAATCGATACTGTCAAACATACGCACAGCCAGTTGTAATTGCCAATAGGTGTAAATAATGACGAACATACGCTCTCACAAGGGGTACAACCCGACATTCGGTGCGAGAACCTGGATCGACCCCGCCAGTGTCGTCATCGGCGACGTGGAAATGGGTGATGACTGCTCCGTCTGGCCCATGACCGTCATACGCGGTGACATGCACCGCATCCGCATCGGCCAGCGCTGCAGCCTCCAGGACGGCACCGTCATCCACATAACCCACGCCTCCGACTTCAACCCCGGCGGCTGGCCCACCACCCTCGGCGACGACGTCACCGTCGGCCACAAAGCCCTCATCCACGGCGCCACCATCGGCAACCGCGTGCTCGTCGGCATGGGCAGCATCATCATGGACGGAGCCGTGGTAGAAGACGACGTCATCATCGCCGCCGGCTGCCTCGTACCCCCGGGCAAAACCCTCGAATCCGGCCACCTCTACGTCGGCTCCCCCTGCAAACAGGCCCGTGCGTTAACCGAGAAAGAAAAAACCTTCTTCAAATACACGGCAGCAAACTACGTGAAGTTGAAGGACGAGTATCTGAACGACCAGTAGCTCCGTTTCCCGCCGACATGCTGGCCAGGTGCGACCTGAAGCACCAAAAGCGCTAACGGCCAAAGTTGGCAAGGTCCGCTCGGGGATGGCTTTGCAAAACCGTGGAGCGCCAGGGATGGCGCGACCCGAGCCCTACAGGGACGTATTCACGGGCGTGTTTTGCAAAGCCATCCCCGAGCGGGCCAACCCCCACAGCCAGCAGGCCACAGGGCCAAAACCACAGCAAAACCCTGATGCAGATCAATTCCCGGGTCAGGGCCTCTTGAAAACCCCACAACCGCTCCTACATTGGATAGTGGCAGATGTTCACGGATAACCATCCGGCACGGGCCCACCGGCATGGAGCTGTTCCGCGAGCGAAGCTGAAGACGATCTCAGATTCGTAAAAAGGAGGAGTTCCCTATGAGCAACATCACACGCTGGAATCCCGTCAGCGAATTCGAAGACATGATGAACCGCTACAACCGCATGTTCGGTCTCACCCGCGCCAACGGTGAACGGGAAGGCAAGGACCTGTTCAGTCGCAGCGACTGGGCACCGGCCGTCGACATCAAGGAAACCGGTGAAGCCTTCACCATTGAGGCGGAACTGCCGGGCATGAAAAAAGAGGATGTCAAAGTCACCGTGGACGACGGTGTGCTGAGCATCCAGGGTGAACGCAAGCACGAGGAAGAAACCAACGACAAAAAGCATCACCGCATCGAGCGGGTCTATGGCAGCTTCCTGCGCCGTTTCACCCTGCCGGAAAACGTCGATGAAAACAGCATCAAAGCCAGCTTCCAGGACGGGGTACTGACCCTCAACCTGAAAAAGGCCGAGCCCAAAGAGCCCAGGGCTATCGAAGTCAACGTGGAATAACCGGGCTCAGGGACTGCCGGCCGGCTGCCTCAGGCACCTGCGCCGGCAGATTTTTTTTCCCCGGCCCGTTCCAGGGTACGGGCATAGTCAACGCTCCGGCGGTGCTCGGAGACCCGGTCCAGAATGGTCTCTCCCTGCTCGCTTGCCGCATTCAGATTGCGTCCTGATTCGACGAAGAACTTGATGAAGCGCTCAAAGTCTTCGGCACGCATGGACTCATAGGCCCGGAGCAACACGAAATAGTCCGCATCCAAATCCTCACGGTAGGGCTTCAGATCCAGAAAGCTCCGGACCCGCTCGTCGCTCCACTCCTCGCCGATTATTTTCGGTTTTTCCGGTCCGCTCATGGTCTCTCACCTTGGTCGTCATTCAGAAGGCGCACAGTATAACCGGCTGAAGGGCTTCGGCTTATATAAATCCTGCATGAGCACCTGTGTGCGGGGAATATGGCCGCTCAGGGGAGAATTTCCACCGGCAGATCCCCCGTGGGCACCGAGTCATCACATTCAGGATTACGGATGGCGATTTCCACCCGCCGATTGCGGGCGCGATTCTCTGCTGAATCATTAGGTACCAGCGCATGGGTCTCCGCGCGACCGGCGGCGATCACCCGCTCCGCCGGCACCTGCCGATTCAGCACCAACTGGTGGACCACCGATACGGCCCGGGCCGCGGAAAGATCCCAGTTTGAACGATATCGATCACTGGAAATGGGCCGGTCGTCGGTGTAACCGGCCACTACCACATCTCCCATGCAGCCAGCCAGCACGCGCACCACCCGGTTGATGATGGGGATCATGTCCGGCTTGATGGCCGCTTCTCCGGAACGGAATGTGGCTTCCTCGGAAAAACGGATAATCACTTCATCCGGTTCGTAGTTTATCGTCAGCCGATCCGAGGCCACTTCTGCCTCCAGCTCCGTCACCAGCCTTGAAGTCAGCTCCACCACACCAGGCTCAACCTTTGTGAGAGCTTTGCCAGCGGCGCGCTCGTCGATAAACTCAGGTTCGTCCTGCGGCGTGTCGACAGGTTCCGGTAGCGATACGCTGTCGGATTCCACCAGGGTGAGGGGGGAGCCACCCACGTCTTGCGCCACCACCTGACTGCTGCCGAAGGCCATCGCCATGGAATTCGCCATGGCACGGTATTTCTCCACATCCATTTCAGCGAAGGAAAGCAACAGGATAAAGAAGGTCAGTAACAGGGTGGCCAGATCCGCGAAGGTAACGATCCAGGCCGGTGTCTGGTTGCCCCGGCGGCGGGCCTGGCGCATACCCATCATGGTGTCAGGCCTCCCGTTCCCGCTCCGTTTGCGGGGCCAGGCCCTCACGGCGTTCCGGAGTAACAAAGGCGGATAGCAGCTCGGTTATAACCCGGGGATTCTCGCCCCGCATGATGTTGCGGATGGAGGTAGCAATTAACAACTGGTTGCGACGTTCGTCTTCGGCCTTGAGCTGCAGCTTGTCTGCCAGGGGCAAGGCAATCAGCTGGGCGATAAAGGCCCCGTACAGCGTGGTCAGCAGGGCAATGGCCATGGCCGGGCCGATGGAGGAGGGGTCGTCCAGTGTGTTGAGCATCTGCACCAGCCCCACCAGGGTACCGAGCATGCCAATAGCCGGTGCCGACTCGCCGATGCCCCGGAACACCCGCTCCGCCACATCGTAACGCTCGCCGATCTGCTCGATTTCCTGGGCCAGGGCTTCTTCCACCAGCTCCGGAGGATGACCGTCGACGCACAGGTTGATCGCCTTGGCCAGAAAAGGATTGCCGGTTTCGTGGTTCTCCAGTCCCAGAACACCTTCCTTGCGGACCACCCGGCCCAGTTCACCCACCTCCCGGATGAGAGATTCCGGCCGCTCGACACGATCCGTAAAGGCCGTGGCAAAGGCCAGCCGAAAAGCGCTGGTTACCGAACCCATACGAAATTTGATGAGGGTCACCGCAAAAGTGCCTCCCAGCACAATCGCCAGCCCCGGCAGATTCAGAAAGGTCAATGCCGAGGCGTTGGCCAGCATGGCCGCAATGACAATGACAATCCCGGCCAGCAGGCCTACCAGCGTCAGAATATCCATCAACCGCTCATTCTGTACAGTATGTTATTCAGAGCATAGACCATTAGCAGGTGAACCGGCTTATTCGTTGCGCAGTACCTCCATCACCGGCGGGGTCTGCGGTCGCACACCCCGCCACACAAAGAAGGATTCGGCCGCCTGCTCCACCAGCATTCCGAGGCCATCATGCACATGCCGCGCGCCCTGATCCATCGCCCACCGGTTAAAAGTGGTTGTGCTAAGGGAATACATCATGTCGTACACCAGGGTATCCGGGCCGATCACCGAGGGCGGCACCGGAGGCAGGTCCCCCTGCAGGCTGGCGCTGGTGCCGTTGATGATGAGATCGAAAGGGCCGCTGGCCTGTTCGAAGCCGCAGGCACTCAGCCGGGTGGTGCCGCTGTAATCCTTGAATGCCTCGACCAGAGCCTCGGCCTTGACCACAGTCCTGTTAGCGATCGTCAATTCCGCAGGGCATTCATCAAGCAAGGGTCCGAGAACACCTCTCACAGCGCCTCCGGCACCGAGAATCAATATCCGCGCACCCTTAATATTGAATCCCAGATTGTTCTGAATATCTGTAACCAACCCAATGCCATCCGTATTATCTGCGGTAAGCTGTCCGTTCTCGTTCAGATACAACGTATTTGCCGCGCCGGCCTTCTCAGCACGAGTAGTGCGGACCTCAGCTATATTCCAGGCCGCCTCTTTAAAAGGTACGGTTACATTGAACCCCTTCCAGCCGTGATCAAATTCACTTCTTATTCTGGACTCAAAATTACCGGCACTGAGCTGTATCGCCGTGTACTCCACCGGTTCCCCGGTCTGGCTGGCAAACAGGCTGTGAATTCTTGGCGACTTGCTGTGGGAGATGGGGTTCCCCACTACCGCGTAGAGATCATTGTGCATGGTTCCCTCCTTCATTCCGGCATTTCCGCCAGCCAGTCACGGCCGGTAAGAAAATAGTCCTTCAGACGGGCCTCCTCGCTGCCGGGGGCTTCTGCACGGCTGTACTCCCAGCTCACCAGCGGCGGCAGAGACATCAGAATCGACTCGGTACGGCCGCCAGACTGCAGGCCGAACAGGGTGCCCCGATCGTATACCAGGTTGAACTCCACATACCGGCCCCGGCGATAGAGCTGGAACTCACGCTCCCGCTCGCCGTAGGGGGTATCCTTGCGCCGGCGCACAAGCGGATCGTAAGCCTCGAGGAAGCTGTCACCCACCGACTGCATCAGGGCAAAGTCCTGGTCGAAATCACCCGTATTGTGATCATCGAAAAACAGACCACCGATACCCCGGGGTTCGTCCCGGTGCTTCAGATAGAAGTATTCGTCACACCACTGTTTGTAGCGGGAATATACATCCTCCCCGAAGGGCGCGCAGGCATCCCGGGCCACCCGGTGCCAATGCACACAGTCTTCCTCAATGCCGTAACAGGGGGTGAGATCATAGCCGCCGCCAAACCAGTAGACCGGCTCCGCGTCCTCCGGCGTGGCGACAAAGAACCGGACATTGGCGTGGGTGGTGGGCACATACGGGTTGTGGGGATGCAGTACCAGCGACACACCCATTGCCTGCCAGGGGGCACCGGCCAGATGAGGGCGGTGGGCGGTGGCGGAAGGGGGCATCTGCTCACCCATGACGTGGGAGAAATTCACACCGCCCTTTTCAAACACGCCACCGCCGCTGATCACCCGGCTGATACCGCCGCCACCTTCCGGGCGGTCCCACTGGTCCTTCTCGAAGCCTTTTACACCGTCGGTCTCCGCCAGTTGCCGGCAGATATGCTCCTGCAATTCGAGCAGGTATTGCCGAACCGCTTCGCTGTCGGGTCTGTTTGTCATCACTACCTCTATCTGAGCCAGGTTCCGGAAGAAATGTCGAGTATACGGCTGGGCTGGCGATTGCCTCCCAGTGCACCGGGCACCAGCCAGTCCAGCCGGTCGTTGAAATACCGCCTCACCTGCCAGGAAGTCCGTGCCGGTGGCCGGCCGGCGGGGTTGCAGGAAGTGGAAACCAGCGGGTAGCCCGCTGCCTCGCACAGGGAACGAACCACGGGATGATCGCTGACCCGCACTGCAATGGTGTTGTGTTTACCGCGCACCCATTCCGGCACCTGGCCATCGGGATCCGGAATCAGACAGGTCACCGGACCGGGCCAGTGTCGCAAAGCCTGGTCACGCAAGGAAGCGGGGATCCGTTCCAGCAGGAACGCTACCTGATCCACGGAGGAGGCCACCAGGATCATGCCCTTGGCTTCGGGACGTTGCTTCAGGTGGAGGATACGCTCCACCGCCTGCCGGTCCCAGGGGTCACAGCCCAATCCCCAGACGCCCTCGGTGGGATAGGCGATGACACCGCCGGCTGCCAGCACCCGCCGGGCCATAAGTTGTTGCCATGAGCTGAGGGAGTGTCGTTCGTCTGCCATTGAGTATCCGGCTATCCGCATCATCGGTTCAGACGATCTTCTGATAACCTCCGGGGGTTGCTTCCACCAGATTATCCAGCTCCAGCAGCAACAGCGACTGCATCAGCTGATCGGCGGGCAGGCCGGTGGCCTCACAGAGCTCGTCCGTAGACCGGGGATCATACCCTAAAGCCTCCAGCACCGCGATTTCACGCTGTGCCAGATGATCGGGAAGACCCGGTTCCGTCTGCTCCGGCACGGCATCCGGCAGATTCAGAGCAGACGATAACGGGGCAGGCGCTGGTTTCGGCTTAGGGGTCGTTGCTGCCACCAGAGGCCCGGACCACCAGGCACCCAGCTCCTCGCGAATATCCTCCATGGTTTCCACCAGCCTGGCACCCTGGCGGATCAGATCGTGGCAGCCCCGGGCCAGAGGGTTATGCACCGATCCGGGAATGGCGAACACCTCCCGACCCTGCTCCATGGCCAGCCGGGCGGTGATCAGGGAGCCACTGCGGCGGCTCGCCTCAACCACCAGCACGCCGTGGCTGAGGCCACTGATGATGCGGTTGCGTTTGGGGAAATGGCCGGCCCGGGGAGGCGTACCCGGTGGGTACTCAGACACCAGCAAACCGAGCTCTGCAATGCGCTCCGCCAGAACCTTGTGCTGGCTCGGGTAGGGAATATCCAGGCCGGTACCGATCACTGCCAGGGTCGGATGGCCTGCGTCCAGGGCACCGGCGTGGGCCGCACCGTCCACTCCCAGTGCCAGCCCGCTGGTAACAACATAGCCTGCCTCGCCGATGGCGGCGGCAAAATCCCGGGCATGGGCGAGACCGGCCCTGGTGGCATTACGGCTGCCCACAATCGCCACCTGCTCCCGCCCCAGCAGTTTCCGCTGGCCCCGGAGATACAGCAGCAGCGGCGCATCGTGGATATGGCGCAACGGCTCGGGATAGTCGGTATCGGACCAGCACAGTAAGTCCAGCCCCAAGGCAGATACCTGCTGCCACAGCTCCGATACTTCCTGAATCACCGGATGCTTGCGGTCCCGGCACTGCCAGGCCAGCACCACCTCCCTTGCCTCACGGCGTATACCCAGGGAACGCAAGGGGCCCTCACTCATGGCAAGCAGGGTGCCGGCATCCTGCACCTGGTCCAGAAACACCTGCCGGGTCTGCAGACCGAAACCCGGCAACCGGGTGAGCATCAGCCAGGCAGCGGCGGGCTGATCAAACAGTGAGAAAGGTTTTTCCGAAACTGAAAGGGTTGGTTCGGGCATTGACTCCATCCTTGGCATATAAGAGCGGGCGGGATGCCGGAAGGGGCACCCCGCTCCCGGGGACAACAAAGGGCCGTCCTGTTGGCCCCTGCTCATCGACTGATTATTTGGCGGGTCAGTTCAGGGATTGCGGACCTTGTCACCAATGGAAAGCACGCGACTCGCCTGCAGCACCAGGCCATAGCTGACTTTTTCATAAGCACGGAACACCATCAGCAGGCCGGCACGCTCGGAGGGCAGCTCGATGGTTTCATCAGTGATCGGGTCGCGCACCAGGTTGCCGGCCTGGAATACCGCCAGCACATTGCCGGCCTCCAGCCCCTCCCGGGTACCGCGGTTGATCGCCACCACATCATACTGGCCGATCTGGTTCACACCATCTTCCACGGAGATCATCTGACCTTCCACCTGCCGGGCCGGTGCGCTGGGCTGGAACTGGGTGTTGATGCGACGGTCTTCCTGCACCAGCAGGCGATCGCCGATGCGGACCTCCTCGCTGGAGCGGGTGATGCTCACCGTCAGCACGTCACCGTTCTCTGCTGTTACGTTGCCACGGGCGATGCTGCGGGCTTCCAGACCCAGAAACTCACCGGTTTCCGGATCATTGAACACCTTGCCGCGGCGGTAGATGCCAACCTTGTCTGCCGGCTTCTCACCGCGCACATAGACCCGATCGCCGGCACCGGTGATGATGCGGCCGTCTTCCCCTTCAAGCACGTAGGGTGCCTGTTCCAGAGTCTTCGGATCGACAATGCGGGCTTCGCTCAGGAAACTGCTGATGGCATCCAGGGGAATGGCGGGAATCGGCGTGTTCAGGGGCTCCGAGCGCACCTGGGGCGAGAGTTTTTCCACGCCGCGGCTGGTTACCTTGGTGACCCGCGCCTCGCCATCAATATAAACCAGTGCCAGCACATCTCCCGGATAGATCAGGTGCGGATTCTTTACCTGCGGATTGACGTGCCAGATTTCCGGCCAGTACCAGGGATTATTGAGAAACCGGCCGGAAATATCCCAGAGTGTATCACCCTTGACCACGGTGTAACGCTCAGGGTGGTCGGACCTGAACTCCGGGGCCGCCTGGGCCGTAAAGGTGACCAGCAGCAGACTGGCCGCCAGAGCATACAGCAGTTTCCTCATTGTATAAGTCCTTGATCGCGTGCCTTTATCGGATTCTTATCGGTTTACCTGACACGGGTATTGCGCCCGGACCCAGGGTTTTATCCTCTTACTATAGAAGATGTCACGCCGATTGTGATGTTATCTTTTGTTCTTCGGGTAAATTCCATGTTTCGTTCAAGAGATTCTGACTATCGACTGGTCAGTTTGTACTCAATGATGAACTTGAGAGATAATAATAACAAAGCTGCCCGTCACAAACTGTGACACCGGCAACCAGTTTTCACCGAGCAAAAGACCGAGTGACATGATACTGAATATACTCGAATACCCGGATCCGCGCCTGCGCACCATCGCCAGGCCGGTGCCGGAAGTGACCGACGACATCCGCAAGCTGATCGACGACATGTTCGAGACCATGTACGATGCGCCGGGCATCGGGCTGGCGGCCACTCAGGTGAACGTACACAAACAGATCATCGTGATGGATCTGTCCGAGGACAAGAGCGAGCCGCGGGTGTTTATCAACCCGGAAGTGGAGGTGCTGGACGGTGACCTGCAGCCGCTGCAGGAAGGGTGCCTTTCGGTACCGGGCTTCTTCGAAGATGTTGACCGGATCGAGCATTGCCGTATCCGCGCCCTGGATCGTGACGGTAATCCCTTTGAGCTGGAAGCCGAAGGCCTGCTGGCGGTGTGCATCCAGCATGAAATGGACCACCTCAACGGCAAGCTGTTTGTGGACTACCTGAGCAGCCTGAAGCGCACCCGGATTCGCAAAAAGCTGGAGAAGCTGCACAAGAAAAGTGCCTGAGCTGCCAGCGATCACTGACTGATATTTTGACAGACCGGGTCACAGGCCCGGTTTTTTCATATTCACTGCACACCCAAGTGGTGTCCGAGAGAGCGTCCTCCGTGAGAATAGTCTTTGCCGGAACTCCGGATTTTGCCGCCACCGCCTTGCAGGCCCTGCTGGATAATGATTACCCGGTCACCGCGGTCTATACCCAGCCGGACCGGCCCGCCGGTCGCGGCCGCCAATTGGTGCCGGGCCCGGTCAAACAGGTGGCGCTGGCTCACCGGCTGCCGGTGTTCCAGCCGGAATCCCTGAAAACCACCGAGGCACAGGAAGAACTTCGGGCACTGGCCCCGGACGTGATGGTTGTGGCGGCCTATGGGCTGATTCTGCCACCGGAAGTACTCGCGATTCCCACCCGGGGCTGCCTGAATATACACGCCTCTCTGCTGCCACGCTGGCGTGGTGCCGCACCCATCCAGCGGGCCATTGCCGCCGGTGACCGGCAAACCGGCATCACCATCATGCAGATGGACAAAGGGCTGGATACCGGCGATATGCTGCTGACACGAACCACTCCGATTACCGATGAAGACACCGGGGGCAGCCTCCATGACCGGCTGGCGGAGCTCGGGGGCGAGGCCATCGTGGCGGCACTGAAGTCCTTGCAGGCTGGAGAGCTCAAAGCGCAACCCCAGGACAACAGCCAGGCCTGCTATGCCCACAAACTCAGCAAGCAGGACGGGCATATCAACTGGCAGGCCCCGGCCCGGGATATCCACAATCTGGTACGGGCCTTCAATCCCTGGCCCGGCACCTACACCGACCTGGACAATCAGCGAATACGCATCCACCAGACCGAAGTGCTGCAGGAAGATGGCTCGGCCGAAGCACCGGGCACCATCCTGCGGCGCAGCCGGGAGGGGGTAGATGTACGCTGCGGCGAGCAGACCCTGCGCATCCTGCGCCTGCAACTGCCCGGCAGCCGCGCCCAATCGGTCAATGACCTGATCAATGGCGGCCGCGAGCTACTGCTGCCCGGCCAGGAGCTGCACTGATGGGACAGGCCCGCCTGCCACTGCGCGCCCTGGCAGCTCAGACCCTGCTGGCGGTGGAGCAGGGCCAGTCCCTCTCCCAGGCGTTACCGGAAGCCCAGGCACAGCTCGGGATCAGTGAGCGACCGGCACTGCAGGCCCTGTGCTATGGCTGCTGCCGCTGGTTTCACCGGCTGGATGCGGAGATCCGCCAACGCCTCAACAAGCCCCTGCGCAGGAACGACCGCGACGTTCATCTGCTGACTCTCGCGGGGCTGTTCCAGCTGCGCTTCAGCCAACATCCCGCCTATGCGGTGATCAACGAGTCGGTGGAAGCCTGCAAGGCCCTCGGCAAGCCGCAACTGAGCGGGCTGGTCAACGGCATATTGCGCGCCGCCGAAAGGGAAGGGGAACCGGAAAATGACACCCCCTCCGCCCGCTACAGCCATCCGGACTGGATGATTGAAAAGCTGTGCCATAACTGGCCGCAACACTGGCAGGCGATACTGGAAGCCAATAATGCCCAGGCTCCCATGACCCTGCGGGTCAATGCCCGGCGCATGAGCCGGGAAGCCTACCAGGGCGAACTGGTAAAGGCGGGCCTGCAGGGCAATCCCACCCGCTTTGCCCCCCACGGCATCCAGTTAGCCACACCGGTACCGGTGGATCAGCTGCCCTGGTTTGCCGATGGTGTGGTGAGCGTGCAGGATGAGGCCGCGCAACTCTGCATCACACTGCTGGACCTGGCCCCGGAACAACGGGTGCTGGATGCCTGCGCCGCCCCGGGGGGGAAAACCTGCGCCATTCTGGAAAGCGAAGCGCAACTGGCGGAGGTAGTAGCCATAGATGAATCCGCCGGGCGGCTGCCACGCATCCGGGAAAATCTGGATCGACTGGATTTGCATGCCACTGTGCTGCAGGCCGATGCAGGAGCCATCGACCAGTGGTGGGACGGACAGCCATTCGACCGGATTCTGCTGGATGTGCCCTGCAGCGCCACCGGCGTGATCCGTCGCCACCCGGATATCAAGTTGTTGCGCCGGGAGACCGATATTACCCCGCTGGCGGATATCCAGCTGAGCCTGCTGAAACAGTGCTGGCAGATCCTGAAACCCGGGGGCCGGCTGGTTTATGCCACCTGTTCGGTGTTCCCCCAGGAAAATCACCGTATAATCCGGAGATTCCTCAAGACACAAAAAGATGCCCAACTGGTCGAGCCGGACGCACCCTGGGGCGTGAATACCGGCGCAGGGCGGCAGCTGTTGCCTGATGCCGCCAGCCATGACGGTTTCTTCTACGCGGTACTGGAGCGAGCCAAACCATGAAGATCATCATCCTGGGCGCCGGTCAGGTCGGCGGCACACTGGCGGAAAATCTGGCCAACGAAGCCAACGACATCACTGTGATCGACAACAACGGTGCCCGCCTGCGGGAGCTGCAGGACCGGCTGGATATCCGCACCGTGCAGGGTCACGGCTCCTATCCTTCCGTACTGCGCCAGGCCGGCGGAGCCGATGCGGACATGCTGATTGCCGTCACCAACAGTGACGAGACCAACATGGTGGCCTGCCAGGTTGCCAACGTGCTGTTCAAGACCCCCACCAAGATCAGCCGGGTAAGGGCCGGCGCCTACCTGGCCCGCAAGGAGCTGTTTGGCGAGAACGGTTTTCCCATCGACGTGCTGATCAGCCCGGAACATCTGGTCACCAAGCACATCACCCGGCTGATTCAGTACCCCGGTGCCCTGCAGGTGCTGGAATTTTCCAAGGGCCTGGCGCGGCTGGTGGCGATTCAGGCCACCAAAGGCGGACCATTGGTGGGCCACGAACTGTCCTATCTGCGTACTCACATGCCCCGCATCGATACCCGGGTAGCCGCCATTTTCCGCAAGGACCGGGCCATCACTCCCCAGGGGGATACGGTCATCGAGGAGGGTGACGAAGTCTTCTTTATCGCCGACAGCAACAATATCCGCTCAGTAATGAGCGAGCTGCAGCCCCTGGAGAAGCCCTACAAACGGATCTTTATCTGCGGCGGCGGCAACATCGGTTACCGGCTGGCCCACAGCCTTGAGAACCATTATCAGGTCAAATTGCTGGAAAGGGACCATGAGCGCTGCGTGATACTCTCGGAAAGCCTGCGCAAGACCGTAGTGCTGGAAGGGGATGCCGCCAACAAGGACATACTGCTGGAAGAGAACATCGAGAACAGCGACGTGTTCTGTGCGGTCACCAACGATGACGAGGCCAACATCATGGCCTCGCTGCTGGCAAAGCGGTTGGGTGCCCGCAAGGTACTGACCCTGATCAACAACCCGGATTACGTAGACCTGATCCAGGGCGGCGATATCGATGTCGCCATCTCGCCACAGCAGACCACCATCGGCAGCCTGCTCACGCACGTGCGGCGAGGAGACGTAGTAAATGTTCACTCACTTCGCAGGGGCGCGGCAGAAGCCATCGAGGCCATTGCCCACGGGGATCACAAGTCGTCCCGGGTAGTGGGTCGCCGGCTGGATGAAATCCCCCTGCCGAAGGGCACCACCATCGGGGCCATCGTGCGCCACAACGAGGTACTGATCGCCCACGACCACCTGCGTATCCAGCCCGACGACCACGTCATTCTGTTCCTGGTGGACAAATCCCGGGTGCGGGATGTGGAAAAGCTGTTCCAGGTGGGGCTGACTTTCTTCTGATCGTCCGTTCAGGCCCCGGAAACAAGGATGTAAAGGCCGTTTAGAAATACCGCTTACAGCAGCGTATAATGCGCGCTTTCCCAGTGCCCGGAGCTCTCGGCCGGGTGCCACTCACAGATCGAGCAACAGGCAATCGTCGTGACAGACAAGGCAACGAACAACAGCATCGGGGATATCAAAACCTTCCAGGGCCTGATTCTGGCCCTGCAGAAATTCTGGGCCGATCACGGCTGCGTGGTTCTGCAGCCGATCGACATGGAAGTGGGCGCGGGCACCTTCCACACCGCCACTTTCCTGCGCTCCATCGGGCCGGAAACCTGGAATGCCGCCTATGTCCAGCCCAGCCGCCGACCCACCGATGGCCGTTACGGCGAGAACCCCAACCGGCTGCAGCATTACTATCAGTTCCAGGTGGTACTGAAGCCGTCACCGGACAATATCCAGGAACTCTACCTGGACTCCCTGCGCGCCCTGGGGCTGGACCCGCTGGTGCACGACATCCGCTTTGTGGAGGACAACTGGGAATCCCCCACCCTCGGGGCCTGGGGCCTGGGCTGGGAAATCTGGCTGAACGGTATGGAAGTCACCCAGTTCACCTACTTCCAGCAGGTGGGTGGTCTGGAATGCTTCCCGGTCACCGGCGAGCTGACCTACGGTCTGGAGCGCATCGCCATGTACCTGCAGGGGGTGGACAGTGTCTACGATCTGGTATGGACCGAAGGGCCGGACGGCGTGGTCACCTACGGGGACGTGTTCCACCAGAACGAAGTGGAGATGTCCACCTACAACTTCGAGTACGCGGACACCGGATTCCTGTTCCACAGCTTTGATGTTTACGAGCGCGAGAGCCAGCGCCTGATCGAAGCCGGCCTGGCTTTACCCGCCTATGAGCAGGTTCTTAAGGCCTCCCATACATTTAACCTGCTGGATGCCCGTCACGCTATCTCGGTCACCGAGCGTCAACGCTTTATTCTGCGCGTGCGTACGCTGGCCCGGGCCGTCGCCCAGGCTTATTTCAACAGCCGCCTGGAGCTGGGCTTCCCGCTGGCACCGGAAGCCTTGCGCCAGGAAGTCATTGCCGCCGCCCGACAAGAGGCGGAAAAGAACACCGGCAAAGGCAGGAAAAAGAGTAACAAGGCGCAGAAGGCACAAGGGAACGCATAATCATGGCAACACAGGATTTTCTCGTTGAAATCGGCACCGAAGAGCTGCCACCCAAGGCCCTGAAGCCCCTCTCCGATGCCTTCACCCGGGGCATCGCCCAGGGACTGGAAGCGGCCGGCGTGGCTTTCGGCAAGCTGGAAACCTTCGCCGCTCCCCGCCGTCTGGCGGTGCGGGTGCGGGATCTGGCCGATGCCCAGCCGGACAAGCCGGTGGAAAAACGCGGCCCGGCGGTCAAGGCTGCTTTTGACGATGCCGGCAACCCGACCCGGGCGCTCACCGGTTTCGCCACCTCACTGGGCATAACGCCGGACCAGCTGGACACCCTGGAAACCGACAAGGGTGCCTGGGTGGTTTACCGCACCGTGGAAAAGGGCAAACCCACGGTGGAACTGATGCCGGAGCTGGTGGACCAGTCCCTGGCCGCCCTGCCGATTCCCAAACGTATGCGCTGGGGTGCCCACCGCACCGAATTTGTCCGCCCGGTACACTGGATCATCCTGATGTACGGAAACAAGGTGCTGAATGCCCCGATTATGGGCCTCATTCCGGGTAATACCACCCGTGGACATCGTTTCCACTGCCCCAAGGAACTGATTGTTCCAACCCCCAACGACTACGAGCTGGTGCTCAGGGAAGAGGGCAAGGTACTGGCGGACTTCGCCGAGCGCCGGGAGAAGATCCGCGCCGGCGTGACGACCATTGCCGGCCAGCAGAGCAATGGCCAGGCGGTGATCGACGACGACCTGCTGGACGAAGTAACGGCACTCAACGAGTGGCCGGTGCCACTGCTGGGTAACTTCGAGGAACGTTTTCTGGAAGTCCCCGCCGAGGCGCTGATCTCCTCCATGAAGGAGCACCAGAAATACTTCCACGTGGTGGACAACAACGGCCGCATGCTGCCGCACTTCATCACCGTCGCTAACCTGGAAAGCAAGGACCCGGCGCAGGTGATTTCCGGTAATGAAAAGGTAATCCGTCCGCGCCTGTCGGATGCGGCCTTCTTCTATGAAACCGACCGCAAGACCCGCCTGGAAGACCGCATTGAGGCCCTCAAGCCGATCGTGTTCCAGGAAAAGCTGGGCAGCATCCACGACAAATCCGTGCGGGTGGCGGCGCTGGCGAAGAAGATTGCCGAAGCCATCGACAGCGACCCGGCCCTGGCCGAACGGGCTGCCATGCTGGCGAAAACCGACCTGGTCACCGAGATGGTACTGGAGTTCACCGACCTGCAGGGCGTCATGGGCGAATACTACGCCCGCCACGACAGCGAACCGGAAGAGGTCGCCAAAGCCCTGAACGAGCAGTACATGCCCCGCTTTGCCGGCGACGACCTGCCTGGCACCCTGACCGGCTGTGCCGTGGCCATCGCCGACCGGATCGACTCCCTGGTGGGCCTGTTCGGCATCAACCAGCCGCCCTCCGGCACCCGTGATCCGTTCGGCCTGCGCCGCGCCTCCCTGGGTGTGCTGCGGATCATCATCGAGCGGGAACTGCCGCTGGACCTGCAGACCCTGTGCGAATGGGCCACGGAAAACTTCACGGTACTGACCGAACAGAACACCGCCAGCACCGTGGTGGACTACATGCTGGAGCGCTTCCGCGCCCATTACGACGAGCAGGGTATCGGTGCCGAGGTCTACCTGGCGGTACATGCCCGCCGTCCCACCAGGCCGCTGGACTTCGATCGCCGGGTGAAGGCCGTGGAGGCCTTCCGCCAGCTGCCCGAAGCCCAGGCCCTGGCCGGTGCCAACAAGCGGGTATCCAACATCCTCACCAAGCAGGGCGGGGACAACATCGGCGAAGCCGTGGATACCAGCCTGTTGCAGGAGGCCGGGGAGAAAACCCTGGCCGAGCAGGTGGAACAGCAGGCACAGGCCGTTCTGCCGCTGTTCGAACAGGGGGACTACAGCAGCGCACTGCGTTCCCTGGCGCAGCTGCGTGAGCCGGTCGACCGCTTCTTCGACGAAGTCATGGTCATGGCAGACGACGAAGCCGTGCGCAACAACCGCCTGGCCCTGCTCAACCGCCTGCGCAACCTGTTCCTGCGGGTTGCCGACATCTCCCTGCTGCCCACCGCCGGGTAACAGGGCAACCACCGGCCGGTCTGCGGATGATACGGATGCTTTTTCCCTGACGGGGGTAGCAAAATAGCCGCCGATCCGTATAATACCGGCCGTTGATCGGCGTGTGGCGCAGCTTGGTAGCGCACTTCGTTCGGGACGAAGGGGTCGCAGGTTCGAATCCTGCCACGCCGACCAGATTTCAACGACTTAGGGCGCATCTTCGGGTGGGCCCTTTTTCGTTTCCGGCTGGGTACAGGTTGGGTACATAAACCCACCTAAGTGCCCATGCCGAGGATGACCAGCGTCCAGTATGAAAAGAAGGTGCGCGAATACTTGATGAGCCACCTGGACAACCTAGTTATCCATCGTCTCAGAACTAACAAGCCTATAACCAAGCAGGATCTGGAAGCGCTCGAAGCAATGCTGATTCGACTGGGGGAAGACGATGGCAAAACCCTTCTGTCCGGATTGCTGGAGAGAACCGGCGCGCCTTCGCTACCTTATTTTGTTCGCAGCCTAGCAGCCTGACGGGCTCTCAGATTCGGTTCGTTGAGACCGTCATTGAACAGCTGGCGTCTCGCGGTGTGATCGAGCCCTCTGCGCTTTACAAGCCGCCGTTCACCTCGATTCATGCGGGCGGGCCGGAGGCTTTGTTTGCGGGAAAAGACAAGGTGGTTGAGGGGATTTTCGACGCACTGGATCGGACGAAGCCCGCATCTGCAGATGCCGCAGCGGGTTAGGTAAAGGATACCACCGCTGGATCTGTCCAGAGATCCCATTTCAGTTAACAGCGCTGGCGGGAAATTCGTATATCAGTCCTCCCGCCACTTCGCCAACCGCATCCTGCATTCATCCTCTGGCAACCGGGCGCCGGCGTCGAGCATTGCCGTCAATGCCAGGAATAGGTCGGTGGTTGATAGAACCTCGTGCTGCTCTAACTCATCCAGTATCCAGAGTATGCCCCTCACATCGAGCGATGCCTGCCGTCCGGACTTGCGCAAGGCGCGATCATTGGTCAGCAGCGTCCAACCTCGCTCACTGGCGACGAAGTAACAGGAAACATCGGCCAGGGAGGAGTTGTTCAGAGACTGTCTGAGAGCAAACAATTCCTGAGTTTCATCACCGTTCAGTATCTCAATCGTGAGCCCGAGATCTTCTAAGTGCTGGCCAGGCGGTTTCCGAAGCTCCTGCCAGACGAAATCCGTTGTAACGAATTGGTAAGGCAACTGAAATACTTTTTCCAGCAGGTTACTGTGATGCAGGTCGATCCAGATGTTGGTGTCAGAGACGAGAATCTTCGAAGGCATCGGCGCCATCACCTGCTTGTCCATTAGCCATGTCTTCTTCGATCTCTCCAAGATCTATATCCAGCAATTCCGACGCCCTGGAGGGAGTAATCAATCCTTCGGCCAATGCGCGATATACGAGTTGGCTCAAGCGGAAAGATTTTTCGGTTGGTAGTTTGTCGGGTTCGACTTTACGATAACCACGGGAAGACCAGATTCGGAAAGTATTCTGGTAAAAACCCTGCTGAACAATTCCTAAATCGTAAAGGCGTCGCAGTAGTGCTTGGATGGACACTCCCCACTCTTCCTTGGCCAACAGGAACTCTTTTAAAAGCACCCGGCTCCTATGACTGCCAAAGGTGGCCCGAACCTGGCTGGCCGGGAACAAAAAGGCACCTGCGAATCGGTGGCACCAGCTCTCTTCATCACGAGTACCATGGATGTCGCTAGGGATGTCCATTACCAGATGACCGAGTTCGTGGGCTAAATTGAACCGTTGACGTTCTCCCGGCCGAGAAGTGTTGCTGACGATAACAGCATCCGCGCCATCATTGACTACCGCGCACAACCCATCGAACTTTTCGTGAGCAGCAAGACCAACCACTTTGATCCCGTTCTCTTCCAGAGTTTCGGTGAGATTGGCGATGGGATTAGTGCCAAGGTGCCATTCCTCCCGAAGGCTCTCCGCAGCTTTTTCGATATCGTCGGTATTCGATACTCGGAAGTGCTCTCGCCATTTGGCAAAGCCTTTGCCGTCGTTCTCGTTATCGAACAAGCGCTCAGCGGCCAGGTAGCGTTCCAAATGTTCACGTACCTGTTCTTTTACCGCCTCCTGCTGCTTCTTGCCGAACGCAGAGTGCTTTCGAAAATCCACTTCGCCCAGTTCTACGGAATCTGAACGGAAGAAGTACTCCGGATTCACGCCAAACGCATCCGCCAGCTGAATCAAGCGAGTTGAATTGGGCGCATCCTTACCCTGCTCATATTTCGACAGAGCCTGTTTGGTGATGTCTCCGAGTTGGTCAGCAACCTGCTGTAGGGACATATTTTTCAGGACTCGTGCACGACGCAACCGATCATGCAACATGGCTTTCTTCCTTAACGTTGACAACTGTTGGTTGACGATTCTAGTTTATGCTTGACGATTGTCAACCTGATATGTAGATTTGTTACATGAACACACAATATGTAGTGCTTTTCGAGCAAAGCATGCATAGAAGGTGAATCAGGAGAGTCGAAAAGGCTTTCTTGGGAAGGATTCCCGGCTCGGGTGGGGGCCCGAACCGGGACCCGTTTTATTCGGGGCAAGGACCTGGATCAGGATGTTATTGTCGACTAATAATCTCAAATCAGCCTCTCAGATCCCTGGCTATTCCGTGCGGGTCTTCCATATCCGCCCACTTCAAACCACCAATCGACTGAAGTTGGCCGACCACATCACCCACCCTGGCCATATCCAGCTCCTGGTAGGATTCAATCTTTAACTTTTTGAGCCTCCAGCCACCTTCCGGCAAGCGCTCCCAGGTTCCCTGGCCACTGACCCGAACCTGCTTGAACAGCAATGATGACAGCCCTCGGGCGATATCGATGGATGCCTCACAACGCAGCGTTTCGCCGTTAGCGCCTTCCAGGCTCACTGCTATTGTGTCGTCTTTGCCGCCAACACGGTACAAACGTCCCTGTACGGAACCCGACTTGTTGACCATCAGGGGCTTTTCATCGTCCGGCCGCTTCCTGAACGACAGTATTGGAGTATCCGCATCGTTCAAAATCGCACCTCCTGTGCCATCCTCATCCATAAGCTGCTTCAGGCTACGATGTGCCAATAGCTGTTTTTTTGTGCCCATGCCATTTGGCACTTCCCGCACATGGGTAAGAACCTTGTGATAGTGGAGGTCTTCAATATCCACATTCAGCATGGCGCTGCCCTTGCTGACCGAGCCAAAATGCACATGCTCCACTTCTCCGAGCATGTCAGAGAGATGGGCAATGTACTGCCCGAGGCGCTTCATAGAGAGCGTCTCAGGGCTTCGGTCATTTAACTTCAGGATCAGCTTTTTCATAAAAAAGATTATAGAAGGACCATGGCTTACTTGCTACCGGATGCCTGTGAGGATGACCGATCAAACTCCCCATGCCGTCCCCCACCCCCACTTTGCTGCTCCGGGAGCATCCGGGCAGGGCCATTACGCCCCATACTGACATAATTCCTTAACATTAAAGGTGTAAAAAGAGGCTCTCATACCAACGGAGCAGAAGTAATGTCCGATCAATCCTCCCTGCTGGTAGAAAAACTCTGGAAACTCAAGCGGAGCGTGGACAAAGGACACTGTCACGGCATCGATTTCGTACACCTCAACGCACTTCTCAGGGAACCGGCTTACCGGGCGGATGTGCTGCGACGGGTCAAAGACAAGGGTACCCCCGAGCTCCAGGCGCTGGCCCGGGAGATAATGGAAAATGACAACGGCCAATCCTTTGTCGCCAGGACATCCCATGAAAGCCCTCGTAACACCCCGGAAAGCCGCCCCTCGAGTTCGAAGGCACGCTACCGGCTGGCGCTGATTCCCATTCTGGGAGTCGCTGTTGCGGCCGTGGTTGGTTTCACAGCATTTGAAAACCGGGTTGTCCGTATCACCCAGGACATTGTTTCAGACACCGTATGGGAAACGGGGCGGCGCTATATTCTGGACGGCGTGATTTATGTGGATAATGCCCACCTGACAATCCAGCCGGGGGCCATCATTGAGGGTCAAAGGGGATCCGCCCTGGTGGTCACCCGGGACAGTCAGCTGCTTTCCCGGGGAACCCGCGAACAACCGGTCGTCTTCACCAGCCACCGAGCCGAAGGCACGCGGCAGAGAGGCGACTGGGGCGGTGTCGTATTACTGGGCAAAGCCCCGGTCAATCAGATGGATGCGGCTATCGAGGGCCTACCCGGTGATGAGCTGCGGGGCCGGTTTGGAGGATCGGATCCCGAACACAGCTGCGGGGTGCTGCAGTATACCCGCATTGAGTTTGCCGGCTTTGAGGTCTATCGGAACAACGAGCTGAACGGCCTCACCCTGGGAGGCTGCGGTTCCAATACCCTCATTGATCATGTACAGGTGCACCGGGCACTGGATGACGGGATCGAAATATTCGGTGGTACAGTAAACCTGCAACATGTTCTGGTGACGGGTGCCGCCGATGACAGCGTAGACTGGGACTGGGGATGGAATGGCAAGGTCCAGTTCGCCATTATTCAGCAACACGGTGATGTCGGCGATAACGGCTTTGAAGGCGACAACAATGGCTCGGATCACAATGCCGTGCCCCGTTCTGAACCCACCTTCTTTAACGTCACTCTGCACGGCGGCGGTCGCTCTGCAAAGCAACACCGCGCCATCCTGCTCCGCGAGGGTTCCGGGGGACATTTCCACAACATGATTATCGACAGCTTTGCTCTTGAAGCGCTGGATACCCGGGACGAGGTCAGATCCCTGGTGGCCATGGACAAGCTGAGTTTCTCCCACAACCTGTTAGCCAACACCGGCAGTCTGGCAAAGGAACCGGGTAAACAGGAGTCCGAAGACGACGATTACGGCTTCCGGGAGGGTGAATGGTTGCTTCAGGCGGGTGAATGGAATAGCACTCTGATGGAAAGCGCATTGCATTCCTCTGCCAGCCATGAAACAGCGCCACACTTTCGGGCAAGGGGACTGGCTGGCAACAAGCCGGCCAAACGCCCGCCCCAGTCCGAGTTTTTCGACGAGTCGGCAGATTACCCGGGTGCGATCAATCCTCGAACCAGCCGCACATGGGTCGAGGAGTGGACCGCGTTCCCTGATGCCTGAGAACAGCAGAAGGGTCAATCTGCTGATGCGTCCGGGGTCTCCGGAAACCACCAGGCAGGGAGCATCCTGCGTACCATCGGCTGCATGAAACGATCATCGATCAGCCATATCACCCCCCGGTCTTCCGGGGTGCGAATCACCCGACCTGCCGCCTGGGCCACCTTCTGCAGACCGGGAATCCGGTAGGTATAATCATATCCCTGGCCGAAACGCCGCTCCAGGCGGTGCCTGAGAACTTCGTGCCAGGGATCAAAAGGGGGTAGCCCCAGGGTCGCTACGAAAGCCCCGATGAGCTGGTCCCCCGGCAAATCAATGCCCTCGCTGAACACACCACCAAGCACGGCGAAAGCCACAGCGCCACCATCGTGCCGGAAGCCCGCCAGAAAAGCCTGGCGCTGCTCTGCAGACATGAAGCGCTGCTGGTCCCGCCGGGGAATATCCGGATGGCGGTGACCCAGAGTCTCACTGACCGCCTGCAGGTAATCAAAACTGCTGAAAAAGGCCAGGTAATGGCCTGGCCTTCTGCGATACTGATCCGCAATCAGATCCGCTATCGGTTCCAGAGACTGTGACCGCTCGGTTTTGCGGGTGCTGATCCGGGGAGTGAACTGCACCTGTAACTGCTCGGCCCGGAAAGGCCCCGGCAGGGAACGAAAGCGACTGTCCTCCGGCATGCCGAGCAGATCCCGGTAATAGACTCCCGGGCTCAGGGTAGCTGAGAACAATACCGCAGAATCAGCGGACTCGAATCGCGGTGCCAGAAAGTCCGCCGGCACCAGGTTCTGGATAGTGAGTCTGGCCCGGCCACGGGCGGGTTTGTGGAATTCACACAGGGAGTGCTCACCAAAGCTGTCCGCCAGTTTCATGAAGGCGATGGATTCGAACAGCAGCTCCTGCAGGGCCAGATCCGGTGGATTATCCGCGAAATAATCCGTCACAGCCGATACCAAGCGTTGCAGAGCCGGCAATATCGCCGGAGGCAGCCCTTCCAGAAAGACCGGCGTACTGCCTGCCTCGGATTGTTCCCGGCCCAGGGTCTGCCAGGCCTTCCCGACCCCACCGAGGGCTGGCTGCAGTGGCTTTGGCGCGGTCTTGCGCAGCTTAAGCAGGCGCTGCTGGTGCAGGGATACGGAATACATGCCTCGCGCCCGGTCCACCAGGTTGTGGGCTTCATCCACCAGCAAGGCAGACCGCCATCCGTTCTGGCGAATCAGGGCATGGAGCAGGGCGCTCTGGTCGAACATCCGGTTCACGTCGGCAATCACCAGATCGCACCAGCGGGCCATCTCCTGAGCCAGGAAATAGGGGCAGATGCCATGACCTCCCGCAATGCGGGCGAGGGTCTCATGATCCAACAGGCCACCGGTCTGCACTGCCTCAGCACGGGCGTCCGGCAGGCGGTCAAAGAAGCCCTTTGCCAGGGGGCAGGAGTCCCCGTGGCAGGCCTTGTCCGGATGTTCGCAGGCATGGTCCCTGGCCACCAGTTCCAGCACCCTCAGGGGCGGCCTGTCCCGCTCAATACGCAACTGGCGCAGCGCGTCCAGGGCGAGTTGACGGGCGGTGTTGCGGCAAGTCAGGTAGAACAGCCGGTCCTGTCCGGCCCGGGGCATGGCTCGCAGGGAGGGGAACAATGTGCCCAGGGTCTTGCCCAGCCCGGTGGGTGCTTCCAGCAGCAGCGCCTGGCCTTGCAGGGCATTGCGGTAGCAGGTTTCCGCCAGGGCGCGCTGTCCGGCGCGGAAATCGTCAAAAGGGAAAGCCAGGTTATCCAACCAGGTATTCCGTTGTTCCCGGTGTCGATCCTCCTGCTCTGCCCAAAGCCTGTAGCGGCGGCACAGTTGTTCAAGTTCCCGCCATAGCTGGGCGGCTGTGGCGGTTTCCCGCACCGGGGTTTCCTTCCCGCGGCCAATGTCGTAATAGACCAGTACCAGCTCCAGCCGGTCGAGCTGTTCCTGCCGACAAAGCAGTGCCCCATAGGCACGCAGTTGCGCCCGGTGCAGAGCCCGCTGATGCGCCCGGATGCGGGACACATCGCCGCGGTGGGTCTTGATCTCCTCCAGCCGTGTTTGCTGTGGGCAATAGCCGTCCGCTCTTCCGGAAACTTCTATTCCCAAGCAGTTACCGGTAAGCGAGTACTCACTTTTATAGCTGGAAGGCCGATTGGCGACGACCGCCTGATGGCCCCGTACGCCTTCCCCGGCTGCCGGCGCCGGGGTATAGCGGAAATCCAGATCACCCGTCCGGGCGGCAAATTCACACAGAGTGCGTACGGCGACTTTCATGGGCTGACCAATCCTGGATCCCAGCTGACATGGCATACTTGCGCATCGACCCCCAGGTCCAGAAAAAACGTCAGCCAGCCTTGCTGGTGATCCTGCAACCGGTCTCCCGGGCCCTTCACCTCAATCAGGTGGTATTGGCGAGCCGGGTCGTCTGCCTTGGGCCGGAAGCCGATCAGGTCGGGGAAGCCGGAGCGGTGCTCCTTCACATCCACCAGCAATCGCCGGAATACCGCATCCAGGTGTGTCGGGGGTATACAATCCATGGCCAGTTCCAGCAGGGATTCGGTGACCACCGGCCAGATCACAAAGGGATTACTGATGCCCTGTTTCATGCGCCAGTTGCCGCGGATGATTCGCCGGTATTCGTCGCTGCCCAGGGTGGCAAAAAGTTTATCGAAGCGCGTTCTTCGGCGCTCGTAAAAGTCCCCTTGCGTGAGATCGGTCGGACCGGTGTGGAACGGATGAAAGAAAGCACCCGCCACCGGATGGAAGATGGCCTCCCAGAACAGCAGACCAAACAGGGCGTTGAACAGGATATTCTCCACATAGAACACCGGCTGGTGATCCTGCCTGACATGCTCCGCCACCACATGTTCAACCGGTAGCTGGCCCGGATTGGCGAGCACCAGGCGCGACTCGGGTATTACGGTTTCCGTCTGTTCCAAAACCTCGAGCGACAGCTTCCGGGCCAGTCGTTTTTGTATTCTGGCCAACCCCACATGCTCCCGGTCTGAACGCAGCTCCCGCAGGGCGGGTTGGAGGATCTGCCAGGCTTCCTCATGGCGTTTCATGCGTTCCAGCAGTCGTAAATGCCGGAGCCGGGCATCCCGGTGGTGGCTGGTAGCCAGGGCTTCCAGAGCCAAAGCCCGGTCTCCCTGACGTTCTGCCAACCGGCCCAGTTCCAGCAACAACCGGTCACGCCGGGCAGCCAGCCATGGATTGACGGGAGCCGGGGGAATATCCTGCCAGATCCGTGCCGGCTCTTCACCTTCGTCCAGACGCTCCCGGCAGCGGTGCATCAGCAGATAGGTGTCGACTTCCTCCCGGGTCTGGAAAGCTCTGGATTCCGGCCCGAAGGTCACCGGCTCGTAGACCTGCAGGCCCAGCTCCACCAGCACAAAATCAGACCAGCTCTGGCGCAGATTACCAAAGAACATCAGACGCAGTCGGTCAAAGAGGGCCATGCAGGTCAGCCGGATCACCGGGGGAGCCGTTTTGCCCAGCCATTCGTGGACTGGCCTGGGCTCCTGGCTGGTGGTCTTCAGGACATCGAGCATGGCCGCCTTGGTCGGCTGGCCGGTCAGACCGGCTTTCTCAAGCAGGGGTTCAAGCGAAGGGCGGAGTTCCGCAAGGGTAAACAGGCGGAACAGGGTGCCCGGATCCAGGACGGGGTCGACCTCCAGCCATGGCTGATTCCTCAGGGGCGCGAGCGCCGTTGCTTCCCTTTCCGGTAATTCCGGATAATGCAGCCGGTCGGGGCGGAAGAACTCGCCGGTGCGCATGATCATGCGGGTCAACAAGGCCCTGGAAGCCACGGGGAGTTGCAGAAAATGCGCCACTTGCCCGGCTTCCTCATCGGTCAACAGATCCCGGTGGTGGTCATGCACCCAGCGCACCACCACTTCCATGTTATCAAGGTAATAGAGCGGATTATCCAGACTTGCAGCCCGGGGTGGCTGTGCAGGTGCATCGTGGTCCATGGGGGCAGTCGCCGAAGGGGTGGAACAAACGGGTTACTCTACGACGAGCCTTCCCGCAGCTCAAGTGTCAGGTAATGGCCCAGGCGGTTTGTGTCCCTGACCGGTAGCACTTACACTGAGCATGACATTCTTCTCAAAAACAGATGCCAGGGGGAACGCCAAGGTGAGCAACAAAGAATTGCAGGCACTCAAGGAAAAGTACGTGGCAGCGGGCGCAGCCAGCCCGAACACGCAGTTCGCCGACCACGCGCGTAACGCCGAACTCTGGGATGCCGACGGCAAACGGATGATCGACTTTGCTGGCGGTATTGGTGTACTGAACATCGGCCACCGTCACCCGAAAGTGGTGGAAGCGGTCAAGGCGCAGCTGGACAAGCTCATGCATACCTGCCAGACGGTCATGCCCTATGAGGGCTATGTGAAACTGGCGGAGAAGCTGAGTAATGTGGCTCCGGTGCGCGGGCACGCGAAAGTGATGCTGGCGAATTCGGGGGCAGAAGCGCTGGAAAACGCGCTCAAGATCGCCCGGGCCGCGACCGGAAAAACCAACGTGATCTGCTTTGACGGCGGTTACCACGGCCGTACCTTCATGACCATGGCCATGAACGGCAAGGTGAACCCCTACGCCACGGATTTCGGTCCCATGCCGGGCACGGTGTTCCGCGCGCCCTATCCGGTTCCTTATCATGGCGTCAGCGAGGATGAAGCCATCCGGGGGCTGAAAATGGTGCTCAAGACCGATGCCAACCCTAAAGACACTGCGGCCATCGTCATCGAACCGGTGCTGGGTGAGGGGGGCTTTTATCCTGCCCCGGCCAGCTTCCTGAAGAAAATCCGCGAGATTTGCGATGAGCATGGCATGCTGATGATCGTCGACGAAGTGCAAAGCGGCTTCGGACGCACCGGCAAGCTATTTGCTATCGAGCACAGCGGCGTTGAGCCGGACATGATCACCATGGCCAAGAGTATGGCCGACGGCATGCCGATTTCCGCCATTGTGGGCACCGACAAGCATATGGATGCTTCGGGACCCAACTCCCTGGGCGGCACCTATACCGGCAGCCCCACTGCCTGTGCCGCAGCCCTGGCGGTCTTTGATGTGTTCGAGGAAGAGGACATTCTGGGCAAGAGTCAGCGGCTGGGTAAGAAACTGCGAGTCTGTTTTGATCAGTGGCAGGAGCAGTTCGCCCACGTGGACAATGTACGTAACCTGGGCCCCATGGCCGCGTTCGAACTGGTGGACAGCAAGGACAACCACATACCCAAGCCGGAACTGGCTGCTGCGGTAACCGCCAAGGCCAAGGAAAAGGGGTTGATTCTGCTGAGCTGCGGCATGTACGGCAATACCCTGCGGTTCCTGATGCCTGTCACCATCGAGGATGAGGTGCTGGAAGAGGGCCTCTCCATCCTGGAGGAAAGCCTGAAACAAGCCGGGGCCTGATCAGCCCCGTTACTGGGTCCGGAACCTCTTCAAACAGGGGTTCCGGAGCGTTTCGACAGCCCCCCGTTTCATCGTATACTGCCTGAGAAGCTTCCCGGCTGAACATGCGTTCTCAGTCGTTCGTTGGTAACCACAGGCAAAGCCATGACCTCATCTCCCGAATCCCGTACTCCGGACCATAAACCCAGACCCTGGGTGGATCTGCTGGTCAGTATCATTATTCCCTCGGTCATTCTGATGAAATTCAGCGGTGATGAGGATCTCGGCCGGGTCAATGCCCTGGTGATCGGGCTCGCCTTCCCGCTGGGCTGGGGGCTGTTCGAGTTGGTTCGCTACCACAAGAAGAACTTTATCGCGCTGCTGGGGCTGATCAGTGTCGCTCTTACCGGCGGTATCGGCCTGATGGAGCTGAGCCCACAGTGGCTGGCGATCAAGGAAGCCGCGATCCCCAGTATCATCGGTCTGGCGGTGCTGGTTTCCACCCGTACCAAATACCCCCTGGTGCGTACTTTGCTGTATAACCCCAAGGTATTGGATGTGGACAAGATTCACACGGTGCTGAAAGAGAACGGAAGGGTCGCTGAATTTGAAGCGCGCTTAATGAAAGCCACCTATTTTCTGGCCGGGACGTTTCTGTTTTCTGCGATAATGAACTATGTTCTGGCCAAATGGATTGTTACCAGCCCCTCCGGTACCCAGGCGTTCAATGAAGAGCTGGGGCAGATGACCCTGGTCAGTTATCCGATGATTGCCATTCCATCCATGGTAATGATGATCGGCATTTTCTATTACCTTTGGCGGTCAATCCGAAAGCTTACCGGCTTCACCCTGGAAGAGGCGATGGCTCCCCACCTCCACGAAGAACAAGGGTCCGGAAAGTCCACGACCAAAGACCGCTGAACGTCAGGTACACCAGGCACAGCGCCCAATAAAAAAGGCACCTCCGGGTGCCTTTTTTATTGGGCTTTTGACTGCAGGGCAGTGTGCCCGGGATTATACGTCCAGATTGGTCACTTCCAACGCATTGGTCTGGATGAACTTGCGACGCGGTTCCACATCGTCCCCCATCAGGGTGGTGAAGATCTGGTCAGCGGCAATGGCATCCTCCACTGTTACCTTCATCATACGACGGGTTTCCGGATCCATGGTGGTTTCCCACAGCTGGTCCGGATTCATCTCACCCAGGCCCTTGTAACGCTGTATGCTCAGGCCTCGCTGGGCTTCCTTCATCAGCCATACCAACGCGCCCTCAAAAGACAGCACGGCCTGTTTTCGTTCGCCACGCTGCACGTAGGCACCGTCTTCGATCAGACCATCCAGTGTCTCGCCCAGACGGGCGATGGCCCGGTAGGAACCGGATTCAAAGAAGTCCTTGGCGAATACATAGGTGTGCGGAATTCCGTGTACATGGATAACCACTTTCGGCAGGTACAGATTCCGCTCCGGATCTTTCTCGACGGAGAAGGTGTACTTGGTGCCGGTACGGGTATCCAGTTGCAACCCATCACCCAGGCGGGCGACCCAGCGGGCCACCGCCTCCTCGGTTTTCAGATCTTCCGCCGTGAGTGTCACATTATCAATCATCTGGGTAAGGACCTTCGCCGGATAAGCCCGGGACAAGCGGTCGATCATCGCCATTACGGCCTGATAGTCCTTCACCATGGTTTCCAGGGCGGAATCCTTGATGGCCGGAGCCTGAGGATTTACGTAAAGCTGCGCGCCCTCCAGAGCCGTCTGGGTCAGATAGGCTTCCTTGGCACGCTCATCCTTCAGGTACTGCTCCTGTTTACCCCGTTTGACTTTGTACAGGGGCGGCATGGCAATGAATACGTGGCCACGCTCGATAATTTCCCGCATCTGACGGAACAGGAAGGTCAGCAGGAGAGTCCGGATGTGGGAGCCGTCTACGTCTGCGTCCGTCATAATGATGATTGAATGATAACGCAGTTTTTCCGGGTTGAATTCTTCCCGGCCAATGCCACATCCCAGTGCCGTGATGAGGGTGCCCACTTCCGCAGAGGAGAGCATCTTGTCGAAGCGCGCCTTTTCCACATTCAGGATTTTGCCCTTGAGGGGCAGGATGGCCTGAGTCTTGCGGTCACGGCCCTGTTTGGCACTGCCGCCGGCTGAGTCACCCTCCACAATGAACAGTTCGGACAGGGCCGGATCTTTTTCCTGGCAATCGGCCAGCTTGCCGGGCAGGCCGGCGATATCCAGTGCGCCTTTACGACGGGTCATGTCCCGGGCCTTACGAGCCGCTTCCCGGGCCCGGGCCGCTTCGATCATCTTGTTGACGATCTGCCTGGCTTCGTTGGGTTGCTCCTGCAAATAATCAGAGAAGCTCTGGTACAGCTCCTGCTCTACAGCGGTCTTCACCTCGGAAGACACCAGTTTCTCCTTGGTCTGGGAGGAGAATTTGGGATCCGGCACCTTGACGCTGATGATGGCAGTCAAACCTTCCCGGGCATCATCACCCGAAGTGCTGACCTTGGCTTTCTTGCCCAGCCCCTCATGCTCAATGTAGTTGTTCAGTGAGCGGGTGAGGGCAGCACGGAAACCGGCCAGGTGGGTACCGCCGTCTTTCTGGGGGATATTGTTGGTGAAGCAGTAGATGTTCTCCTGGAAGGCATCATTCCACTGCATGGCCACTTCCACGGCAATGCCGTCTTCACGCTGTGTATCAAAATGGAAGACCCGGTTGAGAGGTGTCTTGTTAGTATTGAGGTGTTCCACAAACGCCTGCAGTCCCCCTTCATATTCGAAGATTTCTTCCTTCCCTGAACGCTCGTCCTGAAGGCGGATACGCACACCACGGTTCAGGAAGGCCAGTTCCCGTAACCGCTTGGCCAGAATATCGTAGTGGAAAGCGATGTTGGTGAACGTATCCCCGGAAGGCACAAAGTGCACCTCGGTCCCGCTACGATCGGTATCGCCCACCGCACCCAGGGAGGCGTCCGGAACCCCGTTCTGGTAGCTCTGCTCATAAACCTTGCCGTCACGGCGTATGGTCAGCTTCAGGCGTTCCGAGAGGGCATTCACTACGGAAACCCCCACTCCATGCAGGCCACCGGATACCTTGTAGGAGTTATCATCAAACTTGCCACCGGCGTGGAGTACGGTCATGATCACTTCCGCCGCGGAAACACCTTCCTCTTCGTGAAGATCCACTGGTATGCCACGGCCGTTATCCCGCACGGTAACGGATTCATCCGGGTGGATAACAACACCGATTTCCGAACAATGACCAGCCAATGCCTCATCGATGGAGTTATCCACCAGCTCGAATACCATGTGGTGCAGACCGGTGCCGTCGTCGGTGTCTCCGATGTACATACCCGGACGTTTCCGCACCGCATCCAGACCTTTCAAGACTTTGATGCTGGAGGAATTGTAATTCGATTCACTCATTAAGGTGCTCCTGAAGGATTCTTTTACCGGTGCCTGCACCGGTGGTGGTTCAGTGTCCCGGCTGCTTACAGAGCAGTCGGCTGAACCTCCGTTAAGTGACCATGTTCCACGTGGAACATTTTATATTCCGGTACCTGTTGACCCCACAACTCCACGGGATCCGGTTTCTCTATGGATGTGAGAAACACCTGGGACTCCATCGCGCTCAATCGCGATGCCAACATGCCGCGATGAGCCACATCCAGTTCGGCATTGATATCGTCCAGCAAAAACGTCACCTGTTTGCCGATATCCCTGAGCAACGCGCCCTGGGCAATTTTCATCAATATCACCAGGGTTTTCTGCTGACCCCGGGAAAATGTCTCCGCCACCGGTCGGCCCCGGTATTTCAGTCGGATATCCGCCCGGTTTGGACCATACAAGGTATGGCCAGCTTTGCTTTCCTGTTCCCGATGACTTGCCAGCAAGTCCTGCAAGGCTACGCTATCGTCCCATCCACCAAAGAACCGGGCCGTCAGTCCATCCGCCCAGGGTGGTGACACTTCATCAATTAAAGCGTTGAAAAAAGCGGAGAACCGTTCGAACGTAGCCTTTCTATGGTGTGTGACACGCTCTGCAAGGTCGCAGTACTGCTGATCCCAGACTTTCAGTAGCTGTTCGTCCAGTCTACCATTTCTGAGCATCTGATTCCGCTGTGACGTGGCTTTTTGGCACTGCTGCCACAGAGGACCAAAGGAAGGTTCCACGTGGAACACTAGCCAGTCCAGAAACTGTCGGCGATTACCCGGGCCTCCCGATGCTATGTCAAACACCCCGGGATCAATAACCGAAATCGGCAGGTGCACCGCCAGACGTGAAAGACTTCGGACCGTCTCCCCATCAATCCTGAGACGGGTTTCATCCGTGCCGATATCCCGACTGATTCCCAGACGATGATCGCCTCCGGATTCCGACCCACCGCCCTGCAAACCTCCAAATACGGTAAAGCGGTTTTCCCCATGACGCACCACTGCCTTATGTCGATTTACCCGGAAAGAGCGGCCAAGCCCAAGATAGGCGATAGCCTCCAGAAGACTGGATTTGCCACTGCCATTTTCGCCATAAATCAGGTTAAAGGAGGGAGAAAAACTGAGGGAATCTGACGCAAGATTACGAAAATGTTCCGTCTGGAATTTGACTAGCGCCATAAGGGATCTGAACCAACGGAAATGCAAGGGTCACAAAAAGCCAATATACACTGGCTGGGTGCTCTGGTGCTTCCCCGGCTGCCCGCGGAACTCAAGCAAAATCGTCCCGGGCAAGGTGGGAAAGCACGCCAGGATTTTTTCAATCCTGAGGCGCATGATGGTTCCATATAACCAATGGGCCGGGCAAATATGCGCCGTTTTCGTACTAACGCAGTGGCTCACTCTTTCGTCTGACCCGGCCCGGGGTTTTTCCCAGTGTACAAAACCCTGCGAAAATTAGCGATCAGTGCAACATGTGCAGTCGCTCGTCCATGAACACATCCATCTCCGGGGCAAGGATATGCACATACCGGTCAAAATAGAGAAATTGCTTCACTAACAATGCAAATTCCCTGGGGAAATGCAGGCCATGGCTTTCACCGATCTTCACCATATCCATCAGAATGTGGTTCACATCGTCGTCCGCCTGGTCCGCCTGGTAAGACATGTCGTTCGGCACCATGCTGTCCATCTGCGTGTACAAACGGCGCAGGTCATCCGCAAGCCTGTCCACGTTAATGTTTCCACTGGTAATTCCGATACGTACCATGGCATCCGCCATGCCTTCGAAATTACCCACCATGATGGCTGAGATAAAATCACTGACTGCCTGCCAGGTGTCCGGCTTAATGCGCCCGACAATACCGAAATCAATAAACCCTACGCGCCCATCCTCCAGTACCATCAGATTGCCCGCGTGAACGTCCGCATGAAAGAACTCACACTGGGTAAGACTGGCAAACCACGTATTCATGGCCGTAATCAGTGTATGCTCCGGATCCCTCGCATAACCGCGAATGCTTTCCAGGTCCGTGAGCGGCACGCCATGGAAACGCTCCATGGTAAGAATACGACGGGTACTGGCCTGTTCATAAACCAGCGGTGCCGTGGCTTCTTCGTTATGGGTGTCGTGAAGGAAACGGCGGAACACCTTGAGGTTGTTGGCCTCCTTGATGAAATCGCATTCTTCCATCATGGTGCGCTGAATCTCCTCAACGATGCCGGACATGGATGTCCAGGAAAGTTTTGGTGCCAGCGTCTCGATAATCTTCGCTGAAAGATAGAGAAAGTTCAGGTCCGTCAGCAGGATATTTTCAACCCCCGGCTTTTGCACCTTGATCACCACTTCCTCGCCGGTGACCAGCCTTGCCGCATGCACCTGGGCGATGGAGGCGGAAGCCAGGGCGACCGGATCAATTTCGGAGAACACTTCGTCGAGGGGCCGGCCCAGCTCCTCAAGAATAATATTGCGGATAACAGGGAACGGCAGACTGGGGGTGCGATCCAGACAGTACTGGAACTCTTCCACATATTCTTTAGGG
The DNA here is from genome assembly GCA_014359475.1 of Marinobacter sp. Lineage (GTDB taxonomy): Bacteria > Pseudomonadota > Gammaproteobacteria > Pseudomonadales > Oleiphilaceae > Marinobacter. The sequence continues at coordinate 40,452 of JACIZI010000014.1, read as the reverse complement.
AAAAATGTCGGGGAACTCGCAATAAACTGCCCGAGCTTGATGTAAGTCGCGCCCAGGGATTCAAACGTCTCGCGCAGTAGCCGCGGAACCGGCGGGCGTTCGCCGCGCAACCAGTTTACCCCGGTGCGGCCCAGCACGGTCAGCGTCTGACCAATCCGCAGGGCACCTTTAATGCTGTTACTCACTGTCGACATGATTGCCTTCCTGCTCCAGACCATGGATTCTGCGTATCCTTTAAGTCACCTGTTTCTGCATCTGCCTGCCAACTGGCCCGGCTCAGAGCCGCATGGGCATAACCACGTAAAGACACCGATCATCCCCGGGCCCTTCTATCAGCGCACTGGCATTCGGATTGGACAGGGTGATTTTCACCTGGTCGTCATCCAGCGCACTCATTACGTCCACCAGATAGCCTACATTGAAACCGATCTGCAGTGATTCGCCCTGATACTCCACCGGAAGCGCATCTTCAGCCTGCTCCTGATCCGGGTTGTTGGCGAAAATTTCCAGCTGGTTGGGCGACAGACTGAGCCTCACCCCGCGGATATTCTCGTGGGACAGGATGCCCGCACGCTGCAGAGTATTTTTCAACGTGGTGCGGTCCGCCACCACCACCTTGTCGCCGCCGCGCGGAATCACCCGGTTGTAATCCGGGAACTTGCCTTCGATGAGTTTGGACGTGAAGGTATAAGCACCGATCGTCGCCCTCAGATGATTGTCGCCAATCACCAGTGTAACGGTTGTTTCCACATCTTCCAGCAGCCGCGCCAGTTCGAGTACGCCCTTGCGGGGCACAATCACCTGCAGGGGATTGGCACAGCCGGTGTCCATCGCCAAACGGGCCATGGCCAGGCGATGACCGTCCGTGGCGACCGTGCGCACATGTCCGCTGTCCACTTCCAGCAGCAACCCGTTCAGGTAATAACGAACATCCTGCTGTGCCATGGCGAACGCAGTGGCATCCAGCATTCGTTCCAGCTCCTTCTGGGGCAACTCCAGGCGGAAACTTTCCGCATCATCCTCCACATTCGGGAAATGCTCCGCCGGAAGGGTAGAAAGCGTAAAGTGACTGGCTCCGCAACGCAGATGCAACCGGTCCCCTTCCAGGGAAAGCTCGATCGGCGCCTCATCCCCCAGAGCACGGCAGATATCCGACAATTTACGGGCGGGGACTGTAATGCGTCCCGGCTGATCCACGTGCACCGGCGTGACCCGGGCCACCAGTTCCACTTCCATATTGGTGCCGGTCAGGGTAAGGGTATTCTCCTCGGCTTCCAGCAGCACATTGGAAAGCACCGGCATGGTCTGTTTACGTTCCACCACCCCGGAAATGGACTGGAGCGGTGTCAGCAGGGATTCACGGCTTATCGTCAGTTTCATGGCACTCAGGGTTCTTTAATGAGTTAAAAGTTACCTATCATCAGCTCGTCAGCAGTCGCATAAAGTTCTGATAATCTTCACGGATTCCCGGATCCGTCTCCTGCAGTTCGACAATCTTCTTGCAGGCATGCAACACCGTTGTATGGTCACGCCCACCGAAGGCATCGCCGATTTCCGGCAGGCTGTGGTTGGTCAGTTCCTTGGCCATGGCCATGGCCATCTGCCGCGGACGGGTAACGGTGCGGGTGCGGCGCTTGGACAACAGATCCGCCACCTTGATCTTGTAGTACTCCGCCACAGTACGCTGGATATTGTCGATGCTCACCTGCTTTTCATGCAGAGCCAGCAGATCCTTAAGGCTCTCACGGATAAACGGCGGAGTAATTTCAGACCCGGTGAAGTGAGCATTCGCTATCACCAGACGCAGCGCGCCTTCAAGCTCACGTACATTTGACCGGATTTTCTGGGCAATAAAAAAAGCCGCTTCACTGCTGAGCCGCACATTAACCTGCTCGGCTTTTTTCATCAGGATCGCCACCCGTGTCTCCAACTCCGGTGGCTCGACCATGACCGTCAGACCCCAGCCGAAACGGGATTTGAGCCGCTCCTCCATATCCACAATTTCTTTCGGGAACCGGTCACAGGTGACGATTACCTGCTGGCCGCCTTCCAGCAAGGCATTGAACGTGTGAAAGAATTCCTCCTGAGACCGTTCCTTGCGGGCGAAGAACTGGATGTCATCAATCAGCAGCGCATCCACCGACCGATAATAGCGTTTGAATTCATTAATGGCGTTGAGTTGCAGCGCCTTGACCATATCCGCCACAAAACGCTCTGAACGCAGGTATGCCACCTTGGCCCTGGAATTCCGGCGGACAATCTCATTGCCGATAGCATGCATCAGGTGGGTTTTACCAAGACCCACGCCGCCATACAGAAAGAGCGGATTATAGGCACCCCCCGGATTCTCGGCCACCTGCATGGATGCAGCCCGGGCAAGCTGGTTGGACTTACCCTCAACGAAGGTGTCGAAGGTGAAGCCGTCATTCAGGAAACTCTGATGCTTTATATCGCCCTCTACCTGCACCCTCCGGGATGGCTCCCTGCTGCCTGTCGGCGCGGCGCCGGACGACTTGGGGACCGCTGCGGCCACCCCTCGCTCTTCTTCCGTGACCCGGCTGTTTCTTTCTTCCTCGGTAACGCGGCCCGGTGCAGGATCCGACGAACGCCTTACCGGCTCTTCCACTTTCGGTGCCGAGCCCACTTTCATGCCCACCGAAGGCGCCTGGCCACCCAGCAGGTCCTTTAATACTTCTTCTATGCGTCGCAGGTATTTCTCATTGACCCAATCCATCACAAACCGGTTAGGCGCAAACAACACCAGCTGCCCCTCCCGCTGATCCGACTGGAGCGGTCTGAGCCAGGTATTGAACTGTTGAGCAGGAAACTCTTCCCGGAGCACTTCCAGGCACTGATGCCAGACTGTATTCGGCACGACTTGCTCGCCTCCAAGGCCACACATCTGAGTGTTCCCGACAACTCCATCGGGAACCGGGCTGAACACCGGATTCTAACCCGAGCCAGCCTCAGGTTGAAAGCACAGAAACAGGGTCATGAACAGGCTGTGGATATCTTTTATAAACCAAATCAGATTACTACCAACTTACCTACAGCCTTGTGTACAGAAAATTTCCCGCAAAGACTTATCCACAGCCGGATGTGCATTACCCGCCCTCAGCCTTGTTGGCAACCTGTGTGTCCATCGTGGCATAACTTGCCCTTTCCTGCTGATCCTTCTTGTTCACAATCGGTCATCGCCTTATCAACAGGGCTCAGTGCGCCTTACCAACAATCTCATCACAAAGGCAATGTACTGAAATTAAGGACTAAAAAATGCTTATCCACAGAAAAACCCGTGCGTAATAACAGTAATATATAATCCTTAAAAGATTAAAAACCTTCTTACTGAATTAATTACTGCCTGTCCCTGCTCCGCACATCTCGCAAACAGGCCACAGGACCGTTGATATTCACCCGGAAGTTGCATAGAATGCCGCTCCTGTTTCGGCTGTATATTTTCCGGCCAGTACCGAATTCAACACTCGCAATGTGAGAGCATTCCCATGAAAAGAACGTTTCAACCCAGCGTCCTGAAGCGTAAGCGCGTTCACGGTTTCCGTGCCCGTATGGCCACTGCCAACGGTCGTAAGGTGATTTCCCGTCGCCGCGCCAAAGGCCGTGCCCGTCTGTCCGCATAAGACATTCCCGGATGAAACCTCTGGCGTTTCCCAAGTCGGCCCGCCTGCTGACTCCAGGTGACTACGGCAGGGTTTTTGACGATGTGCAGATACGGGTTCCGCACCGCAATTTCCTGATCCTGGCAACACCCAATTCACTGGGCCATGCCAGGGTCGGTCTGGTTTTTGCGAAACGCAACCTGAAGCACGCAGTGCAGCGTAACCGGATCAAACGACAGGTCCGGGAGACCTTCAGGCTCCGTACCGACATTCCGGCTCTGGATATTATTGTGCTTGGCCGTCAGGGTCTGGCCCAACTTGGCAACCCGCAAGTCCGTGAGTTGCTCGACGATCTCTGGGGCAGGCTGAAAAGAAAATCCCGGGCCATCTCCGGCAATCCGGACTCCTCGGGGAAATCCGGAAAAGGGCAAGCCTGATGCGCCAGTTGCTGCTACTGCTTATCCGTTTCTACCAGTACGCCATCAGTCCGATGATGGTCAGTCATTGCCGCTATACCCCGACCTGTTCCCAATATACCATCGAAGCCATCCAAACCCACGGTACCCTGAAGGGTTCCAGCCTTGGACTACGGCGTATTTTACGGTGTCATCCCTGGGGTAAACACGGGTATGATCCGGTACCGGGTACAGCAAACCGGTCCTGTTGTGGTTCTTGTCACCACCACGAAAACGCGGACCAAACACAAAATCTGAACCAAAAAGTACAGTAGCCCTATGGATATTCCACGCATTGTTTTATTTGCCGGGCTGGCGATTGTCAGTTATCTGATGGTTCTTGCCTGGAACGAAGATTACAACCAGCCAGTGGCTACCACACAAACTTCTCAACAGGCAGCCCCGGCGGAATCCACCGCAGCGGAAGCAGCACAGGGCGAATTTTCAATTCCGGCCAGCGGTTCACAAAGCAATGAAGGTGAGTTCACCACTCCGCAAACGGCCACTGAGGCCAGCAGCAACCCGGCTGCATCCGTTGCCAACCTGATTACTGTGACTACGGATGTCCTGCAGCTGAAAATTAATCCGGTGGGCGGTAATCTGGTCGAGAGTTCGTTGCTCAACTACGACAAATCGCTGAACAGCAAAGAACCGCTGAAGCTGCTGACCACCGGCCCCAGCCGAACGTACATCCTGGAAAGCGGCTTGATCGGCAGGGACGGCATCGACAGCCGCCGTAACGGTGCTTCTCCGGTATTCAAAGCCAGTCAGACCGCTTATCAGTTGCAGCCAGGCCAGGACGAATTAACCATCGACCTGGCCTACACCACCGACACTGGTGTCACCATTACCAAGCGTTTTACTTTACAACGCAACAGTTATGAAGTGGATGTCCGTTATCTGATCGATAACAACTCAGATCAGCCATTCCAGGCCAACATGACAGGCAAGATTGTGCGCGACCAGTCGGGCGATCCGACGACCAATAATTCGTTTGGTATTCAGGCATTTCTCGGTCTGGTGGTCAGTACACCGGAAGATCCCTACGAAAAGTACGATTTTTCCGACCTGAGCGAGAATCCCGTCAACCGTACGGTCACCAGCGGCTGGCTGGCATTCCTGCAACACTATTTCCTGACTGCCTGGATCCCGGACCAGGACACTCCGGCCCAGTTTCAGACCACCCGCCGTGGCAACCTCTATGTGATGGGCTTTGTTTATCCGACAACCTCCGTAGCCCCGGGTGAGACTGCCGAAGTCGGTGCCCGGGCCTATGTCGGACCCAAGATCATCGATCGTTTGGAAGCGGTAGCCCCCAACCTTGACCGCACGGTGGATTTTGGTTTCCTGTTCTTTATAGCCTTGCCGCTGTTTATCATTCTGGAATGGTTCCACGGCCTGGTGGGCAACTGGGGTGTCGCTATCATTCTGCTGACGGTTCTGGTCAAGGCGGTGTTTTTCCACCTGTCCGCCACCAGTTACCGTTCCATGGCGAAGATGCGGGCGGTGGCTCCGCAGCTGACCCGGCTCAAGGAACTGTACGGGGATGACCGTCAACGCATGTCCCAGGAAATGATGGCCCTGTACAAGCGTGAGAAGATCAATCCCCTGGGCGGTTGCCTGCCAATTCTGGTCCAGATGCCGGTGTTCATCTCCCTGTACTGGGTCCTGTTCGAGAGTGTACAACTCCGTCATGCGCCCTTTATCCTGTGGATACACGATCTGTCTGTCATGGATCCTTATTTCATACTGCCAATCCTCATGGGTGCCAGCATGATGATCCAGATGAGTCTCAACCCGACTCCCCCGGATCCCATGCAGGCCAAGATCATGAAACTGATGCCGGTGGTCTTCACCGTGTTCTTCCTGTGGTTCCCGGCAGGTCTGGTACTCTACTGGCTGACCAACAATATTCTGTCGATTACCCAGCAGTGGTACATTACCCGCAAGATTGAAGCGGAAACTGCCAAAAAGAAATACTGACCGGCCTGAAGGCCTGACTCTCAATAAAGGCTCCCCGGTGGAGCCTTTATTGTTTGTGCTCCGGGGAAACATCATGATGCACAGTACTGATACCATCGCCGCCATCGCCACCGCACCGGGACAGGCCGGAGTCGGTATTGTACGGGTATCCGGCCCTGACGCCGGCGCCATTGCCCGGCGCATGCTCGGGTTTGAGCCCCGACCACGCTATGCCCATTACGGACCTTTTCTCGATAACCAAGCTGGTCTGATCGATGAAGGCATTGCCCTGTTTTTTCCCAATCCCCACTCCTTCACCGGCGAAGACGTACTGGAACTCCAGGGTCACGGCGGTACCGTGATCCTGGATCTTTTGCTGCGGGAGGTCTGCACACTGGGCGCCCGCCTGGCCCGGCCCGGCGAGTTTTCTGAAAGAGCCTTCCTGAACGACAAGCTGGACCTGGCCCAGGCCGAAGCCATTGCGGATCTGATTGAAAGCAGCTCCGAACAGGCGGCCCGGTGCGCTGTACGCTCCATGCAAGGGGTATTTTCCCAGCGGATTGACGCATTGGTGGACGCCGTTACCCATCTGCGAATTTATGTGGAAGCCGCCATTGATTTTCCGGAGGAGGAAATCGACTTTCTGGCTGATGGCAAGGTCGCCGGGGACCTGGAGGGTCTGCTGGAACAGGTGGAGACCATTCTGGCAGAGGCCCAGCAAGGCAGCATTCTGCGGGATGGCATGAAAGTGGTTATTGCCGGTAGGCCCAATGCGGGAAAATCCAGTCTCCTCAATGCACTTGCCGGCCGGGAAGCCGCCATTGTGACCGCCATTGAAGGCACCACGCGGGACGTACTGAGGGAGCATATTCATATCGATGGCATGCCCCTGCACATTATTGACACCGCCGGCCTGCGGGACAGTCCGGACGAAGTGGAGCAGATCGGTATCGCCCGGGCCTGGGATGAAATCCGCCATGCAGACCGCATTCTGCTGATGGTGGATGCCACCACCACCAACAAGACCGAGCCACACGATATCTGGCCCGACTTCATCGACCGGCTCCCGGCCAATGCGCCCCTCACAGTGATCCGCAACAAGGTGGACCTGACCGGAGAAGAGGTCGGCCTGGACCAGCCAGGGGGATCAGAGGTGCCGGTACTGCGCATTGCCGCAAAAGGTGCGGAAGGTATCGACCTGCTTCGGGATCATCTCAAGCAATGCATGGGCTTTGTCACCACCACCGAAGGCGGCTTTCTTGCCCGCCGCCGGCATCTGGACGCACTGCAGCGCGCCAGGGATCTTCTGGTTCAGGGGCAGAGCCAGCTTGAGGGTTACGGGGCCGGAGAGTTGCTGGCTGAAGACCTTCGCGCAGCCCAGGATGCCCTGGGGGAAATCACCGGTCATCTGACGCCGGACGAACTTCTGGGCAAGATTTTCAGCAGTTTTTGCATTGGGAAGTGAAGTGGTAAAAAAAGGGTTATCTACAGCAACTAAAAGTAAATCAAGTAACTGTTTATAAAGGGTTTTGTTCTTTCTCGCTGTTTTTGTCTTTCCATTTTTCTCGATGATTTACCCCGAGAGTACCCCGAAGTATGGTCTTGGGGGACTCTCGGGGTACACATGGAGAAAAAGATGAAAATCAGCATTGAAGTTCGAGAAGCAGACAGCGATGGGAAAAGGGCGATTCGCCTGGTTTACTACGGCGGTTCCTACACAGATCCGGAGACTGGCAAGCGCCGGCATAAGCGATCTCGGGAACCCTTGGATTTGTTCCTATATGACAAACCCAGAACGCCTGCGCAGCGTCATCACAACAAGGAAGCCGAGCGCGCAGCTGAAGCAATTCGCGCAAAACGCCTTTATGAATATGAAACCGGCAAGCACGGTTTGTCCGGCACAAGTCAGCTGAAGGCCAGCTTCTTCGATTATTTCCAGTCCATCACGGATGAGAAGGCAGAAGGAAGCCAAAGTAACCATTCAGTTTGGGTATCCACACTCAAGCACCTGAAAGTTTTCCACAAGCTGCCAGACCTGACGTTTGAGGAGGTCGATCAAACCTTTCTCGAAGCATTTCGCCATTATCTTATCCACACGGCTAGAACCAAAAGCTCCTCACCTCTGAGTTCCAATACTCAAAGCGCTTATTTCAATAAAGTTCGTGCAGCCTTAAATCAGGCGGAACAACAAGGTCTCATTCGTGACAACCCGGTCCGTCGAGTAAAAACTATCAAGCCAGAGAATAATCGACGGGTGTACCTCACGGAAGACGAGCTACGAGCTTTGGCGAAAGCCGAATGCCGGTATGAGGTATTGAAGAAAGCGTTTCTGTTCTCAGCATGTACCGGCTTACGCTGGTCCGATGTACAAAAGCTAACCTGGAGAGAAGTCGAGCGGTTTTATGATGGCTATCGATTGGTGTTCAGACAAAAAAAAACCAAAGGACTGCAATACTTGGATCTGAATAAAACGGCAGTGTCTCTAATGGGCCCACCCTCGGATCCACAGGACCGGGTGTTTAAAGGCCTGAAATATAGCAGCTGGCACAACCTGGAGCTGATGAGATGGGCTATGAAGGCCGGGATCACGAAAAAAATCACTTTCCACAGTGCCAGGCATACATTCGCCGTTATACAGCTTTCCAGGGGTGTGGATATCTACTCTGTATCACGTCTTCTAGGCCATTCAGAGCTTCGGACTACCGAAATATATGCAGATATCATCGAAACTAAGCAGCGCGAGGCGATGATCCAGTTCCCTGACGTATTATCAGAACCGCTACCTTCCAGTGGATATTGAAATGGCAAGGGCTGGCTCCGGGAGGAGCGAGCCCACGCATGTAGATTATTTAGATAATCTTAGATCGAAATCTGAAATACTCTGGAGCCCTTGGTATGAAAGGCGTTCATTAAACCTGGGTGGGACCAATATCGTGATATCGCGGGACAGATATCATGATAGTTTGGGACCAATATCGTGATAGTGATTAGGGGCGCATTACGGCGAACTTCTGCTTGGCGTACTCTCTTGCCTGCCAGCCGATTTCGTTGAGTTCCAATAACGCTTTTCGTGATCGTGTGAGTCTTTTTCGGTGTGTTTCAGGGCCACAGGGATCTGGATAGAGAACACTGCTTACCCTCGCTAACGAGACTTGGCGGCATTTACCGCTATCAACCCAAGCACATAGCCATTGATGGACTAAGCGGGTTCGGTCGTCTCTAATTTTCCGGATTTCTCCCATCGGGATCCGAACGTGTCGACCGTTACCGAGTACCGCGTTTGTTAGAAAGGGGTTTAAAGCGACAAACAGGCTTCCATCTCGGCTATTGCTTGAATAATTTGCCAGTAGTCGAAAACCTGCTCGTCGGCCATTTATCTGAGCGATAACGGACACTTTCCACAGGCGTTCGATGGCAGCTCGGATTGTATTCGTATCTCTCGTATTTGATAGCCCGATTTCATAGGCAAGTTTACGTAGACTGCTTTTGACAGCAATCGCCGATTGGTTAGAAGCATACCCTTTTAACTCCAACATCGATCGAAGCGACATACCCAGTGGTGATGGAGATTCTACCGGCAGTTCAAGTGACGTTTCTGCGGGACCAGCCATTGCAACCAATCCTTGGAGTACCCGAAGCTCGGTAACCCCCAAGGACTCAGGACCAGAGAATTCAATGCGATTACCACCGCTGAATTCATATACCACATCCAGTTTTCCTGACTTTCGCGCCTCGTTACGAGCTGTGCTAAAAAGCCCGGGGGCCAGACAGTGATAATGATCATGGCGCACATGAGTGAGGTCAAATTGAGGCACGGCGTGGCCTCCTCATTGGCACTGTGTTTCGGTGTAACGCAGTTGGTAGAAGAACACCTCCTTCTGATCGAATTAGCCAGTTCTCGCTTGGAAGGCCTGCAGAATAATTACACTTGCTCAAACCGAACCGAACGTATTTGGTCCGGTTTTGCTCGTTGATTCGAAAGCTTTCCGCTTCCTTTCCAGTCATTGGGGCCAAGTACGCCTGCCACCTCACGTTATCTGACAGAACTGAAGACCCCCGTATTGCCTGTTGTTGATCGGTTCCGAAAGTTTGAGTGGATCCTTTATTTACATGGTGTATAAACAGTACAGAGCAGCCCGTTCGAGCAGTTATGGCTTCCAATCTTGAGATGATTTCCGACATTTCCGAGCTGGAATTTTCATCAGCATCATGAAAACGACGCAGGGTATCTAAAATTAACAAGTCAGATTCCCCGGCCAGACTTTCCAGCGCACTGAGCCAGCTATTACAACCAATATTTGGGCGAAATCCCTCCAGTGGCATCAAAAAGAGGTTTTCGGCTAATAACTCCTGTTGCCTTGTGGATAACTGCTGACCGAGAGCATGTAATCGATGCGCTAGTACGAGCAGTGGATCTTCGGCAGTCAAATAGGCGACAGCAGCATTAGTCACTGTGGCTGGTCCAAGCCCTAAGGTATCTGCGCCAGTAACGAGCCAGGTGGCCATCTGCAATGCCAGCATCGACTTTCCAGCCCCACCAGGGGCTACAAGAGCCCCTACTGAGCCAGATATCATCCCTGGCAGGAGAAACTTTAGCGCAGGCGGTTTCTCATCAAAGGACCCATGAATACTCATTGGCCAGTGAGCAAAAGCCCCTTCTCTTAGATTAGGGTCTAGCCGGTTTATAAATTGAATAAAATCTTTTCCCGCGATCATGCCTGCCACCGCTTATCTGCGCCGGGCTTTGTGTGCATGAGAGCGAATTGTGTCCCGTAGCTCTCCATCTGGTGTTATCCGCTCAGATAAAGCCCAGCCGAGAATTTCGTCTCTATGAAAAAAAATTCTTTTACCATTCGGTTTATAGAATGGGATGCGCTTTTCCGAAGTCAGGCGGTAGAGGTAGCTGGTTGAAAGCCCCAGAAGTTCCGCGCATTCTTCAACGCTAAGAACTGGTTTGTTCAACTGTCCTTGCCGTTCAACCAACGTCCTCAGTTGATGTAGTTCCTGCAAGATCATGCTGTTGGTGGTATCACTAGCTTTCGTTGGTACTAGCTGCTCTTTCATTCTTTTGATCCTCGTGTGTGAAACAACGAGAAATAAGATAAACCAGAGCCTTGAAAACTGAGGTGGACCCAATCAGTTGGACAACCTGATGGTGTCCCTAAGCTATGACCCAGTGTTTCCCTGGCTCAGGCTGCCAAGGCTATGGGTTGCCCGTAGTACACCTCATCGGGCGTTTGGTAATCAAGGGTTTGGTGGTACCGGGTCTGATTGTAATGCCGGAAGTACCGGTGGAGCGCCTGCTTTAAGTGCTGTCCATCCTCGAAGGCTGTGAGGTAGACGCACTCGTGTTTGACGCTGCGCCAGAGCCGTTCCACGAAGATGTTGTCATGGTAGCAGCCTTTGCCGTCCATGCTGATCCGGATGCCATGATCTTTGAGAACGTTTGTGAAGGCCTCACTGGTGAACTGGACACCCTGGTCGGTGTTGAAGATCTCCGGCGTTCCATGGCGCTGTAGGGCCTCCTCCAGGGCATCAATGCAGAAGTCTGTGTCCATGGTATTGGAGACCCGCCAGGACAACACTTTGCGGCTGTACCAGTCGATGATGGCGACCAGATACATGAAGCCCCGAGCCAGCGGCACATACGAAATGTCAGTTGCCCACACCTGGTTGGGGCGGTCGATCTTCAACCCCTTGAGCAGGTACGGGTAGATCTTGTGCCCGTCGCCCGGAATGCTGGTTCTGGGGCGTGGATATACAGCCTGAATGCCCATGGTGCGCATCAGCCGCTGCACCCGCTTGCGATTTATTTGATGGCCCTTGCGCTGCAAATAAACACGCATCTTGCGAGAGCCGTAATACGGCGTTTCCAGGTGCTGCTGGTCAATCAGATACATCAGATCCAGATCCTCCTGACACTGTTCACGAGGGACGTAATACACCGATGAGCGGCTCAGTTTGAGCAGCTCACACTGGCGCGAAATGCTGACTTGGGGATGACCACGCTCGATCATCGCCAACCGCTGTTGACGGCTTACTGATCGAGCTTGCGCGACAAAAAATCGCGTTCCACCGTCAGTCGACCGATCTCACGGTAAAGCTCGTCAGAACTGGGTTCGTTGGACTGCTTGCCGAACTTTTTCTTGCCTTCGAAGAGGTCCGAAGCATTCTCCAGCAGCTCGCGCTTCCAAGTGCTGACCATGGTAGGGTGGATTTGGAAACGAGCGGCGATTTCGGATGTGGTCTGGTCGCCCTTGAGGGCGGCCAGGGCGACTTTGGACTTGAATGATGCGCTGTATTGCTTGCGTTTCTTGCTCATGATTCTCCTCCTTGTGGAGATGATGAATCAGAGCTTAGGTACCTGTCCAAATTTCGGGGTCCACTTCAAACCCTTGCCTCTGGAATTGCCCAAAAAGGGCGGAAAGAGCCCGTTCCGTATAAAAATTTAAATTCCTTTAAAATCAATATTTTGATAATTTTCTGGTCAACCTCTGATAACTACCGTCAACAGCTGTCAGCCCAAAACTTTCACATGTGAAAGTTTTGAAACCCGCCCAGCGAAATTTCTTTCACATGTGAAAGAACCCTCAGCGCCACATAAAATTTCACGCCAGCCTGTTAGGCGACACTCGCTGTCGTACCATGAGAGTACCCTCAAGAAACCTCTTTTTTCCCGCCACTTCCGCTCTATGCCTGACAATACGGTTGTTAGGTGTAATCACAGGCTATATATTGGTTCCTACCCATATGGGCACCGCCAGGGAGGCCATAGCGTGTGAAAGCTCAAACTAAAAGCGGGGAGTGAGCAAATGACGGAACTGGACGACCGATGGTTGTCAGTGAGTGAAATCGCGAAATACCTTGGCGTAAGTGGCGATACGATTTACCGGTGGATTGATAGGCAAGCAATGCCCGCCCACCGTGTCGGCAGAGCCTGGAAGTTCAAAAAGGATGAAGTAGATGCCTGGGTACGCAGCGGCGGTGCCAGCGACGGGAATAACGCCAATGCCTGACGAGAAACAACTTGCCCGCTTCGGGTTCCGGTTTGAGCGTGGCGGCACTCACAGCTCCCGCACCATGATGCTGGACGAGCTCACAGCTCTGCTCGATTACGTAAACCGTGCGGACGCTACAAAGGCTGATTACCTACGTGCGATTGAGGAAGACAACTGTCTGGGCAAACGCTCTGGTAGAACCCGACTCCTGACCTACAAGCACCTGGCTGAGCTTTATTCTCTGGACACAGCCCATGTGCTATTCCGTGCTCTGCTTTATTTCTGGCAGCGAGATGAAGCAGGTCGCCCGATGCTGGCGCTGCTGGCTACCTACGCCAGGGACTCTATTTTCCGTGCCAGCGCACCAATGATTCTCAAGGCTCCCGAAGGCTCAGTCATTACCCGTGAGTCGCTAGAGGAACTGATCGATAGCCTGGAGCCGGGTCGGTTCAGCAAAGCTACTTTGAAATCCACAGCGCAGAACATCAACTCCAGCTGGACCAAATCCGGGCATCTCACCGGGCGAAACAAGAAAGTTCGCAACCAAGCGGCACCCACGGCAGGTAGCGCGGCCTACGCACTGCTGCTGGGCTACCTGGCCGGTGCGCGCGGACAAGGCCTGTTCAGAACGGAATACACCAAGCTGCTGGACTGCTCTCGGGAAAAGACCATCGAATTGGCCGAGCAGGCGTCACGCAGGGGCTGGATAACCTACAAGCGGGTGGGGGATGTGATCGAAGTGCTTTTCCCCAACCTGATCAATCAGCAGGAACAGGAGTGGTTGCGTGAGCAGGGTTAAGCGCCTGATTCAATCGTACGGACGGCACATTGCTATCCCCTGGAGGGATGATGCCGCCGCAGCCCAGCGGGTGGTTTTCTGCGTTTACAACGAAAACGAAGAGCGCTGGCTCAGAGCCCGGGCAGACGAATTCGAAATTGTTACCCGGCAGGCGGGTCACGAATGGGTTCTGTTTGATTTGACCAACACCTTTGCAGGCTGGCTGGCTACCCAGCGGTACGCAAAGAGCTATTTCCAGAAGCCGCACCTGCTGGCCACGGTCTTGCCCAAGTATCTGGACTATATCGTGAGCGAGTTCGAGCGGGTTCTCAAAGAAACAAATGCAAACGACAACACCGTAGTGGCTGTCCAGGGTGTTGGCTCGCTTTTCGGTTTTCTCAAGGTCAAAGACGTTGTGGATAAGTTGGCTCCCCTGGTTGAGGGGCGGCTGTTGGTCCTGTTTCCCGGCAGCTATGAAAACAACAATTACCGGTTATTGGACGGTTACGACGGGTGGAACTATCTCGCAGTACCGATAACCGCAGACAAGGATTAAGGAAAGAGGTTGTTCATGAAGAATCGTGAGATTTATCAGAAAGATCCGACCACCCGCAAACTGGTCAACGAAGGTGTGGCCAGTGTTAACGACGAAACCACAAGCCATGCCCTGGCGGTACTCCGTTACGAGCTGGAGACTTTCGTGTGTGACGGCCAGTACGAAAAAGGCATGTCCCACATTCTGGAAACCTACCTGAAGAACATCGAACAGGCTCAACAGCCGGCGGTGTGGGTCAGCGGGTTCTACGGTTCTGGTAAATCCCATCTGGTCAAGATGCTGAGGGCGCTTTGGGTAGATGCAGAGTTTGAAGACGGCGCTACTGCCCGGGGCATCGCCAAACTGCCACAAGGCGTGAGTGAACACCTCAAAGAGCTGAGCGTACAAGCCAAGCGCCACGGTGGCTTGCATGCGGCATCCGGAACCCTGGGCTCCGGCGCGAACGGTAGTGTACGGCTTGCGCTACTGCGTATTCTGTTCAAATCGGCAGGGCTGCCGGAACAGTACCCGGTCGCCCGGTTTGTGATGTGGTTGAAGCACGAAGGCATTTACGACCAGGTACGCCAGAGTGTCGAATCCAACGGCTACGACTGGCAGGAAGAGTTGGATAACTTCTACGTGGCCGAAGGCCTGCACGAAGCCCTGGTACAGGCAAAGCCGGCACTGTTTACATCACCGGCGTCCTGCGTGGAAACCCTGAACAACCTGTATCCATTCGTTCAGGACATTTCCAGCGACGACATGCTCAAGGCCATTCGCCAGGCATTGACCACAGATGGCAAATTCCCGCTTACCCTGATCGTACTGGACGAAGTTCAGCAGTTCATTGGTGAAGACAGCCAACGCTCTATTGCAGTGCAGGAAGCGGTCGAGGCCTGCTGTAAAAACTTCGGTGGCAAGCTGCTCTTCATTGGCACTGGCCAGACAGCGGTAACCGGCACGAGCAATCTGAAGAAACTCGAAGGGCGCTTCACTATCCGTGTTGAGCTGTCTGATGCCGATGTCGATGCTGTTATCCGGCAAGTCATTCTCGCCAAAAAGCCCGAAGCCAAAGGGCCGATTGATCAGGTTCTTCAAACCAACCTGGGCGAAATTTCCCGGCACCTGGCGGGCACAACCATTGGCCACCGGCAGGATGACCTACCTTACTTCCCCCAGGACTACCCGATCTTGCCGGTGCGTCGTCGCTTTTGGGAAAACACCCTGAGAATACTGGACCAGACCGGCACCGACAGTCAGCTGCGTAACCAGCTCAGCATGATTCACAAAGTCATCCAGACCAATCTGGATGATCCACTCGGCCATGTGGTACCGGCGGATTACCTTTACTTCGATTCCGCAGACAAACTGCTGCAGGCCCGAATTCTGCCCCGCAAGGTTCATGAAAAAACCATGAGCTGGATAAAAGGCACGGAAGACCAGCGCCTGATGGCCCGCGCCTGCGGCCTGGTGTTTCTGATCAACAAGCTGGGCGGCCAGAACAATGAGATCGGCATTCGCGCGAACGTCGATTCACTGGCAGATCTGCTGGTAGAAGATCTGTCCAGTGGTAGCAGCAGCCTGCGCAGCAAGCTGCCTGGCCTGCTGGATCATTGCGAATTGCTGATGAAAGTGGGCGAGGAATACCGCATCCAGACTGAAGAGAGCTCCGCCTGGACCGACGAATTCCTCAGCCAGCGTTCCGCGCTCTCCAATGAAGCCCATCGCATTCACGCAGAACGGGACGACCGCATCCGCCGCATGTTCGGTGAGGTCGCGCGCAAACTGTCGCTGATGCAGGGCGACGCGAAGGTTACCCGGGATATCTACCCGGTGTTTGATGCCCAGCTACCGGCGGATGCCAACGAGCGTATCTGTGTGTGGGTACGTGATGGCTGGAGCAGTGATGAAAACTCCGTTCGGGCCGATGCACGGCAAGCCGGGAACCAGTCGCCTACCGTTTTTGTGTTTATCCCCAAGCGTTCAGCGGATGACCTGCGCCATCACCTGATCGATTACAAAGCGGCCAGCGCCACTCTGGATAAGCGTGGCTCCCCCAACACGCCGGAAGGCACCGAAGCCAAAGCGGCCATGGAAACCACCAAACAGACCGCCGAAGGCAAAATCCGGGAATTGCTCAGCGAAGCCTTCTCCGGCGCCCGGGTCTTCCAGGGTGGTGGCAATGAAATCCTCGGTAACAATTTGCAGGAAATGGTGCTGGAAGCGGCAAACAACTCGCTGCAACGCCTGTACCCCAACTTCCATATTGCTGACCACAGCGGTTGGCAAAAAGCCTACGAAAAAGCGAAGACAGGCGCACCGGATGCTCTCAAAGCCGTCGGTGACGATGGTGAGCCTGGCAAGAATCCGGTCTGTAAAGCCGTTCTGGGATTCATTGCCGGTGGCAAAAAAGGTGGAGACATACGCGCTCACTTTGAAGGGAAAGATTTCGGCTGGTCCCGGGATGCGGTGGATGGCGGCCTTCAGGTACTGCTGGTGGCCGGAATCATCCGGGCCCAGGACGACCGTGGGCAACCCATCGAGCCTTCCGCACTGGAGCGCAAGAGCATTGGTAAAACCATGTTCAAAGTGGAGTCCGCCAATGTCTCCACACCGCAGCGTATCCAGATCCGCAAAGTGCTCCAGAAAGTGGGTGTATCCGCCAAGCAGGGCGAAGAACTGGCGCACGTGCCATCGTTCCTGCAGAAAGTCAGTGACCTGGCCAATAAAGCCGGTGGCGAAGCACCCAAACCCGAACGCCCGGACACCCGCTTCCTTGACGATATCCGCCTGACAACGGGTAACGAGCAACTGCTGGCCCTTTATAACTGCCGGGAACAACTCGTTCAAAGCATTGAGCATTGGGAGAAACTGGCAGAACAAATCCAGCAGCGCTGGCCTAGCTGGATGGTTCTCAAACGCCTGGTAAACCACGCATCCGCTCTGGCCGATGCCGAGGTGTACCGTGCCCAGGTAGACACCATCGAACAACAGCGCCAACTGCTGGAAGAGCCGGACCCGATCAACCCGTTGATCACCAGCCTGACCCAAAGCCTGCGCGAAGCCTTGAACACCCTGAATCAGGACTACCAGGCCCGGCACGAACAGGGCATGAAACGCCTGGAGGCAGACGCAAACTGGAAGCAGCTGGAGCCAGAGCAGCGTAACCAGTTACTGTCCGAACAGAAGCTGACCCTGGCTGATCAGCCGAAAGTGGCCGTTCAGTCTACCGATGAAGTACTGAACACCCTGGACCAATGCTCACTGGGCATGTTCGCAGACAGGGTAGCCGCGCTACCCAGCCGTTTTGACAACGTAGCAGTCGCGGCAGCGGAGTTGTGCGAGCCGGAAATCCAGTTTGTATCGGTACCACGCCGCACGCTGAAAACCGAGGCAGACGTTGATGCCTGGGCGGAAGAAGTGAAAGATCAGCTTAAAACGGCCCTGGAAAAAGGTCCGATTTCCGTCAAATAAAGAGCGCGACAGACATCATGCGAACCGCCGCCAACATCGAGGCTCTGTTGCCAGAGCTGGACCACTGCATAGCCGACGAACTGGAAGACCAGGACCTCGATTTCAAACAGTGGGATCTGAAAAGTCGGGACAACGCGGTAAAAACCGTGGTTCAGATGGCCGTGTGCATGGCCAATGGTGGTGGCGGTACCGTGGTATTTGGCGTGGCCGACCGAATACAGGGCCGAAGTAGCGCCATTCTGGGTGTGCCACCGGAAATCGACTCAAACCTGCTGAAAAAGGCCGTCTACGACCAGACCGACCCGAAGATCATGCCGGTATTCGAAGAGCTTGCCGTACCGGAAGGCACCGGCCGGTTGCTGTTGATGCAGATTCACCCCGGTATGCCGCCGTACACCGACACCGCAGGGCGAGGGACTATCCGCGTCAGTAAAGACTGCGTTCCGCTGACCGGCACACTGCGCCGGAAGATCAGTGTCGAAACCGGCGAAACGGACTACACCGCAGAAGCCGTCGCTCCTGTGGATAACTCACTGCTGTCCGCCACAGCGTTGGAAGCACTGCGCAACCAGGCCAGCAAGGAACGTGCGCCGGAAGACTTGCTGAGGCTATCGAACACTGAACTTCTGTCCACTCTCGGGCTGATCAAACAGGGCAAACTCACCAGGGCCGCTATTCTGCTGGCCGGCACCGAGGCGGCCATCCGGGAACACTTGCCCGGCCACAACTGGACTTTCCTGCAAATGACCTCGGATATCGACTACGGCATCCGGGAGGATCGGGTCAGCGCTTTGCCTTTGTCCGTTCAGCGCATAGAAGAACTGCTGGTGCCCTTTAACCCCATCACCACCTACAAACAGGGCATGTTCCATTACGAATACTGCACCTGGCCGGAAATTGCGGTGCGTGAAGCCCTGATGAACGCCTTCTGCCATGCGGACTTGCGCATAGCCGGGCCGGTGATGGTCAAGCTGTATGCTGACCGGCTGGAAATCAGCAATAACGGGGGCTTTATCGCCGGCATTACCCCCAACAACATCCTTCACCACCAGCCCGCTGCCCGAAACCCTTTACTGGTGGAAGCCCTTACCCGGCTGCGCCTGGTAAACCGCAGCAACCTGGGCATTAACCGCATGTTCTCTGCCCTGCTGATGGAAGGTAAAGAACCGCCTCAGATCCGGGAGATTGGTGACTCGGTGCAAGTCAGCTTTCCCAAGCGGGAGCTGAACGCCACCTTCCGCCTGTTTGTGGCGGAGGAAAGCGAGCACGGGCGTAACCTGGGCGTGGATGAACTGATGCTGTTGCAATACCTGCTCCAGCATCCGGAAATAGACACCAACACCGCAGCCACCCTGTGCCAGCGTGGCGAAGCGGAGATGCGCGAAAAGTTATCCACAATGGAATCGGCCGGTTACATCGAACACGGTGGCACCGGGCGGGGCGCTTACTGGTGCATGCAGCCCGAGCTCTACAATCGGTTGGCCGAGGACGGCCAGGGCGAAGCCCGACGCCGCATTGACTGGGAAGCCGCCAAAACCCGCGTACTCAGCATTCTGATGGAGCGTGCCCGTCGTAACGAGCCGGGCCTGAGCAACAAGGACATCCGGCAAATTACCCGCTTTGACCGCAATCAGGCCCGGCGCCTGATGCAGGAGCTGATGCAGGAGAACGCCGGCCTCCAGAAGGTGGGGGAGCGGCGCTGGGCGCGCTATGAATACAGCAATGCGCGTGAGCATTGAAAGTCGCATAGATAAATGTCTATGCGCATACTATGCGTTTAATGGATAAAGTGCGCATATCGGTGCGTACCGATGTGCCAGGAAAAGCGCTTTAACGGCACCAAAGCCGGAGCCGTGGCATCACTTTAAGGATTGGGGAAGTAAAAGAACATGCAGCCACTCGACAAGACACTCAGAAACCAACTGGAACGCGCCGTTAAAAACGCCCGCGACACGGCCGAAACCGGTGCCCGCGCCGCGTTGGACCAGCTGGGTGTGGCAGACCCCACACCGGCCGCGCATCTGAGCGAGACCGAGCGGGAGCTGCGCCGCCGCTTGCGCGCCCATGGTCGACAGTTGGGTGACTCCCTGAACGGCGGCAAGGTCCAGAGCATGGACCGCTTGGTGGAAGAAGTCGCCTACGAGCACTGGCACCGCATGCTCTTTGCCCGCTTCCTGGCGGAAAACGACCTGCTGATGTACCCGGACCCGGACGAACCGGTGGCCATCACCCTGGAAGAGTGCGAAGACCTGGCCGCCGACGAAGGCGCCGCCAACGGCTGGGAACTGGCCGCCCGCTATGCGGCCCGTATGCTGCCGCAGATTTTCCGGCTGGACTCCCCGGTCTTCCAGCTCACGCTGCCACCGGAACACCAACAGGCCCTGGAACGCCAGGTCGCCGGCCTGCCGCTGGAGGTGTTCACCGCCTCCGACAGCCTGGGCTGGGTTTACCAGTTCTGGCAGGCCAAAAAGAAGGAACAGGTCAACCAGTCCGAGGTCAAAATCGGCGCCCGGGAGCTCCCCGCCGTAACCCAGCTCTTCACCGAGCCATACATGGTGAGCTTCCTGCTCGACAACTCCCTCGGTGCCTGGTGGGCGGCCCGGCAGTTGAGTGAGGAAGACCTGAAGAACGCCGAAAGCGAAGAAGAACTACGGGAGAAGGCTTCCATCCCCGGCGTGCCGTTGGAATACCTACGCTTTGTAAAACAGGAAGATGGGGCTGATAACACAAGATGGACACCGGCTGCCGGCACCTTCGATGCCTGGCCGGAACAACTGGCCGACCTGAAAACCCTGGACCCCTGCTGCGGCTCCGGCCACTTTCTGGTGGCCGCCTTCCTGATGCTGGTGCCCATGCGCATGGAGCGCGACGATTTGTCCGCTCAGGACGCTGTGGATGCGGTGTTACGAGAGAACATTCATGGCCTGGAGCTGGATCAGCGCTGTGTGGAGCTGGCCGCTTTCGCGTTGGCCCTGACCGCCTGGAAATACCCAGGTGCCGAGGGCTACCGGCCATTACCGGAGCTGCACCTGGCCTGTACCGGCCTGTCCGTCAGCGTCGCTAAGGAAGAGTGGAAGCAACTCGGCCTGGGCAAGCACAATCTCACCATTGCGCTGGACTGGATGCACGACACCTTCAGGGATGCGCCGGTACTGGGCAGCCTGCTCAACCCCGCAAAAGCCGACGCCGCCAAGCTGGTGAAGTGGGAGGAGCTGTCCACCACCCTGAAACAAGCCCTGGAAACCGAGCAGCAAGGCGAAGCTCAACACGAGGCTGCCGTAGTCGCTCAGGGGCTGGCCAAGGCCGCGACCCTTCTGGCCGATCAATACCAATGGGTGATCACCAACGTGCCCTACCTGGCCCGGGGCAAGCAAAGCGACCGGTTGCGGGACTTCTGTGAGCGGCACTATCCGGCGGCAAAAAATGACCTGGCCACCGTCTTTCTTGATCGCTGCCTGGAGCTATGTGTCGAGGGCGGTACTTCAAGCATTGTTCTGCCGCAGAACTGGCTGTTTCTCACCAGCTACAAGAAATTCCGCGAAAAGCTGCTCAAGAACGATACCTGGCATTTAATTGCTCGTTTGGGCGAGGGTGGATTCGATTCGTCGGCAGCGGCTGGGGCATTTGTTGCAATGATAAACCTTAGTCGTGGGAATAAAGCTCAGGAATCCGGCGGGCTGTTCGGTGATGCAGAACATACCAACCTGATTCGGGGCGTGGATGTTTCAGAGCCGCGGACTGCGGCTGAGAAAGCCACGCAATTGCTGGCGACGGAAGTTAAGGCCGTGGAGCAGGCGAAGCAGTTGGAGAATCCGGATTCAACAATCAAACTTGAAGAATCTTCTGTTGCAAACTACGTACGCGATTATGCTGGTTGCTTTCAGGGCCTCACAACTGGTGATGATCCAAGGCTAAAGCGGCAATTTTGGGAATACTCTTATCAACGCGAGCACTCACCGCATTGGAAGAAACTACAGGGGCCGAGCCAAAACAAGGGCGTATTCGCAGGCCGCGATAGTTTGGTCGACTCCCGCATTATTAGCGGAGAACTGCGAATGGGAGCTTTACGAGGGCGTGAAGCATGGGGTAACAATGGCATAGCTATAGACCGGGTACGCTCGTTATCACCAGCTATTTACTGCGGAGATTATTTTCACAGTCTCATTCCAGTACTTGTTCCCAAAACCGAAAGCCACCTTCCAGCAATTGCCGCATTTGCTACTTCTGAGGAAATGAGAAACTCGGCACGCAGCTCGAATCAATCGCTGAGTATTGATAACGGATACTTCGAGAAATTTGAATTCGATCTTGACCATTGGACCAAAGTTGCCGAAGAAAAATACCCCAACGGCCTGCCCAGCCCCTACACCGACGACGCTACACAGTGGATCTTCCATGGTCATCCCTGCGGTTCGGTTGTATGGGATGAAGAACAAAAGTGGACAATCGTAGGCCCGCTCCGCACGGACGACACAGTCCTGCAAGTCGCCGTTGCCCGTCTGCTCGGCTACCGCTGGCCCGCTGAATTAGATACCGATATGGAGCTGGCCGATGAGCAGCGTGAATGGGTTAAGCGCTGCGAGGCATTGCTGCCCTTCGCCGATGAAGACGGCATTGTCTGTATTCCCCCGGTACGTGGTGAAGCCTCAGCTGCCGACCGCCTGCTGAATCTGCTGGCCGCTGCCTATGGCGATGCCTGGTCCACCGATGTTCTGGCAGAACTTCTCAAGAGTGCCGACCACGCCGGCAAAACACTGGAAACCTGGCTGCGCGACAAGTTCTTCACTCAGCACTGCAAACTCTTCCAGAACCGCCCCTTTATCTGGCACATCTGGGACGGCTTGCCGGATGGCTTCTCCGTTCTGGTCAATTACCACAAGTTGAATCGTAAGAACTTGGAAACGCTTGTTTACAACTATCTTGGGCAGGATTGGATCGGTCGCCAGAGAGAGAGTATCAACAACGGCATTGACGGTGCCGAAGAACGCCTCGCCGCTGCGGAAGCGCTGAAGAAAAAGCTGGAGCAGATCCTGGAAGGTGAAGCCCCCTACGATATCTTCGTGCGTTGGAAGCCCATTGAACAACAACCTATCGGCTGGGACCCGGACCTCAACGACGGCGTGCGCCTCAACATCCGTCCCTTCATGACCGTAAGCGACGTCAAAAAGAAAAGCGCCGGCATCCTGCGCGACAAACCCAACATCAAATGGACCAAAGACCGTGGCAAGGATGTGGAATCTGCACCCTGGTACCACCTCTTTAAGGGTGAGCGGATTAACGACCACCACCTGACGCTTGCTGAAAAAAGAGCCGCACGGGAGAAAGTCTAATGAGCGGCGATGATAGACAACGCGCTCTGGACGGCCTTCAGATAACAACAATGGAGGCCGAAACCACCCAGGCTATAGAGACCTTATCCCTGTCTCCCGCTTTGGTAGATCCGGGGCTTATACCTATCCTGGAAAACCGTTTTACCGAAGCGCAGCGTTGTCTCTCCCATTCCCCTATGGCCACTATTATGTTGTGCGGCTCCTTACTGGAAGGTTTGCTACTTGGCTTGGCGAACAAAAAGCCTGCGGACTTCAACCGGTCCCCGCAAAGCCCCAAAGATGAAAACGGCAAGCCAAAACCGTTTAAAGACTGGAGTCTCGCACAGCTTATAGATGTTGCTCACAACATTGGAATCCTTCGGCTCGATGTAAAGAATTTCGGGCAACATCTGAGAAATTTCCGTAACTACATCCATCCGTACCAGCAGATGAAAGAGGGCTTTGATCCGGACAGGTACACCGCTGAGATGAGCCTTACCGCTGTTAAGGCGGCAATCTATAACCTGGCCAGTAACGTGAGGCCTGAGAAAGATGAACTTTCAGATGACTGGAAGAATCATCCAGATGCGACCCTGTTAGCACTGGTAAGTCTGGTTGGATCATGGAATGAAAAGAAGCAAGCTGATAAGGAGGCTCTATCTCGTATTCTCGATATGAGATACGAAGATTGGATTAAGGTGGCTCGTGAAATATTACACCTGCCAAATAGCCCCTTATCGTTGAAAGATGGCGTGTGGGTTGTAACCCACCGGAAAGAGTTATTTAAGCTTTTGGGTTCGAGAATTCTTGATCCAAACCTGGAGGTATTTAAATCGCTGACCACTATTGTTTTGAAAGAACAGGATCCCGCTTTTGAGCTGCCACCAGAAGAGCGTTATGCAGCCAGCATTCACGGGAAAGTACCGAGCTATTCCCCCGCAATTCGCAGCGGGATTGCAGAAGGGTTGGCCATTCTGGGTTGTTATCCGGAAGCTTGCAGCAACTGCACCCTTGGAAATGCCGACATAACAGCCGTTTTGGCGATTCGGAATATCTTTGACAGCGCGGATTGGACGTTATGGGGAAGCCTTAACGGTCTGCTGCCTACCTTGTCCGAAGCAGCGCCCAAAGAATTTCTTGATGCCGTAGAAACAGCTTTACGATCGTCCCCTTGCCCATTCGATGAGCTCTTTGCTCAGGAAGGCGTAGGCATCACCGGTAGCAACCATATGACAGGGCTGCTCTGGGCTTTGGAAGGTATAGCTTGGGATGAGCAGTATCTTGTTAGAGTATGTGATCTGCTGGCTGAACTAGCCAGCCATGACCCAGGTGGCCAATGGGCAAACCGCCCAGCCAACTCCTTGACAGACATTTTGCTTCCCTGGATGCCGCATACACTTGCAAGCATCGAAAAGCGCAAGGTAGCGGTACAAACCGTTATCAAAGAATGGCCAGACATTGGCTGGAGCCTTTTATTAAGCCTGCTCCCCAACCAACACCAGATGACTTCTGGCACCCATAAGCCGCAGTGGAGAGAGATCATCCCGGATGACTGGGAAAAAGGGGTTACAAAGCATGAGTATTGGTTACAGACATCGTCATACGCAGAGCTAGCGGTCAGTGCAGCCGGACTGGATATTGCCAAGCTTTCTGAGTTAATTGACCACTCTGACAATCTGACTCGGCCAGCATTCGATCAGGTGATTGAAACTCTGTCTTCCGATCAGGTTCGGTCGCTTCCTGAAGATCAACGACAAATCCTGTGGCGTCGACTTTCCAAGTTCACCAAGAAACACCGGCGATTCCCAGAGGCAGAGTGGTCGCTACCTGACGAGCTGTTAAAGCCGCTCGAGGCTGTTATGGATAAGCTGGCCCCGACTGATCCCTTTCTCTTATACCAGGAGCTTTTTTCAGGTCGAGACTTTGACCTCTACGAGGAGTCTGGAAACTGGGAGGAGCAGCGTAGAAAGCTTGATGAGCGGCGAGCATCAGCCATCAGTGAGATTATTGCAAAAGATGGTGTAGACGGTGCAATTCGTTTTGCCGAGACCGTCTCATCACCTCGTGATGTTGGCGCCGCATTGGCTGACCTATCTGTGCCGGATATTGAAAAAACGCTGCTACCGGACTTTTTGGATTCGGAGAACGAAAAGCATCTGGACCTGGTGGGCGCGTTTATATGGCGCCGCCGTCATGATGAAGGTTGGGATTGGTGCGACAAGGTAAATAGAGTGGGATGGGGCCACAAACAAACGGGACAATTTCTCGCTTGCTTGCCTTTCTGTCGAGACGCTTGGGAGCGAGCGGTTCAGTGGCTCGACCAGCATCAGGAGCATTATTGGATTCGGGCAAGTGCTTTCCCCTATGACACCAAGGAAGATCTTGGGTTTGCCATTGAAAAGCTCCTCGAGTACGGGCGGCCACACGCAGCCATAACCTGTCTGGAAAGAATGCTGCATTCGAAGAGTGCGATTGATCCGAAGCGATGCGTGCGCGCTCTTCTTGGAGCGCTAAAATCCAGCGAGCCAAACCACGCCATGGATAGTTATCACATGGTTGAGCTAATAAAGCACTTACAGTCGGATAGCGCCGTTAGTGATGACGATCTTTTCAGAGTTGAATGGGCCTACTTGCCATTACTTAACCAACTCGATGGGAACAAACCTGTTTACTTACATCGAAAATTGGCTAATGAGCCTGATTTTTTCTGCGAAGTGATTCGACTGATTTACCGTTCGAAAAAAGAGGGAGACAAAACCGAAGAGCCTTCTGAAGAACAAAAGGCAATAGCCACCAACGCTTATCGCCTGATCAGTGAATGGAATCGTCCTCCAGGACAAATGGATGATGAGTCGTTCGACGCAGAGCATTTCAGAAGCTGGGTTGAGAAGGTGAAGATTTCCTGCGCAGAATCAGGGCACCTAGAACCTGCCCTTATCCATATTGGCAAAGTGCTACTTTACGTGCCTCAAGATGAGGATGGATTGTGGATTCACCGTGCTGCTGCCGATGTCCTGAATAGCCGGGACTCTGAAAAAATGCGAAGAGGTTTCCATTCAGCGTCGTTCAGTTCCCGTGGCGTCCATTGGGTTGACCCAACTGCAAAGCCTGAAAAGGAGCTTGCAGAGCAGTACCGTCAAAAAGCAGAGGATGTCGAGAATGCTAATTTTCACAGGTTAGCTCGCACTCTACGGGATCTGTCTGAAATTTATGATAGGGAAGCCGAACGCATCATATCTGAACATCATAAGGGTGACGAAGCATGAACCCAAATCAACTATCTCGCATCGTTTTGCGCGGGTTCAAATCCATCCGCGAATGTGATCTGGAGCTAAAGGAGCTGAATGTACTTATCGGTCCGAATGGTGCCGGTAAGTCTAACTTTATCGGCTTCTTTCGGCTAATTCAGCAGATGCTTGAAGGCAACCTGCAGCGCTATGTCAGCAAACAGGGTGGTCCCGATGCCCTACTGCACTTTGGGCGTAAAAAGACAGAGCAGATCCATGCTGAGCTTTATTTCGGCAACAACGGCTATAAGTTTACGTTAGAGCCAACCCAGGATAACCGCATGATGTTTGCGGAAGAGAGTTTTTGGTGGAATGTGAAGGGAGACTGGACGATCTGTTCTGGTCACTTCGAAACGGAAGTGGAGTCACAGAAGCGTTTTACGCGGATCTACAATTACACAGTCCCTCCCATGAAGAGCTGGCGCCTTTATCATTTCCATGACACCAGCGACAGTGCTTTAGTCAAACAACGGCATGGCATTAACGACAACCTTTACTTGCGCCCAGATGCCCGAAATCTGGCTGCGTTTCTCTACTTCCTGCAAGGCCAGCATCCATCCCATTACAAACGTATTGTTAAGACGGTTCGTCTGGTCGCGCCCTTCTTTGGCGATTTTTTACTGCGCCCACAGCCAGACAGCAAGGATCAGATAGAGCTTGAGTGGACAGAAAAGGGAGAAGATGTGCCTTTTAAGGCCCATCTTCTGTCTGATGGAACCCTACGATTTATTTGCCTGACGACAGTTCTTATGCAGCCCGAGGAGCTTCAACCTGAAACAATCTTGATTGATGAACCGGAACTTGGTTTACATCCATTCGCGATCAATTTGCTTGCGTCTTTATTGCGGTCAACGTCCAAGAATAAGCAGGTCATCGTTTCCACTCAATCTACCGACCTTCTGAATGAATTTTCCTCAGAGGATGTTGTGGTTGCGGATCGGACAGAGGGTTATACCCATCTACACCGTCTCGACCCCAAGGCGCTGGACGCTTGGCTCAATGAATACTCTCTCGGCGAGTTGTGGCAGAAAAATGTCCTGGGTGGGAGACCAACACGATGATCCGGGTACATATTTTCTGTGAAGGCCAAACGGAAGATGTGTTTGTGCGCGAGGTTCTCGGTCCGCACTTTCAACGCCTTAACATCTGGCTGAACCCCATCATTATTCGCACCGGTCCGCAAGGAAAAGGCGGTGTGTCGTCTTATGGGAAGATAAAATGGCAGGTGGAGAATAAATGCAAGGAGGATGCCTCCGCCTGGGTGACCACATTGCTGGACTTCTATGGGTTACCCACTGATTTTCCGGCCATGAAGGCGCCAGGAGATTCCATCACTAGGGCTAAAGCAGTAGAAGAGGCCTTTCAGAACGATATAGCCCAGCCTAATTTCTTGGCTAACGTGGTTGTGCATGAGTTTGAAGGTCTCTTGTTTAGTGCCCCGGATGCCTTCTCAGACTGGTTTGATGAGCCAGGTGTGGTCGCCGAACTGACGCAGATCCGCCGCGGTTTCGATAGCCCCGAGCACATTAACGAAGGTCGAGAGACAGCACCTTCAAAGCGCATTCTGGCGGTATGCGATACCTATGACAAAGTCGCTCATGGTTCATTGATAGCTTTGGATATCGGCCTGGATGCTATTCGTCAGGAGTGCCCTCTTTTTGATGCTTGGGTAGAACGGATAGAGGCATTGGGTGCCAGAGGTGGTGCATGAGGGTTTTTGATTATCATCTGGCTTTGGTACAGAAACAGGCCATCAGAGAATCCAGAGAGGGATCAACATGATTAAACATCTGAAGATGACCAACGTTGGCCCTGCGCCAGAGATGGATCTGGTTTTTGGTGAACGGCTGAACTTGCTAACCGGCGATAACGGCCTGGGTAAAAGCTTTCTGCTGGATATCGCCTGGTGGGCCATGACCCGGAAATGGCCGGCAGAAGTGAATCCGAAGCTGACATCCGGAAAGGTTGCACTGCCCACAGACAAGAAGCAGAAAGCGGAGATTGATTTCTCATTTTCGGCGGCTTCCACAACCATGGAGTACACCAGCACTTTTCAGCCAAAGCTGCAAAGCTGGCAAGTGCGCAAGGGTCGGCCTGCCAATCCGGGCATGGTGTTTTACGCTCTTGCTGACGGTAGTTTTGCGGTTTGGGACCCGGCACGTAATTATTGGAAGAAAAACAATGAAGAGGGCGCTGGGCGGCCTCCTGCTTATGTTTTTGGTCCCAAAGATGTCTGGGATGGCCTCCGTCGAGAAGAAGACGGTACCTGGCTTTGTAATGGCCTTATCCGCGATTGGGCCGGTTGGCAGAAGGAAAAGGGCCGTGCTTTCGAGTTGCTAACCGCTGTCCTGGGTGTGCTCTCTCCCTCTGCAGACGAAAAGCTCGCGCCGGGAGAATTAACCCGCATCAGCCTGGACGACGCCCGGGACATGCCGACTCTGAAAATGCCCTATGGCCAACAAGTGGCGGTTGTTCACGCCTCTTCCGGTATGCGGCGGATTATCTCGCTGGCCTATTTTCTGGTGTGGTGTTGGGAAGAGCACCTGAAAGCCAAAGAGTTGCTGGGTGAAGACGCGGAGACGAAATCGGTGTTTCTGGTGGATGAGGTGGAATCCCACCTTCACCCCAAGTGGCAGAGAACCGTGATTCCGGCCCTGATGAAAGTGATGGATCAGCTGATGACCTCGCCGGATGTGCAATTGATTGCGGCGACCCATTCTCCGCTGATTATGGCATCGGTGGAGCCTTTGTTTGATGAGGACAAAGATGCCTGGTTTGATCTGGACCTTGTAGATAACCAGGTTGCTCTGACCAAGCGCCCCTTCGTTCGTCAGGGGGATGTGCGGGCCTGGCTGACCAGCGATGCCTTTGATCTGCGCAGTGGCTACTCAGTGGAAGCGGAAGAGGTGCTGGAACGCGCGGCAAAGGCACTGAGTGATGAGAATTTCAACCAGGCCGATGCGCAACGGTTGGATAAGCAGCTCAGAGCCGTGCTGTCAGACACGGACCCGTTCTGGATGCGGTGGCGCTTTGTCGCCGAGAAGAAAGGGTGGATTTCATGATTCATGTGTCACCCCAGCCTGAACCGGATTCTTTTGACAAACAGGTAAGGCAGAAGGGCCTTGCCTGGCTGGACAGAAAGCAGATCCCGCTGGATAAGCCCGTGGCCTCAAACACGGAGCTTTCGCCATACTGGCGCAAATGTCTGGACGATCTCTATGGGCGTTATGGCGGATTCTGCGCCTACCTTGCTGTTCATTTCGAACGGGCGACAGGTGGTGGCTCCGTTGATCACTTTATTGCCAAGTCTAAACGGGCCGACCTGGCCTACGAATGGAGTAATTACCGCCTGGCGTGTTCCACGATGAATAGTCGGAAAAGGGATTACGAGGATGTTCTGGACCCTTTTGAAGTGGAAACCGGTTGGTTCTGCCTGGAGCTGGTCAGTGGCAGGGTTTACCCGTCTCAGGATCTGCCCGGGGAGGTTTCAGCGAGGGTTCAGGCAACGATTGATCGCCTGGGGCTTGATGACCCGGTGAACCGGGAGCTTCGGGCCAGGTTATTCGATAATTATTGGCAGAAGGGGTACCCGGAGGATTATCTCCGCAGTTATTCGCCTTTTGTTTGGTTTGAAGCCAAGCGGCAGGGGGTGATATGAGAGTTCTGGACTATCTCCTGAAGGCGATCCGTGATGCCGGCATTTACAACCCGGACATACAGGTGGCCCCCGCCTGCATTCTGTGGCCAGACCGTGATCGCCAGTGGGAAGCCGTAATTCCGGTGCTGCAAGCTGAGCTGCCCGAGCTGATGGTACTGGGTGATTACGCCCCGGAGAAACGCACCGGCCCGGCAATCTGGCTTCGATATGCCATTGCCGGGTTCGCGGAAGATGTTGAGTTACCGGAAGGCAAAGCACCGATTCTGTATCTGCCCGGCGTCAGCCGCCAGGATTTGCGGGCGGTGGAGAGCTGCCCGGATGAGTTGAAGCCTCTGGCAGAGCTGCAGTACCGGGGCGTGATCTGGTCTCAGGTGAATGCCAAGGACTGGACCATTCTGGCCTATCTGAAGTCCGACCAGGGCGGCCTGGGCCTGGATGTTGCTCAGGACAGCGAAAGCCGCCACGCAATGCAGTTAGCGCTGTACCGTTTGCTGGGTGAGGAAGTTGAGCTGCTCAAAGGCAAACGGCTGGATAAAGACTACTTCAATACCCTGTTGACCGGTGGTGACCCCACCCGGGACCTGTTGTTGTGGCTGGACCAGGGCGAGGCGTTTCAGGCTGCCCGGGGCGAGAACGAATGGCAGGCCTTTGTTTCGGTGTGTCAGTCCCAGCTGGCGTTCAATCCTCAGCAGGACGGTATTCTGGCCGGATGTAACAAACTGGCCAATCATGAGGGCCCCTGGCAGGCGGTGTGGGAGCGGTTTTGCGAAGCGCCTAATCGTTATCCACACATTCCGGACCAGATCCGCAAGTGTCAGCCGCCGTCTTTCGACTTGTTCGCGGATGAATCCGTGGCCGGTGGCTGGCCGCAGTGGAACCAGAGCCAGGAAGAACATTTACGCCGGGATCTGTTAGCGCTGAGTAATATGCCAGCTCACAAGGCCATAGCGCAGCTTAAAGACCTGGAGCAAGCCCACGGTGGCCGCCGCTCACTGGTATGGGCGGAGTTGGGCGAGGCATCCCTCGCGTTGGCACTGAAGCACCTGGCGACCATGGCAGAACACGCGAAAACGGCTCTTGCGGCCGGCACGGTCACCGATCTTGCCAATGGCTATGCCAGTACTGGCTGGAAGGTGGATGACAGCGTGATGCGGGCGCTGGCTGAAGTAACCAGCAACGATGACCTGAATGCCGTCACCACAGCCATCAGGGCTATTTATCTGCCCTGGATGGAAGATTCGGCCCGTTATCTGCAAAAGCATGTGGACGGTGCCAGTTACCCCGGCGGCTCTTGTGAGAATGCTCCACAATTCCCGGCTGAGCAGGGCGATTGCGTGCTGTTTGTGGATGGTTTGCGTTTTGATACCGGTAAACGTCTGGTTGAACGCCTGGAAGCCGCAGGTCTGGAGATCTCTGAAACTCCGGTGTGGACGGCGCTGCCCAGTGTTACGGCAACGGGCAAGGTGGCTGTATCTCCGGTACGGGACAAGATTAAAGGTGACGACGCGAGCGCTGACTTCGAACCCGCTGTGGCCGAGACAGGCCAGTCTCTGAAGGGTGGCTATCATCACAAGAAGCTGTTGAAAGAGGCCGGTTGGCGTGTTCTGGACCGCACGGACAATGGTGATGGCCAGGGCTTTGCCTGGTGCGAGTTCGGCGATATCGACCATGAAGGCCACGACCGGGGCTGGAAGCTGGCCAAACACCTGGACAACCTGCTGCAGGAGGTTCAGACCCGGATTACCGAATTACTGGCTGCCGGCTGGAAGCGGGTTCGGGTGGTTACCGACCATGGTTGGCTGTTGTTGCCCGGAGGCTTGCCCAAAACCCAGTTGCCAAGCGTACTCGCCGACAGCAAATGGGGCCGCTGTGCTGCGCTCAAGCCTGGTGCAGACACCCAGGAGCGGGTGTTTCCCTGGTATTGGAACCCGAGCCACTATTTCGCGTTGGCCGATGGTGTCAGCTGTTACAAGAACGGTGAGGAGTATGCCCACGGCGGCCTGAGCCTGCAGGAGTGCCTGACCTTGCAGTTGGTCGTAACAGGGGGGGCAGGCGCTCAGGCTACGATTGAGTTCACCGATCTGGTCTGGAAGGGGCTTCGCTGCACGGTAGCCGTGGAAGGTCAGTACAAATGCCTGACTCTGGATATCCGAACCCGTGCCGGGGAAGCGTCCAGCAGTGTCGTGCTCGGCACCAAGCCGTTGAAGGAAGACGGCAGAGCATCGGTAGTGGTGGAAGACGAAGACATGGAAGGCCAGAACGCCGTGGTGGTGTTGCTGGATGATAACGGGGCTCTGGTAGCCCAGACCGACACAAGGATTGGTGGGGGAGATGTGTGATGGTATTGGATGAGATTGATAACAAAGCGGTAGCCGCACTGGATGGTTACCTGGTACGTAAAGATCTGGTGCGAACTTTCAGCCGCCAGTTTCCGGTGCCTACCTACGTGGTGGAGTTTCTGCTGGGGCGCTACTGCGCAAGCACCGACCAGGAAGAAATTGATGAAGGGCTGGAGATTGTTCAGCGGCAGCTCAAATCCCGCACGGTAAAGGCGGGTGAAGAGGAGTTGTTCAAGGCCCGGGCCAGGGAGAACGGTGAGGTCAAAATCATTGATCTGATTACCGCTCGCCTGGATGCAAAGACCGATAGTTACATCGCAACACTGCCCAGCCTTCGCCTGACGGATGTTCGTATCTCATCAGAGTTGGTGAATGAGCATGAGCGAATGCTTACCGGTGGCTTCTACGCCGAGATCACCCTGAACTACGATGCAGCCATTGCCCAGGAAAACAAAGGCCGGCCATTTGGAGTGGAGTCTTTGCGGGAGATTCAGCTCTCCAAGCGGGATGTGCTGGATAGCCTGGCCGAGGCTCGGAAAGCCTTTACCACGGATGAATGGAAAGCCTTCCTGCTGCGTTCTACCGGTATCGAGATTGAAGGCCTGTCTGAGCGGCAGGTCGATGCCATGCTGCTGCGCATGGTGCCGTTCGTTGAGCGCAACTATAACCTGGTGGAGCTTGGTCCCCGAGGAACCGGCAAGAGTCACCTGTTCCAGCAGGTGTCTCCCTACGCCCATCTGATTTCAGGTGGCAAGGCGACCGTCGCCAAGATGTTTGTGAATAACTCGAACGGTCAGCGTGGTTTGGTCTGTCAGTACGATGTTGTCTGCTTCGATGAAGTCTCCGGTATCTCTTTCGACCAGAAAGACGGCGTGAACATCATGAAGGGCTATATGGAGTCCGGGGAGTTCAGTCGTGGCAAGGAGAACATCCGTGCGGACGGCAGTATTGTGCTGGTGGGCAACTTCGATGTGGATGTGGAGCACCAGCAGCGCATTGGCCACTTGTTTGGCCCTATGCCACCGGAGATGAAGGACGATACCGCCTTCATGGACCGTATCCATGCTTTCTTGCCAGGTTGGGATGTGCCCAAAGTCAGCAAGGAGCTGCTGACCAATCATTTTGGTCTGGTGAGTGACTTCCTTTCCGAGTGCTGGAGCCAGCTTCGCAACCAGAGCCGGCTCAGTGTGATTCAAAATCGCGTGTTCTTCGGTGGTGCTTTGTCCGGGAGGGACACCAATGCGGTGAACAAGACCATCAGTGGCTTGCTGAAGCTGCTGTACCCGGGAGAGGCCCAGATTCCGGACGAAGACATTGAATGGGCGGTACGCATCGCCATGGAAGCCCGGCGCCGAGTAAAAGAGCAGCAGAAACGTATTGGCGCGGCAGAGTTCCGGAATACCCATTTCAGTTATGTGATGGGTGAAGATGGAGTGGAAAAATTCGTTTCCACTCCGGAGCTGCACAGTGAAAACAGTATCGGTGACGACCCGCTGGAACCTGGCCAGGTCTGGTCTATCTCCCCGGGCACCGGAGAAGAACACCCCGGCCTTTACCGTATCGAGGTGAACGAAGGCCCGGGTTCCGGTGTGAAGGTGCTGAATAAACCCGTGCCACCGGCCTTCAAGGAAAGCATTGGCTACGCAGAGCAGAACCTGTACGCCCGATCGGCCCAACTGGTCGGCGACAAAGATCCTCGCCAACACGAATTCACCGTGCAGCTGCGAGCCTTCGACGCTTCCAAATCCGGCGCCAAGCTCGGTATGGCCTCATTGATTGCCCTCAGCACCGCTTTGCTCAAGAAAAGCGTTCGAGGCGGCCTGATTATTGTGGGTGAGATCAACCTGGGCGGTTCTGTAGAGCCTGTGCATAACCCGGTGACCGTTGCCGAGATCGCGGTAGAGAAGGGCGCAACGGCCTTGCTGATGCCCGTTGCCTGCCGTAGGCAGCTGTTTGATTTGTCGGACGAGATGGCAACCAAGATTGATATTCAGTTTTACTCTGATGCCCGGGATGCGTTGATTAAGGCGATGGTGGAGTAGGGGTGATTTTCAGGGAGGGATTTCTGTGACAAAGAATGTGGTTGAAGTGAATTTTGGCGGTCTTGAACGACTAAAAGCAGCGGCAGCCTCCGCTGGCGAATCCGAGATGGATAAGCTGGTCAAAACCGTTATTGCTGAGCTGCGCAGCGTGGCTCCATACGATGTCTTTGAAGATGTTTTTGCTCGCCATGTTTGGGATGAATTTTGTTGGTGTCAGCAAGAAGGTCCGTTCATGGACAATATGGAGTCCGTCATCCGAAGTAAAATTACTGGTGTGCTGGACAAGTTAGACGACCGCACTCTGGTTTGCCTGACCGCCTGCAGCCGGGATGAGCTTGGTGAAATAGATCAGGATGGTGAGCTGGGAGTTGGGGCTATCTGTATTGACGACATTAATCTTGCTGCCTACCAGCGGATCCAGGAGGCGGCTCAGGGACCTGACATAAGCATAATTGGTCCCCACCGAGCTGATGAACTGGGATTTCACCTGGTCACTGACGGGGTTGTCTTTTCTGAGCTCTCAGAATCGGAGCTCTCCGCTGTATTGGCAGAACACTTTGAAGACATCATTGATCCTGCCAGCGACCTTTCAGGGGTGGCTAACGCTCTGGCTGAAGGTTTTCTGGAACAGATCGATGATGAATCCGAATCATTTGGCCTATCGGCCCTTCTGGGGCGGTTTCAATCGGATGTCAAAACTTTACTTGCGGAGAAGGATGTCCTTCCAGATTTGAAGGGGACTCGGGCAGCGCTTCTGGAAGCTCTTGATTCGTCTGTTTGAGTTAGCAGTTCGCTACACTCCACCTTTGTTAAAGCTGCGCGGCTCAAGATCAGGTGGAAACGGAACAAGGCAAATAAGATGGATTCGGCATGGGAAGAGCTCTTCGCTGCACTGGACGCATTCGAGGACGAACAAGTCCAACAAAAACAACGAGGATTGAACGATTTCAATCTGCTCAGCTCGGTTCTGGCGGTAAATGACGAAGTTCGGCTTCACACCCGGTTTATCTATTCACTGCTGAATCCCAAGGGGAAGCATTACCAGGGAACGCGTTTTCTCAAACTTTTCCTGGAAGTTGTTGGACGACAGGATTGGTTGGATCTGACATCTGTAACCGTGCTGAAAGAACATTGCCCGGATGGCCAAGAGGATCAGATTGATCTCTGGATAACCGATGGCAAACGCCAGATCGTCATCGAAAATAAGCTTAATGCGCAGGATCAGCGCAGACAGGTGGCACGCTACCTTGAGGCTGTTGGAGCCACGGATTCAGCACAGGCAGACGACACCCTGTTTATCTACCTGACTAAAAATCGACAGGCCCCCTCAGCGTTCGGTTTGGGTGGGTTGACCGTTTGCCACCGGACATCGCGTTTGCTCAACACCAGCGGTCTGCCAGTCGCTCACTATCAAAATCTCAGTTATCGAAAGAGTATCGGACAAGACAGTATTCATACGTGGCTTGAGTCATGTGCCAACGCAGTTGATCGACAATCTCATATCGCTTGGGCGTTGCGGGATTACCAGGCAGTGGTGGAGCGGGCAACAAAGGAGTATGTGAGCAAAGTGAAAACGCTAAAAGATGTTCTCGAAGAGGGCATTGCCGACGGCAAGCGACACCATGAGCAGGCAATCCAACTGGCCAGCGAGTTACCGGCCATCCACGCAAGCTGGCTTGAACAGGCGATGACAACCAATCTGGAGGAGCTGTTCGAACCGTTTGTCAGTAATGGTGATATGACCAGGATCGGAGTGGAAAATGCCGAGTTGCTGAACCCTTTCGTCCATAACACCTTCAAGGATGATGCTTCCAGCCTCCTGTACGCGCGCAGGTTCAATTTTTTCCGACCGGGTAATGGGACGCGTAACAGGGGCGCTTTTTATCGACTGGAGACCGGCACATGGGCCAAAAAGGTGGTTCTTATGCTGTTTTACGGATCTAAAATGCTCCATGTGGGCTGCCTGCTGACAGAGCAGGCTGATCCTTCTATTTACGAGTCGATACCAGATTTGAAGCTTTTAGAGTCAAAGGCACTACTGGCAAAGAATATATTTCCGCTGGTTGTGACATATGCTGAGCCCCTTGAGTATAAGGGCATTATTCACCTGGCCGACTTTTCCAACAGCCCACAGCAAAGAATTCTGGGCCAACTACTAACAACCTTGGGTTGTGCTGATAGTACGACCGTATCAAAAGGAAACGCGATATGAGCTACGATGCCAACTTTGATCAAATCCGGCTAGACCAACTGGCGAAACAGTATCTGACAGAGAGTACTGCGGAAGGGAGAGTATTTTTCCAGAGTGACTCTGATGATAACCGACTCGATCACGCTCGTTGGCAGCTTGAGGATGCGGATCACGATGCATTAAAGGATTCCGGCTTCAAAATGGATTTGATGGAGTTGCTGGACACCTTGCTGGTGTATCGAGCGGAGCATAGCAAGCCTAATGCTGGCCAAGGGGTCGTACAGATTCAAGGCAACCGTTTGGCGATCGAGTGGCTGCCAGAGGGCAAATTTTCCGCGTTATGTGATGAATGAGTGTTTGAGGCTTATTCGACAGGCATTTGAGCAACAGATGGGCAACGGGTAATTGGAAGCTAGGGAAGATCCGGAATGAAAGGAATAGTAAAAACATACCTGCCAGAGAAACGGTACGGTTTCATCAAAGGTGATGATGGCAAGGACTACTTTTTTCACCAGGACGAGTTCAAGAACAAAGAACACATTCCAAATATCTGTGAAGAAGCCATCGTCGATTTCGACCAACAGGCCACTCCGAAAGGCTATAAGGCAAGAAACTGTGCGTTGGTAGATCCCTCTGAGGTGTTTACCTACGTGACCCCTGACGAGTTTATGACCTCCAAATCCAGCGACGTGCGTGGGTGGGAGATTATGGAACGCAGTGATTGGGTTGTGCATGGGTCTTCCAGGCACTCACCGGAGCAAGCAAAGAAGGATCTTGTCGACAGTGCAGAGCAGATCGGTGCGAATGGAATTGTCGATGTGGAGTATTACAAAACCACTGGGTCTGAATCGGGAACGGGCAGCGGCACGCACCATTTCACCATCCATAATTTTCGTGGTCGCGCGGTAATGCTTGGGAAGCGCAATTCCCGAGGCAAGTATCAGGCCGATGACTTGAAGGGCGTTAACGAACGAGCCGAAGTCCTGAAGGCTCAGCTGGTGAAGAAAACCGAAGCTAGTGAATTGAAACAATATGCTGTCTGGTTTGCTGTAATGGTCGCATCGTGGTTCGCATGGGGAGAGGTGCCATTTTTGATCATTGGCTTTGTTATTTTAGGACTGATTTTTGGACATTCAGCTAACTACGATGCATGGCTGGAGAAGGCCTGATGAGTTCAAGCCCCCTTTAGGAGCTTTGGTTTGAGCCTTTGTTGAATGTTTTCTCAGCCCAGAGTTGCAGTCGGTCCGCGTGATAGTACGTGATGCCGCATGCGGCTAGTACCACTAATACAAAGCTGACAACACCAATCAAGGTTGCAGACAGATCGTAAGCGCCGCTAAATCGACCCACTTGCCCTAACCGTATTGAGACACTTTTTTTGAAGCAGCCAGTTCCACGTTCCAGGGCAATAACGCTTCGAGTTTCTCCACCGTATCGGCTTCGGCAATCCGCTCCAGCACATGGTGGATATAAGCGGACGGTTCCAGGTCGTTAGCCTTGGCCGTTTCGACCAGGGAGTAGCAGGTGGCGCTGGCGTTTGCGCCTTGAGGGGTGTCGGCAAACAGCCAGGCCTTTCGGCCCAAGGCGAACGGCCGGATGGCGTTTTCAGCCCCGGCATTACTGATCTTCAGGTCCCCACGTTCGCAGTAGCCCATCAGGTACTCCCATTGGTTCAGGGTGTAGTCCATGGCCTTGCGGGTGAGCGAGCCTTTCAGCACCTTGCTTGCGTTTTTCTCCAACCAGGCTTTGAAGGTCGCCAGCAGGGGCAGACTCTTTTCCTGGCGCACCCGGTAGCGCTGCGCATCACTCAGATCCCGGGCGGCCTTTTCCACTGCATACAGTTTGCGGATGTGGCTCAGTGCCACATCGGCTTTTAAGGGGTGGCCTTTTTTGCTTGTTGGAGCGGCGGCTTTGGAGGCCTCCACGAACTTGCGCCGCGCATGATCCCAGCAGCCAATCCGGGTCAGGTTGTTGTCACGGCACACCTTGCCATAGCCGGAATAGCCATCGGCTTGCAGGATGCCGCTAAAGTCATCCAGCAGGCGCACCGGCACCTTGCCGCCACGGGACGGATCGTACTCGAACAGTACTGACGGTTGACCGGGCGGACCGCCCCGGGTCACCCACATCCATTTGTCCGATTGCGCCCTTTT
Organism: Marinobacter sp.; assembly: GCA_014359475.1. GTDB lineage: Bacteria > Pseudomonadota > Gammaproteobacteria > Pseudomonadales > Oleiphilaceae > Marinobacter. Next base: position 1,654 of record JACIZI010000014.1, on the reverse strand, counting down.
GCCGTCTTCCTTGAGCACCTGGATCCGGGATTCATCGGCCTGGAGGTAATCGCTGCCGTTCTGGGTTTCCCGCATCAGGTTCATCAGCGGTTTGAACACATTATCCAGGCGGATGATCCAATCGGCCATGCTGGTTCGACTGATTTCGTGCCCCAGACGCTTGAGCATCTGTTCCTGCCGGTACAGCGGCAGGCCGTCGGCGTACTTGGAGGTGATCAGATACGCCAGCAGTGAGGGCGTGGCGGTGCATTTACCCAGTGGGTGTGTTGGCCGGGCAGCGGCGATGAGTCGTTCTTCACCGTTCTGCTCGAACACGGCCTTTTCCTGCCAGTACTCCAACACTTTCAGTTGGGCGGGAATGAACTCCAGTTCTTCTTTTACTTTGGTGAAGAAGGTCTTGGTGGCCCCGGCTTTTTCTTCGTCGCTGAGAGTCAGCTCAATACGCTCACGCAGCAGCTTGTCGGAGAAGCCGCGTTGGCGGCGTTTGCGGGTGCGTGGCGGCGCGTCTTCCTCTTCCACGTCATCCGGCAGTTGATCGCGCAGCTCATCTATCTCGACTTCCAGCTCGGCTTCATCAAACAGCATGATCTGATGGGGCCGTTTTTCACTGCTGGCCGCGAACTGCTGGATCTTTTTGTGACGCAGCAATTCTTCGAGAATCTCAATGCGGGTATCCCGGCTCCGAATGGCCCGGTCACGTTGCTCCAACTGAACCTGGTGGTTCCGAAGCGCTTCCTCTTTCGAGTCTAATTGTTGCTGAAGACCACTGATAACCGCCCTCATCTCAGCGGTGGAAAGACCGCTGAGATCGGGGATTGGATGGGCGTTATCAGGCGTTGTTTTCATAGCTAAATTATAGCAAAAACAACGCCCTGGCACACTCAAAGAATGCTATCCAACGCTCTCATAATGCAGTTTTTTATGGCCCCGCAGCAGGGTAATATCGTACCCATCCAGCAGCCAGTTGATCTGCTCGCCAGTCAGCGGTAACAGCTCATCCGCCGGGCCCGGCCACTTGAACTTTTCTTCGGCCAGCGCCTTGTAGTAGAGCACGAAGCCGTTGTCTTCCCACATCAGACATTTGATCTTGTTGCGCTGCCGGTTGGTGAAGGCGTAAAGCGCACCAGAGAAGGGGCTGTGCCCGAGCTCCTGCTCCACCAGCAGTGCCAGGCCGTTGGCCTGCTTGCGGAAGTCGATGGGGTGTCGATACAGGTAAATCTCCGGCAGATCCCGGGACGGACGAAGATACCGGTGGCGCATCACAGTTGCCTCAGCACGGCGCCCAGCAACTCCACATTGCCGGCGTGCAGGCCGGTGATTGAAACACCGCCTGGCAATGACACCGTTAACCCTTCTGACGTTTCCGGGCCTGGCACCGCCGCCACTTTGGCAAACCCGGACCGCACAGGCCGGTCCGGAACCTGATTCGGTTCGGCCAGCTTCTTGCGCCAATAAACAAAACGGCAATAGGTCAGTGACTGCTGTTGGCAGTAAGCCATGCCGGACAAGCCGGATGCCTGCCAGTCCGTGATATGTTGCTGCCAGAGACGTTTGCGTTCGACGGGTGTCATGCTGATTCCTCCTGGTGGTAACGAGAGAATCAGTGTGGGCAATTTTAAGACCTGGCTGTAGGTGCTGGTTTATTGGCGCTTAC
>JACIZI010000013.1 GCA_014359475.1 Marinobacter sp. | reverse complement strand
GGATCTCTTTTCAGGACACGCCCGTGAATACGTCCCTGTAGGGCTCGGCTCCAGCCATCCATGGCTGGAGACGGTCCTGAAAAGAGATCCCGGCCCGGCTCTTATGGACTCCACGGATATCTCGACAGTAGCCACTGCGTTCCTGTTGTTCCAGATTCTTGCTCACTCTTATCTCCTGTCCATTATGCCCGCAAGGGCTCCATCACCGATGTATGTCAGACGGTGGGAGGGTAAAGCTTTTCAAAACCGTCTCTGGCCATGGATGGCCAGAGCCGAGCCCTACAGGGACGTATTCACGGGCGTGTTTTGAAAAGCTTTACCCTCCCAGCGGCTATCCCCGGAATCATCAGGCTGCATAGGCCTCACCCGAGTAATGTACCCGGCAACAAGGCCAATGAATAACAGGATCCGAGGTACCACTATCTTCCGGGTAAACAACCCGAACCCGGAGTGGAACTCGACCATGAGCACCCCAGCTGAAGTACTCTCCCAGCCTTTGAAGCTGAAAAACGGCACCACCATCCCGAATCGCTTCGCCAAATCCGCCATGAGCGAAACCCTGGGCACCATCGACAATCGCATGACCCGGGACCTGGTGCGGCTCTACAAAACCTGGGCCGAGGGTGGCACCGGGCTGTCGATTACCGGCAACGTCATGGTCGACCGTCGCCACATCGGCGAGCCCCGTAACGTGGTGATTGACGACGAGCGGGACATGCCGTTGCTCAAGGAATGGGCCGCCGCAGGCTCTATCGGTGGGGCGCAGCTGTGGATGCAGCTTAACCATCCCGGCAAGCAGAGTCCCAGGATGCTGAACAAGGATCCGGTGTCTCCCAGTGCCATTCCGTTCCGCAAGGAGCTGCGGGGTATGTTCGCCACGCCCAGGGCGCTGACCGGCCCGGAGATTGAGGACATTGTCCGCAAGTTTGCCAAAGCGGCTGAGGTGGCTGAGAAGGCCGGTTTCGGAGGTGTGCAGATTCACGGGGCGCATGGGTATCTGGTGAGTCAGTTTCTCTCGCCTCACCACAATCAGCGCAGTGACGAGTGGGGCGGTTCTCCCGAGAAGCGGATGAAGTTTGTGGTGGAGGTCTATAAGGCCATTCGTGCGGCGACCAGTGACGGGTTTAACGTGGGCATCAAGCTCAACTCGGCGGATTTCCAGCGGGGTGGGTTTACCGAGGAAGAATCCCTTGCGGTGATTGAAACCCTGGCGGAGCTTGGCATTGATCTGGTGGAAATTTCCGGGGGCAATTACGAGAATCCTGCCATGGCCAAAGGCGGCGAAAAAGGGGTCGTAAAGGAAAGCACCCGGGCCAGGGAAGCGTATTTTCTGGAGTTTGCCGAGAAGGTGCGCCAGCGGGTGAATGTGCCATTAATGGTGACCGGCGGATTCCGGACTGACCGGGGCATGGCGGATGCGGTTGCCTCAGGTGCCACGGACCTGGTGGGCCTGGCTCGGCCGCTGGCGGTGGATACGGATTTCCCGAAACGGATTATGGCGGGGCAGTCGTTTACCAGCTCCGTTCAGCCCATCAGGACGGGCATCAGAATGGTTGATGACATGGCACTGATGGAAGTGAGCTGGTACACCCGGCAACTGGGGCGTATTGGCAAGGGCAAGAAACCCAGGCAGCATGACCGGGGCATATTATCCCTCATGGAGGTGATTGCCGTCATGGCCACCCGCAGTGCTCACACCCGGCTGAGGGCGTGAACCGAGGTGTTCCTGAACGTTAACCTGCGGCCTCTGCCGTGCGGCAATGGACGGGTGCCTGATGGGACAATCTGGCGTAACATGAGGGGATTCAGGAATGAGCCAGAGAGAGTTTCATGAACAAAGAACCCGTCAGTCGTGAATTGTTTGATGATGTCATGGTCCCCAACTATGCCCCCGGCTCCGTGGTGCCGGTCAAAGGTGAGGGATCCCGCATAACCGATCAGGAAGGCCGGGAGTTTGTGGATCTGGCCGGTGGCATTGCGGTGACCTGCCTGGGGCACTCCCATCCCGGACTGGTGGGCGCACTGATTGAGCAGGCAGAGAAGCTCTGGCACGTTTCCAACGTGATGACCAATGAGCCCGCGCTGCGGCTGGCCAGAACTCTGTGCGAACTGACCTTTGCCGAGCGGGTGTTTTTCGCCAATTCCGGTGCCGAGGCCAACGAGGCCGCCTTCAAACTGGCCCGTCGTTATGCCTGGGAGCATTACGGGCCGGAGAAGAATGAGATTATCTCCTTCACCAATTCGTTCCATGGCCGCACCCTGTTTACCGTGGCGGTGGGCGGCCAGCCGAAATACCTGGAAGGTTTCGAGCCGGCACCCAAGGGTATTCACCACGCTCAGTACAATGACCTGGAATCGGTCCGGGCGCTGATCTCCAAAGAACGCACCTGCGCTGTGGTGGTAGAGCCCATTCAGGGTGAGGGCGGTGTATTGCCGGCAGACCCGGAATTTCTGAAAGGGCTGCGACAGCTGTGTGATGAAAATGAGGCATTGCTGGTGTTTGATGAAGTACAGACCGGTGTGGGCCGCACGGGTCACCTGTACGCCTATCAGATGTACGATGTAGTGCCGGATATTCTGTCCAGTGCCAAGGGGCTGGGTGGCGGTTTTCCGGTGGCCTCCATGTTGACCACGGCGAAGATAGCTGCCAGCTTTGGGGTAGGCACCCACGGCAGCACCTATGGTGGCAATGCGCTGGCCTGCGCGGTGGCCCAGCGGGTGATTGATACCGTCAGCCAGCCGGAGATTCTGAAAGGCGTAGCGGCCCGCTCCGAGCGTTTCCGGGAAGGCCTGGAAACCATCGGCAAGAAATACGGCATCTTCCGGGAGGTGCGGGGTGCCGGCCTGCTGCTGGGTTGTGTGCTGGCGGACGAATGGAAGGGCCGGGCCAGGGATGTTCTGGCGGCGTGCCTTGAACAGGAGGTGATGGTGCTGGTGGCGGGCGCCGACGTGGTGCGTCTGGCACCCTCTTTGATTATTCCGGAAGCGGACATTGAAGAGGGACTTGCCCGGCTTGAAGCCGGGGTGAAAAAGCTCTGCAAATAGTCCCCGGAACCGGGCACAGTCTGTTCCGGTTACCGGGTGCCCGCTACCGAGGCAGGAGGCGGTTATGTGGCTGGTACGACCGGTTGGTCCGGAGGATCTGAATGACGTTCTGGCACTGGCGGAGAGCCGGGAGGTGCATGTCTCCTCGACTCTGCCTGCCAGTCAGGATCTGCTTGTGGCCAGGCTGGCGCTCGCCCGCAACTCGTTTCTGAATGCGGACAGGTCTGGCAGTCACCGTTTTCTGTTTGCGCTGGAGGATACCGACACCGGCAGGCTCAAGGGCGTGGCCGGAATTGACGCCCGGGCCGGTAACGGCCAGCCGTTCTATAACTACCGGCGTGATGCGCTGATCCATGCCTCCCATGAACTGGGAGTGTCCCGGCGGGTGGATGTGCTGTACCCGTCCCATGCACTGACGGATCTTTCCCAGCTGTGTAGCTTTGTGATCGCCACGGGATTGGCCGATGGCGATGCCATTGAATTGCTGTCCCGTGCAAGGGTGCTGTTTATTGCCGATCACCGCGAGAGCTTTACCAGTGAACTGATTGCAGAGCTTCCCGGAGCCCAGTCCGCGGACGGTGCGGTACCTTTCTGGGACAGTTTGGGGCGACACTTCTTTGATATGGATTTCGCCACCGCCGACCATTATTCCGCTACTCACAGCAAAACCTTCATCGCTGAGCTGATGCCCCATAACCCCATCTACGTCTCCCTGCTGAGCGAAGCGGCCCGTGAGGCCGTGGGGCAGTGCCATCGGTTGTCGGGCCCGACCTGTGATCTGTTAAAGCGTGAGGGGCTCGCGGCCACGGATTATGTGGATATTTTCGACGGCGGTCCGGTATTGAAGGCTCACACCAACCGCCTGCGTACCCTGGTGACCAGTCACTGTGTCGAGCTCCACGGGGAGGAAAGCAATCAGGGCGATCTGTGCCTGATCGCCGGTGGACAGGGAGAAAATTTCCGGTGCACCCTGGCACCCGTATCCACCAGTCTGCAGGGCGCAGCAAGGGTCCGGCCGGGGGTATGGCAGACGCTGGGCCTGAGCCCCGGTGACCCGGTACGGATTGCGGCGCTGTGATGATTCCGGAGGCAACGGCATGCTGATATTCAGGCCAGTGGAAATGCGGGACCTGGACGATCTGGTAACAATGGCAGGCTCTGCCGGCAAGGGCCTGACGACCCTGCCAGCCAGTGCAGAGTTGCTGGCGGCCAGGATTAACGAGGCCCGGGACAGCTTTGAGCAGCGCAATGCCCCGGAAGCGGGGTTGTTTCTGTTCGCCCTGGAGGATACCGAAGCGAATCGGTGTGTCGGGATCAGTGGCATCCAGGCCCGGGTGGGGCTGGATGAGGTGTTCTACAACTACCGCCTGAGCCTGTCCGTTAATGCTTCCCGGGAGCTTGGCATCCATGTGCGCACGCCGACACTGCACCTGACCAACGATATGACAGACACCACTGAGATCGGCTCCCTGCTGCTGGACAGGGGGTGGCGTGGAGGTGGCAATGGCCTTTTGCTGTCCCGCAGCCGCTTCCTGTTCCTGGCCTGTTTCCGGCGCTGCTTTTCCGGGAAGGTGTTTGCTGAGATGCGCGGCGTATCGGACGGCCGGGGCCGCAGTCCCTTATGGGACGCCCTCGGCAGCAAGTTCTTTGATATGGACTTTGCCGAGGCGGATTATCGCTCGGTGGCCGGCAACCGCTCGTTCATTGCTGAGCTGATGCCCAAGTACCCGATTTATCTGCCGATGCTGCCAGAAGCGGCAAGAGCAGTGGTCGGCCGGGTGCATCAGCAGACTGAGCCGGCCCTGAAAATGCTCCAGTCCGAGGGCTTCAATTTCAACGGCCTGGTGGACATTTTTGACGGTGGTCCGGTGGTGGAGGCCTTTGTCCACAATATTCGTACGGTGCGGGACACCGTCAAAAAAGATGTCCTGATCAGCCGGAAACCCATGGTGGAAGAGCCTCGGGGATCGCCTGTGATGATTTGCAATGCATCCTTCCGGGATTTCCGGGTGACTCGTATTCCCGCTAACTGGCTGCGGTACGATGTGGTGAGATTGCCACCGGAGGTCGCACAGGCGCTGTTGGTGGAGTCCGGAGATCAGGTGCGCCTGGCTCCCTTGAAGGAGGGCGCTGTGTTGCCCACGGATAACAATGAGGCCGGCCATTATTAGCGGCTGACCCTTGACCGGTTCATATAACAGGCTGGGAGGATATTGTGATGGCGGAACTGACAGGAGAAATCTACATCAATGGCCTATGGCTCACCGGCCACGGGGCATCGCTGGAATCCCTGCATCCGGTGACTGGCGATACCGTCTGGGATGGCACCGGAGCCAGTCTGGAAGATGTGGATGCAGCGGTTCGGGAAGCACGCAATGCATTCCCCGCCTGGGCGCGGCGCAGTGTTGCAGAGCGGCAGGCGCTGGTAGAGGCATTTGGTGAACAGTTGCAGACCCACCGGGAAGAGCTGGCCGGGCTGATCGGCCGGGAAACCGGTAAGCCCCTGTGGGAGTCGCTCAGCGAAGTGGATGCCATGTCGGGCAAAATCCCCATCTCCATCCACTCATATCAGGAGCGCACCGGTACCAAACGGGAAGCTGTGGCTGATGGCGAAACGGTAGTGCGCCACCGCCCTCACGGGGTTATGGCGGTGTTTGGGCCCTATAATTTCCCGGGACACCTGCCCAATGGTCATATTGTTCCGGCGCTGCTGGCGGGTAATACGGTAGTGTTCAAACCCAGCGAACTGGCCCCGGGAGTGGCGGAAATGACCGTCCGTCTGTGGGAAAAAGCAGGCCTGCCCGAGGGGGTGCTCAACCTGGTTCAGGGTGCCGTGCAGACGGGACAGTCGCTGTCCCGGCACCCGCAGATTGATGGCCTGCTGTTCACGGGCAGTGCCTCGGTTGGCCATCAATTGCACCAGCAGCTCGGCGGACAGCCGGAGAAAATTCTTGCCCTGGAAATGGGCGGTAACAATCCGTTGATTGTGCAGGGCGTGTCGGACCGGGATGCAGCGGTTCACCATACTGTGCAGTCGGCATTCCTGTCCGCCGGCCAGCGCTGTACCTGTGCCCGCCGCCTGCTGGTGGCCAAGGGCCGTGCCGGAAATGAGTTTCTGGACCGGCTGTTGACCGTGGCTGGCCGGATTAGGGTGGGTGAGTACGATGCCCAGCCTCAGCCGTTTATGGGGGCGGTAATTTCGCCGGAGGCTGCGGACAAGCTGCTGGCGGGGCAGGCCCGGTTGGCAGAAAGGGGCGCGGAGCCCCTATTGGAGATGCGCCGGTTGCAGCCGCAAACGGCTCTGTTGTCACCGGGTATCGTCGATGTCACCGGTGTTGAAACAGGCGACGAGGAATTTTTCGGGCCCTTGTTGCAGGTGATCCGTTATCACAGTTTTGAGGAGGCCCTGGAAATTGCCAATGCCACCCGTTTCGGCCTTTCCGCCGGCCTGCTTAGTGACAACGGTAAACTGTACGAGCGTTTCCGGGAAGAAATCCGTGCCGGTATCGTTAACTGGAACCGGCCTCTGACGGGGGCCAGCAGTGCGGCTCCGTTCGGCGGGGTGGGTGCCAGCGGCAACCACCGGCCGAGCGCATTCTATGCGGCGGATTATTGTGCCTGGCCCATGGCTTCTCTGGAAGCCTCCCATCCGGCCATGCCGGACAAGCTGGCGCCGGGCCTGAATTTTGACTGAACCGGATCAAAGGGGCATGCCATGAGCCGCCACGCCATTGAATCCAACCTGGACGGGTTGGTGGGGCCCACCCATAATTATTCCGGCCTGTCGCCGGGTAATCTGGCCTCGGAATCCAACCGGAAGGCGGAGTCCAGTCCCCGGCAGGCTGCCCTGCAGGGGCTGGCGAAAATGAAGCGACTGGCGGACCTTGGCTATGTGCAGGGAGTGATGCCTCCCCACGAACGGCCGCATATCCCGACCCTTCGCGCTCTGGGGTTTGGTGGCGATGATCGCCGCATCCTGTCCGATGCTGCGTCAAGGGCCCCGGAAATTCTCGCTGCGGCAGGGTCCGCATCGGCCATGTGGACCGCCAATGCGGCGACCGTGTCACCCAGTGCGGACACTCCCGATCACCGGGTGCACTTTACCCCTGCGAACCTTGCCGCCACGTTCCATCGGTCTATTGAGCCACCGGTGACCGGCCGTTTGCTGAAAAGTATCTTTCCCGATGAAACCCGCTTCGTCCACCACGCACCTCTGCCTGGGGTAACCCATTTCGGCGATGAAGGTGCAGCCAACCATACCCGCCTGTGCGCTGCCCATGGGGAACCGGGGGTGGAACTGTTTGTGTATGGTCAGATTGCTTTTGCTCCGGGCCGGCGTGCTCCGACCCGGTTTCCTGCCCGCCAGACCCTTGAGGCATCCCGGGCGGTGGCGCGCTTGCACGGGCTGACGGAGCAACGCTGTGTGTTTGCCCGGCAGGATCCCGCCGCGATTGATGGCGGAGTCTTCCATAATGATGTGATCGCAGTGGGTAACCGCAATGTGCTCTTTTACCACGAACAGGCCTTTCTGGATGAAACTGCGACACTGCATACCCTGCAGGAAAAGCTGGGTGATACGCCGCTGATGGCGGTGCGGGTTTCCTCTGACGAGGTTTCTCTTGAGCAGGCCGTTTCCTCCTACCTGTTCAACAGTCAGTTGCTGGACCGGGCAGATGGCATGTTGCTGGCAGTGCCTGCCGAGTGCAGGGCGCAGCCCCAGGTGAGCCGGTACCTTGACCGCCTGCTGGCTGAAGATAACCCGATCCGGGAAGTGAGCGTGTTTGATGTCAAACAGTCCATGCAGAATGGCGGTGGGCCTGCCTGCCTGCGCTTGCGGGTGCCCCTGACCGACCAGGAGCTGATGGCCATGAATCGTGGCATATTGCTGGATGAGGCGCTCTACGAGCGCCTGGTAACCTGGGTGCAGGCCCATTATCGGGACCGCTTGAGTGTTGCTGACCTGGCGGACCCCATGTTACTGGAGGAGAGCCGCAAGGCCCTGGATGAACTGACAGGTATTCTGGGGCTGGGGTCGGTATATGACTTTCAGCTTTGACGCTCTGGTATGAGCATAAGCCCGGCGCGCTGGCCAGCCGGTACGTTCCGGTTGGGGAACACGATGTACTCGGGCTGATTACCGACGCGGTAGCAGGTCCGCTTATCTTCCCAGATCACTGTACCGGGCTGATACCGTGTGAAGTTTGCCGCATCATCCGGCACCCGTAATATGAAATCCTCTCCGGTGTTGATGATCTCGTGCACCACCCGGAAGATCTCTACCGGCTTCTTGTTGTCTGACGGGGGATCGCCCCCGGACAGCCGGCGGCGCAACGCATTTGTAATACCCCGAAAGTGGCTGTGGTCATTCTCTCCGAAGGGTTTCACCCTGCCCAGTTCCAGGGTGAAGCTTTCGGCTCCCAGGTTTGTGGTAAAGGCTGAAAAGGTGGTGGCGTGGCTATGCTGCAGCAGCAGGGTGCCTATGTCTGCTTCCTGCAAAAACGCCAGCTGCGCCTGCCGTATCTGGCGCTGCGGCTGGTAAGGGTAAAGGGCAAACTTTTCTCTTTTTGAGGGGCGGATGGCCGTGTGCAGGTCGTAGTGACTCACCGGCAATCCTGTCTCTCTGATGGCCTTTTGCCCGGTAAATTTCCGGCACTGGCTTTCCAGCAAGGCCGCTCGTTTCGCTTCCGGCAGACCACTGTATTCGGACCTTTGGTGAGCCCCATTGAACAAGCGATTCAGGTTGGTATCCACAAAGCGGGAGCCTGCCCGCATGGCTGGCGGGTTGCCCAGAATCAGCAGGGCGAAGCAGGCCAGCGACCATTGCCCTTCGAGCATTTCAGTCAACAGTCGGTCAAGAATTTCGATGGGCGCGGTTTCGTTCCCGTGGATGCCTGCGGAAAGGATCATTGCTTCGCGACAACTATCCTCCCGTTGGCCGGAAGGCCGCAACTCAACCAGACCGGTGGCGGGCAGGGTTACCCGGGTTCCGTCGGCCAGTTGCACACGACGGGACTCGGCAGGGTGTTCACTCAGCACACTTGCCAGCCAGCCGGTGTGTTCGTCAAACAGCTCGGTCAAGACCGACATGCGCTGTCTTCCTTCCTGGTCATCACGGGAACTGCCCCTTCAGCCGGTGGCGGATTTCTGGTGCTTCAGCAGATGATTTTCCAGTTTCCGGAAGGCAAAGACCAGGATGAAGGTCAGCATCATGTATAAAAGCGCTACAAATATAAACGCCTGGAAAGGTGCGTAGTAATTTGAATAGGCATTTCGTGCTGCCCCGGTGAGGTCCACCAGGGTAACCACACTGGCAATCGCGCTGGCGTGTAGCATGAAAATGACTTCGTTGGAGTAGGCCTGGATAGCGCGACGGGCGGCGCTGGGCAGCACAATCCTGCGCATTCGCAGCCACCAGTCCATACCGTAGGCCTTGGCGGCCTCGATCTCCCCGGCGGGTGTGGCCACGATGGCACCCCGGATGATTTCCGTGGTGTACGCGGCCGTGTTCAGAGTGAACGCCAGCAGGGCCGGGTAGAACGGCTCCCGGAAAACGGTCCACCAGAAAGTTTCCTGGATGCCGGGAATCTGGGCCACTCCGTAGTAGATTATGTAGAGCTGGATCAGCAGTGGTGTGCCCCGGAACACGTAGGTGTAGGCCCAAACCGGTGTGCAGACCAGCGGGTTCCGGGCGGTGCGGAGAATCGCCAGCGGCACAGCCAGGACCAGCCCGATAATCAGCGAGAGGAATACCAGTTGTACCGTGGTAACCATACCCTCCCAGTATTGCATCAGAGTGGCCGGGGTGAGTATGGGAAACTGCTCCTGCAGGCCGGCGATCCACTGTTCCATATCAACTCTCCCGCGTCACGCCGACATTGGCCCGTTTGTTGAGCCAGTGGATGAGAAGTTCGGAGCAGGCGGTCAGAGTGAGGTAAACCGCGGCCACGGGAATAAAGAAATGGAACGGCATACGCTCAGCTTTGGCCGCCTGCTCCGCGACCCGAACCATATCCGTCAGGCCGATAATCGACACCAGAGCGGTGGTTTTCAGCAAAACCTGCCAGTTGTTGCCGATCCCGGGCAGGGCATGGCGTAGCATCTGCGGCACCATCACCCGGCGGAAGGTATGCCAGCGGGTGAAGCCGTAGGCACGGGCTGCCTCGATCTGGCCGGTTTCCACTGCCAGAAAGGCCCCCCGGAAGGTTTCTGTCATGTAGGCGCCAAAAATCAGCCCTATGGTGGTCACTCCGGATATGAATGGATCAAACTGGAAGAAAAAGTCGATGCCATACTGGTAATACAAGTAGTCGGAAAGCATGTTCACTGTCACCTGTCCGCCGTAGTAAAACAGCAGCATCATCACCAGGTCCGGCACGCCCCGCACCAGAGTGGTATAGGTGGCTGCCAGGCCCCGCAGTACGGGGTTGCCTGATAATTTGGCGGATGCCCCGAGCAGCCCCAGCGTAAGCGCCAGCAACAGCGATAAAAGGGCCAGCTCGATAGTGACAAAAGCGCCTTCGAGTAACGAAGGGCCATAGCCTTTCAGGTCCAGCATGAGCAGTTCCGGTCGGCCGGGGGCGTGGCAGGTTTACATCTTGATATCGTACTTGAAGTATTTGTTCATGATCTCGTCATAGGTGCCGTCTTTCTTCAGTTTGCGAAGAGCGGCATTGATCTGGTTGGCCAGCTCCTTGTCACGCTTGCGCATGGCAACCCCCACGCCCTGGCCGAGCTTGACCGGCTCGCCGGCTTCCTTGAAGCCATCCTTGCTAAGGATAGTCTGCTCACCCACCGGGTAATCTACAAACACTACGTCCAGCCGCTGACCCTCCAGGTCCAGGACCATGTCATCGGCCGTGGTATAGCGTTTGATGGAAACGATGCCCCCCATCTTCTGTGTGACATAGGTGTCCATGGTGGTGCCGCGCTGAACGCCCACGGTTTTCCCTTCCATGGCTTCCATGTCAGTGACATCAGTATTGAAGTCATCACGGGCAAACCAGCCGCCGGGAGTGTTGTAGTAAGGTTCGGAGAACAATATCCGCTCGGCACGCTCGGGTGTGATGGACATGGAAGACATGATGGCATCGAACTTACGGGCCAGCAGTCCCGGAATCATGCCATCCCAGGCCTGGATGACAAACTCGCAGTCGGCTTTTAGTTCTTTGCACATGGCTTCGGCGAGCTCCACCTCAAAGCCGGTCAGCTCACCGTCTGGTGTCTTGTACTCGAACGGTTCGTAGGGGATGTCAAAGGCAATACGGATTTCCTTCCACTCCTTGGCCTGAACACTGCCGGCCATCATGGCCAGAGCAAAGCTTGCTGCAATGATGAGGGTTTTCATGTGTCGCTTCTCCAGTGGGTGGTTATGTCGTTTGGGGGCGCGTTCGGCATTACGCGCCTGATCAGAACCTGGGGGCGAGAAATTGTTGCATTCGTTCGGAGTCTGGATGGTTGAATACCTTGTCCGGCGAGCCCTGTTCCTCAATGACACCCTGATGCAAGAACAGTACCTGTGATGAAACATTCCGGGCAAACGCCATCTCATGGGTCACCACAATCATGGTGCGGCCGTCTTCCGCCAGGCTCTGCATGACCCGCAGTACTTCTCCCACCAGCTCCGGGTCCAGGGCCGATGTTGGCTCATCAAACAGCATGACTTCAGGTTCCATGGCCAGTGCCCGGGCAATGGCAGCTCGCTGCTGCTGGCCTCCCGAGATCTGGGCCGGGTAGTAGTGGCGGCGCTCATAAATGCCTACTTTATTCAGGTAGGCCTCTGCCCGCTCAATGGCCTCTTTTCGCGGCACCTTCAATACGTGAATGGGAGCTTCGATGATATTTTCCAGAACGGTCATGTGGGACCACAGGTTGAAGCTCTGGAATACCATGGAGAGACGGGCGCGGATCAGTTCCACCTGGCGGTCGTCCGCAGGAATGCGATCGCCCTTGCGGTTGTGTTTGAACCGTACCGGGTCGCCGTGCACGATAATGTCGCCGGAAGTTGGCGTTTCCAGCAGATTGATACAGCGCAGAAAGGTACTTTTACCGGAGCCGGAACTGCCGATCAGAGAAACGACCTCTCCCTTGCGGGTTTCCAGCGAAATGCCTTTGAGCACTTCTGACTGATCGAACTGCTTGCGGATGTCCCTGCAGATCAGTGGTGCCGGGTCTGCCATAGCGTCGCTCCCGAGGCTGTCATTAAAACCCGCATGTTTTGCCGGGTGTCGTCCGGCAATCAGCTGTTCGGCTCTGTGGGGCGGTGAAAATAGCCGAAAAAACCGCCAGCTGCGAGCTTTTGCTAATTGTGGTTGATTGTAAAAGCTTTGCAAGCCATGACGTACCTCACGTCCTGAATGATTGCCCATGACACTATCTGTATGACTCTTTAGACTTAAGGCTCATCTGATTATGTTTATGAAAGACTGTTTGTTCAAACCATACGATTTACTGAGGTACAGCCCATGAGTTCAACTCGACCCGTGTTGCTGGAGCGGGGCCTGTTGAAGGTGGTTGCACAAGAAAAAGCCGGTGAGTCCGGGTCTGTGGGCAGGGATGCATTCAGTGCTTATGACGTTGTGATTGATGGTCAGGAAGTGCTGCGCACCTTTTCCACCTACGATGAGGCCGAACAGTTCGTCGAGATGCTGTCTCCCGAGCTGACGGTTGCCGATGACGCCACTGCCGTGGCCGAGGATAGGCGCTCTGCAAAAACATTATGACCTTGCTGTTCGATTAATGCCTGGCAAGGTTAACGGTAATCCTCTGCTATTTCGTTATACTGAAAGAGGTTTCCATATTTCAACACAAGGATGTGTTATGTTCAGACAGATTTTTCTGGCCGCTTTGCTGGCTATTGTTATGTGCTCCCCTGTGAATGCGGATGTGTATCGCTGGGTCAGTGGTGATGGTTCGGTGCATTTCTCAGATGTGCCGCCCCGTGACCGACCCTATTCCCCGGTTCGTGTTCGTCCTGTCACTTCTCTCCCCATGCATGAGAACCTGAAGCAGTCTGAAGGTGTTGAACGCCACCGAAAAGGTGTTGAGCGTTTGCTGGCGGATGGCTCGGAAAACTACGCCACCCGGAAGAAAGCAGAGGAGCTGGAAGAAACCTGCCAGGATTACCGGAACCAGCTGCAAAACATCCAGTCGCAGCTGCGGGCGGGCTACAGTAATGACAGGGGAAATGGCTTGCGCCGGAAGCGTCGGGTGGTCAGCCAGGCCTACAGTCGGGAGTGCATACTCCGTTAAGGTGTGCCGACGCTGCGGAAAGTAACCATTGCAGCGACACTGCATTTACGTTTAGCTGTCTATCTTTTGTCCGGGAGGTAGCAGCAGGTGTCGCATTTTCAGCTGGCCGTTTTTCTGGGGATGACCGTTGCACTGGGGCCGCTGGCGCTGGATGCCTACCTTCCTGCCTTCCCGGCCATTGCGGCGGATCTCGGTGTTTCCATGACCGATGTGGGCCTCACCCTTAGCATCTATGTGGGTGCCCTGGGTATTGCCCAGTTGGTGGGTGGTCCCCTGTCTGATCGATACGGGCGACAGGTGATTCTGCTGGGTGGATTGCTGATATTCGGGTTTGGTGCCTGGATGGTAGCCGGTGCCTCTTCCCTGGATGGCATGCTGTTCTGGCGGGTAGTGCAGGGGATCGGCGGCGCCTTCTGCGCGGTATCTGTACCGGCTATTGTGCGGGACCAGACCCACGGACAGGATGCGGCCCGTCTGTTCGGCCTTATCGGTCTGATCATGTTTATCGCACCGGCGGCAGCCCCTTCTCTTGGGGCCGGGATGCTGGCGCTGGGAAACTGGCATCTGATCTTTGTGATGCTGACTGTATATGCTGCACTGCTGGCCCTGGTGCTGAAGTTTGTACTGTTCCCCCGCCTGCCACCCCGGGAGCGGCTCAAGACACCCCTGCGCACCCTGGTGACCAACTACGCCCTGGTGCTGCGCCATGCCACCACCATGAGGTTTATCGGGCTGCAGGTGCTGTGTTTCAGCGTGATGCTGGTCTTTATCACCCATGCCTCGTTTATCTATCAGGAATGGTTTGGCCTGAGCAGCGGTCATTTTGCGGGCCTGTTTGCCGCTAATATCGGTTTGATGGCCATACTGAATCTCTTGAACCGCCGCCTGCTGCTGACTTTTCGTTCCACGGTTTTACTCAGGGCAGGTGTGTTGCTGCAGTTTGCTGCTCTGCTGGTGCTGGTGGCCTGCGCCCTGCTGAAAGCACCTTACTGGGCGGTCGCAGCCTGCATCGTGGTGGCGGTTGGTTGTATGGGGGCTATTGTGCCCAACAATATGGCCAACGCGCTGGAGTACTTTCCCCGGCTGGGCGGAACAGCCTCGGCTATGCTGGGCGGTGCCCAGTTCACCCTGTCCGGACTTGTCAGTGCCCTGTCGACCCGGTTCGCCGGCGATACCCTGTTGTCGGTGGTGGTGATTATGGCCGCTTGCTCCCTGGGGGCTGTATTGCTGGCCGCGGGAGCACCCGGTGCGGTCGCAAGGGAGCCGGCCACTGTCTGAGCGACAGGCCGACAGTCATAAAAGCGTAACACCCGGTTATGGGCATACCTGATATCCTGTAACGTTTTGCGCAGCTTAATGCAGGAGCTATTAAATAATGAGGATCATTGCCTTCTATAGTCCCAAAGGCGGAGTGGGCAAAACGGCTGCCGCCGTCAATGTTGCGTACCTTGCAAGCCGTGATAACTGCAGAACCCTGCTTTGGGATCTGGACCCACAGGGGGCCGCCAGTTTTTATCTGTCCGGTGCAGAAAGAGTAAAAGGCCGAAAGCTTTCCAGGTTGCTGGAGGGCAAATCCCCTGTCTCAAAGTTCATTGAAGAGGAGGTTTATCCGGGGCTTGATTTTATACCAGCCCATAGCAGTTTCCGGAACTTCGATATAAAGCTTGAGAATGAGGCCGATGAAAACGCGCTCAAGGACTTCCTGGCGCCCCTCTCGGAAGAGACCAGCCTGGTGGTTCTCGACTGCCCGCCAACACTTTCGCGCCTGACGGAGCAGGTTTTAAGTATCGCGGACGCGATTTATGTTCCTGTCGTGCCAACCTGGTTGTCATTGAACAGCTGGAGTCAGCTACAATCCTTTGTGAAGGAGAAAAAGTCGGGACGAAAGAAGCTGCGCCCTTTCTTCTCGATGGTGGATCGCCGTAAATCTCTTCATCGTGAGATCCTGACGCGCGGTCCCGAGTTACTGGATAATCGACTTGAGCTCGCGGTTCCGTATGCCAGCGCGGTTGAACGAATGGGTGAGGCCGGTTTGCCTCTGGAACTGTTAGCACCACGGACACCGGCTGCAGACGTCTATCGACAGATGTGGAAAACAATACGGCAGGATTTGTGGGGCAAACAACACTAGACATGATGTTTTGACCTGCCCGTCCTCAACGATCGTGGGTTATCGTTGGGGATGGGTAAAAACCCTTAGACAGAGCCACATTGAGGAGGGCAGGTCAAAACATCATGTCTAGCGATCCAGGAGATTACCGTGCCATCCCGATCCGTGCTTCTTGCTTCTCAGCCGATCTTTGACCGCCAGGGTTCTGTATACGCCGTAGAGTTACTTTATCGAAATGATCTGCACCAGTCTGCAATGGATGTGGGGGATACCCGTGCCACCAGTGAGCTTATTTTTAATCTCTGCACGGGAATAACTGAGCAGACCGAGCATTATCACAGCCCGGCGTTTATCAATGTTTCCGGTGACTTCCTGCTTTCGCAGGGGTTTCTCCCGATTGACCCTGAGCGGGTGGTCATCGAGCTTGTAGAGCGCATGGAACCGACTGACGAATTGGTTGCGACCGTCAGGCAGTGGCATCAGAAAGGCTTCCGGTTTGCCCTTGATGATTTTGAATTCACGGATGCATGGGAGCCACTGCTGGAATTCGCATCGGTGATCAAAGTCGATGTGAGTACCATTACCCCGGAACAGGTCGCGTCTCACCAGGCGAGGCTCGCGTGGCTTGATTGCCTTTGGCTCGCGGAGCGTGTTGAGGATGAAGCCACCAAAAACACCTATCAGAATATGGGGTTTGAGCTTTTTCAGGGATATTTCTATGCCCGGCCGGCAATGGTGCTGGGGGAAAAGCTCAACCCGGCGTCTTTTCAGCTGGCGCGTTTGTTGGGAGCCCTGTTTCAGGAAGACCCGGATATTGATGAGCTGGTCAGCCTGATTTCCGCGGACCCCAACCTGGCGCTCAGCCTTCTCAAAATAGTGAACAGCCCGTTGTACAAGGCCAGTTCACAAATAACGTCGGTCAGGGAGGTGGTTCTGAGGCTTGGGCTCCGGAACCTGCGCCGGTGGATTGCCCTGCTGGGGACGGTAAATGCATCATCTCCGGTTGCTGCACGTATCATACTGACCCGGGCGCAAACCTGCTTCGAGCTGGCCAGCCGTTCCCGCGGCAAAGCGATAGACCCTGACCAGGCATTCCTGGTTGGTCTTTTGTCAGGGGTAGACGTATTGCTGGGTATTCGGAAAAGTGCTTTTCTGGAAAAGCTCCAGATGCCGGAAGCCGTACAGCATGCCCTGAATAGCCATGAGGGCGCTCTGGGCAGGAACCTCAAGGTTGTTCTGAATCTTGAGCAGGCGGTGCAGATGAAGCAGGACCTTGATCGAGTGGACAACCGTTTGCTCAGACTGTATCAGCAGGCGGGCACGACAGTGCAGCAGTTGCTGTCCGGTGCATGAAGCGTGGTGCGTGTCATTGCGTACACTCGTGAATATTCCGGCAGTGTTATAATGGCCTCCAGTAAAAGCCGGTCAACAAAGGAGAAACCGATATGGCCAGAAAACGGGCGAAAGCCACACAGCACAGTGCTGTGCATCGTGAACTGAGAACCCCGAAATATCAGATGCGGGTTGTTGAGGATAAAAGCAAATACAAGCGCAACCGGGACAAGGCAGTCAGGATGGAGGGCTTTCGCAAGGCCGCATGAGTGTGGTTTTACGAAAGTCTTCCATCTGATTCCGGCGGCCAGCTGGCTGCCGCGAAGTGCGGTCTTCCCGGTACTTCGGGCTCATTTAAAGCACACGACAAGATCATGAAGGTCTGCGGCGACCCGCCCCAATTCCTTCACGCTGTCCGTTGATTCCTGACCTTTTGCAAGGTTCTGCCGGGCGAGTCCGGAAATACTCTCCACTTGTGCGTTGATCTGGTCCGATACCTGGGCCTGCTCTTCTACCGCGGCGGCCATCTGCAACGCCATGTCGGCGATTTCACTCACTGCATCACCGATACTGACGAGGGTCTCCTCGGTGTCGAGCATCTTTTTGAGGCCAGCGTCAGCAGCGTCTGCGCCTGCAGTTGCAACAGAAACGGATTTCTCCGAACGGCTCAGGAGGCTGTCGACTATAGTATGGATCTCCCGGGTCGATTCCTGGGTCCGCCGAGCCAGGTTTCTCACTTCCTCAGCCACCACGGCAAAGCCCCGTCCATGCTCGCCGGCACGGGCCGCTTCAATAGCAGCATTCAAAGCAAGCAAGTTGGTCTGATCCGCAATCTGTTCAATCAGGCCGGCTGCGGAGGCAATATTGTGACTTTGCTCAGCCAGTTCCGATACCGACATCCTTACGCCGTCAACCGTCTCTTTCAGTTGTTCGATTGCAGTGCGTGTCGCTTTAACAACGGAACGCCCTTCCACGGCCTGATCCCGGGATTCCTCTGCGCGATTTGCCGTTGATTGCACGTTCGAGGACACTTCCGCAATGGTCGTCGACATTTCGTGAATCGCGGCTGCCACCTGCTCAGTCTCCGCTTGTTGTCGGTTCAGGAATTCCTGGGCTTCCTTCGCTATCTCCATGCCGGCTATTGTGCCTGAGCTGACTTGTGCAGCGGAGTGCTCAATTCGTGTAAGCACGGTATCGAGGTGAGCTTTCTGGGCCAGAATTGCAACTTTAATGCACCCCCTGTCCGGACGGTCATCCGTGTAGCTTTTGGCCGCCAGCGTATCGGTGAAGCTGGTACCGAGCAACTCCCGAAGCTCTGCCTGAAAACGGCTCTCTGCCCTCTGCTTCCAGAAAACAGTGCCAAACACAGCCGCAATCGAAAAAGCAAGGGCCTCTGTCGAGTAATCAAGTGCTGCAGCACCGGTAGCGATTAGGGCTGTAACCGCTGCGACGATATACGTGACCGGCAGGCGATCGGCAAACGTGACCAGTTGCTTGCCACGACGAATGCGGGCATACAACCCGGCTGCACGATCAACATCCTTCCTGTCCGGACATGAGCGAACTGACTCATAGCCAATCACCTTTCCCCCTTCAGTAACAGGGGTTACATAGGCGTTGACCCAGTAAAAATCACCATTCTTGCAACGATTCTTGACCAGTCCCATCCAGGGACGCCCGGCTTTGAGGTGAGACCACATGTTTGCGTATGCTTCGGGCGGCATGTGGGGATGCCGCACGATATTGTGTGGCTGGCCAATCAGCTCTTCCCGGCTGAAGCCGCTGACATCTGCAAAAACATCATTGCAGTGTTTGATATTTCCTCTCAGGTCCGTGGAAGAAATCAATTTTTGCGATGCCGGAAAACGCCGCTCGTTTTGCGTTATTGGCAGATTTTGTCTCATCTGGGGGAACTTCGACCTTTATTGGAAAGAGGGTGGATTTAAAAGCCTGTCGGGCTGCGCGAAAGTAACACATCGACTATATTGATCCATGCAAGAGTTGTAGCTGGTTTGTGAGTAAACGAAACAGTATGTAGCTTCGTTTGCGCCCGGAGAGCCTCTGATTCACTCCGAATCGGCTCTGCGCCCCCCGAAAGCGGCGACGCAGCAGGTGTAGCTCTCAGGGGTCGCCCTTCGGGAGTCACTGAAAGCGTTGGCAGCCGCGCTGCGCTAATTCGATATGGAACCATACCTTCCGTTAGCACGCCTCGCGCTCAGAGCCTTCGAGGATGGACGGCACTTGAAACACGCGGCTAAACTTTCCCAGTTGCCCTAACCGTATCGGCTTCGGCAATCCGCTCCGACACATAGTGGATATAGGCGGACGGTGCCAGGTCGTTAGCCTTGGCCGTTTCGAGGGAGTAGCGGCTGGCATTTGAGTGGCTGGATAGGTGAGCCCCTATGTGATGGGTGTGTTCACGATAAAGAAGATTGGTCCTGAATCTTAGTGGACACCAGAAACAACAAAGCCCGCACAAGGCGGGCTTTGTCTGAATTCTAATGGTGCCCGGAGGCGGAATCGAACCACCGACACGGGGATTTTCAATCCCCTGCTCTACCGACTGAGCTATCCGGGCGTGTTGCGGTACTGAGCTGCAACGGGGCGCTATTAAACCGGTTTAGCCTGTTTGAGTCAAGGCCACGCAGGAAAAAATTCCTGCTGGTTTTCAGGCTGTTCAGTAACTGATCAGATTCATCTCAGTCTTCCGGTGGTACGTAGCCTTCGGCCTTGTCGAACCGTTCGTTTTTGAAGAAGTGTTCCATTTGCGCCTGAAGGTATTTGCGGGTGTTGGGCTCCATCAGGCTCAGGTGTTTTTCGTTGATCAGCATGGTTTGTTGAGCCTGCCATTCTTCCCAGGCCTGTTTGGAGATGTTCTCGTAGATGTCCTGGCCTTTGGCGCCCGGCATGGGCGGGAAGTTCAGGCCTTCCATTTCCTTCTGGTATTTGCGGCAGAATACGGTGCGACTCATGGCGGCTCCTGTTTGCAGTGTGTTGCCGGGATGATAACAGATTGGCCGGCCGGTTCGTGCTGGGCGGGCCGGATCAGGGCAGGGTGGTCTGCTCAGGTTTGGTCAGCAGTGTGCGAACCGGGGCCGGCAGGCCGAGATCCAGGGCCTGGTCCCGGTGTATCCAGCGGTAATGGTCCTGATCGGCTATGGTTGCCTGGCTGACGGCTACCATGCGAGCTGGTTGGATGTGCAGATGATAATGGCTGAATGTGTGACGGAAACTACCGATGAGGCCCGGTTCCTGGCAGTCCAGGCCCAGGCGTTGTGTGCAGGCTTCCTGCAGTTCGTCGGCGCCATAGGCAGGATCCAGTTCCGGCAGGCTCCAGAGGCCGCCCCAGATGCCGCTTGGCGGGCGGCGCTCCAGCAGAATTCGGCCATCTTTGTCTTCCAGAATCAGCATCCAGGTGGCTTTCTCCGGCTTGGCTTTTTTCGGTTTTGAGTCGGGGTAGAGGCCGACTTCATTCCGCTTGCGGGCCTCGCAGCCCTCGCTGACCGGGCACTGCTCGCAGTCCGGGCGTGTACGGGTGCAGACCATGGCGCCGAGGTCCATGATGGCCTGGGTGTAGTCCCGGATACGCTCATGGGGGGTATGTTGTTCGGCTTTTTCCCAGAGCCGGTTCTGGGTGGCGGTCTGGCCCGGCCAGCCGGAGATGGCGTGGTAACGAGTCAGTACCCGCTTTACGTTGCCGTCCAGAATGGTGGCCCGCTTGCCGTGGGACTGGGCGATGATGGCGGCGGCGGTGGAACGGCCAATGCCGGCCAGTTGCTCCAGCTCTTCCTGGGTATCCGGGAACTCTCCGCCGTGCTTTTCCACTACAGTCCGGGCGGCTTTTTGCAGGTTGCGGGCACGGGCGTAGTAGCCCAGTCCGGACCAGTGACTGAGCACGTCGTCCGTGGGCGCTTCGGCCAGTGCCTTTACATCCGGGAAGCGCTCCATAAAGGCCTGGTAATAGGGTATGACCGTGGTCACCTGGGTTTGCTGCAGCATGATCTCCGATACCCATACCCGGTAGGGGGTGCGGTTGTGGTGCCACGGCAGGTCATGCCTGCCGTGCTGGTCGTACCATTTGAGGAGATTGCAGGCGAAGCTGTCCGGCATCAGTTGAACAGGCCCTTGAGCTTATCCTTCACTTTCTCTCCGACGTCGTCTCCCAGCTTTTCCTGGAGTTTTTCTTCCGCCTTCTTCTTCGCCTGGTCAATTTCTTCGTTTGCCTTGGCTTTGGCGGCATTGGCCGCCATGTTCTTGAGGGTGTCGCGGAAGCGTGATCCGTCAAAGGAGCAGAGTGTTGCCGGATCTTCAGTGAAATTGCCGCGGCATTCCACAGGAATGACTACGTTCTCCACGTATTTGGTGACCCGGCAAGCCTCCGCCCGGTGGATCTCACCCACAATCCTCAGGCCCAGCTGGTAATCCAGCAGGGATCGGGCCATATCCACCGTGCCGGTTCCTTCCAGTTTCATGCCGGCCAGGGCCGCTACCAGGCTGGTGTTGTTCAAGGTGTTGCCGTCAACCTTCAGGGTGCCGCGCATGTCATTGAAGGGTGTGGTCGTGCCCCAGTCAGAAGTGGTCAGATTTTCCTGGTTGGCCATTGCGATGCCCCGGCAGGCCATGCGGGTCAGGTTCATCTGGCGGAATTCACCCTCCGCGAGGTTGAAGCTGATTTCACCACGGGCATTTTCCCGCAGGGCAGATACGCGGTTGCCGCGGGTGGTTACGTCTGCATTCAGGTTCGCCGCGCCTGAGAGCATGGTCAGCTCGGCAAGGTCGGTCAGTAACGGCAGGGTCTGCACGCCGGTTACGCCGGCCGTTACTTTCCACTGCGGATTGTCCTGGCGGGCATCCACCGTGACGGTACTTTTGAAGCTGCCCTTGTACAGGTTGCCGCTCAGTTTATCCATGCGGATCAATCCATCTTTTGCAGTGAGGCCGGCAGCCAGGTTGGTGACGGTGACATTGCTGGCGATCAATTCATTCAGGCCCACATCAATATCCAGCAACAGGGTGCGGAGCGTCTCCAGTGGCAGCAGGTCAGTCTCCGGCGTGGTCCCGCCGTTGCTGCCGGAGTCAGCGGTTTGCTGTTGTTCGCTGTGGGATGCGGCGTCGCCTTCTTGCGCGGCGGGCGGCAGATACCGGTCGAGATTGAGGCGGGTGCCCTGCAGGCGGAAAACAATAGCGCTCGTGGTCAGGTCATAGCTGCCGGAGCCTTGAAAATTGGTATCATCCAGTTGCAGTTTGAGGGACTGCAACTCCGGCTTGCCTCCGGCACCGCCAATGTCTGTTGAGAATGCCAGAGCATTGAGCGCCTTGGGATCGGTGGTTTCGATCGCTGGCATACCCAGGTTTTTCAGCAGTTCCCTGAGGGAAAATTCCTGAACCGACAGGGATCCGGCAACTTTCGGTTGCTCGCCAAATCCGTTCACGCTCAGATCCGCTTTCAGGGTCAGATTGGCGAGACTGGCGGTCAGGCCCTGCAGGCTGGCGGTTTCGTTTTTGGTATTGGCAGCGGCGCTGCCGGAAACTTCAGCGGTGACCGTCTTGCCGCCGAATGGTTCCCCGGTCAGGTCAAAGGCTGCTTCAAGGCTGTTGGCGGAAAATTCGTGGAGTGTCTGGTTGACAGAAAGTCGCGCTGAAACACTGCCGTCCACAGTCAGTTCTGGTTCAGCGGTCTCCACCCGGAAGCTGATATCCAGCGGGAAGGCCGAACCAAAGGTGATATCGGCGGCATTGAGGGTGAAATTTTCCAGTGTCACCTGCTGCCCGGTGGTGCGGTCGTTGTAGTGCACCCGGGCGTTGGCGATTTGCACATTGTCCACATTGAAATTCAGGGGTGTGCTACCGTCGGCTGTCTGTGCCGGCTCCTGTGCGGGCTCGGCAGGTTTGTCAGGGGCACCCGTTTCGCCCGATGGCTCCGGCATGATGCGCGTCCAGTTGCCGTTGCCCTGTTCGTTCACTTCAAGCCGGATATCCATACCCTTCAGTACAAAGGTGTTCACCCTGGGTGACATGGCAATCAGTGACCAGAAATCCACCTGGGCCACCAGTTGTTCCAGGGCGGCCAGCCGCTCACCCTCCAGATTGGCTTCCACATTATTGAGTTCCAGTCCCAGGGGGATGAACGACCAGCTTATATCCCCTGCCAGGTCCAGCTCCAGGTTGGTGGTGTCACCAACCACCTTTTCGATCTGGGGCTTGTAGGTGTTCGGATCGATCACGGTCACTGCAACGGCTACTGCGATGATGGCGAGCAGCGCCAGAGCAAGCAGGGTGTAGATCAGATAACGGACGGCTTTCATGGTTCAGGCTTCCTGTTTTTGATGGAATTCGTCCGGACAGACGTGACTGCTACCAAGGATAACGCAGGTGTTACAAATTAAAAGCGCAGAAATATGACAACCTCAGTCTGATGCGAGAGAATGGCGGCGGTCTTCTATTACATATAACGTTTTGCCCACAACTGATCCTACAAGTACAACGGGGAGTAAATCACCGTGACTGTCACTGTTGCGATAGAGCTGAACCGGGATATCGAGATTGCCGGCAGTTATGATGAAGTATTCGATCTGCTGGCGGACATTCCCCGCTCGGTGCGCTATTTTCCCAAGGTGGAGAAGCTCGAGGATCTGGGCGATAACGTCTACCGCTGGGAAATGGGAAAAGTGGGCGTGGACAAGCACTCCATCAAAACAGTCTATGCCTGCAAATACTTCCCGGACAGGGAAAACGGAAAGATCACCTGGGAGCCGGTCGAAGGTGAGGGCAATGGGGTGGTAAAAGGCTCCTGGACCCTGACGGCAAAAAGTGACAAGTGTACTGCCGTAAAATTCCAGACCAGTGCGGAGCTGACCATACCGTTGCCCGGCTTCCTGAAGCTGGCCATCAGTCCGGTGATTAAGCACGAGTTCAACGGGCTGGTTGATCGTTACATGGACAACCTCAGCAAGGCGTTGTAAGGCAGGCCCGTTACGCTCATGAAATCCGCTGCGGGACGCACGGTTCCGGACACGATATAATGTGCGCCTGAACCGTGCTGCACAGCAGCAATCACGACCTGAATGCCGTTATCGGGAGTCCCCATGGCCGAACGTAAAGCAAGGGTAGACCGCAACACCCTTGAAACCCGGATTACCGCCGAAATCAACCTGGATGGCACCGGCCAGTCCAGCTTTGACACCGGTGTGCCGTTCCTGGAACACATGATGGACCAGATTGCCCGCCATGGTCTGGTGGATCTGAAGATCGTTGCCAAGGGTGACCTGCACATCGACGACCATCACACGGTGGAAGACATTGGCATCACTCTCGGGCAGGCATTCAGGGAGGCTGTGGGCGACAAGAAAGGCATCCGCCGATACGGACACGCCTATGTACCCCTTGATGAGGCACTCTCCCGGGTAGTCATCGATCTGTCCGGCCGCCCCGGCCTGGCCATGAACGTACCCTATACCCGCGGAGCCGTGGGTGGCTTTGACGTGGATCTGTTTGAGGAATTCTTCCACGGCTTTGTCAACCACTCCATGGTGACCCTGCACATTGACAACCTGAAGGGCAAGAATACCCACCATCAGATTGAGACGGTGTTCAAAGCCTTCGGCCGTGCCCTGCGCGTGGCCGTCGAAATGGACGAACGGATGGCCGGTATCACCCCATCCACCAAGGGTGCCCTGTAACAGTCCGGAAAACGGGAACAACACTGCTT
The DNA here is from genome assembly GCA_014359475.1 of Marinobacter sp. Classification (GTDB taxonomy): domain Bacteria; phylum Pseudomonadota; class Gammaproteobacteria; order Pseudomonadales; family Oleiphilaceae; genus Marinobacter. The sequence goes on along the minus strand of JACIZI010000013.1, from coordinate 61,985 downwards.
TATGAAAACCGTTGCCATAATCGACTACGGCATGGGCAACCTGCACTCCGCCCGCAAGGCCGTGGAACACGTAGCGCCGGATGTGCGGGTGCTGGTTACCGACAACGCCGACCAGATACGCGAAGCTGACCGGGTCATTCTCCCCGGCGTAGGCGCAATCCGCGACTGCATGGCCGAGATCCGCCGCCTGGGCGTGGACGAGTTGGTCCGGGAAGTCTCCCGGGACCGGCCCTTCCTCGGCATCTGCGTCGGCATGCAGGCCATCATGTCCCACAGCGAAGAAAACGGCGGCATAGAGGGCATCGGCCTGCTGCCGTCACAGGTCCGCTACTTTGGCGACAACCTCAGCGAAAACGGCGAGCGCCTGAAAGTCCCCCACATGGGCTGGAACCGGGTCTGGCAAACCGTTGACCACCCCTTGTGGCATGACATACCCGATGGCGACCGCTTCTACTTCGTACACAGCTATTACGTGGAAGCCGAAGGCAACCCCGACATGGCCGGCCGCACCCGCTACGGCATAGACCTGGCCGCCGCGGTGGCCAAAGACAACATCTTCGCAGCCCAGTTTCACCCGGAAAAAAGCGCCCGGGCGGGACTGCAGTTACTGAAAAACTTTACTAACTGGAGTGGTCGTTAGTCGCGGGCATCGCTGAAGTAGTGATTTGATGGGAGGGAGGCCTTTCCGGGACCGTCCAAAACATGGATGTTTTGGTCGAGCGTACATGGACGTATTTACCGCGTGTCCCGGAAAGGCCTCCCTCCCAGCGAAGCGCGGGCTTTGTACTGTGAACTCCGGTATCAAGGACTTTGAGATATGTTGATAATCCCTGCCATAGACTTGAAAGACGGCAAATGCGTAAGACTCCGCCAGGGCCGCATGGACGACTCCACCGTCTTCGGCGACGACCCGGTCGACATGGCCACCAAATGGGTCGAAGCCGGTGCCCGCCGTCTTCACCTGGTGGACCTGAATGGTGCCTTCGCTGGCGAGCCGGTCAACGGCGAAATCGTCAAGGCCATCGCCAAAAAGCACCCGGACCTGCCCATCCAGATCGGTGGCGGCATCCGCTCTGCAGAGACCATCGAAGCGTACCTGCAGGCCGGTGTGCAGTGGGTCATCATCGGTACCAAAGCGGTCAAAGAGCCGGAATTTGTTACACAGGTGTGCAAACAGTTCCCCGGCCACATCATCGTCGGCCTGGATGCCAAAGGCGGCCGCGTGGCTACCGATGGCTGGGCGGAAGTCTCTGAAGTCATGGCTGTGGATCTGGCTAAACGGTTCGCCAGCGACGGTGTCGACGCCATTGTTTACACGGACATCAGCCGCGACGGCATGATGCAGGGTGTAAACGTGGAAGCGACCGCCCAGCTGGCGGAAGAGGGCGGTATACCGGTGATCGCGTCCGGTGGCGTGACCAATATGGACGACCTCAAGCGCCTGGCCACCGTTGCCGACAAGGGCATCCTCGGGGCCATCACCGGTCGCGCCATCTACGAGGGCACGCTGGATGTCAGCAAAGCCCAGGCCTACTGCGACAGTCTGAACCACTGAGGACCGATCATGGCACTGGCAAAACGCATCATTCCCTGCCTGGATGTCGATAAGGGGCGCGTGGTCAAAGGCGTTAACTTCGTGGATATCCGTGATGCCGGCGACCCGGTGGAAGTCGCGCGCCGCTACAACGAGCAGGGCGCGGACGAAATTACCTTCCTGGACATCACCGCCAGTCACGAAAGCCGGGATACCACCTACGAAACCGTCGAGCGCATGGCGGCCCAGGTATTTATTCCGCTGACCGTCGGCGGTGGTGTGCGCACCGTGGAAGATATCCGCAAGCTGCTCAACGCCGGGGCCGACAAGGTATCCATCAACACCGCGGCAGTGTTCAATCCGGAGTTTGTTCACGAAGCCGCCGAACGGTTCGGCCGCCAGTGCATTGTGGTGGCCATTGATGCCAAGCGGGTAAGCGAAGAAAACGAAGCGCCCCGGTGGGAAATCTTCACCCACGGTGGCCGCAAACCGACCGGCCTGGATGCCGTGGAATGGGCCTGCAAAATGGTCGACATGGGCGCCGGCGAACTGCTGCTGACCAGCATGGACCGGGATGGCACCAAGGTCGGGTTCGACCTGGGCCTGACTCGCGCCATCAGCGATGCGGTCTCCGTGCCGGTGATTGCCTCAGGTGGAGTGGGAGAACTTCAGCACCTGGCCGACGGAGTGACTGAAGGCGGTGCTGATGCCGTGCTGGCCGCTTCCATCTTCCACTTCGGGCAGCACACGATTCCTGAAGCCAAGGCGTTTATGAAGACGCAGGGTATTGAAGTTCGTGACTGAAAGGATTTTCTTGCCGCGGAAACCGCGGAAGAACGCGGAAAAGAAAAGATTAAAGATTAACGATTAATTAGACACGGACAAAAACCAGTCCGTGTCCATCCGTCGCTAAACATTCTTTCTTTTCCGCGTCCTTCCGCGGTTTCCGCGGCCAAAAATCATTCCTCTTTGCCCCTCGCCACCATCGGCGAAACCGGCTGCTTATCTCCTTCCGCAAACATCTCCTGATTGCTGTTTCGCATTGCCCAGACACCGCTAACGGTAGCGATTGCGATGCCCTGTTCATCCAGCAATGGCAGGTGTTTTTCCAGGTAATCCACGGTGACTCTGTGGGGGTGGCCGATGCCGATGGCCGTGCCGTTCTGGCGGGCCAGGCGGATCAGTTCCCGGAATTGCCTGTCTACATATTCGGTGCTCTGCTCGTGGTCCAGGAACACGTCCCGGCTCAGGGCGGGCACGGCATGCTCACCGGCGGTGTTGGCGGCCACTGAAGAAGCAATGGTACGGCTATCCACAAAATACAGCGGGTAGCGGTAGAGCTCTTCCATGACCCAGTCCATGGGTTCCCGCATTTGGGTAAGCAGGCTGCCCATGTGGTTATTTACCCCCTGCACATAGGGAATGGACTGCAGGGAGCGGCGCAGGCTGGCGACCAGCTGCTGCCGGTCCATGTCGGGCTCCAGTGCACCCGGCCCCAGGTTAAAGTTTCGGGTATTGGCCATGGGGGCATGCAGCATGATTTCCTTGTCGCGCCGATGGGCATAACGGGCCAGTGAAACCGTGTGCCGGCGAAAGGGCAGGAAGGCGAGGGTCAGCGGCTGATCCATGCGGATCAATCGCTCCCCTTCGGTCAGGTTGTGCCCCATGTCATCTATGATGATGGCAATGACCGGGGGCAGTTGCTCTTCAGCGGACCTGTCTTTCGCGAGTGTGGTCGTACTGAGCAGCAGGGTGACCAGGAGTGCCAGGTATCTCAATCGTCACTGCCCTTTGTCACGGTTTTGCCGGTGGACGACTGGCGATTGACGATGCTGATACCCTTGAGCAGATTGAGGGCGGACTTCAGCTGGTAATCCCTGTCGATAGGTGAGGTATTGCTGGCTTTGTTCTTTGCACTGGAGGGGTTCAAGGGCTGACTGGTGTTCTCGTCCTCACCTTCCAGGTGACCACTCAGGTCGGCTTCGGTAAAGAACGGCTGGCTGTCCAGCTCCGTGAGACGGGCCGGTTTCACTTCGATGTCCGGGGTGATTCCTTTGGCCTGAATTGAGCGGCCGTCCGGGGTGAAATAGCGCGCGGTGGTCATCTTGATGGCGTGGGTTTCATCCAGCGGAATCACTGTCTGAACGCTGCCCTTGCCGAAGGACTGGGTGCCCATTACCACGGCCCGCTCCTGATCCTGCAGAGCACCGGCAACAATCTCCGAGGCGGACGCAGAGCCTGCGTTGATCAGTACCACGATCGGAGTGCCGCCAGTCACATCTCCCGGATTGGCAGTGAAGCGCAGTCTTGAGCTCTGTATGCGCCCTTCGGTGTAAACAATCAGTCCCTGATCCAGCAGCGCATCGGAGACTTCTACCGCTGCCTGGAGCACCCCGCCGGGATTGTTGCGCAGGTCGATGATCAGGCCGTCCAGCGCTCCCTGGTTCTTGTTTTCCAGTTCTTTCACGGCCCTGGTAAAGTCATCGCCGGTCTGGGCCTGAAACTGGGTAATTCGTACATAGCCGTAGCCGTTTTCGATCAGCCGCGATTTGATGCTGCGTACGGTGATGATAGCCCGCTCCACATCAATCTCGATCGGCGCACTCTCGCCTTCCCGCATAATGGTCAGAGTGAGCGTGGTGCCGGGTTTGCCGCGCATGACCTCCACCGCATCCTGTAAGGACATGCCCTTGACCGGCTGGTCACCCAGTTTGATGATCAGGTCGCCGGCCTGGACACCGGCACGTTGTGCGGGGGTGTCGTCAATCGGGGCAATGACCTTGACGAAGCCGTCTTCCATTCCCACTTCAATGCCGAGGCCGCCGAATTCGCCGGTGGTACTTTCTTCAAGCTGCTCGTACTCATCAGGTGCCAGATAGGTAGAGTGTGGATCGAGATCCGAAAGCATCCCCTTAATGGCGCTTTCCAGCAGCCGCTGGTCACTGACTTCTTCAACATAGGCATCTTTGATGCGGCTGAAGACTTCCGTGAACTTGCGCAGGTCATCCAGTGGCAGTTGCTTCTCCGGGTCCGGGAGTCTGATTTCGACCCGTTCGTCGGAATCAACGCCCTTGAGTAACTGCTCTGTCTGGTCATCGGTTTGCTGGCTGTAGCTCAGACCGGGCAGGGCAAGCAGCAAAGCGGCCAGGGTAAAGCGGCAGAGCGTGTGGTTGATATTCTGGAAAATGACCCGTCTCATTCACGTATCCTGTTGTTCGATCACTGAATTAATGGCTGAGCCTGGCCACAGTATGGCGTTAGCGGCCCGGTTTGTCAGCACCCGGGTGCATAGGTCTTGAGGCGTTATTGACGGGCCAGCCACTTTTTCGGGTTGGAGGGCTCGCCGTTGACGCGGATTTCGAAATAGCTGGCCGGTTCATCCGTGCCGCCGGTATTGCCGGAAATGGCGATGGCTTCGCCGGCGGCTACCCAGTCCCCGGGGCTGGCCAGCAGGCTGTTGTTGTGGCCGTAAAGGGTCATATAGCCGTCACCATGGTCGATAATAGTCATCAGCCCGAACCCCCTCAGCCAGTTGGAAAATACCACCCGGCCGTAGTGTACGGCTTTTACCTCCTGCTCATTTCCAGTGCTGATCAGCAGGCCATTCTGGCGCAACTTGCCCTGGGCCATGGCCTCCCCGAAATCTTTGATGATCTTTCCGGAAGTCGGCCAGGGCAGCCTGTTGCGCAGCGAGCGGAACGGTTCGGACTCGTTGGGTGCGGGAATGCTGGCGATGGCTTCCTGAACTTCTTTGAGTAGCCGTTCCAGGCGTTTGCGGTCCGCCTCCAGTGACTGTCGCTGGTTCTGGCGACGGTCGATGCGGCCCTCCAGTTGTGCCAGCGTCTGCTGTCGTTGCTGTTTGCTGCTCTGCAGCTCCTGCTGCCGGCTGGCCACATCCCGCTCCAGGGTGGCGAGACGGGTGGTAGTCTCTTGCAGTTCCTGGCGGGTTTGCTGAAGTTCCTGAAGGGTTCTGTTGAATGCTTCGAGCCGCTGCACCGTGTCCTGGCTGAGGTATTCGTAGTAGGTCATGGTGCGTGCGATCTGGTCCGGGTCCACCTCGTTCAGCAACACCTTGAGGGCGGGGGCGTCGCCTTCCATCCAGGCGCTGCGGATCTGGCGTTTCAGGCTTTCCCGCTGGGAGTCGAGCCGCTCGGTGAGTTGCCGCTGCCGTTGTTGCAGGTCGGCCAGCTCCTGTTCCTTTGCGCGGATCCTGCTGTTCAGCTCACGACGTTCCCGGACCAGACGGCTGACCTGCCTGTCGAGCCGCAGCAGTTCCTGCTCCAGGCCGGAGCGGTCTTCTTCGGCATCTTCCAGCCATTCATCGATTTCCGCGATCTGCTCTTTCAGTTCCCGGATGTCGGCAGGGGATACGTCCTGCGCTGCTGCCGGAGCCGTCAGCGCCAGCAACAGCAACAGACAGGTCAGGCCCAGCGGAACCAGCCGGCTCCCTGGCCGGGGCGGGAGAAGATCATTCGGATGCAAGGTTAACCAGGCTGTGTCCGGTCATTTCTGCTGGCTGCTCCAGGCCCATCAGAGTGAGCAGGGAGGGTGCCACGTCGCTGAGGCTGCCATCCTGCTTCAGGGTCACCTTGCGGTCGCCCAGGTAGATCAATGGCACCGGCCCGGTGGTATGAGCCGTATGCACCTGCCCGGAATTGGGATCGGTCATCTGTTCGCAGTTGCCGTGGTCTGCGGTGACCAGCGCTTCGCCGCCGACTTCTTCCAGGGCACCGGCGACCCGCGCCAAACATTGATCAATGCATTCGGCTGCCTTGATGGCGGCCTGGAGATCACCGGTGTGGCCCACCATGTCGCCGTTGGCGTAGTTGCACACCACCAGGTCGTACTTGCCACTCCTGATGGCTTCCACCAGCTTGTCGGTGACTTCCGGCGCGCTCATCTCGGGCTGCAGGTCGTAGGTGGCTACCCTGGGAGACGGCACCAGTATGCGGTCCTCACCTTCAAATGGTGTTTCCATTCCGCCGTTGAAGAAGAAGGTGACGTGGGCGTATTTCTCTGTTTCGGCAATGCGCAGCTGCCGTTTGCCCAGCTTTGAGACATATTCCCCAAGGCCGTTGGCCAGCTGTTCGGGGGGGTAGGCGCAACCGGTGTCAATGTCGGCGGCGTATTCGGTCAGCATCACAAAGTCTGCAAGCTGCGGGTGCTTGCGACGGCTGAAGCCAGCGAAATCCTGCTCCACGAATGCCCGGGTCATCTCCCGGGCGCGGTCGGCCCGGAAGTTCATGAACAGCACCGTGTCACCATCGTTGATCAGGCCGTCCGGCTCGCCCGCGGTGTGGATCCGGGTGGCCTTGACGAACTCGTCGTTCTCACCACGCTCGTAGGCCTGGTCCAGAGCGGACAGCGGATCGGCTGCAGCGAACTCGGATTCTCCCAGGGTCACCAGGTTGTAGGCTTCTTCCACCCGCTCCCAGCGGTTGTCCCGGTCCATGGCGAAATAACGGCCAACGATGGAGGCCACGCGGCCCACGCCCAGGCTTTTCAGTTTTGCCGCTGCCTTTTCAAGCGAGGGCCTGGCACTTCTGGGAGGCATGTCGCGACCGTCCAGGAAGGCATGGATATAGACTTCTTTGGCACCCCGTGTTGCAGCCACTTCCGCTGCAGCAAGAATATGGTCTTCGTGGCTGTGTACGCCACCGGGGGACAGCAGCCCCATCAGGTGCACGGCACGGCCGGCACTGATCGCCTTGTCGATTGCAGCGCAGATTACCGGGTTCTTGCCGAAAGTGCCGTCTTCCACATCCTTGTCGACGCGGGTCAGGCTCTGGTAGACCACACGACCGGCACCGAGATTCATATGACCGACCTCAGAGTTGCCCATCTGCCCCTGGGGCAGGCCGACAAACATGCCGGAAGTGTTGATCAGGGCTTTCGGGCGTTCGCGCCAGGCTTTGTCCCAGAAAGGGGTGTTCGCGTTGCTGATGGCATTGTCCTCAGCGGGGTCGCGATGGCCCCAGCCATCCAGAATGATCAGTGCGGTGGGCTTGCGCGTGTCAGTCATTACTTCAGTCCGGCATCAGTCGAGTGGGTTTTAACGGGTGTGATGATTCTACTCCTTTTGCCGTTGCGGGGCTACGGAACCCTTATCATTCGCAGGCCGCTGCCGGCTTCTGTCCCCCGCCGCGGGTGTGTATAATCCGGCCAAAATATTCAGCAGGGTAATATCATGGAAAGGTTGTTCGAGTTTGTTGTTAACCACTACATCCTGGTGTCGCTGTTTGTCGCGTTTTTGCTGGGGATTCTGGTTCTTGAATCCCGCCGGGGCGGCAAGAAGATTTCAGCCCAGGGCGCGGTGAACCTGATCAACCGGGACCAGGCGGTGGTGGTGGACATCCGCGATCGCAAGGATTTCAATGAGGGGCGCATCACCGGTGCCATCAATATCCCGCTGAACAGTCTGAAAGAAAGGGCTTCCGAGCTGAAAAAGCACGGAGAGAAGCAAATTATTGTGGCGGACAAAATGGGGCAGCACTCTGCCATGGCAGTGAAGCAGCTTAACGCCGAGGGCTATCAGAATGTGATTCGCCTGAACGGTGGTATTGCAGACTGGAAAGCGGCCAATCTGCCCCTGGTGAAAAAATAACCTTCTTGAATTGATCGGGTAACTGTCGCACTGTTTTACATCAGCACACCGGGGCAGGGTACACTGCATCCGTACCCGAGACGAAAATACGGGTGATTTGAGCACCCACAGACAAAGGAAAGGATTTATCATGGCTGAAAATCAGCAAGCTGCCGGCAACGGAGAACAGAACCAGCCGCAGTTCGCCCTGCAGCGTATCTACGTAAAAGATCTGTCGTTCGAGTCACCCAACTCGCCGCTGTTGTTCCAGGAGCAGTGGAAGCCTCAGGTGAGCCTGGACCTTAACACCTCCCACAACAAGATCAGCGACAACCAGTATGAAGTGGTTCTGTCACTGACCGTGACCGCCAGGCTGGACGACAAGGTGGCGTATATTGTGGAGGTTCAGCAGGCCGGCGTGTTCGTGATTAGTGGTATGGACGCGCCGCAACTGGGCCAGATGCTGGGTGCCTACTGCCCGAATATTCTGTTCACCTACGCCCGTGAGGCCATCGACAACACGGTGAACCGTGGCAGCTTCCCGGCGCTGATGCTGGCTCCGGTGAATTTTGATGCCATTTATGCCCAGGCCCTCAAGCGCAAACAGGAAGAGGCTGCCGGCGAGACGAAGGAAGAGCAGACGCACTGAGTATCACAAGTGCTTCGCAGAAAAAACCGGCTCAGGCCGGTTTTTTCGTTACGGAAAACTGAATTCAGACCGAGCCGGGAAAACCCAGTTGCCGCCAGGCCTCATAAACCACCAGGGCGGCGGTATTGGAAAGGTTGAGGCTGCGGCTCTCCGGGCACATGGGCACCCGCAGCCGGTGTTGTTCGGGCAGTCCGTTGCGCACCTTTTCTGGCAACCCCCGGGTTTCCGGTCCGAACATCAGATAATCGCCATCCCGGAAGGCTGCTTCATGGTAATGCCGGGTGCCTTTGGTGGTCAGGCCGAAAAGCCGCCCGGGCTGCTCCGTCTCCAGAAAACCAGCGTAATCGGGGTGGATCTTTACGCTGGTGTACTCACTGTAATCCAGCCCGGCCCGTCGCATCTGTTTGTCCTCCAGGGAGAACCCCAGTGGCTCAATCAGGTGTAACTGACAACCGGTGTTGGCACACAGCCGGATGATATTGCCGGTGTTGGGCGGTATCTCCGGCTCGTACAGAACAACGTGCAGCATCAGCGCTCAACGGCCAGTGCCGCGGGCGGCAACAATCACGACATCTTGCATGGGATTCACTCCGGTATCTGGGCCTGGTGCCGGCATGGGGCCGGCGCGGTGGCAGGATGGGGCTGAACGCATTGTAGCGCTTTCCCCGGATCAGGCCAAAAGGGCTTTGGTCGGAGAAAGTCTTCGGGCTATATGCTCAGGCTGCGACCCCCGTCCACAGGGATGATGTGGCCGGTAATGTAGGGGGCATCACATAACAGGAAGGCGATGGTGCGGGCGATGTCAGTCGGGTCGCCGGTGCGCTGCAACGGGGTTTTGCCGAGAATACGATCCATGTGCTCCCGGGCCGTGGCACTTTCCCGTTCCGGCCACAGGATAGCGCCGGGTGATACGCCGTTGACCCTTATTTCCGGGGCCAGGTCTTTTGCCAGGGAGCGGGTAAGGGCGGCCAGGCCTGCCTTGCTGGCGCAGTAGATGGGGTGCTCCTCCAGCGGCCGCTCGGCATAGATGTCGATTATGTTGACCACGCCGCCCCGGTGCTGACGGAGCGCCGGCAGGCAGGCCTGCACCAGAAAGAAGGGCGCTTTCAGGTTGGCGTTGATCAGGGTATTCCAGTCGTCTTCGCTGGCTTCGCCGACCGGGGTTGGAAAGAAGGCTGAGGCGTTATTTACCAGGCCATCCAGTCGGCCGGTGCAACTCACTGCCTGCCGGGCAATGCGGCCGATGTCCTCCTGCTGCTCCAGATCACCCTGCACAATGAAAGCGGAATCCGGGCGCTGTTCATTCAGGCGGTCGGCCAGCGCCCGGGCCTGCTCCTCCCGGTTGCGGTAATGGATCACCACGCACCAGCCCTTGTGGTGCAGTTCGCTGGCGGTCTGTGCACCGAGACGATGGGCCGCTCCGGTGATCAGGGCGACGGGGGCATTGGTTGTCATGGTTGCTCCTTGGTGGTCGGTTCGTTGATCAAACGGGCTATGCGTTGCAGGCGTTCCTGTTGGATTGCCTGCCCCAGCGCCCTGCCCTTTATGCCCTGATCCATCAGTTCCCGGGGATTGACGGCATCGCAGGCCCTGGCCGCACGCTGCAGCAGGTCTGCTTGGGGCTGCAGGGGTTCCGGCAGGGTGCAGGCCAGTACCTCGCACAGTTGAGCGAAGCGTTCCGGCCGGCGCCAGCAGTCGGCGGTGTTGAGCAGCTCGAGAATGGTGGCAGGTTCCGGGTTGGTAGCAGCGATTTCCACCAGTGTAGCGCGTAACTTACAGGCCAGCCTGGCCAGGGATTTGCAGTCGTTGCCGGCTTTCAGGCGGTCTGCGACGGTACGGGCGGTGTCCGGACCCAGCGGTGAGAGCAGGGCGGCAAAGCGTTGCTCCAGAGTGCCGCTGTGCGCCCGGATGCCGTCAAGAAAACCCATCGCTGCTTCATACTGCGGGGCTTGGTCCAGCTCGGGAATCAGTACTTTCAGCGCACCGCACTGACGCAATGTCCGGAAAAACGTGGTGGGGGAGTGTTCCTGCAGAGCGCGGCGCAGTTCCTGCCAGACCCGCTCAGGCACCAGGTGGTCCACCTCGCCTTCCGCGACCATGGATTTCATCAGTGCCATGGTTTCCGGACACACCCGGAAACCCAGTGGCTGAAAGCGGGCAGCAAAGCGGGCGGTGCGCAGGATTCTCAAGGGGTCTTCGGCAAAGGCATCGGAGACATGGCGCAGCAGGCGCTCCCTGATATCCTTTGCGCCGTCGAACGGATCAATCAGGGCGCCGGACTCATCCTCCGCCATGGCGTTAATGGTCAGGTCCCGGCGCAACAGATCCTGCTCCAGGGTGACATCCGGAGCACTGTAGACACTGAAGCCGTGGTAGCCTTGCCCCTGTTTACGCTCGGTGCGCGCCAGGGCGTATTCCTCACCGGTTTCCGGGTGCAGGAAAACGGGAAAGTCGGCACCCACCTGACGGAACCCCCGGTCGAGCAGTTGTTCCGGAGTGGCACCCACCACCACCCAGTCCCGGTCCTTTACCGGTAATCCCAGCAATTGATCCCGGACGGCACCGCCTACAAGGTAGAATTCCATTGTGAGTGTCTGCTCCGCTGGCCACAAACCCCGATTATCGGGGTGTGGCGGCGGCGATTGCAAACGGTCGTGGTTACCGGGTCGGCGCGCTTTTCCGGGAACTGGTCTCCCAGTCGGAGGTGTCCAGCCAGTGCAGCGCGTCCCGGGTGCTCATGGGCCTGGCCACATGATAGCCCTGGATATAGTCGCAGCCGAGCTGGCTGAGCAGGGACTGGGTGGCGTCGTTTTCCACTCCTTCGGCAACCACGTCGTAGCCCAGGTCATGGCACATGTTGATAGTGGTTCGCACGATGGTCGCGTCATCCGGGTTGGTATCCATCTCCATCACGAACGAACGGTCGATCTTGATCTCGTTAACCGGTAGCTTCCGGATATAGGCCAGGGAGGAGTGGCCGGTACCGAAGTCGTCAATTGATAACCGCACCCGCGCTCGTTGCAGGGCCTTGAGCACACCCAGGCTCATCACCGGGTCTACCATGGCAGCGGTTTCGGTGACTTCCAGTACCAGTCGCTGGGCCGCAACACGCTGGTCCGAGAGCAGGTTGCAGATTGTCTCGCTGAAGCCCGGCTCCCGCAGATTTACGGCGGAAATGTTCACTGATACCTTGGCGTCGCAACCGCGCTTGTCCAGCTCGCTGCAGAAGGTAAGGGCCTGGTTCACTACCCAGCGGGTCAGTGGTTTTATCAGGCCGGTTTTCTCTGCCACCGGTATGAACTCGTCCGGCGGTATGAAGCCCCGTTCCGGGTGGTTCCAGCGGATCAGTGCCTCAAAGCCTGACACACGTTGGGATTTCAGGTGGATCTGGGGCTGGAAGTACAGTTCCAGACCGGCGTGGTTGATAGCGTACCGCAACTCCGTCATCAGGGTCAGTCGTTGCGGGCTGTAGGGGTTCATTTCCGGCCTGTAAGTGGCAATCGGCATGCTGTTGCCGCTGCGCTGGTCAAAGGCAATAAAGGCCTGGCGCAGCAGGGTTTGCGGGTCTGAGTTATCAGGGCTCACGACACTGCTGCCGACAATAAACTGGAGCTCGAGGGAGAGCCCCATGAATTCGATCGGCTCCGCCAGTTGTTCGGTCAGAAGGGCTGCTTCCCGGAGCAGTCTGTCGTGGCTGTCGCCGCTCAGGGCGAATGCGAAGGTCACTCCTTCGATGTGTGCAACGGCGCAGGGTTTGTCGCCCGTGCGCTCGAGTGGCGATACCACCGGGCTGGCAAGGATAACGCTGTCCATGCGATGGGCAAACTGACGCAGTAGCTCATCGGCATGCATGTGGCCGAGCGTCTTGTTCACATCATCAAAGCGTTGCAGGTGCAGCAGGAAAACGGCAGACGTATCGTTTTCTGACCGATAGCTGATCGCATCCAGCGCTTTCTCGAACAGGCTGCGGTTGGGCAGTCCGGTGACTTCGTTATGAACAGACGCATGCACCAGTGCCGCTTCGGCTTCCTGCTGCTGTCTGAGTGCATCCAGTGCGGTTCTCCGTTCCTTGTCCAGGGCCTTATGCTCACGGTAGAAACGGTCGATCAGGGCGAAGGAGAACATCAGAACCAGCAGAGCGTTACTGATGGGAATTCCATGGCGGCTCAGGAAGCTGGGAGGTATAAATCCGGCCTTGTTAAAAATTGTGGCCAGCAGTGATACCAGCAAGGCAATCCAGGCGACCGCAAACAGGCGGGCGGACTTTTTCTTGTTGTGCCATAAAGATAAGCCCAGCACCAGATTGGAGATGGCGATGGGGACAGCCAGGCTTATGGTGATTCGGGTGGACAAGTGGTAGGGCAACATCAGTGACAGCAGGAATGCAGCCCCGCAGGCCCAGAGGAATATTTCAAACAGCCGGTTCCAGCGCGGATGCTGATGTTTCAGGTCCAGGTACTCCCGGGCAAACAGGCATAGGGTAAATAGTGACGTTGGTAACAGCATCAGGAACAGGAACTCGTTGAGCATCGGATACCGGGGCAACAGATACTGGAATGCCGAGCCTTCCAGAGCCATGACGAACAACGTGGTCGCAACGGCGACCAGCACATAGTAGAGATAGGCTTTTTCCCGGAAAGAGAAGTACAGCAGGACGTTGAAGATCGCCATAATCAGCATGATGCCGTAGAAGATGCTCTCCAGTATCAGTGCAAAACGGCTTTCGTCGTTGAAGGCAGACTCTTCCCATAGAGTGAGTGGCAACTGCAAGGCTCCGCCGGTCTGGGTTCTCAGTAAAAAGGTGCGGGACTCGTTGGCCGGTACTTCCACCCGAAAAATGAAGTGCTTGTGTTTGAACATCCGTGAACTGAAAGGGCGGTGATCCCCTGTGCTGTTGATCAGTTCCGGCTCGCCACCGTCAGTAAGCCGGTAGAAATCCACATAATCGAGCAGCGGATACTTCAGTTCTACCAAGCGTTCCAGTTTCCGGGTTGACGTGTTGCGCAGAGTGAATCGGAACCAGTGCGGTTGCCGGGTGTATCCGAAATTGATTTCGCCGGGAGCCGATTGCCATTGTTCATCAGGAATGGATGCAATCTCCCCGGGCAGGGTGTTTTGCTCACTGCCGACGTAGCGGATGGTGTTGGACAGATTCTGGCGGGAGGATTCCGTGTCTATAGTCAGGGTGGCGGCTACGGTTGTCAGTGCAAGCATGCACAGCAACAGCAGTCTTCGAATAACGTGAGAAAGGTTTTCAGTGTTGGTTCGGGTCATAGTTTATTATTGTCATACTTGAGCCCTGCCTGGCCATGAACGGACAAACTTCTGCAGGCCCGGAGGGCCTGCAGGCCGGTCATTTCTGCGATGGCTCAGAATGCGAAGCCGATTTCCAGCGCTGCACCCAGGTCGGCATCACTCACCATGCCACCGAGGTCTGCGCGCAGGCCGAAGACGTTCAGCCCGAGACCGGCGGTGAACTGGGTTTTCTCCTCAATACCTGTATTGTCATCATTGCTGGCGAGGTTGTGGCGCACACCGGCACGCAGCTGGGCCCAGCGCCAGGCATCGAATTCGGCACCGAGTGCCAGCCACTGGGTGTCATCCTCAAAACCGAAGGCTTCGTTTTTGGTCAGGTCCAGCTCGGCGGTGAGCACGTGGAACTCACTCTTGTGGGCGATGCCGGCGGTGACCATGGGGTTGAGCTCCAGGGTGCGTACCTTTTCGCCGAGATCCTGACGACTGGCTGCCGAGTCAAGCTCCATGGGGATCAGGTTCTTGACCACCAACCCGGCGTTCCACTGGTTATTCTCACCGAAGGCGTAGGCGGCACCGATATCCAGGTTGAAGCCGCTCTTGTCGGTCTGGTATTGATCGTTGTCCAACTCGTCTTCCTCGAAGTCGGAAACGGTTTCGGTGTACTGGAAAGTGCGCAGCTCGACGTACTTCGGAGTGATGCCCAGCTGCAGAATCTGGCCGTTATTCAGTTGCAGGGCGTGGGCGAAGCTGATGCCAACCTCAGCAACGGCTGAGGCAAGAGCACGGCCACGGGAGTCGAGCTGAATCTCTCCTTCTGCGTTTTGTTCTGCATTGATACGCGCCTCCAGCGCCAGAGCTTTAGTAGTGGCATCACTGTTAGCATCCTGTGAAATTCTCACGACATCGTTAAGGAAATCTTCATCATCCTTGTCCAGCTCCCCCCTCACAGTTGCAGTAAGGTTTGCACTCGCGACTACACCCACAGAGAAGGTCTTGCCGGGCACCGCGAACCCGAGGCCCAGGCCGGCGTTAACCCGGGCGTTATCCTTGTTAAAGTTCACCAGTCGGTCACGCAGGTCAGCGGCGCTGGCGCCCAAGGCTTCTATGCTGGCACCATCAGGGGTGCTTTCCAGCGTTGCGATCTGCTGATCGACCGTATCAATCAAGTCCTGTATATCATCCACCTGGTCAATGGCCTCTTCCTCATCTGCATAGCGGGCGTTAATCGAAGGAATCGGAAAGACCATCCCGAAATCGTCGGCCCACTCGTGCTGGTCAGAGGCCAGCATCGCCGGGTTGCTGCTGCCGGCCATCACCGGGTGGGAAACCGCTACGCCGGTCCCACCCATGGCGAAGGAGCGGGCAGACATAAAGGAAGAAGGACTGGCCAGAGCAGCGGTGGAACTGGAAGCCAGAGCGATAGCAAGAGAAATTCGAGCCAGTCTTTGAGGTTTCATCTGAAATCCTGGGGACGGTTAACGTTTATTTAAGTATTGCATATCGACAAGATTAATCCACTTGGCGCCTGCGGGCACTACGTATGGGGTTACGGATTGTATGGTTGATGTAAAAGAAGGGCAGGGGGTTACCTGCCGGAAGTGATCGAACGGATAACATGGAACTTGTGGCACGGATCTTTCATGGGGTTCAGTAAACTGCTTTTGCGGCCTGAGCGTGAGGGTCATGTGAGGGAGTCAATGCTGTGAAATTATCTGCTGTTTTGCTGTCGGCCGCGTTTCTGATGCCCGTGGCAGGCGTGGCCCATGACCACGAACCGGAGCCGGCCACCCACCTGGTGATCACCCGGCAGGTGGGCGGTTACCAGGCCCCTCTGGACCGGCTCTCTGCACAGATTCGCAAGGAGCAGGGCCGCAAGGCATTTCAGCCCTCGAAACAGTGTCCGAAGCGGGTCGCACCCAACTATCGCAAGAAGGTTGTGGTTGCCGGATTCGAGCTGGAATCAGCCCATCAGGGGGATCTGGGCGGGCTTTACCGGGCCGGTGAGCAGCTGTCCCGGTTGGTGTACCAGAGACTGCGGGAAACCGGCAGAGTCATTCCCCTGGCTGCACCGGATCGGCAAATGTTTGCCAGTCTGGCTATGGCTCCCACTGCACACGCCGCCGGTAATCGTCTTGCCCGTTATTCCCCGGTCAGTCGCGAGATGGGGGCACAGTTCGTGGTGTCGGGGGTGATCCGTAACATTGAGGTCAGTGACCGGCTCAGTTGGGGAAGTTCCTACGCCAGCCGGCTGAAGGGCGCGCTTTTCGGCAAGGACAGCAACCGCTCACTGGTGGTGGACCTTATCGTTCATGACGGTTACACCGGCCGGGTTCTGGTGGAGGAACGTTTCTCCGGCTCAGGCCGGTGGGGCTTCGATGCCCGGGACCGGGTGGCGTTCGGCAGTGACCGGTTTTTCGCCAGTGATTTCGGTGCCATGGCGGACAAGTTGATTGACGGGATGGTGGAAAAGGTCATCCGGGACATTGAATGCCAGCCGCTGATGGTGAAGATTCTCGATGTGGATGGTAAAGACCTGGTGCTGGATGTTGGTACCAACTCGGGTCTGCTGCCCGGGGAGCATATGGAGCTGGTCAGAGCCGAGCACTCTCTGGGTGATCCGGAGCGTCCGCCCGAACTCTGGGAAACCGATGTGTCCTTGCATGTTCACAGCATTACCCTGGATCGGGCGCAGGCCTGGATGCCCCAGTATGGAAGTGCCATTAACGTGCGGGCCGGTGACTATGCGGTGGTTTACTGACGGTCAATACTCCGCCGCCGGGAATCAGCCGGCGGCCTGTGCAGCGGCAATATCCCGGATCTTCCCCACCATGGCCCGCAGCCCGTTCCCGCGAGTCGGAGATATGTGGCGAAACAGGTCCAGTTGCTCAAACAGCTCGTCCACGTCGGTGGCCAGCAGGTCCCGGGGGCTCTTGCCGTTCAGCGCCACCAGGATGATGGCCGCGAGCCCCCGCACGATCAGCGCGTCCGAGTCGATCAGCAGGTACAGCTTGCCGCTGTCTTCGTCGTAGTGGCTGATCAGCCAGACCTGGCTCTGGCAGCCGTGCACGTAGTTCTCTTCAATCCGCTGGTCATCAGGAAAGTCGGGTAGCTGCTTGCCCAGGTCGATGATGAAGGCATAACGCTCTTCCCAGTCATCCAGAAACTCGAAGCCGTCCAGAACGTCTTCCAGCGTGGTGTCTTTGCCCAAGGGGTTTTCCAGAAACAACTCTTTGCTGGCAGCCATATCGGTGTACTTGTCTATTGAATGAGTTTTTGCCGCGGAATCCGCGGAAGAACGCGGACAAAAAATAAAACCAGCCACGGACGGCACGGACAAATCCAGTATTTTACTTCAGTTCGTCCGTGTTTTTCCGTGTCGTCCGTGGCCTATCTATGTCATTTTTTCTTTCCGCGTTCTTCAGCGGTTTTTGTGGCTCATAATCCTTAAAGCATGCCGAGTTCGAGTTTGGCTTCGTCGGTCAGCATGTCGTTGTTCCAAGGCGGATCGAAGGTGAGTTCTACCGTCACCTTGTCCACGTTGGGCACATGTTCCACCTTGCGCTTCACGTCATCAGTGATCACCGGCCCCATGCCACAGCCGGCGGCGGTCAGGGTCATTTTGATGTACACGTGGTTGCCGTCTTCGGTGCCGTTCTCTATCCGGCACTCGTAGATCAGGCCCAGGTCCACCACGTTGACCGGAATTTCCGGGTCGTAGCAATTGCGCATGGCTTCCCATACCTGGTTCTCGTTTACAGTGCCGTCTTCCGGTGTCTCGAAACTGCTTTCCAGGGGCTGTTTACCCAGGGCATCGGCATCGTGCCCCTCAATCCGCGCCAGGTTGCCGTTGACCGCGACGGTAAAGCTCCCGCCCAGGGATTGGGTGATGGTCACGAAGGTATCCGACGGAATCATGATCTCCGTACCCGCGGGCACCAGCCGGGCCTCTACCTCGCGCTTTGTCAGTACGACTTCCCGTTCCTGCATGTTGAATCAGCTCTTGGTTTCAATACTATTTTGCCGCGGAATCCGCGGAAGAACGCGGAAGGGAAAAGCAATCAGTTTTCTTCCGCGTATTTCCGCGGATTCCGCGGCTAATTCAATCCGTTCTCTACGCCACTGTGAAGCTCTCGCCGCAGCCGCATTCGGCGGTGGCGTTGGGGTTGCGGAAGGCAAACATGGAGTTCACCCCTTCGGTGACGAAGTCGATCTCGGTGCCGTTGACCATCGCGAGATGCTCTTTGCGCACGAAAATCTCCACACCATCCACGGTGAAGATTGCGTCTTCATCCTGGCTGGCTTCCTCTACCCACTGGGTTTCGTATTTGAAACCGGAACATCCGCTTTTCCGGATGGCCAGGCGGATTCCCAGGGCTTCGGGCTTCTTCTCCAGCTGTTTGCGGACATGCTTGACCGCTGCCGGTGTCATGGTAACTCCGACTGTGGGAGTGAAGGTTTCAGCTGTCATGGTTCCACCTCCGTCAGGCAAGAAGGCGCTGGATTTTCCGCAGGGCGTTAAATAATTGCCCCACCTCTTCCAGCGTATTGTAAAATGCAAAGGATGCCCTGGCTGTACCGGGAACCCCGTAAAAATCCATCAGCGGCATGGCGCAGTGGTGGCCGGTGCGAATGGCGATGCCTTGCTGGTCCAGCAGGGTGCCAATATCACTGGGATGCAGGCCATCGATCTTGAACGACATAACCGGCACCTTGCGTTTGGCCTGGCCGATAACACGCATGCCAGGCACGGTCTCCACCAAGGCATTGGCCCGTTCCAGCAGCTCGCTCTCCGCGGCTTCCAGGGCGTTGCGATCCATGCCTTCCAGATAGTCAATCGCGGCACCCAGGCCGATTGCTTCGGCGATGGGCGGTGTACCCGCTTCAAATTTGTAGGGCAGGGTGTTCCAGGTAGTACGTTCGAAGGACACCCGCTCGATCATTTCTCCACCGCCCTGGAAGGGTGGCAGTTCTTCCAGCAATTGCTCCCGCCCGTACAGTACGCCAATGCCGGTGGGGCCAAACAGCTTGTGGGAGGAGAAAACGTAGAAATCGCAGCCCAGCGTCTGCACATCCGGCCGGAAATGGGGTACCGCCTGGGCACCGTCCACCACGGTGATTACGCCTTTGGCCCTGGCCTGTTCCAGCAGCGGGGCGACCGGATTGATCGTTCCCAGTACGTTGGACACCTGGGTGATGGCCAGTACACGGGTGCGCTCGTTCAGCAGGGTGCCGAAGGAGTCCAGGTCGAGCTCTCCCTCCGGTGTCACCTGCACCGGTAGCACCCGGGCACCGGTGCGTTCGGCCACCATCTGCCAGGGCACGATGTTGGCGTGGTGCTCCATCTGGCTGACCAGAATCTCGTCCCCTTTCCGGAGGCGTGGCGCCAGACCATTAGCCACGATGTTGATGGCCTCTGTGGTGCCCCGGGTCCATATCACTTCACGGGTCGAAGGGGCGTTGATGAAGCGGCGCACCGTTTCCCGGGCACCCTCAAACGCGGTGGTGGCTTCGTCACCCAGAGTATGGGCACCCCGGTGAACATTGGAGTGCATAGTCCGGTAGTAGTGGTCCATGGCCTCCAGCACCGCCAGAGGCTTCTGCGCTGACGCGCCGTTGTCCAGGTAGACCAGCGGCTTGCCGTTCACCTGTCGAGACAGTATCGGGAAGTCCTGGCGGACCTTCTCCACATCGAAGGCCGCCATGCCGGTGTTGTTTGCCACAGACAGATCGGTCATGGCTGCTTACGCCTCCTCGAAGGTGCTGTCGAAAAACTGGTTCAGCCGTTTGGTTGCTGTGTCCCGCACGGCCTCCACCGGAATCTGTTGCACCAGTTCGTTGATGAACGCCATGGTCAGCAGTACGTTGGCCTGCCGACGACTGATTCCCCGGGATACCAGGTAGAACAGGGATGCTTCGTCCAGCTGGCCGATGGTGGCACCGTGGGCGCATTTCACATCGTCCGCGTAGATTTCCAGTTCCGGCTTGGTGTCGATCTCCGCGCCGGTGGAAAGCAGCAGGTTCTTGTTGTTCATATTCGCGTTGGACTTCTGGGCATCCTGGTGGATGTGAATGCGGCCGTTGAACACAGCGTGGGACTGATCCGCTGCAATATTGCGGTAAGTCTCCTCGCTGTTGCAGTGGGCCGCCACATGCTCAATGGTCGTGTGGTTGTCATAGTGCTGTTTGCCCTGAGTGACCACCACGCCATTGAGCTTGCATTCTGCGCCTTCACCTTCCAGCCGGACCTGCAGGTCATGGCGGCGCAGTGGGCCGCCAAAGCCAACGCAGTGGCTTGCAAAGCGGGAGTTGCGTTGCTGGCGGACACCGGTGGCACCGATATGCTGCACGTTCTCGCCCTCGGTATTAAGGCGGATGCTGGTTACTTGCGCGCTATCGGCCAGGACAAATTCGGTGACCGTGTTCACCATCACCGGCTCGCTGCCGGCAGAGATGTACTCTTCCACCAGGGTAAACTGACTGTGCCGTGCTGCCTCCACGAACACCCGGGGGAACGCCGAGCCGCTGGCATCCGCATCCACTTCGTGGATGATGAACAGGGGCTGGTCCATTACTGCGTTCGGGGACAGGCTGATCAGCAGGCCGTCCTCGAAGCGGGCGGAGTTGAGACCGGCCAGCTGCACTGTATTGCGATTCAGGGTGCCGTCCAGTTTTGCTGCCAGATCCGCGGCGGTGGCATCGCTGAGATCCCCGAAGCGGGAAATCATGATGCCATCCAGATCCGGATAATCGCTGGCCTCCGGAATCATGATGCCGTTGCGGAATACCACCTTGTAGCCGGGAACCGCCAGGCTGCTGCCGGTCTTGCCTTGCGCCGGCAGGGAAATGGCCATCTCGTCGGACAGCTTCAGGTACTTGCTGGAGTATTTCCAGTTTTCGGTCTTGCGGGTGGGCAGTGGCATGTCCACCAGCGCCGTACCCCTTTCCTTGCGCAGGGCCAGCAACGGCTCCGGCAGGCTGGAGCCGGCCGGATGCAGGAAGGCGGCAGAAAGCGTGGGTGCCTGTTTCATTCTGCGACCTCCTCAGTTGGCTGCTTCAGCTGCGTCTTCTTTGATGCCAAGCCAGCCGTAACCTTTCTCTTCCAGTTCCAGAGCCAGTTCCCGGCCACCGGACTTGATGATTCTGCCACCTGCCAGCACATGCACGTAATCCGGCACGATGTGGTTCAGCAGCCGCTGGTAGTGGGTCACCATCATAATGGCCCGGTCTTCGGCACGCAGGGCGTTGACCCCATCGGCTACTACCTTGAGTGCATCAATATCCAGGCCGGAATCGGTTTCGTCCAGGATCGCCAGCTTCGGCTGCAGCAGCAGCGCCTGCATGAGTTCGTTGCGCTTCTTCTCGCCACCGGAGAAGCCTTCGTTCACGCCGCGCTTGAGAAACGCCGGATCCAGGTCCACTTGCCTTGAGACTTCTTTCGCCAGCTTCATGAACTCCGCCGCATTCATTTCTTTCTCACCGCGATGCGTGCGCATGGCGTTCACCGACGTGCGCAGGAACTGCAGGTTGCTCACGCCGGGAATCTCCACCGGATACTGGAATGCCAGGAAGATACCCTCGCGGGCGCGCTCTTCGGTTTCCAGTTCCAGCAGATTTTCGCCGTTAAGGGTGACCTCTCCGGAGGTCACTGCAAATGCCTCGTTACCTGCCAGTACCTGGGACAGGGTGCTCTTGCCCGAGCCGTTCGGCCCCATGATGGCGTGAACCTCCCCGGCCCTGATCTCAAGGTTGATGCCCTTGAGGATCTCTTTGCCCTCAATGGAAGCGTGCAGGTCTTTGATGCTCAGCATGTATAGCGTCTCTCTCGTTTGAACGTCTGAATTCTGTTACCCGACGGAACCTTCCAGGCTGACTTCCAGCAGCTTGCCGGCTTCCACGGCAAACTCCATGGGCAGCTCCCTGAACACTTCCTTGCAGAAGCCGTTCACGATCATGGATACCGCCTGTTCCGGGTCGATGCCCCGCTGACGACACAGGAACATCTGCTCGTCGCTGACCTTGGAGGTGGTCGCCTCGTGTTCCACGATGGCGGATTTGTTCTTGCTCTCGATGTACGGGAACGTGTGGGCACCGCAGCGGTCGCCGATCAGCAGTGAATCACACTGGGTATAGTTGCGCGCACCGTCCGCGCCCGGGCCGAACTTCACCAGGCCCCGGTAGGCATTGGAGCTCTTGCCGGCGGAAATGCCTTTGGAGATGATGGTGCTGGAGGTGTTCTTGCCCAGATGAATCATCTTGGTACCGGTGTCCGCCTGCTGATAGTTGTGAGTGAGGGCCACCGAGTAAAATTCGCCGACGCTGTTCTCGCCCCGCAGAATGCAGCTCGGGTACTTCCAGGTTACTGCGGAGCCGGTTTCCACCTGGGTCCAGGAGATCTTGGAATTCTTGCCGATGGCCGCGCCACGCTTGGTAACGAAGTTGAAGATGCCGCCTTTGCCGTTTTCGTCACCCGGATACCAGTTCTGTACCGTTGAGTACTTGATCTGGGCGTCGTCCAGGGCCACCAGTTCTACCACGGCTGCGTGGAGCTGGTTTTCGTCCCGCATGGGGGCGGTGCAGCCTTCCAGATAACTCACGTAACTGCCTTCGTCGGCAATAATCAGGGTCCGCTCGAACTGGCCGGTGTTGGCCGCGTTGATACGGAAGTAGGTGGACAGCTCCATGGGGCAGCGCACACCTTTGGGTACGTACACAAAGGTACCGTCCGAGAAGACCGCCGAGTTCAGGCCGGCGAAGAAGTTGTCGCCATGGGGGACCACCGAGCCAAGGTACTTCTGTACCAACTCCGGGTAGTCACGGACGGCCTCAGAAATGGAGCAGAATATGACCCCCGCTTTGGCCAGCGGCTCCTTGAAGGTGGTGGCTACCGAGACCGAGTCGAACACCGCATCCACGGCCACCCCGGCCAGTTTTTCCCGCTCGTGCAGGGGGATGCCCAGTTTTTCATAGGTGCGCAGCAGCTCCGGATCCACTTCATCCAGGCTCTGGGGCATGTCTTCCGGGCGCTTGGGTGCGGAGTAGTAGGAAATGGCGTTGTAGTCGATCTTCGGGTAGCCCACATGGGCCCAGTCCGGCTCATCCATTTCCAGCCAGCGACGGTAGGCCTTCAGGCGCCACTCCACCATGAACTCCGGCTCGCCCTTGATTGCAGACAGGCGGCGGATAACGTCTTCATTCAGACCGGGCTCGAAAGTGTCCGCCTCGATGTCGGTGACGAATCCGTGCTCGTACTCACGTTTGATGAGCTCGTTCACCTCTTTGTCGGTGGTCGCCATGGTCGTCGCTCCGTTTATCTCTCATCGTATAAGTAAACTCTGGTGAGTGATTATACAATACCAGAGTAAAATAGTCAGGTATTAATCTCCAAGTGCGTCGATTATACCGCAATGGGGGCGTCAGGCGCCAAAACAGAGGCTGTCGGGCGCATCGGCTGCGGCAATCGGGCCGAAATATCTTTGCAACTGTTGTTTTTTACCGTGAGGGAGTAACGTGGAGGACCGGTGCGCCATTTTCAGGAGGTATTGGATGGAATTACCCGGAAAACAACCCGGATTACCGTTAGCCGAGCGGGTTGCGGGGCTTATCACAGCGGGACTCGAGAAGGGCCGCATTGGCGTGGAGCAGGTGTCGTCCCAGCTGAACATGAGCCGTTACACCCTGCACAAGCGGTTGCGGGAGGAAAACCTGACGTTTGCGGCACTGTTGGAGCAGGTGCGTCGGGAGCAGGCGTTGCGTTATCTGGGGGATGGCAATCGTACCCTGGTGGAAATCGCCGAATTGCTGGGGTTCTCGGAGCTGAGTGCCTTCAGTCGCGCTTTCAAACGGTGGATGGGCACTCCGCCAGGTGAATTCAGGTTACTCAGAGACTCCTTGAGTGCCGGAAGTGCGGGGGCGGCACAGTAATCTGCCGCCCCCGCTCTTCAGCCCTGATATTTACTGAACACCAGGCTACCGTTGGTGCCACCAAAGCCGAAACTGTTGCTCATCACCAGGGGCAGGTCGACGTTATCCTGCCGTTCCCGTACCAGTGGGTAGGTTTCGGCATCCGGATCCAGGTTATCGATATTGCAGGAAGGTGCAATAAAGCCTTCTTTCTGCATGATCAGGCTGTAGATCGCTTCATGGACTCCGGCAGCGCCCAGAGCGTGACCGCTCAGGGGTTTGGTGGAGCTCACCGGTGGCATCTGCTCGCCAAAGGTGTCCCGGATGGCTTTCAGCTCGGTGATGTCGCCTGCCGGTGTGCTGGTACCATGGCTGTTGATGTAGCTGATTGGCTGGTCCAGGTTTTTCATGGCCTGCTGCATGCAGCGCACCGCACCTTCACCGCTGGGGGCGACCATGTCCGCACCATCCGAGGTGGCACCAAAGCCCACCAGTTCGGCAATGATGTTGGCGCCCCGGGCCTGGGCATGTTCCAGCGCCTCGAGTACCAGTACGCCACCGCCACCGGATATAACGAAACCGTCCCGGTCCGAGTCATAGGTGCGGGAGGCTTTCTCCGGGGTGTCGTTGTATTTTGTGGACAGAGCACCCATGGCATCGAACATCAGGCTCAGGGTCCAGTGAATGTCCTCGCCGCCGCCGGCAAACATCACATCCTGGCGACCCAGGGCGATCAGGTCCGCTGCATGCCCGACGCTGTGGGCACTGGTGGCGCAGGCGGAGGTGATGCCGTAGTTAACGCCCCGGATGCCGAAAGCTGTCGCCAGGGACGCATTGATGGCGCTGCCCATGGTGCGCGGTACGCGGTACGGGCCTACCCGACGGATGCCCTTGTTGCGGTGGGTGTCGATGGCGTCAATCAATTCCACCGTGGAGGCACCGCCAGTGCCGAAAATCAGGCCGGTGGTGTCTGCCTTGATGGTTGCTTCTTCCAGGCCGGATTGCTCAATGGCTTCGCGCATGGCCAGGTAAGTGTAGCCGGAAGCCGGGCACATGAAACGCCAGAGCTTGCGGTCAATCAGCTCGGACAGGTTCAGGTCAATATGCCCGGTGATATGACTGCGCAGTCCGTTATCCCGCGCTTCCTCGCTGAAAGCTATACCGGAGCGGGACTCTTTCAGTGACCGGGTCACTTCCCGGATATTGGTGCCAAGGCTGGAGACTATCCCCATGCCGGTAACAACGACACGGCGCATGTTATGACTCCTAGAAATCGTCTGTTGAGTGGAACAGCCCGACCCGCAGGTCCCTGGCTGTGTAGATTTCGCGACCATCCACTTCCATGCGACCATCGGCAATGGCCATGGTCAGTTTGCGTCTGACCAGTCGCTTGATATCAAGGTGGTAGCGAACCAGCTTGTTCTCGGGCAGAACCTGGCCAAAGAATTTCACTTCTCCGGCACCCAGAGCCCGACCCTTGCCCTGGCCACCGCCCCAGGCGAGGTAGAATCCGACCAGCTGCCACATGGCATCAAGGCCCAGGCAGCCGGGCATCACCGGGTCACCCTCGAAATGTACCCCGAAAAACCACAGGTCGGGGTTGATATCCAGTTCCGCCACCAGGCTACCCTTACCGTAGAGGCCGTCCCCTTCGGCGATGTGGGTGATGCGGTCGAACATCAGCATTTCGTTGGTGGGTAATCGCATGTCCCCTTTGAACAGTTCGCCGTGACCGCAGCGGATCAGGTCATCCTTGTTGTAGTGGTCAGCGTGAATCATGCCGGAATCCCCGTTACAGAATAATTTCAGCTACTGTAACTCTTTCTCAGCATTTGGCTATTGACCTTTAGTTGATACCCGGCACAAATCAGCCGGGTTTCCGGTCAGCCCGGGGACTGGCCAGAATGTTCCCGTAGCGGACCAGGAAAATGCCGTAGGCCAGCATCCAGAACAGGCTGCTGCTGCCGACACCGGGGTGCCAGGGGATAATCTCCAGGGCCGTCAGCACCCGCACCAGTGCAGCCAGATGGATGAGGATAAACGCCGCAACCATACCGCCGGGAAGAACCAGGGGCCGGCCGGTGTGTCCCAGGGATACCCTGGCAATGACCCCCAGGATCAGGCCGCCGACGGCCCCGGTGCCTGCCGCGTGACTCCAGGCGGTGGAGGGCCAGCCTGCCAGCAGGGTGCCGGCCAGCAGGAACAGGGCAACCGGCACCCAGAGAATGGACAGGTGCAGAATCCAGAGCAGGGGTTCGGAGCGGAAACGCCAGCCTTTCCAGCCGGCCAGGCGCACCAGGATGAGTGCTCCGGCAAGCAATGCCAGCAGGCCGGATAACAGATCAATTCCCGCTACCAGCGCACCCATCAGCGCAATCAGACTGGCCAGGCTGGCCATGTCGAGGCGTGGTATCACCCGCACAACACTGCTGTCCAGGCCATGCTGGCGCAGCCAGGTGGCAGAAAACGCGGGTGTGATACGTCCGCCGATGATGCCAATCAGGGCGAGAGCCATCACCAGCGCTCCGTGGCTGAATCGGGTATCCAGCGTGGTAACAAAACCCACCTGCATCAGCCACAGAAGTCCCAGCACCACCAGTAGTACCATCTGACGAAGCTGGCGGGCCCGCCGGATGCGCCAGCCGGCATCCAGCATCACCAGGGGCAGAAACGCCAGGTTGACGATCTGCACCAGAAACTCGGGAAGCTGGCCTCCGGCGACCAGCAGGACACGTCCGGCCAGCCAGACGAGCCAGAGCAGCAACAGCCGGGTGCCGTGGGTGCGCTCGGTACCTGTCCAGACACAGACCGCCGTGAGCAGGAAGCCCGCGATACCGGCGGAAAGGAAACCGAACAGCATTTCATGCTGGTGCCAGTACAGCGCAGGCATGGCCAGCGGGAGGCTGATGCGGCCGGTGACCAGGGCAACCCACAGGGGGATGGCGAGAATTGCCATTACTGCCAGTGACAGGAAAAACACCCGGAACGGGTAGCTGAACAATTGTCGGACTGAAGGCCCTGCGGGCAGAGGGGGCTGGGATGGCATGGTCAATCTCCAATAAAAATATAATGAATATATGTTAAAGGCTGGCGGGGGAGGGGAATATACCCATCAGTCGGTATCTTTGCGTAGAATGTCGTCAAACCCGAGCCTGACGGACGAACCTATGAGTAGCTATCTGATTCTCAAGCACCTTCACATGACCACTGCCTATCTCACGGTGGTGCTGTTTGCGCTGCGCCTGTTGCTGGATATGGTGGGTCGGCCCGGCTGGCGGCAGACACCGCTTCGTTTCATTCCGCATATCAATGACACGGTGTTGCTGGTGGCGGCCATTTCGCTGCTGTTCGTGGCCGGATACGCTTCGGATATGCCGGGCTGGCTGATCGCCAAGATCGTTTTGTTGTTCGGGTACATTATCGCCGGGGTGTTTGCCATGAAGCAGACTGCCACCAAACCGGTGCGTATCACTGCCTCGGTCCTTGCCCTGGTGCAGGTGACGGCCATCTTTCACCTGGCCATGGCCAAGCCGTTCTGATGGTCTGAGCGGCGGCCGCTGATGATCAGCGGCGCTCGGACTGACTGGCCACCTGCTCGCATTGGCAAGGCGCTCCGGCGTATTCAGGCGGTGTAGGGCAGAACGCCGAAATAGATGGCACTGAAATGGCAGGCGCTGCCGCCGATGACGAACAGGTGCCAGATGGCGTGCATGTAGGGAATGCGGTCCGCCAGGTAGAAAGCCACACCGGCGGTGTAGACCACCCCGCCAATGATGGTCAGGTACAACGCAGTTTCGCTGAGGCTGGCTACCAGGTCTGAGGAAGCAAAGGTAATCAGCCAGCCCATGGCGACGTAGATGCCCACCCGTGCCAGCTTGTAGCGGTTCTTGAAGATCACTTTCAGGACCACGCCGGTCAGGGCCAGCGACCAGATCACCGCGAACAGCGTCCAGCCCACGGTGCCGCGCATGTTGACCAGCAGGAAGGGTGTGTAGGTTCCGGCGATCAGCAGGAAAATCGCGCAATGGTCGAGGGTCTTGAAGACCCTTTTCAGTTCTGGTCGTCGTGTGCCGTGGTAAAGGGCGGATGCCATGTACAGCAGAATCAGCGAAGCTCCGAAAATGCTGAAACTGACAATCTTCCAGGCATCGGCTTGCTGAGTGGCCCCGACAATCAGGGCCACGGTACCTATTACACTTAACAGTGCGGCCAGACCGTGGGTGGCACTGTTCAGCCACTCCTCAATCCTGTGATGGATGGTATTCGTGTGATTTCCGGCCTGCGAAGGGGTATTGCTCATGTTGGGAAAATCCGCTTCATTCATGGTGAATATGTTATTCCAGCGTACACCTGTGCGCAATCTGTTGTCATGAAGATCACTTTAAGCATGTTCAGAAAAACTGAATGATCCGGCGGAAATCTTCCGGTTTTGAATTCCGGCGGCTCCGGCTATGCTGTTCTCGTCATTAACACCATCAGGGAGAATCCAGTTATGGCAAAGGTTTTGGTGCTTTATTATTCCATGTACGGCCACATCGAAACTATGGCCAACACCGTGGCCGAGGGCGCGCGCAGTGTTGACGGCGTGGACGTTGTGATCAAGCGGGTGCCAGAGACCATGGCGGAAGAAGCTTTTCTCAATGCCGGCGGCAAGAACGACCAGGCAGCGCCAGTGGCGACCCCGGAAGAGCTGGCGAGCTATGATGCCATCATCTTCGGCACCCCGACCCGCTTCGGCAACATGGCGGGTCAGATGCGCACCTTCCTGGATCAGACCGGTGGCCTGTGGGCCGAAGGCAAGCTGCATGGCAAGGTAGCCAGTGTGTTTGTGTCAACCGGCACCGGAGGGGGGCAGGAGCACACCATCACGTCCTTCTGGACCACCCTGGCTCACCACGGGATGATTCTGGTTCCATTGGGGTACGGTATCCCGGAATTCTTTGATATTTCGGAAGTGAATGGCGGTACGCCCTATGGTGCGTCCACCATTGCCGGCGGTGACGGCTCACGGCAGCCGAGCGAGAAGGAACTGACCATCGCCCGCTTCCAGGGCCGCCACGTGGCCGGGATTGCCGCCAAACTGCACGGTTGATGCCTTCCGGGCCGGGGCAAGCCGCCGGCCCGTTTCCCCTTACTTTTTCAGGCGCGAAAAGGTTGCCGGCACCACCCCCAGCCAGGAAGCCAGCTGGTTGTCCGGCACCCGGCGTACCAGTTCCGGGTATTCTTCCAGAAGAATTCGGTATCGCTCCTTTGCCGGCATCGTCTGCTTGCGGAATTCCCGCATACTGGTCAGTTCAGCCAGTTCCTCGGTGAGAGAGAGGGCAAAGCCTGCCCAGGCCCCTTCGCCCCGGGAACGAACTGCATTCCGGAAGGCGCTGAAGTCTGCTACCCACAGTGTGGCGGGTGTTACCGAGGTCAGGCACAGGGTGTTTCGCTGGGTGCGGGTGCGTCCGAATACCGGCCACACAATGTCACCTTCGCTGAAGAAGTGGTGAATGGCGACCCGGCCTGTGGGCGCTTCCCGGAAGAGCCTCAGAATACCGTACTGGATCAGATAGACGTTGGCCCAGCGGTGCTCGTGCCGTTCCAGAGATGTTTCCGCGTCCACGGTACGTTTATGGAACAGCCGGGCCAGGTCCGCCAGGAAATGTTGTTCCCGGGAGGCGTCCTTCCGCAGGTGTATTCCGAAACTGCGGCTGAGGCTGTTGATCAGACTCTCGTCCGCACCGGCTGACGCTGGCGTACGGATGTCCGGCTCACCGCTGGAAAGTAAACAGGGCGACGATGCCGGCCGGTTAGTAAAATCCTGATCCATTGCATATACCTCGATGCACTGAGTGGGTACAGTATTTCATATATTCCGCATGCCAGTTAAATGACTTTAGTCACTTACCGTCATTGATTGCCCGGATAGTGCGCTGACAGGAAGGCCCGGAATAGTCGGTGTGCATCAGTGGCTGGTGCCTTCCTCGTAGTGGGTCTTGTTCCAGACATTGTATTTGCCGGATGGCTTGTTCATCGGGATTCGCTTCAGCTCTTTGAGCGTATCTGCGTCATAGACGATCACGGCACCCTCCTTGTCCCAGACGCTCAGCAGCAGTTTTTCCCCGTAGCGGTCGAACTCTGCATGGGCAGCCACCTTGCCCGGCGCCGGTTGCAGGGTTTTGACGATCTGCAGGGTTTGTTTGTCGATCACGTGAACCTTGTCCTTGTTGGGGCCGAAGAAGACATCCACCCAGGCATAGGGAGAGTTTTCATGGCTGCGCATGAAAAAGCCCGGCCCCTCGGTTTCCAGGGTCTTGATGACTTCCCAGTTGTCCATGTCGATGATGGAGACCGCGTTGATGCGGAAATGAGGTGTGGCCATTACCCGCCGGCCCTGGTATTCCCAGGTAATGCCCGAACCCAGGTGGGGCATGCCCGGCAGGGGCAGCTCTGAGACGGTCTTGCCGGTATCCAGGTCGATCACCAGACCATGCTTGCCATCCCGCGCAGCACCGATCAGGTGCTCGTAACCGGGATCAAAAAAGAAATCGTCCAGCCAGGTATCGGTTTCCATGCGTCGCACCTGAGCCTCGCCGTTCTCTACGGTAACTTCCCACGCCTCCGGAATGTCCTTGAGGGCGGCAATAAAGCTGTTCCTGGGGGGCGCTGCGTAAACGGCGCTGACCCGTGAGCTTTCGCCGCTGTCGTTCTCCACCGGAATGATCTCCATCAGTTCCAGATTGTCCGCATCAAACAGAACCAGCGTATGGGGCAGGTAGTTGGCCGCCAGCACATGCTTGCCATCCGCCGAAACCGCGATGTTGCGCATGTTGATGCCGGCGCGGACCTCCGCCACGGCTTTCAGGTTGTAGATGTCGTACTTGGTGATCCAGCCGTCCCGGGAGCCGAAGTACACGTAGCGACCGTCCGGGCTGTACTTGGGCCCGCCGTGCAGGGCGTAGCGGCTGGGGAATCGGTGGATCGGCTCCATCCGGTCGCCATCCAGCAGGGTGACATGATGGTCGCCCAGCTCCACCACCAGAAACAGGTTCATCGGATCCGCTTCGAACACCGGTTTGTCCGGCAGGGAACCCAGGGGATGGGGTACCCGGTGGCTTTGTTTTATGTCCGCACGCTTCCAGGTAGGTGCAGTGTCCGGCGACTGGTAGATGAATTCCGCCAGGGCGCTCACCTCCTTGTCCGAGAGCGTGTTCCCGAAGTCGGGCATTTGTGTGGCTGGGCGGCCCTCGCGGATAACCTTGTGAGCCTCGTCCTTGCGGAGCCGTGAGAGATTCTCCGGCAGCAGGGCCGGCCCCATGCCTCCCAGCCGATCACCACCGTGACAGGAAGCGCAGTGTTGCTGATACAGGGCTTCTGTAGAATTGGCTTCCTCTGCCTGTGCAGTGACGGAAACCAGCGATATGGCGGTCATGGCAGATGCCAGCAGGGCTTTGATTTGCAAGGGGAACTCCGGTTGTCTGGTTAATGCTCGTTGCGATCGTTCAGGCGGTTCGACCACCGGCGGCCAGCGGTGCGACCAGGGCGCTGTCCCAGCCGGCCTCGACCGGATGGGTCAGTTTGTCGGCCAGCCGCACCACATCCCCCACAATAATCAGCGTGGGTGGCTGGAAATCTTCCCGGTCAATGGTGGCCTCCAGCTCCAGCAGGCTGGTCATACTCATGTGCTGCATCGGGGTGGTGCCCCGTTCCACCAGGGCGACCGGGCAGGTACCGGGTACGCCGTGGGCCATCAGTTCCCGTTTGATGCCGGGGGCATTGTGCAGGCCCATGTAGAACACCAGGGTCTGGCCCGGTGCCGCCAGCGCCTGCCAGTTCAGATCCAGCGACTGATCCGCCTTGCGGTGACCGGTGACGAAGGTGACGCTCTGGGCATAGTCCCGGTGGGTAAGGGGAATGCCGCAATAGGAGGCGCAGCCGGCGGCAGAGGTGATGCCCGGCACCACCTGGAAGTCGATATCGTTGTCGACCAGAAACTCGGCTTCCTCGCCGCCCCGACCGAAAATGTAAGGGTCGCCGCCTTTCAGGCGTACCACCCGGCGTTGCTGTATGGCCAGCTTTACCAGCAGGTCGTTGGTTTCATCCTGGGGTACAAAATGGCAGCCACTGGCCTTGCCCACATGAATGCGCTCGGTACCGGGTCCCACCAGTTCCATGATCTGGGGGGAGACCAGCCGGTCGTAGACCACCACATCCGCCTGTCGGATCAGCATCAGGGCGCGCAAGGTCAGCAGCCCCGGGTCGCCCGGGCCAGTGCCGACAATGGCGACTTCACCAACCCGCAGAGGTTGCTCGGCCAGCTGGAATTCCACCAGGCATTTTTTTCGTGTGCTGCTGTTCATGGCAGGCTCCTCGGCCGGTCAGAGGTTGGCGACCGGTATTTCCGTGACTGGCGTGGCCACCCGTCTGGGGGCTTCGGCTACGCCGATTTCTTCGTTGGTGAGGTAACAGCCGGGATCTTCCTCCCAGAAATCGCCGGACACGTTGTAGGCCCGCACCCGGGTATTGCCGTTGCAGATTGGCAGGTACCGGCACGCGGCGCAGCGCCCCTTGACCGGGCGCGGGGTCTGACGGAAGCCGGCAATCAGCGGGTCGGAGGTGTCGGACCAGATTTCCGAGAAGGGCCGCTGGCGCACATTGCCCAGGTTGTAGTCCCACCAGAAGGTATCCGGGTGCACCTCGCCCAGGTTGTCGATGTTGGAAATATTGACCCCGGAAGAATTGCCGCCCCAGTTGGTCAGGCGCTGCCGCAGGGCTTCCGCCTGATCTGGATAATGCTCCTCGGCCCACTGCAGCAGGAAGGGACCGTCCGCATCGTTGTTGCCGGTGACGTATTCCCGCTCGATGCCGTTGAGCAGCTCCCGGTGACAGTGGTCGAACAGCATGTTCATGGCCTGGCGGGTCATGTCGTACCAGGCATCCCGCTTGCGGTTGCGGCCGCCCCGGCCGGAATAGTTGAGATGCGACAGGTAGAACTTGTCGATATCGTGCTCATCCAGCATCGTCAGCATGTCCGGGAATTCGGGGAAGTTGTCCTGGGTGAGGGTGAAGCGCAACCCCACCTTGATGCCGGCTTCCTTGCACAGGCGTACTGCGTTCATGGACTCAGCAAAGGCCCCTTTCTTCTGGCGGAACTCGTCGTGGGTCTTTCCCAGGCCGTCAATGCTGATGCCCACGTAGTCATAGCCCACCTCGGTAATCTTGCCGATATTGTCGTCGGTAATCAGGGTGCCGTTGGTGGACAGGCCCACATAGAAACCCATGGCCTTGGCCCGGTGGGATATATCGAAGATGTCCGGGCGCATCAGCGGTTCGCCACCGGAAAGGATCAGTACCGGCACACCGTAGGCTTTCAGGTCGTCCATCACGGCGTAGACTTCCGCTGTGTTCAGCTCACCTTTGAAGTCCACGTCGGCGGATATGGAGTAGCAGTGCTTGCAGGTCAGGTTGCAGCGTCGGATCAGGTTCCAGATCACCACCGGGCCGGAGGGCTTCGGAACCGGGCGTACCGGTGCCGGGTTTATCAGGCTTTTGATATAGCGGGTCATTCTGAACATGGCGAATCCTCTGTGCCCTCGGTGTTTCTGCTTTTACTATTGGCTTTTTGCCCGCGCTTATCCATACCTTCGGTGGGGTAGATGGCGGGGTAAATCGGTGTAGTCAATTAGCCTCCGGAGGCGGTGCCGGACCGTCGCAGCCGCAGCCCGGTTTTCTTCAGGATGGCGGAGCTGTACAGGATCGTGCCGCCCCTGCAGTCGGCGCCAAGCAGGTCCCTGATTTTCGCAGCCTTGTCTTCCACCTCTTCCCGGGTGGTGCCGTGTACCATGGCAAACAGGTTGAATGACCAGTAGGGCAGGTGGCGTGGCCGCCGGTAACAGTGACTGACGAAGGGCAGTTCGCCCACCTGTGCGCCCAGCTCGCTGATGCTCTGGTCCGCCACGTCCCACACGGTCATGCCGTTGAAACGATAACCCAGCCGGTAATGGTCCGGCACCGCCGCCACCCGGCGGATAACACCCCGTTCGCTCATGCGCCGGAAGCGGGCCAGCACCTTATCGGGGCTAAGACCAAGCTGGTCTCCCAGTTGTTTCCAGGGGTCACTGACCAGTGGCAGGCCGGACTGGGTGGCCAGGATCAGTTCCCGGTCTACAGCATCCACCTGTTGGTTACTGAATCGCTCAGACGGAGAAGTGGAGGTGGACATGGAACTCTTCCTCTTTGGGCATGTTGTAAACCCGGAAGCCGGTCATCGATTCAATACGGTGGATGGTGTCGGCAATGCCTTCCGGTGTTTCCGTGGCCAGCACAAACCACATGTTGAGTTCGTGCTCCCGGCGATAGTTATGGGCCACCTCGCTGAAGCTGTTGACCTGCTCTGTTACCCGTGCAAATTCCGACTCCGGAATGCGCATCGCCGCCAGGGTCAGACCGCCGCCCATTTCCCCCGCGTGAAACATGGGGCCGAAGCGGGTCAGCAGGCCCGTGCTGAGCATCGCCTTGAGATGGCTGAGCAGTGTGGCTTCGTCGATCTGAAGTTCGGCGGCGACATCCGCATAGGGATAGCGGGTCAGGGGCAGCCCTTCCTGTAGCCGGTTGATGATCGCCCGTTCGGTGTCGGTAAAGACAGGCTTGTCAGTATGGGTGTCCGGCTTCTGGCTTGCTTCAGTCATTGCTGACATAGCGTCCTCCGCGTTGCAGATAGGCCCGGGGGCTGAACAGCACGGCACGGGGTATTGCGTCCAGACTGTGTGCGGAGACCAGGCTGTCCAGCTGTTGCAGAACCCTCTCCCGGCCGGTGCCATGGATCATGCAGAACAGGTTGTAGGGCCAGTCCGGAAGGCGGCGCGGTCGCTGGTAGCACAAGGTGACAAACGGTGCCGCGGCCAGCCTCCTGCCCAGCTCTGAGACCTGCTGGTCCGGTACATCCCATACCACCATGGCGTTGGCGGTGTAGCCCAGGGTGCGGTGCCGCACCACCAGCCCGATGCGTTTGATCATGCCGGTGCCTTGCCAGGCCTGGACTGCGTCCATGACCTGCTGCTCTGTCAGGCCGCTTTTTTCCGCAAGCGCCTTATACGGGCGCGGAGCAATGGGCAGGCCCATTTCCAGTTGCTGGCGCAGGCGCAAAAGACCCCAGGGGCTGATGTGGTCTAGCTCGCTGGTGTCGGGTGCGGTGTTTAACCAGGTGCTCTGGTTGGCCCGGGTCTGGCTGGCGAGGCTCATGTCACTGCCTCCCAGTCAATAGCGAATCCGAGATCAATGTGGTAGCCCTCCACCATCGGCAGCCGCAGTATGGGCAGCTGAAGCTGGTGTTCCAGCTCGTCCAGACGATTTTCCAGAGTGTCTTCATCCGGTGCTGTCATGACGAACCAGAGATTGTAGGTGTGCTCCCGGGCGTAGTTGTGGTTTACCCCCGGGGCACGGTTGATGGTAGCGGCAACCAGATCGATCTGCTCGTCTGGTGCCGCCACGGCTGCCAGCAGGCTTGCACCTGCCCGGCTGTGTTCGAAAACCGGGCCGACCCGGCTGATGACCTGATTCTCCTGAAGGGATTGCAGGCGGCTGATCACATCGTCCTCGCTGGTGCCCAGTTCGCGGGCCATCTGTTCGTATGGCCGTTCGCAAACCGGCAGACCGCGCTGGTACATGTCGATCAGTCTTCTGCTGGTGCTGTCAGGTATCATCAGACCACCTCCGGGTTCAGCCTGTTATTGCCGTCTTAGTAGACGTCGTGCTGGGTGTTGTAGACGTTGAACTTACCGGTCGGAGTGACCAGCCGTTCGTCCTTGATCACCTTCTTCAGCTTGCGGGTCTTGTCGTCGACGATCACGATGGCAGACTTCTGCTCCTGACCGTTCCAGACAGAGAACCACACCTCGTCACCGGCGTAGTTATACTCCGGCTGAACCACCCGCTTGGGTCCTTCGCCAAGGTCGGCCCACTCGGCAATGGGCAGCACTTCGTAGCCATCTTCCAGATTGTTGATATCGAATACTGCCACGCTCTGGCTGATGTCCTCGCCGGGGTTGAGGGCAGTGTCTACCCACAGGTTGTCCGACTTGGGATGGGTCTTGATGAACAGTGAACCGCCGCCCTGGCCATCCAGGGTCCGAACCACTTTCCAGGCCTTGTCCGGATGTCCTTTCGGATCAGTACCGATCATCCGGATAGTCTGGTCACCCAGGTGACTGGTAGCCCAGACAGGACCGTGCTCCGGATCCACGAAGTTGGCACCGCGGCCGGGGTGGGGGATCTGCCCAACGTCCACCAGGGATTCCAGTTCCCTGTCCTTGGCATCCACCACCGCAATCTTGTTGGAGTTATTGGCGGCGGTCAGGAAGTAACGCATGCTGCTGTCCCAGCCACCGTCGTGAAGGAATCGTGCCGCGGCAATGTTGGTGATGCTGAGGTTGTCCAGATCCTCGTAGTTCACCAGCTTGATAACACCGGTCTCCTTTACATTGACGATGAATTCCGGGTGGCTGTGTGAGGCCACAATAGCGGCTACCCTCGGCTCCGGATGGTATTCCTGGGTGTCGACGGTCATGCCCCGGGTGCCAACGACTTTTTTCGGCTCCAGAGTCTGGCCGTCCATGATCACGAACTGGGGCGGCCAGTAGGTGCCGGCGATGGCGTACTTGTCTTCCCAGCCCTTGTACTTGGATGTTTCGACGGAGCGTGCTTCCATGCCGACCTTGATCTTGGCCACGGTATCCGGCTCTTTCATCCACAGGTCCACCATGTTGACCAGCGCGTCCCGTCCGATTACGAACAGATAGCGACCGGAGGCAGACATCCGGGAGATATGCACCGCATAACCGGTATCGATAACGTGAACAATTTTCTTGGTGTCGCCGTCGATCAGGGCAATCTGGCCGGCATCCCGCAGAGTGACACTGAACAGGTTCTTCAGGTTCAGATTGTTCATCTGTTTGGTAGGCCGGGCTTCCGGTGGTACCACTACTTCCCAGGTTTCCTTCATGTCCGCCAGGCTGTATTCCGGCGGCTGGGGTGGTTCGTGCATGATGTACTTGGCCATCCGCTCCACTTCTTCCGGGGTAAAGTCACCGGAGGTGCCCCAGTTCGGCATGCCCGCTGGCGAGCCGTAGTTGATGAAGGTTTTCAGGTATTCGAGCCCCCGCTCCTGGGTAATATCCGGGGTCAGTGGCTTGCCTGTTGCACCTTTGCGAAGAACGCCGTGGCAGCCGGCACAGCGTTCGAAATAGATTTTCTTGGCTTTCTCGAACTCGGCATCGGTCAGCTCAGGAGCGCCGGGTGAGCGTACGACCTTCGCGGAATCCGCATCCACGGCACTGGGTGTGCCCTCATAAGCTGTAACGGACTTGTCAGGATTTTTGGGAGTCGCGAACGCGGCAGGCGCGCTCAGGACGGCTACAAGGGTTGCCAGCACAAGGGGCTTGGCGAATGGGTGGTTCACTCTCATCAGGCTCTCTCCTCAATCTGTGCAGAGTAGCCATAGGGTTCGCCTGATCAGGTTTTAGAACATTGATAAAAGTCATTACTGCCCGTTTTATCAGCACCTGTACCCCGCCGGTGGTATACCCAAAGAGTGCTCGCACATGCCCGGACATTTCGACAGACTCGGTAGTAACCGGTAACCCTGAAATTATCGGGGCTGGATGAGGCCGGTAGCGAAATGTGGAATGTCATGAGCTTTGAAAAAATTATCTTCGGGTTGGCCCTGATCCTGGGCAATGTGTTACCGGCGCAGGTGCTGGCGGAGCCCGATGGCAGCGCACTGACCAACATGGTTCTGCAGGACTGCGGTTCCTGTCATGGTATGACACTGAAAGGTGGACTGGGGCCTGCATTATTACCGGAGAACCTTGAGGCGCTGTCGGTTGAAGCGGTTGCCGCGATCATCCGTGATGGCGTGGGTGGGACCGCCATGCCGCCCTGGAAAGATTTGCTCAGTGATGAGGAGGTCCTCTGGATCAGCCGACACCTCAAGTCCGGTACATTTGTGCAGGGCCCGGGCGCCGCAGAGAACTGAATTCACGCTTTCGAAGAGGAACTGTTTTCATGAGGGTCACATACTGGTTGACCACAATGTTTGCCCTGGCTCTGCTGTCCGGCTGCCAGATGATGCCAGCCGGCGAGGACTCGGTGGAACCGGCACCGGCGCTGCGTGGAACCGGTGACCTGGGGCTGATCATCGAGCGGGCCACCGGGTCGGTGCTGGTGGTTGAAACCACCGACCGGGAAGTGCTTGGACGTGTTACCGGGTTGGGCGATCTCTCCCATGCCTCGGTGGTGTATTCCCGGGATGGCCGGTACGGTTACGTGTTCGGTCGGGACGGCGGACTGACCAAAGTCGACCTTCTGACACGCTCCGTGGTGAATCGGGTCCTCCAGTCGGGCAACAGTATTGGTGGTGCCATCTCCCAGGATGGCCGACATGTGGCGGTTTCCAACTATGAGCCCGGCGGCGTCAAGGTGTTTGACAGTCGCACCCTGGAGGAGGTTGCCGACATACCCGCCACCTACGTAGCTGACGATGGATCGAGCCGACGCTCCA
Organism: Marinobacter sp.; assembly: GCA_014359475.1. Lineage (GTDB taxonomy): Bacteria > Pseudomonadota > Gammaproteobacteria > Pseudomonadales > Oleiphilaceae > Marinobacter. The sequence continues at coordinate 23,521 of JACIZI010000013.1, read as the reverse complement.
AGACCGTGGGGCTGGTGGACGCCCCGGGCAACTTCTTTGTGTTCAGCCTGTTCGATGCCGGCCAGATCTGGACGCTGGATATGGGCGCCGCAGCAGGCATGAATGTCACACGCTACGACGCCGGAGAGGCACCTTATGACGCATTGATTACGCCGGACGGGCGTTACTACATCGCCGGCCTGTTCGGGGAAGACGGTCTGTCCCTGCTGGACCTGTGGAACCCGGAGGAGGGTGTACAAGAAATACTGCCGGGATACGGCAAGGGCGAACAGCAAATGCCGGTCTACAAGATGCCTCACCTTGAAGGTTGGGCCATTGCCGACGGTCGGGCCTTTGTGCCGGCGGTGGGCCATCATCAGGTGCTGGTGGCGGACATGAATAACTGGTCGCTGGAGGACCGGATACCCGTGCAGGGTCAGCCGGTATTTGTGATGGCCAGCCCCGACAATCGTCAGATCTGGGTAAGTTTTGCCCATCCCCGCAACGACGTGGTGCAGGTGATTGATTCCCGTACCCGGGAAATCATTCGCACCCTGGAGCCGGGGGAGGCGGTGCTGCATATGGAGTTTACCCCCCGGGGGGAAGAAGTCTGGATATCCGCGCGGGACAGCAATCGGGTGACGGTCTACAACACCCGGACTCTGGAACCGGTCACCAGGCTGGAGGCAGAAAAACCCAGTGGCATCTTTTTTACCAACCGGGCCCACGCACTTGGCTTGTAGACCCGCGATAACTCTGGCAGTAGCCACGCTGGCAGTCGGATTGCCCGTCTCCGGCGGGGCCAATGAGCAATCAGATCCGGTACTGGCGGTGGAGACCGGCAAAGCCAACCCGGAGGTTGCCCGAAACCGGCTTGAGAAGTCGTTGCGTGAGCAAGGGTGCTCGCTGCGGGTGGTGTTCGACAATGACACGGATGATGCAGCGATGCTTTTCCGCGTCGGTACACCGGCTGACGAGCCCCACCCGGTACTGATAGCCGTGAATCGTGATCTGGCGTTACCCCGGCCGGTCTGGGTAACGCGCAGAACGGCCGGTGTGCGCTCATTGAGTGGACTGGTGGACCGGGATCTTTCCATCGTGACCGGGCCTGATCCGCTGGGAGCCGAGTTGCCGCTGGCTGCACTGGCCCGCGCTGGAATACACCCGGCTCCTGAGCAGCTCTATGGCGCAGGGGATTACGGGTCTGCGCTCGGCTTGCTGCTGCACAACAATACCCATGCGTCGGTGGCCGAAGCCGGGTGGCTGGAACCTTTGCGGGAGAAAAACGATCTGGTCGTGACCTGGGCGGGGAAGCCTTCGGTGCAGGCCGGCTGGTATCGCGGCCCCCGCTGGAGCAGCGCTTTCGCGTCCTGTGAACAAGTAGTGGCAGGGCTTAGGCGGGAAGACGACCGACAGAAATTTTCAGTATTTCCGGGTTGGGTGTTCGGTTTTCTGCCACCCGGAGAGATTCCATCGAAGGAAGGTGTGCAATGACGTTTTACCAGCCGTCAGGCAATGAAATCGAGCTGTTCCAGGCTGCCGCGGATAACGGCCTTCCGGTCCTGATCAAGGGGCCGACCGGTTGTGGCAAGACCCGGTTTGTCCGCTACATGGCGGAGAAGCTTGGCCGGCCCGTTTACACCGTCGCCTGCCACGATGACCTGACCGCTGCTGATCTGGTGGGGCGACACTTGATCGGGCCGGAGGGGACCTACTGGCAGGATGGCCCCCTGACAAAAGCGGTGCGGGAAGGGGGCATCTGCTACCTTGATGAAGTAGTGGAGGCGCGCAAGGATACCACCGTGGTGCTGCACCCGCTGGCCGATGATCGCCGGGAACTGCCGATCGAACGGACCGGTGAGTTGCTGACGGCGGCACCGGGGTTCATGCTGGTGGTTTCCTACAATCCGGGTTACCAGAGCCTGCTGAAGGGCATGAAGCCCAGTACCCGGCAACGTTTTGTCTCATTGCGCTTTGATTACCCGTCCGGGCAGGAAGAACAGACGATTGTGATGGAAGAGTCCGGTTGCGACCGGGATCTTGCCACGCAACTGGTGGGACTGGCGAAAGCCTTGCGTAACCTGAAAGATCACGATCTGGAGGAGGCAGCTTCAACGCGGCTGCTGATCAATACAGCGTTTCTGATCCGGGCCGGGTTGCCACCGGTGGATGCCTGCCGGGCCGGCATGATTGAGCCCCTGTCGGATGACGAGGAAACGGTTTCTGCTCTCATGGAGGTGGTGTATGCCGTATTCACAAAGCCGGATGACAACCGGTAGTGGAGCAGTCGTACCAATTATCTGGTACCTGCTTAATTTGCTGATCTTGCCGATCATCAGTTTTATCGTGTTGCTGGCGCAGTTCTTCCGTGCCGGTGATATGCCTGAGATTCGCCGGGCTCATACCCGGGCTGCCACGTTCATGTCGGTGATCGGGGCTGTGCTGATAGGCTCTGGCCTGGCACTGGCCTGGTTTATGTCGGGCAATACAGGCGGCTTCTGGACCTTTGCGCTGGTGTGGGCAATTGTATTGCACACGTCGTTTGTGCTGTGGGGGATTATTGCCATGGCCCAGGCTATGTCGGATCGGATGCCTTATTTTCCCAAGCGGTGGCTTTGAGTTTGTCGGTTATTTAGCCTGCCAGTATGGGTGCAGGCAACCGGGCCGGGGGCGGCTTTCCAAAACACGCCCGTGAACCCATCCCTGGGGGGCTCGGGTCGCGCCTTCCCTGGCGCTCCACGGTTTTGGAAAGCCGCCCCCGGCCCGGTCGCTGTTTACTGCAGTGATATCGCTATGGTCCTTGGCTACTTTAGAGGGTCCCCAAGGTGCTCCGGACAACGATGATTGAATCAGTGTTCCATCAGGAGCCCGGAAAGAAGAAACGAAAACCCAAAAAAATAAAAAAGAAAAACCGGAGCAATTACTGTCCACTTGAGTCCGGAGGGAACTGGCTCAGGCTCTGATCCAATTCTTTCAGCCACATCCCTTCCAAAAACAGGGACGTGTCGAATCATGAAAACCTCTGTCTCGCCCCACTTTGTTGAGAGAGTCTAACATCAGGTGAGGTTCCAACTACCTTGACAGAGGGGGTTTCGATGAGATCGTGATAGTCAGCAGCGAACTGCGCTTCCTCATCCGTCAGCTCACTGGCCTTGGCATTGACCTGCTTTGCGGCTGTCATGAGCTCCTGTTCTTTGGCGGTACATTGGAGTCCTTCGGGATCGCCAAGAACGACCATCTGTCCGGGCAGGATATGCTCACCGAGTTGTGGATTCAGTTCGTCAAACAGATTGGGCTTCAGTGAGACATCCCCGTACAGGTGGGTCAGAAGCTCAGCTTTGCTCATGGGTTGCCGGACGATGTGGAATCCTGGTTCTACGCTTTGTTCCCCGGAATCTTCTTCGGCTGCAGCCTGGTGTTGGCAGTGGTAGTTTCGCCTGTTGGCCCTTCTTTCTGCTTTAGTTGGGCTGGCGGGGGAGTGCTGTGCGCCCTGGAAGATTCCGCGTTTGTTTTCACCTTCTTGGCGGCTTTCTCGCCGTCCATTGGCGCAGCCTCAGGCCTTTTCGGCAGGGGTGTGGAGCCCGAAAACGGCGCCGCTGCGGGGCTGTCGCCAATGACCACGCTGCCGCTGCCAACGGTAACGCCACCGCAGCTGACCTTGCCGCCGGTGATGGCTGCCGGAACACCGTTGATCATAACGGTGGACGATCCTTCTGCAATCGCTCGCGGATGCGGTGGGTGAGACGGCTTGGAGTGCATGGCCAGTTGGTCGCCGACTCTGGCGACGGGCTTGCCGTCGACCATGACATTGGGGGAGCCGCTGATAACGGGCGTGGGCGGGTAGCCGTCGTGGTCCAGCCCCAGGTCGCCCAGTAAAACGATAGGTTTGCTCATCCTTGTTTCCTCCTGCTTCCGTGCAACAATCCATTGACCTGGCAGCTTAATTGGATACGCTTAAACTTTCCAGTTCAGGGGGTGTGGGATTCCATTTACCGCTGTTGCCCAATGCAAATAAGGGCAGTGGGCTCCGTGCCAATCGGCAGTCTGAATGCGGGATTTGCATGTTTCCGGACTGGGTAGTTTATAAATCATGCTTTTCTAACGCTAACACTGGTTCGGTACCTCAGCAATCTAATAACCAGACCATGCCCTCAGAAAAAAGCCGCCACCACAACAATCACCACCGGTGCCCACCCCTGTGCGGCGATGCGCCACCCCGTTGGCGCATGCTTCATTTCCATAAAGTGATCCACCAGCAACAGCGCCTTGACGATCACCAGGCCGAATACGAGGCCCATCAGCCACTGGTTGTCCAGGCCGGTTTGCAGGGCGATGACCGGCAGGGCGGTGCAGAACAGGAGGGTGAGGTATACCGTCAGCATGGTTGCGCTCCTTTATGCCAGTACATAGACCATGGGAAACAGCACCAGCCAGACCAGGTCGACCATGTGCCAGTAGGAGGCACCGGATTCCATGCCGTTCATGTCGCTGCCGTCGTAGTCGCCGTTGCATGTGTGGTCATTGGGTCAGGTTGAGGTAGAGTTTGGGCAGTTGCAGGGGCAGCTGCGCCGGGTCCCGGATCACCACGAAGTGGTTACTGCCGAAGATGTAGGGCAGGTAGTCACTGGCTTCGTCGTCGATGGTGACGCAGAAGGGGGTAATGCCTGCCTTGTGGGCCTCCTGAACGGCCATGCGGGTGTCTTCGATGCCGTAGCGGCCTTCGTACAGATCCAGGTCGTTGGGTTTGCCGTCGGTGAGCAGAAGCAGGATTTTCTGGTGTTCGTGGCGTACTTTCAGCAGGTTGATGGACTGGCGGATGGCGGCCCCCATGCGGGTGTAGTAGCCGGGCTCCAGGGCCTGGATGCGTCCGCGTATGGTGCTGTTGTAGCTTTCCTCAAAGCTTTTGATGTGGTGGAAACGGATATGGTCCCTGCGCCGGGATGAGAAGGCGAAGACAGCGAACGGGTCGCGGCTCGCCTGCAGGGCTTCGCTGAGCAGCAACAGGCCGTCCTGCGCGACATCAATAACCCGTTGCTGGTTGTTGATGTGGGTTTCCGTGGACAGGGAGATGTCGGCCAGCACCAGGCAGGCAAGGTCCCGCTGGCTTTGCAGGCAGCGGCGGAACAGCTTCTGGTCGATTTCTCCACGGCCCTGGCGGTGCTGCACGGCCCGTTCCAGGCAGGCGTCCAGATCCAGTTCATCCCCCTCCGTCTGGCGATTCTGCCACTGGCGCAGGGGCTTCAGCGCGCTGAACTGCCGTTGCAGGCGTTTGCCGGTGCGTCGGAGGTGTTGGGGCAGTTCGCCGGGTTGCGCATCCCGGGCCAGCATGGGCTGCAGGCAACAGAATTTTTCCCGGTAGCTCTGGCTGCGCCAGTCCCATTCGGGCAGGTGAATGCCGGGGCCCAGGCGCAGGTCGTCGTTCTCTTCCGATGGCAGGTCCAGGTCGAACTTGATGGAGGATGAGGTTTCACGGCGGTCGCTGGACACCGAGATCATATCCATATCGTCCGCGACGGACTCGGCATCGTCTTCTTCGGTGTCGTCGCCGGCCCGGTCCACCGGGATGAACTCCGCCCAGGAAAACAGGCTTTCCAGTCGGAACAGCATCAGGCCCTGGTCCCGGTCGAAGGATTCCACCCGTTCCGCCTGCCGGCGTTTGTGTTTCTTCGATAAACCGCCGGGCCGGGACTGGTTATCTTCATCTCCGAAAGCCTGGCCTGATGTTTTACCGTTCCCCAGGGCGGGATACAGCCAGAGGATCACCGGCCAGGGATCGGTGCCGGCGTCCGGAAGCACGGTGGCACTGCCCGGATGGATCAGCGCCTGGCGAATGACTTGTTCGCGTCTGGATTCTGCCTGCGAGGGCAGGCTTTCCGGGGTCGGGCGCCACCTCAGCGCTTCGCTGACCAGTCGCTGATAGACGGCTTCCAGCCCCGGCCAGCGTTCAAGAACGCCCTGCACCATCGCCTGATTGGCCTGGAACCAGTCGTTGGAGTCGGGTTCCGGTGAGGCAGCCAGGGCGGCCAGCCAGAGGTAGAGCTCCCGGTTGAGAGTGGCCGATGGGAACAGGGCAATGCGCTCCGGAAGCCGGAGGTTCTGGTCGTCCCGCCAGGCCAGCTCGAATTTACGGTGGGTCCCGGCCAGTTTGTGCAGGAACCGCCGACGTACCCTGAAATGTCGTGGTTCAGCGGTCACCAGAGACAGGGCCGGGTCGCCACCCAGGGCACGGAACAGAATGCCCAGTACACGCGCCTCGTCCTTCAGCGTAACGGCATACTCGGGAAATTCCCCCAATGCCTGACGGGTGATGTATTCGTGCCACTTGTAGCCGACCCACTCTTCCATGGTTTATCTTGCTCCGTGTGCTTTTTCAGAATCCAGCTGGCGAATCGGGATCAGCACGGTCTGGCGGCTGGGTGTGCCGGGCTCCCAGTGCAGCAGGCTGCCTTCGGGATTGTTCTTCTGGACCTCCCGACAGGCGCTGACGCACTGCAGGCATTGGGTGCAGCTGAACTTTGCCCGTTTGTGGCTACGGGTGGGCAGGCGCATGGGGCAGGCCTCGTCACAGGCTTTGGTGCAGTCACGACAGGCGGCGGCCCGCTTGGTGTCGAAGGTCACCAGGCGGCCACGTCCATTGGCCATCCAGGCGATGCTCTGCACCACACCGAAGGCGCAGCCATATTTGCAGAACAGATGCCGGGCGAACAGGAAATCCAGTGTGAACACTGTGGTGGCGACCCCCAGAAACAGCGTGGGATGAAAGGCCAGGTTGCCAGTCAGCAGATCCTGGTAGAGGGGCAGTGGCGGCAGCAGATAAGAGAGCATGGCCATTGCCCAGGAGAAACCGATCAACGAGCAGACAATGACCAGGCCTGCCCAGTGCAACGCCTTGCCGTGCTTGCCTTTTTTCAACGCCTCCCAGAGTGTCGGGCGACCGGTGATGCGGGTCATCAGGTGGTTGATCGTCTCTACCACGGAAAAGTGGGGGCAGAGCCAGCCGCAATAGATGCGCCCCCATTTCCAGGCCACCCACAGGACCAGGGGAACCAGAATCAGAAGCGGTAGTATGAACCAGATGAGGATCTGCCCGGCCACTGCATTCGGCGTGCTGTTCACCACCCAGTCCAGGTTCAGGTTGAACGACAGGGGAAACCCGAACAGTACAAAGTGGGTCTGCGTCAGGTCGTAGCGAAAGATGTTGAGTGCCGGTGCAAGCAGAAACAGGGCAAAAAATGCGGCCCGGGTGATGAGCCGTTTGTCCTGTAGTCTGTCTTTGGGTTTAACGGTTGTTGCCTGCACGGTGGTTGTCCGGAAATGACCGGGGCTCAGAGGCCCCGGTCGGGTTGCTTTTATGCGTCTGCAAGGGCAGGCCCGCGAACTTCTTCGGCGGGCTCGGCCTGACCTTTTATAAAGAAGCTGCCGAGGTACACCACCAGCCCGGCCATGAAGAAGCAGCCGGCGACGAGGCGCATCCAGTAGAACAGTGCGATCTGGTCCTGGGTTGCCATGAATGAAAGGGCTTCACCACTCTCCGGAATGCGCTGCAACCATATCTGCAGGATACCGGCACCGGTCAGAAACAGGGTGATGAATACCATGGAAATGGTCATCAGCCAGAAGCCCCACATTTCCACGACCTGGGCGGTGTTGCTGTTGCCGTAGGGGCGCCCGCGCATGATCGGCATGGCGTAGGAAATAATGGTCAGCACGATCATCACGTAGGCCCCGTAGAAGGCCATGTGACCATGAGCCGCAGTGACCTGGCTGCCGTGGGTGTAGTAGTTCACCGGTGCCAGCGTGTGCAGGAAGCCCCATACACCCGCCCCCAGGAAGGCCATTACCGCAGTGCCCATGGCCCACAGGGTGGCGGCCTTGTTGGGGTGGTTGCGCCGGCGGCGGTTGATCATGGTGAAGGCAAACAGCACCATCATGAAGAACGGCAGCGGCTCCAGGGCTGAGAACACGGAACCCAGCCACAGCCAGTACTCGGGCGGGCCGATCCAGAAGAAGTGGTGGCCGGTGCCGATAATGCCGGTGATCAGAGCCATGGCAATGATCACGTACAGCCACTTCTCGATAACCTCACGGTCCACACCTGTAATCTTGATCAGCACATAGGCCAGGATGGCGCCCATGATCAGTTCCCAAACACCTTCAACCCACAGATGCACCACAAACCACCAGTAGTACTTGTCGGTAGTAAGGTTTTCAGGGTTGTAGAAGCTGAACAGCCAGAGCACTGCCAGACCGATCAGCCCGGTCACAAGTACGATGTTGACCACGGTTTTGCGGCCCTTCAGTGCAGTCATCAGTATGTTATACAGGAACCCGCCAACGACCAGCAGAATACCAATTTTGGTTATGGTGGGCTGTTCGAGGAACTCCCGCCCCATGGTGGGAAACAGTTTGTTCAGCGTCACATCCGCCAGCGTTGCGTAATCCACAAACAGGTAGCCAAGAATCGTCAGGGTGCCGGCCACGGCAAAGACCCAGAACAGTATCCAGGCCAGCATAGGGCTGTGTAATTCGGTCTGGGCTTCTTCCGGCACCAGATAGTAGGTGGCCCCCATGAAGCCGAACAGCAACCACACAATCAGCAGGTTGGTATGCACCATGCGCGCAACATTGAAGGGAATTTCCGGGAACAGGAAATCGCCGACCACGTACTGCAGGCCCAGTATCAGCCCGAACACGATCTGCCCGGCAAACAGCACCAGAGCGAAGATGAAGTAGGGCATCGCTACCCGTTGGGATTCGTATTTCATGTCTGCTCCCTCAGCCTTCGATATTGGGTGGCCAGTTGTTGTCGTCGATCTTCGAAGTCCATTCGAGGAACTCCGCCAGATCGTTGATTTCCTGGTCAGTCAGGTTGAACTGTGGCATTTGCCGGCGGCCGGGCGCATTGGTGGGCATGGCGTTCATCCAGGCGTGCAAATACGCCTTGAAGGTCTCGCTGTCACCGTTACCCCGCCGGTCAAACACGTTGGCCAGTTCCGGTGCGAAGTAGGCACCTTCGCCCATGATGGAATGACAGCCAACGCAGTTGTTGTTTTCCCAGACATGTTTACCCCGGACCACCTCTTCAGTGAGTTGGTCCCGGTTGTCCCGTTCGGGCATTGCCCGTGATTGTGTGTCAAAAGTCAGGGCCAGAAACAACAACACAAAGAAGGCGCTGCCTCCCAGGTAGATGTTCCTGGCCATGCTTTTGGTAAAGCGCTCGGCCATTGGTCTGCTCTCCGTGGTCGTTATGATTAACCAACTTCGCCACCAGCTTATAAAGATGTATCGCTGAAGCTATTGATGATTATCAACGAAAGACGGGGGCGCCACTATTGAGCCGGGGAGTTACCTCTTAGGGGGTAAGGCATGAGAATAAAGATATATTATTAATGAATGATTATTGTGAGGTCAGGGCCCGGCCGGTGCGGGAAGGGTTGGGGCGCTTCAGTGTTGTGCATATCTGTTGGCCCAGGCGGGCGACGGCGGGGAGGTCAATGCCGGTGGCAATCCCTTCGCCTTCCAGAAGGTATAGCACATCTTCGGTGGCGACGTTGCCGGTGGCGCCTTTGGCATAGGGGCAACCGCCGAGTCCTGCCACGGCGCTGTCAAAGGTGCGGATGCCTCGTTCCAGAGAGGCGTAGATGTTGGCAATGGCCTGGCCCCGGGTGTCGTGGCAGTGCAGGCCGAGCTGGCTGACCGGTAAGGAGGGCAGGATGGCGTCCAGCAGGGCGTGGATCTCCCTGGGGCGGGCCACGCCGATGGTGTCTCCCAGGGACAACTCATCCGCTCCCAGTGCGATTAACTGCTCGGAAACCATGGCCACCTGGCCTGGCTCGATTCTGCCCTCATAGGGGCAGCCCACCACACAGGAGATATACGCCCGCACTTTCTTGCCGGCAGTTTTGGCCTGCTCCACCACCGGGCGGAAGCGCTCGATGCTTTCGGCAATGGAGCAGTTGATGTTGCGTTGGTTGAAACTTTCCGAGGCGGCGGTAAACACCGAGACCACGTCAGCGCCGGCCTGCAGGGCCCCGTTCAGTCCTTTACTGTTGGGGACCAGCACCTCCACCGAGAGACCTTCCCGGCGCCGGATCTGTGCCAGCACCTGGTCGGTGTCTGCCATCTGCGGCACCCATTTGGGGGATACAAAGCTGCCGGCCTCGATACGGTTCAGGCCGCTGTCCGCCAGGGCGTTGAACCATTCGGCCCGGAGGGCGGCGGGCACCGGTGTCGGTTCGTTCTGCAGGCCGTCCCGCAGGCCCATTTCCACGATGGTGGCGGTGTCTTGTCCCACAGGTTTACTCCGTTTCCATTTCAATCAACAGGTCGCCGGAACCCACGTTATCACCTTCCGCGCAGTGGACGGCAGTGACGGTGCCGTCCGCCGGTGCCTTGAGGCTGTGCTCCATTTTCATGGCTTCCAGGGCGGCCAGAGTAGTGCCCGCGGTGACCTTGTCGCCGGCCTTGCAGGCAACGCTGGTGACGCGGCCGTGCATGGGAGCTTTGAGGGCACCATCGGAGTCGGTTTGTGCCAGCTGTTCTTCCGGGTGATTGACCAGGGCTTCCCAATGGCAGGCATCGGCAAAGACCCCCAGCCGTTCGCCGTGGCTGGCCCAGGCGAGGGTGACCCTGCGTTCTGGCAATGTCACCCGGATATCTCCGGTGTGCGCCGCTTCCCAGCGCACTGGCACGGGCTCTTGGGTGCTGTCTGACCACAGCAGTGCCTGGTTGCCGGACTGCAGGCTGTACCAGAGAAGGCTGTCCTGTCCGTTGACGCGCAACTCGCAGTGCTGGCGGGCCGGGCCACCCAGGCGGTAGCTGTCCGCCAGCTCCCAGGGGCCGGGCTCAGTGGTATCGGTTCGGTTTGTCTGATACCAGGCCAGCCAGCTGAGTTGCTGTTTTTCCTGCCCGGTAAAGTCAGGCCGTGACAGGTCAGTCTGGTGATGTTCGATAAAGTGGGTGGTCAGCGTGCCCTCGGCAAAGTCCGGGTGTGTCAGCACCCGGCACACGAAGGCGGTATTGAGGGTGACTCCCATGGCCCGATAATGCTGCAGGGCCTCGATCAGGCGCTGGCGTGCCTGGTCCCGGGTGTCACCAAAGGCAATCACCTTGGCCAGCATGGGGTCATACCAGGGGGTGATCGCCTGGCCCTGCCGCACGCCGGAATCCACCCGCACGCCCGCCAGTCCCGACGGTTCTGTCAGGTGGTAGAGGGTGCCGGTAACCGGCAGGAAGTCGTTGTCCGGATCTTCGGCATATACCCTGGCTTCCATGGCATGGCCGGAATGGCCCAGGTCCTGTTGCTGCCAGGGCAGGGCGTTCCCTTCGGCTACACGGATCTGCCACTCCACCAGGTCCAGTCCGGTGATGCATTCGGTGACCGGATGCTCCACCTGCAGACGGGTGTTCATCTCCATGAAGTAGAAGTGGCCACCGGGCTCATAGAGGAACTCGACAGTGCCTGCGCCCACATAGTCTATGGCCTCCCCACAGCGAACCGAGGCCTCGCCCATGGCCTGGCGTACTTCGTCCGGAATGCCTGGTGCGGGGGCCTCCTCGATGATTTTCTGGTGCCGGCGTTGGACCGAGCAGTCCCGGTCAAACAGGTACAGGCCCTTGCCATGGTGATCGAACAGAACCTGCACCTCCACATGCCGGGGCGTTTCCAGGTAGCGTTCCAGCAACAGATGAGGGTCGCCGAAGCTGGCCTGCGCTTCCCGCTGGGCCGCAGCGACAGCATCGTCCAGCTCGCCGGCTGCACGCACGACCCGCATGCCCTTGCCACCCCCCCCGGCGCTGGCCTTGATCAGCAGCGGGTAGCCGATGCGGGCGGCAGCCTGGCGGAATTGCTCAGGGCTCTGCTCATCGCCATGGTAACCAGGGACCAGCGGCACACCGGCTTTCTCCATCAGGGCTTTTGCAGCACTTTTGGAGCCCATGGCGGCAATGGCGGAGGCGGGTGGTCCGATAAAGTGAATGCCTTCCCGTTCGCAGGCCTCTGCCAGCTGCGTGTTTTCCGACAGGAAGCCGTAGCCGGGATGGATGGCGTCAGCACCGGACTGGCGGGCCGTGTCGAGGATCTTGTCCACCCGCAGATAACTCTCGCTGGCTGCAGCAGGGCCAATCGGGAATGACTGGTCGGCGGCGCGCACAAACGGTGCGTCATGGTCTGCTTCGGAGTAGACCGCGATACAACGGATGCCCATTTTTTGCGCAGTTCGCATGATGCGCAGGGCGATTTCGCCACGGTTGGCCACCAGCAGAGTGCGAATATTGTGATTAGCCATCAATTACTCCTGCACCCAGCTGGCTTTGCGTTTCTCCAGAAAGGCTTTCAGGCCTTCCTGTCCCTCTGTGCCGGTTCTGAGGTCGGCGATCAGGTCGGCGGTGTATTCGGCCAAATCCGTATCCGGGGCGGACTGTCCGCACCGGGCGATCAGTTCCTTGCAGGCGGTAAGTGCATTGGGACCGTTGCCGAGCAGTCGCTGGATCAGGATGTCGATGACGCCGTCGAGGGATTCCCGGGAGGTGACATCGTGAACCAGTCCGAAGGCTTCCGCACCGCTGGCGGAGATTTCCTCACTGGTCAGAAAATAGCGACGGGCCTGACGTTCGCCGAGAACCCGCACCACATAAGGCCCGATGGCGGCAGGCGCCAGCCCCAGCCGGGCCTCGCTCAGGCAGAACCTGGCATCGTCCGAGGCAATGGCCACGTCGCAGGCGCAGACCAGCCCGACCGCACCGCCATAAACCGCTCCCTGTACCCGGGCGATGGTGGGCTTCGGAAGGGTGTCCAGGGCCTGCAGCATGGCGGCAAGAGCACGGGCATCTTCGCGGTTTTCCTCCGGCGTCAGGGTGGCGCTGTGCTGCATATAGTTCAGATCCGCACCGGCGGAAAAATGTTTGCCTTCGCCAGCGAGAACAAGCACCCGACATGCCGGGTCGCCGGCGGCCTTGTTGAAAGCTTGTTCCAGCTGGCGGATGATTTCGCCACTGAACGCATTGCGTTTTTCCGGTCGGTTCAGGGTGACCCGGACAACACCCCGGGCATCCATTGCATAGTGAACAACCTGATCAGTCATAGCCTGGTGCTCCTGGGGTTACATCCGGAAAACGCCGTAGCGGGTTTCCTCGAGGGGTGCGTTAAGGGCGGCGGAGAGGCTGAGCCCCAGTACCCGTCGCGTGTCTGCCGGGTCGATGATACCGTCGTCCCAGAGTCGGGCGCTCGCGTACCAGGGGCTCGACTGGCGCTCGAACTGATCCACTATCGGCTGGCGGAAACGGGTTTCTTCCTCGTCCGACCATGCGCCCCCTTTGCGTTCGATGCCGGCCCGCTTGACCTGGGCCAGCACCCCGGCTGCCTGCTCACCGCCCATGACGGCAATACGGGCATTGGGCCACATCCACAGGAAGCGGGGCCGGTAGGCACGGCCACACATGCCGTAGTTACCCGCACCAAAGCTGCCGCCAATAATGACCGTGAGTTTGGGTACCCGGGCGCAGGCTACGGCGTTTACCAGCTTGGCGCCGTGCTTGGCGATGCCTTCATGCTCCGCCTGCTTGCCCACCATAAAACCGGTGATGTTCTGCAGGAAGATCAGCGGGATGCCCCGCTGGCAGCAGATTTCGATAAAATTGGCGCCTTTCTGGGCAGACTCGGAGAACAGAATGCCGTTGTTGGCCAGTATCCCGACGGGCATGCCGTACAGGTGGGCAAAGCCGCACACCAGGGTCTCGCCGTAACGGGATTTGTATTCGTCGAACTCGGAACCGTCCACCAGACGTGTTATCACTTCCCGCACATCGTAGGTAGTGCGCAGGTCCGCGGGCACAATGCCGTACAGTTCCCCGGTATCGTACAACGGCTCCCGGGGAGCGCGGCGCTGCACGCTTTCCGGACGCCGGTAGTTGAGGTTGGCAATGCAACGCCGGGCCCGTTCCAGTGCTTCTGCCTCGGTGGCGGCATAGTGATCCGCAACACCTGAAATAGCGGTGTGGACATCCGCCCCGCCAAGCGCTTCGGCACTGACTTCCTCGCCGGTGGCCGCTTTGACCAGCGGCGGCCCGGCCAGGAAGATGGAGCTCTGGTCCTTGACCATGATGCTCTCATCCGCCATCGCGGGTACGTAGGCACCGCCAGCCGTACAGAGCCCCATTACCACGGCGATCTGGGCGATGCCCTTGGCGCTCATGTTGGCCTGTCGGTAAAAGATATGGCCGAAGTGCTCATGGTCCGGAAACACCTCATCCTGCTGGGGCAGGTTGGCCCCGCCGGAATCCACCAGATACAGGCAGGGAAGGTGATTTTCCTCGGCGATGGTCTGGGCCCGGATGTGTTTCTTGACGGTCAGGGGGTAGTAGGTGCCGCCTTTTACCGTGGAGTCGTTGGCGACAATCATGCACTCGATGCCGTGTACCCGGCCAATGCCGGCGACCACACCCGCGCAGGGCACGTAATCGTCATACACGCCGTCGGCGGCGAATGCGCCCACCTCCAGAAACGGCGATCCCGGATCCAGCAGCCGCTGAATGCGATCCCGGGGCAGTAACTTGCCGCGCTCCACATGGCGCTGCTGGGCCGCTTCGCCGCCACCCCTGGCGACCTGGGCAAATTTGCTGTGCAGCTCATCGACCAGCGCCTGCATCGCCGCCTGGCGCTGGCGGAATTCGTCGGAACCGGGCTGGGCCTTGCTATGCAGAACAGCCATCAGGCGGATTCCCGGAACAGTTCGCGGCCAATCAGCATACGGCGGATTTCCTGGGTGCCGGCGCCGATCTCGTACAGCTTGGCATCCCGCAGCAGCCGGCCGGTGGGGTACTCGTTGATATAGCCGTTACCCCCGAGTATCTGTATAGCTTCCAGTGCCATCTTTGTGGCCCGCTCGGAAGTGAAGAGAATGGCGCCGGCAGCATCCTTGCGGGTGGTCTCACCCCGGTCGCAGGCCTGGGCGACGGCATACAGATAGGCCCGGCTCGCGGCTATTTCCGTGTACATGTCGGCCAGCTTGGCCTGGATCAACTGGAATTCGCCAATGGGCTGGTCAAACTGCTTGCGCTCGTGCACATAGGGTACTACCACATCCATGCAGGCCTGCATCAGTCCCACGGGCCCGCCGGACAGCACTACCCGCTCATAATCCAGGCCGGACATCAGTACCTTCACGCCCTGGTTCTCGCCACCGAGCACGTTCTCCGCAGGCACCTCTACATCCTCGAAAATCAGCTCGCAGGTGTTGGAGCCGCGCATTCCCAGCTTGTCCAGCTTCTGCCCCGTGGAAAAGCCCTTCCATTCCCGCTCGACAATAAACGCCGTCATGCCGTGGGCGCCCTTGCTGGTATCGGTTTTGGCGTAAATTACATAGGTATTGGCATCCGGCCCGTTGGTGATCCACATCTTGCTGCCATTGAGCACATAGTGATCCCCTTTGCGATCCGCCCGCAGCTTCATACTCACCACATCCGACCCTGCATTGGGTTCACTCATCGCCAGCGCGCCAATATGCTCACCACTGACCAGTTCGGGCAGGTACTTTGCCCGCTGTTCGGGGGTGCCATTGCGGAATATCTGGTTCACGCACAGGTTCGAGTGGGCTCCGTAACTCAGTCCGATACTGGCGGATGCCCGGCTGATTTCCTCCATGGCTATCGCATGGGCCAGATACCCCATGTCGCTGCCGCCATATTCCTCACTCACCGTCATCCCCAGCAGGCCCATATCGCCGAACTGTTTCCACAGTTCATTGGGGAACGCATTATCCCGGTCGGTTTTCTCCGCAATCGGCGCAATCTTGTCCCGCGCGAACCGCTGGACCTGCTCCCGGAGGGCATTGATGGTTTCGCCGTGGCTGAAATTCAAAGTGGTGTAGCTGCTCATCTTGTTTTGTCCTTGGTGGTTGTCTTTTGTCTTGGGCCCGTGTCTGTTGGTTTCGGGGGCTGGAGGGGATTGGGGAGCCCTTTCCAAAACACGCCCGTAAACCCGTCCCTGGGGGGCTCGGGTCGCGCCATCCCTGGCGCTCCACGGTTTTGGAAAGGGCTTCCCAATCCCCTCTGATGTACTCCGTTATTGCCCTCCCAATGCCAGCGGTACGGTCCGCGCCAACACCGCATCTTTGTTATGCACCTGTAACTTTTCGAATGACCGGATACAAGCGGTGCCATTTACTGTGGTCTACCCGACCGCTTCCTGCCCCCGCAACAAGAGACCGCTTTTTGCCAGACGAACCAGTCATCCAGAAAGAGCCGACAAACACCGGGACTCCGCCTCATCCAACTCGGATTGCATCGCCCGTATGTCGAGAAGCTGCCGCTCCAGCGCCTCCCGCCGCTCGCGGATCTTACCCAGCAGTGCCTCCAGCTGATGCCGGTTATCCGAAGCCGGATCGTACATTTCAATGAGCTCCCGCGACTCCGCCAGGCTGAACCCCAGCCGTTTGCCGCGCAGGATCAGCTTCAGTTTTATCCGGTCGCGGTCGCTGTAAACGCGGGCCTGGCCCTGCCGCTCCGGTTGCAGCATGTCTGCTTCTTCATAGAAACGGATGGTCCGCGTGGTGATGTCGAATTCCCGGGACAGTTCACTGATGCTGTAGGTTTGGCGGGTGGCTGCTGCGGTCATCTTTCTTTTTTCCGTTGACGTTAACGTAAACTTAGCGCTGGCGATACTTCATCGTCAAGCACCTTTTATCGGATTGTTTCTGTCAGGTGCTGGCAGCCTGTCGGATTTAAGGCTAATCTGCTGCGCCGGTGGGAAAGGCGGCTCATATTTCCCGGCTTTTTCGTTGCATAGAACCACTATGCGCCTCAAAATCCAGAAAATCTGCGCTCGCTTTCCCACCTTGCTCGCGACGATTACTTAAGCCCGACAGGCTGCTAGAATCCGTGCTTTCGACACTCCGGAGCCCGTTATGGTCGCCGCGCTGGCCCTGCTTTACAAACTCCTTCCCCTGTATGTGACCGTTGTTCTTGGCTGGGTGGCGGGTCGCTACCTGCAGGTCAGTGGCCGCCACATTGCGGGGATGATGTTGTACATTGTGACGCCTTCGGTGGTGTTTTCGGGGGTGATGGCTGCACCGTTGCCGGCGGAGGTGATTCTGCTGCCTTTCCTGGTACTCGGGCTCTGCTCGGCGATTGGGCTGCTGCATATGAAGCTGGCCAGGCGGTGGGTGACGGACGAAAGCGCGGCAATTATTCCGCTGGCGGTGGGGACCGGAAACACCGGCTACTTTGGTATTCCGGTGGCTTTGTTGCTGTTCGGGCAGGAGGGGCTGGCGCTGTATGTCGTGTGCATGCTCGGCACCACGCTGTTCGAGAACTCGGTGGGGTTCTATCTGGCGGCTCGCGGGCGTTATGGGCTAAAAGATGCGCTGATCCGGGTAGCGCGGCTGCCTTCCGTGTATGCATTTCTGCTGGCGGTTTTGCTCAACCTCTCCGGGGCTTCGATTCCGGATGTCTTGGTGCCGTTGTTCGATAATCTGCGCGGTGCCTACAGTGTGCTGGGCATGATGATTATCGGTATGGGGATTCTCAGTTTCCGGGGCCTGGCGGGAAATGTGCGGTTCACGGGGCTGGCGTTTTTCGGCAAGTTTGTCAGCTGGCCACTGGTGGCGCTGACGTTCTGGTGGCTGGATGCCGGTCTGCTGGGCATCTACAGGCCGGCAGTGCATCAGGCCATTTTCCTGATTTCCATCACCCCCATTGCCGCCAATACGGTGGTGATCGCTACCTTGCTGGATACTGCCCCGCGTCAGGCGGCGGGTACAGCCCTGCTCAGTACGTTGTTTGCGCTGGTATTTATCCCGGTGATGGTGGCGTTGTTTATGCCGGGACAGGGCTGACGGTGGTCAATCCTGTCTTGCCGCCAGCCTCGCGAAAGTGCTGATCAGACTGGTCGCTTCCGGGGCATCGGTAACCTCTGCGATCAGTTGCTCTGCCTCCTGGCCCTGTTGCCGCAGGCTGTTTTTCTGGATGGCCAGGTATTCGCGCATGATGTCGGCGGTGAATTCCGGATGGAATTGCACGCCCCAGGCCCGTGGGCCTACCCGAAAAGCCTGGTTGGATTCCTGGTCGGAGCTGGCCAGGCGAATGGCGGATTCCGGTAACTGCAGGACTGATTGCTGGTGGGTGAGATGTGCCGGGAACTGGCGGGGCAGGCTGCCCAGCAGCAGGTCGTCGGTTCCCTGGTCGTTCAGGCGCACTTCCCGAGTGCCGGATTCCCTGCCCTGTGTGCGATTACCTACAACGCCTCCCAGTGCGTGAGCCAGTAATTGATGTCCGTAGCAGACTCCCAGCACCGGAATCTGTTGGGCGACGGCGTGTACCAGCCATTTTGCGGTGCTCTCACTCCACTCTTCCAGGTCGGTCACCATGGCCGGGGAACCGGTTACGATAATGCCGCTCCAGTCCCATGGGTTGCCGGGGCTTTCCCCGGCGGCCACGTTGATCACTTTGACTTCCCGGGGTGACGGCAGCTGGTTGAGAAACCAGTGCTCGAAATCCCGGTGGCTGGCGCGGATGCTGGCATGGGTGGTGCCGGTTTTGATGATGACCAGTGGTTTCAAATGAAACTCCGTATATCAGGTGGTACAGCTTGCCTGCCGGGCTTCCCGGATGTCGGACCGGGCATGGCGGACCACGCTGAAGCCTGCAGTGATGGCAAGACCACCCATGATACCGGCAACAATCAGATCCGGCCATGCCGAGCCGGTGCCGAATACCCCCAGGGCTGCCGCCATGACGGCAATATTGCCGATGGCATCATTACGGCTGCAGAGCCAGACCGAGCGCATGTCCGAATCGCCTTCGCGGAAACGGAACAGCATGACGGCCACCCCCATGTTGGCGACCAGTGCCAGCAGTCCTATTACTCCCATGGTAAACGGCTCCGGTGTGGTGCCTTGGGTGGCCACCCAGCCGGCGCGCACCAGCACGAAGATGCCGAACGCCCCCATGGTGAGGCCCTTGACCATGGCGGCCCGGCCGCGCCAGATCATGCCCATGGACAGCACCGTCAGCGATAACAGGTAATTGGCGCTGTCACCGAAGAAATCGATGGCATCCGCAAGCAGCGATACAGAGCCGGAGGTCATGCTGGCAATGCCTTCCACTACGAACATGCTCAGGTTGACCGACAAGGCTATCCAGAGCGCCACCCGGAAACGGGGGTCCGGCTGTTTGGGTTCCGGTGCAGAGCAACGACAGGCCATGGTTCGACTCTCCCTTATGAATTCGGGATCAGTAAAACACCTGTAGTTACTACAGGGTCAAGAGTGACGACAGGGTCAAACACAGGTTTGTGGGCCGGCCATCAACGGCTATTGCCGTGGGTGCCTGGCACATGGTTCTGGCCGGTGGATGGAGTGGGTGGGTTGGCTTCCAGGCCGCCCAGAATGCCGCATTCTTTCACGGTTCGTCCGGCCGAGCAGGATGCCTGTAACTGCTCAAGGGTGTGCTCCAGAGTTTGCAGCTCCTGCAGTCGTTCCCGCACATGGGCCAGATGTCTGGCCAGCAGGCCATCCACATCGCTGCAGTCGGCCTCCGGATCGTCTGCCATCCGGATCAGTTCGCGGATTTCTTCCTGAGCCATGTCCAGGTTACGGCAGCGCCGGATGAACAGTAGCCGTTCCAGATGGGCATTGTGGTAAGTCCGGTAGCCACTGCTGTTCCGGTCAGGTTCGGGTAGTAGTCCGATTTTTTCGTAATATCGAACGGTTTCCACCGGAATACCTGCTTTTCTGGACACTTCGCCTATTTTCATGGTCGCACCGGAGTCATTGCATGACTTTCATTATAGACAGGAAACATTGCTGAATTGATCTGCTGCCGTCAATCAGTCCCCGGGTTGTGTTAGCGTACCTGTATTATCCGGAAATTTTTCGGCAGGGAGACAATTGTGCTGGAGCGGTTGCAGCGAAAGCTGGGGCTACAGACCATTCCCGGAGTGTTCTTCACTTCGGCAGGTATCGCGGTGCTGTTTGTGGCACTGGCGGTGCCCTTCGATCAGCAGGTGGCCGGTGCGTTTGGGCAGGTGACCGGCTGGGTGGCGCGTCACCTGGGGTGGTTTTACATCCTTTCGGTCAGTTCCCTGCTGATTTTTCTGCTGGGTCTTGCGGTCAGTCGTTACGGCACCATTCGCCTGGGAGCGGATGACAGCCGGCCGGATTATTC
Organism: Marinobacter sp.; assembly: GCA_014359475.1. Lineage (GTDB taxonomy): Bacteria > Pseudomonadota > Gammaproteobacteria > Pseudomonadales > Oleiphilaceae > Marinobacter. Next base: position 3,382 of record JACIZI010000013.1, on the reverse strand, counting down.
CAATCTCACCTGGTTTACCATGCTGTTTGCCGCCGGTATCGGCACCATTCTGATGTTCTGGGGCGTGGCGGAGCCGGTCTCCCACTTTGCCCGGCCGCCTTTTGACGGGGTGGAACCGGGCAGCGCCCGGGCGGCCAGCGACGCCATGACGCTGGCTTTGTATCACTTCGGCCTGCACACCTGGACCATTTTTGCCCTGCCAGGTCTTGCGATCGGGTATTTTGCCTACCGGCACAACCTGCCGATGCGTATCAGCAGCCTGTTCTACCCAATGCTGGGCGAACGTATATACGGACCCTGGGGCTGGGCGGTAGATGTGATTGCCGTGCTGGGCACGTTGTTCGGGGTAGCAACCTCCCTGGGCCTGGGCACCCTGCAGTTGAACAGTGGTCTGAACTACCTGTTCGGAGTCCCCAACGCCGGGTGGGTGCAGGTTTTACTGATCACGGTTATTGCCGGCGTCGCGGCCGCCTCCGTGGCGCTGGGTCTGGACAAGGGGGTGCGCCGCCTGTCGCAGCTCAACATCATTCTGGCCATGGTGTTGCTCGGATTTGTGGCCTGGGTGGGGCCCACGGTGTTTATTGCCGAGGGCATGGTGCAAAGTGTGGGTGATTACCTGGACGCCTTGCCCTGGCTGGCGTTCTGGACAGAAACCTATAAGGAAACTGACTGGCAGCGGCAGTGGACCCTGTTCTACTGGGCCTGGACCATTTCCTGGGCTCCTTACGTGGGCATTTTCATTGCGCGGATCTCCCGGGGCAGAACCATTCGCGAGTTTGTTGCCGGCGTACTGTTTGCACCCACTGTCTTTACCCTGGTGTGGTTTGGCATCTTCGGTATCTCCGCCATTCAGGTGGAAATGAGCGGGGAGATTGCCCTGGCAGAGCAGGTCCGGCAGGACCCGTCAGTGGCGATATTTGCGTTTCTGGAGGCGTTTCCCTTTGCGGAGTTTGCGTCGGCATTGAGTGTGGTGATCATCGTCATTTTCTTCACCACTTCGTCGGATTCCGCCTCGCTGGTGATCGACATGCTGACCCGACGTGACGATCAGCCTTCACTGGTGCGCCAGCGGATTTTCTGGGCAGTCGCGCAGGGTGTGATTGCGGCTACCCTGCTGCTGGCGGGTGGGCTGGATGCCTTGCAGAACGTGATCACCACCCTGGGATTGCCGTTCTGCATTCTGTTGCTGTTTATGGCGGTGGCGCTATACCGGGCGCTGCAAGCCGATTACCGGGGCTACAGCGTGGATCAGCTGGTCCGGGGGCAGGTGTTCCCAGAGGTGGAAGCAATGCCCGAACAATCAGAGGAGAGGGGCAATGTATCAGAAGCTGTTGATCGCAATTGATCCGGAAGACGATGGTGAAGGCAAGCGGGCACTGGAAGCTGCGCTGGATCTGTTGGGTGATTCCGGGGACCTGCATATGGTGAGTGTATTTCACCCGGATAGTGGCGGTTTCTTTCCCCATGTAACGGAAGATGCGCCGGAGAAAAAGGAAGCTCAGGTGCGGGAAAAACTGGACCTGCTGGCGCGCAAGTATCTGCCGCTGAACCGGGAAGCAACCCTGCATGTTCTGGCGGGCAGTGCCGGCGAGAAGCTGGTTGCTCTGGCCGGGCAGCTTTGTGTTGATCTGATGGTACTGGTTTCCCGGGGCGGTGCCAGCCGCTGGAGCATGCGTAAGGCTACGGTGGAGTACGTTGCGGTCAATGCCAATTGTGCGGTGCTGGTGTTGCCCCCCATCGACAAGGCGGAACCGGAAGAAGGAGAGGGCTGACCTCAGCGCAGGTAATCAGCCCGCCCCGCGGGCCAGCTGCGTCAGGTCCTCGGCAATCTGGTCGGCTGACAGGTCTGACTGGAACAGCAGCCGGGCCTTGCCCTGGCGGTCGAAAACGTAGACCGCTGAACTGTGGGATACCGCATAATTGCCCCGCTCGTCCGGTTTATCATAACCGAAGGTGGTGCGATAGCGCTTGGCCAGCTTGCGCAGGGCAGGCTCATCACCGGTCAGCCCGACCGTCCGTTCACCAAAGAAATTCACATAGGCGGCGATCTTCTCCGGTGTATCCCGCTGCGGATCGACGCTGACAAACAGAGCCGTAACGTCGGTCCGGAGTGGTTCCGGCATGGCCCTGATCGCTTTGTTCAGCTTTGCCAGAGTGGCCGGGCAGACATCCGGGCAGGAAGTAAAGCCGAAAAACAGTAACCGAATCTGGTCCTGGTACTGTTCTGCGGTTACGGCTTCTCCCTGGTCGTTGGTCAGCTCGAAGGTCAGTTCCGGCATCAGGCCGCTGATGTCCTTGCCATGCCACTGGCCGGAATCGGAGCAGGCGGCCAGCAGGACCGTTATGGTTAAAATCATCTGCAGTCTGAAAAGACTTGGTAACCGCATCAGGCCATTTCTCCGTTCGTCTGTCGGCTCCGCCGGGGTACATCGTCATGCATGGCACGGCGCAGGATAATCAGAATGCCCAGAATGCTCATCATCGCCGGTGGAATCCAGGTCAGCATGCCGCCCAGCAACTGGTCGGTTTCCGGGGCCATGGGCCAGGCGCGGCCGCAGACTTCGTAAACGTCATACACCATGCCCCGGTTGAAAACGATCCAGGCCCCCAGCAACATTTGCGGGATTGCGACCAGCGCCAGTAGCAGTATCCGCTTTCCGTAACCGAGGGCCCGGCTGGTATGGGGAGAGCGCGGGTCGAAGATCAGCCACCAGAACAGCAATCCATCGAGCAGCATGCTCCAGTTCATGATCCAGTAAAGGTTACGGCTGAGCATGGCGTTAAAATGGATGGGAGGGTAAAGCCAGAAGTAAACCAGCCCCACGAACAGGAGCGAGGCAATAAACGGCTGCTGGAGCACCCGGTACACCCATCCCAGGGGAGCCAGCATGCTTGCGGCGCCCGGACTGAGCTGACGGTGCCAGAACCGCATCACCGGCAGTGGGTTGGACAGTGCAATCAGGATAGGGCCAAGATGATGCAGTATCAGGTGCTGGCCCCGGTGTACAAAAAACATGTACTGGGAGTAGTAATCGAACCGGGTCTGCATGACCGCGTAACACAGCAGTAGGCCCAGCAGGAAAACCGGAATGGCGACCGGCCCGGGGCGCTCCCCCTTTGGCATCAGCGGCAGTGCACCGAGGTAGAACACCAGTACGGCGAGGAAACCGAACACGGTTACCGGTGAGAAGTCGTAAGGCAGCAGGTAATGGGCTTGCAGCATCGGGCCACCGGATAAATGGGCGAATCTTGTCTATTGTCAGGTCTAGCAGCCTGTCGGACTTAAGGCTAATCTACTGCGCCGGTGGGAAAACGGCTCATATTTCCCGGCTTTTTCGTTGCATAGAACCACTATGCGCCTCAAAATCCAGAAAATCTGCGA
>JACIZI010000012.1 GCA_014359475.1 Marinobacter sp. | reverse complement strand
TTGCGGTCAGGCGGTCGGCCTCCAGGTCGGGGAATTCGTTGATGAGGATTACGGCAGTTATGCTGAATGCGATGGGCATGGAGACCAAGGTTGGCGTTAAGGTTAGCTTCCCGGCAAATGGGGGTGTTTCTCAACCGATCCACCAGAGATGGATTGTGTGTCAGTCTTCCCCACATGCGTGGGGGTGTTTCCGATCCTGATAACTGGAGGCACACCATGGCCGGGTCTTCCCCACATGCGTGGGGGTGTTTCCATGGCTTAGGTGGCTCACGTTCTGATTATTATGTCTTCCCCACATGCGTGGGGGTGTTTCCGCAGGCACATGACCTGACAAGCGTCAGCGTGAGTCTTCCCCACATGCGTGGGGGTGTTTCTATATCGTGTGCGACCGTGAAGGGTACGAAGCGGTCTTCCCCACATGCGTGGGGGTGTTTCCAGTAGTGCGAGCCCTTTTTGATCTGTGTTGAGGTCTTCCCCACATGCGTGGGGGTGTTTCCACCAGGGCCGTGGTATCGCAGACAGCGTATAAGTCTTCCCCACATGCGTGGGGGTGTTTCTACTGTGATGCGTTTGTTGAGGCTATGGGCCAAGTCTTCCCCACATGCGTGGGGGTGTTTCCAGCGCAAACCTGGCGTGTCTCTGGGCAAGCTGGTCTTCCCCACATGCGTGGGGGTGTTTCTATGCCGCCGATTAAGGGCGGTGATCGCTATCTGTCTTCCCCACATGCGTGGGGGTGTTTCCAGGGCACCACCCGCCGCGGATTGGTGCGCAGCGTCTTCCCCACATGCGTGGGGGTGTTTCCTTGTGACCGGTGCCCGGGTGCGGGTGCGTGGTGTCTTCCCCACATGCGTGGGGGTGTTTCCCATGGAGCCGCCACCGCTGCGAGCAGGGGCTCGTCTTCCCCACATGCGTGGGGGTGTTTCTGCGGTGTCGGATCGTCCCACGGCTTCAGGAGGGTCTTCCCCACATGCGTGGGGGTGTTTCTCACCCGCTTCGCCGATCCTGTGCACACTGGCAGTCTTCCCCACATGCGTGGGGGTGTTTCCACGTACAACGCAGTTACCAAAGGTGCGGAATAGTCTTCCCCACATGCGTGGGGGTGTTTCTCGGCCACCAAAAACGCGAGATAGCCGCACTCAGTCTTCCCCACATGCGTGGGGGTGTTTCTGGCCGGACGCTGGCCATATTCGATGCTGATGCGTCTTCCCCACATGCGTGGGGGTGTTTCCACGGTCCCACGAAGCAGCTGATGCCAGCTCCGGTCTTCCCCACATGCGTGGGGGTGTTTCCTACGAAGAAACGCTGCGCAAGGTGCTTGGGAAGTCTTCCCCACATGCGTGGGGGTGTTTCCAAGGGCACCAACGTGCTTGAAGCCCTGGTGGAGTCTTCCCCACATGCGTGGGGGTGTTTCTTCCTGCGCCGGGAATTCGCAGAGCAGATCGACGTCTTCCCCACATGCGTGGGGGTGTTTCCCAGATGATGTCGTTATTGGCGGTTTGCGGCTTGTCTTCCCCACATGCGTGGGGGTGTTTCCAGGGCGGGAGCCGGCGAATCTCCGCGCAAGCTGTCTTCCCCACATGCGTGGGGGTGTTTCTGACATCGTGTCTGACATGATCGACAGCACGAAGTCTTCCCCACATGCGTGGGGGTGTTTCCATCGGATGGACAGCCTGTTGATGTTGTCAGGAGTCTTCCCCACATGCGTGGGGGTGTTTCTACGTCATTGTAAAGCTGTATGCCCTCATCTTCGTCTTCCCCACATGCGTGGGGGTGTTTCCTCTGAAGTGACCTCTGCGCATATGTGGCGTCTGTCTTCCCCACATGCGTGGGGGTGTTTCTAACACCTTCACGCTTGACGCCATTTCCATCACGTCTTCCCCACATGCGTGGGGGTGTTTCCGCTGCCTGGGATCCCTGGAACCGGATTGTCTAGTCTTCCCCACATGCGTGGGGGTGTTTCCACTAGCGCGGAGTTTGCGGTTACCACAAAGACGTCTTCCCCACATGCGTGGGGGTGTTTCTCCGAAGTTGACACCGAACGTGTCCTCAGCGAGGTCTTCCCCACATGCGTGGGGGTGTTTCCAGGTCGCATGTCCACACGTCGTGGCCACGTGCGTCTTCCCCACATGCGTGGGGGTGTTTCCCGTGCCGGCATCGTTCTGTCCCATGTGGTGTGGTCTTCCCCACATGCGTGGGGGTGTTTCTCACAGACGCATCCATCATGCCATACGGTCGGCGTCTTCCCCACATGCGTGGGGGTGTTTCCCCTTTTTTGTCGTCTTCGTCCATGTCGACGGGAGTCTTCCCCACATGCGTGGGGGTGTTTCCAACCCGCCCAGGGACTACGGCAGCCAGGACGCGTCTTCCCCACATGCGTGGGGGTGTTTCCTCGACCGTGTTCGACCAGACAGACACCCTGGCGTCTTCCCCACATGCGTGGGGGTGTTTCTAAAGAAGAATGTGAGGCGGCTGGGATTGACCCGTCTTCCCCACATGCGTGGGGGTGTTTCCGCTTTATCATAGCTATCAGCAAGACAGGCAGTGTCTTCCCCACATGCACCCGTGTGTATTGGTACTATACGATGATAAGCCAGGGTCGAGAGGAGGATGTACCGGATGAAATGCACCAACTGTCGTTTGGGTGAAGTACACCCTGATTCGACGACTGTCACTTTGCACAGGAACGGCAAAACAGTCTCACTGAAAAATGTACCAGCAGATATTTGTGATGCTTGCGGTGCATATTACTTACGGGAGGATGTTGCTTCGTGGGTTTTGACCCTGGCGGACAGTCTCGTGAGCCGGCATAACGGTTCGGCAGTTGTTTCGTACCGCCGCCCGGGGCCTGCATGATCTGGCGTTTAATGCCAGCCACCGGGAGCTGTACGCTTCATCCTCCCTCCACATGCGGGGCGAGGCTGCCTTATCAAAATAATAAGAGCAATTGTTATGTGACCCACGACATTTCACTGTGCGAAAGACCAGTATATGCTATCGAGGGCTGGTGAGAGCTGTATTTGAGATTACGTTAATCACGGAAGAAGGAGTTCACGGAATGAGCAAACCCATAGTTCTGCTGGGTGATCCGGGCATGGATCACGACGGCTATCCCCCCACGCCAGTCATCACCGGTTCGCCAAATGTTCTGGTAGACGGCAAGCCCGTGGCCAGGGTGGGTGACCGGCTTGCGATGCATTCAAAACCCTCCCATCCGCCGCATCCGCGTGTTATTGCTTCTGGCTCTTCCACGGTCATGATTAATGGTATGCCGGCTGCAATCACGGGTGGTGATGTGGCCTGTGGCGGCGTGACGGTGGGCAGCGGCAGTGTGATTATTGGTGACAGTCCGGTGGCTGCACCGTTTTCCGGTTCAACTCCATTGCCGGGTAGGCCGCCTGAGGCTCAGGAATCAGCCGCTGCAAAGCAGGTTGAATCCGCTGACCGGGGTTAACGCCATCAGAGACATCTGGCAGTGAGACGAGCTCGCAGAGTGGCAGCGGGGCGACAGCTGCTCCGGGTGGGGGTTCGGTCGAAAACGGCGCGGATATGCGCTTTGGTGCTCAGGATGCAGGCTATGATGAGCTTCTGTGCGGGCGATTCGCCATGTACGCCGCTGAGATCCGTTTGATGTGGCATAACCAGCGTCAGGTTACTGCAGGCTGCTGGAACAAAAAAACCGCGGCATGGCAACGCGGTTTTTTGTTCTGTTGTTTCCGGCCGACGTTACAGGTTCGCCTCTGCAAACTCCGCCAGCACCGACCGTGGTACCCCCTGCAGGTGAATGTGACCGCCATGCCGGAAGCCCTTGAATCTCTCCGTCATGTAAGTCAGCCCTGAGCTCAGAGAGCTGAGGTAAGGGGTGTCGATCTGTGCCAGGTTACCCAGGCAGATTACCTTGGAGCCGTTGCCGGCGCGGGTGATGATGGTTTTGATCTGGTGCGGGGTCAGGTTTTGGGACTCGTCGATGATGATCAGGCTGTGCTGGAAGCTGCGCCCGCGAATGTAGTTCATGGACTTGAAGTGGATGGGTACCTTGCTGAGGATGTAATCCACGCTGGCGGTCATGTTCTCGTCGTCTTCGTGGAGCGCCTCGAGGTTGTCCACTATGGCCCCCAGCCAGGGCTCCATCTTCTCCGCCTCGGTACCGGGCAGAAAGCCGATATCTTCATCCAGTCCCTGGGTGCTGCGGGTGGCGATGATCCGTTTGTATTCCTTGCTGGCCACCGTCAGCTCGATACAGGCGGCGAGCGCCAGAATGGTTTTGCCTGAACCCGCGGAGCCGGTCAGGTTAACCAGGTGCACTTCCGGGTCCAGCAGCAGGTTCATGGCCATGGCCTGGTAGATGTCCCGGGGCAGCAGGCCCCAGACCTCCCGGTTCATGAGATCGTGCTGATGCAGGTCCTGGATCACCAGCTGGTCATTGCTGATATCCGATACCTTGCCGATAAAACCTTGCTGGTCCAGCACAAACTCGTTGATATTCAGTTTGGCCAGATCACCTTCCCGTTTGAGGATGTGCTCGGTGATGCCTTCCCGCTGAACCGTCTCTACCTTGGCGATCTGGTCCCAGAAGGAGCCCGGAAACTCCTTGTAGCCCTGGGGCAGCAGGTTGATGTCGTCCAGCAGCATGTCGTTGTGGTAGTCCTGGGCTTCCACACCAAATCCGCGGGCCTTGAGCCGCATGTTGATGTCCTTGCTGACCAGAATGATGTCCCGGGATTTGTTGCGTTCCTGCAGGGCTGCCAGGGTATTGATGATTTTGTTGTCGTTCAGGTGCTCGGGCAGGGCGTGCCTTGATGAATGCTCGGTACTCATCAGAATGGAGAACTTGCCCAGTGGTTCCGCTTTCTCGCCGCGGGAAATCGGCACGCCTTTTTCGATGTCCTTGGGACTGGCATCCCCCAGCAGCTTGTCGATATTGCGGATGGCCTGCCGGCAGTCGGCGGCAACGGTCTGCTTGCCGGATTTGAGACTGTCGAGTTCTTCAAGGACTGTCATCGGAATGATGACTTCGTGTTCTTCGAAATTCAGGAGGGCGTTGGGGTCGTGAATCAGGACGTTGGTGTCGAGGACGTACATCTTCTTGCGAGCTTGCTTGGCTCTTGGCATAGGGCGCGATACCTCTCCGGACGGCGTCTTTTTGTAGGCCTGCAGGCGGGCGGGCCCGGGGTGTGTCAGGCCCGGTCTGCCGCGCAGCGTTTCATCAGTTCCTGGTCTGATATTAACTTAAGCATATCGTAGGTGGTGATGATGCCGGTGATCTTTTTGTCCCGGGTGACAAATATCCGGTGCAAGTGCTCTCGCATCATGATGTCTGCCAGTTCCTGCACCGGTGTCTGTTCGTCTACGGAAAACACCATGGGTGTCATGATGTCCCGGACTTCCACGGGCACCTTCTCCATACCCTCGAACATGGCCATGCGAATGCGCCTTGCCTCCTGCTCTTCTTCCGGGGACAGCTGCTGGCCGTTCTGCGGCCGGGCGGCATTCCAGTGGAATTCGGCGATGTCCTTGAGGGTCACGATGCCGATGATTTCGCCACTTTCATCCACCACCGGGCTGCCGGTGATTTCGTTGTCGGTAAGAAAGCGGGCCAGCCGTTCCATAGTCCAGGACTGGGGAACGGCCTTGATGGTAGGGGTCATGATCTCGTGGGCGAGAACGGTCATTGGCCGGTTCCTGTTTCGTGGGTATCTGTCACAAGCTTAGCTTGCAGCGGCGTCATCGTCACCCCTTTGCGTGGAGAGACACAGTCGATGCCGCTGCCGGGCCAGCAGTGAGCGGATGCGGGACTGTTGCATGGTTTGTCGGTTGCGGTGCATAGATACGTCCTTGTGCTTTATGCAGAGTACATTGGCAAGGGCCCGGTTACTGGTGTTCCGGAAGGGTGACGTTCAGCTCCAGTATCGAGCAGTTGTCGCTGCGGTCCACTTCCACCTGAACCATGTCGTCGCTGATCTGTACGTACTTGCGGATCACCTGCAGGATTTCCTGCTGCATCTGCGGCAGATAGTCTGGCTGTTCCCGCTCACCGCGCTGATGGGCAACGATGATTTGCAGACGCTCCTTGGCAACACTCGCGGTGCCGGATTTCTTGCTTTTAAAGTAATCCAGAAACTTCATGATCAGCCCCCCTTGAACATCCGTGAAAAGATGCCTTTCTTCGGGGCGGTCAGGAACCGGTGTTCCCGCTCCTCGCCCAGCAGACGGGCCACGGCATCGTCGTAGGCCTGGCCGGCATCACTTTCACTCTCAAGAATGACCGGCAAACCCTGGTTGGAGGCGTTCAGCACGATCTGGGATTCCGGAATCACGCCCAGCAGCGGGATGGCCAGAATCTCTTCTACGTCGGCCACGGAGAGCATTTCACCACGCTCGACGCGATCCGGGTTATAGCGGGTCAGCAGCAGGTGTTCCCTGACAGGGTCCTGGCCCAGTTCAGCCCGTTTTGACTTGCTCTGCAGAATGCCGAGGATGCGGTCCGAGTCCCTGACCGAGGATACTTCCGGGTTGGTCACCACTATTGCTTCGTCGGCGTGGTAAAGCGCCATCATGGCCCCGTGCTCGATGCCGGCGGGGGAGTCGCATACGATGTACTCGAAGGTCTTCGACAGTTCGTTGATGACCCTCTCGACGCCTTCCGGGGTTAAGGCTTCTTTTTCCCGGGTTTGTGATGCGGGCAGGATGTACAGGGTATTGACCCGTTTGTCGCGGATCAGTGCCTGGTTCAGTGTGGCTTCGCCCTGGATGACATTGACAAAGTCATACACCACCCGGCGTTCGCAGTTCATGATCAGATCCAGGTTCCGCAGGCCCACGTCGAAATCAATGACCACTGTCTTGTGGCCCCGTTTTGCCAGACCGGTGCTGATAGATGCGCTGGTTGTGGTCTTGCCTACGCCACCTTTTCCTGAGGTAACGACGATGATTCTAGCCAAGGTTGCATTCCTGTTTTGCGGTGGATTTGTCGTTTCCGGCCGGGCCGGCCTTTAGTGTTTGTTCAGGGGCGAAACCGTCAGTACATCGCCCTGCAGACGAATCTGCACCGGGGTTTTCCAGCCGTGGTCCTGAAGATCTTCGGAGATTTTATAGTGCCCTGCTATGGACACAAGCTCCGCTTCCAGGGACTGGCAGAAGACCCGTGCCGATTCCGCACCGTGAATTCCGGCCAGGGCCCGGCCGCGCAAGGGTCCGTATACGTGGATGTTACCTGCTGCCAGTACCTCGGCACCAGCCTGTACCGGGGCCAGAATGATTAAATCTCCCTCAGGTGCGTACACCTGCTGACCGGAACGCACCGGCTGGCTGATAACGCGGGCCGGCCGGGCTTCCCCTGACGCAGTCTGGGGAGCTGGCTCATTGCTGGCAGCAGCGGCAGTTTCTTCGCTGGCACCGTTGTCCACCGGGCGGTCATTGTGGGCGGAACCCGGCAACAATGCCAGGGCCGCGCCCCGGGCCAGGCGGCGCTGGTCGTCATTGCCACCGCGCACACCGATAACATGGATCTGGTGCCGGCGGCAGGTGCCGATAATCCGGAAGAAGTCCAGTTCGCTGTCCAGTCCCTGGTATTTTTCCAGGCTGATGATCAGCGGAATGTCCCGGAAAAACCCGGGTGCCTGGCTGATAGTGCGGCGTAGCAGTTCTTCAAACGCCTGCTCGTCGAAGTAGTAAAGCTCCAATGCTGTCATGGACAGGTTGGTGCTGCGAAAACTGAAACAGTCTTTTACCCCTGGCGTGGCGGTATCGGTCATGAATGGGACTCTTCCGTGGCGTTGTTCTGGTGATCTTCCGGACGCGGTCTCAGGCTCGGGCCTTCAAAGCGAATCCCGGACCAGCCGGTGCTGATGAACTGGCGAATGTTACCATGACTGGTGCCCGCCGGCTCGTCCAGTACCTGCTGGTAATGTTCCGCGAACAGGGCGAGGGTATCCGCTTCACCCAGATTGCAGTACTGCCCCAGGGCAAATACCCTGCAGGAGCCGGCATTCTCCCCCGGGGCATTGCGCAGCGGGCCGTTGCTGAAGGCGGTGGGCTGGTAATCAAAGTAACGGTCGATCAGGCCCAGGGTATCGCTGAAATCGGCGTGGCCCGCGCTGACAGAGGCCAGGTGGATCCGGACGGCTTCGGGTATGTTCATTGGGTGTTTCCGACGGTTGAAGTTCCTGACATTCTCGGCATGTTGCCGTAAGATACAAGGCTGTATGTATATACAGATACTCTGGCGACGGTGACCAGCTTGCAACGCAAGATCATCCATGTGGATTGTGACTGCTTCTACGCGGCGGTGGAAATGCGGGACGATCCGGCCCTGCGGAACCTGCCTTTGGCGATTGGTGGCCAGGGTGGTCGTGGCGTGGTGGCCACCTGTAACTACCAGGCCCGGGCATTCGGGGTGCACTCGGCGATGCCTGTCAGTGAGGCGCGCCGGCTTTGCCCCGGGCTGGTGATGGTGCCTCCGGATATGAACCGCTATCGGATGGCGTCCCGTGAGGTGATGGGCATTCTGCGGGAGCTGACGGACCTGGTGGAGCCCCTGTCACTGGATGAGGCCTTTCTGGATGTTTCCGAAGTAACGGAGCACCGGGGCAGCGCCACTTTGATGGCCCGTTTCCTGCGCCGGAAAATCAGGGATCAGGTAGGGATTACCGTGTCCGCCGGTGTTGCCCCCAATAAATTCCTTGCAAAAATTGCCAGCGATTGGGAAAAGCCGGACGGCCTGTTTGTGATTCGCCCCGGCGATGTCGATGCTTTCGTCCGGCAATTGCCGGTGAACAAGTTGTTCGGAGTGGGCAGAGTGACTGCAGCAAAGCTGGCGGATCTGGGTGTCAGTCACTGTGCTGACCTGCAGAAGCTGACGCTGGCCCAACTGGTGGAGCGTTTCGGCAAACATGGCGCGCGCCTGTACGATATGGCCCGGGGTATCGATGAGCGCCCCGTGGTGGTCTCCCGGATTGCCAAGTCGGTCAGTGTGGAGCGTACTTTCTCGCGGGATCTGCCGGGCAAGAATGCCTGTGTGAGCGTGTTGCCGTCACTGGTGGCGGATCTGGAACGCCGGCTGAAGCGCAAGCAGGCGGACAAACCCATCCACAAACTGTTCATCAAGATCCGCTACAGCGATTTTTCCACCCATACTCTGGAGCGCATGCGCGACCAGAGAAACCTGCCCGAACCGGAGGACTTTCTTCCCCTGCTGGATGAACTCATTACCCGTGAGGATCGACCGGTGCGGTTGCTTGGTTTGGGCGTGCGCTTCCGCAACGACAGCGCCCCGGTGACCCAGTTGCGGCTGTTTGACTGAAAGCCGGCCCGGGTGGGGCTGGCTTACATCGCCAATGCCCCGGCGAACCAGTAAATGGAAGCCCCGCCGATCAAGCCTCCGATAAGGGCGCCTGCCAGTACGTCGGTCGGGTAATGCAGGCCCAGGATCACCCTTGAGGCTGCAACGCTGAGGGTGAAAGGCGTCAGGTACAGGGCCAGGGCGGGTGAAACCGCGCTCAGCATCACGGTGAAGCACACGGCATGCAGGGTGTGACCGGAGGGAAAGCTGTAGCGGTCCAGCGGGGGCGTGCCGCAGTTGATTGAGGGGAAGGAAATGAAAGGCCTCTCCCGCACCAGATGTCGCTTGAGGCCTTTATAGATGGCGGTGCAGCAGAGCCCGGTCAGCGCCATCAGTATCGCCAGCCCCGGGCCCTGGGCGGGCAGAAACCAGGGCAGGGAAAGGATCAGCGCATACCAGATCCAGCCGTCTCCCAGTTTGCTGACCAGTTGGAAGTACCCCAGTACCGGCCGAAACCTCAGGCTGCGGTTGATCGCCTGGCAAAAAGCGAATTCTTTCTGATCCACGAGATCAAAGAGTCGTGATGCCTTGCTTGCGGTTTCCATGACAGATGGCCTCCTGTCTGAGGTTACTGATAATGGTCTCGAATTCGCTGACCCGGCTATCCCAGTCCAGTGCCAGTGCCTCCATGCGGGCCTTGGCGCCCAGGCGGCTGATGGTGGTGGGCTGGTCGGCGAGGGTCAATGCGTGGTCGATAAAGGCTTCATCGTTATCCAGTGGTGCAACCATTCCGCTCTCGCCATGGAGAATATGCTCACTGGCGGCGCCGGCATTGAATGCCACCACGGCCAGCCCGCTGGCCATGGCCTCGGTGACGACATTGCCGAAGGTGTCGGTTTTGCTCGGGAACAGGAAGATGTCACCGCTGGCGTAATGGCTGGCCAGGGTCTCCCCCCGCAGATTGCCGCACAATATGTAGTCCGGGTGTTTTTCGCGGATGCGTTTTTCCATCGGCCCGCTACCGACCAGAATGAAGCGGCTCCCCGGATGCAGGGTGCGAATCCGCTCGAAGCAGCTGATGGCCAGGTTCAGATTCTTTTCTGCCGCCAGCCGCCCCACATAGATTACCGCGCGGTTGGTGGATGTCAGCCCCCAGTCCGCTCGCAGGGCATTGCTGCGCTTGTGGGGAGCAAACTGACCGCAGTCAACCCCGCGCCCCCATACCTTGACAGGGTGGATGCCCAGTGCCCGCACTTCGTTGGCGATGGTTGGCGTTGGTGCCAGTGTGGTACCCGTCCGGTTGTGGAACCAGCGACCGTAACGGCAAAGGAGTTTTTCAAGAAAACCTGCGCCGTAGTAATGGCAGTAACTGTGAAAATTGGTGTGAAAGCCGGACACCACCGGAATGCCCAGTCGGCGGGCTGCGGTAACGGCGGCAACCCCGAGTGGCCCCTGGGTAGCGACGTAGAGGTGGTCCGGCCGGTCGGCCTGCCAGAGGCGCCGGAGGCGCTGACTGCTGGTCATTCCAAAGCGGAGGTCGGCGTATCCCGGTAAGGGCAGGCCGGTCACGATGGTCTGGTGGCTGATATTTTGCAGCTCCGTGCCGGTTTCGTTTTTCTGGCGGGGTCGCACCACCGATACGCGGTAGCCTCTGGCTGCCAGTCCGTTGCACAGGTGGCGCAGGGTATTGGTCACACCGTTGATCTCCGGATAAAAAGTCTCGGAAACCACGGCAATATGATCACCGCTTTTCGCAGTCCGGAGTGTCTGGCTCACGTTGGGTTCCTGATGCTCGGCGTTCATGGATTCACTATGCCGTAGTGTCGTGACAGTTGCGGGACAGGGGTGTGACAATTTCTTTACGGGTCGACTGGTTACAGTCTGAAAAAGTCTGAACAGAAATTTGACACTTCGGTTGCATTTGAACGACGAAAAACTGGTCTCTTTGTGTCTTGATTCACATAATTTGTGGCGTGATCTATTAGACTTTGGTTGTGGTCGTCACTAAAATTCGCACCCTGTTCAGCGAGCAGTAGAAAAATGATTATTCGGCTGTTTTTGGTACTTCTTGCACTCAATCTGCTGGCCTTCGTGGTCCGTGCGGAAGCGGCGGATCTCTACGGGGAGCCGGAACAAACCGTTCGGGCCGAGGATGTCTACGAACTGCCGGAGCAACAGATCTCCGGAGAGTATGACAGTGACCAGCCCGGGGAAGCCCTGACCGCTATCGGATCCCGCCTGCTTACCCTGGGGTTCATGAGGAAACGCTATGAGGGCAAGCACTATGGTTCCGATCCTGCCTACGCAGACCATGGTGTGGCACTGCTGGAAGGCGGTGGTGCCTGCCTCAATTTGAGGTGGAACTTCTGACCCTGTCCCCCCCCGCTCCGGCATATCACAAACTGACCGGGAGCATTGTCTGTGATGGTCTGACGTGTAACTATCTCCGGATACGGTCCAAAACCGATCAAGGAGAGGTGCATGACAGAAAAACCATCGCGCTATCAGTCGGATGCGAAGGAACTGGTGGATCAGGTAATTGCCAGTGTTGGCCCTGAGATTACACTGGGGCTGCCCCTGGGGCTGGGGAAGCCGAATCGGTTTGTGAATGCCCTTTATCAGCGGGCCTGCGAAGACAAGTCCATCCGCCTGCATATTGTGACAGCCTTGTCGCTGCTCGCCCCGGGTGGTTCGTCATCGCTTGAAAAGCGCTTTATGGGGCCCTTTGCCGAACGGTTGTACGGGCGAATTCCGGAACTTGCCTACGCCCGTGATGTAGCAAGCCATACACTGCCGGAAAATGTCAGCGTTTCGGAGTTTTTCTTTAAGGCCGGCAGTTATCTGCATCATACCGGCCAGCAGCGTAACTATATCTGCACCAACTATACCCACGCGGTGCGGGATCTGCTTTCCCTGGGAGTCAATGTGGTTGCCCAGATGGTGGCCCCGGCTCCCGGGGGCGAGGGAAGTGAGCAGGGCAAGGTCAGCCTGAGCTGCAATCCGGACCTGACCCTCGACTTGATCCCCATGCTGCGCGAGCAGGGCCGTGACAGGGCCGAACCGGTGGTTGTTGTCGGGGAGACCAATCACCATCTGCCGTACCTGGCCAATCATGCGGCGGTGCCGGAAGACACCTTTGACTTCCTGCTGCATCAGCCGGATACGGACTATCCGTTGTTCTCTGCGCCCCAGATGAATGTCAGCCCGGAAGATCATCTGATTGGTTTCTACGCCAGCAGCCTGCTGCGCGACGGGGGCACCCTGCAGGTGGGCATTGGTTCGCTGGGTGCTGCGCTGGTTCACAGCACGGTTCTTCGTCATCGGAACAATGCCGTCTGGCGGCGTGTGCACGATCATCTCAACATTGCGCAACGGTTCCCGGTGGCGGCAAGGGAAGGTGGAACCGGCCCGTTCGAGCAGGGACTTTACGGCTGCAGTGAGATGATGGTGGACGGTTTCCTGCACCTGCTGGATGCCGGCGTGCTGAAGCGGGAAGTGTTCGACCATGCGCCATTGCAGGAATTGGTCAACCGTGGCCGTATTGGCCCCGGGGTCTCCTTGCAGACCCTCGATGTACTGAGGGACGAAGGGCTGATCAGCTCGCCGTTGCGGGCCAGGGACCTGCGCTGGCTGAGCCGGTTCGGCATACTGCGGGAAGATGTGTATCTGCGGGGTGGCCGCCTGATGCTGGGGGATTATTCCGTGGAGCCGGACCTTGATAATGAGGAAACCCGTCAGGCGCTGCAGTCGAGAGGGCTTGGTGAGAAGCTCAGTGGCGGCGTGGTTATGCACGGTGGCTTCTACCTGGGTCCCGAAAATTTTTACC
The DNA here is from genome assembly GCA_014359475.1 of Marinobacter sp. Classification (GTDB taxonomy): domain Bacteria; phylum Pseudomonadota; class Gammaproteobacteria; order Pseudomonadales; family Oleiphilaceae; genus Marinobacter. Next base: position 75,664 of record JACIZI010000012.1, on the reverse strand, counting down.
AGCGGCTTCGTGAGCTGACCGATGACGAGCAGCGCAAGATATGTATGACCAGCGTGAATTTCATCAATCACCTGTATGACCATGCTTACGGCGGGCAGCGCCTCAAGGTCGCCCAGCGGGTACACAGCAGGTTTGTCAACTCGGCAATGATGCACACCCTCAGTGGCGCGGCAGTGTCTGATGGACTGGAAGATGGCCGGGTCGTCAGTGGTGTGGGTGGCCAGTACAATTTTGTGGCCATGGCCCATGAGCTGCCCGGGGCCCGCTCGATCCTGTGTCTGCGGGCAACCCGCCAGTCTGGTGGCGCGATGGCTTCCAATATCGTGTTCAGCTATGGCCACTGCACCATTCCCCGTCACCTGCGGGATATTGTTATTACCGAGTATGGCATTGCCGACTTGCGGGGCCAGCCGGATGAACAGGTTTATCTAAGGCTGATCCGGATTGCTGATTCCCGCTTTCAGGAGGAACTGCTTAAACAGGCGCAGAAGGCTGGCAAGGTGGATCCGTCCTTCCGCCTCCCCGATGAGTGGCAAGGCAATACGCCGGAATCGGTGCGCGGGGCTGTATCGCTGCCGGGAATGGGGCAGGCATTCCCCGCATTTCCGTTCGGATGTGATTTTACCAATGAGGAGTTGGTACTCGGCAGGGCCCTGAAGGCGCTGAAGGCTGCAACATCCACCCGTCGTGGTAAACTCGCCACCCTCTGGCGCGCCTTGCGGACTCCGGAACAGGCTGCGACCTACCGTTCCTATCTGGAGCGAATGGGTCTGAACTCTGCCCGGGGGCTGCGGGAGCGCATGGATCGCAAGCTGGTGATCCATGGTCTGCGCGAGATAAATGCACCTGATTCTGACGGGAAAGCGTAAAGCTGATGTCCAACCCTTTTGTCTTCACTGTTCATTATGTTCTGAAAAACAAGCTGGGCGAGCTTGTTGACACCTCCGAGGGCAGCGAGCCACTGCATTTTCTGGAGGGCAGCCCGGAAATTATCGAGGGAATCCAGCGTGCGGTGAAGGACCGCAGCGTGGGTGACTGCCTGGAAGTGACCATCCCCCCGGAGCTGGCCTACGGAGAGCACCGGGAGGAGCTGGTGCGCACGGTTCCCCGCTCCCTGTTTGAAGGAGTGGATAACCTGCAAACCGGTATGAAATTTCAGACCAACACCGGCGATGAGGCCCAGGTGGTACAGGTGGTTTCTATCGATGGCAATCTGGTGAAGGTGGATGCCAACCACCCGCTTGCGGGGTTCACCCTCTACTTCGACCTGGAAATTGTCGGCAAGCGGGAAGCTACCGTGGAGGAGGTCAAGCGGGGCTATCCCCTCAGCTGAGCATCCGGCTCAGCTGAATTCCGGGCCCCGCGTCAGTGCCCCTTCTGCGCGGGTATCCGGGGACTGTATGTCCTTCAGGCCCCTTGCTACCACGTCCCGCAGGCGTTCCGCCAGGCTGGCCAGGGATTCGTCCTGTCCGGGAGTAACGGCTGGATGGAAATACACTTCTACCCGGGTGGCCGGACGTTTCAGCATACGCACCAGGTGGCTCTGGAATTCATCGTCCCCGATGAACGGAGCGACCGGGTCAGGCCGGCCATCCCTTAAATAGCCTATGCTGATTGGCTGGATGGGTACCCCGGCATCGACGGCCGCCTTCAGCAGTTTGCCGTGAAAAGGCAGCACACCGATACCGGCACTGGTGGTGCCCTCCGGAAAGACCAGCACGGATTCCCCCCGCTTCAGACTGTTGGCGATTTCTTCACGCGCTTTGTTTGCTGTGCCCCCGCCCCGCCGGATAAACAGGGTACCCGCCTGAGCGGCCAGCCAGCCGATCAGGGGCCAGCGCCTGACTTCCTGCTTGGACAGGAAGCGCAGCGGTGCCATGCCGCCCAGCACCGGAATGTCGGACCAGGAAATGTGGTTGCTGACAAACAGCACGGGTCCCCGGGCAATATCGCCGCGCTGGCTCATGCGAAAGCCGCTGCAGCGTGCTGCCATATGAAAACAGGCCCTTGCCCAGGGCGGTCGCGAGATACTGCGCCGGGAGACCGTTTCAACAAGAATCAGTAATCCGGCAACGGCAGCAGTCAAAAGCAGGCAGGTGATGAAACTGACCAGTCTTGCCAGCAGTCTGAACCAGCTCATTGTCCACCCCGATTCAGAAAATGCCGGCTATAGCGGGCCGAGAGGTCGCTGACTTCGAGCAATACCAGCAAATCGGCGCAGCGGAAATCCGGGTCCCAACAGGGCTCGCCGCAGACTTTGGCTCCCAGGCGCATGTAGGTACGAATCAGCGGCGGCACGGTGACTGTGGCGGACGCGTCTTCCGGCAGGTTGGCCAGGTGGGGCAGGGCGCGCAACGGGGTGACCCGGCAGCTCTCTTCACAGAGATGCTTTTGCTGCAGTTGCCGGGCAATGCGCCAGGCCTTGTGGCCGCCGTCCGCCATGCTGATGCTGGCGCAACCGATCAGGTAGTCCACCTGCTGCGTGACCAGATAGCGGGCCAGTTCGGCCCAGAGCAGTGCCAGGGTGGCGCCATTCCGGTAGTCCGGGTGCACGCAGGTGCGCCCCAGTTCTGCCACATTGCCGGGTAGCTGGTGCAGATTGGCCAGATCAAATTCGCCTTCGGAATAGAAGCCTCCGGCCTGTGCCGCCTGCCGCTGGTGCAGTATCCGGGTTGTGGCGGCCAGCTCACCGCTGGCCTCGTCAATCACCAGCATGTGATCGCACCAGGGATCGAACGCATCCTGGTCCCTGCCGTTGGCCTCAGCCCCCAGATCTGCTCCGTACTCCTCCGAGAAAACCCGGAAGCGCAGCCTCTGAGCCTGCTCTATCTGTTCCGGGCTGCTGGCAATGCGGGAAATCAGCTGCCGCGGGCTACGTTGCTTCTGAAGCGGTTGTGCGATCATAATTCCGGTCTCTTTGTGTCTGTACCACGACCATCCTATGAATGGCCTGTTGCAGACCGGTGACCACCAGGTGAAGGGTTGGTTACACAGAGCTCTGTTATGCGGTAGACGTGGGAAATGTCACGGGGTGTAACGGCAGGGCTTATCAATGTATATTTCTGAATAGCATGTATAATTGCTGATACAGGCAGTTAACGGTATTGTCTGTGCAGAGTCTGCGGGCTTTCTGAAAATCCCGGATGCCGGGTAAGCAGTCGGGTCTGGATAGAATAACAACCGGAAAACACAAGCAGAGATGGACGTCGTGGAACAGACAAACGAGAGTTGGCGAATTCTGATCGTAGAGGATGACGAGCGGCTGGCAGAGCTGACCCGTGAGTACCTTGAAAGCAACGGGCTGGTTGTCAGCCTGGAAACACACGGTGGCCGGGCTGTCGACCGGATCAAGGCCGAGAATCCGGATCTGGTGGTGCTGGATTTGATGTTGCCCGGTGAAGATGGCCTTTCCATCTGTCGTCGTATCCGGCCTTTCTACCAGGGCCCGGTGATCATGCTGACGGCCCGTACCGACGATCTTGACCAGGTGCTGGGCCTGGAAATGGGTGCGGACGACTACATTGGCAAACCAGTCAAGCCCAGAGTGCTGCTCGCCCGTATCCGCGCCCTGTTGCGCCGGGTGGGAGAGAATGGCCAGAATGGCAAGGACGAAGGCGCTGGCGAAGAGCCGGTGCGCCTGCAGTTCAATGACCTGGTGGTGGATCGCTCCATGCGCGAGGCCTGGCTGAATGATGGCAGCATTGATCTGACCAGTGCCGAATTCGACCTGTTGTGGCTTCTTGCCAGCAATGCTGGCCGGGTGCTTAGCCGGGAAGAGATCTTCACCGCACTGCGAGGCATCGAGTACGATGGCCAGGATCGTTCGATTGATGTGCGGGTGTCCAGGATCCGGCCGAAAATTGGCGATGACCCGGTTCATCCGCGGCGAATCAAGACGGTTCGCAGCAAGGGCTACCTGTTTGTGAAGGAAGCCTGACACTCCACTCTCTGGCGCCGGCGAACCTCCGCTGGCGTTGCTGGCCAGGTTTGATGCCATGCCCCCCAAGTTTTTCCTCAAGCTTTATGCCCGCCTGGCTGGCCTGACTCTGCTTGTGCTGATGCTTTGTCTGACGCTCTTCTGGGGGCTTAATTCGGTGCGCGAAAAGGCCTGGCAGGAGCGTTACCCCGAACCCCTGATGCGCTGGCTGGCGGAGATTCCGGAACCGGCCAGCTATTACCATTGGCTTGATTCACTCTACGATTTTCGCCGTTTTGCGCTGGAGCAATCAGATCTGCCACGGCTTGTTCGCGAACGGCTGGAGTACGGACAGGTGGTTGCCCTGCCCGGCAGTGATGGTCGTCGGCTTCTGGTGCTCGATCAGCGCGGTGAAGTGCTCAGCCTGAGCGTCAGGGATACCTACCGGGACGTTTCCGAAGCCGTTGCGCTGATCGTCTGGTGGCACCTTGACGGCATGAACCCGGAGACCCGTCTTGAGGCAATGGAGCAGTTGTCGGCACGGTTGGAATTGTGGGTTGAGCCCATAGAGGATCAGTCCCAGCTTCCGCCGGAGGAGGTGCTTGGGCGGGTCGCTGATGGCCGGCTTGCCCTTTACCGCAAGGCGAGTGGCCAGGCTAATGTTGTATTGCGTTTGTCTGATGGCAAGCTGGTGAACCTGCAGATGCCGCCGCCGTTCAGTGTCTGGAGCCTGCCGGTGGTTTTCCTTATGGTGCTGGTATCTGGCAGTGTGCTGGCTCTGGCTTTGTTCCTGGCGATGAGAGAGGTGGATCACAGCTTGCGCTCGGTGGAGTCGGTGGCGGTACGGATTGCCCGCGGCGAGCTGGGTGCCCGGGTAGAGGCCGGTGACAGCACTCTGGTGTCCCGGCTGGCGGGCTCTTTCAACAGCATGGCTGAACACATCCAGAGGCTGGTCGGGGTGCAGCAGGAAATGATTCATGCCGTATCCCATGAGTTGCGCACGCCGGTGGCCCGGATTCGCTTCGGGGTGCAGATGCTGGAGGGCTGTGAGGATCAGGATACGCTGCAGAGGCAGCTGGATGGTATTGACGGCGACATCCAGGAACTGGACGAACTGATTGACGAGATTCTGACGTATGCCCGTCTCGAACAGGGTGGCCCGGTATTTTCATTGACGGAAACCTCTGTTACCGACATCGTGCGCCAGGTGGTGGGAGAGCAGCAGCGTGTCCGCCAGGATCTGGTCATCGAGGCGTTGATCGGTGAGGAAACCGAATACTGGAGCCTCTCGGATATCGAGCCGCGTTACATTCACCGGGCTATCCAGAACCTGGTGGGCAATGCGGGTCGTTACGCCCATAGCCATGTGAGAGTGGTGTGCCATATCGATGAGGATAATTGCCGGGTGGATGTGGAAGACGATGGCCCGGGAATTCCCGAGGAAGACTGGGAAAAGGTATTTACCGCCTTTGCCCGGCTGGATGACAGTCGGACCCGCACTTCCGGTGGTTATGGTCTCGGGTTGTCCATCGTGCGCCGGATACTGTACTGGCATGGCGGCCAGGCCTTTGTCGGTCGCAGTGAGGCGCTCGGTGGTGCGAAGTTCAGCCTGGTATGGCCCCGTAAAAAGTCACTTGATGCAATAGTGTGAACCGGGCCGCTCGAAGGCGATCAGGTGATCGGCCTCCACCCTGACCGGCACCGCTTCGCCGATATGAAAATCCAGGTGGCTTCGGAACAGCGCCTCAAACTCGGTGTTCTCGGAGAGTCGGAACCGGTACAGCGTGGACGTGCCGGCGAAGGTTTTTTCCACCACTTTGGGTCGCAGCGGGGACGCCTCGTCATAGACGATGTCGTCCGGGCGGATCAGCACATCCAGCAAAGTCCCGGGCTGCCAGGGATAGGCGCGGTTGCCCCGTATCACCCCGAGTTCTGACTCTATGCAGTCAGGGTGGAGTGCCTTGCCGGGAATAAACCCACCCTGTCCGACGAAGCCCGCAACAAACCGATTGGCAGGTTCGTGGTACAGGTTGTAGGGTACATCCCACTGCTGTACTTCGCCGGCCCGCAGAACCGCCACTTGATCGCACATGGCAAAGGCCTCCTGCTGGTCATGGGTGACCAGGATGGCGCTGATGCCCAGGGTTTTGAGTATGTTCCGCACATCCAGGCTGAGGCGGCGGCGCAGGTCGCTGTCGAGATTGGAAAAGGGCTCGTCCAGTAGGATAAGCGTGGGCTCCGGCGCCAGTGCCCGGGCCAGGGCGACTCGCTGTTGCTGGCCTCCGGACAGTTGGTGCGGGTACTGGTCGCCGAGATCGCTCAGGTGCACCAGGTCGAGCAGCTCTGTCACCTTTTCACGGCGCTTACGACGGTTTTGTTTGCGAAGACCGAAACCGACGTTGTCTGCGACGGTCAGGTGGGGGAACAGCGCATAGTCCTGGAATACCATGCCGATCCTGCGCTTTTCCGGCTGGAGGGTCTTGCCGGGCAGGCTGATCGGGCTGCCCTCCAGCAGGATTTCACCAACGCTGACACCGATAAAGCCGGCCAGGGCCCTCAGAATGGTGCTTTTGCCACAGCCGCTGGGTCCCAGCAGGCAGCCGATGTCTCCATGAGCCAGGGAAAAATTCACATCCCTGACCACGGCGGGTCCGCCATAGCCACAGGACAGGTTGATGACTTCCAGTAGCCATTCCCGGCTCTGGCGGGCAAGTGGTGACATACGGGTTCAGTCCAGTTGCCCGGTGATGAGAAATTCCAGCAGCGCCTTTTGTGCGTGCAGGCGGTTCTCGGCCTCCTGCCAGACCACTGAGGCGGGGTGCTCCAGCATGTCTTCGGAAACCTCTTCGCCCCGGTGAGCGGGCAGGCAGTGCATGAACAGGGCATCCCGGTCAGCCACCTGCATCAGCGAGGGGTTAATCTGGTAATTCCGGAAGGCTTTTATGCGTGCATTCTGCTCATCTTCCTGCCCCATGGAGGCCCATACATCGGTGACCAGCAGGTTGGCACCTTTTGCGGCTTCCACCGGGTCGCGCACAATCTCTACCAGAGTCTTGTGCCGCTCTGTCAGTTCCGACGGGGGCTCATAGCCCTCGGGACAGGCAATCCGCAGGTTAAAACCGAACTGGCTGGCGGCATTGATGTAGGAGTTGCACATGTTGTTGCCGTCGCCGATCCAGGTCACCGTTGCGCCCCGGATGCTGCCCCGGTGTTCGCGCCAGGTCTGCATGTCAGCCAGCAACTGACAGGGATGAAAATCATCAGTCAGTGCGTTGATGACCGGCTTTGAGGACGCGGCAGCAAAGGTTTCCACCGTCTTATGGGCAAAGGTGCGGATCATCACCGCGTCGACCATGCTGGAGATGACAATGGCGGAGTCCTCAATGGGCTCGCCCCGGCCCAGCTGAGTGTCCCGTGAGGAAAGAAACAGGGCGGATCCGCCCAGTTGAGCCATGCCTGCCTCAAAGGATACTCGTGTACGGGTGGACGATTTCTCGAAAATCATCGCCAGCACCCGGTTTTTCAGGGTGTCCCGGGTTTCGCCGCGCTGCCAGGACTGCCGCAGGCCGGATGCGTGGTCCAGCAGGTGTTCCAGCTCATCGCCGGACAGGTCATTGAGGGTCAGAAAATGTCTTGCTGCCATTTTATGGGCCATTACAGTAAACGAGGAGCGGGTGGGTTCTGCCTGCGGGGACAGGGAACAAAGTTTAGCAGCCTGTCGGACTTAAGGCTAATCTGCTGCGCCGGTGGGAAAACGGCTCATATTTCCCGGCTTTTTCGTTGCATAGAACCACTATGCGCCTCAAAATCCGGAAAATCTGCGCTCGCTTTCTCACCTTGCTCGCGACGATTGCTTAAGTCCGACAGGCTGCTAACGACTCAGGGCAGGGATGACAATGTTACGGATTACGGTTTGGTGCGTCTGGCGGCTCCCGTGTACAATATCTGACAACAACCGTCAGGTAACGGCTATTTACTGATTTGAGGTATCTGTTGATGGATATTAATGAAACGATCAAGAGTCAGCTCGAGGAAAACCCCATCCTGCTGTACATGAAAGGTACACCTCAGGCTCCCCAGTGCGGTTTTTCAGCCCGCACAGTCCAGGCGCTGATGTCTTGTGGTGAGCGTTTTGCGTTTGTGAATATTCTGGACAACCAGGAGCTGAGGGAAGCTTTGAAGCTTTACTCCAGCTGGCCTACCTATCCGCAGCTTTACATCAATGGTGAGCTGGTTGGCGGCTGCGATATCATTATGGAAATGTCCGAGAATGGCGAGCTTGAAAAAGCGGTGAAGGAGGCAGCCAAGCAGGCAGAAGCCTGATCTCTGAGCGTTTTTTGCCTGCTTCACAGGCGTACCGGGAAAACTTCAGGTTGCCCCGGTAACGCTCCCGCCGTTGTTGCGGGCTGGTTCCGGGTGAGGGCTGCCCCCCCCGGTGTCACCCGGGGTTCATTCTTATCCGGCCTTGCGTCGCAAGCTGCCAACCACCGCATCCATGGCACGGTCGATCAGGGCTCCCTGGTCCAATACCGTCAGGCGGCCCCGACGCATTTCGTGCGCCAGCTCGATGCGGGTTTTCTCGATCACCTTGAGGCCCATCCGGTTCACGAATACAAAGCAGTCCGCCTCTTCGATGACCGCGGAAAGTTTGCAGCGGAACCGGGTGCCGTTAACCAGGTTGAACTCTACCCAGTGGCCGACTTCGATGCTGTCGATTTGTGACACATACTCTGAGATCGCTGCATCCTCAAGCTCCTGCTGGCGTTCCACGGCTGTCTTGTAACTTCCAGCTGTGGTCAGCTCCGGTTCGCTGGCCGGCTCAGGCTCCTCGCAGGCCTCAGCCTGTGCGTTGGCGCGGAAAGACCGGGTCAGTTCGTGCTTCAGGTCGGACATCATCTCGTCCAGCCGGGAGGAATTGTAGGAAACTTCTTCCAGGCCCGCCCGCAGGATTTTCAAAAGGTTGGGAACAACTTTCACCCACTGGTCCCGTTCTTCGTCGTCGAAGCGCGGGTGCAGGCACCAGATCAGATCGTCTACCACCCTTACACTCTGGTTCCAGCGCTGCTCCACATCGTTGCGCAAGTAGGACAGGAACATGACCCGGCTCCAGCCATTGATCAGGATGTTGCGTACTGATTCCGGCAGTTTGTGCCTGGCCAGTTTCTCCTGAAGGATGCGATCAACGGCTTCCTGGGCCAACTGGGACTTGATGCGGCCCCGCTCGGATTCACGGGTGCGCTGCTCCACCAGTGAGGACTTGCGGTTTTCCCGGGCCAGAAACTGGTCGAACTCCCCGCAAAGCGTTTCGAACAGGGAGATGTCGTTGTCGAACTCGTTCAGAATGCGCGCAACCGTGGCGTGGATCTGCTCGTAGAGCCGGTCACGGGTTTTTTCGTCCGCATCGCTCCAGCCAATGCCGGCCTTGGCGAGGGAGTTCAGCAGCCGCCGGGCCGGATGGCTGGCGTTGCTGAAGAAGCTGCGGTCGCGGATGACCACCTTGAGGATCGGTATCTGCAGCCGGCTGATCAGCACCTGAACCGGTGCCGAGAGGTTGTAATCGTCCAGGATGAATTCGAACAGCATGGATACGAGGTTGATCAGGTCCTCGTCCATTTCGTTCAGGGCCGGTTTTTTGCCATTTTCCGGTGGGTGCTGGTTGAGCAGTTGTTCAACCACTGCGCGCAGGTCGATGACCTCCGGGCTGCCTTCGCTCAGATTGCCATGGCCCGTTTGGTCACTCGTTGGTGTCTGGGGTAGTTGGCTGAGCAGACTCGCCAGCTCTGCGCCCCCTATGAGATGCAGGTTCTGGTTGGCAGAGCGGGGCGGCAGGCCGGCGTCGGTCCTTTGCATTGCCAGCATCTGGTGAACCTGCTCGAGCAGTGCATGGTCGCCGGCAGCGGTGCTTTCGGTTCCGGTCTGTTGGCCGGCTTGCTGATCTCCGGTGGCGGTCTGGCCCTGTTTGCTGGCCGCTTTGCTGTGCCCGGTGCGTGACTTCCCGTGGTAGCGGAAGTTGGGAATAATGCCGGCCTGCACCAGAATTCTGTTAGCTTCATCAAGCAGCATGCCGAGATTGGAAACCACGTAACGGTCGAACTGCTTTAGCAGGATGAGGCGTTCGCGGATCTGGATGTCCAGGGCCTGAATGGCTTCAACAAAGGCACTGCACAGGTGTTCCGGCGCCATCGGGTTGACCGGTGATTCCTCGCCGGCTCCCGGATAGACCTGGCTGAACCTGGCCTGTAACTGGATCAGGGGCCCCTGGAAGTGAGCCTTGGCCTTGGAAATCATGGCGTTGAGGGCGACCTGCTCTTCCAGGTCGTCATTCTGTACCAGCGTCAGGGGGTCGGCAGATGTCCGGGTCGCGAAAGATTCCGAATCCGGCTTCTGGTTGCTGTGTGGTGGATTGGCGAACAGCTGGCTGACGGCGCCCTGGAAATGTCGTTCCACGCCTTTGCGTTTGATGCGGATTTCCCGCATTGCCTCGAAGTAACGGTTCTGTTCGTTGTTACTGCGGGCATTGTTGGCCAGCTCGAACAGCGAGTCATCGACTGCGTCGAACGCGCCTTGAAGAAGATCTCCAAGCCCGGCCACCACGGTGTCCCGGATCCGGGCTGCTTCCCCGGGGACCGCAGCGGTGCTGCCGGTTTCCTTGCCTGTGCCCGCCTGATGCTGTCGGAGATAATGTATGCCGGATTGCTTGTTCATGGCCTGACTCCTGTTTACGCCTCAACCGGATACATGACCGAGCCTGCAAGTTCTGCTTTTCATTGATCAGAGGCTCCTTGGTTTTTAGAACCTTTCTCGTCCCGATTCTACACACAGTAACAGGTGCTCGCACTCACCCTTTCGTTCTTTTACAAAAAATTACAAGGGCAGCCGCGTCGTGGCTCTTGTGACCTGGTGTTTTTACGCTTCCGGCCGTCGCTTCCGTTCTTTCCGCCTGGGTGGGTGTACAATCGCGGCTTTAACCACGTTGTCCTTGATCTGGAGTACTTCTACACGAAGGTTGGCTACTTTCAGGCAGACGTTGGTTTCCGGAATGTTTTCCAGGGTTTCGGTAATCAGTCCGTTGAGGGTTTTGGGGCCATCGGTGGGCAGTTTCCAGTTCAGGGTCTTGTTGATGGTGCGCACCGCTGTCGAGCCGTCAATGATGTAGGTGCCGTCGTCCTGAGGGATGATATCGGGGCTGGTGGCAGCATAGTCGGTGGTGAACTCCCCGACAATCTCTTCCAGTATGTCTTCCAGGGTTGCAATGCCCAGTACATCGCCGTACTCGTCAACCACGATGCCAAAGCGGCGTTTGGCCTTCTGGAAGTTGATCAGCTGGGTGTTCAGGGGGGTGCTTTCCGGCACGAAGTATGGTTCCCGGACGAGCTGCATCAGCATCGCCTTGTTAACCTCAGTCTGTTGCAGCAGTTTGGAGCTGTTGCGCAGATGCAGCACGCCCCGGATGTTGTTTATGTCACCCTTGAACACCGGTAGTCGCGTGTGTTGGCTGCTACGCAGCTGACGCAGGATGGTATCAATGTCGTCGTCCAGGTCGATTCCCACCACTTCGTTGCGGGGGACCATGATATCGTTCACGGTGACCTTCTCCAGGTCGAGGATGCTGACCAGCATGTCCTTGTGTTTGGAGGGGATCAGGGCACCGGCTTCGTTGACCAGTGTTCTCAGCTCCTCCCGGCTCAGGTGATCAGAAGCCGCGTCTTTCGGGGATACCCGGATAACCCAGAGTATCAGGCTGGTGAACAGGTTGACCGCCCATACCGCCGGATAGAGGATTTTCAGCAGTGGCCCAAGCACATAGCTGGCCGGAAAGGCGATTTTTTCCGGGAACAGTGCCGCCAGGGTTTTCGGTGTGACCTCGGCAAAAATCAGAATCACCAGGGTTAGTAGCAGGGTGGCGATGGCAATTCCGGCATCGCCCCAGAGCCGGATCGCGATCACCGTGGCGATGGACGAGGCGAAGATGTTTACGAAGTTGTTGCCGATCAGAATAACGCCGATCAGCTGGTCGGTACGTTTGAGCAGGTTGTGGGCCCGGCGCGCGCCCTTGTGACCCGTTTTTGCCATGTGCTTCAGGCGATAACGGTTCAGTGACATCATGCCGGTTTCGGAGCTGGAGAAGAAGCCGGAGAGTAGAATGAGGCCGACCAGAAGAATGAACAGCGCGGTAAGCGATGTCTCGTTCAAGAAAGGATCCTTTTATCACGGTCAAACCGGAACATAGTGAGCCGACCGGGGTCTGTCAAGCGGTTGGTCTGTCAGCCCCGGTTGCTGTAGCTGAAGACCAGCTCCAGGACGAATTTGCTGCCGTAGAACGCCAGCATCAGTAGCAGGCAGCCGGCCAGCGTCCAGCGGCTGGCCGTGGCACCGCGCCAGCCGCGGGTATGGCGGCCGACCAGCAGGGCGATGAATACACCCAGTGAGAGTAGCGAGAATACAGTCTTGTGGGCCAGGTGCTGGGCAAACAGGTCTTCCACAAACACCGCTCCGGTGATGATGGCCAGAGTGAGCAGCACCACGCCGGCCCAGACCAGCTCAAACAGCAGTGACTCCATGGTTTGCAGTGGCGGCAGGTTGCGGATCAGCAGGCTGTTGTAGTTGTGTTTGAGCTGGCGGTTCTGGAAGTGAAACAGGATTGCCTGCACTGCGGCCAGGGTCAGCAGGCTGTAAGCGGTGATCGATAGCGCGATGTGGGAGAGCGTACCATAACTCTCTCCGGAAACGACCGGGCCGGGAGCCTGGGTGATCAGGGAGGCAACCACCGTCAGCCCTGCCAGCGGATAGATAAAAAGAAAGAGTATCTGCACCGGGTTGCGAAGGTTCAGTCCCAGTAGCAGAAAGACAATCAGCCAGGAAATAATCAATGAGCTCTGGAAAAAGCCGAAATCGAAACCGCCGCTGACATGTCCGGTGCGGAAAATCAGTAGCCCATGGGCGGTCAGCGCCAGCATGCCGATGACGGTGGTGCCTGTCACGGTGGCCCCGATACGTCCCCGGAAATTCAGCGCTTGCAGCGCTGTGCCGATGCTGTAAAGAAGCAGGGCTATGACAGCGAGAATCAGCGTTCCCATGGGTTCCTTCGATTACCTGTGTCGGGCAGAAAAAGCGGCGCATATGGTGCCGATTTGACCGGACTGGTCGTTTCAGGGCGATAGTCTGGTTATAATGTCGCGATTGTGCAACCGGAATCAACCGGTTCCCCTGTTTCACGTACTCAATTTTATCCGGGAACGGAAGAAAGACATGTTTGAGAACCTGCAAGACCGACTCTCCGGAAGTTTACGCAAGATTTCCGGTCAGGCGCGGCTGACCGACGACAATATCAAGGACACGCTGCGCGAGGTGCGCATGGCGCTGCTTGAAGCGGATGTTGCCCTGCCGGTGGTAAAAGACTTTATCGAAGGTGTGCGCCAGCGCGCTGTCGGCCAGGAGGTGCAGCGCAGTCTGACGCCGGGGCAGGTGTTTGTGAAGGTGGTCCAGCAAGAGCTGGAGCGGGTCATGGGCGAGGGCAACGAGTCTCTCAATCTGGCTACGCAGCCGCCGGCTGTGATCATGATGGCAGGTCTCCAGGGTGCGGGTAAGACCACCACAGTGGCCAAGCTCGCCCGGCTGCTGAAAGAGCGCCACAAGAAAAGTGTCATGGTGGTCAGTGCGGATATATACCGCCCGGCCGCTATCCGGCAACTGGAAACTCTGGCCGGTGAAGTGGGTGTGGAATTCTTCCCCAGTACCACGGATCAGGACCCTGTGGATATCGCTCTGGGCGCAATTGAGGCCGCCCGGCGCAAGCATCTGGATGTGGTGATTCTGGATACGGCCGGCCGCCTGCACGTGGATGAGCAGATGATGGGTGAGATCGGTCGCCTCCATAAGGCGGTCAATCCGATAGAAACCCTGTTCACCGTTGATGCCATGACCGGTCAGGATGCCGCCAACACTGCCCGGGCCTTCAATGATGCGCTGCCATTGACCGGTGTGGTGCTTACCAAGACGGACGGTGACGCTCGTGGCGGTGCGGCGCTGTCGGTGCGTCATATTACCGGCAAGCCGATCAAGTTTCTGGGTGTGGGTGAGAAGACCGACGCCCTGGAGCCTTTCCATCCGGACCGGATTGCTTCCCGCATCCTGGGTATGGGTGACGTGCTCTCCCTTATAGAGGAAGCCGAGCGCAAGATTGACCAGAAGAAGGCCCGTAAGCTCACCAGCAAGATCAAGAAGGGTAAGTCGTTTGACCTGGAGGACTTCCGCGACCAGCTTCAGCAGATGAAGAATATGGGCGGCATTGGCGGCCTGCTCGACAAGCTGCCGGGTATGGGGCAGATGGCCCAGATGGCCCAGCAACAGGTGAATGACAAGTCCATGGGACAGATGGAAGCGATGATCTGCTCCATGACACCCAAAGAGCGCCGCTTTCCGGATACCATCAACAACTCCCGCAAGCGCCGCATCGCGGCGGGGTCCGGAACCCGGATTCAGGATGTGAATCGCCTGCTCAAGCAGCACAAGCAGATGCAGAAGATGATGAAAAAGTTTGGCAAGAAAGGCGGCATGGCCAATATGATGCGCGGCATGGGTGGCATGATGCCACCGGGCGGTGGAGGCGGTGGTAAGCCGCCTTTTGGGCGTATGTAGAAACCCCTGCGGGAAAAACCCTGTAAGAAAAGGCTTTCCCTGTTTTCATTGGCGGTTTTTTAGCATAGAATGGCGCCCCTTTCGAGTATAGGGCTTCATGCCAGCCGCCTCAGGCCGGCATGAATCTTACAAAGTTCGTACAACAGAACAGGATATTGGTTAAATGGTAACTATCCGTTTGGCTCGTGGTGGCTCAAAGAAGCGCCCGTTCTACCATCTGACAGTCACTGACAGCCGTAAATCGCGTGATGGCCGTTTCATCGAGCGTGTTGGCTTCTTCAACCCGATTGCCCGTGGCCAGGAAGAGCGCCTGCGCATCGACCGTGATCGTGTTGAGTACTGGCTGGGCCAGGGCGCGCAGGCCAGTGAGCGTGTTGCGCAGCTGCTGAAAGGCTCCGCTGAGTAATCAGGTTGCAACCGGGGTGACGGCATGACACAGCGTTCGCAGGAAACTGTGGTTGGCCGCATTACCTCGGTATTCGGGGTCAAGGGGTGGCTCAAGGTCTACTCCTATACGGATCCCCGGGAAGGCATTCTCGACTACCGTGACTGGACTCTGGTTCTGGACGGTAAGCGAATGCCGATGAAGCTGGTCGACGGTCGCCGCCAGGGGCAGGGGATTGTGGTCAGGCTGAAAGGCATTGATGACAGGGAGCAGGCCCGTACCTACAGTGGTGCGGATATTCTGGTTCCCACGGAAGCGTTGCCGGACTTGCCGGAAGGCGAATACTACTGGCATCAGCTCGAAGGTCTCGCGGTTGAAACGGTCGACGGTGAACCGTATGGGTATGTTCACCACCTGATGGAAACCGGGGCCAATGATGTGCTTGTGGTCCGACCCGATGCCGGGTCGATAGACCAGCGAGAGCGACTGATTCCCTGGTTGCCGGATCAGGTTGTCAGGGAAGTGGACCTGGGCTCGGGGCGGTTGACCGTAGACTGGGATCCGGAGTTCTGACGGTGTGGATTGGCGCAGTCAGTCTGTTTCCGGAGATGTTTGGTGCGGTGACCGATTACGGAGTTACCGGCAGGGCTGTACGTGAGGGGCTGCTGACGTTTTGTAGCTGGAATCCCCGGGAATACACTCATGACCGGCACCGTACAGTGGATGATCGCCCCTACGGCGGTGGTCCCGGCATGCTGATGAAGATACAGCCGTTGCGAGACGCTATTCATGCGGCCCGGGAGGCGGCACCGGGTAAACCCTGTGTTGTGTATCTCTCGCCCCAGGGAGAAAGGCTGGACCAGTCAGTAGTGGAGTCGCTGGCGGGAGAATCTTCACTGATACTGGTGGCTGGTCGTTATGAAGGTGTTGATGAGCGCCTGATTGAGGCCGAAGTAGACAGGGAGGTATCGCTGGGGGATTTTGTGCTGTCGGGGGGCGAGCTGGCCGCCATGGCAGTGATGGATGCGGTCACCCGGTTGCTACCGGGGGCCCTGGGGCATGCCCAGTCAGCGGAGCAGGATTCTTTTGCCGACGGGCTGCTGGATTGCCCCCATTACACACGGCCGGAAGTGTATGAAGGTCAGGGTGTACCGGAAGTTTTGCTGGGCGGGCATCATGACCAGATCAGGCGTTGGCGACTCAGGGAGTCGCTGAGGCGAACCCTGGAGCGACGCCCGGACCTGCTGCAAAAGCGGGTGTTTACGGACGAGGAACGTGCGCTGCTGGAAGAAATTTTGAGTGAACCGGGTGCCTCTGAATCGTCAGGGCATTGAAAGATTGGGTAGCAGGAGTATTACGATGAGCGGCAAGAATGACATCATCAGTCAGATTGAATCAGAGCAGTTGAAGCAGGACATACCGGCGTTCGCCCCGGGCGACACCGTGATCGTTCAGGTGCGTGTTACCGAAGGCAACCGTGAGCGTCTGCAGGCGTTCGAAGGCGTTGTGATCGGCAAGCGTAACCGTGGTATTAACTCTTCCTTTACCGTTCGCAAGGTGTCTTACGGTGTGGGCGTTGAGCGTACTTTCCAGACTCACTCCCGTCTGATCGACAGCATCAGCGTGAAGCGTCGTGGCGACGTACGGCAGGCCAAGCTGTACTATCTGCGTGAACTGTCTGGTAAGGCGGCACGGATCAAGGAAAAGCTCAACTGATCGGTCGTCACACAACCATCAGGTGAGGGTCGGAAAAGGCAGCCAACGGCTGCCTTTTCTGCGTCCGGGGATCTGTTATGGTTTGCGGAGTTGTTGACAGGAGCGGTGCCCGTCCATGGCAGAGGATCGTCGTTTTACCCGTAAGCCTGTGCGGCCGGATGATGAGGCGGCTATCGCCCGGTTTGTCGATGCTATCTGGCTGGAGGACGGTCTGGGGGAGAAAACCCGCCAGGCCTACCGGGCAGATCTGGAACGTTTTTCCCACTGGCTGGAGACTCAGCCCGGCAGTCCGGGGCTGGTTTCCGCGGGGCGTTCGGAGTTGCTCGGCTGGGTGTCAGCGGGCCTTGCGGAGGGCTCGCAACCCTCAACCGCGAGTCGCCGGCTCAGTGGCCTGCGCCGTTTTTACCGCTATCTGTTGCGGGAGAGTGTGATCGCAGAGGATCCGACGCTCCGCATCGACAGCCCCCGCCAGCCTGCCCGTCTGCCGGATGCGCTGTCCGAGCAGGAAGTGGATCGCCTGTTGGCGGAGCCGGATCCGGAAAAGCCTATTGAGCACCGGGACCGGGCCATGCTGGAAGTATTGTACGGCTGCGGCTTGCGGGTATCGGAACTGGTCGGGTTGCGGGTGGATCAGGTGAATCTGCGCCAGGGGGTGGTGCGCATCACCGGCAAGGGCGACAAGGAGCGCCTGGTGCCCCTGGGCGAGGAGGCCACTGACTGGTTGCTGGATTACATGCGGGGATCCCGCCCTGAGCTGCTCCGGGGCAAGGCGAGTGACGATCTGTTCCCGGGTAATCGAGGGAGCGCCATGACCCGTCAGGCTTTCTGGTACCGGATAAAGGAATATGCGACCCGTGCCGGTATTCGCAAGCACCTTTCGCCACATACCCTGAGGCACGCCTTTGCGACCCATCTGCTCAATCACGGCGCGGACCTTCGGGTGGTGCAGATGCTGCTGGGCCATTCCGATCTGTCCACGACGCAGATATACACCCATGTGGCCCGCCAGCGCCTTCACTCACTTCACCAGGCTCATCACCCGAGAGGGTGAGCGGGTTCCTTTTGTTGTGCCGCCGGCCTGTTTAGGATGAACCTTTTGGTTTAATCTCTGTCGCAACCAGAATCCGGGGCCGGCTGATCTTCCTTGCCGGTTGATCCACTACTATCAGGAAAGTGTTTATGTTCAGATTCTCCGTAATCAAGGCGCTGGCCGGGGTTTGTCTGCTGTGCTTTGCGGCCCTGCCTGTTGCTGCAACCGCCGATGAAGGGCGGGAACTGGTCAGCAAGATACGCGAAAGGCTGGCTGCGTCGGCGGATCAGGATGCCGCTGACAGTCCGGGGCAGGATCCCCGGCTGACCCTCAGCCTGCGGGAGATGCTGGCTGATGTTGAGAAGATAAGAAAATCCACTGTGCCGGGGCTTTACGAAGTGCGCACCTCCGGCGGGCAGATTTTCTATGTCAGCGAGGACGGTGAGCACCTGATATTCGGCTCTGTGCTGCGCTCCCGCCCGGGGACGGTGGTCAACGTGACCGAAGCAGCACAGAACGAAGTGCGGGCAGACACCATGGCATCCTTTGGTGACCAGGGAGTGATCAGCTATCCGGCGAAGGGCAAGCAGAAGGCCGAGATCGCCGTGTTTACCGATATTGACTGCCCCTATTGCCGTAAATTCCATGAGCAGGTGCCGCGCATTAACGAGTTGGGTATTACGGTGAATTATTATGGCTTCCCGCGCAGTGGTCCCGACACCGGGTCCTTCTCCAAGTATGAGTCTGTCTGGTGCAATGTTGACCCGCAGGCGGCCATGAACAGGGCAAAGGCTGGCCAGAAGGTGCCGCAAAAGGCGTGTGACAACCCGGTACTGGAACAGATGCAGCTGGGCCAGCAGGTGGGTGTGCGGGGCACCCCGGCCATTGTTCTTGAGAACGGCCGGATGATTCCCGGTTTTGTCCCTGCCGAAACGCTCGCGAAGAGCCTCGGCCTGTTGTGAACCCTGCCGCAGGGTAAAGGGGGCTCAGGGCTTATTCGGGCGCGCTTTAACCGGTATACTAGCGCCCTTATTGCAACCCATCGGGAACAGAGGTGACAGCTTGAAAGACGTGAATGTCGGAATCTGCGGACTGGGAACCGTCGGTGGCGGAACCTTCAACGTACTGACCCGCAATGCGAAACTGATTGCGGGGCGTGCCGGCTGCAACATTCGCATTGTTCGTGTTGCCTCCCGCCGGCAACGGGATGACATTGATCTGGGCGGCATTCCGTTTACCAGCGATGTTTTCGATGTGGTCAATGACGACTCCGTGGATGTCGTGATCGAGTTGATCGGCGGTTACGATGCAGCCCGTGAGCTGGTCATGTCGGCTATCAGGAAAGGCAAACATGTGGTTACCGCCAACAAGGCGCTGATCGCCGTGCACGGTAACGAGATTTTCGAGGCCGCAGAGAAGGCCGGTGTGATCGTTGCCTACGAGGCCGGTGTTGCAGGCGGCATCCCGGTCATCAAATCCGTTCGCGAAGGCATGGCTGCCAACCGTATTGACTGGATTGCCGGCATCATCAACGGCACCGGCAACTATATCCTGACCGAAATGCGCGCCGGCCGTGAATTTTCCGAGGTTCTGAAAGAAGCCCAGGACCTGGGTTACGCCGAAGCGGATCCCACCTTTGATGTGGAAGGGGTGGATGCAGCCCACAAGCTGACCATCCTGGCAGCCGCCGGTTTCGGTGTGCCGCTGCAGTTCGAGCGAGCCTACACCGAAGGTATTTCCCGCATCACACCTTACGATATTGCCCATGCGGAACTGCTGGGCTATCGCATCAAGCATCTGGGTATTGCGCGCCGCCGGGACGAGGGCATTGAGTTACGTGTGCATCCGACCCTGGTGCCGCGCAGTCACCTGATCGCCCAGGTGGACGGGGTGCTCAATGCCGTACTTGTGGATGGTGACGCGGTGGGGCAGACCATGTATTACGGCCCCGGTGCTGGTGATGAGGCGACCGCGTCTGCGGTGATCGCGGATATTGTGGATGTGGCCCGCAGTGTGGCGGCCAACAGTTCCCAGCGTGTGCCTTATCTCGGCTTCTATCCGTCCGCCATGGAGAACCTGCCGGTGCTGGATATGGAAGATATCCAGTCGGCCTATTACCTGCGTATTCAGGCGCTGGACCGCCCTGGCGTACTGGCCAAGATTTCTTCGGTGCTGAGCGAGCACGGCATCAACATCGAATCGATTATGCAGAAAGAGTCAGAGCTCAAGGACGGACGCATTCCGGTGATCATCCTCACCCATACGGTCCAGGAGCGGCAGATGAACCGCGCCATTGAGGAGCTGGAAGCGCTGGCTGACATTGAAGGCCAGGTTACCCGCATCCGCGCCGAAAACTTTAACTGACAGGTAAGCACGTGAGATACATCAGTACCCGGGGTGATGCCCCCGCGCTTGGATTCGAGGATGTTCTGCTGACCGGGCTGGCCACAGACGGCGGTCTGTACGTGCCGGAATCCCTGCCTCATTTCAGTCTGGAAGAGATTCGCAGCTGGCGCGGCCTTTCCTACAGTGAGCTGGCCTTCAGGGTCATGCACCCGTTTGTGGATGACGCCATTCCGGCGGACGACTTCCGGCGCATGCTGGAGGACACCTACAAGGTTTTCGCTCACCAGGCGGTAGCGCCTCTGGTGCAGCTGGATACCAACGAGTGGGTGATGGAGCTGTTTCGCGGACCGACCCTGGCGTTCAAGGATTTTGCTCTGCAGCTGTTGGGTCGTCTGCTTGATTATGTGCTGGAGAAGCGCAACCAGCATGTGGTGATCATGGGAGCGACCTCCGGTGATACCGGTTCGGCGGCGATCGAGGGCTGCCGTCGCTGCAAGCACGTGGATATCTTCATTCTGCATCCCCACGAACGGGTCTCGGAAGTACAGCGTCGGCAGATGACCACCGTGGCCGGTGACAATATTCATAACCTGGCCATCCGCGGCAACTTCGACGATTGCCAGAAGATGGTCAAGGAAAGCTTCGGGGAGCAGTCCTTCCTGGGGGGCAAGACCCAGCTGGCGGCGGTCAATTCCATTAACTGGGCGCGGATCATGGCCCAGATTGTCTACTACTTTCATGCGTCCCTGGCACTGGGTGGGCCGGATCGCAGTATGGCGTTCTCGGTGCCCACTGGCAATTTCGGAGATATCTTTGCCGGTTACCTGGCGCAGAAAATGGGTCTGCCCATTTCCCAGTTGGTGATTGCGACCAACCGCAATGACATCCTGCACCGCTTCATGAGTGGCAACAAGTACGAGCAGCACCAGCTTGAGCACACCCTGTCGCCCAGCATGGATATCATGGTGTCCAGCAACTTCGAGCGCCTGTTGTTCGACCTGCACGGGCGGGATGGTGCAGCGGTGAAACAGTTGCTGGAAAATGCCGCCAAGGGGCCGGTGAGCATTGAGGATTATCGCTGGCGGCACGCCCGCAAGCTGTTTGACAGCGATGCGGTGAATGACGAGGTGACCTGCGAGACCATCCGGGATGTGTACGAGCGGAACGAGTATCTGCTGGATCCCCACACGGCCATTGGCGTGAGAGCAGCCCGGAACTGCCGCCGTGACAAGAGCATTCCGATGATTACCCTGGGCACAGCACACCCGGCCAAGTTCCCGGATGCGGTGGCCAAAGCCGGTCTGGATGTGAAACCGTCGTTGCCGCACCACATGGCGGACCTGTTCGACCGTAAGGAACGCTATACGGTGCTTGACAATGACCTTCCCTCTGTCCAGGACTTCATGAGCAAACACTGGAAATATGCCTGAGCGCAAGAAGATTCTGCGCCGCCCCCAGCCTGAGGTGTCCGGCTGGGGGCAGGGACTTCCGCCTTTGTTACGTCGTCTGTATGCCGCCCGTGGGGTGACCTCGGACGAGCAACTCAGCTATACCCTGAAACACCTCGCATCGCCCCTTTCCCTGCACGGCATAGACCGGGCCGTGGAATTGCTGGCGCAGGTGATCCGGGATCAGCAGACGGTCATGGTGCTGGGGGATTTTGATGCCGATGGCGCCACCAGCACGTCTGTCGCGGTACTGGGGCTGGGTATGCTCGGCCTGCAATCCGTCGACTTCCGGGTGCCGAGCCGCTTTGCGGATGGCTACGGCCTCACGCCGGGCATTATTCACCGGCTGCAGGAAGAGGGTGAGCTGCCGGATCTGCTGATTACCGTGGACAACGGCATCTCCGCCCATGAAGGGGTGCGGGCCGCCCGGGAGCTCGGAGTCAGAACGATCATCACCGACCACCATCTGGCGGGGGAGACTCTGCCGGAGGCAGAGGCCATTGTTAATCCCAATCAGCCGGGCTGCCCGTTCCTGAGCAAGAATGCCGCCGGCGTCGGGGTGATCTTCTACGTGCTGACAGCCTTGCGTAAACACCTGCGGGAGCAGGGGCGGCTGCCGGTGCCGGAGCCCAATCTGGGCACCCTGCTGGATCTGGTCGCCCTGGGCACTGTGGCGGATGTGGTGCCGCTGGATCATAACAATCGGATCTTTGTTGAGCAGGGCCTGCGTCGCATCCGCCAGGGGCAGGCACGCCCGGGAATACTTGCGTTGCTGGAAGTAGCCGGCAGGGATCATCGGGAAATCAGCGCCACGGATCTCGGCTTTGTGGTCGGGCCGCGACTCAATGCCGCTGGCCGTCTGGATGATATGAGCATCGGCATCGCCTGCCTGCTGGCAGACAACCGGGATGAAGCGCTGCGACTGGCCCGGGAACTGGATAATTTCAACCGGGAACGCCGCAGCATCGAGCGGGAAATGAAAACCCAGGCACAGGATCTGCTGGCGTCCATGTCGCTGGATGTGGAAGGGCTGCCCTGGGGGTTGGCATTGTTCGACGAAGACTGGCATCAGGGTGTGATCGGGATTCTGGCGGCCCGTATCCGGGAGCAGACGCACCGCCCCACCATTGCCTTCGCCCCGGACGAAGACGGCCAGCACCTGAAAGGCTCCGCCCGCTCTATCCCCGGTCTGCATATCCGTGATGCTCTGGCGGATGTGGCTACCCGTTCACCAGGACTGCTAAAGAAGTTTGGTGGTCATGCCATGGCTGCCGGCATGACCATCGCCCGGGAAGATCTGCAGCGATTCTCCGAGGCCTTTGATTTTGTGGTGCGCCAGGCACTGGATGCCTCCGATCTGGAAGCCGCCATCACGACCGATGGTCCCCTCGCGCTGGCTGAGCTGAGCCTTGATACAGCCTTTTTACTGCGCAAGGCGGGGCCCTGGGGACAGCATTTTCCGGAGCCCCTGTTCGACGGTGACTTCCAGGTGATCAATCAGCGCATTGTTGGTGAGAACCACCTCAAGCTCACCGTGCAGCCGTCCGGTGGCGGTCAGCTGATTGATGGCATTGCCTTCAACACCGGACCGGAAGTGCCCGACTACACCCGCACCGGCGCACGGCTGGTGTACAAACCGGATGCCAACACCTTCCGGGGCCGGACCAACCTGCAGTTGCTGGTGGATTACCTGGAGCCGCTGGGTTGATTGGCCGCGGCTAAAATGACGTTACCGCGATATCCTGGCTACTGAATTACCCGCCAATTTCCGGTAGAATTCCGGCCCTGTTTTCAGCGCATCATTTTCCAACGCGAGACTTAGATTTTATGGAAATCAATCCCATCGTTACGAAGATCAAAGAGCTTCGTGAGCGCAGTGACGCGCTCAGGGGGTATCTTTGACTACGACCTGCGCAGTGAGCGATTGGTCGAGGTAGAGCGGGAACTGGAAGACCCCAAAGTCTGGGAAGATCCGGACCGCGCTCAGGCACTGGGTAAGGAACGGGCGGATCTGGATCTGATTGTCCGCACTCTGGATAATCTGGCCAGCGGCCTGGATGATGCCGAGGGCCTGCTGGAAATCGCCGCCGATGAAGAGGATGAGGGCACCGTAGCGGAAATTGAGGCGGACCTGGCGCAGCTGGACAAGGATCTGGAAAAGCTGGAATTCCGCCGTATGTTTTCCGGCGAGATGGATGCCAATAATGCCTACCTGGACATTCAGGCCGGCTCCGGCGGCACCGAGGCCCAGGACTGGGCCAACATGCTGCTGCGCATGTATCTGCGCTGGGCCGAGCGGCGTGGTTTCAAGGCCGAGATAGTCGAATTGCAGGAAGGGGAAGTGGCCGGCATCAAGAGTGCCACTGTCCACGTCCAGGGCGACTACGCTTACGGCTGGCTGCGGACGGAAACCGGTGTCCACCGGCTGGTGCGTAAATCCCCGTTTGATTCCGGCAACCGTCGCCACACTTCTTTCTGTTCCGTGTTTGTATCCCCGGAAGTGGACGACAGCTTTGAAATCGAGATCAATCCTGCGGATCTGAGGGTGGACGTATACCGCGCCTCCGGGGCCGGTGGTCAGCACGTAAACCGGACCGAATCCGCGGTGCGACTGACCCACAATCCCACGGGCATTGTGGTGGCCTGTCAGGCTGGCCGGAGCCAGCACCAGAACAAGGATCAGGCCATGAAGCAGCTCAAGGCCAAGCTGTTCGAGCGCGAGATGCAGGAGCGTAACGCCGAAAAGCAGAAGGCCGAGGATGCCAAGGCTGACATCGGCTGGGGCAGCCAGATCCGTTCCTACGTGCTGGACGACAGCCGCATCAAGGACCTGCGTACCAAGGTGGAAACCAGCAACACCCAGACGGTGTTGGACGGTGACATCGACAAGTTTATTGAAGCCAGTCTGAAGATGGCGCTGTAATCAGCGCCATCCAGATCAAACCGGACCATTCCGATTTCTCTAGTGAGCCAAGATGACTGAACACACCCAGAATGCCGCACCGCAAGAGGATAACAAGCTGATTGCCGAGCGCCGCGCCAAACTGGCTGCGTTGCGCGAACAGGGCAATCCGTTCCCGAACGACTTCCGCCGGGATGCCACCGCTGCAGAACTGCAGGAAAAATATGGTGATAAAACGAAGGAAGAGCTGGCGTCCATGGGCATCCGGGTGGCGATTGCCGGCCGCATGATGCTCGACCGCAAGGCATTCAAGGTGGTTCAGGACATGACCGGCCGTATCCAGATCTATGCCTCCAAAGATGTCCAGAAGGACACCAAGCACTGGGATCTGGGGGATATCGTCGGCGTGCGGGGCATCCTGTCCAAATCCGGCAAGGGCGATCTGTATGTGACCATGGATGAGTATCTGCTGCTCACCAAGTCACTGCGCCCGCTGCCGGAGAAGCACAAGGGGCTGACCGATACCGAGGCCCGTTACCGTCATCGCTATGTGGACCTGATGGTGAACGAGGACAGTCGGCGTGTCTTCTACGCGCGCTCGAAGATTATCAATGTCATGCGCCAGTATTTCACCGAGCGGGACTTCATGGAGGTGGAGACCCCCATGTTGCAGGTGATCCCGGGTGGTGCCACGGCCCGCCCGTTTGTGACCCATCACAATGCGCTGGATATCGACATGTACCTGCGTATTGCCCCGGAGCTGTTCCTCAAGCGTCTGGTGGTGGGCGGCTTTGAAAGGGTCTTCGAGATCAACCGCAACTTCCGGAACGAAGGGTTATCCACCCGCCACAACCCGGAGTTCACCATGGTGGAGTTCTACCAGGCCTATGCGGATTACAACGACCTGATGGATCTCACGGAAGACATGTTACGGACCATCACACAGAAAGTGCTGGGCAGCACCACCGTGACCAACACCCGGGTGCTGAAGAACGGTACCGAAGAGACCATCGAATACGATTTCGGTAAGCCGTTCGAGCGCCTGACCGTGGTAGATGCCATCCTGCGCTACAACCCGGACATTACCCGCGAGCAGCTGGCAGAGGACGGTCGGGCCCGGGAGCTGGCGAAGGCTCTGGGTATTCAGGTTAAAGACAGCTGGGGCCTGGGCAAGGTACAGGTCGAGATCTTCGAGGCAACGGCCGAGCACCGTCTGATGCAGCCGACCTTTATCACCGAGTATCCCAAAGAAGTATCGCCCCTGGCTCGTTGCAAGGACAGTGATCCGTTTGTGACCGAGCGCTTCGAGTTCTTCGTGGGTGGCCGTGAAATCGCCAATGGCTTCTCGGAGCTGAACGATGCCGAGGACCAGGCCGAGCGCTTCCGGGCCCAGGTGGCGGAGAAAGATGCCGGCGATGACGAAGCCATGTTCTACGATGACGACTACGTGATGGCACTGGAATACGGCCTGCCACCGACTGCCGGTGAGGGTATCGGTATTGATCGCCTGGCCATGCTGCTGACCGATTCGCCGTCGATTCGAGACGTGATCCTGTTCCCGGCCATGCGCCCGGAGCACAAGGCCGAACAGAAGCCGGAAGACGAATAAGCCGATGCATCCGGCCGAGGCACTGGCTCAGCAACTGCAGCCCGGCTGCGGTTGGGATCAGTGGCTGGCGGACGAGTTCCGTCAGTCATACATGTTGGCGCTGGCGGAATTCCTGGCTGCTGAGGAACAGGCCGGCAAGGTGTTGTTTCCGCCCAGCCACCTGTGTTTTAACGCCCTGAACAGCACGCCGCTGGATAAAGTGAGTGTGGTGATCCTGGGGCAGGATCCCTACCACGGCCCCGGCCAGGCCCACGGCCTGTGTTTCTCCGTCAGGCCGGACGTGCCGCCGCCCCCGTCGCTGGTGAATATCTTCAGGGAAATCGAAACCGATCTGGGCATAAGGCCGCCGGACCATGGTTGTCTGCAGCCCTGGGCAGAG
Source organism: Marinobacter sp. (assembly GCA_014359475.1). Lineage (GTDB taxonomy): Bacteria > Pseudomonadota > Gammaproteobacteria > Pseudomonadales > Oleiphilaceae > Marinobacter. Next base: position 49,295 of record JACIZI010000012.1, on the reverse strand, counting down.
CAGGGTGTGCTGCTGCTCAACAGTGTACTGACCGTTGAGCAGGGTAATGCCGGAGCTCACCAGAACAAGGGCTGGGAAACCTTCACCGATCGGGTGATCGAAACCATCAACCAGCATCGCGAGGGTGTCGTGTTCCTGCTCTGGGGCAGCTACGCCCGCAAAAAAGGCCGCATCATCGACCGCAACCGCCACCTGGTGCTGGAAGGCCCGCACCCGTCCCCCCTGAGTGCCTACCGCGGCTTCTTCGGTTGCCGGCATTTTTCCAGGGCGAATGAGTGGTTAGAGCAGCAAGGTCGGCCGACGGTGGATTGGCGACTGCCTGACAAGGCCAGCCTGATCGCCAGCTATAAAAAGAACTGAGAGATTCTGGTCGGAAGACGGTCAGGTTCCCATAAAACCCGGTTAAAGTGGTCGTTACTATTTCAGCAGCGCCATGGCCGCTTCCATCTGCGCATTGAGGTCTTCTTCCTCATTGAGGTCCACCTCCGGGTCCAGCCCCAGCCGCCCGAATGCCGACACCGTGCTCTTGTCGATCTCGTTCCAGGGGTGGTCAGTGCCGGCCACCAGTTGCAGGTTGGCTATCATTACCAGGTCCGCGTAGTCCGCTTCCGGTATCTTTCGGTCAAAGCGGGCGTATTCCAACGGCACATTCAGCAGTTCCCGGGGGAAGTCCCATTTTTCCAGGATCAGGCTGCCAATGCGCGGGTGCAGTTCCTCTATCACATTGTCCAGCATGATACTGCTGATCTGGACATCCCGGTCTTCGACATAGCGCAGGATTGGCAGCACACCGATCAGATGCACCAGACCGGCCAGGGTGGCCTGGTCCGGTTTCAGCCGGGTGTATTGCTGGGCCAGAACATGGGCTACGCCTGCCACCTCGGTGCTGGTTTGCCAGGTGGCGCGCAGCCGTTTGTCGATCATATCGGATGTGGCCTGGAACATTTGCTCCATCGCCAGACCCATGGCGAGGTTACTGGTGTAGTTCATGCCCAGCCGGGATACCGCCATGTTGAGGTTTTCGATGGCCCGGGATCCCCGGAACAGGGGGCTGTTGCAGACACGTATAATGCGGGCAGAGAGCGCCGTATCGTTGCTGATGACCCTGACCAGATCCAGAATTGCGGACTCTTCCGACTCGGCAATGTCCCTTACCTGTAACGCCACCTCGGGAAGGGTGGGCAGTACCAGCTTGTCGTTTTCGATGGCTTCGGTCAGATCGCTCTTGATGGTTTCAACAATGTTCGACATGGTCACTCTGTACCTGTGGTTCTGCTCCGGGCAGGGCGGAGCGAAAAATGATCCTGATTAATGGCTTGGGGAGCCTCTGATTGACTTCGAATCGCCTCCGGGGAGTTAATCAGAGGCTCCTTAGTTATAGCAAATTCTCAGGAATATTCCTGTCAACTTATGTATCCCGGGCAGGCGTATCCTCCCGCTCCGGAACCCGGTAAGGCAGGGGCTGAATGGAAACCGGCGTGCCATCGGCAAGGGTCAGGGGGTCTCCCTGGTTTGCGTGTCGCAGCACTGCCAGCATGGCTACCCCGCCGTTATCAAGAGTGATGCAGTTGACCACCCGCCCGGCTTCCCGGCCCCCGGCCATCACCGGCGACCCGGGTTCTGCGGCACCCTCCGTCGCAGTGTCTGACTGCAAGCGGAACAGGCTTTTTTTCAGTTGCCCCAGGAAGTGCATGCGGGCGATAACTTCCTGGCCGGTGTAACAGCCTTTTTTGAAGTGGATGCCGTTCAGGTGCTGCCAGTTGAGCATCTGGGGGACGTATTGCTGGTTGCTGGCGGGGTTCAGGGAGGGTACCCCGGCGGCAATCTCCGACCAGTGCCAGTCGGCAAGTGTGGCGGCAGGCAGCTGGGCCGGTAGCGAAGTTTCTCCGTCGGGCCGCCAGTATTCGTAGCGGGGGAGCCCCTCTGCGGTATCCGTGGTACGCAACAGATGGCCGCCGGGTAGCGCCAGGGTGGCTCCGTCGTCTGTCAGTTGTTCCGCATCCGGGGATATCGCCAGCGCCGCTTCCTTGCCAAGCAGTCCGGTGATGTGACCTTCCTCGGGGATTTCCATTCTGGTGCCGCGGAACAGCATCAGGTATTTTTGCAGCCGGGTGTGGATTTCCTCTGCCAGCTCGACCGGCAAATCCAGCAGAATATCTTCTCCGTCCCGCACCAGGCGCGTGAGGCAGTAGGCCCGGCCTTTAGGGGTGCAGGCGGCGGCGCGCAGAGAATGGGCAGAGGTCACCGCTTCCAGGCTCTGGGAGAATTGCCCATGCAGGAATTTGTCGGTGCCGGGGCCGGTGATGCGCACCAGCTTCCGGTCGGTCAGGATGACGGCGGCCGGATGGGGGAGCTGGGACGAAGCTCTGGCGTGTTCTGTCATGACGGCTCCTGGCGCGAGGTCGGACGAATGACTCAAAAAGGCTGTTGCGAACTGTCTCCGTTGTGAGCGCCGCCAAGCCTGAGCCAGACCCGCAGGCGACGAAAAGCGCGGGCATCGGTATTACTCATGCCTGGCAACGTAGACAATATCACAGGTACGGGGCCAGAGGTGGGGGCATCGGGCACCAGTTTCAAGATGCTGAGCCGACCGCCCAGGCGAGTTTCCGGTGCCACCCTGGCGGTTTGGGTCCGGCCGTCCGGATAACAGAGCCGCAGCTGGTTCTGGTCAACGATCAGGCTGGTTATCGAGTGTGCGCCGGAGCGGAGGGCTTGCACTGTCCGCCAGGTTCCGATGATCAGTGCGACCAGCCCGGCACTGTACCAGAATAGCGGCTGGCGGGCCGCCGCGAACAGGCAGAACAGGGCCAGCAGAAGCCAGGGCAGGTTGGCGGTCAGGGCCAGCACCGGGTGTGGGCGGACCGGAACCTCAATCCGGCTGTACACGGGCGAGAATAATTTCGACAATGCGCCGCAGGTCCGGGTCCTCCGGCTTGCTGCGTTGCATGAACCACTCGAACATATCGGTATCTTCGCAGGTCAGTAGCTTTTGGTAGCACTGCTTGTCTTCATCGGGCAGGCCCGGGTAGGCCTCCTTCAGGAAGGGTACCAGCAGCACGTCCAGCTCCAGCATGCCGCGGCGGCTGTGCCAGAACAATCGGTTGAACTCGGCGTTATCTGACATGTGTGTTCTCTGTTAGGGACGTGTTTGCCCGGCTGTTACGAGGACGGTGTCCGGTAGTTCACCGGGTAGAGTACCGTATCTTCTGTTTCGTGAAGCACTCCTGGGAAGTCCAGGGTGTAGTGTAAACCGCGGCTTTCCCTGCGTTGCAATGCGGAACAGATGATCAGGTCGGCCACCGTCACCAGGTTGCGCAGCTCCAGCAGATCATTGGACACCCGGTAGTTGCTGTAGAATTCGCTGATCTCACGGGACAGCAGATCGACCCGGTGCTTGGCGCGTTGCAGGCGTTTGGTGGTTCTGACAATGCCCACATAATCCCACATGAAGTGACGCAGTTCATCCCAGTTGTGGGAAATCACCACATCCTCGTCGGAGTCCCGTACCTTGCTTTCGTCCCAGTCCGGGGCGCTCGGCGGCGCCAGAATGTCGGATTCCCGGCGGGCAATATCCGCAGCTGCAGCGCGGCCGTACACCAGGCACTCCAGCAGGGAATTGCTGGCCATGCGGTTGGCGCCGTGCAGACCGGTGAAAGCAGCTTCGCCTACCGCATAAAGCTGGTTGATGTCGGTGCGGGCCCGGTTGTCGGTCATGATGCCGCCGCAGGTGTAGTGGGCGGCAGGTACCACCGGAATGGGGTCCCGAGTGATGTCGATGCCGAAGGCCAGGCACTTCTCGTAGATGGTCGGGAAGTGGTGACGGACAAAATCTGCGGGCTTGTGGCTGATATCCAGATACAGGTGGTCCGCACCCAGTCGTTTCATCTCATGGTCGATTGCACGGGCCACGATATCCCGTGGCGCCAGTTCGCCCCGGGAATCAAACCGGTCCATGAAACGACTGCCGTCCGGCAGTTTCAGTAGCCCCCCCTCGCCACGTACCGCTTCGGTGATCAGAAACGACTTGGCATGGGGGTGATACAGGCAGGTGGGGTGGAACTGGTTGAATTCCATATTGGCTACGCGGCAGCCTGCCCGCCAGGCCATGGCGATGCCGTCCCCGGATGCGCCATCGGGATTGGTGGTGTAACGATAGGCCTTGCTGGCACCGCCGGTGGCAATCACCGTGAAACGGGCACGAAACAGCTCAACATGGTTATCTTCCAGGTTGAGGATGTAGGCGCCGACGCAGCGGTTACCGGGCAGTGCCAGCTTGCTGTTGGTGATCAGGTCTACTGCAACCCGGTTGGAAAGCAGGTCGATGTTGTCTTTCTGTGCCGCCTGGCTGGTCAGGCTGGTGGATACCGCGTGGCCGGTGGCATCCGCCGCATGGATGATGCGTCGATGGCTGTGGCCACCTTCGCGGGTCAGATGATAGCGGGCCTTCTCGTGCTCATCCTTGGTGAAATCCACCCCGGATTCGATCAGCCAGTTGATGCTTTTCCGGCCATTCTCCACGGTGAAGCGCACGGCATCCTCATGGCAAAGGCCCGCACCGGCATCGAGCGTGTCGCGGATGTGCGCCTCGGTGCTGTCATCGTCGTCCAGAACCGCGGCAATGCCGCCCTGGGCCCAGAGGGTGGCCCCGCTGGTGATATCGGCTTTGCTGATCACGCAGACTCTGAGGTGTTCCGGGAGGTTAAGCGCGACACTCAGGCCGGCAGCGCCGCTGCCGATAATGAGGACATCGTATTGGTAAGACTGTGGCATCGGGTATCGGTCACGGGCCATAATGTGGACGTGTATTGAACTAAACTTTGCGACCGCTGTCTATTTGCCAGTATCGGGGGTGCCTGTGACCGGGCACCTGAATCGACCCTGAGCCGGACAATAACAGCATGACACTTCCCGTGACCAGCGGAGCTGCCCATCCGCCAGCCCGAACAACGACAAGGCCCGGTTATTCGTCCATGAGCCCGGACAAACACAACACGCCCCCGGAAGAAGCGCGCGACAGCCAGACCGATCTGCAGCTGGTACGCAAGGTGCGTCATGGAGACCGGCCGGCTTTTGATCTGCTGGTGATTAAATACCAGTCCCGGGTAGCTTCTATTATCAGTCGTTACGTCTACGACCCCCAGGAAGTGATGGATCTTACCCAGGAAACCTTTGTCAAAGCATTCAAGGCCATTGAGCGCTTTCGGGGAGACAGTGCCTTTTACACCTGGCTGTACCGGATAGCCGTCAACACCGCCAAGAATTTCCTGGAAGCCCGTGGCCGCCGGCCCCAGGGCAGTGCCGATGTCTATGAGGCGGAAAACTATGAAGACGGCTCGCGTCTGCGTGACGGTGCCTCTCCGGAGCGTATGCTGCAGCGAGACCAGTTGCGCCAGGCGCTGGGGCGGGCCATTGACGAATTACCGGAAGATCTGCGCTCGGCGTTTCTGCTACGGGAATACGACGGGCTGAGTTATGAAGATATTGCCAGGATCCTGGAGTGCCCCATCGGCACTGTCCGCTCGCGGATATTCCGGGCCAGGGATGCCGTTGACCGTCACCTGGGTCCTTTATTAAACGATTCCCCGGCGTAAGTGAGGTTAGCATCCGATGGATGATCGACTCAGAGAAACACTATCGGCCATGATGGATGACGAGGCGGACGAACTGTCGGTGCGTCGCCTGCTGTCCCATCCGGACCAGGATGAGTTCCGGGACCAGTGGCAGCGCTGGCAGCAGGTCAGGAACCTGATGCATGAGGGTCACGTCAGCGGTTATCCGGCGGATATCAGCAACCGGGTACGCCGGACGCTGGACGGTGAGCTGTCGGCCGGGTCAGTAGCGGAACAAGCGCCCCGGCGCTGGCGCTGGCCCGCGGTGGCTTCGATAGCATTGGCGTTGCTGATAGGCTTCGGTGTGGGTAGCGGTGTGGATGAGGGCTCCGCTGAGCTGGCAGCCAGGAGTACGACCCTCCCCGTTGAGGCACTGCCGGATGACGGGGCCCAGGCAATGCCGGAGTTAGCCATTCAGGGACTGGATGAAGCCCAGATGGAGCAGGTCAGTCGTTACCTGTTGCGCCATGCCCAGCACAACAGTGTGGCAGCAGGGCGCGGTTCCCTCGGATATGCCCGTGCGGTCAGCGTAGCGGAACCCTCTTACCGTTAAACAGCGAAGGATTACGGAATGGTATCTGGCGATACGTCACTGCAGCCCTCCTCAGGAGCACGCCTTGCCAGGGCAGGTAAAACTCTCATGGCGGCTGTGCTGGTGTTGCTGAGTGGTTCGGTGCTGGCCGGAAATCGTTCTGCGGAATACTGGCTGGAAAAGCTGGGGCCGGCGATGAATATGACGTCTTACCGGGGCGTGTTCGTGTATGCCCGGGGGGACCGGGTCAGCTCTATGCAGATTGCTCACCGGTACCGGGATGGCATGGTCGAGGAACGATTGGTTCAGCAGGATGGTGCCAGTGGCGAAATTGTTCGCCGGGGCATGCAGGTGGTGTGTGTTTTGCCTGCCCATGGTCGTCTGAAGCTGGATCAGGTGATTCCATCGGGACCCTTCGCCGAAGCCTTTTCGAACCAGTTTATGCCGGTTAGTCAATGGTATGGCCCCGAAGTGCTGGGGGAGGACCGGGTGGCAGGTTACGAGGCTGTCACTCTGGCACTGAATGCGCGGGACCGCTTTCGTTACAGTCACCGACTGTGGCTGGAGAAAGGCTCCGGCCTGCTTGTGAAAGGTCAGGTACGAAACCCCCAGGGGGAAGTGCTTGAGCATTTCCAGTTCACGAGCCTGGAGATTCGGGATGATCTTCCGGACAGCGCTTTCCGGGTGAAGAGTGAAAAAAACCTGATAGAGCGGACGCTGGAGAAACCGCAAGCGTCGCCCGTCGGAGAGAAGGCGGTGGGTTGGCAGCTGGCCTGGCAGCCAGAGGGGTTCATGCCGGCGGCGGCACCGGGGTCCGGGCGCGGCCAGGTGCTGGCTTTCTCGGACGGGCTGGCGGCTTTCTCGGTGTTTGTCGAGGCTGCCGGGGACCTGGCCATGCCAACCGGTATGACCAGGCTGGGAGCCACGACCATCTACATGCGGGAGGTTGATTCCCCGTCCGGCCCGGTGAGGGTCACCGTGGTAGGCGAAGTGCCCCCGGTGACCGCCAGGAAGGTTGCCGAATCTGTGACCATCAATGACACCTTTGCATTGAACCGGGAGGCTCCGTGATTACCGAAACCGGCCAGGTGGTGGCAGAATCCGGTGGCAAGGTCTGGGTGATGACCATTCGCCAGAGTGCCTGCCAGAGCTGCTCTGCCCGCCACGGTTGTGGGCAGAAGGCGCTGGCGACCATGAGTCAGGGCAAGGCAAACCAGATTCTGGTAGACAATACCCTGGGTGCAAGGGTTGGCGATCAGGTGACACTCGCCATTGCGGAGAGCGCCCTGCTGGGGGCCTCGGTACTGGTTTATGCGTTGCCGCTTCTGTTGTTGGTGCTGGGGGCCGTGGCGGGCCGCTGGCTGTCAGCGGATGGTGATCTGCCTGCGCTGGCCGGGGCGACGGTCGGCCTGGCGGGGGGGTTCGGGCTGGTGCGGCGCATCATGAGGGGGCAGGCTGACAGCTGGGAGCCTCGTATGACGGCCATCCGGGATTCTTCCGTTACCACAAACACTGATCTGTTGAGTTGATTTTGCTGGCGCTGTCCTTACATTTAAATCCACGCTACATCATTTTGAGGGAGTTGTTATCCATGCCTGAGACCCACAAGCTGACATCGGGTGGTCGCTTTACGTTCCATGCGGCGGGCCTGTTGATTGCTTTCCTGTCGTTGCTGGCCTGGAATCAGGCCGCAATGGCCCGTGGCCTGCCAGACTTTACGGAACTGGTTGAAGATAACACCGCTGCAGTGGTGAATATCAGCACCACCGTCACGGCCAAGGGCAGTGCTAACCCGTTTCAGGGAATGCCTTTTGATGAGCGGCAGTTCGAGCAGTTACCGGATTTTCTGCAGGACTTTTTCCGGGGGCCCCGGTCGCCGTTCGGGGGTGGTTATGGTCGCCAGGAGCCACGCCGTTCCATGGGCTCCGGCTTTATAGTCTCCAAAGACGGTTATGTGTTGACCAACAACCATGTGGTTGAAGGGGCGGATGAAATTATGGTGCGGCTCAACGATCGCCGTGAGCTGCCCGCCACGCTGGTGGGAACGGATCCCCGCTCTGATATGGCCGTGCTGAAGATCAGTAACGGCGAGGATCTGCCCGTGGTACGCATAGGCAAATCCAGTGACCTGAAAGTTGGTGAGTGGGTGTTGGCGATCGGCTCACCTTTCGGTTTCGATTACACGGTTACTGCGGGCATTGTAAGTGCTCTCGGCCGTTCCCTGCCTTCTGAGAACTATGTGCCGTTCATTCAGACGGATGTGGCTATCAATCCCGGTAACTCCGGCGGCCCTCTGTTTAATCTCGACGGTGAGGTTGTGGGCATCAACTCCCAGATCTATACCCGCTCCGGCGGGTTCATGGGGGTTTCGTTTGCCATTCCCATTGATGATGCGATGAATGTGTTCCGGCAGATCCGGGACAAAGGCACCGTGGCCCGTGGCTGGCTCGGTGTGCTGATCCAGGAGGTCAACAGGGATCTTGCGGAATCCTTCGGTCTCAGCCGTCCCAGAGGTGCGCTGATAGCCGAGGTGATGGACGGCTCTCCTGCGGCTAAAGCGGGTCTGAAAGCCGGTGATATCGTCCTTGAGTACGAGGGTGAGGAGTTAAGCCGGTCGTCGGACCTTCCCCCCATGGTGGGTCGCACAGCGGTTGGTGCGGTGGCCGAACTGACGGTGCTACGGGGTGGGGAGCGAATGTCCCTGGATGTGGAAATCGGGCGTCTGCCGGACGATCAGGCGGCATCACAACAGCCTGCCAGCAGCAGCGCCGAGCCATCTTCAGCGCCTTTGGGGCTGACCGTAGAACCGTTGCCGGCTGAGGCCGCGGCATCCATGGGCGTATCCGGTGGCGTGGTGGTTGCAAATGTGGCGCCGGGCCCCGCGCTCAATGCCGGTATTCGCCCCAGGGACATTATCACCGAGCTGAACCGCAAGCCGGTGAGAAGTGTGGATGATTTCCGTAAAGTTGTGCAGTCCATGCCGGATGACCGGCCGGTTTCAGTACGGGTAGTGCGCCAGGGACGTGCCACCTATCTGGTGATGAAACCCGCCGGCTAAGGTTGCCCGCGTCAGCTTTACGGATAACCCCGTTGCCAGCTCTGCAAGGGACAGGCAACGGGGTTTTTGCTATAGTGCGGGTTCGTTAAGGCTACTTTTCCAAGGAACGGACATCCCTCCCATGCTGAACAAAAAGGGCATTTCCCTCCGGCAACTGATCAAGCCCCGCAATGCGTGGGTTGCCTGGTTGGTGCTGCTTGTCGCACTGGTCATTACTGTCGTGTTCTGGCAGCTTTCCATCCGTCTGGTGGAAGACCGAACCGAGGCCCGGTTCCGTACCCAGTCCCTGCAATTGAAGACCGCGATTGAAGAGCGTCTGCTGAATTATGAACAGGTACTGGCCGGCAGTGCAGGGTTGTTTTCGGTGGCGGGCCAGGTCAGTCGCGACGAATGGCACACCTATATCGACAAGGTGCACATCGAACGTTATTACCCCGGAATTCAGGGCCTCGGGTATGTGAAACGTGTGGGTGTGCGGCAGATGGCGGAGCATATTGCCAGTGTTCGCAAAGAGGGCGTGATGGATTATCTGGTGACCCCTCTGGGTACAGGTCCGGATTACTACCCGATGGTGTACCTCGAGCCTGGCACCGAGCGAAACCGCCGGGCACTGGGTTATGATGCCTTCAGTGATCCGGTGCACCGGGAAGCCATGGAGCGGGCCCGGGACCGGGCCACCCCCACGGTCACCGGCAAGGTTGTGCTGATTCAGGAAGAAGTAGCGGAGGATCAGGCCAGTTTCCTGATGTATTACCCGGTATATCAGGGTGGCGAGGTGCCGGAAAGCCGCAATGAGCGCCGCATGATGCTCGCTGGATTTGTCTTCAGCGCCTTCCGCATGAATAACCTGATTGACGGTATCGTGGGACTGATCTCGCCGTTTCTTGAGGTGCGGATTTACGATAATGGTATCGAGTCCCGCAACACCCTGATGTACGGCTCCAACCTGGGGTCGCTGGACAACGATTTCAGTTTTGAGCTGGACCAGACGATTGAGCATGGTGGACGGGAGTGGCTGCTGACCACCCGTTCCACGCCGGCGTTTGATTATCTCGCAGCAGATCCCCGCCCGCCCATCGTACTGGGTTCGGGCATCGTGATCAGCCTGCTGCTGTTTGCCTTTATACTGGTGCTGCTGCGCTCGCGCATGTTGGCCGAGATGAGCGCCGGTCATTATCGCGCGATTACCGAGGGGGCTGCCAACGTCACGCTGGTGCTGGATCGTCAGGGCAAACCCCTGTATGCCAGCCCGTCCAGCTATCAGATTCTCGGCTTTGATCCGGATTCCCTGCGCGGGATGGCAATTATCGAGCTGGTTCATCCCCAAGACCGGGATGCCATGAAGAGCGCCTTCGAGGCAGCCCTGGGCGGGGATGCCGATGAACTTGAGCCGCTGCACGTCCGGGTCCGGGATGCCGCCGGCGACTGGCGGGATATGGAAGGCTGTTTTACCGCCATGCTCGGTGTGCCCGGGGTTGATGGTATTGTGCTCAGTCTGCGGGACTTTACCCAGCTCAAAGCCGCCCAGAGTGAGCTTCACCGTCTGGCATTCTATGATCCTCTGACCGGCCTGCCCAATCGTCAGCTGTTCCGGGACCGCCTGGTGAATGTCGTCAGTAGCAGTCGCCGCACCGGTGATGCTGCCGCTCTGATGTTCCTGGACCTTGATGGCTTCAAGAGAATCAACGACACCCTCGGGCACGATGCCGGCGATGAGCTGCTCTGCCAGGTGGCCCGCTGGTTGAGCGGCTGCATCCGGCAGACGGATTCCGTAGCCCGCCTCGGGGGGGATGAGTTTGTTGTGCTGTTACCGCAGATTGGCTGCCCGGAGGATGCCGGCAAGGTGGCGGAGATCATTCTCAGTCGGTTGTGCCAGCGAATCCGGCTCAACGACCACGAGGTAGGGGTGACCGTCAGTATCGGGATAACCATGATCCCGTCCGACAGCACTGACCCGGGCACCCTGATGAAATATGCAGATCTCGCCATGTACCGGGCCAAGGAGCTGGGGCGGAATAACTACCAGTTCTTCACCCCGGCCATGAATATCAAGGCCACGCGGCGACTGCTCCAGCAGGAAGAGCTGGCCGCTGCCCTGCAAGCGGACCGGTTTGTGCTGCATTACCAGCCCAAGGTGGATCTGGTACGCAACCGGGTGGTGGGTGTCGAGGCCTTCCTGCGCTGGCATCACCCGGAGAAGGGGCTGGTCTCTGCTCAGCAGTTTATCCAGCTGGCGGAAGATACCGGGCTGATTGTCCAGCTCGGCGAGATGGCCCTGCGCCAGGCGTGTATCCAGATTCAGGCACTTGAGCGTGCCGGTTTCGAGTTTCTCAAGGTGGCGGTCAATCTTTCAGTAAGGCAGATGCTGGACAATGGCTTCCTCGATATGGTCCGCAGTGTGATTACTGAAACCGGCGTGTCACCGGAGCGCCTGGAGCTGGAGCTGCCGGCCAATCTGTTGAATGAGGACACCCGGCTGCTGCGGGAGCTGCTCGTCTCCCTGAGTGATCTGGGCATCCGGCTCATTCTGGATGATTTCGGCAGCGCTTCCTGCTCGTTGGTGTCACTGCAGGAGCTGCCGCTGGATGTGATCAAAATCGATCATCGGTTTATCCGTGACATTCCCTACAACGTCAGCGCGACGGATGTGGCCTCGGCGGTGGTGGCGCTGGCTCACAAGCTGCACCTGAATGTTGTGGCGGAAGGGGTGGAAACGCCGCACCAGCTGGAGTTCCTGAAATCCGTGGGCTGCACCCAGTGTCAGGGTAACCTGTTCAGCTATCCGCTGGACGAAGACGCTCTGATTGGCTTCCTGGTTCGTCAGTATGAGCGGCCGCTGATTTCCTGATCGTAGTAATGGCGGGCACTAACCGTTAAAATCACGCCTTTGCCGGTTGGCGACTTTGCCCGACCGGCACCAATCCTTTGTTTTATGCGGGTATTCCTTGTCTGTGACTGAACTGAGCCGAATTCGTAACTTTTCGATTATCGCCCATATCGACCACGGTAAATCCACTCTGGCGGATCGTTTCATTCAGGTTTGTGGGGGGCTGACCGAGCGGGAGATGGCCGAACAGGTCCTTGATTCCATGGACCTGGAGCGGGAACGGGGCATTACCATCAAGGCCCAGAGCGTCACCCTTAACTATCAGTCACGGGATGGCAACGAATACAAGCTGAACTTTATCGATACCCCCGGGCATGTGGACTTTTCCTACGAAGTCTCCCGCTCCCTGTATGCCTGTGAAGGTGCCCTGCTGGTGGTGGATGCCGGGCAGGGGGTTGAAGCCCAGTCCGTGGCGAACTGCTATACCGCCATCGAGCAGGGTCTGGAGGTGGTTCCGGTACTCAACAAGATGGACCTGCCCCAGGCAGAGCCGGATCGGGTGTCGCAGGAAATCGAGGACATCATCGGCATCGAGGCCACCAATGCGGTGCGCTGCAGTGCCAAGAGCGGTCAGGGGGTGGAAGATGTACTGGAGGACCTGATTCAGCGCATCCCGCCGCCGGTGGGCGACCGCAGTGCGCCGCTGCAGGCGCTGATTATCGACTCCTGGTTCGATAACTACCTCGGGGTGGTATCGCTGGTACGGGTAACCGAAGGCACCCTGAAAAAAGGTGACAAGATTGTCATCAAATCCACCGGCAAGGCGTGGAATGCTGACAGCGTGGGTATCTTTACACCCAAGCGTAAGGAAACCGGCATTCTGGAAGCCGGCGAGGTGGGTTTCATGGTAGCCGGCATCAAGGATATTCACGGTGCTCCGGTGGGCGACACCATCGTGCATCAGAAATTTTCCGGGGAAACCCCGATGCTGCCGGGTTTCAAGAAGGTCAAACCACAGGTATACGCGGGCCTGTTCCCGGTCAGTGCCGACGACTATAACGATTTCCGGGATGCCCTGGAAAAGCTGACCCTCAACGATGCCTCCCTGTTCTTTGAACCGGAGAGCTCCGATGCCCTGGGCTTCGGGTTCCGCTGTGGCTTCCTGGGCATGCTGCACATGGAGATCATCCAGGAACGGCTGGAACGGGAGTATGATCTCGACCTGATCACCACCGCACCGACGGTCATCTATCAGGTCGTTACCAGCAAAGGCGAAATCAGGGAAGTGGCTAATCCCTCGAGACTCCCGGACGTGGGGTCTATTGAGGAAATGCGCGAACCCATCGTAGAAGCGAATATTCTGGTACCCCAGGAGCATCTTGGAAATGTGATTGCCCTGTGCGAGGAAAAGCGCGGCGTCCAGAAGAATATGCACTTCATGGCAACCCAGGTGCAGTTGACCTACGAGCTGCCCATGGCGGAAGTGGTGATGGACTTCTTTGACCGGGTGAAGTCGGCCAGTCGGGGCTTTGCCTCCCTGGATTACCAGTTTGTTCGCTTCCAGGCAGCCAATCTGGTGCGCCTGGACGTGCTGATCAACGGTGACCGGGTGGATGCCCTGGCGTTGATCGTACACCGGGATCAGGCGCATTACCGGGGGCGTGCGGTGCTGGACAAGATGAAGGAACTGATCCCCCGGCAGATGTTTGATATTGCCATCCAGGCGGCAATCGGTAACCAGGTTGTGGCCCGGGTGACGGTCAAGGCGCTGCGCAAGAATGTAACCGCCAAGTGCTATGGTGGTGACGTGAGTCGCAAGAAGAAATTGCTGCAGAAGCAGAAAGAAGGCAAGAAGCGAATGAAGCAGCTGGGCAATGTAGAGGTGCCTCAGGAAGCCTTCCTTGCGGTACTGAAAGCAGACAGTTAGACAAAGAACCAGACAAAGACAAAAAGGCACCTGAATGGATATCGATTTTCCCCTGGTACTGGTTGTACTGACCCTGACGACCGGTGCTATCTGGCTGGCGGACTTGTTGTTTTTGCGCAAGCGCCGGAAGGCGAATACGCCGGCAGCGGCAGGCAGATCCGATGAGGACGCAGCGCCCGAACCCTATCTGGTCGATTTGAGTCGCTCGTTTTTTCCGGTGCTTGCCGTGGTGCTGGTGCTGCGCTCATTCCTGGTGGAGCCTTTCCAGATACCCTCCGGCTCCATGTTGCCTACCCTCGAGGTAGGCGACTTTATTCTGGTGAACAAGTACGCTTATGGCCTGCGTTTGCCAGTCGCCGGCACCAAGATACTGGATGTCGGAGACCCGCAACGGGGTGATGTGATGGTTTTCCGCTATCCTGTCGATGGTGCCACCAATTACATCAAGCGCGTGATCGGCTTGCCCGGTGACCGGATACGTTACCAGGACCGGCAACTGTTCATTAATGGCGAGAAGATTCCGACAGAATCGATTGCCCGCATTCCGCCGGTCAATCTGCGGGTCGAGTATCTGATGGGTACCGAACACCGTATTTTTGTAGGTACCAGCCCCTCCAGCGGCAGGGGCGAGGGAGTATGGCAGGTTCCGGAAGGGCATTACTTTGTGATGGGCGACAATCGCGATAACAGCAATGACAGCCGGTTCTGGGGTATGGTTCCGGATAGCATGGTTGTCGGTAAGGCGTTTGCCATCTGGATGCACTGGGAATCCCTGACCAGCCTGCCATCGTTTGATCGTGTGGGCCTGATTGAGTGACGTGAACCTTTTCGGAGACCAGCAAGATGAATAACAAGCGTTTTGTGCATCGACAGACCGGGGCATCCACATTCGTCATGCTGGTCATGGTGTTGTTTTTTGGTGGTCTGCTGATGCTCGTGGGGCGCCTGGCACCCGCCTACATCGATGACCTGACCGTGCAGAAGTTGATGGAGCGGCTGGATGAAAACGAAAATCCTGTTGCAATGACCCCGGTGCAGCTGCGCAACTGGGTAAAGAAACAGCTGCAGGTCAATAACGTGGATAATTTTGATGCCTCCTACGTAACCATGGAAAAGCGCGGCGATGTGGCGTTGATAACCGTGGAGTATGAAGTGCGCACCGATCTGTTCTTCAATGTGGATGCGGTGATTGAATTCCGACATGAATATGAGATGAGAGGCGAGTGATTTCCACCCCGGATCTGGACAGATTGCAGCGGCAGATAGGCTATGACTTCCGTGACCCGGAGTTGCTCAATCTGGCGCTGACCCACAGGAGCTTTGGTAACAGCAACAATGAACGTCTGGAATTTCTGGGCGATTCCATTGTGAACATGGTGATTGCCGAACACCTGTACCTGAATTTCGAGAAGGCCAGGGAGGGGCAGTTGAGCCGTTTGCGGGCGCGGATGGTGAAGGGCGTTACCCTGGCCGAGATTGGGCGTGAGTTCGGATTGGGGGACTACCTGCGACTTGGCTCCGGCGAACTTAAAAGCGGCGGATACCGGCGTGAGTCCATTCTGGCGGATGCGGTGGAATCGATTATCGGAGCCATATATCTGGACAGCGATTTCTATACCTGCAGGGAACGGGTGCTTTGCTGGTTCCGGGAACGTCTCGCCCGACTGGATCTGCAGGACACCCAGAAAGATCCCAAGACCCGGCTGCAGGAGTATCTGCAGTCACGACAATACCCCTTGCCCAGCTATAAGGTGGTTTCCGTGGACGGTGAGGCTCATCAGCAAATCTTTCATGTGTGCTGCGAACTCAACTCCCTGGACCGGAAAACCACGGGAACCGGCTCAAGCCGCCGGGTGGCGGAACAGGAAGCCGCCCGCAACGCCCTTCGCGAACTGGGAGTGGAAACGCCATGACTGAAGACTTTACCCGCCCGGAGAATCCAGACAGTCGCTGTGGATTTGTGGCCATTGTGGGGCGGCCCAATGTGGGCAAGTCCACCCTGCTGAACCATATTCTGGGCCAGAAGCTGAGTATTACCTCCCGCAAGCCCCAGACTACCCGCCATCAGGTGCTGGGGATCAAGACAGAGGGGCCGGTCCAGGCGGTGTACGTGGATACCCCCGGAATGCATGAGGATGAGCCAAGGGCGTTGAACCGCTACATGAATCGCGCCGCCAGTTCCGCTCTTTCCGGGGTGGATGTGGTGGTGTTCGTGGTAGACCAGACCCACTGGACCGAATCCGACGAAATGGTGCTGAACAAGCTTTCCGGGGTCAGGTGCCCGGTAATACTGGCGGTCAACAAGGTTGACCGGCTGGAAAACAAGGACTTGCTGCTGCCTCATCTGGAAATGTTGTCTGCCAGGCGGGAATTTGCGGAGATTATCCCCCTCTCGGCTCTCAAGGAAATCAACCTGGAGCCGTTGGAGACAGCCGTCAGCCGGTTCTTGCCCCAGAGTATCCACTTTTACCCGGATGACCAGATCACTGATCGCAGCCAGCGGTTCCTGGTATCCGAGATTGTCCGGGAAAAGATCACCCGGCAACTGGGCGACGAATTGCCCTATTCCACGGCCGTCGAGATCGAAGAATTCCGCACCGAGCCGAGGATCGTGCATATTTCCGCATTGATTCTGGTGGAAAGGGAAGGCCAGAAGAAGATACTGATTGGTGACCGGGGTGAGCGGATCCGACGTATCGGCCAGGAAGCCCGCCTCGACATTGAGCGGATGCTTGACCAGAAGGTGATGCTGCGCCTCTGGGTCAAGGTCCGGCGGGGCTGGGCGGATAGCGACAGAGCTCTGAAGAGTCTTGGAATGAACGACCTCTGAGGTTGTCCGCATGAGTGCCGGTAGCCGGCAGGAGCCTGCCTACGTCATACACCGCCGCCCCTACCGGGAAACCAGCCTGCTGGTGGATGTGTTCAGCCTCAGTCACGGCCGCATCTCCCTGGTGGCGCGCGGTGCAACCGGCCCGAAAAGCCCCTTGAAAGCCCTGCTGCAGCCCTTCCAGCCGTTGCTGCTGGACTGGTCCGGGCGCAGTGATCTGAAAACCCTGATTCAGGCAGAAAGCCGCAGGGGACCAGTGATCGCCGGCGGCCACGGGCTCTATAGCGGGTTTTATCTGAACGAATTGCTGCAATTGCTGCTGCCCCAGGGTGATCCCCACCCGGAACTTTTTGCGGCCTATATCGAGGCACTGGAATGCCTGTCGTTGCAGCAGGATATCGAGCCGGTACTGCGTCGTTTCGAAGGGGCGCTGTGCGATAGCCTCGGCTACGGTTTCAGTTGGGGACGGACGGATCAGGGGGCCAGGGTGCAGCCGCACCAGCACTATTGCTATGATCCTCAGCAGGGCATAGTGGCGGTGCCGACCGGGCAGGGTGTCTGTGGTCTGCCGGGTGAAGCGCTGCTGGCGCTGGAAGCCGGCGATCTGGAAGCGCCGGAAGCCCGCCGTACTGCCAAGCGGGTGATGAGAACATTGGTGGATTTTCTGTTACAGGGGCGGCCGCTGAAAAGCCGGGATCTGTTCCGGAATAAAGGGAGAAAGCGCAATGAGTAACCGAGTACTGCTGGGAGTGAATATTGACCATGTGGCCACCCTGCGCCAGGCACGTGGCACCCGTTATCCGGACCCTGTTCAGGCAGCCATGCTGGCGGAGGAAGCGGGGGCGGATGGCATTACCCTCCACCCCCGGGAAGACCGGCGGCATATCCAGGACCGCGATGTGCTTCTGCTGCGCCAGACCCTCAACACCCGAATGAACCTGGAAATGGCCGTTACGGATGCCATGCTGGAGTTCGCAGAGCAGGTGCGGCCGGAATGTGTCTGTCTGGTACCGGAAAAACGTGAGGAGCTGACCACCGAAGGTGGTCTCGATGTGGAAGGGCAGGAAGCGCGGATTGCCTCAGCCTGTGACCGGCTGGCCAGAATCGGTGCAGAGGTCTCTCTGTTTATTGACCCCGACACGGCGCAGATAGACGCGGCCGTGCGATGCGGGGCACCGGTGATTGAATTGCACACCGGTGAGTACGCCGAGGCCAAAAGCCCGGAGCAGGTATCGGCCACCCTTGCCAAGCTGGCCAGTGCAGTGGACTACGCCCGGCGCAAGGAGCTGAAGGTGAATGCAGGGCACGGCTTGCACTATCACAACACCGAGGCCGTGGCGGCACTGCCGGGCATCAATGAACTGAATATCGGTCATGCCATCATTGCCCGGGCGGTATTCACCGGGCTGAGGCAGGCTGTGCGGGACATGCGCGATATTCTCGATCGGGCCCGGGATGCTTCCGGCTCCTGACTGCCTGCTCCTGAACCTGCCCCTGAACCCCGTTCAGGAAGTGGCGGTCTGCTGCTGGTTGCGGAACAGGTTCTGCCAGTCGGTCTCGTCACTCCAGGTCCGGAGTCGTTCTATAGCCGCAATCAGCTGGTCTTTCAGGTAACCGGTGTTGGCGGCCTTATTCTTGAGCGCCGTTTCCAGTTGGTTGGCGGCTTCCCGCAACTCCGGGACACCGCAGT
The DNA here is from genome assembly GCA_014359475.1 of Marinobacter sp. Taxonomy (GTDB): domain Bacteria; phylum Pseudomonadota; class Gammaproteobacteria; order Pseudomonadales; family Oleiphilaceae; genus Marinobacter. Next base: position 30,825 of record JACIZI010000012.1, on the reverse strand, counting down.
AGCGGGTTGCTCCATGAAGCTTATGTACGCATTCCAGCAGTTCGTCGGCATCTTCCTGCTCCCAGAGAGACTTGATCCGGGGCAGATCGGTATAAAGCTGCTCGACCAGAATGCTGAACAGCTCTTCTGCGAGGTCCGCCTTGCCGGCTGCCAGCCGGATACCTTCCTCCACACTCACACAATCCAGCCGCTTGTTGCGCGTTGACGGGCGCAGGGGGCGACGGGTGTCCCGTATTTCCGGCAGGTCCTGCAGCCGGTCGCCGGGTTTCCGCGGGCACTGGTAACCGGTGTACTCTTGCAGGATATCTTCCAGCTGGCTGTTGCTCAGGGGTTTGGCCAGATAACCGTTGAAACCCTGCTCGACCAACCGGTCCTGTTCCTCTGCGAGTGCATGGGCCGTCAGGGCAATAATCGGCATCTTGCGGGCACCGGTGTCCATACTGCGGAGGCGGCGTACCGCCTCCACTCCGTCCATACCGGGCATCTGCAGGTCCATGAATACCAGATCAAACTGATTTTTGCGGGCTTTGCTGATGGCTTCGAAGCCGCTTGTCGCCCCTTCTGCCGGCACCTGGCAGTCTTCCAGCAGGGTCAGCACCAGTTTCAGGTTGGCTTCGTTATCATCCACCGCGAGAACTCTGGGGGCTTTGCCGGGCATGGGCAGGTCCATCTCCTGTGCCCGCCGTTCGACCGGCTCATCAGGGGAATGGATGCCGTGTACCAGCAATAGCAATTCGTTGTACAGGGACTCCCGGCCAACCGGCTTGGTCAGATGGCCACTGACCAGCCCTGATAACAGGGTGCCCTGGTTCTCCAGGGTGGGTGTCAGCAGCAGGGTACGGCAGTCGCGCTCCAGCTCCAGGGAGCGCACCAGGTTGCAGTACTGGCTGGAATTGAGCATGTGCCGGTTGATGCCGATGATTGCCAGTGCATATCCGTTCTGACTGCGCTGGGCATCCTCCACCCGCTCCTGCAGGGTGGCTGGTGATGAGGCGGCATCCACCGTCATGCCCCATTCACTGAGCATGTGAGTGACAGCCAGCCCGGATGTGGGTTGCTGTTCCAGGTACACCACCCGTTCTCCCTTCAGGGCATCCCGCGGCGGACCACTCTCCCGGCCGGCGGCCAGATCCGCCGTAAGGGTAAACCAGAAGGTGGAGCCTTTACCCAGCTCGCTTTCAAGGCCGATTCTGCCGCCCATTTCTTCCACCAGTCGCTTGGAAATCGCCAGGCCCAGACCGGTGCCACCGTACTGACGGGCGGTCGACGCATCGGCCTGGCTGAAGGCGTTGAACAGCGACTGCTGCTGGGCACGGGAAAGCCCCACGCCGGAGTCCGTGACGCTCAGGCGCAAGGTGACCCTGTTCTCTTTTTCATCTTCCTCATCCAGGCTGGCGCGCAGCACGACCTCGCCGGTCTGGGTAAACTTGATGGCATTGTTAACCAGGTTGGTAATGATCTGTTTGACCCGCAGCGGATCCCCCATCAGATTGTCCGGCACGTCCTGGTAGACCAGGGGCACCAGGTCCAGGTTCTTTTCATGGGCGGCAGGTGCGAGCATGACCATCACTTCTTCGACAATATCGCGCAACTGGAAGGGCACCCGATCCAGTAGCAGTTTGCCCGCCTCGATCTTGGAGAAATCCAGAATGTCGTTAATGATGGTCAGCAGGATTTCCGAGGATTTCCGGATAGTGGTCAAATGATCCCGCTGTTGGCGGGGCAAAGGGCTTTTCAGCAGCAGTTCGGTAAAGCCGATGATGCCGTTCAGGGGCGTGCGGATTTCGTGGGACATGTTGGCCAGGAATTCCGACTTGACCCGGCTGGCTTCCAGGGCTTCCTTGCGGGCGAAGTCCAGCTCGATGTTCTGGATCTCGATGGTTTCCAGGGTTTCCCGCAGATCTTCAGTGGCCTGGTCGATGTTCTGCTGCATTTCTGCCTGGGCCTGGCTCAGGGCGGCGGCCATCTGATTGAGGCCCGATTCCAGTTGTTCGAACTCGGGTCCGGCCCCGGTATAGACCCGTGTATCCAGCTTGCCTTCCTTCAGCTTCGCCACCGCCTTATTGAGCTGGAAGACCGGATCCGTGAAGGAACGGCTAAGGTGCAGGGCAATCAGAAGGCTCAAAATGACACCCCCCAGAATCAGTAGCAGGGAGATGAATAAAGCCTTGTAGGTCTCTTTTTCCGTGCGGGTGTGGGACATCTCCACCGCTACCCAGCCGATCGGCCGCTCAGCATCGCCCGCGTCCGGGCGGTTATCCGGCATCATCAGGTTCTCGACCATCAGGTCCTGGAGAAACACCGGCGTGACGAACAGGGTGCTGCTGTGTGCGGACACACGGCGTGGCCTTTGCGGGTCGAGCAGTTCTGTGGGTCCCTGTTCGGAATGGCCGGGCCCGGTGTGCAGCAGGCGCTTGCGATCCGCATCATAAAAACTGATGGCGCGTACATCCTGCTCTTCCAGTAAGGCACTGGACAGGCTCGCCAGCAGGCTGCGGTTGCCGGTAAACAAACCATATTCCGCACCGGCCGCCAGTTGTCGGGAAAGAGAGTCACCCCGGTCCTGCAGCAGGCTTTCGATGTTCATGACCCAGCTGGAGGTGAAGAACAGGCCCAGCATCAGAGTAGTCAGCAGCGTGGGAACCAGCGTAACCACCAAAACCTTCTTGCGGATGCCCCAACGTCGCATATCGTGTTCCTGTCTGGCCTGTCCGGTAGCGGCTACCGGTTATCTTCCCTGTCACAATAAACAAAAACGGCAACCTGTGCCGTGATTTTCCGCCGGTTATAGCCGGTTGTCATGGTTTTAGCGAGAACCCTTATTGGGCGACCGCGCTGAATCAGCGTATGATGCGGTCCCGAAGTGTACCACACAGGTCGTCGGCAATGGCTGCCGCGGGGCAGTCACTGCGACTGCCTGCAGGCCCGTGAAAGGGGCTGAATACAAGGGTCAGAGAGAGAAGGTTCCGAGCATGAGATTTCCAACCATCGAGGACTATGTCGGGCAGACACCACTGGTCAGGCTGCAACGGCTGCCCGGGGACACCAGTAATACCATTCTGGCCAAGCTGGAGGGTGATAACCCGGCCGGTTCTGTAAAAGACCGGCCCGCGATCAGCATGATTCAGGAAGCGGAAAAGCGCGGCGAAATTCAACCCGGCGATACACTGATCGAGGCTACCAGCGGCAATACCGGTATTGCACTGGCCATGGCGGCAGCGATCAAGGGTTATCGCATGGTGCTGATTATGCCAGAGAATATGAGCGAGGAGCGCCGGGCCTCCATGGCGGCCTACGGAGCCGAGCTGGTTACGGTGACCAAAGAGCAGGGTATGGAGTATGCCCGGGATCTGGCTCTGGATATGCAGGCACGGGGCGAGGGCAGGGTGCTGGACCAGTTTGCCAACCCGGATAATCCGCTGGCCCATTACCGCACCACCGGACCGGAAATCTGGCAGCAGACCGGCGGCCGGGTAACCCATTTTGTCAGTTCCATGGGCACCACCGGTACCATCATGGGTGTTTCCCGGTACCTGAAGGAACGCAATCCGGATATTCAGATTATCGGACTTCAGCCCAGCGAGGGAGCGGCGATTCCCGGCATCCGTCGCTGGCCGGAGCCCTACCTGCCGAAGATTTTTGATGCGTCCCGGGTGGACGAGGTGCTGGATGTCGGCCAGCAGGAAGCCGAACAGACGATGCAAGCCCTGGCCCGGGAGGAGGGCATCTTTTGTGGTGTATCCTCCGGCGGCGCAATCGCAGCCGCCCTGCGCCTGAGCAAGCAGGTTGAAAATGCGGTGATTGTGGCCATTATCTGTGACCGCGGCGACCGGTACCTTTCCACCGGCGTATTCCGGGCCGGGTAACGGCCCACTCCTGCGCCATGTGAGTAATGTGAGCAACAAGAGACAGACAGTATGAGCAGACGTCGCAGGAAGTCCCTGCCCACCGAACCGGTGCATTGCCGGATTGAAACCCTGAGTCATGATGGGCGCGGCATCGCCCGGGAAGACGGCAAGGCCCGTTTTGTGGACGGGGCTCTGCCAGGCGAATCGGTGATGGCCAGGATGCTGTCGTCCCGCAGCAAATTTGACGAACTGCGTACGGTCGAGGTGCTTGAAGCATCCCCTGAGCGGGTCAGCCCCCCCTGTGAATATGCGGACCTGTGTGGCGGCTGCAGCCTGCAGCACATGGGGCCCGATGCCCAGATCCGCTTCAAGGAAGCCACTCTCAAAGAACAGTTTGCCCATTTCGGGGGCATCGAACCGCAGCGGTGGGTCGAGCCGATGCGTTCTGAAGGTCTGGCCTATCGCCGCAAGGCCCGGCTGGGCGTGCGGTTCGTCAAGGCCCGGGACAGCGTACTGGTGGGCTTCCGGGAAAAACGCAACAGCTTCCTGACGGATATTGACCGCTGCGCGGTGCTGGACCCACGCATTGGCGAGAAGATCACGCCCTTGCGGGAATTGCTTTTCAGTCTGGAAGCCTTCCAGCGTATTCCCCAGGTGGAAGTGGCCTGCGGGGATGACGAGGCGGCCATGGTGTTCCGCAATATGGATTCGCTCAGTGACCAGGACCGGGATGCGTTGATTGCCTTTGGTCAGGCCCATGACTTGCATATCTATCTGCAGCCCAAGGGGCCGGACACGGTGCATCGCATCTGGCCGGAACCGGACGGCCCCGAGCGGCTTGGCTACCGGCTGAATGGCCACGACCTGAAGATGCAGTTTCATCCGATGGATTTCACCCAGGTGAATGCGGATATCAACCGCCGGATGATTGACCAGGCGCTGGAGTGGCTGGATGTCGGGCCCGGGGACCGGGTGCTGGACCTGTTCTGCGGGCTGGGGAACTTTACCCTGCCGCTGGCACGGCGGGCCGGGGCAGTCGTTGGCGTGGAAGGTGATGATTCCATGGTGGTTCGTGGCCGGGAAAATGCGGAACTGAACCGGCTTGAGAATGTCCGCTTCCATGGTGCCAACTTGCAGGGTGACTTTACAGCGGAGCCCTGGGCGGCCGAGGGCTTTGACCGGATCCTGATTGATCCGCCCCGTTCCGGTGCGAGGGAGGTATGTGAGTACCTCACGGCTTTCGGGGCACGGAAGATTGTGTATGTATCCTGCAACCCGGCCACCCTGGCCCGGGATGCGGGTGTGCTGACCAGCAATGGATACCGGCTGGTGCAGGCCGGTGTCATGGATATGTTCCCTCACACCACCCATGTGGAGTCGATGGCTCTGTTCGAGAGGGTGGGCAAGTAACTTGCCGGGTATGGCATTCTGCCCGGTAACAGAACAAGAGTAACATGGTGAAAGTAAGGGAAGATTACGCGGTAAACGGCGATGGCCAGGTGGACATCGAGCGCTGGGTGCGTCAGATCGAGTCCCAGACTCATCTGGAGAACCCGGAGCAGTTCCGGCGTGCTTGTGAGACGGCCGCGGAGATTGATTTGCAGGCGGTGCGCGAAGATCGCCTCTGGGCTCCCGGTGCCAGCAGTTTCCGTACCGGTATCGAAATGGCCCAGGTGCTGGTGGAGCTGCATCTGGATCAGGCCAGCCTGGTGGCCGCGATTCTGTATCGCGCCGTCCGTGAAGAGCGGGTCGGCCTCGAGGTGATCCGAAAGGAGTTCGGTGACGAGGTGGCGGACCTGATCAACGGTGTGCTGCAGATGGCGGCTATCTCTGCACTTCACCATCCCCTCAAGGGCAGTGTGCTGGGTCAGAGCCAGGGGCAGCTGGACAACGTCCGCAAGATGCTGGTCACCATGATTGACGATGTCCGGGTGGCGCTGATCAAGCTTGCGGAGCGCACCTGCGCCATCCGTGCGGTGAAAAATGCCCCGGAAGATAAGCGCATGCGGGTCGCCGGCGAGGTGTTCGACATCTACGCCCCCCTGGCACACCGGCTGGGCATCGGCCATATCAAATGGGAACTGGAAGATTTGTCCTTCCGTTACCTGCACACCTCTGCCTACAAGAAAATTGCCCGCCTGCTGGATGAGAAGCGGCTGGATCGTGAACACTACATCCAGACCGTGATCGAAACCCTGCGCGGTGAGTTGCAGGCTTCGGGCATCCAGGCAGAACTGTCGGGCCGGGCCAAGCACATCTACAGCATCTGGCGGAAGATGCGCCGCAAGGGTATCGACTTTTCCCGGGTTTACGACGTGCGGGCAGTGCGTATCCTGGTGCCACAGGTGCGGGATTGTTATGCCGCGCTCGGTATTGCGCACAGCCTGTGGCGGCATATTCCCAATGAATTCGATGATTACATCGCCAACCCCAAGGAAAACGGCTACCAGTCCCTGCATACCGCGGTGATCGGTCCCGAAGGCAAGGTCATGGAAGTGCAGATCCGTACCCACGAGATGCATCAGGAAGCCGAACTGGGTGTTTGTGCCCATTGGCTGTACAAGGGCACCGATCAGGGCAACCGTTCCAGTGGCTATGAAGCCAAGATCAACTGGTTGCGTCAGGTGCTGGAGTGGCAGGAGGAGCTGGGGGATCTGTCGGGGCTGGCGGATCACCTGAAATCCGATGTGGCATCAGACCGGGTGTATGTGTTTACCCCCGAGGGCCATGTGGTGGATCTGCCCCAGGGAGCCACGCCGGTGGATTTCGCCTACCGGGTACATACCGAGATTGGCCATGCCTGCCGGGGTGCCAAGGTCAACGGTCGTATCGTGCCGCTGACCTACCCTCTCAAGACCGGCGACCAGGTGTTTGTCTTTACTTCCAATAACCCGGCCCCCAGCCGTGACTGGCTGAACCCGAGTCTGGGCTATATACAGACCTCCCGCGCCCGGGCCAAGGTGACCCATTGGTTCAAGGAGCAGGACCGGGACCGCAATGTGGTGGATGGCCGGGCTATTCTGGAAGACGAGTTCAAACGGTTGTCCCTGTACGATGTGGACCTCAATGAGCTGGCCCGGAAGGTCAATTACAAGGATTCCGAGGATCTGTTCGCTGCCGTCGGTGCCGGTGACCTGCGGCCGACCCATGTGGCGAACGTGGCTCAGCAGATGCTGGAGCCGGAGGCCAGGCAATTGGATCTGCGCCTTGGCAACCGCCACAAGCCTTACGACACCGAGCCCGACATTCAGATTCGCGGTGTCGGCAAACTGAAGACCCAGGTGGCCAAATGCTGCAAGCCGCTGCCCGGTGACGATATTGGCGGTTACATCACCGTGGGTCGGGGCGTGACGGTGCACCGGCAGGACTGTATTACCTTTCTGAATCTGAAGGAGTTCGAGCCGAGCCGGATTATTGAGGTGAGCTGGGGCGGTCGGCCCGAGTCGGTTTACCCGGTGGATATCGAGATCCAGGCCTATGATCGCTCCGGGCTGTTGCGGGATATTACCCAGGTATTGTCCAGCTCCCGGACGGACGTGTTGTCTCTCAACACCGCAACCAACCGGGACGAGAATACCGCCACCATGACGGTTACCGTGGAGATATCCAGTCTTGAACAGCTGGCGCGGCTGCTGGCGCAAATCCGCAATCTGCCCAATATTATCGACGTGAGGCGGCGGCGCTCATGAACGACAGCACTGATGATCCGAAAACCCTGCTGGCGCGGCGGCAAAATCCTCCGGGCAGGCTGGATGGCATCGCCCGTTCCCTGCCGGCCATGCAGCGGGCTGAAAAACTGCAGCGCCGTGCCTCCCGCGCCGGTTTCGACTGGCCGGATATCGAGCCGGTGTTTGACAAGCTTTATGAGGAAATTGACGAGCTGAAAGAAGCATGGGGCAAGGCGGCGGAGAATCCGGTCCATCAGGATGATGTGGAAGACGAGCTCGGTGACCTGCTGTTTGTGGTGGTCAATCTGGCACGATTTCTGAAGGTAAATCCCGAGCAGGCGCTGAATCGTACCAACCACAAGTTTGATGCACGTTTTCGGGCCATTGAGGCCCTGCTTGCACAGCAAGGGCGCACTCTGGAAGAGGAGGCTCCTGAAGCGCTGGATGCTCTGTGGCAATCGGTGAAAGGCGTGGAGAAAAAAGACAGAGTTGGTAACCGATAAGTACAAATCGTTACCATACACGACCTTGCAGGCTGCCTGTTTCGCCTACAATGAGTAGACAGGGGCGCATGTTTTCGGCGCTCCGGTTTGCCATCTGATGATTCAGGAGTAGAGGCAACATGAAAATCAAGGATCTGGTCGATCATTGGGATAAACACGCCCGCGGCAGGCTGACCCGGGATCGTTATGACATGCAGTTGAGTGACCAGCACCACAGGCGGCTGGAAAAGCTGGCCGCGCTTTATCCCATGAAGTCATCCCAGGATCTGATCCGGGATCTTGTTTCGGCAGCTCTGGATGAGCTGGAAACCAGCTTCCCCTACGTGCAGGGGGACAAGGTCGTGGCTTATGACGAGGATGGTTTCGAGATCTACGAGGATGTAGGTATGACCCCGCGGCTGGTCAGCCTCAGTCAGAAGCACATCAAGCGCATCAAGTCGCGACAACTCGAGTCCGTTGCCTGACCCGGCAATACGGCACCGCTGGCCCGGCCCCGGTAAACCCCGGGGTGGCCAGGCCCTCCGCGTTTCCTTACCTGTGCTTCACCTGTCCTTCAGTTTATCCTTCAGTGGCCCGTCACTGACCAGGTCGTCCAGTGCGGCTGCGATCATGTCGTTCAGAATCTCGCTTTCCGAACGGTCCGGGTAGAGTTCCGCGAGGGCGGCAAGGCGCGCGGCATCTTCAATCGGCAGGCGCAGATTGTAGCCATGGGTGCGTTCAACGGGCTTCTTTTTCTGTTCCCAGTGTTTTGGAAGATCGGTGACTTTCATGAATTCTCCTTGCGACCACTGTTTTTAATCGTTATTAGTATCGTCACAGACATTTGCAAACGTCAATTCAAAAGGGTGCCGACGTGACTGAGCTTCATCCGGATCTTCGCGAAAATGTCCGCCTGCTGGGGGAACTTCTGGGCCACAGTATCCAACGCCAGCCCGGGCGGAAAGTCTATGACCTGATTGAGGAAATTCGCGCTGCTGCCAAGGCCGATCGGCGCCAGGAGAGTGGTTCCGGGCAGAACCTGGTCAGTCTTCTGGGAAAGCTGGGTGACGAGGAGTTGTTACCGGTAACCCGGGCATTCAACCAGTTTCTGAACCTGGCCAATCTGGCGGAGCAATACCACGGCATCCGTCGCAAGAGAGGTCATCAGGCGGATCTGATGGTGGAATCCTTCGCGGAGGTATTCGAGCGACTCAGCGCCGGGGGTGTGGATGCCGAAGAGTTACACCACCAGGTATCCCGAATGCGGATCGAGTTTGTGTTAACCGCCCATCCCACCGAAGTGGCCCGCCGTACCCTGATCATGAAGTATGACGAAATGTCCGAGTGCCTGGCCAGCCTGGATCATGACGACCTGATGCCGGCGGAGCGGAACGAGATTATTGATCGCCTGTCGCGACTGGTGACTGAAGCCTGGCATACCGACGAAATCCGTCACCAACGTCCCACCGCCGTGGATGAGGCCAAGTGGGGATTTGCGGTGATCGAGAACAGCCTGTGGCAGGCACTGCCAAAATTCATGCGCAGTCTGGACCAGTCATTGCAGGATGCCTCGGGCAAGGGACTGCCACTGGATGCAACGCCGGTAAAGATCGCTTCCTGGATGGGCGGTGACCGGGATGGCAACCCCAACGTGACTCACAAGGTGACCCGGGAGGTCTTTCTGCTCGGGCGCTGGATGGCCGCTGACCTGTTCCTGCGGGATATCCAGGCACTGCGGGCTGAATTGTCCATGTGGCAGGCCAGCGATGAACTGAAGCAACAGATCGGTGATCAGCGGGAACCCTACCGTATGGTACTTGCCGGCCTGCGTGACCGGCTGATCGCCACCCGGGACTGGGCCGAAGCCAGTATTAACGGGGAGACGGCCGATGCCAGCAACATTCTGTTCAACAATGAGGATCTCACCGGGCCGCTGGAGCTCTGTTACCGCTCCCTGCATGAATGCGGGCTGGGTGCCATTGCCGATGGCCCGCTGCTGGATACCATTCGCAGGGCATGGACATTTGGCCTGCCGCTGATTCGTCTCGATGTTCGCCAGGAAGCCGACCGCCACGCCGAGGCGGTTGCGGAAATGGTGGAATTCCTGGGGCAGGGGGATTATCTGTCCTGGCCCGAGGAGGAGCGGCAGCGCTTCCTGCTGACCGAGCTGCAGGGCCGTCGGCCGCTGATTCCACGGGACTGGGAGCCGTCCGACAATGTTCTGGAAGTGTTGCGTACCTGTGAAGTGGTAGCCGGTCAGCCACCTGAGGCGCTGGGCTCCTACGTGATCTCCATGGCCAGTTCACCATCGGATATTCTCAGTGTGATCCTGCTGTTGCGGGAAGCCGGCATGAAGCATCCGATGCGGGTGGTGCCCCTGTTCGAGACTCTTGACGATCTGCGTAATGCGCCAGACAGCATGCGGGCGCTTTATGACCTTGCATGGTACCGGGAATACTGCCGGGAGCGGCAGGAGGTGATGATCGGTTATTCGGATTCAGCCAAGGATGCGGGCCAGATGATGGCGGCCTGGGCTCAGTACCAGGCCCAGGAAAAGCTGACGGAGGTGGCAAACCAGTACGATATTCATCTGACGCTTTTCCACGGGCGGGGCGGGACAGTGGGCCGTGGTGGTGGTCCGGCCAACCGCGCTATCCTGTCCCAGCCCCCGGGATCGGTGAACGGCAGTTTCCGGATTACCGAGCAGGGCGAAATGATTCGCTTCAAATTCGGCCTGCCCAGACTGGCCATCCAGAGCCTGACCCTGTACACCTCGGCGGTTCTGGAGGCAACCCTGGCACCACCGCCGCAACCGGAGCCGGCGTGGCGCGAGGCCATGGACTGGCTCACCGAGCGGTCCCTGCGGGCCTACCGGGATGTGGTGCGGGAGAACCCGGATTTTGTACCTTATTTCCGCCAGGTTACACCGGAAACCGCTCTCGGTAAGCTGGCGCTCGGTAGCCGTCCGGCGCGCCGCAAGCCGACGGGTGGTGTGGAGAGTCTGCGCGCGATACCATGGATCTTTGCCTGGACCCAGATGCGTCTGATGCTGCCCAGCTGGCTGGGCAGTGATGTGGCGTTGGGGGCCGCCCTGGAGACGGGCCGTTTGCCGGTATTGCAGGAAATGATCCGGCGCTGGCCGTTCTTCCGCACCTACATTGATATGCTGGAGATGGTACTTGCCAAGTCTGACCTGCGGATTGCCAGCTATTATGAAAAAACGCTGGTCAGCGATGAGACACTGAAAAAGCTCGGCGAGGATCTTCGGGCCCGTTTGCAATCCTGTATTGATCATGTGTTGACCATCAAGGAGCAGCAGCACTTGCTGGAGGCTGAGCCGGTGTTTGCCCACTCCCTGCGGGTACGCAATCCCTACACGGATCCACTGCATTACCTGCAGGCAGAATTGCTCAGAAGGGACCGGGAGTCAGAAGATCAGGGCAAGGTACCGGAAACGGTAGAGCGGGCGCTTAAGGTCACCATGGCCGGCATTTCCGCGGGCATGCGGAACACCGGCTGATTTACAGACAGAAAGCACACGGAGGAGCAGGTCACTTGTCATTGTCTGCGCGACTGCAACAGTTTTTCGCCCGTAAGGGTATTCAGTACCGGGAGCTGTCCCTGGCTCCGGTGGTCAATCTCGATGCGGCCATTATCAGTGCCGGTGTGACCCAGGATAATGTAGTCAGGGGCACGCTGATGATCGATATCAGCGGGGTGGTAATGATGGTGCACACCTTTACCAGCACCCTCGATATGGATGCGGTCAGGGAGGCCACTGGCCGGCAATTACAGCCTTTGACAGCCCGTCAGGCGACCCGGCTGTTCCAGGATTGTGATGCGGGGTTCTTTCCGCCGGCGGGCGCGGCCTATGAGCTTCAGGTGCTGGTGGACAATGACGTGGATTCCCTGTCCCGGGCCTATGTCTGCGGTGGGCGCCGGGATTCCCTGGTGGTGCTGGATCGGGATGGTATCGCCATGATGTTGCAGGATGCCCCAAGGGCGCATCTGGTGATTCGCGGCAAGGGTGACAATGACCGCCGGGCTCTGACCCTGGGGGAAGTGGCGGACAAACTGCAAAGGCTCTATCGCCTGCCGCCCATGCCTGCCCTCGCGTTGCGTATTCTGCGGCTGACCGCCGATACTGAATCCTCGGCGCGGGAACTGGCAGACCTGATTGAGTATGATCCCAGTCTGACGGCCCAGATCATGCGCTATGCCCGTTCCGCACTGTTCAACTACCCGGGAGAAATCCAGTCGGTACAGGAGGCGGTTACCCGTGTACTGGGGTTCGACCGGGTGGCCCATATCGCACTGGGTATTGCCTCGGTGCGTGCCTTTGATGTGCCCAGACAGGGGGTGCTGGGCATGGACAGTTTCTGGCGGCATTCTCTGTACTGTGCCTTTCTGTGCCAGGAAATGGCGCCGAAGGTAGGGGCAGACAAGGGACTGGCGTACCTGTGTGGTTTGCTGCACAACTTCGGGCTGTTACTGATCGGCCATCTGTTCCCCGGCGAATTCCGGGAGCTGAATGAGCTCCGGGAGAGTAACCCGGAGGCGAGTATGCAGTCCCTGGAGCATGAGGTGTTCGGCGCCGCGGATCAGCAGGAATCGTTTCTGAGCGTCGGGCACGGGGCCATTGGCGGCATCCTGCACAAGCTCTGGCAGTTGCCCGAGCCGGTGGTCAAGTCGGCCGGTGTCCACCAGCAACACGACTACCACGGTGAGCACGAGAACTATGTGTTGATGGTGCAACTGGCTAACGCCCTGCTTAAACCAAGGGGCATAGGCGACGAATTCAACGCGGATGACAGTGCGGATCTGGCGGCGCGGCTGCGCCTCTCGGACACGGACCTGGCGGCGCTGGAAGAAAGCCTGGATATTGTTGGTGGGGAACTGGACCAGTTGGCCGGCTTGCTGGCTGCCTGAGCTGCGGATTCCGTATTCGACGGATGGCCACTTTCTATGCAGAGACCGAGCTCGTATAATGCGGGCTCTTTTTCATTGGGCGGTGCCGAGAGTCTGTCGCAAAGCAGCGGTTTTGCCGCAGATTTTCAAACGATAAAGACAGAAAACGGGAGCACAACGTTATGCGTATTATCATGCTGGGAGCGCCGGGCGCGGGTAAGGGTACCCAGGCTCAGTTCATTGCCGAGCGCTTTGATATCCCTCAGATTTCCACAGGGGATATGCTCCGTGCCGCTGTCAAGGAAGAATCCGAGCTTGGCTTGAAAGTAAAGGAAGTCATGGCCAGTGGTGGCCTGGTGTCTGACGACATCATTATTGCGCTGATCGAAGAACGTATCCGGCAGCCGGATTGCGTCAACGGCTTCCTGCTGGACGGCTTCCCCCGTACCATTCCCCAGGCTGAAGCGCTGAAGCAGCAGGGTATTGCCATCGATTACGTGGTGGAAATCGCCGTGGATGACGAAGAGATCGTCAACCGTCTGGCGGGTCGCCGTGTGCACGAGGGCAGTGGCCGGGTCTATCATGTGAAATACAACCCGCCCCGTGAAGAAGGCAAGGACGATGAAACCGGTGAGCCGCTGATTCAGCGTGAGGACGACCGGGAGGAAACCGTGCGGCGGCGCCTGAAAACCTACCACGAGCAGACCGCACCGTTGGTCGGTTATTATCGGCAGTGGGCGCAGCAGGATCCGGAGGCCGCCCCGGAGTATGTCCAGGTTGAGGGCGTTGGCAGCCTCGAGGATATCCGCGAAAAAATCATGTCCAGGCTGGGCTGAGCCACTTGAAACTGCTGGCGGTAGATACCACCTCCCGGGGCTGCTCTGCCGCCCTGTTTGTTGACGGGCAGGTGACTGAGCGCTTTGAGCTGGCTCCCCGGGGTCATACCCGGCTGCTGATGCCGATGGTTCGCGCGTTGCTGGCGGAGGCCGGGCTGGCGGTGTCTGATCTCGATGCGCTCGGTTTTGCCTGCGGCCCTGGCTCCTTTACCGGCCTTCGTATTGCCACCGGTGTGATCCAGGGGCTGGCCTGGGGTGCCGGCCTGCCGGTGGTGGCGGTCTCCTCGCTGCAGGCGCTGGCCCTGCAAAGTGCCGAACAGTCCGGCACACCGGGAGGCAGCGGCGTGGCCGTGGCATTCGATGCGCGTATGGACGAGGTCTATTGGGGCTGCTTCGCCATGCGGGATGGCTGGCCGGAGCCGCTGATCACGGAGCGGGTCTGTTCCCCGGAACGGGTATCTCTTCCGGATCTGGACGGTCCCTGGCAGGGAGCGGGTGATGGCTGGTCCCTGCGGTCGAGGATGCCGGAGTCCGTGGTTGCAGCAATGAGCCGGGTAAACGAACATCTGGTGCCGCGGGCCGCCCAGGTGGCCCGACTTGCCGCCAGAGGTTATCAAAATGGCTTGCAGGTCGCTGCGGAGCAGGCCCGGCCAGTTTATGTGCGTGATGAAATCACCTGGCAGAAACTGCCGGGGCGCTGATTTTCAGCCCGGGCTTTTCTGCCCGCTGGAAATGTTCCATACTTTCCTGACATGTTTCTTTTCTGGGTGACGCTTCGATGATTGGTGGTATCAACTCCGGCGCTAATCAGCCCTATCAGTCCGGCAGCGGTGTGGTCCGTGAGCGCAGCGATGTGGCTCGCGCCCCGGCGGCATCCCCGGACAAGCAAAATACCCAGGTCCGCATCGATCTCGATAACCCCATCGGCGGCCGGGAGCGCGTCTCATCCCCGGAAGATCTGCAGCGCCGTGTGGACGCCCGTCGTGCGGCGGAAGATGTTCGCCTGGAACGGTTTCGGGCTGACCAGTTACCCCTGTCCACCAGTCGCGCCCTGGATGCGTTCACTGATATTGCCAGCCGTAACGATGACGGCACGGGCGAGCTTGCCGGTATTGATATCCTGATCTGATGCCCGATTTCCCGGTTGATTCTGCACCGACAGGTACTCTGGCTGTCGCCTGTACCGATACGGCCTTTCTGGAGCATGCCGGCCAGCTCGCTGCTTCTCTGGATCTCCCCTTCCTTGGTGTCGCTGAGCCGAAAAAGCGCCGCAAGTATCCGGTGCTCCTCATGGTGGCGGAGCAGGGCCTGTCGCTGGCATTGACGGGCAAGGGCGCGCCCGGGCCCGTCAGTGCCGAGTTTGTCACTGGCAAAGCCGGCTATCGCCGGGCCCATGGTGGTGGCACCGGGCAGTTGGTGGCAAAGGCCGTTGGCCTGCAAAAGACCCGCCGGCCCCTGCGAGTACTGGATGCCACCGCCGGACTGGGCCGGGATGCCTATGTGCTGGCTGGGCTGGGCTGTGAAGTGCGGATGATGGAGCGCTGCCGGCCGGTTTGTGAATTGCTCAGGGATGGCCTCGAGCGGGCAGCAGAGTGCCCGCAAACCGCTGCGGTGGTGGCCCGCATGACACTGGTGCCCGGCAACAGCTTTGCTGCCTTGTCTGACGGCGTAGAAGGGATCGATGTGATCTATCTGGACCCGATGTTTCCCCACCGCAGCAAGGCGGCTCTGGCCGGGAAGGAAATGCAGGTATTTCGCCAGGTGGTCGGGGATGACGATGATGCACCGCAGTTACTGCGGGTGGCCTTGTCAGCCGGTGCCTGCCGGGTGGTGGTCAAGCGCCCCCGCAAGGCACCGTCGATTGACGGGCCGCAACCCACCCTGCGGATAGAAGGCAAAAGCAGCCGGTACGATATCTATGTGCAACGTGCCCTTCCGGGTACGGGTTGATTCCGCCGGATTGCTCAGGCTCCCATCATGGTAACCTGCTGGATCGCCTGGCGTTTTTCCACGCTTAGCACCAGCCGGGCATCTTCCGCCACTTCATCCAGTGTCGCCGAGTAACATAGCATACCCTGGTCATCGGTGGTCACCACCCCATTGGTCTGCAGGTTGGTGATGAAATTGCGGAACAGGGTCTTGTCAAAAAATTCCGGGGCATTCAGGCCGAACAGAATGGACATGCGTTCGGCCAGCAGAGTGCTCTGCTCCTCCAGTTCCCCGGCACTGATCTTGCCCGAACCATAGCGCCGCAGTATGCCGAGGGTAATGTGGTAGCGCTCCAGGGTCTGGATAATGAAGCGGGACAGAATGCGCAGGCGCAGCATGGCTTGGGTGCCTTCCTCCGGGCGGTTCAGGCGGTCGTCTTCGACTGTCAGCAGACCCTGGTTGATCAGTACGTCAATCCACTGGTGGATGGCAGTCTCTACCTCGGCTCCCCGGTATTTCAGGAACAGTTCCGACTGGATATAGGGGTAGGCGATGCCGGCGAGGAATACCGCCTTGTCACGGCGCAGGCTGATATTGTTCTCGAACAGGCTGGCCACCAGGGAGGGCAGGGCAAACAGGTGCTGTATGTTGTTGCGGTAGTAGGTCATCAGGGTGGCATTGCTACCCTCCAGGCCGATAATATCGCCAAGCTTCTGGGGAAGCCGCACCACCAGCCCCATATTCTCGCAGTATTGCAGCCAGTCCTTGCCGGAACCTTCCGGCAGGGTGACGGTTTCCGCGTAGGGGTTAGCTTGCAGCAGTCCGGCCAGCTGGTCCATCAGTCTGACCAGCTGGACTTCGTCCATGGCCAGTCGTTCGGTGCCCAGCAGCACGGTGGCGGTCATGCCGATCGGATTCACCGCGACGGCGGAGTTGATATGGGTGGCGACCCGGAAAGCCAGCTCATCGACCGCCCGGTTCAGCCAGACAGGCCGGTACTCGCTGTTGTAGGCTTCGCTTCGCCAGCTTGGCTCGATGGTATCCAGCACTTCCGACAGGTGGATGGGGTCACCGAAATTGACCGCCACCTTTCCGAAGGAGCTGGTGAGCTTGCGGGCAGTCTTGGCCAGCGTGAAGATGCTTTCCTTCTGTTTCTTCTTGCCTCGAAGTTCCCCCAGGTAGGAGCGCCCTTCCATGACTTTCTCGTAGCCGATGTAGACCGGTACAAAAACAATGGGTTTGCGGTGATCCCTCAGGAAGCTGCGCACCGTCATCGACAGCATGCCGGGCCTGGGTTGCAGCATGCGGCCAGTGCGGCTGCGACCGCCTTCCACAAAATACTCCACCGAATAACCCCGGGAGAACATTACATGCATGTATTCATTGAATACGGTGGCGTACAGGGGGTTGTCCCGGAAACTGCGGCGCATGAAAAAGGCTCCGCCCCGACGCAGAATGGGGCCCACCACCGGCATGTTCAGGTTAATGCCCGCGGCGATGTGCGGTGGCATCAGGCCGTTTCTGTAAAGAACGTAGGACAGCAGCAGGTAGTCGATGTGGGAGCGGTGGCAGGGCACATAGACCACCGCGTTGTCCTGAGCCACTTCCCGTGGCACCTTGATGTTATTGACGGCAATCCCCTTGTAGATCCGGTTCCACAACCAGGACAGCACCACCTCCAGAAAACGGATGGTCACCAGGGACATGCTGGCGGCAATCTCATCCGCGTATTTCAAGGCCTTGGCGTGCACTTTCTCCGGCGGAATGTCGTCCTTGCGGGCAGTTTCCCGGATGGCTTCCTTCACCGCCGGGGTGCGTACCAGGCTGCTTACCAGCGTACGGCGGTGGGACAGGTCGGGTCCCAGCACGGCCTGGCGCACCCTGCGGAAGTGGGTGCGCAGTATGCGGGCCAGCTTGCGGTTGGCGCGGGCTTCATTATCCCGGTATTCGTCGATCACCTGTCTGAGTGACAGGGGGCGGTTGAACTGCACGTAGGTGTTACGGCCATGTACCAGAATAATCAGGAATTTCTGCAGGCGTCCGGCCACGGACCAGGTATCGGACAGGAGCAGCTTGACCAGAGACCGTTCCTTGTCAGGCGAGCGGCCCCAGAAGATTGACACCGGTACCACCTGCACATCCTGGTCCGGGTGTTCCAGTCCGTAATGAATCAGCTCTCTGAATCGGGACGTCAGTACCGGCGCATGGCGACGGCGGACTGCCCCTCCGGTACGCCGGTAAAGGAAAATCATGGGGCGGCCGGGCGGGCTCCTGTCATCCGGTCTGCGGGGCGGTGCCGCTGGCGGCAGGCCGCCCTTAAGGGTTTCCTGCTGGAGAACCAGCCGGCTGGACAGAGAGCTGTACTGGAGTACATAGCAAACCGGTTTGTCCGGATCCAGGCCCAGGGATTCGGCATTGTTGCCGCTGACATCGGTCCGCACCCAGAGAAACAGGATTTTGCGGAACAGGGTCAGGATCAGGCTGTTCAGGGCCGGGAAAATCTGCATATGTCTGGCTCCGGATGGCAAATCAGGCGCCAAGTCTACTTGGTTGTGCATGGCAGGCAAAGGGATGATCCGGCAAGCTTATCGCTTCTGGGTCCATGCGGCATGTGATACATTGCCCCATTTCCGGAGACTGG
The DNA here is from genome assembly GCA_014359475.1 of Marinobacter sp. Classification (GTDB taxonomy): domain Bacteria; phylum Pseudomonadota; class Gammaproteobacteria; order Pseudomonadales; family Oleiphilaceae; genus Marinobacter. The sequence goes on along the minus strand of JACIZI010000012.1, from coordinate 12,513 downwards.
CCACAGGAAGTCATGAGACGACCCAGGGTAATGTTGTTTGATTCCGGTGTGGGCGGCCTCAGTATCGCCGGCTCCCTGCATCAGTCCCTGCCTTGGGCGGAGCTGGTCTATGTGGCAGACAACGCAGCCTTCCCCTACGGCGGGCTGGCGGAGCACACAGTGATTGATCGCACTCTGGCGACCGTCCGCTCCAGTCTGGACAAGCTACCTTGTGATGTACTGGTGGTAGCCTGCAATACCGCCAGCACAGTGGCTCTGCCAGCCCTGCGCGCCGCTCTGAAGGTGCCCGTGGTGGGGGTGGTGCCCGCCATCAAGCCTGCCGCGCAACTGTCGGTTACTCGCCATATCGGTCTGCTGGCCACGCCGGCCACCGTCCGCAGACCGTATCTGGATGAGCTGATTGGGAGCTTTGCCGCAGACTGCCGGGTAGAGCGGCTGGGTATTCCCGAGCTGGTGCACTGGATTGAGCGGTTGGTAGCGGGCAGTCCGCTGCCCGGAGTGGAGCTCTGCGAGGCCTTGGCACCGTTGCGGCAAAGGAGTCTGGATACGGTCGTGCTGGGTTGCACCCATTACCCGCTGATTGCCGCGGCGCTGCGGGAATGTCTGCCGAATGTGCGGTTCTGGGTGGACTCCGGTGAGGCCATTGCCCGGAGAACCGCCTGGCTGCTGGATCAGCAGGCAAGTGATGAGACTGCGGTAGACAGCCGGTTTGATACCACACCGAATCCTGAGCCGGTGCTGGCGGTGCGCTTCTCCGGGGATATTCCGGCAGGGCTGGTGGGTTTTATGGCCGCTCTCGGACTGGGGGTCAGCGCCGAGTTGCACTGTAGCTGATGGAAAACCCGGGTTCTTCAGGCAAGCCAGGCGCTATTCGTTATCGTTTTGTCAGTTCATATCCGGTTCTCATTTCCGGCAAAAAATCTGTAAAACTGTGGCCAGTGCCTACAGTTTTGCGGCGTCAGGGAGTAAACTGATTTGTCAGTCCAGTAGCGTCCCTGAGTGCAGGGGTGCAGTCGTCACCGGATCAAAAAGACAGTTGCCCAACATGACGGACCGTAGCGCTACCAAGCAAATAACGCACCAGCCCCGCACACTTGCGGTGACCGGGGGGAAGGGAGGGATCGGTAAGACCTCTATTTCCCTGAACCTGGCACTGACTCTGGCGCGGGAGGGGCACCGTGTCCTGTTACTTGATGGCGACACGGATCTGGCCAATGTCAGTATCATGCTGGGTCGCTATCCTCAGCGCACCCTGGCCAATGTGATGGCTGGCGAATGCGATCTGGAAGAGGCTCTGATGGAAGTGCAGCATGGTCTGCATATTATTCCGGGCGCTTCCGGCGTTCAGCGCTGTATGGAAATGGACAGCGGAGACAGCCTCCCGGTGCTGCGGGCGCTGGGCCGTCTGGAGCGTCACTACGACTATGTTGTGACGGATACCGCGGCGGGCCTGCAGCCGGCTGGCCTGCATATGATTGCCGCTGCCGACATGGCTTGCGTGGTGCTCACACCGGACCCCACGGCGCTGACCGATGCCTTCTCACTGATCAAGGTGCTGTATCGCAGAGGCTATCGTCGTACTCCGAGCATACTGGTCAACATGGCTCAGGGTGCGTCCCAGGCCAAAACGGTTTATCAGCGGTTTGCCGCTGCGGTGGAAAAGCACCTGGGTATTGAATTGCATTACCTGGGAGCCATCTGGCGGGATGAAGCACTCCGTCAGTCTGTGCTGAGTCAGAGCCCGGTGGCTTGGATGCCAGCATCTGATCCCTCCAGCCGCCAGTTCATGACTCTGGCGGACATGGTCAAGGTGCGCCTGACCAGGGTGCCGGCTCGCAGAAACGGTATTGCCGCCTACTGGCACAATGTGTCTAAGAAAACCGCAAAACAGGCAGAGGAAAAAGAGAAGCGCGACAAGGCAGCCAGAGATCCTCTGCGTGAATGTCAGCGTCTCGCTGCGGAGCTGGCCTGGTGGCTGGATGCCAATAAGCAGTCATCCATGCTCCGGTATGAGGCATTCAACGAATTATTTGCCCTGCTGGGGCGCAATATGGACGAAGACACTGTTGAGATCGTGCAGACCGGCCTCGCATCCCTGGATTGGCAGCAGCTGCCCCGGGTCCAGCGTCGTCATATGGCGGCCCACCTGCGTCAGCTGGCCGATGAGCTGGACCCTCCCGCGCCCGGGAGTGAGGCGGGGGCGCCTGAATCGGAAACCACTGGCGGGGAGCCTGAGGCGATTTACGATTCGGTCGTGTTCGGTGAGCAGGAAAAGCTTGCCCGGGCACTTCGGGACCAGCCAACCGATGTGACCCTGCAGCGCATCCTGAACGCCATGCTGGGCAAGGGCTGAAGTGGCTCGCAATTAACAGGGTTCACTCGCAATTAACAGGGTTAATCAGAGGCTCCTTACCTTGAGTGTGCATCCTGCCAGTAAATGAATACGCCGGGGTTCGGTCGGTGGCGCGGTGCTGTCAGGCCGGCTATGGCGTGGTTGGACTCCGGCCCGGCAGATGGGATCTTGTCTCGAGTGGTTGCGGGCGTGCCGGTTGTCTCATGGTTGGACGTTCGTCTAATTCATTGTCTGGTCATGCCCGTGTTGAACTATGGTTATTGGTCTTCACTGGGCCCGGGGCGCTGATAAAGCTCTGTTTCACAGAACCGACAATGACATCAGACCTGAATCAAGGGGGAATAACAATGACAGCTCCTAAGCTTTACCCGGTTGCACCGGACGTGGCAGAACGTGCCCTTCTGAACAAGCAACAGTATGAGGATATGTACCGTCAGTCCGTGGAGGATCCCGAAGCGTTCTGGGGTGAGCACGGTAAGCGAATCGACTGGATAAAGCCTTATACAAAGGTCAAAAATACCACCTACGACTACAACAGACTCTCGATCAAATGGTTCGAAGACGGGGTGCTGAATGCCTCTGCCAACTGTCTGGACCGTCACCTGGACACCCGTGGTGACAAAACCGCGATTATTTTTGAGGGGGATGATCCGGCGGACTCCCGGCACGTGACCTACCGTGAGCTGTATGAGGAAACCTGCAAATTTGCCAACGTACTGAAGAGTCAGGGGGTCAGGAAGGGCGACGTGGTGACCATCTACATGCCCATGATCGTCGAAACCGGGGTTGCCATGCTGGCCTGCGCCCGCATTGGCGCCATCCATTCCGTGGTGTTTGGTGGCTTCTCGCCGGAGGCTCTCGGTGCCCGGATTGCAAACGGCAAATCCCGGTTTGTAGTGACGGCGGATGAAGGGGTGCGTGGTGGTCGAAAAATCCCTCTGAAGAAGAATGTGGATGCGGCGCTCAAGTCGGATACGGTGCCGGATGTCGAGAAGGTCATCGTGGTGAAACGCACCGGTGGCGCTGCACCCTGGAATGACGACCGGGATGTCTGGTACGGCGACCTGATGAAGGATGCCTCCACCGACTGTCCGCCAGAGCCGATGAATGCCGAGGACCCGCTGTTCATGCTGTATACGTCCGGTTCCACCGGTGCCCCGAAGGGTGTGCTGCACACGACCGGCGGTTACATGGTGTACACCTCCATGACCCACGAATATGTTTTCGACTATCACGAAGACGATGTGTACTGGTGCACTGCGGACTTCGGCTGGGTCACCGGTCACAGTTACATCCTGTACGGTCCGCTGGCCAATGGTGCGGTAACGCTGCTCTTCGAGGGAGTGCCCAATTACCCGGACAGCTCGCGCATGGGGCAGGTGGTCGACAAGCACAAGGTAAACATCCTTTACACCGCGCCAACCGCTATTCGTGCCCTGATGGCTGAGGGTGAGTCGTGCATGAACGGTACCACCCGTGAAAGCCTCAAGCTGCTGGGATCTGTGGGCGAGCCGATCAACCCGGAGGCCTGGGAGTGGTACTACCGGGTCATTGGCAACAGTCAGTGCCCGATTGTAGACACCTGGTGGCAGACGGAAACCGGCGGGATCCTTATCTCGCCCTTGCCGGGAGCCATTGACCTGAAGCCGGGCTCGGCGACGGTACCGTTCTTCGGCGTGCAGCCGGCACTGGTGGATAACGAGGGTAATATCCTCGAGGGCAAGGCCGAAGGTAACCTGGTGATCCTGGACAGCTGGCCCGGCCAGATGCGCACCATTTTTGGTGATCACGAACGCTTTGCCCAGACTTACTTCAGTACCTACAAGGGCATGTACTTCACCGGTGACGGTGCCCGCCGGGACGAAGACGGTTATTACTGGATCACGGGGCGTGTGGATGACGTGCTGAACGTGTCCGGTCATCGCCTGGGTACCGCAGAAGTGGAAAGTGCCCTGGTAGCCCACAGCAAGGTGGCGGAAGCGGCCGTGGTTGGTTATCCCCATGACATCAAGGGGCAGGGTATCTACGTGTACGTGACTCTGGTGCAGGGGGAAGAGCCAACGGATGAGCTCAGGAAAGAGCTGGTTCAGTGGGTGCGCCAGGAAATCGGCCCGATTGCTTCACCGGACATTATTCAGTGGGCTCCGGGGCTGCCGAAAACCCGCTCCGGCAAGATCATGCGTCGTATCCTGCGCAAGATTGCTGCCAATGAGCACGACCAGCTCGGGGATACCTCTACTCTGGCGGATCCGGGGGTGGTGGATGACCTCATTAGCGGTCGCGCTTCCAGTTAACAGCCGGCCCCTGCGGGGGCCGCTTCATGTCGAAGGCCTGAACGCATGACACAGACCATCATCATCGCCGATGACCATCCGCTTTTCCGGGCCGCTCTGAAGCAGGCGGTCAATCAGGCCGTTCCGGAAGCCAGGGCGGTGGAAGTGGGCAGCGTCAAGGCTTTGCAGGAGGCGGTGGATTCCCATCCGGACGCAGATCTGGTGTTGCTGGACCTGAACATGCCGGGTGCCCATGGATTCTCCGGTCTGGTGTTCATGCGTGGTCAGTACCCGGGACTGCCGGTGGTGGTGGTTTCCGGGTCCGAAGATCTTCAGGTAATGCGGCGGTCGATTGATTACGGGGCATCCGGCTTTATCCCCAAATCTGCTCCGCTGCCGACCATCACCGACGCGATCCGGGATATTCTGGAAGGGGAGGTCTGGCTGCCGGACGGTATCGCGGAAAAAATCGAACGCATGCAATCCGATGAAACGGATTTCTCCGGGAAGCTTGCTTCCCTGACGCCCCAGCAGTTCCGTGTTCTGGGCATGCTGGCAGAGGGGCTGCTCAACAAACAGATTGCCTATGAGCTGGATGTCTCGGAAGCAACCATCAAGGCCCACATCACCGCTGTTTTCCGGAAACTGAATGTCCGTAATCGCACCCAGGCGGTAATAGCGATCCGGCAAATGGAAATTGACCCCTCCGATACCTCCCTCTCGGGAACCTGACCGGCGCTTCATTCGGGCTGCCGTTATCGTTCGGGTTGGTACATATGTACGCAATCCGTGAACCCGGTTCTTTATCGCTTTTCTTTTCTTTCTGGCTGTAGCCCTGTATGCCGGATTTACGGGTCGATTAATGCATTTTTCACGGAAAATTTATCGATTTGTCATTGTCATTTGCCACCGGATTATGTAGATTCAGCGTACAGCTGTACTCTTAAATGACAAGCGAGAGCAAGGTGACGCATGAATGCTGCCGTAAAACCCGAAAAAATGGAAACCCCGGCATGGGGCAAGCAGGATGAGCGCGAATTGCGCAACCGGATGAAACAGGAATTGCCCGCAGACACCTTTGCGCCACAGACCTGGCGTGTTATCTGGTTTCTGCCGCTGCAGCTGGTGATCTGGGGGGGCATTGTGACCATCCTGACAGCGGGCCTTCCCTGGTATGCCAATCTGCTGCTGGGCCTGGTGGTAGGGCACACCATCGGCTCCCAGGCACTGCTGGCTCACGAGGTGCTGCATGGTGCCATGGGGATGAGCCACAAATGGCAGAATTTCTTCGGCTGGCTGGGTTTCGGTCCGATGGTTGTCCCGCCCGAATTCTGGCGGCGTTGGCACAACGTGGTTCACCATGCCAACACCAATATGGGTAACGCCGATCCGGACAGCTTTGGTACCATCCGCCGCTACCACACCAATCCCGGTCAGAAGAAGTTCACCAAACTGGCGCCGGGCTCCGGTACCTGGTACAGCTACCTGTTCCTTACCTATTCCTTCACCTTCCACGCGCTGCTGGTTCTGGGTGTGCAGGCCAAGCATCGCAAGCAGTTCCAGGGGTTGGACCGAAAGCGGGCGATCCGGCAGGTATGGTACTGTGTGGCCGGCTGGACAGCCCTGGCCATCATCTCCGGTCCGCTGGCGATCTTCACTGTGCTGATTCCGTTTATGACCGCCAATTTCCTTGGCCAGGCTTACATCCTGACCAACCATTTCCTGCGTCCCCAGACGGGCACCAATAACCCGCTGGACAACTCCATGAGTCTGCGCAGTAACCCGGTTCTGGATCGCCTGCATTTTCGCTTCAGCCATCATGTGGAGCACCATTTCTTCCCGAAAATGGGCCACAACAAGGCTCCGGCGGTGCGCAAGTGGCTGGAGGAGAATCACGGAGAGCGATATATGGCCATGCCCCATAGCACTGCCATAAAGCTGCTGTATTCCACCCCACGGGTTTATAAGTCAGCGACCGAACTGGTTGATCCGAACAATCCGGAACGGGTGTTTGACCTTCTGCCGCTGCAGGAGCAGTTTGCGGCGACCAACCGGAATGCCTGATCTGCGATGCGGGCGGCTCAGCCGCCCGCGTAGCCCAGTTCCTTGTTAACCAGATTGAACAGCTCACCCCCCTCATGCCAGCGGTCAAAGTTCTCCAGGAACTGATCGGTCAGGGCGCGTTTCCAGCCGATGAAATCACCTGCCATGTGGGCTGTCATGATTACGTTGTCCATGTCCCACAGGGGGTGGTCTGAAGGTACCGGTTCTTCTTCGAAAACGTCCAGTCCGGCTCCGGCAATCTCGCCGTTCCCGAGTGCCGCAATCAGGTCGTCAGTCTTGACGATGGGGCCGCGGCCGATGTTGATCAGTCGGGCTGTCTTGCGCATGGCCTTGAAGGCCTTTTCATCAAACAGCCCCTCGGTCTGCGGGGTCAGCGGTGCGGCAATCACAACGTAGTCGGCCAGGCCGAGTTGTTCGTAGAGCTGGTCGTTTCCGTGTACGGCGAGAAAGTCCGGGTCGTCGTTGCGGGGGGTGCGGGCGATGCCGTGTGGAATCATGCCGGCGGCACGCACAAGTCGACCGATCTGGCGACCGATGGAGCCGGCTCCCACTACCAGTACCTGGCTACCTTCAGCCCTTTCCGTGTCCCGGTGTTTCCACTCGTGGTTGCGCTGCAGTTGCAATGAGCGAGGAAAGTCCTTGGCGAACATCAGGATGGTGCACAGTACATACTCGGCAATGGTACGGTCGAAGATGCCCCGGGCATTCGTGACGGTAACATCACTATGGATCAGGGCGGGGAACATGAGCGCATCCACCCCGGCACTGGTGGCGTGGATCCAGCGCAGCTTGTCGGCGCTGCCCCAGGCGGCTTCCAGGGCTTCCGTGCGGAAGTCGGTCACCATCATTACATCGGTACCGGGCAGGGTGTTGCGCAGTGTGGCTTCGTCGCTGGCAAAGCGTACCTCGGCCCGGGCCCTGACGGCGTCCATGCCGGGCGGTTCCTTTTCGCCGGGCGCGGTCAGTACGGTTACCACCGGTCGGGTGTGTTTGCTCATGATTCCTCCGTTGGCCATACCATGTTGGCGAGGCAGTTATTTTCTATAGTCTGGTACCTGCCTGCCGGGTGGTCAACCGGCGTTGCCGCACGGTAATGCCTTGGGAGTGCTTTTATTCTTGTACCCCCCGGGAATACTGGCTAACCTGCAGAAGTAGCCATGTTTTTCTACCCCTTTAAGGAGGTGCTTATGGCAGAAGCCGCCAACAAAGATACCGGTCAGAGTAAGCCCGGAAAGGTGAAGTACCGGAAGGCCAAGGCCAGCTGGAACCCGGCCATGCAGGCCATCCCGGTGCCGGGAATTCGCCGGATGGTCAACATGGCGGCGACCATGAAGGATGTGATTCACCTGTCCATCGGTCAGCCGGACCTGCCCACGCCAAAGCATATCATTGATGCCTATGTGGATGCGCTGAATGCCGGGCAGACCGGGTATACCATGGATGCCGGTCTGCCGGAGCTGCTGGTTGCCCTGCGGGATTATTATGGAAAACGCTATAACCGCAAACTGACCCGGGATAACATCCTGATCACCAGTGGTGCCACCGAGGCAATGTATCTGGCGATTTCCGCCACCTCGGCACCGGGTCGCCAGTTCCTGGTGACGGATCCGTCCTTCCTGCTGTACGCGCCCCTGATCCGCATGAACGGCGGGGAGGTGAAGTTCATACCGACCCGGGCAGAGAACGATCACCAGCTGGACCCGGATGAGGTGATCCGGGCCATGGGGTCACGCACCTTTGCGCTGATTCTCAACAACCCCAACAACCCGACCGGTGCGGTCTATCCCCGCAGCACTGTTGAGACGATTCTCGAAGAATGCGCCTATCGGGGCATTCAGGTCTACGCCGATGAGGTGTACGACCATCTGATTTTTGATGACGATGATTTTGCCAGTGTCCTCAATTGCTCCATGGATCTGGATAACATCATGTGTATCAGCAGCTTCTCGAAGACCTACAGCATGGCGGGCCTGCGGGTCGGGTGGGTGATTTCCAGCCAGGCAGCGATCAAGTCCCTGCGGCGTTATCACATGTTCACCACATCCGTGGCCAATACACCGGCCCAGTTTGCCGGTGTGGCGGCACTGACCGGTGATCAGCAGTGTGTGCGTGATATGGTGGATATCTACCGGGAGCGGCGCGACAAGGTGGTGGAACTGATTGATCAGACCCCCCACCTGACCGGCTACAAACCCGGCGGGGCCTTCTTCTCGTTCCCGTCCCTGCCGCCTCATGTGGACGGGTCCGACCTGGCGCTGCGCATGCTCAAGGAAACCGGAGTCTGCGTGGTGCCGGGGGATGCTTTCGGGGATGAATCCACCAATGCGATTCGGATAAGCTTCTCGACGACCTGTGAAAAGCTGGAAGCAGCCTTTGACAGGATTATTCCCTGGATGGCAAAACAGCAATTCTGAGGGTCGGCCATGTCTGACCTGATTCCTGTTCGTGTCCAGTGCCCCTATTGCTGGGAAATGCTGGATACGACCGTCGACCCGTCACTGAGCGAAGCGGAGTACGTAGAGGATTGCCAGGTCTGTTGTCAGCCCATTGTGTTCGTGGTGGTGGTTGATGAGAATCTGGTGCCTGCTGTCACGGTCCGCCCCGAGAACGACTGACTTTCTGCCAATCACTGCAGGATAAGCACCCTATGAAAATGTTTAACGTGAATGCCAGGCTTTTCGCGCTGGTTATGATGGCGTTTTGCCTGTTGGCCCTGGCCGGTTGCGCCAGTTTTTCGCCGTATTCGATATCGGAGGCGACGCTGGAAAAGAACCTTCAACAGATTGTCACGGATTTTGATTCTGCCCAGCTTAAAAGTGGCTCACCCCTGAGCCTTTCCCTGAGCAAGGCGGACATAACGCTGGGGCCCGATGGTCGGGACGTGGCTGTCGTGAATCTGCAGGGGAAAGTAGCCCTGAATGCCTTGCTGACAGAGATTCCGGTGAATTTTATGCTGTCGGTTGAAGGAGCACCCGTGTATGAGGCCGGGGAAAAAGCGGTCTATCTGCGCCGGCTGAAACTGCTCGACAGTCGTCTGGAATCGAGTCTGTTCAGCGGGGACCTGAAGCCGGTGACAGACAATATCATGCGGGTGGTGGCCCAGTGGCTGGAAACGGTGCCGGTGTACCGGCTGGATGAGACCAATACGGCACAGCGAATGTTCGGCGCAATGCCTGTGGATATCCGGGTAGCGCCGGGCCGGCTGGAATTTGTGATGTCTGAGTAGCCGGCCCGGGCAACTTGGCAGACTATTTCAGCCGACTTCGCACTGCATCCCCGATCTCCGTGGTACCGCGACGGCTACCTGCATTCTCCGCCAGATCCGCTGCCACGGCATCAAACAGCACCTGGCCGGCTTCCGCCAGGGCCGGGTCTTTGCGGCCCAGCCAGTCCAGCATCCGCGCTGTTGTGAACAGCATGGCGGTGGGATCCGCCAGCCCCTGACCGGCGATGTCCGGGGCGCTGCCATGGGTGGGTTCAAACATGGAGGGCAGATCCGGGTTGTCCGGGTTCAGGTTACAGGAAGGGGCGACCCCCATGCCGCCGGACAGTACCGCCGCCAGGTCCGTCAGAATATCCCCCTGCAGGTTGCTGGCCACCACCACATCGAAGGCCCATGGAACCTGGACAAACTTCATGCAGGCGGCATCCACCAGTTCGTGGTGGGTAGCCACGTCCGGATATTCCCGGCTGATCTCTTCAAAGACTTCGGTATACATGTCGCCCCAGTAGCGCAGGGCGTTGCGTTTGGTAATCACGCAGACCTGGCTCTCGCAGGTGTTGCCGTCCAGGGTGCGGAACTGGCGGGTACGGCCAGTTTCTGAACGCTGTTTTGCACGTATCCTGGCCTGCTCGAACCCGTAGCGGATAATCCGCTGCGTGGCCCGGCGGGTGAAGACTTCCATCTGGGTGGCCACCTCGTCCGGCGTGCCCTGGCGCAGCCGGCCGCCCTGCCCGACGTATTCGCCCTCACTGTTTTCACGGATTACCAGCATGTCGACATTCTTTGCCCGCTCATCCGCCAGGTATTGGCGCGCGCCGGGCAGCAGTTGTGCCGGGCGTTCGCAGACCCACTGGTCAAAGCCCTTACGCATCTCCAGCAGGGGCGCCAGGGATATACTGTCCGGCAGCAGGTAACGCTCCGGATCATCCAGCGGCCCCGGATCGCCCAACGCTCCCAGCAGGATGGCATCATAGTCCTGCAGGCGGGTGAGGGCATCCGCTGGCCAACATTCGCCATGTTCCTCATGCCAGGCGTGGGATGGCCAGGGGAAGCGGGTCCATTCCAGGGAAAGATTGAATCGGGCTCGCAGGTCCTCGAGACAATGGACTGCCTGGGCGACCACCTCCGGACCGATGCCGTCTCCCGGTGTCACTGCGATGCGTGCAGCCTGGGCCATGGAATACCTCCTGCAGGAAATGTGTGTGAGTTGGTTCAGGGTAAAGGGTTTGTCTGTTTCAGTGTAGTCCTGTGAGCGGCCTGCGCCAGTGGCCGGATTTGACTGGAATTTACCTTTGCCAATTGGGCATCTATAGTTCTTCTGATAGCCTTCTTTAAATAAGTGTTGAGCAAACCGGAACCAGGAGTGATTGTGGAAAAACCGGCAGTTCTGTTTGATGAATCCCACTGCGAGCAGTGCGCGTGTGGTGAAGGGCTGGATTTTTCCTTTACCTTTGCGTTTCAGCCTATCGTGGATGTCAGCAAGCGTGAGGTGTATGCCTACGAGGCGCTGATCCGCGGTCCCGGGGGCGAGAGCGCCTGGAGTGTGCTGTCCAAAATTAATGACAGGAACCGTTATGCTTTTGACCAGGTATGCCGGGTCAAGGCGGTCAAGCTGGCAGCAAAGCTGGGTATGCAGACTTCGCTGAGCATCAACTTCCTGCCCAACGCGGTTTACAAAGCGGAATATTGCATCCGTACGACCCTGGCGGCGGCGAAAACCTATAATTTCGATACCAGCAAGATTATTTTTGAATTGATCGAAGGTGAGGATCTTTCCGAGCCGGATCACCTGGTCAACATTATCAATACCTACCGGGAAATGGGTTTCAAGGTTGCAGTGGATGACTTCGGCGCGGGCTATTCACGTTACAATCTGATGATCGCCAGCCCGCCAGACTTGCTGAAGCTGGATATGGCGCTGATCCGGGACATCGAGACCATCCCCAACAAACAGGCGGTCGTGGCCGGCATCATCACCATGATGGACCAGCTCGGTGGCCGGATTTTGGCGGAAGGTGTCGAAACCGAAGCTGAATATTACTGGCTCCGGAAGCAGGGCATTGAGCTGTTCCAGGGATACCTGTTGGCCAGGCCTGGCTTTGAGTGTCTGCCGGAGCCTTACATTCCGGAATAATCGCTGAGGGATTTGCGTGCTCTATCGTGTGATTACACTGATTGGCGGCCTGGTGTTCGTGGTCGCCCTGTTTGCACTGCTGTGGTTTTTCTGCCGGCAGTTTCTTCTGCGCCATGGTGTGACGGATCAGGTGTCTGACCGGGCGACGGTGGTGGCTACCTGGACCTTTGCCGGTATTGCGGTCGGGTTGGTTTTCGCGGTGGTTGGTGCGTTCGTGCTGGGGCCCTGGGCGTTTTACCGCACCTTGCGGGGGCATGATGTGGCTGTGTCGGATGGGGCGGCCATCTGGTGGGGCTTCGGCATTGTGGTTCTTTCGTTGGGGATGACGGCGGTGGGGTTCCTGGCGTTTCTTTCCTTTGTCGGGGCTTATTGAGTGGCGTGACGTTTGGGGGGTTGGTGGCTGGAGCGTATGGGGGAGGGGTCTGAAAACGGATCGAATAAACTCGCTGCGCTCAGACATCGATCC
>JACIZI010000011.1 GCA_014359475.1 Marinobacter sp. | reverse complement strand
TTAAGAGCAGTTAACACGAGAGAGACCTACGGGAGTGTGAGCCCCGGTGCCCGCAGGGCAGACGAAGCGAAGCTTTGTCAGGGAGCGAACGACCGGGGCGTCTCGCCCCGGGCCGGGTCATCGTTGCAGTGCGAAGCACTGCCTGTCTCAGTCTACGCCTTCTCAGGTAAGGACGAGCACCCCGTCTCGGGGTGCTCCGGGTCATCGTTGCAGTGCGAAGCACTGCCCAAAGCAGTTTACCGCTCAACCAACTCTACCAACCCACTCATGATCTCCTGAATCAGCACCAACTGATTATTCACATTCTGGACAATCTCGGTGGTGTTACCCAGTTCCCAGGCGAAGTAGCCTCCCACCACCACAAAAGTGGTGATGGTAAAGGCCCAGAGCTTGCGCAAGCTCTTGCGCTGTTGCTGCAGTAGCGCCTCGTTCTGGGCATGGAGGTCGGTCAACGCGTGTCTGAGGTGGGTAATTTCTTCGTCTGCTTCTTCGTAAGCGACTTCCAGCGTGGCCAGGCGGCCAGTAATACGGCGTGTACTGGTGGTTTTTGGTGACATGCCGCCCGAAGGTTCCTCTTCTACAGCACGGAGCAGGGCTTCGCTATGCTCCGGTTCGGGCGTGCCTGTCAGTATGGCATCGATGGTTTTCAGCAAGTGCTCCCGATCGACCTGTTTGCCGATCACACCGGCGGCCCCCCTCGCTTTGGCTTCCTGCAGATAGCGCTCGGCGTTCTGGGAGGTATACATGAATACCGGGATCTCCCGGGTATCGCTCTGGCTTTTTAACTTCTCCAGAGCCTGGAATCCGTCCATGCCGGGGAGCAGGTGATCCAGGAATATAATATCGAATGTCTCGTTCTGAAGGCGTGTAAAGGCTTCCTCGGCGGATACGACACCTTTTGTGCTGATATCGGCTCTTTCCAGCAGCCGTGCCAGTATGATACGAGCCGTTGACGAATCATCAACAATGAGGGCGCGGCCCCGAGCCATGTCAGAACTCCTTCACGTGATTAAATCCCCCGAGCCAGCCACATGCACGGGTGGGTAGCAACCCGGATGCCCCTTGAATAAAGCTGCAGGGTTAGCGTACAGGCACCGGACTCAGGAATTTGAGACATGGCACCAGTTACTGCGCAAAACCTGACCATTGAAAGTCAGGGAAGCCAGATTTCAAATACGCCGCCGCCGAGTTTGCCACCGTTGGTCAGCTTGATGGAACCGGTACGGTCGCCGTTGGTATGCATGGCGGCCACGGATGAAGCGAAGTAAAGCCCCAGACTGGTGCTGCCGCTTTTGAAATCCAGGGATTTGAACGGCAGGGGACCGGAGCGCTGCATGTGTTCCGGATAGCCGTCGCCGTCGTCCTCCACGCCAATCACCAGATAGCCATCTTCTTCGCGGGCAGTCAGAGTGATCCGGCTGCGTGTGTAGCGAATGGCATTATTTATGGTGTTGTTCAGCACTCCGGTGAGCAGGTCCGGGTCAAAGAAGCCGTTGATATTATCTGATTCTACGGAGCATGCGATACCCAAACCTTCCAGCAGCGGGGTGTGGCGGGCCAGATGTTCTGACAGAAAGTCCGGCACGAATTGCTCTTCGGTGTGGGCAGTGAGGTGTTTCTGATCCATGCGGTAAATACCCAGTAACTGGACCAGATCGCTGTGCATTCTTTCTGCTTCGTATTGCAGGGTATTGAACTTCCTGGAGTTGCCCAGAGAGTCTTCGTTTTCCTGCCTGAGTTCATCCAGGGAGTTGAGTAGCATTCCCAGGGAGTTTTTCATGTCGTGCACTGCGGAGGCGAGCACCAGTGAGAAGGCAATGTCTTCTTTCTGACCGGCTTCTGTCGGTTTTTCGTCGATCATTGGGGCATGCCCTCCAGTTTGTTCTTGATGGCTGTGTAGCGCCGGTACTGGCGGTGCTGAGCCGGCAGGTGGCTCAGTTGGGCAAGGTGTTTTCTGCATTGTCCGATGAGCTCATTGTTGTCCGGTTCGGCCTGATGCTGTTTGAGCAACACCTGTATCAGGTTCAGATTAAGCGCAGCATGGGAAGGCACGATTTCCAGGGCTTCCCGAAAGGCCCTGGCCGCCTTGTCCAGCTCGCCATCCTCGAATGCCTTGATGCCTTCCCGGTTGAATGAACGGGCCTGGAGTTTTTGGCGGAACCCCACAGGCTCATCCAGCAAGTTCTCGATTTTCTGCAGGGTTTCAGGCTCTTCTCCAAAGCGTCTGGCCAGTACGCCCAGCAGTTCATTGGCCTGGTCTTCCCGGCCGAGACGGAAAAGGGTCTTGGCAAAATCCACACCGGTGTCGGCATCAATGGTTTCCGGGTCGATCTCTACTTCGGCCGCCTCGATCAGTTTTTCCGCCTCCCCTGGCCGACCCTGGCCGGCGTGAATCCGGGACTGCACAATCCGGCTTCTGACGGTAACGGCTTCCTGGTCAGGGAAGCGTTTTTCCATCCGCTTCAGCACCCGCAAGGCCTCATCCGAACGTTGTGCTCCTTCCTTTGACAGGTCTCCCTCACTGAGGTCGGAGAGTGACTGCCCGAGTGCCAGATAGTGTTCAGGGCTGTCATGGATCGACCAGGTGCCCAGTTCAACCGTGCTCCGCCAGGCCTCTGCAGCCGCCTCCATGTCCTGGTTGGTGGCGGCCAGGCTGGCCAGATGCTTTTGACGAAGCAGCGCATGGGGTGAGTGTTCCGTTGCTTTTTCCAGAATCTGCTGGGCCTGTGTGGGTCGTCCCATGGCTTCCAGTGCCTCTGCGAGCAGATCATAGGCCTCCATGTAATCAGGATGCACCCGAACCAGTTCCTTGAGGTCATTGACTGCCTGCTCGTAGTTTTCCAAGGCGATCAGTACCCTGCATTTACCCAGCCGTGCCCAGGACAGTTCCCGTTGTTCCAGCACCTCATCAAAGATCTTCCGGGCGTTGCTCAGGTCGCCCACCTTGTAATAGAGGTCCGCAAGGGTTTTCATCAGCCAGGTTTTGTAACGGGGCTGTTTGGGCAGGGTAGACAGACAGAGGGAGATGGCCGACGGATAATTTTCGCGGTCAATTTCCCGATTAACAGGGAGCAATGCCTGGCGTTGTTTCAGCAGACTGCCGAGGCGTTTTTCCAGCATGGCACGGTTGATTGGCTTGGTGAGATAGGCATCAGGCTGGTACTCCCGGGCACTCATGACCATATCCCTGGACGTTTCAGCGGTGACCATCAAAAACAGTGAGGCCCGTTTGAGAAGCTTTTTTTGGCGGAGTTCTTCCAGTATATGCTGGCCGTTCTTGCCATCACCGAGGTTATAGTCGCAAAGCACCACATCGACAGGGTTGTAGGCGGTGTATTGGATGGCGGTGGTCGCATTGGGTACCAGTTCGATTTTGTCAGCACCGCAACTGCGCAACATCTGGCGCAGGGAGAGGCGGAAGTTTTCGAAGTCATCCACCACCAGATAGCTGAGTTTGCCGAAAAGCTGGCTATTGGTCGGGTTGTTGTCAGTCATGGCTGTCGCCGCTTGAGAAGGTTGTTGACCATGGCACGCAGGGCGGCTGGTTTCACAGGCTTGTAGAGAATTTGATAGCCCCGGGCAACCGAATCTTCACGCACCTCCGGTGCCATGTAACCCGTAATCAGTATTCCGGGCACATCAATTCCGGCATCGGAGCGAAGCGAGTCCATCGCGTCCAGGCCGTTTTTCTCATCATCCAGCTGATAATCAGCAAGTATAATATCGGGAATCCGCCCGTCCAGTTTCTGACGCGAGTCTTCCAGGCTTTCTGCCGTTGTTACGTCACATTTCCAGTTGTTCAGCAGTGCCCTCATACCTTCCAGAATATTGGGGTCATTATCGATACACAACACCTGCAGACCACTGAGGCTGGAAACCCGGCGTGTCTGACTGCGGGTCTTGGCGGGCCGGGCTGTTGCAGTAACCGCAGCCGCCAGCGGTACAGTCAGGGAAAAGACGCTGCCCTTGCCCTGCATTGAATGGACGTTGACCGGGTGATTCAGCATGCTGCTGATCCGCTCCACTATGGCGAGGCCCAGACCCAGGCCTTTCTTGTCCCGGCCATGCTGGAAGCGCCGGAATTCCTCGAAGATGTGTGCCAGCTGGTCTTCCGGGATGCCGGGGCCGGTATCCCAGACCTCAATGCGCAAGTAGCCCTTTAGCCGCCGGCAGCCCAGCAGGATTCGACCTTCCGGGGTGTAACGAATGGCGTTGGACAGGAAGTTCTGGATGACACGTCGCAACAGCTTGGGATCGGACCGTACCCAGGCACTGCTTGTCACCACCTCCAGCGCCAGGTTTTGATCTTCGGCAATGGCAGTGAACTCGGTGGCCAGGTGGCTGAGCATTTCATCGATCGGGAAATCACTGATTTTGGGCTCCAGTGCCCCGGCATCCAGTTTCGAGATATCCAGCAGGGTGCTGATGATTTCCTCGGCAGCACCCAGCGAGCTGTCAATGTGTTGCACCAGTTCGCGGGTCGCGGGATCACGGGATTTTCCGGACAAGGCAGAAGAGAACAGCCGGGCCGCATTAATGGGCTGCAACAGGTCGTGGCTCGCGGATGCCAGGAAACGGGTCTTGCTCCGGTTGGCCTGTTCGGCGACAGACTTGGCTTTAAGCATTTGCTCGTTAATGACCTGGAGCTCCTGGGTACGTTCTTTGACCCTGTGTTCCAGGTAGATGTTGGTTTCTTTCAGCGCCTGTTCCGTGCGCCGCATGGCGGTAATGTCCTGGAACGTCGTTACGTAGCCACCGCCGGGAATCGGGCTGCCTTCAATGCGAAGTACGGTGCCGTCCGGGCGTTGACGCTCATAGGACATGGGCTCACCGTTGCGCATTCTGGACATCCGGCTGGCAATGATCTCATCGATCCGGCGGGCGGGCAGGCTGGCACTGGTGAGGTTATAGCGCATCATGTCCTGAATCGGCCGCCCCACCCGGACAAAACCTCTCGGGTAACTGAACTGCTCCAGATAACGCTGGTTCCAGACCACCAGTTGCTGCTGATGGTTCACCACGGACACGCCCAGGGCAATATTCTCAATGGCCGACTGAAGCAGCTCCCGGCTGAAGGTCATGGCCTGGGAGGCTTCATCGACAATGCTGACCACATCTTCGATCTGCATGTCCCGGCCGGTAAGTGTCGACTCAAGCACCACCCGGGCCGTGGATGCACCGATGACCGACGCCAGTTGGCGCTCCAGAAATTTCATAAGGTGGGGGGAGGCGGGTCGCTGGGAGTGCAGTCGGACGGCGTTGCGTCGTTCATAGTTGCGGAACAGCGCCTCTGCCCGTTCCTCGCCCATGAACCGGTCTGCCAATGCCTGCAAGTCAGCGGTCAGCACTTCTCTTTCCCAGCTGGGCTGGTGGGGAGTATCGGGTCGTGGCAGTGGATCGTGGAAGAAAGAGGCAATCTGTATCTTTTCCCTTACCCGCTGGCGAGTGAGCAGCGACAACAGAATATAGGTCAGGGTATTGATGCCCAGGCTCCATGCAATACCGTGGCTGATATGATCCAGCTCCGAACCGAAAAGGGCGGTGGGCCTGGTCCAGCCGATGCCAAAAAGCCCCTCGGAAACCAGCGTGTCACTGATCCAGCCGGTGGATGTAAGTGCCGGAAGGAGCAGGGTATAGCCCCACATCAGACAACCGAGCCCCAGTCCCCATGCAGCTCCGGTGAAATTGCCGCGCCGCCAGACGATGGCCCCGATGAGCGCCGGGCCAAACTGGGCTGCAGCCGCAAAGGACAACAAGCCAAAGGCTGTAAGGCTGTATTCTGCGCCTGCAAGGCGATAGAACCCATAGGAAATCAGCATTACCGCGAGAATCGCGACCCGGCGGATGCCAATCAGAAGGTAACTGAGATTATTGCGTCGATTCATCCGGGGGTTCGCGAACTTGAGCAGCGCCGGCATGATGATTTCGTTACTGACCATGGTCGCAATGGCCACGGAGCTGACAATCACCATCGCGGCAGCCGCGGAGCCACCACCCAGAAACACCAGCACAGACAAAGCGGTCTCACCCGCTGCAACGGGCAGTTTCAGGATCAGGGTGTCGGGATTGGCTGACAAAGCTTCCGACGAGAGAAGCCCGGCGGCTGCAATCGGCAGCACAAAGGTACTGGCAATCACCAGGTAAATCGGCATGGCCCACCGGGCCGTCTGAAAGTCCCGGTGATCGGTATTTTCCACGACCATCACATGGAACTGTCGGGGCAGGCAGACAATGGCCAGCATGGCGACGAGTGTCTGGGTTATGAAGGAGGGTGCGTGAAAGCTCTCGGTAGTAAGCCTGCCCAGCAGATCCGCGTCCCGTACCTGGCCAAACAGATCGCCAAAGCCGTTGTAAAGCCCGTAAATCACAAACAGGCCGACGGCAATGAAAGCCACCAGTTTGATGACCGATTCAAAGGCGATCGCCTGAATCATGCCCCGATGGTGTTCCGTTGATTCCAGGTGCCTTGTTCCGAACAGAATAGTGAACAGAGCCAGTACCAGGGTGATGTACCAGGCGCTGTCACGCCAGGCAGTGTTGCTCATGGAGAGGTAGTTTGTGCCGGCATCTGAGAGGAAATTGAAGCCCATGGCAATGGCCTTCAGCTGCAGGGCAATGTAGGGAACGCTGCCGATCAGGGCAAAAGCGGCAACCATGGCGGCCAGCAGTTGTGATTTGCCGTATCTGGAGGCGATGAAGTCAGCAATGGATGTGCTGTTGTTGCGCTTGCTGATGTAGATGATCCGGTGCAGTAGCGGTGCGCCGAGCAGGAAGCCCAGTAACGGGCCGAGATAGATCGGCAGGTAGGCAAAACCTTCCTGAGTGGCACGTCCCACCGCTCCGTAAAAGGTCCACGACGTGAAGTAGACCGCCAGCGAGAGTGAATAAATGTGGGGCCTCACCAGTCGCTTGCGGTACAGGCCCGGATGTTTGTCACCCGCCCAGGCAATCAGGAACAGCAGGGAGATATAAGCCAGTGATATGAGTATCAGTAGCCAGGCGCTAATCATCAGCGGTCAGTTCCCTGATCGGGTCAGTTGCAAACGGTAGTGAACAGGTGGTCCTTCTGGTTGAGTTGCTGCATATTGTCGACGCCTGGACGGCCATCGGATGCCAGCGGAACCAGTTCTCCGGACGTGCAGTTTAGCAGGTGAACACGGTGGGCGACGGAATCCGTATAGCCCTGGTGAAACCGGTAAAGGGTGAAGCGGACTACATCAGGGTTGCCGGTATCCCGGGCCAGGCTTTCGGTATCCACAATGGAAAAGGCGGTGACATAAGGGGCCAGATAGGTCCAGGGTCTGAGTAACTGGGCATCCGACTCGGTACCGACAATCTCGGCTTCCGGCGGTAACTGGCTGCGTTTCAGGTCATACCAGGTGTAATCACCGTAGATCAGGAACGCGAGCATGCCGGCACCGGCGAAGGCGGGGATTATCCACTTCGGGGCTTTTTGTGCGGTAATTGCCCGGATTCCCAGGGCAATACCCGCAGCCCCCAGGCCGGCAAATATTGTCGCAACAAACGTCCAGAACATATAACTTTTATCCTTGTACAAAAAACGGGCTTCCTCACCGAGGAAGCCCGTTACTGGTCAACCATCAGTACCTGTGTACCGGTTGACGTGCCATGGGTTAATGATCCTGGGCAGTGCCCGCACCCCGCGGGTAACGAACGCTTTCTACCAGTTTCTGGATCTCTTCAGGCGGCTCTTCAGTGGCATTGGAGACAATGAAGGCTACCGCAAAGTTCACGATGGCACCAACCGCACCGATGGACAGGGGTGAAATGCCCGCTACCCAGTGTTGAGCGGTATCCGGCAGGTTGTTGGTGCCCGGGATGAAGAACCACCCCTTGTAAATGAAGATGTATACCAGCGTGAAGATCAGGCCCGCCAGCATACCGCTGATGGCACCTACGTTGTTCACCCGCTTGGAGAAGATGCCCATCATCAGGACGGGGAACAGGGAGGCAGCGGCAATACCGAAGGCCAGCGCGACAACCTGGGCGGCAAATCCGGGTGGGTTGGCCCCCAGATAGGTGGCCACCACTATCGCCACGCCCATGGATATGCGGGCCGCCAGCAGCTCGCCCTTATCTGATATGTCGGGGTTGAAGCGCCCCTTGATCAGGTCGTGACTGACTGCCGAGGATATCGCCAGCAACAGACCGGCGGCTGTCGACAGGGCTGCAGCCAGGCCACCGGCGGCAATCAGGCCGATGACCCACCCGGGCAGCTGGGCAATTTCCGGATTGGCCAGTACCAGGATGTCGTTGTTGTAGGTGAATTCATTGCCTTCCCAGCCGCGGGCCTTTGCCACCGGAGCGAAATCTTCGTTGGCATCGTTGTAGAGCTGGATCCTGCCGTCATTGTTTTTGTCCTGGAACTCAATCAGGCCGGTCACCTCCCATTCCTTGATCCAGTCCGGCCGATTTTCGTAGAGGATGGGCTGGGCATCGGTACCGTCCTCATAGATGGTCGTCATGATATTCAGTCGCGCCATGGAGGCGACGGCCGGGGCGGTCAGGTACAGCAGGGCGATGAATACCAGCGCCCAGCCTGCGGACCAGCGTGCGTCAGCCACCTTGGGAACAGTGAAGAAGCGGATGATCACGTGGGGCAGGCCGGCGGTACCGATCATCAGGGACAGGGTGAACAGTACCATGTTCAGCTTGTTGTCCACATCTGCAGTGTAGGAGTTGAAGCCAAGATCAGTGATCACCTGGTTCAGCTTCTCCAGCACCGGCATACCGGAATCAACATGAGTGGAGAACAGGCCCAGCGGCGGAATGGCATTGCCGGTCAGGTTCATGGAAATGAACACGGCGGGAATAGTGTATGCGACGATCAGCACGCAGTACTGGGCCACCTGGGTATAGGTAATACCTTTCATGCCGCCCATAACCGCGTAGATGAAGACCACCACCGCAGCAATCATCAGGCCCATGGTGGAGTCCACCTCCAGGAAGCGGGAGAAGGCCACGCCGGCACCGGCCATCTGGCCGATAACGTAGGTAACCGAGGCCACAATCAGGCAGATCACCGCCACCAGCCGCGCGTTCTGGCTGTAGAAGCGGTCACCGATAAACTCAGGCACGGTGAACTTGCCGAATTTACGCAGGTAGGGTGCCAGCAGCATGGCCAGCAACACATAACCGCCGGTCCAGCCCATCAGGAAGGTGGAGTTGGAGTAACCCCCGGCGGCAATCAGGCCCGCCATGGAAATAAAAGACGCGGCAGACATCCAGTCGGCACCGATGGCCGCACCATTGGTGATCGGGTGGACACCGCCACCGGCCACGTAGAAGTCGCTGGTGCTTCCGGCTTTTGCCCAGATCGCGATACCGATATAGAGCAGAAAGGAGGCACCCACGAAGGACAGGTTGATGATGTATTGCTGATCCATGGGCTTACTCCTCGTGCACGCCGAATTGCTCGTCGATCTTGTTCATACGCCAGGCGTAGAAAAAGATCAGGGCAATGAAGGTGAGAATGGATCCCTGCTGGGCAAACCAGAACCCGAGATCCGTGCCGCCAACCGCAATGCTTTCAAGCATCGGGCGGAGGAGTATGGCGAAGCCGTAGGAAACCAGGGCCCAGATGATCAGGCTCCCGAAGATCAGCCTTAGATTGGCCTTCCAGTAGTTTTCAGCGTCGTAGCTGTGATCTGACATGGCATTCACTCCTGCTTTGTTGTTGTGGAGCTGTTATAAATTCTGGCGGGGTCGAACAACGAAAGAATGTGTTATTCCTGTAATTTTCCCCCGTTTTGGACTATCTCTGACTCTACTGCCCAATGGATATATCGGTATTGGCAATTGGTCTAAGGAGTGGCCGATCCGCCCGGGTGGCGCTTCAGAGGCGGTGCATGTTTTGCAGCTTGCGGTGGTATTTCAGTTTGGCGGCCAGATCGCCGAGGGTGAGGATGCCCTGGTTCATGGCACGGTTCAGGGCAATCAGGGTGAGTTCTGCGGTGACCATCGCATCCGCCGCCGCGTGGTGGCGTTCGCTGATCTCCAGTCGGAAGTGATCGGCCCAGTGATCCAGGCCGCGTCCGCCGGTTTCTGCATCCGGAAACATCGCTGGCAGCAGCTCGGCCACATCCAGCCAGGTGTGGTTGCGGGTGTACCCCAGGGTCTGCTTGAGTGCCTTCTCCAGGAATCGCTGATCGAAGGCCGAATGGTAGGCCAGTATCGGGTCTCCGTTCATCCAGTCCAGCAGATGCAGCAATGCATCTTCGGTTTCATGGCCCTGAGTCAGAGCTTCCGGTCCGATACCATGGATCAGCACCGTCTCAGAGATGTCCAGCCCGGGGCGCCGCAGTATCAGGTCAAACTGGTCAGCCAGGCTGATGGCGTTATTGCGGATGGCAACGGCACCGATGGCAATCACCTCATCCCGGTTGTGGTTCAGGCCGCTGGTTTCCAGATCCAGAACGATAAAGCGGGTTTTGTCCAAAGGCTGGTTGCCGGCTGTTTTGGGCTGCGGCAACTGGCTTTCATCCAGATCCGGAGAGTCACCGTGGCGGCGTGTTAACAGCCAGTTTCTGAGCGTTTCCAGCATGCTGACAGTACCTCAGAGTTGGTAAGCCAGTTCCAGCTTCTGCTGGAGCCGCTGGGCCTGTCGGAAGGATTCCCGGAGGATTCGCCGGTCCAGCGGGTTGAGGTCATCCGGATTGATGTAGTTGGTCAGCTTGTCGCCTTTATTCAGCATCTCCTGATGCGCCCGCATGCGCATGGCCTGAATCAGACTATAGGCTTCCTGCCAGGCGTTGGCGTCCTTTTCGTCGAAGACTCCTTTCCGGGTCAGAGCCTCCATTCGCGCCAGTGTGTTCGCCGTTTCCACGCCGTTGGCCAGGGCAAACACCCGCACCGATTCAACAAAGGGTGCCAGGCCCTGGCGCTTGAGGTCCAGGGAATGCTTGTCTCCGTCGGGTGCGTAACGAAAGTTGCGGAACATGGTCAGCGGTGGCTTGCGGTTGATGGCATTGCCGGCGAGCATTTTCTGGAACAGCTTGTTCTTGCGGATACGGCCCAGCACCTTTTGCAGCAGTTCTTGCAGTGGCTCCCGGGGCCCGAATACCGCACGCATGTCCAGGAAAATGGAGCTGTAGACCAGATTCTGCGGAGTGGACGCATCGATAAACCGGAGGAACCATTCATTCCACTCGTCGCCACTCAGGCAGAGTTTCGGGTTGCTGGCCATGATGTTGCCCTTGCACCAGGTGAAACCACATTCGGCCAGCTCCCTGTTGACCTTTTCGGCAAATGGCAGCAGTTTTTCCCGGACCTGGTCTTCCGTCATGCCCGCCGGGGTCCGGAACAGAATGCCATTGTCCTGGTCGGTCAGCAGGGTCTGCTCCTGGCGGCCTTCACTGCCGAAGGTCAGCCAGGTGAAGGGGATGCCCGGGTCGTTCTTTTTCAGGTTCAGCTCCAGCACACGGCGCACGGTAACATCGTTGAGGGTGGTAATGATCCGGACCACCTGACCGGAGTCGGCTCCATGGGCCAGCATGGCGTCCACCAGCCGTGATACATCGGAGCGCAGGCTCACCAGGGTGCGCAAATGGCTGGCGGTACCAATGGTTCGCGCCAGGTTGACCAGATCCACCCGCTGCAGGGAAAACAGATCTCTTTCCGACACCACACCGATCAGCCGGTCGTCCTCGTCCACCACACAGATATGCGCAAAGTGGTGCTCGGCCATCAGCATGGCCGCTTCAAAGGCATCCGCCCGGGCGGTCAGCCGGGAGGGGGCCCGGGTCATCACTTGCCGGATCGGCGTGTCCAGGGGTGCCTTTTCTTCCGCGACCATGGTCCGCAGGTCCCGGAGGGTGAAAATGCCGACAGGATGGCGCTCATCATCCGTGATGATAATGCTGCCGACATTGTTCTCGTGCATACGGGCCACCGCCTTGCGTACCGGCAGGTCCGGAGAACAGACAATGGGGTTGCGGATGGCATAGCGCTCCAGTGGCGTATTGAGGGAATTGCTGGAGCTGATGGAGGCCATGGCACCGGACTGGATACGCTGATTCACCTGCTCCAGCAGGCTGCTGACACCGCGCAGGCAGAAGTCCCGGAAGGGTTCGCTATCTGAGAGCAGCTGTACAAACGTGGGCTTGTCGATACTCAGGCTGAAAGTGTCGCCGGCCGCCCGGTGCAGTGTGCGGGTGGGCCGCTCGCCGACCAGCGCTGCCAGGGGGAAGCACTCGCCCTGACTGATCTCAAAGGTGGTTTGTACTGCGCCACCCTTGCCACTTTCCCGCTCTCCGCGTATGCGGCCCTGCTTGACCACATGGAAACGTTGGACCGGGCCATCGTCCGGTGTGAGTACCACATCCCCGTCTGCAAAGAAGCGCAGTTCCGCATGTTCGGCGAAATAGGCCAGGTGTGTTTCATCCATATGGCTGAACGGCGTGTGCTGACGCAGGAACGTCATGATCGCGCGGATGTTCTGGGGTTTGGTGATATCCTGAGTTGCTGACATGGCTGGGACATCGCTTTTTTGAATGAACCGTGTCTGGAGTGTAGACCATGCCGCCTGGGTAAAGAACGGATCCGTGTCGGGGCTTTTGTTTATCGAGTTGGCTGCGGATGGTAAAGTTTTGCAAAAGGCTGGTTCCGGAAAGAAGCGATCATGACAACCAAAGAAGAGCGCCTGAGCTTTCTGGAGGAAATGAAAGATGTCAGGCGAATCAAACGCCCCAACAAAGCCGATGTGGCGCCCCCCCGTGATCTCACACCGGGACACCTGGAACGCCAGCGGGCGGCGGTGGCAACGCCGGCCAGGGATAGCAACCCGCTGACCTCCGATGCGGTCGAGCCCCTGGGCGCGCAGGACCTGCTCAGCTGGATGCGCCCAGGTGTGCAACATGGGGTTTTCAGGAAGCTCCGGCTTGGCCAGTATGCCATTGAGGCGCGACTGGATCTGCACCGTATGACGGTCGAAGAGGCTCGCCGGGAGGTATTCGGGTTTGTTCGGGACTGCGTCCGCTATGGGCTGCGCTCGGTGATCATTCTGCACGGCAAGGGAGAGCGTAACCCGGACGGGATAGCCCAGCTGAAAAGTTATCTGGCCAAATGGCTGCCGGAGCTTGAGGATGTGCTGGCGTTCCATTCGGCCCAGAAGCATCATGGAGGCACTGGCGCAGTTTACGTCATGATCCGTAAGGGCGATCGGGACAAGCAACGCAATCGCGAAATGCACGGAGGTTGAAAGAGGGATCCGTAATGAAGAATGTTTTGTTTTTCAGTTTGATGTGCCTGGCCCTGGTTCTGGCCATGGCCGGTTGTAAGGACCGGGTCATCTGGGACGATAATGGCAAGCTGGAGTCCGCCACTGAAGACCGGGAAGTCTGGGACAGCAATGGCAAGCTGGAAGGTGGTGACCGCGAGATCTGGGAGAACAAGGAAGGGGAGGATGTGGTGAAGTGAGCACCCCTTCATATGACTTTGCCGATGTTGCCGAGGCGGCCCGTTCTATTGTTGAAGCGGGTCGCTTTTTATATCAGCAGGGCTGGTCGCCGGCGACCAGCAGTAATTATTCCCGGCGTATCGGCGACCGGCATGTGGCCATTACGGTGTCTGGCCGGCATAAGGGCCAGCTGACGGAAAGCGACGTTATGGTGGTTGACCTGCAAGGCAAGCCCGTGCAGAGCCGCGCAAAACCCTCCGCCGAGACCCTGCTGCACACGGTCCTGTACGAACTGTATCCGGAGGCCGGCGCGGTGCTGCATACTCATTCTGTCAAGGCGACGGTACTGAGCCGCCTGACCCCGCCGGGGCAGGTGTATGAAGTTCAGGGGTACGAGATCCAGAAAGCATTTCCCGGCATCGACAGCCATGAGGGCACCCTGCGTATCCCGGTATTCGACAACACCCAGGATATACCGGCACTGGCGGAGCAGACCCAGCGCTGGTTTACCGACAATCCACAACAGCCGGGATATCTGATTCGCGGGCATGGGCTGTATACCTGGGGCAAGACCATGGCCGATTGCCTGCGCCATGTGGAAGCCTTTGAATTTCTGTTTGCATGTGAACTTGAAACAATGAGAGTCCAGTCATGACCACCCTGAGTATTTTTAACCAGAATCAGCCGCAAACGCCCCATACCGTCACTTCCGATCCCCGGATGATTGGTGAGGCACTGGCGGGCCAACAGGTTCGCTTTGAGCGATGGCCCACCCGCGAGCTGCCGGCAGCGGCCAGCCAGGATGAGATTCTGCAGGCCTACGCCGACGAAGTGGCGAGCTTGAAAGCGGCATGTGGTTTCCAGACCGCCGATGTCGTGAGCCTGACCCCGGATCATCCCCAGAAGGAGGCGTTCCGCCAGAAATTTCTTGACGAACATACCCACAGTGAAGATGAAGTGCGCTTCTTTGTGCGCGGTGAGGGCCTGTTTTACCTGCATTTTGGCGAACAGGTCTATGCATTGATGTGTGAAAAGAACGACCTGATCAGTGTTCCGGCCGGTACCCGGCACTGGTTCGATATGGGGCCGGAGCCGGAGTTTACCTGCATCCGGCTGTTTACCAACCCGGCGGGCTGGGTGGCCAGCTTTACCGGTGAGGACATCGCCAGTCGTTTGCCCCGTTACGAAGGCCTGGTCGGAGCGGGGGCATGATCCGTGTGATCCTGACGGATATCGAGGGCACCACCAGCTCCATTGCGTTTGTCCATGATGTGCTGTTTCCCTTTGCCAGAGACCATTTGCCGGATTTTATAAGGGAACACCGGGAAGCTCCGGAGGTCTCTGAACAACTGGCAGTGGTTGCCGGAAAAAGTGGCGTGGACCTGTCCGATACGGAGGGGCTGATCAGTGTACTGCAGGGGTGGATTGCCGAGGACCGTAAGGAGGGGTCCCTGAAATCCCTGCAGGGCATGGTCTGGGCGCAGGGTTATCGCAGTGGCGAGCTGAAGGGTGATATCTACCCGGATGCTGCGGAATATCTGAAGCGCTGGCATGACCAGGGTCTGGACCTGTATGTCTATTCCTCCGGTTCGGTGCAGGCCCAGAAACTGATCTTTGGTTTTAGCCGCGAGGGGGACCTTACACCTTTGTTTTCCGGTTACTTTGATACCGGTGTCGGTGGAAAAAAAGAAGCTCAATCGTACCGCAATATTGTCGCCGAGGTCGGTGTTGCCGCCGCTGAAGTGTTGTTTCTGTCAGACGTGGAGGCAGAGCTGGCAGCGGCAGAACAGTCCGGTCTGCATACCGCCTGGCTGGTAAGAGAAGGCGATCTTCCTGATACGGATCGGTTTGTGGCCCGTAATTTTGCCGAGGTGGACGAATACCTGGGAGGCTGATCCATGAACGGAGCCCGACTGCTGCCATGGCTGGTTCCGGGCCTGTGTGTACTACTGGCAGCCTGTGACCCCTTCACCGAAGCCAGACCCATGATGGATGAGTACCTGGAACGGCTGGGCCGGGTGCTCGATACCCCCGCCGTTTCACTGGCTGCGCCCCTGCCTGCCGCCTCTCCATTACCCCGACGTCGGGATCGTATCCGTGAGTTGCCTGAACTCGACATGGGTGTGCTGGACTTCCTGTCCCTGTACGGGTGCGAGCTCCAGTTCGTTGTGGGGGAGAAGAATTCCGTGATGGGCCGGGTGATGCAGCCCATTAACCGGCTTCGTTATGAAATCCGCTTTATAAAGACCGGGGAGGATTGTCTGCCGGAGGTGGAAGAGGCATCCGTGCAAGATGTGCTGGAGGCCGCCATAGCCAGTAAACGGGACTCCTTGCCCCTTGCGGTGTGGAACGCCACTTGGGGTACCCGGGAAATCGAACAGCTCTTCACCCTGACCAAAGGCTATTACCCGGTCGCCGCGGAAGGGAACCCGGTATCGGATCTGGTGCTGGATCTTGAGCACCTTAACGTCGTTGTGGAAAAGCTGTTGCGGGGTGATTTAAGCGCCGATCTGCAGGGGCTTGGCGCTATCCACCAGCGCTGGCAGGCGGAATACCGCGCCGGCCAGATTATCAACAGTGCAAGGCTGCTGATTGCTGCGCTGGATGCTGGCACAGAGATCATTGCCGGTCGCCTGTCTGACCGGCCTTTGTGCCTGAACGGCAAGCCCAACAACCAGTCGTCCATTGTCCGGAACTTCTTCTTCAATATCTATATTGGCAGGGTTCAGCCCTGGATGAGCGACGTGAGCCGGGCCAGGGACAGCCTGATTGCGGGCTTTGCCCGACTGGGGGAGCTGCAGGAAGATGTCATGGATAATGGGTTTCGGGGCTGGTACCAGCGGCATCTGTCGGCGGATGCCCCGGGCAGCCTCTGGCGACAACTGGACGAAGCCATTCAGCGTCACACTGAACACTGGCAGGAGCTGCTCGGTCAGTGCGGGTTGCGGCCCGGAGTCTGACCGGGGTCAGCGCTGGCTTTCCGGCGTCACCCGCAGGATTTCCTCGATGGTAGTGTCGCCCACAGCCACCTTCTGGGCTCCGCTCAGGCGCAGGGATTTCATGCCCTCCTTGTAGGCCTGCACCCGCAACTCCTCCAGTTCGCATTTCTCGGTGATACGGCGCGTCAGGTTGTCTGAGAGTTTGAGGATTTCGTACACGCCGGCCCGGCCCAGATAACCGGTGTTGCGACAGTCCAGGCAGCCCACGGGCTGGAAAATCTGTTTGGGTGGCGGTGCCTTCCAGGGCCGTACCAGACTGTGCCAGGCCTGCTCGTCCACCTCGGCGGGTTCCTTGCATCCGGGGCACAGGGTACGGGCCAGCCGCTGGGCCATGATGCCGAGAACGGTGGCGCGGATCAGGTAGGGCGGAATGCCCAGCTCCATCAGGCGGGTGATGGCGGACGGCGCATCATTGGTATGCAGGGTGGACAGCACCAGGTGGCCGGTCAGCGCGGCCTGCACCGCCATTTCCGCGGTTTCCAGGTCGCGGATCTCGCCAATCATGATGATGTCCGGATCCTGGCGCATCAGTGCCCGTACCCCGGAGGCAAAGGTCAGATCAATACTGGTCTGCACCTGCATCTGGTTGAAGGCCGGTTCCACCATCTCGATGGGGTCTTCAATGGTGCAGATGTTGTTCTCGCTGGACGCCAGCTGTTTGAGGGTGGAGTAGAGGGTGGTGGTTTTGCCGGACCCGGTCGGGCCGGTAACCAGCACAATGCCATGGGGCCGCCCGGTGATGTCCGTCCAGACAGCCTGATCCTCTTTGGAGAAACCCAACTGGGTGAAAGACTTGAGCAGCACTTCGGGATCGAAGATCCGCAGCACCATCTTTTCACCGAAGGCCGTGGGCATGGTGGCCAGCCGCAGCTCCACCTCCCGGCCATCCGGCTTGCGGGTCTTGATCCGGCCATCCTGGGGGCGGCGCTTTTCGGCCACATTGAGCCGGCCGAGGATTTTGAGGCGACTGGTGACCGCCACGCCCACCTGCTCCGGGAACTCATAGACCGGGTGCAAGACGCCGTCGATCCGGAAGCGTACCTGGGTGACACCCCGACGCGGCTCTATGTGAATATCCGAGGCTCGTTGCTCAAAGGCATACTGCAGCAGCCAGTCAACGATGCGGACCACGTGCTGATCGTTGGCATCCGGGTTTTCTCCGGTACCCAGATCCAGCAGCTGCTCGAAATTCTGCGTATGACCGGGGCCGCTGCCCTGGTTGCCGCCGGCTTTGTGAACCGAGCTGGCCAGCTGGTAGAACTCCACGGTGAAACGGCGGATGTCCTCGGGGTTGGCCACCACCCGGCGGATGTCTTTGCGCAGTACCTGCCGGAGGTTGGCCATCCAGTCATGCCTGAAAGGCTCCGCGCTGGCAATCACCACCTCCTGTTGTCCGATCTCTACCGCGAGAATGTGGTGGCGCTGGGCGAAGGCATAGGACATGACCCGGGCGATGGCCGGCGTATCAATCTTCAGGGGGTCGATGTGGTAATAGGGCTGCCCCGCCCACTCTGCCAGCCAGCGGGTCAGACGTTCGGTATCCAACACCTGGCCGCTCTGCTGACTGGTCAGCTCCGCGAGGGCCACCACTTCCAGCGGGTGACGTTCCCTGGATTCTGCTCCGAGATTGGCAGAAAGCACTTTTTCTGCTTCGGCCTGGTCGATTTCACCGCTCTGCACCAGCGCGCGGCAGACGTCGCTGAGGCTGAGCCGGCTTTCGTGCGGGGCGGGGGGCATAGGCATGGGTTATTCTCCGGCAGCCGCTGCCGGGTCCGGGCGGTTGACCTTGAGATGGATCATGGCCACGGTGAACAGCAGGAAAGTCAGAATCGCCAGGATCAGCGGAGCAGCAGCACCTTCGCTCAGCCAGGCGGAGACGGTGTACTGGGTGAAGTAGAAAATGACCACGAAGCTCAGCCAGATATAGCCCCGGTTATGGCCCCGGAACACCGGGATGATAAACGCCAGCAGGGGCAGCAGCTTCACGCTGAGCATCAGAAGCACAGAAACACCTTCCACCTGTGCGGGCCAGAAAGTGGTAACTGTCAGGGTGACCAGGGTTGCCAGATAGAGTGCAATGGTCAGTCGGTTGGTCATTCTTGCATTGGGGGTGTGCAGCATCAGTAATTCCTGTGGGGTCCGATTGACTCAGGCAAGTTTCAGGGCCAGTTGCGCCAGGCGCTGGCCGAAGCTCTGGCACAGGGCTTTTTCCTCTTCGCTGAGCGCGTGTTGTTCGCCGGTGCCGGCCCAGTGAGACGGGCCGTAGGGTGTGCCGCCAGACTCTGTCTGAGACAGCCCCTTTTCAGTATAGGGGATGCCGCAGAGCACCATGCCGTGGTGCAGTAGCGGGACCATCATGGTCAGCAGTGTTGCTTCCTGGCCGCCGTGCAGGCTGCCGGTGGAGGTGAACGCTCCGGCCGGTTTGCCCGCCAGCCGGCCGTTCAGCCAGAGATCGCCGGTGCCATCCAGAAAATATTTCAGCGGTGCCGCCATGTTGCCGAAACGGGTCGGGCTGCCCATGGCCAGTCCGCTGCAGCCGGCCAGGTCGCTGGCAGTGGCGTAGGGCGCTCCCAGGTCTGGCACCTGGGGGAGGGTGCTTTCTGTATCCGCAGACACAGGTGGTACCGTGCGTATTCTCGCCTCAATGCCGGTTACCCGGGCAACACCCCGGGCAATCTGGGTGGCCATTTCGGCGGTCTGACCGGTGCGGCTGTAATACAGCACCAGTATGTAGGGAAGTGGTTCGCTCATCCGAGGTCCTTCAGATCAGTTTCAGTACGTTTTCCGGTGGGCGCCCCAGCACGGCCCGGTCACCGCGGATCACTATCGGGCGCTCGATCAGTTTCGGGGTTTTAACCATGGCCCGGATCAGTTCATCCTCACTGAGTGCGGGATTACCCAGATCCTGCTCCTTGTAGTCTTTTTCGCTGGTGCGCATGGCATCCCGGGGGTGGCAGCCCAGCATGCTGATGATCTGTTTCAGTTCCGCCTCTGTCGGAGGGGTTTCCAGGTAGCGTATAATCTCCGGTTCAATGTTGTGCTCCCGCAGTAACTCAAGTGTCTGGCGGGATTTTGAACAGCGCGGGTTGTGGAAAATGCGGGTCGGTTCTGTCATGGTTCTGGCTCTTCCGGTCAACTGGGGCCGATGTTGGAGAGCCCGTAGTCTAACAGGAGGACTGGCCTTGATTCACCATGTTAACAGGGGCGTTGTCGGTACCGGTATGATTTTGCTCGCCGGGATCCTGCTGGCGGGATGCGAGAAGCGCGCCTTGCAGACGGCCTCCGGACAAACCCTCGAATGGGGAGAGCTTGAGGGGCAGTGGGTGCTGGTCAATTACTGGGCGGAATGGTGCAAACCCTGCCTGGAGGAGATTCCGGAGCTGAATGCTCTGGACCAGGACCCGTACATCACCGTCATCGGTGTCAATTACGACGAGGTGCAGGGCCCGGCACTGCAGGATCTTGGTCGTCGAATGGGTATCCGTTACACCATGCTGGCGGAGGATCCCGGGCCGCTGATTGGCTGGGATACCCCGGTCGCCCTGCCTGCCACCATGGTGCTGAATCCCGCTGGGGATCTGGTGGAAGCCCGTTTCGGCCCCCAGACAGAGCAACAGATTCGAGAGCTCACTGATCGCTGATCTTTTCCGGTAACCGGTTTTACTGGCAGGAAACCCCTGACGTTATGGCAAACACTTTTGTACACCTGCGGGTGCATTCCGAATATTCCATGGTGGACGGTCTGGTCCGGGTCAAGCCACTGATCAAGCGGGTGGCGGAGCTGGGCATGCCCGCCGTGGGACTGACCGAGCAATCCAACATGTGTTCTCTGGTGCGTTTCTACAAGGGGGCCATGGCGGCCGGCATCAAGCCGGTCATCGGTGCGGACCTGTGGCTGGAAAACCCGGAGGAAGCGGAGAATCCTTTCCGCCTGACCCTGTTCGCCAAAGATAGTGACGGTTACCGGAACCTGACAGAAATCGTGTCTCTCGGTTATACCGATGGCCAGTTGCTGGGCAAGCCCATCATCCGTCGCACCTGGCTGGAAGAGCATGCCAGGGGCCTGATTGCCCTGTCCGGTGCGAAGATGGGGGATGTGGGCAAGGCCCTGCTGGCCGGCAAGCGGGAGCTGGCGCTGGAGCGGGCCCGTTACTGGCAGTCTCTTTACCCGGGCAGTTACTACCTGGAGCTGCAGCGCACCGGCCGGCCCGGCGATGAGGACTGTGTGCACGAGTCGGTATGGCTGGCGGAGCAACTGGGTGTGCCGGTGGTGGCCACCAATGACGTGCACTTTCTGGAAGCGGAAGACTTCGAGGCCCACGAGGCCCGGGTCTGTATCGGCGAAAGCCGCACCCTGGACGACCCCCGCCGGGAGAGACGGTTCAGTGATCAGCAGTACCTGCGCAGCGCCGATGAGATGATCGAGCTGTTCTCGGATATTCCGGAGGCGGTGGAGAATACTCTGGAAATCGCCCGTCGTTGTTCGGTGCCGGTGCGCATGGGTGAGTACTTCCTGCCCAACTATCCGATTCCGGATGGCCTGACCAGGGATGAGTATTTCCGGAAGGTGTCCGAAGAAGGCCTGGAAGAGCGCCTCAAGGGCATTCTGGACCGGCATGACCCGGAGTATGACCAGAAGCGGGAAGCCTACTATAAACGCCTGAATTTTGAGCTGGATATTATCATCCAGATGGGCTTCCCCGGCTACTTCCTGATCGTGATGGACTTCATCAAGTGGGCCAAGAACAACGGCGTACCGGTTGGCCCGGGCCGGGGGTCCGGTGCCGGCTCGCTGGTGGCCTATGCACTGCTGATCACGGATCTGGACCCGCTGGCATACGACTTGCTGTTCGAGCGGTTCCTGAACCCGGAACGGGTGTCCATGCCTGATTTTGATGTGGATTTCTGCATGGAAGGCCGCGACCGGGTGATCGACTACACCGCCGAGAAGTACGGTCGGGATGCGGTGTCCCAGATCATTACCTTCGGCACCATGGCGGCCAAGGCGGTGGTGCGGGACGTGGCCCGGGTGCAGGGTAAATCCTACGGGCTGGCGGACAAGCTGTCCAAGATGATTCCCTTTGAGCCGGGCATGACCCTGAAAAAGGCGCTGGAACTGGAAGAGCCGCTGCGGGAATTTCTTGATCAGGATGAGGAAGCCCAGGAAATCTGGGAAATGGCCCTCAAGCTTGAAGGTGTCTGCCGTAACGCGGGCAAGCACGCCGGTGGCGTGGTAATTGCCCCCACCAAGATCACCGATTTTTCCGCGCTTTACTGCGATGACGAGGGCGGCAGCCCGGTCACCCAGTTCGACAAGGGGGATGTGGAAGAAGCCGGGCTGGTGAAGTTCGACTTCCTGGGTCTGCGGACCCTGACCATCATCAAGTGGGCCCTGAACATGATCAATCCGCGCCGCGAAAAACGCGGCGAGGAGGCCCTGGATATCAATACCATCCCGCTGGACGACAAGCCTTCCTTCAGCATGCTGAAGAAAGCGGAAACCACCGCCGTGTTCCAGCTGGAATCCCGGGGCATGAAGGACCTGATCCGCCGCCTGCAGCCGGATTCGCTGGAAGACATGATTGCCCTGGTGGCCCTGTTCCGCCCCGGCCCCCTGCAGTCGGGCATGGTGGATGATTTTATTGACCGGAAGCACGGCCGCCAGCCGATTTCCTACCCGCACCCTGATTACCAGTACGAAGGGCTGAAACCGGTTCTGGAGCCTACCTACGGGGTCATCCTGTATCAGGAACAGGTCATGCAGATTGCCCAGGTGATGGCGGGCTATACCCTGGGTGGTGCGGACATGCTGCGCCGCGCCATGGGCAAGAAAAAGCCGGAGGAAATGGAGAAACAGAAGGCCATTTTTCTGGATGGCTGCGAAAAGAATGGCATCAACAAGGCGCTGGCGGAGAATATCTTCGATCTGGTGGAAAAGTTTGCGGGCTACGGCTTCAACAAGTCCCATTCCGCCGCCTATGCACTGGTGTCCTACCAGACCCTCTGGCTGAAGGCCCATTACCCGGCCGAATTCATGGCTGCGGTACTCACAGCGGATATGCAGAACACCGACAAGGTGGTGACGCTGGTGGAGGAGTGTCGGAACATGAGCCTCGAGCTGGTGCTTCCGGATGTCAGCACCTCGGAGTACACCTTCACGGTGAATGATGAGGGGCAGGTGGTTTACGGTCTCGGGGCTATCAAAGGGCTCGGGGAGGGCCCCATTCACAGCATCGTGGAAGCCCGCCAGCAAGGTGGTCCGTACGAGGATCTGTTTGATTTCTGCCGCCGGGTGGATCTCAAAAAGGTCAACAAGCGGGCCCTGGAAGCGCTGATCCGCGCCGGGGCCATGGATAAGCTGGGGCCTGGCCGTGCCCGGCTGATGGCCAGCATCGACAAGGCTATACAGCAGGCGACCCAACAGTCCCGTAACGATGCCGCCGGCATGGTGGACATGTTCGGAGAGATGCTGGAAGGTGGTGAACACGGTGACCCCTTCAGTGATGTGGCCGGGCTGCGGGAATGGCCCAAGAAAGAACAGCTCAAGGGGGAGAAAGACACCCTGGGGCTGTATCTCACCGGCCATCCGTTCGACGAATACGAGCAGGAAGTGCGTCGTTTTGTGCGCTCCCCCATTGCCGATCTCAAGCCGTCGAAATCGCCCCAGCGTGTCGCAGGCCTCGTGGTGGCCCAGCGCACCATGAAAACCCGTACCGGCTCCACCATGTGCTTTATCACCCTGGACGACCGCAGCGCCCGTATCGAGGCCACACTGTTTTCCGAGGCGTTTTTCGAGAACCGGGAGTTATTGCAGTCGGATCAGGTGATCATTGCAGAGGGCCAGGTCAGCCACGATGATTATTCCGGCCAGCTCAAAATGCGGGTTAATTCGGTGATGGATGTGGCCACTGCCCGCAGCCAGTTCAGTCAGGGGCTGCGCCTTGAATTGGGGGCCGCGCAGTTGCAGAACGGGCTGCTGGACAAGCTGGATTCCACGTTGCGGCCGTTCCGGGGCGAGGGCAGCCCCGTATGGATCGACTACCGGGGTGAGCAGGCAACTACTCGCATCGAGCTGGGGCAGAACTGGCGGGTACAGCCCAGCGACGATCTGCTGCTGGAACTGAAGTATCTGGTGGGGGATCAGTCGGTGGAACTGGTTTATAGTTAGCCAGTCACCGCGTTACTTTCAGCCAGGAAAACGGTTCTCATACAAAGGTACGCTTTGGCATGCATTCCCGGCCTGTTATTGTATAGAACACTGAACTCTCAAGGGTGAGGCTGAGTTCCTCGCACCGCTAGAAAATGATGGAACGTCATGAACCCTAATTATCTGGACTTCGAACAGCCGATTGCCGACCTGGAAGCCAAGATCGAAGAGCTTCGTATGGTGGGTAACGACACGGATATCAACATTGCCGATGAAATCAGCCGCCTGCGCAAGAAGAGCGTCAGTCTGACGGAAAGCATTTTTGCACAGCTGCAGGCCTGGGATATTACCCGGTTGGCCCGGCATCCCCGCCGCCCTTATACCCTGGATTATATTGAGCAGATTTTTGACGATTTTGATGAGCTCCACGGCGACCGTCGTTACGCGGATGACGCTGCGATTGTGGGCGGAACCGCACGGCTGGATGGTCGCCCGGTGATGGTGATCGGGCACCAGAAGGGTCGCGAGATCAAGGACAAGGTGCGCCGCAACTTCGGCATGCCGCGACCGGAAGGTTATCGCAAGGCGTTGCGCCTGATGGAGATGGCAGAGCGCTTCAGGATGCCGATCCTCACCTTTATCGACACCCCGGGTGCCTATCCGGGTATCGGTGCCGAGGAACGGGGTCAGAGTGAGGCGATTGCATTCAATCTGGCGGTCATGTCCCGCCTGCGTACCCCGGTCATCTCCACGGTGATCGGCGAGGGTGGCTCCGGCGGTGCCCTGGCGATTGGTGTCTGTGACCGGCTCAATATGCTGCAGTACGCCACCTATGCGGTGATTTCCCCGGAGGGCTGTGCCTCCATCCTCTGGAAGAGTGCAGAACACGCCGCCGATGCCGCGGAAGCCATGGGTGTGACGGCGGATCGTCTCAAGAGTCTGGGTGTGGCAGACAATGTGATTCCGGAACCCCTGGGGGGAGCCCACCGGGATCCTGCCGCCATGGGCGAGTCCCTCAAAGCCATGCTGGTTCGCGGAGTGGATGAGCTCTCCCGCCTGCCGCTGGATGAGCTGGTATCCCGCCGTTATGAGCGGCTCACCCGCTATGACGCGAGCCGCTGAGCCAGCTGACAGTCAGGTCTGGCCGCCGCAGTTGTTGGCGGCGGTGAGAAATCTGCCGGATCATTCCCGTCTTGTTATTGCCCTCAGTGGGGGGCTCGACTCCGTTGTGTTGTTGAATCTGGCGGTTGCCATTCATGGTCATGGGTCGGTGGAGGCTGTTCACGTCAATCACCGGTTGCAAGCCTGCGCCGGCGAGATGGAAGCGCTTTGCCGGCGAGTGTGTGACCGCCTCCGGGTGCCATTGATGGTGCACCGGCTCGAATGGGATTCCGGTGCTCCGCGCAGCGGTATTGAAGAGCAGGCGCGGGCGCGTCGATACGAATTTTTCCGTCAGATACTGAATCCCGGTGATCTGTTGCTTATGGCGCATCACGGCGACGATCAGGCCGAAACCGTGCTGTTTCGCATGTTGCGTGGCTCGGGTCCCCGTGGCCTGGCGGGCATGCCCGTTAAGAGGGCATTGGGGGCGGGGCATATTTATCGTCCGCTGTTGTCATTCAGCCGTGGATTGCTGGAATCCCATGCCAGAGAAAATCGTCTGGAATGGTCAGAGGATCCCAGTAACAGCTGTGACCGGTTCGACCGCAACTTTCTTCGCTTGCGGGTGATGCCCCTGTTGAGGGAGCGCTGGCCGTCCCTTGAGCGTCGTCTCGACCACACAGCCGGGGCCTGCAGGGAGTCTGCCCTGCTGGCGGACCGTCTGGCGGATCTCCGGCTCGGGCAGTTGCAGGACGGGGAAGGGCGTTTGTCCCTGGGGCCGCTCAGTGAGCTGGAGCTGGCTGAACAGAAAAACCTGCTGCGACGGTGGGTTGAAATAAAGGGTTACCGCTTGCCCTCAGTGGCGGACTGGGCCGGTGTCATACAACAACTGGTGTGGGCCGGCGAGGATCGGGAGCCGCAGCTGGCCGGAGACGGTTACCGCCTGCGGCGCTACCGTGGACAGCTGTACCTGGTGCCGGATGCCTTGATGGTTGAAGGGGAGCAACGGCTGCTGCCGGATGAAGTGCTGGAGCGCAATGGCTGGCGTTTACGTCTGCAGCCTGCGGCGGATCAGAAGGCCCCTTGCCCGTCATTAAGAGTCACCGGGAGGTCTGGTGGTGAACGCTTTCGTCCGATGCCGGGGGGAAGCTCCAGGCCCTTGTCCAAATGGCTCCAGGAGCGAGCGGTTCCGCCCTGGGAAAGGCAGCGTCTACCTCTGGTTTACCTGGGTTCCGGGGAGGGCGAGGCGTTGTTGGCGGTCGGGCACCTCTGGCAGTCGCCGGCGTTCTCCGGAAGCGCCCCTGACAGTGGCTGGCGGATTGTCATAGAGAAGGATTCCAATTGAGTCAGGGTCGGGATTCTGGTAGTCTGGCACCCCATCTTGAGATGACAATCTCCCTCCTTCACTGAACCAGATAAATCACGGAATCTGCATGACGCGTTATATCTTCGTCACCGGTGGTGTCGTGTCCTCCCTGGGGAAAGGGATCGCCTCCGCGTCCCTGGCCGCCATCCTGGAGGCCCGTGGCCTGAAGGTCACTATTCTCAAGCTGGACCCGTACATCAACGTGGATCCCGGCACCATGAGCCCTTTCCAGCACGGTGAGGTCTTCGTCACCGAAGATGGCGCGGAAACCGATCTGGACCTGGGCCACTATGAGCGCTTTATCCGCACGCCGATGACCAAGCGCAACAACTTCACCACCGGCCGTGTGTATGAAGAAGTGATCCGCAAGGAACGCCGGGGTGATTATCTGGGGGGTACTGTACAGGTGATACCCCACATTACCGATGAGATCAAACGCCGCGTGATAGAGGGAGCTTCCGGCGTGGATGTGGCGCTGATCGAGATCGGCGGCACTGTCGGTGATATCGAGTCGCTGCCGTTCCTCGAGGCCTGCCGTCAGCTGAAGGTGGAAGTAGGCCCCCAGCGTGCCCTGTTCATGCATCTGACCCTGGTGCCGTACATTGCCACCGCCGGCGAGATCAAAACCAAGCCCACCCAGCATTCCGTGAAAGAAATGCGCTCCATCGGCCTGCAGCCGGATATCCTGCTGTGCCGTTCCGAGCACGAAGTGGATACCAGTTCACGTCGCAAGATTGCCCTGTTCACCAACGTGGAAGAGCGGGCGGTTATCCCGATGCAGGATGCCAAGTCCATCTATGCGATCCCTCGCATGCTCCATGAGTACGGGCTGGATCAGCTGGTGATCGAGCGCTTCGGCCTGGACGCGCGGGAAGCCGACCTGAGCGAATGGGATCAGGTGGTGGAATCCCTGATGAATCCGCAGCATGAAATCACCATTGCCATGGTCGGTAAGTACATGGAACTGCTGGATGCCTATAAGTCGCTGATTGAATCCCTGCTGCACGCCGGTATCAAGACCCGCACCAAGGTGAATATCACCTACATCGACTCCGAGGATGTGGAGCGTGATGGCACCTCCATACTGAAATCCGCTGACGCAATTCTGGTGCCGGGCGGCTTTGGTGAGCGAGGGGTGGAGGGCAAGATCCGCACGGTTCAGTACGCCCGCGAGAACAAGGTTCCGTACCTGGGTATCTGCCTGGGTATGCAAGTCGCCGTGATCGAATATGCCCGTAATGTGGCTGGCCTGAAGGATGCCCACAGTACCGAGTTTCGCGAGCATACCCCGGAGCCGGTGGTTGGTCTGATTACCGAG
Organism: Marinobacter sp.; assembly: GCA_014359475.1. GTDB lineage: Bacteria > Pseudomonadota > Gammaproteobacteria > Pseudomonadales > Oleiphilaceae > Marinobacter. The sequence continues at coordinate 64,459 of JACIZI010000011.1, read as the reverse complement.
TGGCTGGACGCTACCGGCGAGAAGGAAGAGCGCACTGAAAAGTCCGATCTGGGTGGCACCATGCGCCTGGGTGCCCAGGACTGTGTGCTGGCGGAAGGTTCCACCATCGTGGGCTGTTACGGCAAGAAGACCATCCGTGAGCGTCATCGCCACCGCTATGAAGTCAATAACCACTTCCTGCGCAACCTTGAGGAAGCCGGCCTGAAGATCTCCGGCCGCTCTGCTGATGGTAAGCTGGTGGAAGTGGTGGAAGCGCCGGACCATCCCTGGTTTGTGGCGTGCCAGTTCCATCCGGAATTCACCTCGACACCCCGCGACGGCCACCCGCTGTTCAAGGGCTTTGTTGAGGCAGCCCTGGCTAACAAGAAAGGATCCTGACCATGGCCCGCAGTAACCTGAACGTCTCGGGAATCGAGATCGCCAACGACAAGCCGTTCGTGCTGTTCGGTGGCATGAATGTTCTCGAGTCCCGGGAGCTGGCATTTGAAGTGGCTGAAACCTACGTGGATGTGTGTAGCCGGCTGGGAATCCCATACGTTTTCAAGGCCTCCTTCGATAAGGCCAACCGCTCTTCTGTCAATTCTTTCCGGGGCCCGGGCCTTGAAAAGGGGTTGCAGATGCTGGCGGACATCAAAAGCAAATTCGGCGTACCGGTCATCTCGGATGTGCACGAGCCTTACCAGGCGGTTCCGGCTGCTGAGGTATGCGACATCATCCAGCTGCCGGCCTTCCTGAGCCGTCAGACCGATCTGGTGGTGGCCATGGCCAAAACCGGTGCCGTCATCAATATCAAGAAAGCCCAGTTCCTTGCTCCACAGGAAATGCAGCACATCATCACCAAGTGCGAGGAAGCGGGTAACGACCAGGTGATCCTCTGTGAGCGGGGCAGCAGCTTCGGCTACAACAACCTGGTGGTGGACATGCTGGGCTTCGGCATCATGAAGCAGATGAATGTGCCGGTGTTCTTCGATGTGACCCACTCTCTGCAGATGCCCGGCGGGCGCGCTGATTCCGCCGGCGGCCGGCGGGCCCAGGTGACGGATCTGGCCCTTGCCGGAATGTCCCAGGGTCTGGCGGGACTGTTTCTTGAGGCCCACCCGGACCCTGATCAGGCAAAATGCGACGGACCCTGTGCACTGCGCCTGAACCAGCTGGAGCCGTTTCTTGAGCGGGTGAAAGCTGTTGATGATCTGGTAAAAAGTTTCAAGCCTATCGACACCGCCTGATTGGCGGTGTTTGTTTTATCTGGGGGCAGAACAGGTGCGGGATGGCTTTCCGAAACACGCTCCTGGCGGCACTTCCATGTGACGCTTGAGCTACGCCATCCCTGGCTTCGCACAGTTTCGGAAAGCCATCCCCCACCTGTTCTCGGCCCGACTACAAGCTGTAACCGTTTAGACAAAGTAAATCTGGAGATCCAGTAACATGACTAAAATTGCCAACATCAAAGCCCGTGAGGTTCTGGATTCACGGGGTAACCCCACCGTTGAAGCTGACGTAGTGCTGGAAGACGGCACTCTTGGCCGTGCCTGCGCCCCGTCTGGTGCGTCCACCGGTTCCCGGGAAGCGCTGGAGCTGCGTGACGGGGACCCGTCTCGTTACCTTGGCAAGGGTGTTCGCAAGGCTGTCGGGGCAGTTAACGGCAAGATCCGTGAAGCCTTGCTGGGCAAGGATGCGGCGGATCAGCGCGGTCTCGACCAGGTGATGCTGGATCTGGACGGCACCGAGAACAAGGCGAATCTGGGGGCCAATGCGATTCTGGCGGTATCCCTGGCGGCGGCCAAGGCGGCGGCGATCTCCCTGGGCAAGCCGCTGTATGCGCATATTGCCGACATTAACGGTACGCCTGGTCAGTTCTCGATGCCGGTGCCGATGATGAATATTCTTAACGGTGGTGAGCACGCGGATAATAACGTGGATATCCAGGAGTTCATGGTACAGCCGGTGTCTGCTCCCAGCTTTGCCGAGGCCCTGCGTGTCGGTGCCGAGATTTTCCATAGCCTGAAAAAGGTACTCAAGGCTCAGGGCCTGAACACCGCGGTGGGGGATGAAGGTGGCTTCGCACCCAACCTGCCGTCCAATGAAGCGGCCCTGGCCGCCATCAAGGAAGCGGTTGAAAAGGCAGGCTACGAGCTGGGCAAGGATGTGACCCTGGCCCTGGACTGCGCCTCTTCCGAGTTCTACAAGGATGGCCAGTACCAGCTGTCCGGGGAAGGCAAGAGTTTTGATTCCGAAGGCTTTGCCGATTACCTGGCCGGTCTGTGCGAGCGTTATCCCATCGTCTCCATCGAAGACGGTATGGATGAAAGTGACTGGGATGGCTGGAAGGTGCTGACCGACAAGCTTGGCAGCAAGGTTCAGCTGGTCGGGGACGATCTGTTCGTCACCAATACCCGCATCCTGAAGGAAGGCATTGAAAAGGGTGTGGGTAACTCCATCCTGATCAAGTTCAACCAGATCGGCAGCCTGTCCGAGACACTGGATGCCATCAAGATGGCTCAGGATGCCGGTTATACCGCCGTCATCTCCCACCGCTCCGGCGAGACCGAGGACACCACCATCGCTGACCTGGCAGTGGCGACCTGCGCCGGCCAGATCAAGACCGGCTCCCTGTGCCGTTCCGACCGCGTCGCCAAGTACAACCAGTTGCTGCGCATTGAAGACGAGCTGGAGGGCAAGGCTCCTTATCGTGGCCTTAAGGAAATCAAGGGCCAGGGTTAATTCGCAACAGTTAACTTGTGCTGGCAACCACCGACGCTGGGAAGGAATACCGGCGTTGGTGGTTTTTTGTTAAAAAGTGCGCGTTATCCGGGCGGTTAGCGATTTCTTTTGCTAAAGTTCTTTAACGTCTATACTGCTTGTTCCATGCCCCGAAAACGGAACCGGTCATGAAGCTGTTGTGGTCCATTATGGTCATTCTGATTCTCCTGCTGCAGGTGCGCCTGTGGGTCGGGGAAGGCAGCTTTGCGCAGGTGTGGACCCTGGAGCAGTCGATTGCCGAACAGCGCGAGGAAAACAGCAAGCTTTCCACCCGCAATGAGCGGCTGTACGCGGAGGTTCGAAACCTCCGTAATGAACAGGGAGCGGTGGAAGAGCGGGCCCGGATGAATCTAGGGTTAATCCGCGAGGATGAAACGTTTTTCCTGGTTATCGAAAACTGATCCCCTTCCCATGACCCACCACCGACTCTGGCTCGTTATTCCGGCCGCAGGTATTGGCCAGCGAATGCAGGCGGAGTGTCCCAAGCAGTACCTTAAGCTGAACGGCCGGTTCATTCTGGATATCACGGTATCCCGCCTGCTCGAAAGTGCAGGGTTTGCTGGCTGCATGGTAGCGCTCAACGCACGTGATCAATGGTGGTCGGCGACGGAATCCGCGGCAGACAGCAGAGTCCATACCTGTGCCGGTGGTCAGGAGCGGGCAGATTCGGTGCTCGCCGCGCTTGGTGGCCTGGACGGACTGGCCGGTGAAAATGACTGGGTACTGGTGCATGATGCGGCACGGCCATGTTTGCATAAGCGGGATCTTGTCCGCCTTGTCGACACCTTGCAAGACCACCCGGTGGGAGGACTGCTGGCGGCACCCGTGGCGGACACGCTCAAACAGTCGGATGGGGAAAAGCCGTCAGGGGTGGTCTCTACCGTGGATCGTCGCGGGCTGTGGCGTGCGTTGACGCCGCAGATGTTCCGGTTCGGTGTTTTGAGGCAGGCCCTGGAATCGAGCCTTGCGGCGGGTCACGGAGTGACGGATGAGTCTTCTGCCATCGAGTTTTCCGGTAAAATGCCAGTGCTGGTAGAGGGCCGGTCGGATAATATCAAGATCACCGTGCCGTCGGATCTGGCGCTGGCGGAATTCATTCTGAGTCAGTTATAAGTGGGCCCCGCCAGGCTGGTTGAGTTTTCTTGAACGGGAGCAGATATGCGCATAGGTCAGGGGTTTGATGTTCACGCCTTTTGCGAGGGAAGTGAAGTGATCCTGGGTGGCATTGCCATTCCCCACAGCCACGGCCTGAAAGCCCACTCCGATGGTGATGTGCTGCTGCATGCCCTCGCCGACGCCTTGCTTGGTGCACTGGCGCTGGGTGATATCGGGCACTTTTTCCCGGACACCAGCGAGGAGTGGGCCGGTGCCGATAGCCGGGATCTCCTTCGCCGCGTGATGGCCCGTGTGGCGGAAGAGGGCTATCGGGTGGTGAATGTCGATACCACCATCATTGCCCAGTCTCCGAAAATGGCCCCTCATATCGAGGCCATGCGCCTGAATATTGCCGAAGACCTGGGAGCCCCGGCGGGACGGATCAGTGTCAAGGCGACTACGACCGAAACACTCGGTTTTACCGGCCGCAAAGAGGGAATCGCCTGTCAGGCCGTGTGCCTGCTGGAGCCGGAAGCCAGGTGACGGATTCAATCTGGCCGCTGGACTGGCCCGTCGGGGGTGGTCAAAGAGCAGGGCGGGCATATCTTAAAGCCGAGCCGGAGGATTTCCGGGTCGACGAGATCCTGCCCTTGCCACCCGGCGTAGCGGGCGAACACCTGTGTCTGTACATTGAAAAACGGGGTGACAACACGGAGTATCTGGCCCGGCAACTGGCGGCGCTGGCCGGGTGTCGCCCCATGGATGTGAGTTTTTGCGGCCTGAAAGACCGACATGCGGTGACCCGTCAATGGTTCAGTCTGTACCGGCCGGGTATGGAGGCAGACGACGATGCCCTGATCCGTCAGATCAGTGTGCAGTGGCCGGTACGTGAGAAAACCCGCCTGGCCCGCAAGCTGCGCCGGGGGGATCATCAGGCCAACCATTTCCGTATTCGTCTGCGTGATGTACAGGGTGAGCGCGAAGCCATCGAATCCGGCCTTGAACGTCTGGCCGTCCATGGCTGCCCCAACTACTTTGGTACACAGCGCTTCGGGCATCAGGGCGGTAATCTCGATCAGGCTGCCCGCATGGATCCCTCGAGGATGGGTGCCGGCCACCGCCGTAAGCGTCGTCCTGGGCGACATAACGGTGGCGGTCAAAACGCCAAAAACGTATTGTATTTTTCCGCGGCCCGGTCCTTTCTGTTTAATGAAGTGCTGGCCCGGCGCGTGGCCGACGGTTCCTGGCAGCGTATGATGGACGGCGAGCCGGAGGGCTCCGGAGTACCCACCGGCCCCATGTGGGGTGATGGTGGTACTCTTGCCAGCGGCGCGCAGGAGCAACTGGAGCGTGAGGTGGTGGGCCATTGGCCATCGCTGCTCAGATTGTTTGCCGACACCCGGATGAAACCGGAGCGACGCCCCCTGATATGTCAGCCGGAAGGGATGACCTGGCAGTGGAGCGATTCGGGGCATCTGAATCTGGCGTTTACATTACCACCCGGGCAGTATGCCACGACCGTGCTCGGGGATCTGTTTGAACTTGAGAATGCTTAGCGGGGTTAATTGTGCGTATTCTGTTATCCAACGATGACGGTGTTCACTCGCCGGGGCTCAGGGCCCTATACGAGGGCCTGGAAGGTCTGGCCGAGCTGGAAGTGGTCGCACCGGACCGGGACCATAGCGGGGCCAGCAACGCGCTGACCCTGAACCGGCCGCTGACGGTGGAATTCCACACCGGTGGTTTCCGTTCTGTGGATGGCACACCCACTGACTGTGTCCATCTGGCGGTCAACGGCCTGTTTGAACAGCCTTTTGACCGGGTGGTTTCCGGCATCAATACCCATGCGAATCTGGGCGACGACATTATTTATTCAGGCACCGTGGCGGCAGCCACCGAGGGCCGGCACCTGGGGTTGCCGGCTATTGCGGTGTCCCTGGTCAACCGTGGGCTCGGACATTACGACACCGCCGCACGGGTGGTGCGGCGGCTGCTGGAGCAGAACAGTCCTCTGAATCTGGGCCCGAGGTGTATTCTCAATGTGAATGTTCCCGATGTGCCCTGGGAAGAGTTGCGAGGCATCCGGGTCACCCGGCTGGGTCACCGGGACCGTGCCGAAGGCGCTGTACCCATGACTTGCCCCCGTGGCAAGGAGCGGTACTGGATAGGCGCAGCGGGCGAGGGCAGCGATGCCGGTCCGGGCACCGATTTCCATGCGGTTCGGGAGAACTACGTATCGGTCACTCCGGTGCAGGTGGATATGACCCGGCACGAAGTGCTGGATGAGTTGCGAGGCTGGGTAGGTGGCATGGAAGGAGGCTTTCGTCGATGAATGCAGAGTTACAGGGCATCGGGATGACATCCCGGCGAACGCGCATGCGACTTGTCCAGCGCCTGCGGGATGAAGGAATCTCTGATGAGCAGGTGCTTGCCGCGATCGGAGAAGTGCCGCGGCATATTTTTCTTGATGAAGCACTGTCCCATCGCGCCTATGAAGATACGGCTTTGCCCATCGGTCAGGGACAGACACTTTCCCAGCCCTACATTGTTGCCCGTATGACGGAAGTGCTGATGGCCCACAAACCTCGCAAGGTGCTGGAGGTCGGCACCGGTTCCGGCTACCAGACGGCCATTCTGGCGGGCATGGCGGAGCAGGTGTTCAGTGTGGAGCGGATCCGGATTCTGCAGGAACAGGCCCGGCAGCGGCTGCGCAAGCTGGGGTACCGTAATGTGATGCTCAGGCTCTCGGATGGGGGCATGGGCTGGCCGGAGATGGGGCCTTTTGACGGCATCATGGTAACCGCAGCACCCCGTGAGCTGCCCCGTGAATTGCTGGATCAACTGGCAGATGGTGGTGTGATGGTGGCACCTGTAGGGGAGAAAACCCAGATGCTGGTGGAAGTGGTTCGTGAAGGCGATCAGTTCCATACAACGGAAATCGAACCGGTGCGCTTTGTGCCTCTGCTGGGCGGGGTTGTCCGATGACCCGGCACTCTGAGTCAGTATCAGAGACACAGCAGCACCATCCTGCCGCGATCTATTGCCGTGGCCTGGCCATGGGGGCGGCCGATATTGTCCCGGGCGTATCCGGAGGAACCATTGCGTTTATCACCGGCATCTACTTTCGCCTGCTGGAAGCCGTGAACGCGGTCCCCCGGGCCGTTGTCCAGCAACTTTTGCGCGGTCGCTGGAAGGCATTCTGGGAGGCCTGTGACGGCACGTTTCTGGTGCTCCTGTTGGCGGGCATTGTCAGTAGTGTTGTCGCCTTTGCCTCGGCGATCAGTTACGCTCTCGCCAATTATCCTGTGCTGGTCTGGAGCTTTTTTTTCGGGCTGATTGTCGCCTCGGTACAGCATGTGGCCCGAGAGATCCGCGAGCCCCGCTGGCAACAGCTGATACCGTTTGTCACGGGTGTCGTCTTCGCCTGGTGGATCAGCACCCTGTCCGCAGGACAGGTGGCACCGGAGCGGCTGGCGTTTTTTGGTGCGGGAGCCATTGCCATCTGTGCCATGATTCTGCCGGGCATTTCCGGCAGCTTTATTCTGGTACTGTTGGGCATGTATGCCCCGGTGCTGGATGCGGTACGCAGCTTCGATGTGATTCCGGTGTTGCTGTTTATGGCGGGTTGTGTGGTGGGCCTGCTGTCTGTTGCCCGCCTGATTACCTGGGCGTTTCACCGGTTTCACGACTTGATACTGGTACTTCTGACCGGCTTTATGGTCGGCGCACTGGCCAAAGTCTGGCCCTGGAAGGAGACTCTCAGCTGGCGCACCAACAGCTCGGGGCAGCAGGTGCCGTTGAACGAAACGGTCATTTCCCCGGCACGGTATACGGATTTGACCGGCGAACCCTCGCAATGGCCGCTGGCCCTGTTGATAGCCCTGGCGGGTATTGCTGTTGTTCTGGTGGTTGAGTGGTTAGGTGCCCGTAAGCAGGCAGACAGGTAAAACAACGCCGGGTTTGCTAATCTGTATCTGTGATCGCATGTTTTTTGCGATCTGGTGTTACTTTTTGATCATTGCTGGTGTTTCTAAGGGTAACAGGTTCACGTTTTGGGTAACTTGGCCTGATAGGCAAAATGCGCAATAAATTAGCAGGTTACTTCGGACACTTCAGGAGCAGTCGGATTTTTCAGATTATTTTGTTATTTTAGATCCGGAATTCAGATCCGAGAAGTTTATGCGCCAGGCATCAGGCAAACAGGGAGTATCGCCGCGCAGAGGCTGTGCGGCTCTGCTACGTTCCGGTTTGACTGTCCTTTTTACCTCCGTATATTTTCTTCTGACCGCTTGCACATCATCCTCCATTTATCAGGATGATCGTTATAACCCGCCAGTCTATTGGGGGCAGCATGTGGTTCGCCCGGGGGAAACCCTCTACAGCATTGCCTGGCGCTACGGCCGGGATTACCGGGAGCTGGGGGATGCCAACGGCATAGGGCCACCCTGGACCATCAGGGCCGGCCAGGTGCTGCGTCTCGATAAACGGGGCGATCCTTCCGGGGTGGCTCCTGCTTCGCCCCCTTCAGCAGAGGCCAGGCAGCGAACCGCTTCCGTGTCACCCGGGCCCTCTCCCCGGACGTCACCTTCTGCTCCTTCGCAAAAATCAAAGCCAGCTCCGCGGACCAGCCAGACGGTAAGCAATATTGCCTGGCGCTGGCCCCACGTTGGCACCGTGCTTGCATCTTATTCTACATCCGGCAAAGTCAATAAAGGGCTTGATATTGCAGGAAATCCGGGAGATCCGGTGCGGGCCGCCGCTGGTGGTCAGGTGGTTTACGCAGGTAGCGGTTTGTTGGGGTATGGCAACCTGATTATCGTGAACCATGACGAGCACTATCTTAGTGCTTACGCGCACAACCGGAAAATACTGGTGCAGGAAGGGGAGGATGTGAAAGCCGGACAGGTGATTGCAGAACTCGGAAGCAGTGGAGCAGACCGGCCAAAGCTGCATTTCGAGATACGGAAAAACGGCAATCCGGTTGACCCCATGGGGTTCTTGCCTTCCCGTTGAAATACTGCTGTCACGGATTATCAACTCAGAAGAACCATAATATCTCTCCAGTGCCGGAACGAAATGTCCTGATAATAAAAAAAGACGAACACGCAAGGGCTCAGCAAATAATAAAAATTGTGGTGGGTCACTTACTATCCAGGATCAATGAAAGACGGGGCAAGCGTTATGTCAGCAGAGCAAGCAGAACTTATCGTCGATCGCGTTGCAGATGTAGAAGAAGCGGAACAGGCTGAAGAGCAACTGGTTGTAGAAGAACCCGGCAAAGCCGCAGCCGGAACCGGCGAGCCGGTAGCGGATTTTCCCGCCCACGGTAAGTATTACTCCAGTCAGAAGCAGTTGGACGCCACCCAGCTCTATCTGAACGAAATCGGCTTTTCCCCACTGTTGACGGCCGAGGAGGAAGTCTACTTCTCCCGGCTGGCTCGCAAGGGAGAGGAATCCGGCCGCAAGCGCATGATCGAAAGCAATCTGCGGCTGGTGGTCAAAATTGCACGTCGCTATGTGAATCGGGGCCTGACCCTGCTGGATCTTATCGAGGAAGGCAACCTTGGCCTGATCCGGGCGGTGGAAAAGTTTGACCCGGAGCGTGGTTTCCGGTTCTCCACTTACGCTACCTGGTGGATTCGCCAGACCATCGAGCGGGCCATCATGAACCAGACTCGCACGATTCGTCTGCCGATCCATGTAGTGAAAGAGCTGAACCTGTATCTGCGGGCCGCCCGTGACCTGGCTCAGAAGCTGGATCATGAGCCTTCGGCCGAAGAGATTGCCCGTATGGTCGACAAGCCTGTCGCGGATGTGAAGAAAATGCTCGGCCTGAACGAGCGGGTTGCCTCAATGGACACCCCGATCGGCAGCGGCGGTGAAAAGTCCCTGCTGGATACCGTGGCCGATGAAGGCGCCTCCGACCCGGCGGACCTGCTGCAGGACAATAATATCTGTTCCTGTGTCGAGAAATGGATTGACCAGTTGACCGACAAACAGCAAGAGGTTCTGTCGCGTCGTTTCGGACTGCGGGGTTATCCCAACAGCACCCTGGAAGAAGTGGGGCAGGAAATCGGCCTGACCCGTGAGCGGGTACGCCAGATCCAGGTGGAGGCGCTGCGTCGTCTGCGTGAGATTCTGGAGAAAGAGGGGCTTTCCGGTAATATGCTGTTCCAGTAAGTCATCCCCGGACTCCTGCAAAAAGACCGGCCAGACGGGCCGGTCTTTCTGTCACCTGCCCCCTCCATTGGCCGGCCGTGCAGGTGCCCCTGGCACTTTGGCAACAGCCCCGAGACGTGTTAATCACTACTATGTGGCTGGACTCAAACATTCTGGAAACAGGGGTAACAGCCAATGCGATCTCTTTTTAACTTTCTGCTGGTTTTTTCTCTGGCACTGGGCCCGGTAATGTCCATTGGTGCCCGCACCCTGGACGGGGTGAATATCCCGGAAACCTATAAACTTGACGGTAAGACCCTGGTGCTGAACGGGGCAGGGGATCGCTCCAAGTGGTTCATGGATCAGTATGTGGCGAGCCTTTATCTCCCGGAAGAAACAACCGATGCCCGGGCCATTATCAATGCCGACGAGCCCCAGGTGCTCATTCTGCATATCGTTTCAGATATGATCACCAGCGAGCGGATGAAAGACGCGACCATGGAGGGTTTCCGCAATTCCACGGACGGCGACCTCTCAGCCATTCCGGAGGAAGTGTATACCTTTCTGGACGTGTTTTCGGACGAGATCAACAAAGGGGATACATTCGAGCTGGCGTATCTGCCCGGCAACGGGGTCCGTGCATCCAAAAACGGCAAGGAACTTGCCACCATCGGCGATCTGCGCTTCAAGAAAATCCTTTTCGGCATCTGGCTTTCCGATAAGCCGGCCCAGAAAGATCTCAAGAAGGAGCTGCTGGGTAAATAAGGCTCTTTACTAAAAGAAGTGAAGGGCTCTTGATATACAGCGTATTGAATTCCTTCTCGCAACTGAAATGCGGTCTTGGGGGCGTGATTCAGGCCCAATGAACGAGATGGAGTTTTCTCATTTATTTTCATCAGGTTGCGCCATCCGGAAAAAACAGGATACTAGTCTTAACGACCAGTTTTTACTGGGTCCAGAATACGATCCAGAATCGTAGCTCATTGACCTTCCGGAATTTTCTGCTTGGCTTTCAGGAAATCTGACTGGAGATATGAGTCATCGGGAAAGCGGTCTTGGGGACTTATATACAAATGTTAATGCCTATGACAGATACATCAGAGTCAATTGAGTGTTTGGGCTGTGGATTACAGTTGGATGAAAGTGATTCAGTATGTCCCGAGTGTGGAGATACGCGCAAAGCCGTGCACGTCAGTATAGTGGAGCGGGTAATCGCCTATGATGGTCTGGGCCTCAAAGGGAGGCGACCAGGTCAGAAAAAACCATTTATAGAAGAGCGTACTGGGCCAAGCTTCTCTCGAAGCAGAAAAAAACATGTACACCGAACAATGTTGATTGATCGTGAAAATGATCGGTACGTGGAAAAAGTAACGGACTACGAATCCGATGAGGTTATTCATCAGTGTGCGGAGCCGCTGTCTCAGCACCAAGGTCATGGTTCTGCAAAGGGCCGCAAGCAAAAGCATTAACAATCGCAGGCACGGCGACGTCTTTTCCATTGCGGCTTCGCCTCCATTCCAAAGCCACGCATGCTGCGGGCGTTAGCACCTCAGGTCCGACGGCTGTCGTTCACATCATCCGCAAGCCAAGCCTTGATCAGCGATTGATAAGGCATATCCCGCTTGTTGGCTTCGATTTTGATCCGATCAAGCAGAGTTTCCGGCAACCGGAGTGAAATCGTCTTGGTAGAGGGTTTCAGTTTCGGGAACGAAGCCTGCTTGGCCTGGCTCCAGTCCAGGTAGTCGGTGGAATCGTGGGTTTCCCAGAATTCCCGTTCTTGTGCTTCAGTTTTGAACTCAGGCATCTTTTTTGGTTTGCTCATAAACAGCCCTCTCTTTTCGGTGCATGTCGCGAGCGGAAATCACCCGAATCAGTGTACCGTTCTGCCTCAGTGTGAACGTGATGTGGAGTAATCTCTCATCATCGGTTTCACCAAGGGCATGAAAACGGGCCTCAGTCTGGCTGTGTTTGGAGTCTTCCAGCACCAGAAGCGGCTCATTAAAGAAAATTTCTTCCGCCTCAGACTGGTTTACGCCATGTTTCTCCGCATTTTTGCGGGAGTTACCTTGGTCCCAGTCAAAGCCAGTAACTTGTGCCCAATTGATCATAAAAGTATATTATCAGCATATACGCAGGCGTCAACAAGTGCTAACCATTGCAGGCACGGCGACGCCCACTACATTGCGCCTTCGGCTCCATTGCGTGGGCGCGCATGCTGCAGGCGTTCTGCAAAGCGTTCGTCTTGACGTACGTGCCCATAGGCGTACACTTGATGGAAGTTTGAACACGCAAGAGGTGCGTCATGACCGGAATCACAGCAACTGAGGCGCGCAGCAACCTATATCGGTTGATCGACGAGACCGCCGAGTCCCACCAACCAATCGTCATCATGGGTAAGCGGAACAAAGCCGTTCTGGTTTCCGAGGAAGACTGGTCTGCAATTCAGGAAACACTTTATCTGCTCTCCGTACCAGGTATGCGGGAGTCTATTCGTGAGGGGATGGATACCCCCGTGGATGAATGCGATGAGGAGCTGGACTGGTGACATGGAAGTTGGTTTACACCAAGCAAGCCCAGAGAGATGCAAAGAAGTTGGCCTCCAGCGGCCTCAAACCAAAGGCCCAGGAACTTTTAGCGCTGATAGCGGAAGATCCATACCGCAAACCACCTCCGTTTGAGAAACTCATTGGTGATCTTGCGGGGGCCTATTCACGCCGCATCAATATTCAGCATCGCCTGGCCTACCAAGTGTTAGAGGACGAGCAAGTGGTGAAAGTCCTCAGGCTCTGGAGCCACTACGAATAATGCATAACTAATAAGGATAGGTCGTGCGCAGCCGCGACCTGATCCGGGGTTGGACGAACCCGGGTGCTTCTATTAAGGAAATAGCTTCGGGGAACTGAGGGGCCGGATGGGTCTTTGGCGGGAAGGCACTTTTCCCGGGCCGAGCGAGGCTGAAGCCGGCGGTTGAACCACTGGCGGTAAAGGGGTTTCAATCTTTCATAGGCTATCCTGTGCCTCCTGATCCGGTGCATGAGGGTGATGGTATGGGTGGTGTGTCATCGTCGGCGAGCGTCGGGCCGGCGCCTCAGGGTGACATTCATGGCCTGACCGCAGCAGGGACAGAGTCTTGGCGTGCGCTTTTTGGCGGGCAGCGTCTCGGGTAGTGGTGTGCGCAGGAGCAGTTGCAGCCGTTGCAGGGTTCGCCGGGCACCACGAAATGCACATGGGGATGGAAGGCGAGTCGCCGGGAATGAGTGTGCAACACCCCCACCAGCCCCAGGTCACTGCCGATGCGCCGGTCATTGCCGGCAAACTGGTTCAGGGTGGCCTGAGCCACCGAGAACAGGGCGTGATAGAGCCGTCGCTGATGGTGCCAAACCAGGCCTCTGAGCTGGGCCGGCAGGGTAAAGGTCACCAGATAATAGTCCACCGGCAACAGCTTCTGCCGCTGCCGGTCCAGCCATTGGTTGTTGGTGCCGTGCTGACAGGCCGGACAGCTGCGATGGCCGCAGGACGGATAGGCGCTTTGCGCCTGAAATACTGCTGGAGCTGATCGGTGCCAAGCTGATCCGGGCAGGTGTCGAAATACTCGCTGATCTGGCGCAGACAACGGGCATACAGATCGATGGGCTTGTCGCTCTTGCCCCACAGGGTCAGTTCGGTGAGGTAGCGTTGATACAGGGACTGGAATCGGGCATGGTCTTGAGCAATCATGGTGCCTCTCCTCGGAGGCCCTCCCGACATGGAAGGGACTCAGAGGATTACAGACGATTTGGACCGCCTCTGCCGCGTAGCGGCTTCGTCCAACAAGGCGGCCAACCGGACGCCAAAAGCGTGGCGCTTTTGGTTCCCTACGCTATCGCTCCGGCGCCGGCTACCGCCAGTTGCGAAAGCGCGGCGTGAGTGTAAGGTTGGCTTGGAACACGGCCAAATCTGCTCATGGCCCGTGGCGCTTGAGCCGCAGTCCGGGTCTGGCGCAAGCCTTGCCCCGCCAGTACTTCCTGTCGCTGGGGTTACCGGATCTTGTTGAGCGTTGAACAACTCAATCAGCCGAACCGCCGTGGTACGTGATCCGTATGCCCGGTGGTGTGGGGGGAGAGGTGCCGTGAGGTGCCTCCCTATCCCGATTAGCACCAAAAAGTTCAGATATGACAAAGGTTAAGAAAAAGCTCACTCCGGCTCAAAAGAGAGCAAAGAAAGCCGCGAAGGCAGAGCGGCAAAGGAAGTACCAGTGGGTCTTTATGAGCGGCAAGCAAGTCAGAATAAAGCGGCCACCAACCGTGGATGGTATGCCTGTAGATCAGTTCATTGAGGAGAATGCTGATCCGATCTGGCTCCATCAGAACGAGCTGTGGGAGCTGATGCCGGTTGAAGACGCCCTTTTGGGTCCTGAGCCGTCTACCGAATCAGGTGCAACAGAAGACGAGGATGGAATACCATTTTGACTTTAGCCACAGGTGTTCAGTTGAGCAGTGCTAACCAGGCCATCCACCGGATGCCAAAACCTCCGCTTTGCTCCGGTTTTGCCACCGGTGATGGCGGGCGCGGGCGTTATGTTTCTCTTAGGGCCGGTTCGAGGCCTAAGTGCTCAACGAAGGGGATGAAGTCGCGATCCAGGAAAAGTAGGGGGAGGTCGTTCTCTATACAGAAGGTCGCGATGATGATATCGGCGGTTTTTCTGATCGCAATCCCCTTTTTCCGGAGTGCTCGATAATTGTCGGCGCACTTTCCGGCCATCTTTCTGCCAAACATTTCATGCTGATCCAGCGTCAATAGGCTTTGTTTGGTCTGGCGGTACTCCTTGTCACTGCGAATCCCTTGGAGGATCTCCAGGAATATGAGGTCGCCAATCGCGACTGATCCCTCGACTATCGAAGAGTCCAGCAGATCAGTCTGTGGGCTCTCGGCGCCGTTGAAATAGTCGACCCAGACGCTGGTATCCACCAGTATCACCTGGCACTCCGCATTTCATCCAGGTCTCCTTCCCACTTGATCTTGCCTCGCAAATTTCGAATCTGCTGCTGCTTGCTCTTTTGCACAAGGAGCTTTAGACCTTGCTCAACGGCCTCTTTTTTGGTCTCGTAACCGGAGGCCTTGAGGGCTTCGTTCATCAATTGGTCGTCAATGACAATGTTCGTTCTCACGCTGCACCTATGTGTGTGTATAAATGTGGCTCATGATACACATGGTGGCACCTCAAGGAGAGCATAACAAATAAGGATAGGTCGCGCGCAGCCGCGACCTGATCCGGTGTTGGACGAGCCCGGTGCTTCTCTATTAAGAAATAGCGGCGGTGAACTGAGAGGTGGTTTTGTCCTGGTCCTGGTCGGTCATTTTCGCCAGGCCAGACGGACCCGAGACCATCGGTGGAACCGATAGCCGGTTGGGGTCCTGTTTGTTGTGTCATAAGGAGCTTTGGTTTCCTCCCTTTGGGGTGTGCATGGAGGGTGTCAGAGAGTTCAGGTCGGACATCGTCGCCGGATTACGGGCCAGCGACAGGAGCGTCACCAGAAGGTCATGGACATGGGTTTGCCGCAGCAGGGACAAGTGCGTTGCTGACGGGGTTGAGCCAGGGTGTCGCTTGAGGGCAGCATCACGTGCAGGAGTAACTGCAGCCGATGGAGGGTTTTGCGAGCCCCGCTGTCGCCGCCGGATGCCCTTTTCATTGCGGCTGCGCCTCCATTACAAGGGCGCCGTTGTGCGCTGGCGTTAGCAAGATGCCAATAGGCACACACTCTGCTAGACTCGTCCCATGAAGCAAATTAACTGGAATGCTGAAAAGAACCAGCAGTTGATGAGCGAGCGCGGAGTTTCCTTCGAAGATGTCCTGTTTGCTCTTCAGTCTGGTGGTTTACTTGATGATGGACCTCACCCTCACCCCAACAGGGACAAGTACCCGAATCAACGCCTGCTTGTGGTTCGGATTGACGATTACGCCTGGCTGGTGCCGTACGTCGAGAATGATAGAGAGATCTTTCTCAAAACGGTCATCCCCAGTCTCAAAGCCACCAAGACATTTCTAGGGGGGTAGCATGGCCAAGACCAAATTGGATCCCGAAGAGCAAGAGCTGCTGGAGGCATACGAATCCGGAGAGTTCGAGTCAGATCTGGATGCCGATCGTCGAGAGTACCTGATCAAGGCAGCGGAAGAAACGTTCAAGAAAGACAAGCGGATAAATATACGCATCTCCAGTCGCGACCTGGAGGCACTTCAACGTCGGGCGTTGGAAGAGGGTCTTCCTTACCAGTCCCTCGTTTCCAGTGTCCTGCACAAGTATGTCTCCGGCGGCCTCAAGGACATCTCTGCTAGCAAGTCAGGCCAGCGGACGCGCTAATGCGCGCCGCTGCCTTCTGAGTTAATTGCGACATGAACTCGTCGGTCTCGGTGGCCAGACACTGGGACCAAGCCTCCCTGTGCGGCGACCGCATATGATGAAGACCAGTGTCTTGTGATGTTAGTTCGCCAGCCTGAAGAGTCATTCTGGGATTTGCTTGCACGATTGGATCGCGCCATTGCGGATGCTGTCGAAGAGGAGATATTTGTGGATGAAATTAATGGATAGCCTGTCCCACCTCATACATCATTGCGTCCAGATGCCGCGTGCCGGAGTTTCAATTTGTTGGGCTGCAGCCCGTTTTGATTCTGAAGATCCGGGGTGGTGTTTGTTTGTTGAGCGGGTAGCAACAGCGAATGATTTGCAAGAAAACCATTACCTTGAGGAAGTCGGTGACACGCTCTGGACTACGGCGGTCGAAATCCGATCTTATCGGAATTTGGGTGTATACCTGTGAGGAAGGGGGCGTTGATGAGGCGGATAATAACCCGGCCCGCCGTCAGTCCATGTAATCTCTCTTCTGGGGGAACTCGCAGAGATCCTCGATGATGCAGGCCCCGCACTTGGGCTTGCGGGCGGTGCAGGTGTAGCGTCCGTGCAGGATCAGCCAGTGGTGGGCATCCATCAGGAATTCTTTGGGTACCAGCCGCATCAGGCGTTTTTCAACTTCCAGCACATTTTTGCCCGGGGCAATGCCGGTGCGGTTGGATACCCGGAAAATATGGGTATCCACCGCCATGGCCGGTTGGCGAAAGGCCGTATTCAATACGACATTGGCGGTTTTGCGGCCCACACCGGGTAGCGCTTCCAGATCTTCCCGGTTGTCCGGCACCTCGCCGCCGTGCTTTGCGACGAGCATACGGCAGGCCTTGATGATGTTTTCCGCCTTGCTGTTATACAGGCCAATGGTCTTGATGTACTCCTTCAGCCCGTCCACACCCAGTGCCAGAATGGCCTCCGGTGTGTTGGCAACCGGGAACAGCTTGGCCGTGGCCTTGTTGACCCCCACGTCGGTGGCCTGGGCTGAGAGAATGACGGCAACCAGTAATTCGAAGGGGGTTGAGTAGTTGAGTTCCGTGGTCGGCTCGGGGTTGGCATCCCGCAGCCGGGTAAATATCTCGATGCGTTTCTGCTTGTTCATAAAAATCCGGAACCTTGCTCAGGACACATGCCCGGTTACCCTTACCCGCTTGCTACCCGCCACGGGTGCCGGTTCGCTAACGTTTTTGCGGGCTTCCAGGTTGCGGTCGATGCCATTCTTGAGTGCTATCAGCAGTCCGAGTCCCACGAAGGCGCCGGGTGGCAGGACCATGAACAGCACGTCGGGGTAATGGGCAAAAGGCTCAAGGGTCCAGTCCCGGGCCATGGGGCCGAGCAACAGGTGCATATCCCTGAACAGGGTGCCCTGGCCAACCAGTTCGCGCAGGCCGCCCAGTACAATCAGCACCCCCAGAAAACCCAGCCCCATCATGGCACCGTCAAGTACCGCGGGCAGCGGGGTGTTTTTGGAGGCAAAGGCATCCGCCCGGCCAAGGATGGCGCAGTTGGTGACGATCAGTGGGATAAAGATGCCCAGAATCTGGTACAACTCGTAGGTGAATGCCTGCATCAGCAGCTCGGCACAGGTCACGAAAGAGGCGATAATCATAACGAAGGCTGGCAGGCGTACCGATTCACTGACAAAGTTACGGATCAGGGAGACGGCGAGGTTGGAGCCGATCAGTACCAGCAGGGTTGCCAGCCCGAGGCCGACCGCATTGACGACGGTGCTGGTTACTGCGAGCAAGGGGCACAGACCCAGTACCTGCACCAGTGCCGGGTTGTTGGTCCAGAGTCCTTCACGAATGATATCCTGATTGCTTTTGGTCGCCATCAGCGGGTTCCTCCTGCCGTCTCTGCAGCTGAGCGAATGGCCTTGCGGTTTTTGCGGTGCCAGGTAAGCACGTTCTTTACGGCTTTTGTCACCGCCCGTGGTGTAATGGTTGCCCCGGTGAACTGATCAAATTCACCACCGTTCTTTTTTACGTTCCATTCCCGGGGCGGTGTGTTACTCAGGGATCGGCCCTCGAACTGTTCAATCCAGTCCGATTTACGGGCCTCTATGCGGTCGCCCAGGCCCGGTGTCTCCCGGTGGCTGGTGACCCTTACTCCGAGCACCGTGCCGGACAAGTCCACACCTACCAGAAGGTGAATCTCCCCGGAATAGCCGTCCGGCGCGACCGCCGGCACGATCAGCCCGGTGACTTCCCCGTTTTGCCGGGCCACCCAGGCACTCACCGGTTGTTCGGTGTGGGGCCTGAGTCCGCCGGGCAGGGTCACGGTACTGTTAAGCAGATCGTTATCATGCTCTGATTCCGGAATAATCTCGAACAGGGCAGCGGCTTCGGCACGGGCGGCCTGCTCTGCAATTCGTTGTTGCGTCAGTCCCTGGGTGAGGGCAATGGTGCCGCCGGTGACCACGGCAAACAGCCCGAGCCCGATGGCGTTGCGGCGTATTGACTGGGTAACGGCTGACATGATTCAGTTCCCCTTGCCGGCGATGCCACGCGGTGGTTTGTGATGCCCGTAGGTTCTGGGAGGCGTGTAATAGTCGATGAACGGTACCGCAAAGTTCATCAGCAGGACGCTGAAAGCCACCGCATCCGGGTAGTTGCCCCAGGTACGAATGATGTAAAGCAATATGCCGATGCTTGCACCATAGATGAGCTTGCCCTGATGACTGGTGGCGGCAGATACCGGGTCTGTCGCGATAAAGAACGCGCCCAGCATGGTGCCGCCGGCCAGCAGGTGCAGTGTCAGGGGTGCATAAAGGTCCTCGTTGCTGCCAAAGGCCAGGCTCATGAAGGCCAGGGCGGCCAGCATGCTGACCGGAATATGCCAGGTGATAATGCGGCGGGCCAGCAGAATCAGGCCGCCAAGCAGGAATCCGGCGTTGACCCATTCCCAGCCACGGGCCACGCCCTCCCCAAAGGTCGGGTGCTGCAGTACTTCGGCAGCCGTATGGGTGGCGATCTTGTGTTTGTATTCGTCCAGTGGGGTGGCCATGGTAAAGGCATCCACCGTGGTCTGCTGGGCGGATGCGATGATCTTCACTGTTTCAACAAAGCCTGGGGCACCGTCCCAGAGCATGGCAGCCTCGGCCCAGTTGGTGGTCATCGCCACCGGGAAGGACACCAGTACCAGCGCGTAGCCGGCCATGGCCGGGTTGAAGGGGTTGGAACCCAGGCCACCGTAGAGCTGCTTGACCATGATGATGGCACTGGCGGTTGCGATGCCGGATACCCACCAGGGGGTGAACTGGGGCAGGGACAGGCCCAGCAGCAGCCCGGTGACGGCGGCGGTGTTGTCTTTCAGGAAAAAGGCCACCGGCCGTTTGCGCAGCGAGAGCATCATCGCTTCGGAGCCGAGGGCCACCGCAATACACCAGATCACGTTGATCAGGTTGCCCCAGCCGAAGAACAGCGTCTGGGCCAGCAGGCCGGGGATGGCGGCCAGAATCACCCAGAGCATGACTTTTGAGGTAGGCATCGCCTTGCGAGCGTGGGGGGAGGATTGCTGCACCAGGCTCATGACCGGGCCTCTTCCAGGGCTTCTTCGGCTCGTTTGACGCGTTCAGTGTTCTTGGCCACAGCACGCTCCAGCTTGTCTACATTATCGGCATTGGCAGTGCGTGCCTCATTGAGCATACCCTGCATGTTTTCCAGTTTCGCTTTTGCTTTCAGCAGCTGCTTTTCCAGTTCTTCAATGTCCACCTCTGGCTGGTTCGCTTCCGGTACCGGCGGGCGTTCGGGGGCCGTGGCAGTTTCTGCTTGCTTCTTATCACCTGTCTGGTTTCGGGCTTTCTTTCTGGCCAGGGCCTCCTGCACCAGAGCCGCCTTGCTGGCCCGTTCGTCGGTGGCATCGGCTGCAGCCTTCGCGGTGTCCGGGGCTTCAGCCTGCTGCTCTTTCTTGGCTTTGGCGGCAGCGGCCCGCTCCTTGCGACGCCGCTCCTTTTCTTCTTTCTCGCGTTCCAGTCGCGCCTGCCTGGCTTCGAAGCGTTCCCGTGCGCGGTCTGCCTTAAGCTGCTCGGCCTGCTGCACCCGGATCTCGCCCTTGGCAAACCGGTAGTACTGGACCAGCGGAATCGAGCTGGGGCAGACGTAGGAGCAGGCACCACACTCGATACAATCAAACAGGTTCAGGTGCTCCGCCTTGTCGAACTCCTGGGCCCGGGCATACCAGAACAGCTGTTGAGGCAGCAGCTCCATGGGGCACACCTCGGCACACATGCCGCAGCGAATACAGGGCTGTTCCGGATCCGGTGCCGGTAGTTCGCTGGCGGTGGCGGCAATCACGCAGTTGGTGGTCTTGATCACCGGTACTTCCGGGCTTTCCAGGGTATAGCCCATCATCGGTCCGCCCAGAACCAGGCGGTTGAGTCTGCTTTTGTCCAGTCCGGCCTGTTCCAGCAGGTAACGGATGGGGGTGCCGATCAGGGCTTCCACGTTGCCCGGATTGGCAAGCGCCTCACCGGTGAGCGTGGTAATCCGCGAAACCAGCGGTTCGCCCTGGTGGATGGCCCGGGACACGGCAATGGCGGTGCCTACGTTCTGGCAGATAATACCGATATCCGCCGGGATGCCCCCGTGGGGAACCTCCAGGCCGGTCACAATCTGGATGAGCTGTTTCTCACCACCGGAAGGATACTTGGTGGGAATCACCCGTATCTCAACCTGGGTGCCTGTCGCCGCGTTTTCCATGGCGGCAATGGCTTCCGGTTTGTTGTCCTCAATGGCAACCACGCACCGGTGTGGTCGCAGAATCCACGCCATGACCTGCAGGCCGGAGATGATCTGCTCTGCCCGCTCCCGCATCGACATATCGTCGGCAGTAATGTAGGGCTCGCATTCGGCACCATTGAGAATCAGGGTGTCGACCTTGCGATCCTTTGGCGGGCGAAGCTTGATGTCGGTGGGAAAACCGGCCCCGCCCATGCCGGAAATGCCGGCCTCCCGGATGCGCCGGAGTACCTCTTCCCGGTCCATGCGCCGGTAGTCGCCGAGCGGAGCAAGCTCCGTCCACTGGTCCTCGCCGTCCGGCTGCAGCACGATACAGGTGTCTTTCATGCCGGACGGGTGCGGCACCGGATAGTCGCCGATGGCCTCGATCGTGCCGGACGTGGGCGCGTGTACCGGCACCCCCAGGGAACCGGCTACCGTGGCAATGACCTGACCCTTGAGTACCCGGTTTCCGATTTCGACACAAGGCTCTGCCGGTTCACCGATATGCTGTTGCAATGGCAGTACCAGGCGATCCGGTATGCCGGCTGGCCGGATGGGGGTGCGGGTGGACTGCTGTTTGTTTTCCGGGGGATGGATGCCGCCGGGGAAATCGAACAGTTTGACGGACATCAGGCGCTCGCCCCCTGACGGTCCGTGGCAATGACGTTGCTGGCGGGTGGACTCCAGGTCCAGGTGCGGATATCCGGCTCGATGGTCACCATGTCAATACAATCGACAGGACAGGGCTCCACACAAAGGTCACAGCCAGTGCACTCGCTTTCGATCACCGTATGCATGTGCTTGGCGGCACCCAGAATGGCATCCACGGGACAGGCCTGGATGCATTTGGTGCAGCCGATACACTCGTCTTCGCGGATAACGGCCACCCGCCTGGCCTGTTCAACCCCGTGTTCGGCATCCAGGGGCTCCGGCTCCACATCCAGCAGGTCCGCCAGGGCCTTGATGGTCGTTTCACCACCGGGCGGGCATTTGTTGATCGGGCCACCTTCGGCGATGGATTCGGCGTAGGGCCGGCATCCGGGGTAGCCGCACTGGCCGCACTGGGTCTGGGGCAGCATTGAATCAATCTGTTCTACCAGCGGGTTGCCCTCAACCCGGAAGCGTTCTGCGGCAAAACCCAGCAGGCCGCCGAAAACCATCGCCAGGGCGAGTAGTACAACCACTGCTATCAGGATACTGGTCCACATAAGCTGAACTCCTTCAGACGCTGACCAGGCCGGTAAAACCCAGGAAGGCGAGGGACATCAGCCCGGCCGTCACCATGCCGATCGCCGCACCGCGGAAGGCGACCGGCACATCGGCGACGGCAATACGCTCACGCAGGGCGGCGAACAATACCAGTACCAGCGAGAAGCCCGCTGCCGCGCCGAAACCGTAGAGAACGGATTCCACGAAGTTGTTCTGGCGATTGAGGTTCAGCAGCGCTACACCCAGCACCGCGCAATTGGTGGTGATCAGTGGCAGGAAGATGCCCAGCACCCGGTAGAGCAGGGGGCTGGTCTTGCGCACCACCATCTCGGTGAACTGGACTACCACGGCGATCACCAGAATGAAGGTGATGGTCTTCAGAAAGGCCAGGCCCAGTGGCTCCAGCAAATAGGTGTAAGCCAGATAGCTGCACACCGAAGCCAGGGTCAACACAAAGGTGGTGGCCAGGGACATACCCATGGCGGTTTCCAGCTTGCCGGAGACCCCCATGAACGGGCACAGCCCCAGGAACTGCACCAGCACAAAGTTGTTTACCAGAATGGTACTGACCAGAATCAGCAGGTACTCGGTCATCGGACAGGCTCCGTTTTTACCAGCCTTTTACATCACACGCATGCCGGGGGCAGCCCCGGAGTCCGGTGACAGCAGGAAAATATCCTTACCGCCGGGGCCGGCTGCCAGTACCATGCCTTCGGACATGCCGAACTTCATCTTGCGAGCCTTCAGGTTGGCCACCATGACGGTCATACGACCTTCCAGGTCTTCCGGCTTATAGGCTGATTTAATACCAGCAAATACATTGCGCTCGCCATGCCCTATATCAAGAGTCAGGCGCAATAGCTTGTCCGCCCCTTCCACATGCTCGGCCTTGATGATCTTTGCCACCCGCAGGTCGACCTTGGCGAAGTCGTTGAATTCGATTTCCTCTGCGATCGGCTCCAGGTCTTTGGATGGCGCCTGCTTGCCGGTGGCGACTGGCAGCTCTTCTTTCGAGGCTTCGAGCATTTTCTCAATGTGTTCCATATCCACCCGGTTCATCAACGGCCTGAATTTGTTGATCTCATGGTTTTCCAGGTGCGCCTCGCGGCCATTCCAGTCCAGCTTCGCGCTCAGGAAGGCTTCGGATGCTTTGGCGGTTTCCGGCAGGACCGGAGCCAGATAGGTCATCAGCAGGCGGAACATGTTGATGGCGTTGGTGCAGATGGCCTGAAGTTCGTTCAGGATTTCCTCTCGGTCTCCAAGTGCCGGGTCTTTAGCTTTCTCAACTTCGTTGCCGGCCAGCGCTGCCTTTTTGGGTAGTGTCCAGGGCTGCTTTTCATCAAAGTATTGATTTGCCTCATCAGCAAGCTCCATGATGCGGCGCATGGCTCTCCCGAACTCGCGTTTTTCATAAAGTTCAGAAATATCGTCCCCGGCATCAACAAACCGCTGGATAAGGTCGGGCTCGGTAATGGCGCCCAGTTGTCCCTTGAAGGTTTTGGAGATAAACCCGGCGCTGCGGCTGGCAATATTGACCACTTTGCCCACCAGATCCGAATTCACCCGGGAGGCGAAATCCTCCAGGTTCAGGTCCATGTCATCCACCCCGCCGGTCAGTTTGGCGGCGAAGTAGTAGCGCAGGTATTCCGGATTCAGGTGATCCAGATAGGTTCGGGCCATGATAAAGGTGCCCCGGGACTTGGACATCTTCTTGCCATTCACCGTCACAAAACCGTGGGCCCAGACCGCCGTCGGGGTGCGAAAGCCCGCATCGTGCAGCATGGACGGCCAGAACAGCGCGTGGAAATTGATGATGTCCTTGCCGATGAAGTGGTACACCTCGGCATCGGAATCCGCCTTCCAGAAGTGCTCGAAGTCGATGTTCTCCCGGTTGCACAGGTTCTTGAAGCTGGCCAGGTAACCGATCGGCGCATCCAGCCACACATAGAAGTACTTACCGGGGGCATCCGGAATCTCGAAACCGAAATAGGGGGCATCACGGCTGATGTCCCATTCCTGCAGGCCCGCATCCAGCCATTCGGCCAGCTTGTTGGCCACCTGGGGCTGCAGGGCACCGCTGCGGGTCCACTTGCTCAGGAAGTCATGGAACTCCGGCAGCCTGAAGAAATAGTGCTCGGACTCCTTCTCCACCGGAGTGGCACCGGAAACCGCGGAGCGAGGGTTGATCAGCTCGGCAGGGGTATAGGTGGCACCGCAGGCCTCACAATTGTCCCCGTACTGATCTTCTGCCTTGCACTTGGGGCAGGTACCCTTGATGAAGCGGTCCGCCAGGAACATCTCTTTTTCGGGATCGAAAAACTGGGTGATCCTGCGGGTGGCAATGTGCCCGTTTTCCTGCAACTGGCGATAGATATACTCGGCGAAATACTGGTTCTCCTCCGAGTGGGTGGAATAATAGTTGTCGAAACGGATGTGGAAACCGGCAAAGTCCTGCTGGTGCTCGCCGCGGATCCGATCGATGAGCTGCTCGGAGGTGATGCCTTCCCGCTCGGCACGCAGCATGATGGCGGTACCGTGGGCATCATCGGCACACACGTAGTAGCAGTTCTGGCCGCGCATCTTCTGGTAACGCACCCAGATGTCCGTCTGAATGTACTCCAGCAAATGCCCCAGATGAATCGGGCCATTGGCGTAGGGGAGTGCGCTGGTTACCAGAATATCACGCTGCTTGGAACTCGCTGTGCTCATGTCAGTATCCGAACCTTCGTCGATCAGCTTGAGGGGCCTGAAGCCAGGTCAATGCCCCGTATGGTCAGAAGCGGGCACAGATGATACCTTTCAGCCAGTCATTTTTCATCCGAAACCCCTTATTATTGTTCCGATCACACCTCCCGGAGAGACCCATGGCCCAGATTTCCCGGGACGCGCTGGAAACAGCCGTCCGTCAGTATCAGGATCCCTACCTGGAAAAAGACCTGTTCGCCCTCAATGCCGTCAAAAACCTTGCGGCCAATGAGCAGGGGGAGGTCTCACTGGACGTGGAACTGCCGTATCCCTCCACCGGTATCGCCGGTGCCCTGCGCCAGCTGGTCACCACAGCGCTGGAAAACGTGGATGGCGTGGAAAACGTCACCGTCAAGGTCAGCCAGCGCATCCATGCAGCAAAAGTGGACAAGGACATCGGCTCGGTACCCGGCGTGAAAAACATCATCGCCGTCGCCTCCGGCAAGGGCGGTGTGGGCAAGTCCACCACCGCCGTCAACCTGGCCCTGGCCCTCAGCCAGGAAGGCGCGAGGGTAGGCATCCTCGATGCCGACATCTACGGTCCCAGCGTCGGCATGATGCTCGGGGTACCCGAAGGCCAACGCCCGGACGTGCGGGAAAACAAATACTTTGTTCCCATGCAGGCCCACGGCATCCAGTCCAACTCCATGGCCTACGTCACCACCGACAAAACCCCCATGGTCTGGCGCGGCCCCATGGTCAGCGGTGCCGTCATGCAACTGCTGCAGCAGACCCTCTGGGACGAACTCGACTACCTGATCCTCGACATGCCCCCGGGCACCGGTGACATCCAGCTCACCATCGCCCAGAAAATCCCGGTCACCGGTGCTCTCATCGTCACCACCCCCCAGGACATCGCGCTGTTGGATGCCAAAAAGGCCATCGAAATGTTCCGCAAAGTCGACATCCCGGTGCTGGGCATCATCGAAAACATGAGCGTCCACATCTGCAGCAACTGCGGCCATGAAGAGCCCCTCTTCGGCCACGGCGGCGGCGAACGTATCGCCGAAGACTACCAGACCACCTTGCTGGGCCAGCTCCCGCTGCACATGACCATCCGCGAACAGACCGACAGCGGCAACCCCTCGGTGGCCGCCGAACCGGATTCGGAAGTCGCCCGCCGTTACCTGGATATCGCCAGAAGGGTAGGCGCGGACCTCTCCACCCGGGAAAAGAACCTGACTGGCTCGATTTCGAGTGTGTCGGTGACAGAGCATTAGGGAAGTGCCGGCGTGTTCTGTTATCGGTGACTACGCCTGAACGGTTAAGGCGAATGGCACCATTGTTTCACTGCGGGGGCGGGTAGAGGTTCCCAAAACCGTGGAGCGCCAAGGACGGCGCGATACGAGCCCCCCAGGGACGGGTTCACGGGCGTGTTTTGGGAACCTCTACCCGCTCCCGCAGCACCCCGGGCCAGAAGTCCTGAGAAGCAACACGGGACCTTTCGACAGGCAAGAAATGAACAGGTAAACTAGCGCCCTTTCCCATCAGCGAACAACGAGACCACCCCCGATGAGCATCAAATCCGACAAGTGGATTCGCCGGATGTCCGAACAACACGGCATGATCGAGCCCTTCGAGGCTGTTCAGGTCCGTGAGAGCGAAAAGGGCCGGGTCATATCCTACGGCACCTCCAGCTACGGCTACGACGTACGTTGCAGCAACGAATTCAAGATCTTCACCAACGTACACTCCGCCACTGTCGACCCCAAGAACTTCGACGACAACAGCTTCGTGAACTTCACCGGCGACGTATGCATCATCCCCCCGAATTCCTTTGCCCTGGCGCGCACCGTGGAGTATTTCCGCATTCCCCGTAACGTGCTGACTATCTGTCTGGGCAAGTCCACCTACGCCCGTTGTGGCATCATCGTCAACGTCACGCCGCTGGAGCCGGAATGGGAAGGGCAGGTGACCCTGGAGTTCTCCAATACCACCAACCTGCCGGCGAAAATCTACGCCAACGAAGGGGTGGCACAGATGCTGTTCTTCGAATCCGACGAAGTCTGCGAAACCAGCTATAAGGACCGTGGCGGCAAATACCTCGGCCAGACCGGAGTCACGCTGCCCCGCGCCTGAGCGGATACAGCGGTTGGCGTAACGCAAACGGAGCAACAGCGTGAATGCAAACCAGTTCATCAAAGCAGTGGCGCAACTGCAGGGCTGGCGGGAATTCACCTTCCTGCTCGCCCTGGCCGAGCGCAGCTTTCCCAACTATGCCCTGTTTGCCGATGCAGTCGGCCTGAAAACCGGTGCCAAAATGCGCCTGCTGCTGGATAACTGCTGGGAGATGCTGGAGGAGCGGCCTTCCGAGTCGGAAATCCCGAAGATGCTGGCGCGACTGGAATCCCTGTCCCCGGACGTGGATGAGTACGATGCCTACGGCGTCTATCCGGCCTTCGATTTCTGCCAGCTGCTGGAGCAGGCACTGCTGAACCGGCTCAATCCGGCGAAACACCGGGCCTCCGATGCCACCCGACTGGCCACCGCGACCGTGATGAACTTTATCGAGCTGTCAGAAGGGGACGGCCTGGATGAAGATGAACTGGTTCGTTTGCTGGAGCAGCACCCGCTGATGAAGGAAGACAAGCTGTTCCAGCGGGATCTGGTGCTGGCCCTCAAGAAGCAGCGCACCCCGACAGGCCGGTTTGTTGAAGAAACCCGGAACATGGCCGCCAACAACGGCATCAGCAATCTCGGAATCGAGCTCTGACCATGAAACTCTCTGCATTTGGCCGCAAATTTACTGCCGAGGCCGGCATCACCTCGTTGATGGACGACCTGGGAAACGCCCTGGCATCCGGCGATGAAATGATCATGATGGGCGGGGGCAATCCCGGCCACATTCCGCAAGTGCAGGCGCGGGTGCAGTCGGTACTGGCGGATCTGGTGACCAGCCAGGAAGGTATGCGCCGGCTGGTGGGTACCTACGATCCGCCCCAGGGAGAAAAGCAGTTTATCGCGTCACTGGCGGAGTTGCTCAACCGGGAATACGACTGGGGTCTGAAGCCTGAAAATATTGCGCTGACCAACGGCAGTCAGGCCGCTTTCTTCATGCTGTTCAACATGTTCGGGGGTGACTACGGCGACGGGTCGCGCAAGCATATCCTGCTGCCACTGGCTCCGGAGTACATCGGCTATGCGGATGCCGGCATCGAGCCGGGCCTGTTCCGGGCCTTCGAGCCGGAGATCACCTACACCGGTGACCACGAATTCAAGTACCGGTTGGACTTTGATGCCATCGAAGTCACCGAAGATACCGGTGCAATCTGCGTATCCCGCCCGACCAACCCCACCGGCAACGTGATCACCGACAACGAGCTGGCCCGGCTGGAATACCTGGCCAAAAAACACGATGTGCCACTGATTGTGGATGGTGCCTACGGCACACCGTTCCCCAACCTGCTATTTGTGGATGCCCGGCCGGAGTGGAATGAGCAGGTCGTTTTGTGCCTGAGCTTGTCCAAGCTTGGCCTGCCCGCTGCGCGGACCGGGATTGTGATTGCCGCGCAGCCTGTTATCAAAGCCTTGTCCGGCATCAACGCCATCATGAACCTGGCGACCGGCAGTTTCGGAGCCATGCTGGCGGAGCCCCTGGTGCGTTCGGGAGAAATCCTGACGCTGAGCCGGGACGTGGTCTGCCCCTTCTACAAGGCGAAGATGAAGAGAGCGGTAGCGGCCTTCAGCGGTGCCATGGAGGGCAGTGACTGCCCCTGGTACATCCACAAGCCGGAAGGGGCCATGTTCCTGTGGTTATGGTTCCCGGGGCTGCCGATCACCAGCCTGGAACTCTATCAGCGCTTGAAAGCCAGGGGTGTGCTGGTGGTGTCCGGACACTATTTCTTCCCGGGCTTGCCGGAAGAGGATCATTGGCGGCACCGCCATGAGTGTCTGCGGGTGACCTATTCCCAGGACGATGAAATGGTCGCCCAGGGGCTACAGGTGATTGCGGAAGAAGTGCAGGCGGTCTTTGCCGGGAACTGATCAGTTCCGGAACTGCACTTTATCCAGCATGATCTGATAACGGCTGCCATCCGGCTCTACCTGTAGCAGGCGCACCAGCATGTAATTCTTCTGCGGGGCAAACCACATCAGGGTTTCCCGTTTACTGTCTCCCTCGCGGACTTTCGCCGCCTTGACGGTCACCATCTCGCCGTTATCGGTATCCAGGGTTTCCTCACCGATGACGGCAAAGACATCCAGGTCATAATCGCCACGATCGAGTACCTGGTACTCCATTCGTTCCTTGCCGGCCCGGACATCCTGCAGCAATTGCAGCTGAAATCCCATCGGATCCAGGGTGCCCGGCTTCAGCTCGACAGAGAACCGCTCGCCGCGATAGTGGCCGGTGGCCTTGCCCGCCTCCCAGTCAAAATCAATGGCCTGCTTGCGATCCTTGATGAACAGTCCGGAGAGTTTGTAGCGGTAGCGCAGGGGGGTGATCTTGCCGTTCTCCCAGCGCAGGGTCAGGGTTTCATCAATATCCGCAATGAAGGAGTCGACCCGGGTGCGGTACAACCAGCTGCCGTCATCCTGTTTTTTCAGCAGGCGCTCGGCACTGCCGTTCAGGGTGATGCCCTTGTCCATGGAGGCGTTGTAGCTGGCTCGCATGGGGGTGAGGCCGGGGGGTTCCGGGGCAGTGGCGGCTGCTTGGGTTTCGTCGGCATAGACGGGCGTGACAATCAGCCAGGCCAGCAGCAGGAACAACAGGGTTCGGAAACGTGGCGTCAACATCAGTGATCTCCCGCAAAGTGCATCTGAACAGTGCCGGATGCCTCCGGACCTGATGTCAGTGTATGTGGCTTTGCTGGCCGGTTCATGAAAATCCCTTCACGATTCGGTATTCGCCTGGCAGCTTCAGGGCTGCTCCGGCAGCACCAGCGGGCCGGGGATGGCCTCGCCATCGAATAAAATCTGATCCTGTGCGCTCAGGGATAACCGGCCTTCACAGAACCAGCGCAGCACGATCGGATAGAGCAGGTGCTCTTTCTGCTGAACTTTCTCAGCGAGGCTGTCGGCCGTGTCGTCCGGTTCTATCGCAACCTGAGCCTGGGCAATCACCGGGCCGCCGTCCAGTTCTTCGGTCACGAAATGAATCGAAACACCGTGCACCTCGTCGCCGGCATCCAGTGCCCGCTGATGGGTGTTCAGGCCCGTGTATCGGGGTAACAGTGAGGGGTGGATGTTCAGCAGTCGGCCCCGGAAGGCCCTTACGAAATCCGTCGTAAGAATACGCATGAAGCCGGCCAGCAGGATTACATCGGGGTTGTAGCGCTGTATGTGGGCTAACAGGGCAGCATCGAATGCCTCCCGGCTGTCGAAGTCCCGGTGGTTGACCGTAAAGGATTCAATGCCGCTGCGGGCAGCCCGTTCAAGCACAAATGCCTGGGGGTTGTTGCAGCCAACAGCAACAACATCGCCGGGAAAGTCCCGCTGCCGGGAGGCATCCACCAAAGCCTGGAAATTGGTGCCGCTGCCGGAGGCGAGAATCAGGATTCCGGGTTTCGGAGCTGGGTCGGCTTTCATGAGGCAGTCAGGCCCGGTTCATAGGTGACCGTGGGCTCCGCATCGGCGGATTCCGCAGCGCGCAGCTCGCCAATCTGCCAGGCGTTTTCGCCAAGAGCGTGCAGGGTGTCCAGCGCCAGTTGCAGGCTTTCCCCCGGTACGCACACAATCATGCCAACACCGCAGTTAAAGGTACGGTACATTTCGTTATCCGCAATACCGCCGGCCTCCTGCAACCAGCGGAATACCTCCGGCATTTGCCAGCTGGCGGTGTCGATGGCGGCCACGGAACCCGCCGGCAGTACCCGGGGAATATTCTCCGGCAGGCCGCCGCCGGTAATGTGGGACATGGCCCGCACGTCTACTTCCCGGATCAGTTGCAGCAGGCTTTTCACGTAGATGCGGGTGGGTGCCATCAGCGCCCCTGCCAGAGTGGTATCGCCCACCGGCATCTCCAGGTCGGCACCGCTGATTTCAAGAACCTTGCGGATCAGTGAATAGCCATTGGAATGGGGACCGGAAGAGCCCAGGCCGATCAGCACGTCGCCCGGTCGTGCGCGGCTGCCGTCAATAATACGACTGCGCTCGGCGATGCCCACACAGAAGCCCGCCAGGTCATAGTCGTCTCCCTCATACATGCCCGGCATCTCGGCGGTTTCACCACCCACCAGCGCGCAGCCGGCCTGTTCACAGCCGGTGCCGATGCCTTCAACCACCTGTGCGGCAACATCCACATTCAGCTTGCCTGTGGCGTAGTAGTCGAGAAAGAACAGAGGCTCCGCACCCCCGACGATCAGGTCATTGACGCACATGGCCACCAGATCGATGCCGATGGTATCGTGGCGCTGCAACTGCATCGCCAGGCGCAGCTTGGTGCCCACGCCGTCAGTGCCGGACACAAGAACCGGTTCTTCATAGCCGGCCGGGATGGATACCATGGCTCCGAAGCCGCCCAGTCCGCCCAGCACTTCCGGCCGACGGGTACGGGCGGCAGTGTCCCTGATGCGGTTGACGAGATCGTTGCCGGCGTCGATGTCGACACCCGCATCGCGGTAAGTAAGGGAGGGCTTCTGTTCGCTCATGGTGTGAAAACCGTGTTGGCCAGTGGGACAGGCCGCGGATTTTACCAGCTGCGGCAAACGGCTCCAAATGCAATTGTACGGGGGGCAGGTATTTGCTCCCGGTGCTTGCAGCAATGGCAATGCCGCTTTGCTACTCAGTCAGCGGGTGTTGGTGTATCCTATGCGCCATCCCGAAGCAAACGCAGGATAGTGAGGCGAATGTCAGGACGATTTGCAGTTCAGGTAACCGGCCTGGTCCGCCGGATAGCACTTGTCGTGATGCTCGGAGTGTTGGTTGCTCCAGCCGGTGCAGTGACGGTCAGCGGGCTGTACTCTGCAGAAGTGCCGGTGGAGGGCTCAGACCAGGAGGCACTCCGGGACGGTTATGCGCGGGGCATGCAGCAGGTGCTGCTGAGAGTCTCCGGCAGCCGCGAGGTTCTCGGGCAGGAAGCGGTGCTGACCCTGGTTGAGAATGCCGAAAATTACCTGCAGTCCTACCAGTTCCTTGGTGGGGCGGAGCCCGAAGATCCGGACCGGTTGCGGATGTCGTTTGGTGCTGTAGGCATCAATCGGGCGCTGGCTGCTGCCGATGCTCCGGTATGGGGCTCCAACCGACCTCTGACCCTGGCGTTGGTGGCAGTGCAGGCAGGGGGTAGCCGTGAACTGGTCGTTGAGCAGAAGGTTGCGCCTGATGCCGGGGGCGCGCCTGACCCGCGCGGCGGCTCCGGTGACTGGTTGGCAGCACTGCGGGAAGCCGCGGCCCGCCGGGGACTGCCGCTGGCTCTCCCCCCTGGAGATTACCGGAATGATACGGACTTGCTGTCCGATATCTGGGGGCAGTTCGACCAGCGTCTGGAGCAGGCAGCTTCGGTCATTCCCCATGACCTTCTTGCGACCGTGCGGGTGCGCCGGCAGGGCGGTGGCTGGCAGGCGGCCTGGTCCCTGAGTGGACGGGGGGTGAGTGAATCGGGCAGTGCGGAGGCAGCCACTGCCGGGTTGCTGGCCGATCAGGTGGTAGGTCGCTGGGCCGATATGCTGGCCGCCCGCTATGCGGTGGCAGCGGGGGATGTGGGCGAGCTGCCGCAGGTGGAAATGGTGATTCGCGGAGTCAGCTCACTGGAGGACTATGCGCGCATCAACCGAATTCTTGAGGGGCTGACCCCGGTGCACCGGGTGGCTGTCTCCCGGGTGGCCGGTGACCGGCTGGAGTTGAAAGTGGCGTTCAGCGGAGAGCTGGATCAACTGCGTGAATATGTGGCGCTGGATCCCCGCTTTGTGGCAGTGGCCGGCCAGCAGGAAGCAACGCCTGGTCGTTCGTCAGGTGCCGGTTCGTCGGAAACGCGGAACCCGGCTCCGAAACCGCAGCAATCGCCACCCGGAAATAGCAATGAGCCCGTTGAGGCGGTGATCAACCCGCTCGTCCGCTACCAGTCTCTGATGGTGGAGGAGGAGAGTGATGAAGTGTTCGGCTCCCTGTATCAGGTGCTTCACTACCGCTGGGAGCCGCAGCCGGGCGTTGTGCGGGAAGATGATACCAGTGAAGGCTAGGGAGTGCTCTGCCCTATGATTCAGACCTGGCGCTGGATACCTAATGCGCTGACGTTTCTGCGTCTGCTGTTGATTGTGCCCTTTGCGATCGCACTTCACAGGCATGAGTACCTGGTCGCCCTGTTGGTCTTTTTGTTTGCTGCCGTCTCGGATGCTGTTGACGGTTTTCTTGCCCGCCATTACAACTGGCAGTCGCGTCTCGGTGCTATTGCCGACCCGTTGGCGGACAAGGCGCTGCTTATTACCACCTACCTGATGCTGACGCTCACCGGGGTACTTCCCGTTTGGTTGTTCTGGCTGGTACTGGGCCGGGACCTGCTGATTGTCGTCGGCGGACTCGCGTTTCACTATCTGGTCGGGCGCTTCGAGATGGAACCCAGTATGCCCGGCAAACTGAACACCCTGCTGCAGATTCTGGTCGCCCTGGCCATCATTATCCTGCTGGCGGATCTGCCGATGCAGCCCTGGGTGCTTGAGTGCGGCATCTGGGTGGTGGCTGTTTCCTCGGTATTCAGCGGCCTTCATTACTGTGTGGTTTGGGGCGGCCGGGCGGTGGTTGCTCAGAGGAGCAAGTCGCGGTGACCCCTTCCCAGCTGACGCTTGGCATAAAGCTCAGGGATGATGCCCGGTTTGGCAATTTTCACGGTGCCCGTAATGCCGAGGCCGCCGGGCGATTGTCGGCGGCGCTCGGGACCGATGATCCACTGCCGGTGGTGTTGTGTGGCGATGAGGATACCGGCAAGAGCCATCTTCTTCAGGCGGTTTGTCACGACGCGGAAGCCCGCCACGAATCGGCTATCTGTATCAGCATGGACGAATTGCTCCCTTCCGGCCCCGGGGCACTTGCCTCGCTGGAGCAGTTTCCATTGGTAGCACTGGACGATCTTGACCGGGTTATTGGGGACCCACAGTGGGAAGAAGCCCTGTTTCATCTGTACAATCGCGTATCGGATCGCGGGCACCGGTTGCTGGTGAGCATGCGTGAGCCACCGGCGGTGGCCGGGTTTGTGCTGCCGGATCTGCAATCGCGATTACGCCACGGCCTGTTGATCCAGCTTGGCACCTACCGGGATGATGATCGGCTGCGGATTCTCCAGGCCCGGGCCGAGCAGCGCGGTCTGGATCTGAGTGACGAGGTGGTGGGGTTCATAATGCGCAGGGCACCACGCAGGCTCGGGGACCTGCTGGCGATACTGGATCGGCTGGATGATAATTCGCTCCAGGCTCAACGCAGACTGACCATTCCGTTCGTCAAATCGGTTATGGGGTGGTGACGGGCCGGCACGACAAATCGAACGTATCTGAATGACGGCCAGGCGGCCGAACAACAATATTCGAGGGGGCAGGAATGAGACGAGTGGTATTCAATCAAAAAGGCGGAGTAGGCAAGTCGAGTATCACCTGTAACCTGGCAGCGATCAGCGCGTCCCGGGGACTGCGTACCCTGGTGGTGGATCTCGACCCGCAGGGGAACTCCACCCAGTATCTGCTGAACAAGCCGGCGGGAGAACTGAAGGATACCGTGGCTGATATGCTGGAGCAGACAGTGGCCTTCACTGTGTTTAACCGGCGCCCGGATGAATTTGTGCATGCCTCTCCCTATACCAACCTGTTTGTGTTGCCCTCCAGTCCCGAGCTGGATTTTCTGGAGCGCAAGCTGGAAGCCAAACACAAGATCTACAAGCTGCGTGAGGCACTGAAGAAGCTCGGTGAATCCTTCGATGCGATCTACATTGATACCGCACCGGCCCTGAATTTCTATACCCGTTCTGCGTTGATTGCAGCGCAGCGTTGCCTGATTCCGTTTGACTGTGATGATTTCTCCCGCCAGGCCCTGTACAACATTCTTCATGAAATCCGGGAGCTGCAGGAAGACCATAATCAGGAGTTGGTGGTGGAAGGTATTGTGGCCAACCAGTTCCAGCCCCGGGCCAGTCTGCCCCGCAAGCTGGTGCAGGAACTGATGGATGAGGGGCTGCCGGTATTGCCGGTGCGCCTGGCCAGCTCGGTCAAAATGAAAGAATCCCACCAGATTCGGCAACCGCTGATTCATATGGCGCCAAAGCACAACCTGACCCGCCAGTACGAGAACCTTTATGGCGTGCTGCATGGGGAAACGGTCGAGCTGGAACCGCTGGCGGACTGATTTCAGGGGGATATTGTGGACCGGAACGATGCACTGTTGTCCGATATTGCCGAGTGCCTTCTGCGGATTGAACAGGAGCTGCGGTATCTGGGCGAGTGGCGGGCGGAAGATCCTCACCCGTCGGCCCTGCAGAGTACCCGGCCGTTTTGCATCGATACCCTGGAATTCACCGAATGGCTCCAGTTTGTGTTTATCAGAAGAATGAAAGTGCTGGTGGAGAAGGGGCATGAACTGCCCGGCGTTTCCGGTATGGCGCCCATGGCGGAAGAGCATTTCCGGGGCCGGGATCAGGCCGGTGATGGACTGATCCGGATTCTGGCGGAAATGGACCGGTTGCTTTCGCGGGATTGACTCCGGGTCAGCCCCGGTCCAGCAGGCGCATAGAGAGATCCACCGCCCGTAGGTCCTTGGTCAGGGTGCCGATCGATATGTAATCCACCCCGGTTTCCGCCACGGGCAGCAGGGTATCGTTGTTGATACCTCCTGAGGCTTCGAGGCGGGCTTTCCCGGCATTTTCAGCCACTGCCTGCTGCATATCCGGTAACGGGAATTCGTCCAGCATGATGATATCCGCACCGGCAGCGAGCGCCTGGCGAAACTCCTCCAGGTTTTCGGTTTCCACTTCTACCGGCTTGCCCGGCGCAATGCGATGCGCCTGCTCAACGGCCCGGCTGATGGAGCCGCAGGCGGCGATATGGTTTTCCTTGATCAGGAAGGCATCCCACAGACCGGTGCGATGGTTGAAGCAGCCCCCGCAGCTGACGGCGTACTTCTGGGCGAGGCGCAGTCCCGGCAGGGTTTTGCGGGTGTCCAGCAGTTTTACCCCGGTATGAGCGACCATGCTGGCATAGCCGGCACAACAGGTGGCAACGCCGGAGAGTGTCTGCAGCCAGTTGAGCGCGGTTCGTTCACCGGTCAGCAGTGAGCGGGCGGGGCCGGACAGCTCGAACAGTACAGCATTGGCATCGGTATGGTCGCCGTCACTGACGCTCCACGTCAGTTTCACTGCCGGATCCAGTTGCCGGAACACTTCCTCTACCCACTCCCGGCCGGCAATGGTGCAGGCTTCCCGGGTGATTACCCGGGCTCTGGCCTGCTGGTCTGCAGGAATCAGCGCTGCGGTGATATCGCCATCACCGATGTCTTCCCGAAGACTGGCGGCGACCATCTCAATGCGGGTCTGACGGAGCTGTTCATTGTTTATCATGGGCTGGACTCCGGTTTGCGGATGACTTGTCGGCGGTGATTCTATCCGGCTACCGGAAAATCACCAAGTCCGGGGCATGACTTGCCAAAAGTGTGAGCCTCGTCAATCATTCACAAAAGGTGACAATTCCTGACACAAGGTGACGTGATTCGCACTTATGATGGAAGCTGTTAGTCATTCCCGGTTTGCGGAGCACCAGCATGGCTCAGGATAATAAAGTGGTCAGTCTGGGTGGGCTGAAGGCCAGCGGCCGATTTTCGCTGCCGACGGGACTTGTGCGCCTGCGTGATCAGTCCGGAGAAGCGCTTCGGAAAGTGCTCGGCAACTTCTTCGACCGGGCAGACGACACCCTGTTCGATATGGCGGACAGGGCGGCGAGCAATCAGGATCAGGCCGCCTATTTTGATGCCATGCGGGAGCTTCGCTTGCGCCGCAAAACCATGATGGTGTCGATCCTCCAGCACATCAGTCGTGCCTTCAACGACATTGGTCGCTTTACCCCCGGTTCCGGTGACAGCGTTCTGCAGGATATTGACGAAGAGGCCTTGTCTCTGGTGGAACACGCCGATCTGGAACAGCGGGTGGCCAT
Organism: Marinobacter sp.; assembly: GCA_014359475.1. Lineage (GTDB taxonomy): Bacteria > Pseudomonadota > Gammaproteobacteria > Pseudomonadales > Oleiphilaceae > Marinobacter. The sequence goes on along the minus strand of JACIZI010000011.1, from coordinate 27,337 downwards.
CGACAATCTGATCGCCAAGCTGCGTAACCGCAATATCGAGAGCATTCAGTTGCTGACCGCCCGGGTGCAGTCGCTGGTGCCGCAGATTCGGCTCTCCGCCAGTCAGATGCCGTTGAGCCCGGAAGTGATCTGTGGCGGGGTTTCGGAAGCCTGCGCGGATCTGGATGTCGATATCCGGGCCAAACTGGTGGTGCTCAAACTGTTTGATAAGTTGCTGGCGGATATCCTGGCGAACGTCTACCAGCAAGCCAACGATATCCTGATTGCCGAAGGTGTCATGCCGGACATGAAACGACCGCCGCTGCAGGGGCGGTCGCCGGCACCTCCGTCACCCGGTGGTGGAAGGGGGCAGCCGCCGGAGTCGGCCCGGCGCTATGTAGCCCCTAGTCATCCTACCTTCTCCGAGCTCAGTGATCTTCTGCATCAGGGCGGCGCTTCTGCCACGGAGCCTGGTGTTACGCCGTCGGCGGCCGCTGCCTCCGCAGGCGTGATTCTGGATACCGGCTCCCTGATGGCGCGCCTGAACGAACTGCAGCCCAGGGCGGCCCAGTGGGAAGACGGCCATGTGGTGCCACTTGGCGAGCAACTACGGGTGGTTTTATCTTCTGAAGGGGGGCAGCGGTATTCCGTTGCTCAGGTGGACAGCGATGTCATTAACCTGGTGTCGATGCTGTTCGAGTTTATTCTGGAAGACCGGCAACTCCACCCGGTCATGAAGGCGCTGATCGGGCGGCTGCAGATTCCGGTGCTCAAGGTGGCCCTGAGCGACAAGAATTTCTTTAACCGGGGAGGGCATCCGGTACGCAAGCTGCTTAATGAGCTGGCCATGTCGGCGATCGGGTGGACCGAAAAGCGCGCGGGCCAGCGAGACCCCCTGCGTGAAAAGATTGAGCAGGTGGTCGGGCAGATTGTCACCGGTTACCAGGACAATATCGGCATCTTTGAGGAGTTGCTGCAGGAATTTACCCACTTTGTGGATCTGGACCGTCGGCGCCGGGAGTTGGTGGAACAGCGTCTGCGGGATGCTGAAGAGGGCAGAGCACGGCAGGAAAGGGCCGCGAACATCGCCAACGAGGCCCTGAAGCAGGCCATTCTTGGCCGGGCGCTGGCAGAGCCGATGGCGACCATGCTGCGGGATGCGTGGTGCAAATACCTGCAGTGGGTGGTGTTGCGGGAGGGGGAAGCGTCCGGATCCTGGGCATCGGCCCGTAAACTGACCGATAAACTGGTGTGGAGTCTTGACCCGGGGAATCCTGGCGGGAATACCCGCTCGGAACTGCTGCGGGAAATTCCCGGCATTGTTGACGGGGTGCGCAAAGCGCTGCAGGAAATCGCCTGGGATCCTTTTGCCACGGACAAGATCATCCGGGACCTGGAGCTGGCCCATGTGGACGTGTTTCAGCGTCTGGTGGCCTTCCGTGAGGCTCCGGCTGAGCCGGCGGTTGAGAAAGCTGCCGAGGATTCGACTGAAACCGCCGCGCAAGAGATTCCGGCCAGCCCTGATGAGCACCCTCAGGAAGAGCCTGCCTCAAACACACCGGAAGCAACGGCATCGGCTGAGGCAACGTCAGCGCTCTCCGAAAACGCTCTGGCCAGAGCGGATGCGTTAACCGTCGGCTCCTGGATCGAACTGACGCGGGAGGGCGGCAAGGTTCGCTGCAAGTTGGCTGCCTTCATCAAGGCTACCGGCAAATATATCTTTGTGAATCGCAGCGGTTCAAAGATTGCCGAATTTCTGCGTGATGATCTGGCGCGGTCCATGGAAGCGGATGAAATCACCATGCTGGACGACGGACTGATCTTCGACCGTGCGCTGGAGTCCATCATCGACAACCTGAAACACAACCGCAAAGACTGAATCACCATGGCACAGCTGCTACCTTTGTGCTTCAATCAACGGTAGACCTAACCGGAAAGCGGATGTGCCTTGTCTGATACACCCGAACATGCAGAAAGTCCGGACCAGATTGTTACTGCGGACCTTGCCGGCCGGGCAGTGAAGCTACGTAATTCCGGCAGGCTTGCCAGAGCCCGGTGGAGCCCCTCCCCCAATTTTGGTTGCCGTCCCGAGGGCGCGGATATTTCCCTGCTGGTGATTCACTGCATCAGCCTGCCGCCGGGAGATTACTCCGGCGACTGTGTCGAGCAATTCTTTCTTAATTGCCTGGACCATTCCCGGCATCCTTACTTTCGTGAAATAGAAGGTATCACTGTGTCTGCACACTGCCTGATTCGGCGGGACGGCGAACTCATCCAGTTTGTCAATTTCCGGGATCGTGCCTGGCATGCGGGGCGCTCCAGTTTTTGTGGGCAGGAGGAGTGTAATGATTACTCCATCGGCGTTGAGCTGGAAGGCACCGGGGAGGATCCCTATACAGAGGCGCAGTACCGGCAGCTGGCTCGTCTGAGCGGGGAGCTGATGACCGCCTGGCCGAAGATTACTCCTGACCGTATAACCGGCCACAGCGATATCGCGCCCGGCCGGAAGACCGATCCCGGCCCTGCGTTTGACTGGACCCATTACTTGTCCCTGATCGCCGGAAAATGGGAGAAAGAACAATGAAGCTGGTGGTGCTGCTGGCGGCCTATCTGGTTCGGCGTCGCCTGGATGCCCGGGACTTGTGGGCATTGGATCCGTTCTGGCGTGCGTGGTTCCAGAGGACCGGGCAGGCCACAGCAGGCAAGGAGCAACGCATCATCCGCGGTCTGATGATGGTGCTGCTCCCGGCAGTGCTGGTTTTTGCCATCGACTGGGAATTGCGTGGCACAGTGACCGGTTTGTGGCTGAAGGTGCCTGAATGCCTGCTGCTGATTCTGCTGATTGGCGCGCCCGGCTGGCAGAACAGCCTCCGGGCCTATGGCGAGGCGTGGCAGAGAGGCGATATGCAGGGAGCCTGGCACATTGTCCGCCATTACCTGCCGGCGCAGGAGAGAGGGGGTGCGCTCTCCCCGGATGACATGCACCGTTCCCTGTCCCGTGCGCTGATTGCTGAACATTACGAGCGCTATTTTCTGATGGTGTTCTGGTATGTGGTGGGCGGTATCGGAACAACGTTGCTGGTGGCCGGATTGCTGGCACTGCGCAATCACTGGCCACAGCAGCCGGCACGGCGCCGCTACGCCGCCATGGTCGAAGTGATCGGATGGATTCCCTCGCGCCTGCTGGCCATCACCTTTGGTGTGGCGGGGGATCTTGGCGGCTGGCAGGCCGGTGTGCTGACACGCGTCCGGCTCAGCGCCCGGGAGCTTCTGTTCCGCACTGCAGAAACGGCGCTGACGGGTTATGCCCTCAATCCCTCCCGCTTTGAACAGCTTCATCCGGACGAGTGGAGGGCGTTTGGTGCCCGGAGTCTGGCGGGTGTGCGTGGCCTGCTGACCCGCAGCATGCTGGTGTGGATCTGCCTGGTTGCCTTGCTGGTGATCGCCGGCTGGGCCTGACCGCAAGCAACGGGAAAGGGGCAGGTTACAGATTAACTACAGATTTCAACTCAAGTTTTTGTCACTCTGGGCGACATACGAAGAAGGATAATAACAAGTAAACGGTTAGCTCTCCTGTGCCGGAGAGGAGGTACGTGTGAAGCGATTGATCTACCCGGCGGTGGCTCTGATGAACCATCTCCCCATGGTGTATAAGTTTTCTCTGATCAGTATTTTGTTCCTGCTGCCGATAGGGGGCCTGGCGTGGCTGGCGATCAGCGAGCTGAACCATTCCGTGGAAACCGGTGTGCGGAGCGTGCAGGGGCTGGACAAGTTGCAGCAGGTGAGTGAGTTGCTTGAGGCGAGCTCGGATTACCGTGACATACGGGCACCGGGGAAAATCAAAGACGATCAGGGCTTGCTGGCCCGCTCTGAAAAGTCAGCGCAGCAGATTGACGCGCTGATCAGGGGGCTCGCTGCGGCAGCACCGGCCTTTGACACATCCGGAAGCTGGGCGCAGCAGGTCAGGGAACTGCAGGAGAGTTGGCAGCAGCTTCGTTCGGTGGACTCGCTGCAGAGCGATATTGACCCACAATTCAGGTACTACGATGAGTTTGTCCAGCAGGCCCGTGCGCTGATGACAGCAACCATCGAGATCTCTGCCATGGGGCAGGGTGGATCCGGGGAAAATACGGTGTTGCTCGGCCTGGTGCGCGATTCGCTCCCGGATGCCCGGCAGGTTATGGGTCAGGCCCGGTCGTACGGAGTGTATGCCCTGCTCAACGGCCAGGTTGGTTATGCGCTGAGTGATGCGGTTAACAATATCTATGATCGCCTTACGAATCAGGCCACTCTGTTGAATCCGGCGCTGGATCTGGCCGCGGAGGCATCGCCCCGGGCTGTGGAGTTGGCGGGTAACAGCTTGCGGCGGGCTTCGGAAGGCCTGATCAGGGTTCGGGATGCGCTTGACCAGAACATTATCGTGCCCATGCGACTGGAGATGCCATGGAACGAATACGCAGCCATTGTGGATGAGGAGCTGCAGCATATCGAGAAACTTAACGCTGTTGCCCTGGAGGTGGTTGGCGAAAAACTCGATGAACGGCTGGCAGAGACAAGGTTTCAGCGCCTGATAATCCTGGTTTCATTGCTCGTGGTGCTGCTGGTGGTGGTGTACCTGTATATCGGATTTTTCGTTTCCGTGCGTACGGCGGTCAAACGTTTTGGGGAAGCCGCCCGCAACGTCGCTGCGGGGGACATGACCACTCATATCGAGCTGGATAACCGGGACGAACTGGGTGAGCTGACGGTTGAATTCAATGGGATGACTGACCGCATAGCCGAGCTGATCCGTTCGGTGACCAGCACCACCGGGGATGTTGGCCAGCAGGCCGGCCGGGTGCATGAGAGTGCCTCAGCCAATAATAAGGCGGTTTCCCAGCAGATGGAGCAGACAGGTCAGATCACCGGGGCCATGAGCCAGATGGTGGAGGCGGTCAATGAAGTGACAGAAAGCGCCCACCGGGTATCAGACAGCGCCGCCAATGCGGAGCAGGATACCGAGACTGGCCGCCAGGTGGTGGCGGATACGGTGGAGACCATCAACCATCTGGCCGGCGAAATTGCCAGTGCGGTAGAGGTCATCAACCGGGTGAATGCAGACAGCGATAACATCAGCCAGGTGCTGGTGGAGATCAAGGCTATCGCAGAGCAGACCAATCTGCTGGCTCTGAATGCGGCTATCGAGGCGGCCCGTGCAGGGGAACAGGGTCGTGGTTTTGCGGTTGTGGCCGATGAGGTCCGTTCACTGGCGGGGCGGACTCACAAATCCACAGAGGAGATTGAGGATATGATTTCTCGCCTGCAAAGTGGTGTGAAGGATGCAGTGAGTGCCATGACCAACAGCCATGAAGTGACCGAGGCGACTGTTACCAAGTCCGGCGAAGTGACAGACGCCCTGAACAGAATTGCCCAGGGCATAGGTATCATTGTGGACATGAGCCACCAGATTGCCCAGGCAGCGGAAGAGCAATCCGCCGTTTCCCGCAACGTGAACCATAATGTGGAATCTATCAGCGAGCTGGGGCAGCGCACCTCTGCCAATGCGGAGGAAACCCTGTCGGCGTCCCGTCAGATGTCTGACCTGACCCGCTCACTGGAAGAGCTGGTCTCGGCTTTCCGGGTGTAACTTGCTGGCCATGCTCAGAGCGTGGCCTGGGTTTGCTGCCACAGAATTTCCCCGGCACCCTGCCGGCGAGCCAGTACCCGGGCCACTACAAACAGAAGATCTGATAACCGGTTAAGGTACTGCCGGGATTCCGGGTTGATGGAGTCTTCGTGGCCCAGGGCTACCACCACCCGCTCTGCCCGACGGCATACTGCCCTGGCCAGGTGACATTGCGCAGCCGGCTTTGAGCCACCAGGCAGAATGAAGTTCTTCAGCGGTGGCAGGTCGCTGTTGTACAGGTCCAGGGTTTCCTCCAGCCAGCGCGTATGGGCCTGCGTGATTACCCGGCTGCCCGGAATAGCAAACTCCCCTCCGAGATCGAACAGGTGGTGCTGAATCTGCCGCAGGCTGGCGATCAGGGCGTCGTCATGGTCCAGCAATTCCACCATCATGCCCATGTGGCAGTTGAGTTCATCCACGGTGCCCATGGCTTCCACCCGCTGGGCGTTCTTGGCAATTCGTTTGCCGTCCGCCAGTCCGGTGGAGCCGTCGTCGCCCGTGCGGGTATAGATTTTGGAAAGTCGGTTGCCCATGATCTGCTCCGTTAATGATTGCGGTTTAGCAGGGATTCTACTCGTTCGGTCAGCAATTGGTTTACCGGCGTGGGGATGCCCAGGCGTGCGCCGTTGTCAGCAAGCCAGCCGTTAATATAGCGGATTTCTGTCGGCCGGCCCTGTCGTGCATCGGCAAGCATGGATGATACGTTCCCTGCGGTGGTTTTGATCACACCTTCGATCTGTTCCCGAAGTTGGGGGCCCGTGCGTGTTTCCAGGCTCAGTGCCGCACCGATCCGGGCCGCTTCCTGACAAACGCCATCAATATGAGACCGGTAGAACGGCTGGTCCGGCAGCTCACCATTGCGGCAATTAAGCAGGGCGGTGAATGGGTTGATGCCGGCATTGATCACCAGCTTTTGCCACAGCCGGGGCATGATATCTGTTTCCGGAAGCACCTTGAGACCGCTTGAGGCGAGCTGCCCGACCACTGATTTGAATGACTGCCGGGCGCGATCGGTGAGCGGCCCGATCCAGGTCTGGCCGGTGCCCGCATGCACCAGGCCGCCAGCCCCGGGGCGATTGGCTGCTTCGGTAGTGGATGCCGCCAGAACAGGCCGACCCGGCCAGACTTGTGTCACCTGTTGCTGGCTCCCCAGTCCATTCTGGAATAACACGATGGGGATCGGTTCGGCAATGCTGGGCAAGGCGGACCTGAGGGCTTCGAGGGTGTCGCCGGCTTTGGTGGTGACCAGAAGCAGTTCTGGAGCATCGCCGGATTGCAGCCAGGGAATGCTGAGACAGAAAGCTTCGCCTTCGGTGGGATGAAACTGGTAGCGGACAGGTTCAGGCATCTGGCCCGGGCGGGGCACAAACGCTACCTGCCCGGCAGGTAGCGTTGCGGCCCAGAGCCGGCCCAGTGAACCGGCACCGAGTATGGCAATCATTGCCTCACATAGCCTCGATGTCAGCCCGCTGTGCGCTGAGCCGCTGCAGGCTGCCCTGGGCATCCTGCAGTTTGTCTTTTTCCTTCTCGACCACCTCGGCCGGGGCCTTGGCGGTGAACTTCCCGTTGTTCAGCTTGCCTTCCAGGCGAGCGATTTCCTTGTTGAGGCGCTCCAGTTCCTTGTCCAGGCGCTTGAGTTCGGCATCCTTGTCGATCAGGCCCGCCATGGGGACCAGCACCTCCATTTCGCCCACCAGCTGGGTGGCAGACATGGGGGCCTTGTCACCCTCGAACCACTCCAGCTTCTCCAGCTTGGCCAGGGAGATCAGGAACTGGCGGTTGTCGTTCATGCGGCGCTGGTCATCGGTGTTGCCGCCTTTCAGTAGCACGGGGACCTGCCTGGCCGGTGAGATATTCATCTCGCCTCGGATATTCCGCACCGCCACGATCACGCCCTTGAGCCATTCAATGTCGGCGGCCACGGCGGCATCCTGTTTGCTTTCGTCTGGCTGCGGGAACGGTTGCAGCATGATGCTGTCACCCTGTTTGCCGACCAGCGGCGCAATGCGCTGCCAGATTTCTTCGGTGATGAACGGCATGATCGGATGCGCCAGGCGCAGCACGGCTTCCAGAACACGAACCAGGGTGCGGCGGGTACCGCGTTTGGCTTCGGCGCTGGCGTTGTCGTCGTTCAGGGCCGGCTTGGACAGTTCCAGATACCAGTCGCAGTACTCGTTCCAGATAAACTCGTACAATGCGTAGGCGGCCAGATCGAAACGGTACTGGTCCAGGTGGCGAATCACTTCCTGCTCGCAGTGCTGCAGTTCGCTGATAATCCAGCGGTCAGCCAGGGACAGTTGCACCGGCTCGTCGTTCACGCCGCAGTCCTCGCCTTCGGTGTTCATCAGTACGTAGCGGGCGGCGTTCCAGAGCTTGTTGCAGAAGTTGCGGTAGCCTTCCAGGCGCTTCATGTCCCAGTTGATGTCGCGACCGGTAGTGGCCATGGCCGCCAGGGTGAAGCGCAGGGCGTCGGTGCCGTGGGCGGTGATGCCCTCCGGGAATTCCTTCTCGGTACGCCTGGCGATTTTCTCGGCCAGCTTCGGCTGCATCAGGTTGCCGGTACGCTTCTCCAGCAGGTTATCCAGGCTGATGCCGTCGATCATGTCCAGCGGATCAATGACATTACCCTTGGATTTGGACATCTTGTCGCCGTGCTCGTCCCGGATCAGGCCGGTGACGTAGACAGTATGGAAGGGCACCTGGGGCGTGCCGTCTTCGTTTTTCATGAAGTGCATGGTCATCATGATCATCCGGGCTACCCAGAAGAAGATGATGTCGAAGCCGGTCACCAGCACGTCGGTGGGGTGGAAGGTCTTCAGACGTTCGGTGATTTCCGGCCAGCCCAGGGTGCCGAAGGTCCACAGGGCAGAGCTGAACCAGGTGTCCAGAACGTCTTCATCCTGCTCCAGGGCGACGTCGGCGGCCAGGTTGTGCTTCTGGCGCACTTCGTCTTCGCTGCGGCCAACGTAGATGTTGCCTTCGGCATCGTACCAGGCCGGAATCCGGTGACCCCACCACAGCTGACGGGAAATACACCAGTCCTGGATGTCCCGCATCCAGGCGAAATACATGTTCTCGTACTGTTTCGGCACAAACTGGATACGGCCATCCTCCACCGCTTCGATGGCGGGCCTGGCCAGGCTCCTGGCATCGGCAAACCACTGGTCGGTGAGCATCGGCTCGATAATCAGGCCGGAGCGGTCACCACGGGGGACGCTGAGCACGTGATCCTCGATATTCTCGACCAGCCCCTCGCTTTCCATGTCGGCGACGATCTGTTTGCGGGCCGCTTCGCGGGTCAGGCCGGCGTAGGCGCTGGGCATGGTGCGGTCGAGTTCGGTGTTTTCAGTACCGTCCGCGTTGAACACTTCGGCCAGGTCCCGGATGTTGGCATCCCGGGTCATGACGTTGATCATGGGCAGGTGGTTGCGCTTGCCCACGGCGTAGTCGTTGAAGTCGTGGGCCGGGGTGATTTTCACGCAGCCGGAGCCTTTCTCCGGGTCGGCGTGATGGTCGGCCACAATGGGAATGCGGCGGTTCACCAGCGGCAGCATCACGTACTTGCCAATCAGGTGCTGGTAGCGCTCGTCCTCCGGATGCACGGCCACCGCCGTGTCGCCCAGCATGGTTTCCGGGCGGGTGGTGGCAACTACCAGGTAATCCTTGCCATCCTGCGTTTGTGCGCCGTCAGCCAGCGGATAACGCAAATGCCAGAAAAAGCCTTTTTCTTCCTTGTTTTCCACTTCCAGATCGGAAATGGCGGTGTGCAGTTTCGGGTCCCAGTTGACCAGGCGCTTGCCACGGTACACCAGGCCTTCGTCGTACAGACGAATGAACACTTCCTGAACGGCTTTGTAGAAGCCGTCGTCCATGGTGAAGCGTTCGTTCTCCCAGTCCACGGAGTTGCCGAGGCGCCGGATCTGACGGGTGATGGTGCCGCCGGAATGCTCTTTCCAGTCCCAGATGCGCCTGATGAATTCTTCCCGGCCCAGGTCGTGGCGGGTTTTGTCTTCTTCGGCGGCGAGTTTGCGCTCGACCACCATCTGGGTGGCGATGCCGGCGTGGTCGGTGCCGACCGTCCATAGGGTGTTGCGGCCCTGCATGCGCCTGTAGCGGGTGAGGGTGTCCATGATGGTGTGCTGGAACGCGTGGCCCATGTGCAGGCTGCCGGTCACATTGGGCGGCGGAATGGCGATGCTGAATGACTCACCTTTGCCGCTGGGGCGGAAGTACCCTTTGGATTCCCAGTTTTCGTACCACTGGCGCTCGATGTTTTCTGGCTGGTAGGTTTTTTCCATGGGTTTCTGCAGTGACCGTTGGTTGATTCACAAGGGAAATTTGAGACGCACGATTATACATGGTCCTTGGGTTCTCGGCGAACGGTGGGGGAGGGGGTGCGGGGTGGTGGTGTCTATTTCCCGCCAGGAAAAGGTGTCTGGGCGAAGCGAGTTCTTTTCCCAAGGGAAATAGACACCACCACCCCGCACCCCCACCCATCCGGCAGTCCTGCAAAAGGCCGGTCCAACTATCACCGCTTCCGCAAATCATGCACCCGAGGCTCAATCCCCAGCGCCCGAAGTTGCCTGTAGTGTGCGCGGGCCTGGTTGAGGACCGCCGGGTCGTTATGGGCCACCAGGGCCAGGCGTTTGAAGCGGTCGGCATGCGCCGGGAGGGTGGCAGAGAGGATGATGACAGTGTCCCAGTCTTCGGCAGCCGGTGGGCACAGCAGAATGCCGACGGGATCGGTGCAGGTGGTGTCGGTGTCGGGGACGGTGGTGTGGGGGATGAAGGCTTCGGGGGCGAAGTTCCACAGTAGATCGTCCAGTTCCCGGGCCTGTTGCATGGTGTCGCAGACGACGCAGACGCGATCACCCTGTTGCCAGGCTTTGTCCACCAGTTTGACGGCGTGCAGGTTTCTGGCAGAGGGCGTGGGCCCGGACAGGATGTGGAACCAGTAGCGCTGGTTCTGGTCGTTCGCACCCCCGGCATTATCGCCGGGGGTGTTGTTGGCCGGGCTGTTATCCGGCATGGGACATCAGGTAGTCGACCAGCAGGGGTACCGGGCGGCCGGTGGCTCCCTTTGCCTTGCCGGAGTTCCAGGCGGTGCCGGCGATGTCCAGGTGGGCCCAACGGTACTCTTTGGCGAAGCGGGACAGGAAGCAGGCAGCGGTGATGGTGCCGGCGGAGCGATCACCGATGTTCTGCATGTCGGCGAAGTTGCTGTCCAGCAGGCTTTGATATTCTTCCCACAAAGGCAGTCGCCAGGCGCGGTCGCCGGTACGTTCGCCGGCGGCGATCAGTTCGTCGGCCAGTTCGTCATTGTTGGCCAGCAGGCCGGAGGCATGGTGACCCAGTGCGATGATGCAGGCACCGGTGAGGGTGGCCATGTCGATGACGGCGGCGGGGTCGTATTTCTTGACGTAGGCGAGGGCATCGCACAGTACCAGCCGGCCTTCGGCATCGGTGTTGAGGATTTCCACGGTCTGGCCGGAGTACGTCTTGATGATGTCGCCCGGGCGGCAGGCGCTGCCATCCGGCATGTTTTCGGCGGCGGCCACGACGGCAATGACGTTGATTTTGGGTCTGGTTTCAGCCAGTACTTTCATGGTGCCGAAGACGCTGGCGGAGCCGCCCATGTCGTATTTCATTTCATCCATTCCGGCACCCGGCTTGAGGCTGATACCACCGGTGTCGAAGGTGATGCCTTTGCCCACCAGTACCTGGGGCTTGTCTTTGGGGTTGCCGCCCCGGTATTCCATGACGATCAGGCGCGGTGGCTGGCTGCTGCCCTGGCCCACGGCCAGGATGGTGTTCATACCCATTTTTTTGAGCTGTTTTTCATCAAACACTTCGGTCTTGATGCAGTCGTGCTCCTTGGCCAGCTTCTTGGCCTGGTCGGCCAGCCAGGCCGGGTGGCAGATGTTGGGCGGAGTGTTGCCCAGGTCCCGGGTGTAGTTCATGCCACGGCCGGTGGCCAGGCCCAGGTTAAAGGCACCTTTCAGCTCCTTGCCGGCGCCGCTGGCGGTAACGGTCACCTTGTTGAGCTTTCGTTCAGGTGGCTGCTCGCTCTTGTATTCACTGAAGGTGTATAGCTGTTCTTCCAGGGTGCGGCCGATCAGGTTCAGGCGACCTTTTTCGCTGCCGCTCTGGGTTGCGCCGGTGGCCGGGGTGTCGGACAGCGTCAGCAGGACATGTTTTGCCGCGCCCTCTTTGATGGCGGATATTGCTGCAGCCAGTGCCGTGCGGTAAGCGACCAGGTTGCGATCGTCGTTTTTGCCGGTGCCGACCAGGAGCAGGCGGCCCCAGGGCTGACCGGTCAGGGGCAGTAAAAGTGTGCTGCCGTTTTTGCCGGTAATGTCGCCGTCTTTCTGCAAACGGCTGATCATGCCGTCCAGCGCCTTGTCGGCCTGGATGGTGGATTCCGGCCAGTCTCCTTTTTCGGGGATACCAACCACCAGACAGTCGGCTTTGGTGCTGGTAAGGGCTTTACTGCTGAGGCTGAAGTTCATGACGACTCCTGGATGTAAAGAGTGGGGGTTGATGCAGCAACCGCTGGTTTTCCCACAGCATACCATGAATATCAAGCGGATCCGGTGGGGTGCAGCGTGCCGTTTATACTGTCATTCACTGCCAAGGTTGCCTGGCAGCCTGTCGGACTTAAGGCTAATCTACTGCGCCGGTGGGGAAGCGGCTCATATTTCCCGGCTTTTTCGTTGCATAGAACCACTATGCGCCTCAAAATCCAGAAAATCTGCGCTCGCTTTTCCACCTTGCTCGCGACGATTACTTAAGCCCGACAGGCTGCTAGAATACGCAGCACTCTGATCCTTTGACTCTGCTGACAGTGAGACCGTTTTTGAGCATCGTATTCCGTTATATGGCACGCCAGACCATGGTCAGCATGATTGCTGTTTCCGGCGTATTGCTGCTGGTGTTCATGAGTGGTCGGTTTATCAAGTATCTGGCCAGTGCCGCAGAGGGGGAGTTGGCCGCCGATGTTCTCTTCCAGGTCATGGCCTATCGTTTTCCCGGCTTTCTGGAGCTGATCCTGCCACTGGGCTTCTTTATCGGGATTTTGCTGGCCTACGGGCGCATGTACCTGGAAAGCGAGATGACGGTGCTGTTCGCCTGCGGCGTCAGTGACCGGCAGATCCTGGGACAGACGTTGTTGACCAGTACCCTGGTAATGGCCATTGTCGGTGCCATGAGTCTCTGGGCATCTCCCTGGGGCATGCAGAAAGTGGAGGATATTTTTAATCAGCAGCGTCAGGCCACCGAGTTCGAGCTGCTGGTTCCCGGGCGGTTCCAGCCCCTGTCCTCAGGTAAACGGGTGACCTACGTTGAAGGTCTGAGTGGTGATCGCCGTGAACTGCAGGGGGTCTTTATTGCCGAGTTTGGTGACGCAGACCGTGGCCTGAGCATCATTGCCGCTGAGTCCGGTGTCCAGCGTGTGGCGGGTAAGAGCGGTGATCGTTTTCTGGTACTGGAGAAAGGTGCCCGCTTCCAGGGGGTGCCTGGCCAGCGGGATTATCAGGTAACCGAATTCGGAGCTTATGGCTTGCGTATTGAAGGAACGGATGCCAGTGAACGTCATGTGGAAGAGGCTGTCAGCACGGCAGCCCTGTGGTCGTCGGACGATCCCGGACAGCGCGCCCTGTTGCACTGGCGGATTTCCCTGCCCCTGATTGTGCCGATTGTCACCTTGCTGGCAGTGCCTCTGAGCCGGGTCAATCCCCGTCAGGGCCGGTTCTTCCATCTGTTGCCGGCCATGCTTGTGTATATCACCTATCTTGGGTTGCTGATTGTCGCCCGGAATGCGCTGGCGGAACAGAAGGTGCCTCAGTGGATTGGCATGTTCTGGGTGCACGGCCTGTTTCTTGGTCTCGGGTTGTGGCTGCAATTCGGACCTGCCTGGCTGCAGCGGCGCAGGCGGAACAGGGAGGCCAGCCGTGCGCAAGCTTGATCGTTATGTGATGGCCAGCGTGGGTGGTGCCATGTTTCTTGTCATGGTCGTGGTGCTGTCTCTTGATCTGGTATTTGCGTTCATTGAGGAGTTGGACGATTCGCGCAATGATTACCAGACCCTGCAGGCCCTCTGGCACGTATTCTTGACCCTGCCCCGGCGGATTTATGATTACCTGCCGCTGGGTGCCTTTATGGGATGCCTGGTCGGCCTGGGGAGCATGGCCAGCGCCTCGGAACTGACGGTGATTCGTGCCGCGGGTGTTTCGCTCAGGCGTATTGCCTGGTCGGCGATGAAGCCGGCACTGGTGGTGGTGCTTCTGGGGGTGGTGATCGGTGAATACGTTGCACCGGTGACCGAGCGCATTGCCCAGAGTGAAAAAGCCGTGGCCAGAGGGGCGGGTGAAAATATTGCTTCTGCCAGGGGGATCTGGCACCGGGAGGGCAGCACTTTTATCCATATAAACGCGGTGCAGCCTGGTGGCGTGCTGCATGGTATTTCGCTGTTCCGTTTTGACGGTGAGCGATGGATGGAATCCGCCAGTTTTGCCGAACGGGCCATCTATCAGCGGGGGCAGTGGCTACTGCAGAATGTCACCACCACGCTGGTTGATGATCAGGGTACTGAGCGTGTGCAGGAGAGCGAGCGTATCTGGGATACCGGCCTGTCGCCGGAAGTGCTGAGTGTGCTGATCGTGAAGCCGGAAAATCTCTCCATCAGCGGGCTCTACACCTATGCCAGCTACCTTGGCCAACAGGAACTGAACGCCTCCGTCTATTGGCTGGCTTTCTGGAAGAAGCTGCTGATGCCGCTGGGGACGGCTGTGATGGTGTTGGTCGCCATTTCCTTTGTTTTTGGTCCGCTGCGTTCCGTGACCATGGGGTTCCGGGTGTTTACCGGCTTGATTGTCGGGCTTTTGTTCAAATACATGCAGGACCTGCTGGGGCCTATGAGTATCGTGTTCGGGTTTAACCCGGTGCTGGCGATACTGGTGCCGATACTGATCAACGGAGCCATCGGGGTCTGGCTGATGCGACGGGCAGGCTGACCGGCCGGCCGGTTAGCGTTTTTCCGGCTTCGGTACTTGCACCACCACGCTGCCGGATACCCGGTCGGTAACGGACAGGCCATTAATCGGAGTGAACAGGGCAAAGATGGCGGGTATCGAAATCAGCAGTGTCACCACGCCCAGGTAATAGCCGCCCAGCAGGGCAAGAAAGACAACGGCTGAGGCGGTGACATAGCGGAGCAGGGCCTGGGTCCAGCTCACCGGAGTGCCATCCAGGTTCTCGATGCGCACCCGCCACACCTGCATACCCAGGGTCTGGCCGATCCGGGTCCAGAAGTAGGCAAAGAACAGGTAGAGCACCAGGAACGACATGAACGTCAGCCCCGGACTGCCACCCAGTTCGCCGGCCTCTGCCTTGCGCTGGTATTCGTCCCATCCGGTCATGGCTCCGGCGGCCATGGTGTAGACCCAGCTGGTCACCAGCAGCACCGCGATGCTGATCAGGCCGTCATAGATGATTGACAGGGCGCGCCTGGTCAACGTTGCGGGCGGGAGCAGTTCCTCGGCATCGTGGAAGTGTCTGGGCATCGGGTCTCCTGGCAGGTTTCACGTTTTTTCTGATCTGAGCGTTTGCGAGCAGCCTGTCGGACTTAAGCAATCGTCGCGAGCAAGGCGGGGAAGCGGCGCAGTAGATTAGCCTTAAATCCGACAGGCTGCTAGAGTAGCGGATTTGCTTCTGCATGTAAGCATGTGTCTTTAACGCAGGCCCCAAAGGGGCAACAGAAGGTATTGTACGGCTATGAAAACCGCAGAGTTGCGACAGGCGTTTCTCGATTATTTCCGGCAGCAGGGGCACACCATCGTACCGAGCAGTTCGCTGGTGCCGGCGGACGACCCGACACTCCTGTTTACCAACGCCGGCATGAACCAGTTCAAGGACGTTTTTCTGGGTCGGGAGCAACGGGAGTACACCCGGGCCACGAGTTCCCAGAAATGTGTTCGCGCCGGTGGCAAGCATAACGACCTGGAAAATGTCGGGTACACCGCGCGGCATCATACTTTTTTCGAAATGCTGGGCAACTTCAGTTTCGGCGATTATTTCAAGCGCGAAGCGATCCGGTTTGCCTGGACCTTCCTGACCGGTAACCAGTGGCTGAAACTGCCCACGGAAAAGCTCTGGGTAACCGTCTACGCGGACGACGACGAAGCCTATGACATCTGGAACAAGGAAATCGGCGTGCCTGCGGAGCGGATTATCCGCATCGGTGACAACAAGGGCGAACGCTACGCTTCCGACAACTTCTGGCAGATGGGCGACACTGGTCCCTGTGGTCCCTGTACTGAAATCTTCTATGACCACGGTCCGGAAGTGGCCGGTGGCCCTCCCGGTAGCCCGGAAGAGGACGGCGACCGTTACATCGAGATCTGGAACGTCGTGTTCATGCAGTACAACCGTACCGCCGACGGCGAGATGTTGAACCTGCCCAAACCGTCGGTGGATACCGGTATGGGGCTGGAGCGGATTACTGCGGTGCTGCAGGGTGTGCACAGCAACTACGAGATTGATCTTTTCCAGGACCTGTTGCGCGCGGCCTCCGATATACTGGGCGGCGTGGATACCAGTGAGGCCTCCCTGAGGGTAGTGGCCGACCACATCCGCTCCTGTGCTTTTCTGATTGCCGATGGGGTGATGCCTTCCAATGAGGGTCGCGGCTTTGTGCTGCGCCGAATCATCCGGCGGGCTGCCCGCCACGGCAACAAGCTGGGCGCGAATGGGCCTTTCTTCTACAAGCTGACTGCCGCGCTGGTTGAGCTGATGGGGGATGCTTATCCGGAACTGCTGAGCAGCCGCAAGCAGATCGAAAAAGTGCTGCAACAGGAGGAAGAACAGTTCGTCAAGACTCTGGACAAGGGGCTGCGCCTGCTGGAGCAGGATATTGCCGGGCTTGAAGGGTCGGTGATACCCGGTGAGACCATTTTCACCCTGTACGACACCTATGGTTTTCCGGTGGATCTGACCAATGATATTGCCCGTGAGCGTGGACTGACCCTGGACTACGAGGGTTATGAACAGGCCATGGAGCGGCAGCGGGAGCGTGCCCGCGCGGCCAGCAAGTTTGGCATCGACTACAACGCCGCCGGCGTGTCCATTGAGGGCAGCACCGAGTTTACCGGTTACGACCATGTGGATGACCAGAGCGCCGTGCGCACCGTACTGGTTGGCGAGGAACAGCGTACCGCCCGGGCCGGCGAGGAAGCGGTGGTGGTGCTGGAGCGCACACCCTTCTACGCCGAATCCGGTGGTCAGGTGGGGGATACCGGGCTGCTGACCTGGAGCGGTGGTCGCTTCAGGGTGACCGACACCCGCAAGGAAGGTGATAACCATCTTCACGTGGGCACGGTGATCGAGGGAGAAATCCTGCCCGGCCTGAATGTGGACGCGCGGATTGATCATGAACGTCGGGAGCGGACTAAGCGTAACCACTCCGCGACCCACCTGCTGCATGCTGCTCTGCGTAATATTCTGGGCGAGCATGTCACCCAGAAAGGTTCCCTGGTGGATCCGGACAAGCTGCGTTTTGATTTCTCCCATTTCGAGGCGGTTACCCCGGAACAGCTCCGGGAGATCGAGCGTCAGGTCAATGAACAGGTGCTGGCCAACACCCCGGTAGACATTGAAGTCACTGATATGGAGCGGGCCCGGGAAAAAGGCGCCATGGCCCTGTTCGGTGAAAAATACGGTGATGAGGTGCGGGTGCTCAGCATGGGTACCGACGGGTATTCAGTGGAGCTTTGCGGGGGTACCCATGTGTCGCGCACCGGTGATATTGGGCTGTTTCATATCACCGCGGAAGGCGGTATTTCTGCCGGAGTCCGCCGCATTGAAGCGGTCACCGGAATGGGCGCTCTGGAATGGGTCGAGGAAACCGAGCGCACCCTCGATGAGACAGCAAAGCTGGTCAAGGCCGGGCGGGATACGGTGTTTGCCAGGGTGCAGCAGACCCTGGACCGCAACCGTCAGCTGGAAAAGGAAATTGATGCCCTCAAGGCAAAGCTGGCCAGCTCTGCCGGCAGTGATCTTGCCGCATCGGCAGTGGATGTTGGCGATCTGAAAGTGGTTGCGGCCGAACTGCAAGGTGCCGACCGAAAGGCCCTGATGGAAACCGCAGACCAGCTCAAGAACAAGCTGGGTGAAGGGGTGGTTGTGCTGGCCAGTGTGGCCGACGGAAAAATTACCCTGGTGGCGGGCGTGACCAAGAGCGCCACGGATCGTATCCGCGCCGGTGACCTGATGAGGCACCTGGCCGCCCAGGTGGATGGCAAGGGTGGTGGTCGTCCGGATATGGCCCAGGGCGGGGGTAACGATCCGTCGAAGCTGGCCGATGCCCTGGCAGGAGTGCCGGGCTGGGTGGGTAAAAATATCAGTTGAGCGACTGTTGTAAGGGCGGGCAGATGTTTATAATTCTGCCCGTTTTGCATGGATGAGCGGGATCAGGGTCCCGCCTTTTTTGTACCGCTGCGGGTATCGGGAAAATCATGGCTCTGTTGGTTCAGAAATTTGGTGGCACCTCGGTAGGGACAACCGAGCGCATTGAAGCGGTTGCGGACAGGGTGTGCCGCTTCCGTGATGAAGGGCATGATGTGGTGGTTGTGGTCTCTGCCATGAGCGGTGAAACCAACCGGCTGATCAGCCTGGCAAACGAAATCATGGAAGAGCCCACACCCCGGGAAATGGATGTGTTGGTATCCACCGGTGAGCAGGTGACCATTGCCCTGTTGTCCATGGCACTACAGAAGCGCGGCAAAGACGCCCGCTCCTACACCGGCTCCCAGGTGCGGATTCTGACCGACAGTGCACATACCAAGGCACGGATTACCCGGATCGACGAGCAGAACATGCGTGCCGACCTAGATGCCGGCCGAGTGGTCGTGGTGGCCGGTTTCCAGGGTGTGGACCAGAACGGTAACATCACTACCCTGGGCCGGGGTGGTTCTGATACCACGGCTGTGGCGCTGGCGGCGGCGTTGAAGGCGGACGAGTGCCAGATCTATACCGACGTGGATGGTGTTTATACCACCGATCCGCGGGTGGTGGACGGTGCCCGCCGACTGTCGCGGATTACCTTCGAAGAAATGATCGAAATGGCCAGCCTTGGCTCCAAGGTCCTGCAGATCAGGGCGGTGGAGTTCGCAGGCAAGTACAATGTTCCGCTCAGGGTGCTGTCCAGTTTCACCGAAGGTGAGGGAACCCTGATTACTTTTGAGGATGAGAACGCCATGGAACAACCGGTTGTCTCCGGCATTGCTTTTAACCGTGATGAAGCCAAGCTGACCATCATCGGAGTGCCCGACACTCCGGGCAGCGCACTGAAAATCCTCAAGCCGGTCAGCGATGCTAACGTGGAAGTGGACATGATTGTCCAGAACGTGGGCGCGGACAATCATACTGACTTCACCTTTACTGTGCACCGCAACGACTTCAGGCGTGCCCGGGAGATTCTTGCCCGTACCGGGGAGGCACTCGGCGCCCGCGAGGTAGCAGGTGACAGTAAAATTGCTAAAGTAAGTATTGTGGGTGTGGGTATGCGCTCCCACGCAGGGGTTGCAACAAAAATGTTCGAAGCCCTGTCGAATGAAGGCATCAATATCCAGATGATCTCCACCTCGGAAATCAAGATTTCAGTGGTTATTGATGAAAAGTATCTCGAGCTGGCCGTTCGCGCGCTGCACAGTGCGTTTGAACTGGACATGCCCGGGGTTGAGTCCTGATTAATGTGGAACTCAGGTCGTTCCGTACAGGTCTCAGTACGAATGGTGCCGGAATGAATCCGGAACGGGACAATCACGTATATGGGGTTGTCTGGCTTTTAAAATAAACTGGCACCATATTACAAAGATATAACGATTTAGCGTAATTTTCGGAACAGGTAGCTCTGAATAAGGGAGTAAAGGACATGTTGATATTGACTCGCCGCGTTGGCGAAACTCTGATGGTCGGTGATGACATTACCGTAACCGTCCTTGGAGTAAAGGGGAACCAGGTTCGCATCGGTGTTAATGCCCCGAAAGAAGTCGCCGTGCATCGGGAAGAAATCTACCAGCGGATTCAGAGCGAAAAAGGCTCTGAGGAACCCGAGCCTGGCAACAGTTAAGGCTTGAGCATCAGAACAGAAAAGCCGTTCGGGTATTCCTTGGGCGGCTTTTTTTATGGCGTGCCGGAAACCGCTGCAAAATTCCCGTGTCAACCCTATGAAAACAGAAATTTTATGGTAGTATACGCGCCGTTGTCACGGAGAGGTGGGTGAGTGGCTGAAACCAGCTCCCTGCTAAGGAGCCATACGCATTGCGCGTATCGAGGGTTCGAATCCCTCCCTCTCCGCCATTTTTCCGACAACCGTCCGTCTGGCACACGGACAATGAGTTAAAGATGCGCGGCTGTAGCTCCCCGGAGCGCCGGCCGGCTGGATAGAGTACCTGGCTACGAACCAGGCGGTCGGAGGTTCGACCGAAGCACACGAAGTGTGCTGAGGAACGTCGGAGCTAAGCGACGACGGCCCCCGAAGGGGGTGAGGGCCTCAGGCCCGAATAATCCTCCCATGAGGATTAGATGTGAAATAAAAGTTTCGATGCGCGGCTGTAGCTCAGCTGGATAGAGTACCTGGCTACGAACCAGGCGGTCGGAGGTTCGAATCCTCCCAGCCGCGCCATTTTATAGAACAGTCTTTCGTGAACCCGTCGCTACTAATATACTCCTGAGTCAGACGGGATTTGAACCGAAAGAGGTTCGACCGAAACCCACGAAGTGGGTTGAGGAACGTCGGAGCGAAGCGACGACGGCCCCGAAGGGGTGAGGGCCGCAGGCCCGAATAATCCTCCCAGCCGCGCCATATCAAATAAAAGACCCCGCCTTGTGCGGGGTCTTTATTGCTACCACATCAAATCATCCGGAATCTCGTACCCCGCATAAGGATCATCCTCCCCGGTATCATCGGACGTGCGATCATGCAGCACGATTACCGCAGTCTTATCCCGCTCCATGATCTTGCGTGCCACAGCCTCGGCCACCAGCTCATAGCGGTCATCCAGATAAACCACAGCCAGGCGCCCCCGTGACAGCTGATCGACCATCGGTTCTTCCACGGTGATTTTCTTGATCTTGCGGTCATGCACAAACTGGTAATCGGTGTCGCCCCGTCTGAGATCCAGGCGGTTGGTTTCCACCAGTTGCCGAATCTGCGCGGCAATGGCTTTTCGCTCCGCCTCAGCCTGACGCTGACGGTTCAGCTCCCGATCCCGGGCCGCCTTTTCTTCCCGGGCCTTGCGGGCACGGATTTCCGCCTCACTCTCCTGAACCACCCCTTTAGGCTGTTGCTTGCGCTGTTTGCGTTTCTCATTGCGGATGGCCTTGGCTTTCTTTTCGTCGGCCAGACCGGCTTTCAGTAACTGATCCTGAAGCGATGCCATTGTGTACTCCAACCAATTAATAGTGATGTCTGTTATGATGCCGTGCAGTATACGCCCTCAAAAGCACCTTCATAACCTGCGCCTTTCAGTTTCGGGAATTCCTTCAATATGTCTTTATTCAAAGAGCTGGGCCTGTCCGGGGCCATGCTGTCCAATCTGCAGCAACTTGGTTTTCACACGCCCACCGCTATCCAGTCCCTGGCATTGCCGGATACGTTGGCAGGGCGTGATGTCATCGCCATGGCCCAGACAGGCAGTGGCAAGACCGCCGCTTTCGGTATTCCCCTGGTGGAACGACTGAAACCGCGCCTCTTTGCACCCCAGGGACTGGTGTTGTGTCCCACCCGGGAGCTGGCGGATCAGGTGACCCGTTCCTTGCGGGAGCTGGCCCGGGCCCAGGCCAACATCAAGGTGCTGACGCTCTGTGGCGGCGTACCCATTGGCCCCCAGATTGGCTCCCTCAGTCATGGGGCGCACCTTATCGCAGGAACGCCAGGGCGCATTGATGACCATCTGCGCAAGGGAACCCTGAATCTGGACCACTGTTCAACTGTGGTGTTGGATGAGGCAGACCGGATGCTGGATATGGGGTTCCAGGAAGTGGTGGAGTCGATTCTGGAACATCTGCCAGCCAGGCACCAGACCCTGTTGTTTTCAGCGACCTGGCCTGCAGGCATTCGCACGCTCAGCAAACGTTTCCAGAAAGAACCGGTGGATATCCGTGCGGAAGCCGAAGAAGCGGGACCGGATATTGAGGAGCATTTCTACGAGATTCAGCCGGGGCAGGAGCTTGCTGCCCTGAAAGGGCTCCTGTCCCGCTATCAGCCGGAGTCCTGCATTGTATTCTGCGGTACCCGTAAGCAGTGTGATGAGATCGCGGAAAGTCTAAATGAGGAAGGTTTCGCAGCTCTGGCGTTACACGGAGACCTTGAGCAGAGGGACCGCGATAGCGTCCTGGTACGTTTTGCCAATCGCAGTTGCCCCGTTCTTGTGGCGACCGATGTTGCTGCCCGCGGCCTGGACATCCGTGCTCTTGAACTGGTGATCAATGCGGAACCGGCCCGGGATCCGGAAGTACATACCCACCGTGTCGGGCGGACCGGGCGGGCGGGCGAAAAGGGCAGGGCGGTGACCCTGTGTACCCCGGCCAGGGCGCACAAGATTAACCGACTGGAGCAGGCCAGGGCCATGAAGGCGGAATGGGGCGACACGGCCAGTCTTCTGGCGGAACAGTTGCGGCCTGCGGCACCGGCCTTTCGTACTTTATGTATTGCCGGAGGGCGCAAGGACAAGGTGCGTGCCGGCGATATTCTCGGCGCACTCACAGGAGATGCCGGTATCCCGGGCACAGCGGTAGGCAAGATTGATCTGGCGGATCATCAGGCTTTTGTGGCGGTGAGCACAGAATACGCAGACAAGGCGCTGGCACAGCTTGCCCACGGCAAAATCAAGGGCCGGAGAATGCCGGTGCGTTGGGCCTGAGCGTACCCCGATAGGGCATCATAGTTGCGTGTCATGATGGGCCGCATGGCTCGGAAAGCCCTTATGGAGTTTCCCTCTCCGGTTGCTACCGGGATCCGAAAACGGTAAATTACGCAGGATTTTGCCTCCCGAATGGGAATTATTCCGAGTGATGACCATGCGGGGTAAATCAAACAACTTGAGCAAAACAGGTAGCTACACATATGAGTGACCTGATGTCACAAGCCGTCGACTTGATGATTGCCGGTATGGGATTCGTGTTCGTATTCCTGATTATTCTGGTTTTCGCGACCACGTTCATGTCCAGAATCATCAACCGGTTCACAGCACCAGAGCCGGCCACCCCGGCCCGCACACCTCGTGCAAAGCCCTCGGCGCCTGCGTCAGCAGACCCTGACACTGCCGAAGCGATCAGAAAGGCCATTGCACAATACCGGGCGCGCCACAAGAAGTGACCTGGTTGACGAATTAGAACCTTTAAACAGAAGGCTGACACACGATGACTGACACAAAGAAACCGTTGGGGATTACGGACGTTATCCTGCGTGATGCGCACCAGTCCCTGCTTGCCACCCGGATGCGGCTGGATGACATGCTGCCCATTGCCGAGAAACTCGACAAAGTCGGTTTCTGGTCCCTGGAATCCTGGGGTGGTGCCACCTTTGATGCCTGCATCCGCTACCTGGGCGAAGATCCCTGGGAGCGCATCCGCGAGCTCAAGAAAGCCATGCCCAACACCCCGCAACAAATGCTGCTGCGTGGCCAGAACTTGCTGGGTTACCGTCACTACGCGGATGATGTGGTCGACCGTTTCTGTGAGCGTGCCGCCGAGAACGGCGTGGACGTATTCCGTATTTTCGATGCGATGAACGACCCGCGCAACCTGGACCGTGCCATCAAGGCCGTGCGCAAGACCGGCAAGCATGCCCAGGGCACCATCGCCTACACCACCAGCCCGGTCCACACCATCGAGATGTGGGTAGAGCTGGCGAAGGAAGTGGCCGACATGGGCGCGGACTCCCTCGCGATCAAGGATATGGCGGGCATTCTCAAGCCCTACGTGGCCTATGACCTGGTCAGCCGCCTGAAGAAAGAACTGGATATTCCGATTCACATGCAGTGCCACGCGACGACCGGCATGTCGACGGCAACCGCCATCAAGGCGGCTGAAGCCGGCATCGATAACGTGGATACCGCGATTTCGTCGATGAGCATGACCTACGGTCACTCGCCCACCGAAGCCATAGTTGCCATTCTTGAAGGTACGAACCGGGATACTGGCCTGGATCTGAAGCTGCTCGAGGAGATTGCCAGTTACTTCCGTGAAGTGCGCAAGAAGTATGCGAAGTTTGAAGGCAGCCTGCGTGGCACTGATTCCCGTATCCTGATCGCCCAGGTACCGGGCGGCATGCTGACCAACATGGAAAATCAGCTGCGTGAGCAGAACGCCAGCGACAAGTTTGACCAGGTTCTGGAAGAAATACCCAAGGTTCGCGAAGACCTGGGCTTCATTCCTCTGGTCACGCCGACCTCCCAGATCGTGGGTACCCAGGCGGTGCTGAACGTTCTGACCGGCGAGCGTTACAAATCCATCTCCAAGGAAACTTCCGCAATTCTCAAAGGTGAGTATGGCGCTGCGCCAGCACCGATGAACAAAGAGCTGCAGGAGCGTGTTCTGGATGGCAAGGAAGTGATGACCTGTCGCCCGGCGGATAAGCTTGAACCGGAAATGGACAAGCTGACCGAGGAACTGAAAAAGCTGGCGGATGAAAAGGGCATCAAACTTGCGGAAAACACCGTCGATGACGTGCTGACCTACGCCCTGTTCCCGCAGATCGGTCTCAAGTTTCTGGAGAACCGCAACAACCCGGATGCGTTCGAGCCGGTACCGACAGCAGAAAGCGCTGCTCCGGCCACCAAGGCTGACGGCCCCGAGACTTACACCGTTGATGTTAACGGCAAGAAATTCGTGGTGGCAGTATCCGAAGGTGGTGAAATCACCCAGATTCAGGGTGAGGGCGGTGCAGCATCTGCACCTGCTGCCTCCGGCGGCTCAGCGCCTGCACCGGCAGCCGGTGAAGGCGAGCCTCTGGTGGCGCCTCTGGGCGGCAATATCTTCAAGGTGCATGTGTCACCGGGAGATGCCGTCGAGGAAGGCGACGTGCTGATTATCCTCGAGGCCATGAAAATGGAAACCGAGGTGCGCGCCCCCAAGGCCGGTACTATCGGTGAAGTCTTCATCAAGGTCGGTGATGCCGTCTCTCCTGATGATGAAATGCTGACAATCGCATAAGGGCCAGCATTCAATGGATAAATTGATGACACTCTGGACAGGTAGTGGCCTGTTCAATATAGAACTTGGCCAGGTGATTATGATCGCCGTTGGCCTGCTTCTTCTGTTCCTTGCGATCCGCAAGGGTTTCGAGCCGCTGCTGCTGGTCCCCATAGGGTTCGGCGGCATCCTGGCGAATATTCCGGAGGCAGGGCTTGCCCTGACTGCGGCGGAAAATGCCATCCATTTCGCTCTGCAAGGTGGCAATGCGGAGATTCTCGCAGCTCTGGCAGCGCCACTGGACGTGGCCTACCAGGCCGGGCAGGCAGTGACACCTGAGCTGAAAGAAGCCTTCAAGGTGGCGGTGAAAGAAGCCAGCCACTCTGAAATGGTGATGGCGAACTCCCTTGCCCAGGACTTCGGCTATGGCCATGGCATGTTGTACAACTTCTACTCTGTGGTCATCGGCAGCACCATTGGTCCGCTGGTGATCTTCATGGGTGTAGGGGCCATGACTGATTTCGGTCCGCTGCTGGCCAATCCGAAAACCATGCTGCTGGGTGCCGCAGCCCAGTTTGGTATCTTCGGTACCGTTTTGGGTGCGGCGCTGCTGGACTGGACGGGTGTGCTGGACTTTAACATCCTGGAGGCGGCCGCCATCGGTATTATCGGTGGTGCGGATGGTCCTACTTCCATCTACGTGTCCAGTGTACTGGCTCCGCACCTGCTGGGTGCCATCGCGGTCTCGGCCTATGCCTACATGGCAATGGTGCCGATGATCCAGCCGCCGATCATGAAGGCGCTGACCAGCGAAAAAGAGCGGGCCATCAAGATGTCCCAGCTGCGCCCGGTCAGCAAGCGCGAGAGGATCACCTTCCCGCTGGTGGTACTGATCGCCGTGGTCCTGTTCCTGCCGGATGCGGCACCGCTGCTGGGGATGTTCTGTTTTGGTAACCTGATGCGCGAGTGTGGCGTGGTTGAGCGTCTGAGCGATACCGCCCAGAACGCCCTGATCAACATCACCACCATCTTCCTGGGACTGTCCGTTGGCTCCAAGCTGATGGCCGACAAGTTCCTGGATGCCCAGACGCTGGGCATCCTGGGCCTGGGCATCGTCGCCTTCGGTGTGGGCACCGCCTGTGGTGTTCTGATGGCCAAGCTGATGAACAAGCTCACCAAGGAGCAGATCAACCCGCTGATCGGTTCTGCCGGTGTATCTGCGGTGCCGATGGCAGCGCGGGTCTCCAACAAGGTGGGCCTGGAAGCCAACCCGCATAACTTCCTGCTGATGCACGCCATGGGGCCGAACGTGGCCGGCGTTATCGGCTCTGCGGTCGCTGCCGGTGTGATGATCAAGCTGCTTGGCTGATCGTTTTACCCGGTAGTCTTGAAAGCCCCGGAAGACATTGAGTCTTCCGGGGCTTTTTTTATGGCTGGTCTTCGGGCTGGGTGGGCTGGTCCGGAGGTGGGGGGCCTTTGTTTGCCTGCTGGTTTTGCGGGCTGGCCCGTTGGCATGGGTGGCCCTTTCTCCGCTGCAATTCACGGTCCGTCCCTGGACCGACCTTGCACCGCGCCATCCATGGCGCTGCTGCGAAAGGGCCACCCATACCACCGGACCGACGATACGAAGAGTCGCCTGAGGCCATAAAAACAAGACCAGAGGGTGGTCTGCTTAAATCCGACAGACTGCTAAAGCTTATTTATTCGGCCTGGTTTGTTTATTTTTATCTTCTGTTTTTCACTCTCCCGGACACGAACACAGTCAGTAGGGTATCGGGGTGGGGATGCTTTCGTCGCAGCGCCATGGATGGAACCCCTCGCGGAAGCAGGTGGGATAGTAGGTCTCGAAGACAGATCCGGAGGTCACGTCCCAGTTGTTGCGACCGATCAGGCCGAGCATGTAGGTGGTGACGCCGTTGCCGTTGGCCGCATGGCGCTTGGTCGAGACGAGCACCGCGTCGCGCGACCCGGGATCGACGGTGAAAAGCTGCGCATCGCGGTCCCAGCGGCCGAAGTTGATGTCGGCCGCCGTGAGGACCGAGCCATACTTTCCATTCGGCATGTTGAGCGCCGCGATCTCCAGCGCGGCGGTCTTCGCCTCTTCGGGGCTGTGCAATTCGCGCGTGTAGACCGCGGCATGGGCGGCGGCGTCGGCGGCGACCTGGAGCTGGGTCTTCGAGGCGACGCCGTTGCCGAAATCGACGGCGAGCCCGCCGAGGACAAGCGCGGCCATGAAGATCTGCAGGCTGAGAGCGGTGATGCCGCCCTCCTCGCGGGCAAGGAAGCGAGCGGCGGCGGCGGAGATTGTGCGGCGCTCCATCTCTCAGTTCTCCATCAGGTGTTCGGCGCGAACCGTCATCCGGGCGTCCGAGAAGATGCCGGCGACGCCGAAGAGGTCGAGATCGACGAGCGGCACGCTGACGGTCGTGGTGATCATGCCGGCAGTGAGGTTCGTGGTGGCCGTCGAACGGGGGCTGAGTTCGGTCGCGCGGGCAAGGACGA
>JACIZI010000010.1 GCA_014359475.1 Marinobacter sp. | reverse complement strand
CCGTTGTCGGGACTCAGAGTACTACCGCATAATCTGACCAGAAAGTGAGTTGACAAGAGTTTTAGCGCACAATTTTCAAGAGCCTTTATGCCTGCATCTGTTCCAGACAGAAGGCGGCGCCCTGATGGCGACCCGGCCGAGGATTCGACGGCATGATGAACTTCCGGGACGAGGCCGTGGTGCCACTCTCTGCCGTGCTGCTCAGCGAAGGGCAAGCACTGCACTACGAGTATGATTTTGGCGATGGCTGGGGGGCAGATAGTGCTGGAGAAAATTACATCCTACGCTCGTGATTTGATCCGCAAAGATCAAAACAGACGCCACAAAATCGACCAGTTACAGGCTCTCGTTTCAGCGGGAATTGTCAGTGGAGAAGGGGCTCGTTCAATGGATGAACTAAGAGCTGCTGCAAAGAATTTAGCCAGGGATGGAGAGACCGATGAATTACATTCTCAGCAGGAAGGCTGAAGAAGATATTATCTCTATCTACCCAAAACCAGAACGGCCGGGTTATCAGCCCGGCCGTTCTGGTTCTGCTCTTCAGGTTTAACCCTGCAGCAACTGCAACACCTGCTGCGGCCTCGCGTTGGCCTGGGCCAGGACCGACAGGCCAGCCTGCTGGAGAACCTGGGTTCGGGCCAGTTCGGCGGATTCCGCTGCGAAATCTGCGTCTCGAATGCGAGAGCGCGCTGCAGACAGGTTTTCATTTGAAGTGCTCAGGTTGGCTATAGTGGTTTCAAATCGATTCTGCACTGCACCTAGGTCGGCTCGTATGCTGTTGATAGATTGCAAGGCGGAGTCCACTGCTAATAGAGCTTTATTTGCCCCTGCGACAGTGGAAATATCTATAGTGGCAACATTTTGAGACTCTTCCACAGAAAGCAGGGTCTGGCTGAAGCCAATAATGTCTGCACCTTCAGTTATTGTTACGTTTCCCAGAGATTGTAGGGTGATTTCGCCGCGGTATGTGTAACTATTGGATGCGCTGGCGTCAGTGTCGGCAGTTTGGGTGAAACCATTTTGGAAGACGGATGTGAGAACAGATTGCCCAGTTGTGGCATTCGTGTCGTCTGTGATGGAAAGGTCTTCATCCAGAATGATATTTCGACCATCTTTTGCAGTTAGAACCAGCTCATTGCTTGAATCTACAGATGCTCGGACACCGGTTTTCGATGTGAACTGGTTGATGGCGGCTTCTGCGTCTGATAGTGAAACGCTATCGCCGCCATCAAGTGATGTCTCCAACACCACGGTTCCGTTTACCGTGAGTTTATATGACGCAGTGTCCGCTTCGCCAGCGCTGTTAAATGTCACTAGCTCGTTTGAGCCAATGCCCGCAAAGCTTTTCTCTGTTTCTGCCAGTGCCTGCACGCCATCAATGCCGGTGCCGTTGATTGCTGCTGCTTTGGCGTAGGCGCTGTCGCCCGTTTGTCCGACCAACGTACCTGCAAAACGATTCGAATCCGAGACGCTCTTCCCGTTAAGAACTAATCCGTTTCCTGCAGTAGTCGTGGTGCCACTAACACCGGTAAATTGGTCGACTGTTGCCGGAGATGTTGGGCTGCCTGTGAAGGAACCTCCGGTAGGAGAGCCATCAAGTGCTGTTGCCCCAGTGCGGCCAGCGGTGCCAGCCAGATCAACCACAGAACCAAGCTGGTTAGCTTTGGCTCCATCAACAGAAACACCGATCGTTTGGTTGGCATTGGCGCCAACCTGGAATTGTTGGGTTATGTATGACCCATCCAACACGTTCAGTCCGTTAAACTGCGTTTCAGTGGCAATGCGATCGATTTCTTCGATCAACTGTGCAACCTCAGCCTGCAGGGCTGCGCGATCAGAACCGGAGTTTGTCGCGTTTGCAGACTGGACGGATAGCTCCCGAATTCGTTGCAAGGCATTTGCTGATTCGCTCAACGCGCCCTCTGCGACCTGAGCAAGTGAAATGCCATCGTTCGCGTTTCTCACCGCCTGATTCAAGCCTCGGATCTGAGAAGTGAAGCGTTCGGAAATAGCAAGACCTGCTGCGTCATCCTTAGCCGAGTTGATGCGCAACCCAGACGAAAGTCTTTGCAAAGCAACGTTGGCATCGCCTTGGGTGGCGTTTAGGTTACGTTGTGCATTCAGCGAAGCAATGTTGGTATTAATGACCTGAGGCATATCAATTCTCCCTGCTCAGAGGTGCCGGAAGCCGGGTGCCCGATCTTTAATGGCAACCCTTGCCGGCTGAAATTCGTTAAATTGCCGTTTGGTGAGTTCCTAAGCGAAGGGTGTGCCAGGTTTATTGTTTCGTCGGTAGGTGGCTGGTTTCTAAGATTTTTTTAAGGAGAGGAGGGCGGGCTTGGAATGATGAGTGGCGGTTTTCTGGCGCGGGAGACAGGAAATGCGTTGCCGCTTTCTGCTATTTTGACTAATGGATAGGTGTGAGCTGTAATGTACGCCAATTATCGTACAACGGAGGTGCGGTTTGGGTTTCAGGGATGCCATTGCCAGCGTAGATGTCCATATCATCAAGACCAGACACAGGGGCATGAACTGGTATATCAAGTGGTACTTCCTCGACCCGAATAGTGTCTTCATTAGCGTGCATCACTGAGGTGGCATTATGAAAATTTTCAAAGTTGGCGATTCGCAACGGGCCATCTGTGAACACTGCGGCTCCATCCAGCCTGCAACCTTTAAGCTGCGGGATGTGCCTCTGAGTGACGGTAGTGGTGTGGTTAAAAAGGTGTTGGTCGGCGTTTGCGATGAGTGCGACCAGGTATGCCTGCTTCCACATCAGTCTGTACCGGCGGTACAGAAGCATCTGGAGGCTCAGCGCAAAGCGGTAGAGTGTCGTTTGCCGGCTCATATGCTCGACATTCTTGGCCTTGCGGCCTTTGAATTAGGCGGCTCATCAGATTTTGTGCCTGGCCTTGTGAAGTACTATGTACACAAGCTTGCCCATGACCCAGGCGAGGCCAGCAGGCTTCCGCTTTTGTTAGAGAGCGAGTTGGCACAGGGTAAAGCCGAAAAAAGGTTGTCTCTTAAAGGCCGGCGAATCGCGGACGACATTGGCCAGCTCAAGGCGGCAGCGCATGTTGAAAACACCACAGACTTAATGAAGAGCATTATTCTCCTGATCAACGAGGATGTGTTGATGGAGAGGCGGCCGCGTTCAATTCAGAACCTGAAGGAGATTTTTGCAGCGGTCGCCTAGACATGATGTCCCGTCTGGCTAATTCCTTAAGCTACTGCATGCCTCTGAAGGCTCTGGCCAAGGCGGCACTCTGCAGGAGTGGTGGTTCCACATCAAAGAGTGGCAACACAGGCTCAGAGCCTTCGATCAGAAGTGTTAACGGAGATCAACTATGGCAACCACTGAATCTGGAAGTCGCTTGCTCCACGAAGTTCGTGAGACCGCGCATGACCTCCGGTCAGCCGGGCTGATCAGTAAGCGTCGCCTGGACGAGTACGATGTGCTGTGTCGAGCAGATGATAGCCAACTCCCTGCACTGGATATCAGGCAACTACGGCTGCAAGCGCAAATGAGCCAGGCAGTTTTTGCGGCTGTTTTGAATGTCAGCGTTTCATCCGTGCAAAAGTGGGAGTCTGGCGAGAAAAAGCCGTACGGCGCATCCTTAAAACTCTTGAACCTGGTCAAGCGGAAGGGTATTGAGGTTCTGCTATGCTGATCCCGGCTTCAACAGAGTTGAAGTCGATCGTGTCTGCCGTAACCTGCACTCAAACATATAAGCCACTATACTAAGGATTGGATATTATCGTGATCGGATCCGATGTCATGGCAGAGACTACCATTCCAGAAATTCTGACACAGCATGAAGGCAACCTGGCAGCACTCTGCAGGCGGCATCATGTTAGCTACCTCGCAGTATTTGGCTCGGCAACAACCGCCCGTTTCCAGCAAGATAGTGACCTGGATTTCCTTGTGTCGTTTGAAGCCGATCTGTCGGCTAGTCAAATCGCAGATGCGTTCTTTGACTTGAAGTTGGAGTTGGAGGCGCTTTTCAATCGGCCAGTTGATTTGATAACCAAGGCTTCTTTGACCAACCCGTATTTTCGCCAATCAGTCATGGCGGGTCAGAGGGCGCTGTATGCAGCCTGAAGTCCTGAAGTATCTGTATGACATCAAAGAAGCGGCGCTGAAAATCCGCCGATTTACTGAGGGAAAATCCGAGGGCGAGTATCTTACCGATGAACTTCTGCAGTCAGCCACTGAACGCCAGTTCGAAATTGTTGGCGAAGCGGTCAACAAGCTGTGTAAGGAGTTTCCTGCGGTGGGGCAGTCGATTCCAGACTATCGAAAAATGATCGCCTTCCGGAATATGCTGATACACGGCTATGCGGTCGTTGATCCTGTTATCGTCTGGGGTGTGGTGGAGAATAACGTGCCAGTGCTTTTGGAATGCCTGGAAGAGTTGATGCCCGACTGACAGTTGGGGTCAGTCCTCAGAACATTCTGTTTGAGAACTGACGGCACAGTCGGCCTTTGATCGGGAAGAATGGGGGCTTCAGTGCCAGTGAATTGCAGCAATGCCTTATATTGTAGCGGGAGTCGGGCGTGAGTTCTGCAGGGCTGGTACAACACAGCTCAATTTGCTGTGACCCCAAATTACGTGCTTTACATTCCCTTACAAATTCCCCGAAGTTTTTCCTAAAGCATCCCGGAACAGCGCCGTTAAGTGGAGTAACAGGGCGGCGCTCCCAAACCAAAAAACGGGCGCCAGACCTTTTCCATGAAATAACGACTTCCGTCGAAGGAGAAGCATTATGGCTCTCGGTATTAACACTAACGTTGCGTCACTGTCTGCTCAGAACCAGCTGAGCAATTCCCAAAAACTCAACGATCAAGCTCTTGAGCGTTTGTCCTCGGGTCTACGCATTAACTCTGCGAAAGATGATGCTGCTGGCCTGGCGATTTCAACTCGTTTCAGTGCTCAGATCTCGGGTCTGAATGTTGCTCAACGAAATGCTAACGACGGTATTTCCTACGCTCAGACAGCGGAAGGTGCGCTTGGTGAAATCACAAACGCTCTTCAGCGGATCCGTGACCTTTCCGTTCAATCAGTGAACTCTACCAACAGTAGTTCAGATCGCGCGGCACTTGATCAGGAGGTGACAGCTCTAAAGGATGAAATTGAGCGAATCTCCCAAAGTACACAATTCAACGGGCAGAACATTCTGGATGGGACCCTTTCAGATCTGACTTTCCAGGTTGGTGCAAACGAAGGTCAAGTTATCAAAGTGTCTGGTGTTGACTCTCGCACATCACAACTTGGTGCATCTGTAGCTACTGGCACCGCAGTAAAAGATTTCACGAACGGGGCTGACGGCTCCGGCGATTTAACTATTGATGGCGGTAACGGTGAGGGAGCTACTGCCATAGACGTGAATGGACTGACGAGCCTCGACCAAGTCGTCGATGCTATTAACGCGAAGACGGAAACAACCGGGGTAACTGCACAGCGGGAAGCGGAGGTGAGCCAGAAATTTACGGTGGCCGATGCAGGTGCTGATGTGACCATTAAAATCAATGGTACGGACGTCGCCTTGACCAGCGGGGATGACGAGAATGACATTGCAGAGAAGATCAACGCCGCTGGTGCTGGGGTGAAAGCAGAGGTTTCGGCGACAGACGAAATAACGATTACCTCTCAAGATACGAAGTTCACTCTGACAGATGCCGACGCTGATGCTGGCGGCACCGGTACTGCCTTTATTTTCGGTACGACTGATCAGTCGGGAACTTTCGAGTCTGGAATCAAGCTCACTGGTGCCGTAGGTAATACTATCGCCGTAGGCGGGGATCAAGACGCTGCTTATGGCCTCGATTCCCTGACTGCCAGCCAGAGCAAACTGTCTACGCTTTCTGTTGCAGACCCAACATCTGCTGCGAGCGCAATTACTACTGTTGATTTCGCTCTAGACCAAATTAACAGTCTCCGGGCCGAATTGGGTGCGGTGCAAAATCGCTTCGAATCCACAATTTCGAACATCGCTTCAACCTCAGAAAATCTGAGCGCAGCCAACAGCCGTATCCTGGACGCTGACTTCGCTTCAGAAACTGCCAAACTGGCCAAGTCTCAGGTACTGCAGCAGGCCGGTATCTCCGTCCTTGCTCAGGCCAACGCCCGGCCGCAGCAGGTTCTGTCCCTCCTGCAGTAATCGGGGCATAGCGGTACAGGCCGGAGCCCTCGGGCTCCGGTTTAACGCCGTTTGAGGATAGCGAGGTAAAGCTATGAATGACGTTAACCTGAACAACCCGAACCTGAAGCTGGTGCGTTCCAGTGACCAGGCGCCGGTGAAGGCACTGTCGTCATCTCAGGCCGAAGGCAGGAATGCCTCCGACCTTGCTGCTTCGTCTGCCGCGGTCGGTCAGGTTCAGAAGCCCCAGGCAACTTCAGAGGTGTCGAAAGCTGAAAAGCTGCAGGCGCGTAATGAAGCTCAGCGGGAGGAGCTGGACGATGCGGTTAGCCAGCTGAACGATTTTGTTCAGAATGTGCAGCGGGATTTGCAGTTTGAAGTGGATAACGAACTGGGGCATACCATTGTGAAGGTGGTTGATCAAAAAACCCGGGAAGTGATTCGCCAGATCCCGGATGAAGTGGCATTGAGGTTGGCAGAGAACTTGCAGCAAGACGAACCGCTGACGTTGTTTAATATTAAAGTGTAAAAGCTTGCCGCTTCGGCGGTCGGTAAACAACGGTATTTCAGCACCGCCGCACCTGAGAGGGTCTGGCGGTGTTCTGCGTTTTGGGGTTGCCGCGGAAAAGGATGATTTGCCGCGGAATCCGCGGAAGGACGCGGAAAAAAGAAAAGATTAAAAGACGTATTGGCCACGGAAGGACACGGAAAAATCATTAAGGACAATGAGTTATTGGTTTTTTAGTTTCGTGGGTTTCGTGGTTGAAAAAACTTTTTCATCTTTTCCTTCCGCGTCCTTCCGCGGATTCCGCGGCTAAAAAAAGATGCCGTTACAGGCTGTTACAAATAGGCGCGTTAAAGGGGCAAAGTTTTGCCGCCCGCTGCCGATAAACTGAACAGTAGCGAATTTGGCCCCCTTGAGGAGGCATGGTTATGGCAGGTATATCATCGTTAGGGGTTGGTTCCGGGGTTCTTAACTCGGATCTGGTGGATCAGCTGGTTGCCGCGGAGCGTAAGCCCACGGACACCCGGCTGACCCGGAAGACCCAGCAGACGGAAGCGCTGTTGTCGGCCTATGGCAAGCTGCGCAGTGCGGTTACCGAATTGCGCCTGCCCATGCGTCAGTTGAGTGCGCCGGATAACCTCAAAGCCTTTTCCGCCTCCTCGTCCAATGAGGATATCGGGGTATCCGTGGATAGCGCCAGGGCCAGTCGCGGCACCTATAGTGTTGAGGTGACCAGCCTGGCATCGGCACAGGCGCTGGCCTCGCAGGCCGTGTTTGCCGACCGGGACTCAACCAGTGTGGGGCAGGGCACTTTGCAGTTGTCTGTGGGTGACAAGATCACCAATATTACCATCGATAACAGCAATGACAGCCTGCAGGGGCTGGCTAATGCCATTAACGAATCCGGTGCCGGCGTTTCGGCCGGTGTGATTGATACCGGTGATGGCTTCCAGCTGGTGTTGTCAGCGGATGAGACCGGTACGGCCAACGCGGTCAGTATTTCCGTTACCGGTGATAACGGAGGCAGCAATACCGACAATCAGGGCCTTTCGCGCTTTGCTTTTAATGATGGTATGGATGCGGGCGCGGGTCTGGAGCAGACTATAGCTGCCAGTGATGCGGTGATGAAGATTAACGGGGTTCAGGTCACTCGTTCCACGAATACCTTCGAGAATGTCATCGACGGCTTGACCTTTGATATCCAGGCCGAGGGAACCTCTACCATCAAGGTCTCCCAGGATTTTGGTGCGGTGGCGGACCGGGTGCAGGGGTTTGTGGATAAGTTCAACGCCCTGCAATCCACCATTGATAGCCTGGCCGGTTTTAATGCAGAAGCGGGCACCGGCAGCCTGCTGACGGGTGATTCCACGGTCCGCAATATCCAGGGCCAGTTGCGCAATATTCTTACCCGTGTTGTGCCGGGCATGGAAAACGCCAGTGTGCGAAGCCTCGCCGATGTGGGCATTACCACTGACTGGCAGACCGGCGGCCTGGAATTTGACCGGGCGAAATTTGAGGAGCAGCTCAAGGCCAATCCGGATGATGT
Organism: Marinobacter sp.; assembly: GCA_014359475.1. Classification (GTDB taxonomy): domain Bacteria; phylum Pseudomonadota; class Gammaproteobacteria; order Pseudomonadales; family Oleiphilaceae; genus Marinobacter. Next base: position 98,407 of record JACIZI010000010.1, on the reverse strand, counting down.
AACCGCGCTCTTCGCGGAGCAGGGCAGAGCCACTGACAGCCAGGTAGAGTTTGTGCGCAGTGGTCTGAATACCCAGCCGGGCAGCTATGGGATTAACGTGACTCAGGTCGCCACACGGGGGCAGCTTGCGGGTGGTTCTGCTCTGGGAAACAGCTTCACTATCGCAGATACGAACGATGAACTGACTCTGTCTGTTAACGGGGACATTACCGTCAACCTGGCGCTTACGCAGGGCACCTATAACGACCAGCAGAGCATGCTCGATGAGATTCAGGCGCAGCTGGACGGCAACAACGCGCTCAATGCTGCGGGTGTTTCCCTGCAGGCCGGTGTGGATGGCGGCGGCAACCTGACCTTTACCTCTTCACGGTACGGCAGCGAGTCCAGTGTCACCTTGTCATCGGCTGAAGATGCCGCCTACTTCGGGCTGGATGCTGCAACCAGCACAGGCGGCCTGGATGTGGCGGGTACTATCGACGGCCGGACCGCTGAGGGTGATGGCCAGGTGCTCTATCTTGGCAACGGCAATGGCGGTGCCTCCGGATTGCAGGTGCGCATTCTGGGAGATCAGACCGGTGACCGGGGCTCAATCACCTTCATTGAAGGTGTAGGCGAGCGCACCGTCGATATGATCTCCCGCATGGTGGGTGCCGGCGGTGCGATCGAGTCCCGCACAGACAGCCTGAACCGCGATCTTGAACAGATACAGGAAAACCGGGCCCGGCTTGAGGCGCGTATTGTCTCTTACCGGGAGCGGCTGGTCGCCCAGTTCAGCGCCGCCGATTCCCTGATTTCCCAGCTCAACAGCACCCGGGACTATGTAACGCAGCAATTGGCCGCACTGGCCCCCCAGAACAATCGGAACAACAACTGACCGGCGAACGCCAGTTAGCGAACCAAGAGGTCAACTATGAACGGTTTACAGGCATACCAGCGCGTAAACACCCAAACCAGCATCACCGATGCCGACCCCCACAAGCTGATCCAGCTTCTGTACAACGGGGCCCTTGAGCGCATCAACATGGCCAAGGCCCGGATGCAGGCGAAGGATTACGAAGGCAAAGGCAAGCTGATTTCCAAGGCGATTGAGATCATCGGCGGCTTGCGCGGCTTCCTGGATTTCGAAAAGGGCGGTGACCTGGCGGCCCGGCTGGAAGGGCTTTATGACTACATGGAGCGAACCCTGTTCCAGGCCAATGCCAAGAATGACGTGGCCAAGCTGGACGAAGTGGCGGACCTGCTCCGTGCCATCAAGGAAGGCTGGGATGGCATCCGCGAAGATGTGGTCAGCGGGCAGTCCCGGCAGGCGGCTGTTTAAGGATTTTGGCCGCGGAATCCGCGGAAGGACGCGGAAGGAAAAGATGAAAAGATCTTTTTTTGGCCGCGGAATCCACGGAAGAACACGGAAAACTGATTAAAGATAATACGTTATTGGGTTTTTAATTTCGTGGTTTCTGTGGTTTCTGTGGTTTCTGTGGCTAAATTTCTTCAGGTCTTTTCTTTCCGCGTCCTTCCGCGGATTCCGCGGCAAATCATCCCCAATAGCCATTCCCCCCGCTCTCCCGTACAATATGCGCCTTGTTTTCAACACATCCATTCTGTTCAGTCTGGAGCAAGGGCATGTCTGATATTAATAAGGTGGTGCTGGCCTATTCCGGTGGCCTGGATACTTCCGTTATCGTGCGGTGGTTGCAGGATACCTATAACTGTGAGGTGGTGACGTTCACCGCCGACATCGGCCAGGGCGAGGAAGTTGAGCCGGCGCGGGCGAAAGCCGAGGCGTTGGGCGTTAAGGAAATTTACATCGAGGATCTGCGCGAGGAGTTTGTGCGCGACTACGTGTTCCCGATGTTCCGCGCCAACACCGTTTATGAAGGCGAATACCTGCTGGGCACCTCCATTGCCCGCCCGCTGATCTCCCGTCGACTGATCGAGATTGCCAATGAAACCGGTGCCGATGCCATTTCCCACGGTGCTACCGGCAAGGGTAACGATCAGGTGCGTTTCGAGCTGGGCGCATACGCGCTCAAGCCGGGTGTGAAGGTGATTGCGCCCTGGCGTGAGTGGGATCTGAACTCCCGCGAGAAGTTGCTCCAGTACTGTGACGAGCGCAATATTCCGGTGGAGAAGAAGAAGGGCAAGTCGCCTTACTCCATGGATGCCAACCTGCTGCACATCTCCTATGAAGGTATCAATCTGGAAGATCCCTGGGCGGAAGCCGAGGAAGATATGTGGCGCTGGAGTGTGTCTCCGGAAGCCGCGCCGGATAAGCCGACCTACATTGAGCTGACCTATAAGAAGGGCGACATTGTTGCCGTTGATGGTCAGGAGATGAAGGCCCATGAAGTGCTGGAAACCCTGAACAGGGTTGCCGGCGCGAATGGTATTGGTCGCCTGGATATCGTCGAGAACCGCTACGTGGGCATGAAGTCCCGCGGCTGTTATGAGACCCCGGGTGGCACCATCATGCTGCGTGCTCACCGTGCCATTGAGTCCATCACGCTGGACCGGGAAGTGGCGCACCTGAAAGACAGCATCATGCCCCGCTATGCCGAGGTGATCTACAACGGTTACTGGTGGTCCCCGGAGCGTGAGGCGCTGCAGGCGCTGATCGACCAGACCCAGCATTATGTGAACGGCACCGTTCGCCTGAAGCTCTACAAGGGCAACGTGGATGTGGTTGGCCGCAAGTCTGAGGATTCCCTGTTCGACGAGAAGATTGCCACCTTTGAGGAAGATCAGGGTGCCTACGATCAGAAGGATGCGGAAGGCTTTATCAAGCTGAACGCGCTGCGGTTGCGGATTGCTGCAGGGAAAGGCCGCAAACTCTGAGGCGTGAACCCGGGGGCTGAAGAAAACGGGAGCAGGGCATGGCGCGATCGGTCACAGCCCATGTTCCCGGGCTTTTCAGCGGCTTTGTCGGGGCCGGAAAAAAGAAAGGCCAGCTAAAAAGCTGGCCAAAGGAGAAAAGAACGAAATGCCTGAAATTCAAAAATGTTGTGGAAGCTCCCCGGTTGGTGGCAGAAGGACTTCACACTCTTCTGCCCCGGGGGCACTGCCTGCATCCACAATGTTATGGTAGGGCTGCGGCGGCCGGAAGTCTGTTTGTTATGTGTATCCGGGTGTTACGGAATGTTCTGATCAGGCCGCTCGCTGTGCGGGGCCAGCGTGGCCAGGCGTTTTCTGTTTTTGAGCATGAACAGGCTCAACAGGATCGCGGGCAGGCCCATCACGGCTGACACGATGAAGAAATCCGCATAACCGAAGTCCTCCACGATGATGCCCGAGAAACCGCCCAGGAACTTGCCGGGCAGGGTCATCAGGGAGCTGAACAGAGCATACTGGGTGGCGGTAAATGATGCGCTGGTCATGCCGGAGAGCCAGGCAATCAGCGCCACATTGGCAATGCCGCCACTGAGGTTGTCGGCGCTGACCACGACCGCCAGGGTGGCGATGTCTGGTTCGTATTGTGCCAGCCCGACAAACAGCAGATTGGTGCCGGCCGTCATGGCGGCGCCCAGCAACAGGATTTTCAGCACCCCGTAACGCACCACCAGTACCCCGCCAATCATTGAGCCGGCGATGGTCATGAAGAAGCCGAAGACTTTGGTTACATCCGCCACCTGGGTTTTACTGAAGCCCATGAAATCCAGATAGAAGGGGTTGGCCATCACGCCCATGGAAATGTCGGCGATGCGGTAAACCGCCACCAGCACCAGAATGGCGATGGACAGTTCCCTGTAGCGGCGGAAGAAGTCCAGAAAGGGGCCGGCAATGGCCGCGTAGAACCAGCCAGTGAAGCGGGCCATTCCCGGAGACAGGTGGCTGCGTTTGCTGGCCTCCTCCTCGACCCGCCGGGCGATGTCCCGGGCAACAGCGAAGTGGTTTACCGCGGGCTCCCGGACGATCAGCACTGTTGCCATGCCTGTGCCCACCAGCAGAGCCATTACCTCGTAGGACACCTGCCAGGACCAGAATTCCGCAATATAAAGCGCCCCTGCACCGGCCACCAGGAGCGCCAGCCGGTAGCCGAAGATATAGGTGGCCGCCAGGGCCGCCTGCAGCCGTTCATTAGCAATCTCGATGCGGTAGGCATCAATGGCCACATCCTGGGTGGCGGATGAAAATGCGACCAACAGGCCGCACAGGGCGAGGGTCTGGGTGGCATTTACCGGGTCGACGCGGGCCATCAGATAAAGACCGGTGGCAATGCCGGTCTGGGCCAGCAGAATCCAGCTGCGGCGCTTGCCCAGCAGGCGGTCGAGTATTGGCAGTTTGAGGCGGTCCACCACCGGCGCCCAGAACACCTTGATGGAATAGGTGATGCCCAGCCAGCTGAAGAACCCGATGGTGGCGGTTTCCACACCCACGTCCGAAAGCCGGGCGTTCAGGGTGGAGAAGACCAGGAGGAACGGCAGGCCTGCGGAAAAGCCCAGAAACAGCATGGCAATCACCTGCCACCGGCTGTAGGTGTACAGGGTGTCGCGCCACCATTGGAGACGGGTCTGGTCAGTAATGGGTTTTGCTCCGGGTCAGTCGCGGAAGTTGTTGAACTGCAGCGGGATGTCCAGCTCGGATTCCTTCAGCAGGGCGATGGCCTCCTGCAGATCGTCGCGTTTTTTGCCGGTGACCCGCACCTTGTCCCCCTGGACAGAGGCCTGCACCTTCATTTTCTGGTCCTTGATCATTTTGGTGATCTTTTTGGCCATGTCTTTTTCGATGCCCTGTTTGAGTTCCATATGCTGGCGTACCAGTTTGCCGGATTTGCTGTCGCCGTCGTCGTGCAGGGCGCGGGTGTCGATGCCCCGCTTGGCGAAGGCCATCCGCAGCATGTCCTTGAGCTGGTCGAGCTGGAAGTCCTGCTCCGCGCTGATGGTAATGCGGGTGTCGTCCAGCTCGATGTCTGCTTCCACATTCTTGAAATCCCAGCGGTTGCCCAGTTCCCGGCGGGCCTGGTCAATGGCGTTGGTGATTTCGTGCATGTCCACTTCAGAAACAATATCGAATGAAGGCATCTCCAGGTCTCCGGAAAATGCGGAAGCTGTCATGCCATGGCAATCAGGCTATGATGAAGTCCGCAGGTTTTATATTTTTCCACATCAGCGGGCGATTTAACGTCTATAATCATCCCCCTGATACGCCAAGGTGCCAAAGCATAACAAGACCGGGCCGGCACCGCATCTGACAATGGACTGGTGAGACACGAATAACAATGCCAAATCTGGACCTTCCGATTCTTGTAGTGGACGATGCCAAATTCAGCAGTATGGTGGTTGGCCGCACCTTGCGTAATGCCGGTTACCGGGATGTGCGTGTCGCCAATAATGCCCCCGCTGCGCTGGCACTGATGGAGCAGCGTCCGGTGAGCGTGCTGATCGCCGACTGGCTGATGCCGGAAATGGACGGGCTGCAACTGACCGATCGTGTGCGCCAGCAGGATGAGCAGAATAATCACTACACCTATGTGATCCTGCTAACCGCCCGCGAAAATGTGGAAGCCCTCTCCGAGGCCTTTGACCGGGGTGTGGACGACTTTATCTATAAGTCGGACATGACCCGGCAGCTGATTCCCCGTATTTTTGCCGCCGACCGTATCGCCGACCGCCAGAACACGCTGCTGCGGGCCAATGCCTTGCTGGTGGAGAACAACCGGGAACTGGAAAACTCCAGCATCATCGACCTGGAGACCGGCCTGTGCAACAACCGCTATGCACGGGAGCGACTGGGCGAATCCCTGCGTTATGCTGAATCCCGGGGTGGGGCGACGGCTTATGTGTTGTGCGGTATCCGCAACTGGCAGGAACTCAAGCGCAAGCACTCTCCGGCCGTGATGGCAGAGATGGCCGTGGGTGTTGCCCGCCGCCTGGCCAACCTGGTTCGTCCGATGGATGCCCTTTGCCGGGTCGGGGACAACCAGTACGCGCTGATTGCTCATTTCCCGAAAACCGACCAGTGCACCACAGCTGCCTTCCGCAGGGTCTTTGACGGCATCAACCACAAGGCCCTGAAAACCACAGCCGGCTATATTTCGGTGGAAGCCGGCATGGTGCTTTGCCGCGCCGATGCCCGGAACGGCACCCCCTCCGTGCAGGAGATGGAGCGTGCCGCCGTACAGGGCCTGGTGGATGCCTATGAAACCCGCCGGTTTACCGAGACCCGGCCGGACCTGCGCGAAGAGGGCTGACGGGCCCCGCTCCCTGACTCCCCCGGTGATGGCGACGGCGGAATCTTGAAGTTTCATCTTTTGCCCTGATGGTTGTACTGTAGAAAAGGGCGAAGTATAGCAGAGCCCGGGAGCCGGCCGGGTGCCGGTGCTGAAACCAGAACCCTACAGGAGGCAGCCCTTGCGGGTATTGTTTGTGTTGTTCATCGTCATGCCGGTTGTGGAGATGGCGGTGCTGATTCAGGTGGGCAGCTTCATTGGCGTGCTTAATACTATTGCACTGGTGCTGCTTACGGCGATCATCGGTGCCGCGCTGCTCAGGCAGCAGGGACTGGCCACGTTGCTGCGGGCCAATGAGCGCATGAATAGCGGAGAATTGCCGGCACATGAGGTGGCCGAGGGGCTGGTGCTGGCGGTTGGCGGTGCCTTGTTGCTGACTCCCGGGTTTGTCACTGATGCCATCGGGTTTCTGTGCCTGTTGCCGGGCAGCCGGCACTGGCTGGTTTCCCGCGCCCTGAAGCACCTGACGGTATCCGGCGGCGCAGCTTATTTCCGTTTCTCCGCCGGTGGTGATGACCCGTTTGCTGCCGGTGATCCTTTCCGCAGCGGCCCGTCCGGCCCGCGGTCGCCGTTTGACCGGGACGAAAACGGCGACATTATCGAAGGGGAGTACCGGGATAACACTCCCCATGACTATGAGCGGTTGCCCGGCGATGACGACCGGGACGATAGCCGTCGTTAATCCCGCCGATAAAAAAGTGAAATTTTTTTGCCGGCGGGTATTGAAAACCCCTGCGCTACCCCCACATACACCACACAACTTCGCTGCGGGCCAATAACCGCTGAAAAACAGATGGTTAAGGCCCCGGCTTTTAACGCAACCATCATTGCCAAACCTAACTGACCATTGGAGATATCGAGCAATGAAAATTCGTCCGCTACACGATCGTGTTGTCGTGCGCCGTAAGGAAGAAGAAGAGAAAACTGCCGGCGGTATTGTTCTGCCGGGCAACGCCAAGGAAAAGCCTTCCCAGGGCGAAGTAATCGCCGTGGGTAATGGCCGCATCCTGGATAACGGTGAAACCCGCGCGCTGGCAGTGAAAGTCGGCGATACCGTCGTTTTCGGCCAGTATGCCGGTAACACCGTCAAGGTGGACGGCGAAGAGCTGCTCATCATGAGCGAGAACGATATCTACGGGGTGCTCGAGTAATCAGCGCACCGGAAGCTACACGTAATATCCGATTGATCAATACGAATTGGGTTTAACGAACAGGAAACGAAAAAATGGCAGCAAAAGACGTTAAATTCGGTGACAGCGCCCGTAAGCGCATGGTCGCAGGCGTTAACATCCTGGCGGACGCAGTCAAGGTAACTCTGGGCCCGAAAGGCCGTAACGTGGTTCTGGAAAAGTCCTTTGGTGCGCCTAACGTCACCAAAGACGGTGTCTCCGTCGCCAAAGAAATCGAACTGAGAGACAAGTTCGAGAACATGGGCGCGCAGATGGTCAAGGAAGTTGCTTCCCAGGCCAACGACACCGCGGGTGATGGTACCACCACCGCAACCGTTCTTGCCCAGTCCATCGTGAGCGAGGGTATCAAGGCGGTTACCGCTGGCATGAACCCGATGGACCTGAAGCGTGGCATCGACAAAGCCACTGCTGAGGCCGTGAAGGCGATTCGCGAGATGGCCAAGCCCTGCGATGACAGCAAGATGATTGCCCAGGTCGGCACCATCTCCGCCAACGGCGACGAGGCCATCGGCAAAATCATCGCCGATGCGATGGAGAAAGTCGGCAAGGAAGGCGTTATCACTGTCGAGGAAGGCCGTGGCCTGGAAGACGAGCTGGACGTGGTCGAAGGCATGCAGTTTGACCGCGGCTACCTGAGCCCGTACTTCATCAACAATCAGGACAGTATGTCTGTCGAGCTGGAAGACCCGTACATCCTGCTGGTAGACAAGAAAATCTCCAATATCCGCGAACTGCTGCCGGTGCTGGAAGCCGTCGCCAAGGCTGGCAAGCCGCTGCAGATCATCGCTGAAGATATCGAAGGCGAGGCGCTGGCTACCCTGGTAGTGAACAACATGCGTGGCATCGTGAAAGTCAACGCCGTGAAGGCCCCGGGCTTTGGCGACCGTCGCAAGGAAATGTTGCAGGATATAGCCATTCTGACCGGTGCTACTGTGATTTCCGAAGAGGTGGGTCTGACCCTGGAAAACACCACCCTGGATGACCTGGGCACGGCCAAGCGTGTCAATGTCACCAAGGAAAACACCACCATTATCGACGGTGCCGGTGCCAATAGCGATATCGAAGCCCGTGTTGAGCAGATCCGTAAGCAGATCGAGGACAGCACCTCCGACTACGACAAGGAGAAGCTCCAGGAGCGCGTTGCCAAACTGGCCGGCGGTGTTGCCGTCATCAAAGTAGGCGCAGGCTCTGAAGTGGAAATGAAAGAGAAGAAAGCCCGCGTTGAAGATGCGCTTCACTCTACCCGCGCTGCGGTCGAAGAGGGTATCGTGCCGGGTGGTGGTGTTACCCTGATCCGCGCTGTCGCGGCTCTGGATAAGGTGGATGCCATCAACGAAGAGCAGGCCATGGGTGTCAACATCCTGCGCCGTGCCATGGAATCCCCGCTGCGCCAGATCGTCTTCAACGCCGGTGGTGAATCCTCCGTGGTTGTTTCCAAAGTGCGCGAAGGCGAAGGCGCCTTTGGTTACAACGCTGCGACTGAAGAATATGGTGACATGCTGGAAATGGGCATCCTGGATCCCGCCAAGGTCACCCGTTCCGCACTGCAGGCTGCCGCCTCTGTTGCTTCCCTGATCATCACTACCGAAGCCATGGTAGCCGATGAGCCGGAAGAACAAGGTTCCGGCGGTGGCATGCCGGACATGGGCGGCATGGGTGGAATGGGAGGCATGGGCGGCATGATGTGATGCCGGCTCTGCCCTCCGGGTCAATGTCTCGATTATGAGAAGTGGCCCGCTAATCCCTCAAAAACCCCGCACCTGTTGCGGGGTTTTTGTATTTTGGTCATGAACTTGCCATGGCCCTTTGCTAGACTCGACCTCCGGCCAATTATCTTTGCGTAGTTGCATGAGCGAAACCGAAGTAAAACCCCTGATCCGACCCGGCAAGCTGATACTGTTGTTGCTTGCCGGTGTGCTGGTCTATGCCGTCACGCTCATACTCACGGTGCCCATTGGTTGGGTCTGGTCCCAGATGTCAAATAAGGTGAATCTGCCGCCGGGCGTCCGGGTAGAAAGTCTTGCCGGCACTGTCTGGAAGGGCCAGGGCACCGGGCTGGCTCAGGGCATTCCGCTCACTCTTGGCTGGGATCTGCACTGGCCGTCGCTGACAGAGCTCGCATTGCCCCTGGATTTTTCCGTCGCCTCGGGTGGCTCTGCCCTGCGTGGGGAGTTGGTGGTAGCCTGGCCGGGGACCGCTCGTGTGAACGCCACCGGTCAGGTGAACGTGGACGATTTTGAGCCGATGATCCGCAGAGCCGGCGGCGCACTGATCGAAGGCGTGGTCCGTATCGATAACCTGGAGCTTGCCTGGGATGGTGAGCAGGTCTCCCATGCCCGGGGGATGGCACGCTGGCCGGGCGGAACCGCAGAGTGGCCCGGCGGATCTGCCAGCTTCCCGCCCATGCAGATTAATCTGGATCGTGCCGGCGGCGGAGTTTCTCTGGTCGTGGCCGAGCAGGGCGGCAAGGGGCCGGCGGCGCGAGCCGATGTGTTCTGGGATGGCATGATGGAGGTGCAGGTTTACAAACGGCTTGCGGATCTGGCCGGCATGAATGTCGGTGCCGGTGCCCCGTCGGATGCGATCTTCAAGGTGCGTCAGCCGCTGCTGCCGGGAGGCGGTTTCTGATGGTATCCTCCACAGGCTTTGATGCGGGGAAACAGTCCTCGATCGCGCTGTTGCTGGCCAGGCTGATGCTGGTCTGGCTGGTCTTGCACGGGGCGGTGGTGCTGGCGAAGCTGACCTGGATGGTGGTATGGGATGAACAGCCGGCTGTTGTGCGCTCGGGCGTGGGTATAACGAACGGCAGGGTAGCCGGATCCGGGGCCGGTGCGGCGCTGGCCACCTACGAATTTTTCGGTGTGGCCAGAGAGAGCGGCCAGGTGGCGGATGTGGTCAGGCGCAGCGCACCGGAAACATCGCTACGGCTGAAGCTTGAAGGTGTTATGGTAGCGCAGCAGCCGGAAGAGTCCGGTGCTATAGTTGCCGGTAGTGACGGGGTCACTGAATTCTACAAGGTGGGGGATACGCTGCCCGGTAATGCCAGGCTGGCGGAGGTTGAACCTCGTCGCGTTCTGATCCGCCGCAACGGGCGGTACGAGACTTTGACCTTTGAAGAACCCGTTTCTGGTGATCTGATCACAGACGTCGTCGCTGAAGGCGTTGCATCATCGCCGGAAGCGTTCGTGGATGAGGCCCGGGCGCAGATTGAGGCCGAGGGTATAGCGGCACTTTCCCGTTATGGGCTGAGCCCCGCGGAAGACGGTAATGGTTACCGGTATGATGGCTCCAATGCCTTGCTTACAGCCGCCAACCTGCGACCGGGAGATGTGATCACCTCCATTAACGGCCAGACACTGGGAGACTTCGAGCAGGACAAGGAGTTGCTCGGGAACTGGCGCTCTGAATCCAGACTTGAAATTGAAATAGAGCGGGGCGGTGCCCGCATGACCGTAAGTTTTGCCATACCCGAGCAATGGCGCTGACGGGTAATAACCACAACAGGACGAAATCGCCAGATGCTGAATGACAGATCCAAGCTTTTCCGGGCCCTGGTAATGGCCTTTTTGCTGCCTCTGATGTCTTTTGCCTATGGGCAGGAAGACGAAGAAACCTGGCGCCTCAACCTCAAAGAGGCAGATGTCAGGGCCTTCGTGACCCAGGTGGCGGACATTACCGGTTACAGTTTTGTAGTGGACCCCCGGGTCAAAGGGAAGGTTACCGTACTCTCCAGCGCCCCGATGAACAAGGATCAGATATACGACCTGTTTCTGGCGGTTCTGAATGTGCATGGGTTTACGGCCATTCCGGGGGAGGAAGTGATCAAGATCGTGCAGCAGGTGGATGCCAAACAGTCCGCCGAGTCCCTTACCCGGTTTGATGGCAATATTCCGTCCGAGCAGTTGATTACCAGGGTTATCCAGATTGATCACGCCAACGCCCTGGAAATGGTTCCGATCCTGCGCCCGTTGGTGGCCAAGTACGGGCATCTGGCGGGCGTGGCCGCTGCCAATGCGCTGATCATCAGTGACCACGAATCTAACATCCGCCGTATCGAGCAGATCGTCAAAGAGCTGGACAGCCCACCCAGTTATGAAGTTGAAGTGATTCAGCTGCAGGAAGCCTGGGTTGGCGATATGGTAACCCTGCTGCAGGAACTTGCCCCGGCAGAGCTGGGCCAGGGAGCGGGTAATAACGGCGCGGCCCGCAAATACAGCGTCACCGCGGATGAGCGAAGTAACCGGCTGATTTTGCGCGGCGACGAAAATTTCCGCGACAAGATGCGCGGCCTGATCAAAAAACTGGATCAGGCTTCCGCCTCCGGCGGTACGACCAAGGTGATCCGTCTCAGGCACGCAGATGCCAAGGGTCTGGCTGACATCCTCAAGAATGTGATGGGCGAGGTCGTCAAGGAAGGCCAGGGTGGCGGCAATGCCGGCAGGGTGGCTTCGGCAGGCAAGCCGGGTAACAGCTTTGCAGTGTTTGCCGATGAGGGGCTGAATGCCCTGGTGGTCCGGGGCGATCCTTCACTGCTTCAGGAGGCCGAACAGATTATCTCCCAGCTGGATGTGCGACGTGCCCAGGTACTCATTGAAGCGGCGATTGTGGAGATCAGTGATGATCTCAATGACGATATAGGCGTACAGATCGGACTCGGTGACGAATCAACCGATTCGCTTCCGGTCATGGGCACCAACTTTACAGCGGCTGGCAGTAATTCGGTCTCTCTCAGCAACGTAATTGGTGCAATCGTGCAGGATGCTGTGCCTGGCCTGGGTACCGGTATTACCCTTGGTGCTGGTGAGCGTAATAAGGATGGTGTGACATGGGGTGTTCTGTTGCAGGCCTTATCCACATCGTCAGCGGCTAACCTGCTGTCAACGCCAAGTATCATCACTCTGGACAATCAGGAGTCCGAGATTATTGTGGGTCAGAATGTGCCCTTCAAGACTGGTCAGTCCACGGTAACCGGTGATGGCACCACCAATCCGTTTACCACCATTGAGCGCCGGGATATCGGCCTGACTCTCAAAGTGAAACCCAGTATCAGTGCAGACGGGCTGGTGCGGCTGGAAGTGGAGCAAAGCACCGAAGACATTGCACCCTCCGTAAATGATGCCGCGGATATCGTGACAACCAAACGTGAAATCAAGACCACCGTGCTGGCGGATAATGGCGAAACGATCGTGCTGGGGGGGCTGATGCGGGAAAACCTCAAGGTCACCAGGAGCAAGGTACCGCTGTTGGGTGATATACCATTTTTGGGTCGTTTGTTCTCCGCGACATCGGAAGAGCGCGTCAAAACCAACCTTCTGGTGTTCCTGAGGCCCAAGATTATGTTGGGCAAGGGCGAGGCAGTGGCTGTTACCGCCGACAAGTTCCGCCAGCTCTGGGACGTGAATGTTGGCGTGCGTGAGAAGCTGGGCCTGCCGGCTCCGGACGATATTCCTGAGGTAGATTCAGTATTCAATCCCTGAGAATCAGGTGAGGGCCAAGGGTGGCATCGGCCAGTCCAGCTGGTCGGCCACCAACCTCACCATCTCGTATTCCCTCACCTCAATACTTCCATCCGCGGAAACACATTGCTTGCAGGCATCCAGAATGCCCGGTTTCAGCATGGGTGACAGCCGGTTCAGGTGGTGCAGGGCGTCCTGCAGCGCCGAGCCGGATGCCCGCGTAACCATCCCTGGTTGCTCACCACCATCGCTAAAGCCCGCCATGGCTTCCTGAAACCGCTGCCTCTGTATCCCGGTATCGTTGCTGCCGGCCCTCGCCAGCAGGCTGAACAACACACAGAGATGGTCTTTGACCGGCAAGTAGTTGCGGTAGCGGACGGGCACCTTGCGGGCGGCTCCCGGAGTCAGGTGCCGCTGCAGATAGCTGGCGAGGGCCATTTCGAACAGGGTAACCCTGCCGTCGGCCTCGATCAGCCCCTTGATCCGTTGGCGGAATTCGGTCACTTCCTCGTTATCCAGCTTTCTCAGGGCCGGGGTCGCCAGTTCCAGAGCAGGGAAGCGGATCGTTTCACCCAGCGATTCCAGTGCCGGGAAGAACGTCCGCAGCATCTCTGGCTGTACGCCCAGGCTCGGATGATCCTGCAGTCTTGCCAGCTGCGTGGCCCGTTCCTGCTCATTCAGGTGCAGCAGCATCAGTGCGTAACACAAGTGCACAGCTCCGGTCCGGGTATACAGCAATTGGCGGAAGGTATCCGGCAGGCTGTCCAGTATCTGACCCGGTACAGGGCTGAAAGATGATGTTGCGCCGGGCGTGGTTTCCGGGGGGACTCTGCCCCTTGAGCGGCTGCGCATTCGCGCCAGCATGCCCGGTTCGATGGTCCTTATTCTGTCTTCGATCGGGGGATGGGATGCCAGCAGGGCGGTCAATTTCATTTTGGCGCTTTCGCAAAAGCACATGTGGTTCATGTCGCTGGCGTGGCTGGTGGTTTCCAGATAGCCGGAATGCTGGCCAATCCTGAACAGAGCGCTGGCGATGCCTTCGGGATTGCGGGTGAACTGTACCGCTGAGGCATCCGCCAGGGACTCCCGCTGGCGGGACACCGCCGCCTGAATCAGGCGTCCGAAGAACACGCCGATATAACCGATCAGCAGCAGTGCCAGGCCTACCAGTCCAAGGGCTGCCTGGCCCCGCCTGTCCCGGGACCGACTGCGGACAGGGCCGCTGTGAAAACCGCTCCGGACCAGAAATGAGCCAACCTGTCCGATCATCAGAATGCCCGCCAGAAGGGAAATCAGACGCACGTTCAGGCGCATGTCGCCGTTCAGAATATGGCTGAATTCATGGGCCACTACGCCCTGGAGTTCGTCGCGGCTCAGGTGGGTGAGGCTGCCGTGGGTTACCACCATAACCGCCTCGCCCGGAGTATAGCCCGCCACAAAGGCATTGATGCCGGTTTCCCGGTCCATGATGTATAGCCGCGGTACCGGTACGCCGCTGGCGATGGCCATTTCCTCTGCCACATTGATCAGCCGGCGCTCGTCCCGATCGGATGTTGAGGGGTCTACTGCCCGGGCGCTCACCATCCGGGCTACCCGCTCGCCGCCACCGGCCAGGTCGATCCAGCGCGCCAGGCTGCCAGTCAGTATCAGAAGGACGGTTGCGCCGGCCGTTATCAGCCCGTGCCGGGTGAGCAACCAATGCTGGAAGGGCAGCGCCGAGGTATCGCTGCGGGTAACCCAGTAACCAACCAGGCACACACACAGAGTAATCAGAGTCACCGCAATGGTAAATAACACGACCAGCAAGGCGGTGTTGCGCCGTGCCGTGGACTGGCGCCGGAAAAAGCTGGTGCGAGCCTGAGCCATGGCGAGCTGCTAGAAGCTTACCCGGGGTGCCTGGCGGGCTTCCTGTGTTTCCAGTTCCAGCTGGGCGGTGGGTTTGAAAGCAAACAGGCCGGCCACCACGTTGTTGGGGAACTGCTCCCGGAAGATATTGTAGTCCATCACGGCATCGTTATACGCCTGGCGGGCAAAGGCTACCCGGTTCTCGGTGCTGGACAGCTCTTCCATCAGCTGCTGAATGGTTTCGTTGGCTTTCAGTTCGGGATAGTTTTCCGCCACCGCATAGAAGTTGGCGAGGGCCTTGTTCAGCATGTTCTCGGCACTGCCCAGGCGCTGGATGCGATTACTGTCCGCCGGATCCGCAGCGGCATCCCGCTGGGCGCTGACGGCGTTATTGCGGGCATCCATCACGGCGGTCAGGGTGTTGCGCTCGTGGTCCATGTAGGCCTTGGCAGATTCCACCAGGTTGGGGATCAGGTCATGACGGCGCTGCAATTGCACGTCAATCTGGGCGAACCCGTTGCGGAACTGATTGCGATGGCTGACCAGCCGGTTATAGATCAGGGTCAGGTAAAGTGCCGCGGCGGCAATAACAATCAGTCCGATAAGGGTGGTGCCCATGTGGTCTCCTTGCGTATGGAACCGGGAAGGCGGGCGGCGTTTGCCGTCAGATCAGGTATTATTCTCGGAGATTTTTCGGTGGAATTCAGTAAAGAATTGTTCGAAATCTGTAGGTTTCAGAGGTTTGCTGAAGAAATAGCCCTGGGCGAGCTGGCAGCCGCGCTGGCTGAGGTAGTAATCCTGTTCCGCATTCTCCACGCCTTCGGCGACCACCGTGAGGTTCAGGCTTTTGCCCAGATCAATGATGGTGTTGGCGATGCGGGTGTCATCGTCGTTAATCAGCAGGTCGCGGATGAACTGCTTGTCGATCTTCAGATGCTGGACCGGCATTTTTTTCAGGTAGGTCAGGGAGGAATAGCCGGTGCCGAAGTCATCCACTGCCACGCTGATGCCCGCACGGTTCAACTGCTGGAGTTTGGCGGTGGCCTCGTCCAGATTGGTCATGAAACTGGTTTCGGTTACCTCCAGTTCCAGGCGCCCCGCCGGAATGTTATGGCGCCTCAGGGTGTCCAGAATATCCTCAACGATGTGATCCTGGTGCAGCTGGACGGCTGACAGGTTGACCGCAATGCGCAGGGGCATGCCCCCGGCCGCCCATTTTGCGGCTTGCT
Organism: Marinobacter sp.; assembly: GCA_014359475.1. Taxonomy (GTDB): domain Bacteria; phylum Pseudomonadota; class Gammaproteobacteria; order Pseudomonadales; family Oleiphilaceae; genus Marinobacter. The sequence goes on along the minus strand of JACIZI010000010.1, from coordinate 82,464 downwards.
CACAGGACTGTTCCAGTACCCACTGGCCAATCTGTACGATGCTGCCATTGCGCTCCGCCAGGGGGATAAACAGGTCTGGCGGTACCAGGCCGCGTTCCGGATGATCCCAGCGCAGCAGGGCCTCGGCACCTATGATGCGGCGGGTCTGCAGGTTGACCTGGGGCTGGTACACCAGGTAGAACTGGTCCTTTAAGAGAGCCTTGCTCAGATCTTTCTCGAGCTTTTTCCGCTCGCGGATTTCTTCGTCCACCTTGGCTACATAGAACTGGAAGTGGTTATGTCCCTTCTCTTTGGCCAGGGACATGGTTTGCTCGGCACTCTGCAGCAGGCGGTCCGGTTCCTGTGCATCCCTGGGAAACAATGCCACCCCCATGGTCGCCGTGGCTGATACGGCCTTGTCATCAAGAATGACGGGCTGGTTGATGTGTCCGAGCACCATCTCGGCAGAGTCAGCAGCGTGGTATTCGTCTTTCAGTCCTTTCTCTGCAATCACGAACTGGTCGCTGCCCAGACGGCCCAGGGTAAAACGGTTGGGAGACAGGTGCCGGGTGAGCCGATCTGCCACGGTTTGCAGAATCATGTTGCCGGCGGCAAAACCGTACTGTTCATTGAGTGATTTGAAATCGTCCAGCCCACAGCAGATCAGTGAGAGGGTAGTCCGGGCGGCAACAGAATCCCGAATATCCTGTTCAAGTAGCTCCATAAAGGTATCCCGGCTTGGTAAACCGGTGAGCTGGTCGTAACGGGAGAGCCGGCTGGCACGGTCTTCTGCCTCCCGCTGATGTTGCTGGCTTTCACCAATCGCTACCAGCAGATTATTGGTGGTATTGACCCACAGGCCCAGCTCGTCCTGCTCGTGGCCTTTCGGTGTCGAAAGAAGATGCTCATCCGGTTGACTGGGCTCCACGCGCCGGACCGCGTTCACGATACGTAACAGGGGGCGGGTCAACAGCAGATGCACCACGATAAAGAGAACGAGGCCCAGAGTGACGGCAGTCGCAATGCCGGACCCAAAGGTAATGAATGCCCTTTCCAGCCAGGTGCTGGCGGCGGGGGCTGTGTCGTAATGGACGGTCAGGGTGCCGTACTGGCGGTTGTCAGGATCTCGTCGGAGCTCTGTCTGGTAAACCCGTTGGGCGGCGAAGATCGGATCCGTGATCTCACGGAAGCTGCCGGTCATGGGTGCACGCTGATATTGCCCGAGGTGGGTGCCCTCGGGGTGCGATATGTAGGCAGCAACCACAGCTTCCTGGGCAAACAGGCCTTCGACTACCTGTTGGGCCAGTTCGTTGTCGATGCTGTAAACCGCCTGGGTGGCTGCGTCTTCTACCAGATTGATGGTCTGTTCTGCCTGCAGGTCCAGCTGCCCGGAAACCCGCTGGGCGTCCAGTATGACCTGGATGATGCTGGATACCGCGCCACTTACTAATGCCACCGCAAGTACCCAGGCAAGAACCCGGTATCCCAGATGATGTCGGACCTCTGAGGCGTTACGCATATTTGCCCGATTTATTCCATTGTCATGGCCGGGAGGAGGCTGAGAGAACCCGGCGTCGTTTATTTTTAGTAGCCTGCGAACGGTATTTTAACAGTATGGTTGAGATTTCAGAACATGCTCTTTACAGAACGGTAATTGTCGCAAAATGTTGAATGTGTAGTTGTATCATTTTGTAAGGCCATAAAAAACGCCCGCAAGGGCGGGCGTTTATTGCAACGATCGGCACTGATTGCCGGTCATGCTTTGATCAGGCCAGATTTTCGTTAACGAAATCCCAGTTGACCAGATTCCAGAACGCCTCGAGATAGTTCGGGCGGGAGTTGCGGTAGTCGATGTAGTAGGCATGTTCCCATACATCCACCGTCAGTACCGGCTTGTCGGCGCCAGTCAGCGGAGTTTCTGCGTTGCTGGTGTTCACGATGGCTACAGAACCGTCGGCTTTTTTCACCAGCCAGGTCCAGCCAGAGCCGAAATTGTTGGCGGCTTTGTCATTGAATTCTTTTTTGAAGTCCTCGAAGGAACCGAAGGCCTTCTCGATGGCTTCCTTGGCTGCGCCGGTCGGCTCGCCACCACCGTTCGGGCTCAAACAGTGCCAGTAGAAGGTGTGGTTCCACACCTGGGCGGCGTTGTTGAACAGCGGGCCGCTGGCACTCTTGATGATGTCTTCCAGGGATTTGTCGGCGTTGTCCGTGCCTTCTACCAGGCCATTCAGCTTGGTCACATAGGTGTTGTGGTGTTTGCCGTAATGGTATTCCAGGGTTTCCTGGGAAATGTGCGGTTCCAGTGCATTCTTTTCGTAGGGCAGTGCGGGAAGTTCAAATGCCATGAGGTTGTTCTCCCTGTCTCTCTCAAGTGAATGTTGATCACGGACTCTCTACTATGAGGGTAAGTGGAATTAAATCAACCCTCTGATGATGGGATTATGGTCCGTCAGCGGCTCAGTGTGCTGAAAAATTCCGGAGCCCCTGGCAGAAACTGGGCCGTGTTGCGCACCCTCCACACCAGCTCTTCATAGCTGTCCGCCAGCACGGTCACGTGCCCCAGCTTGCGCTCCGGGCGCTCCCCCTTGTTGTAAAGGTGCAGATGGGCGTAGGGAAGCTCCAGAATGCGGTCGGTATCACCGTGCGCGCCGATGATGTTGATCATGCAGCTCAGTCCCCTGGGCGCTGAGCTGCCCAGCGGATGACCGCTGACGGCCCGGATGTGGTTCTCGAACTGGCTGGTGTGGGCTCCCTCGATGGTCCAGTGACCGGAATTATGCACCCGTGGGGCCATTTCGTTGGCGACCAGGCCCTGATCGGTTTCGAACAGCTCCAGGGTCAGTACGCCCACATAATCCAGTTCGTTGAGCAGCATGCGGATGTACTTTTCTGCCGCATCGGTCACGTCATCCGATAGTTCCGGTGCCGGCGCAACGGAGTAACGCAGAATGCCGTTGTGATGGATGTTCTCCGCCATCGGATAGAAGGCCAGGTCACCGTCCTCGGCGCGCACCGCGATGATGGATACCTCGCGGCGGAAATTGACAAACTTCTCGACAATGACCTTCGGATGGCCGATGGATGCCCAGGCATCGGCGGCTTCTTCCGGTGCCTTCAGTACCGCCTGTCCCTTGCCGTCATAACCTTCCGTGACAGACTTTGCGATCACCGGGCAGCCAAGCTGTTCGGCCGCCTGTCGCAGGGTTTCCGGGCTGTCGGCCAGGGCCCATTCCGGGGTGGGGATGCCCAGCTCGCCGAACAGAGATTTCTCCGCCTCCCGGTTCTGGCACACCTGCAGTGCCCGGGGGCAGGGGTGTACCGGCTTTTCTTGCGCCATACGTTCCGCGACATCCACCGGCAGGTGTTCAAATTCGTAGGTTATCCGGTCTACGCGGGCCAGGAAGTCATTAATCAACCGGCCTTCCCGGTCGATGATGACTTCACCCAGCCCGGCGCTCGGACTGCCGGACATGTCATAGAACACAAAGTCTTTGGCCAGTGGGTAGCCGGATAAAGCCAGCATGCGGCCCAGTTGTCCGGCCCCGAGTACACCTATTCTCATCTGGACTCTCCTGTTTCAGCCTATTGGTCCCGTGGGTCGGGGTTGTCCAGAACCTTCTGAGTCTGTTCTTTGCGGAATGCATCCACCGCCTTGCGCACCTCCTCATCAAAGGTGCCGATAATCTGCGCCGCCAGGAGGCCGGCGTTGGTGGCCCCGGCTTTGCCGATGGCCAGGGTGCCGACTGCCACACCGCCCGGCATCTGCGCGATGGACAGCAGTGAATCGAGGCCGTTCAGGGCTTTGGACTGTACCGGTACACCCAGTACCGGCAGGCTGGTCTGGGAAGCGACCATCCCCGGCAGGTGGGCGGCACCGCCGGCTCCTCCGATGATGACCTTCAGGCCGCGCTCAGCGGCGGTTTTCGCGTACTCAAACAGCAGATCCGGCGTGCGGTGGGCAGACACCACCCGGGTTTCGTAGGCCACGCCCAGCTTTTCCAGCATCTGCGCGGCGTGTTCCATGGTGGGCCAGTCCGATTTGGAGCCCATGATCAGTCCTACGAGCGGCTGCATAGCAACAGTTCCGAGTTGTATTAAGGAAAGCCGGCCATTGTATGTAAGCCCTGTCAGCCATGCAAATACCGGTGCCGCCCGGAAACGGGCACGGCACGGTATGCAGGCGGGCTTTTGTTGCAGTGCCGGCTACGGGTATTATCAGGCCAGCCAGATCAACCCGTCCAGCAGTGGGCAACGTCAGGAGAGCTGTATGGAACCGATCCGTCCGGATGAAGACGAGCTGAGGGCTTCCCGCCCTGAGCGCAGTAAGGAGACCAAGGCTGAGGAGCCCGGAGGGAAGCCGAAGCAGAAACCTGCGGCTGCCCGCGGCGAGGGTTCCGGCGACCGCTCCCGCTCCCGCATGCTGTGGCCGGCCCTGCTGGTGCTGGCAGTGGTGGCCGCAACCGGCTGGTGGCAGCAACAGCAGAAACTTCAGGCTATGGAGGAGCGGCTGGAAGAGGCAGACTACTGGGCACGCCAGAGCAAGCTGGCCCTGGCGCGCTTTGAGGGTGAGCTCTCTGAAACCGGGGAAACCCTGCAAGAGCGGGAGCAGACATTGAGTCAGACCCTTGAAGCCCATGCCGAACGCCTGGATAACGCAGACAGTGAGATCCGCAAGTTGTGGGGTATTGCCTACGACCGCAATCGGAAACGCCTGGACAGTAATGAGGAGGCGGTTACAGGACTGCAGGAAAAAGTCAGCGCATTGGGTAACGCCCTGCCTGCACTGGAAAAGCAGGTATCCGCCGTTGCAGAGCAGGTAAATAATAATGCCGGGCAGCTGAAGGATCTGGCGAATGGCAGTGAACAGTTGGCCGACAGTGTTTCAGAATTGCAAGAACGGCTGACAGCGGTAAGTGGCCAGCTGGATGCCATTGAAACCGATGTCGCGCGACAGCTTCAGCGATTCGGCCGGGAGCAGAAGCTGACGCTGGACGGCCTGGAAAGTCGTATCGGCGCGCTGGAGTCACAATTTGAGCAGCTACCCTCGGGGAGCGAGTGGCAGGGCCTGCAGGCAGAGCTTGCGGAGCTGCAGCAGGTAGTGGAGTCCATCGATTCGGCCCGTGCCCAGCTTACCTCCAGGCTGGTGCATTTATCCCGGCAGGTAGAGACTCTGCACACCGGGCAACAGTAGGCGGCAGTCCGCGCCCGGGGAACCCTCTGGAAATGAGCGAAAACCGTATAATTCTTAATCAGTTAGAGTTTTTTAAGGAAAATTTCAGGAAAAGATTTGACACCGCTGTGTAAATGCTTAAAATGCGCCTCTCGTTTGGTTGAGGCAGTCATGCTGCTCGGCCAGCGGCGGCGGCAAATCGATTGGTGCTAACAGCTAATGGGTGCCAAAAACAGGTCGCCAACCCGATGATGCGGGTGGTTAGCTCAGCTGGGAGAGCATCGCCCTTACAAGGCGAGGGTCGCAGGTTCGATCCCTGCACCACCCACCATTCATCGCCAACCGGAGCACCCCTTCCGGTTGAAAATACGGCCCCATGGGTCGTTGCTATGCGGAGCGGTAGTTCAGCTGGTTAGAATACCGGCCTGTCACGCCGGGGGTCGCGGGTTCGAGTCCCGTCCGCTCCGCCATTTCTTTCCCCGGGTGGTTAGCTCAGCTGGGAGAGCATCGCCCTTACAAGGCGAGGGTCGCAGGTTCGATCCCTGCACCACCCACCATTTTTCTTTCCCCTTTCCTTTCCTTTCCTTTATCTTTCTTTCCGCGTTCTTCCGCGGTTTCCGCGGCAAAAAAAGGGGTCCCCCGAAAGGCACCCCGATCATGTAAAAGCCTGAAGAGCGGCGTTACTTACCAATCAGCGACTGGCCGCAAACCCGCACCACGTTGCCGTTGACACCGTTTGAGCCCGGGTTGCAGTACCAGGCAATAGCCTCCGCCACGTCGAGGGGCAGACCGCCCTGGGAGAGGCTGTTCATGCGCCGGCCTGCTTCGCGGATGGTCAGGGGCATGGCTGCGGTCATCTGGGTTTCAATGAAGCCGGGCGCGATCGCATTGATGGTGGTGTTGCCTTTCATCTGTTTTGCCATGGCTTCCACATAGCCGATCACACCGGATTTGGCGGCAGAGTAGTTGGTCTGGCCGAAGTTTCCGGCAATGCCGCTGATGGACGATATGCACACGATGCGCCCGTTGTCGTTCAGCAGCTCGCGATGCATCAGCTCCTCATCGATCAGCTCCTCCGCGGTCAGGTTCACGGCGATGGCCATGTCCCAGAAATGCTCCGGCATCTTGCCGAGGGTTTTGTCCCGGGTGATGCCTGCGTTGTGGATGACAAAGTCCACGCCGCCGAAGTTCTTCCCGATAAAATCAGCAATCTCCTTTGGAGCATTCTTCCCGGTAATGTCGCAGGCCAGGGCCTTGCCCTTGATGCGGTCGGTGACCTTCTGCAGGCTTTCCATCGCCTGGGGTATGTCCAGGCCAATGACCGTGGCTCCGTCCCGGGCCAGAGTTTCCGCAATGGATTCGCCAATGCCGCGGGAGGCGCCGGTTACCAGAGCGACCTTGCCGGCCAGCGGAGCAACCGGATTGGCGGCGGGCGCTTCGCTGCTCTTGCCGATGCGGGCAACCTGGCCGGATACATAGGCGGAGCGCGGGGACAGGAAAAAGCGAATGCTGGAATCCAGCTGCTTCTCGGCGCCGGGTGCCATGTAAAGCAGGTTGGCGGTGGCTCCTTTTTTACCTACTTCCTTGCCGACGGCACGGGTGAAACCTTCCAGTGCCCGGTGGGCGGCGGCCTTGGCCGGTGCTCTGCAGGTTGAGGGGTCCTGGCCGATCACCAGAACCCGGCCGCAGGTGGCCAGGCGGCGAATGGTGGGATGGTAGAAGTCGTAAACTGCCCGCAGATCGGTGGTATCGTTCAGGCCGGTGGCATCCAGCACCAGGGCGGAAAATTTCTCGTTGATTTCTCCTGCCAGGCTTAGCGGCTGCGACTTGTTTCCGGCTTTGGCCGAATCTTCCAGGGTGGCCGGATCTTCGGCATGCCATAGTCTCGCTGCGCTTGCTCCCAGGGTGGAGCCGATCATGCTGATGGCTTTTCCGCCGGCCGCGGCGCCGACCAGGACGTCCCCTTCGATAAACGGCTGATCGTTGCGCTTGAGCCGTTTGAGGGGCAGCGGTTGGGGCAGGCCCAGGGTCTGGGCGGTGGTTTTGCCAACCGGGGTATTAACAAATTTCAGATACCTGTCGGACATGGGAATTCCTCTCTGATGACCGATGGATGAATGGATAAGGTTGAATAGAGGTACAGGTTAAGGGAATGTACGCCGTTTGGATTGACTGAATGCTTGCGCCGGTATGTCAGGATTGCCAATGAGCCTGTTGGTTGGGGCGCTAGACTGCCGGCAAGCTCTAACTTTCAGCAAAGGACAGTATCATGGCACAGACTCAGAAAAGTAGTGCAAGCAAGGCAGCTCCCAAGGCTGCGGCAACCGGTGCCATTCGTCGTGTGGCGGTGATTGGCGGCAACCGCATTCCGTTTGCCCGCTCCAATACGGCCTACAGCAATCTGAGCAATCAGGAAATGCTGACGTCTACCTTGCGCGGGCTGGTGGACCGCTTCGGTCTGGAAGGTCAGCGCCTGGGTGAGGTAGCTGCCGGTGCGGTGGTCAAGCACTCCCGTGATTTCAATCTGACCCGCGAAGCCGTGCTCAGCTGCGGTCTGGCACCGGAAACCCCCGCCTACGATGTCCAGCAGGCCTGTGGTACCGGTCTGGAGGCGGCCATTCTGGTGGCCAACAAGATTGCTCTGGGCCAGATTGAGGTGGGCATCGCCGGCGGTACTGATACAACCTCTGACGCACCGATTGGTGTGGGGGAAGGTCTGCGGAAAATCCTGCTGGACCTGAACCGTGCCAAGACCGCCAGGGAGCGGGTGAAGGTTCTGGGCCGTTTCCGTCCGAGTCATCTGCTGCCGGAAATTCCCCAGAACGGGGAGCCGCGCACCGGCATGTCGATGGGGGACCACTGCCAGGTAACGGCTCACGAGTGGTCTATCCCCCGGGATGAGCAGGATCAGCTGGCCTACGAGAGCCACCAGAAGCTGGCCAAGGCCTACGAAGAGAACTTCTTCGATGGCCTGTTAACACCGATGGCAGGGCTGGAGAAAGACAATATCCTGCGGCCGGACACTACCCTGGAAAAACTGGCGACCCTCAAGCCCTGCTTTGATCGGGAAAACGGCACCATGACCGCAGCCAACAGTACGGCACTGAGTGATGGCGCTTCTGCAGTGTTGCTGGCAAGTGAGGAGTGGGCCAAGGCCAACAATCTGGAAGTCAAAGCCTGGCTGACCTTCTCTGAAGTGGCCGCTGTGGACTTTGTCGAGAAGAAGGAGGGTTTGCTGATGGCCCCGGCCTATGCGGTACCCCGCATGCTGGAGAAGGCGGGCCTGACCCTGCAGGATTTTGACTTCTACGAAATTCACGAGGCATTTGCTGCGCAGGTTCTGTCCACTCTGAAAGCCTGGGAAGATCCGACGTTCTGCAAGGAGCGCCTGGGTCTGGACAAGCCGCTGGGCAGCATTGACCGCAACAAACTGAACGTGAAAGGCAGCAGCCTGGCGACAGGTCATCCGTTTGCTGCCACCGGCGGCCGGATTGTGGCCACGCTGGCCAAGTTGCTGGAAGAGAAAGGCAGCGGCCGTGGCCTGATCTCCATATGCGCTGCTGGTGGCCAGGGTGTGACCGCAATTCTGGAGCGCTGAACGGCCCGGAGAATACCTTTAACTGCCTGATCAAAGCCCCCGCCCGGCCTGCCGGTGCGGGGGCTTTTCGTCTGTGAACTTTTGTCAAACGCCGTGACATAAACACAACAGATTGCGCAAGGATCATAACAGCTTCTGCTGACCGCATTTTATACAATTTCACAAATCGACGATAAACCGTTGTGAGGTTGCCATGAAATGCGTCAATAAAAAGTCAGTATTTGCGATCCCTGTGCTGTTAGCCGGTCTCCTGCTGGCCGGTTGTGGCGGCGGTGAAAGCGGCCAGAGTGGCGTGCAGGATACGACAACCACCCAGCGCCAGAATGACCCGGTCGTGGCAGCCAACAAGGCGGTTCTAAGCTGGGACGCTCCGTTAACCCGTGTGAACGGAGAAGGCCTCAAGGCTGGCGAACTTGATGGTTATATCATCCGGTATGGGCGGTCCGAGGAGGAAATGACCAACGAAATTGAGATTGGCGATGAGGTTGCCAAATTCAATTTCAATCCTGAGTATGTTATCGAGGGTCTGGATGAAGGTACCTGGTACTTCACCATTCAGGTCCGTGATTCTCAGGGCCTTCTCAGCGAACCGTCCAACGTGGTCAGCAAGACCATCTGATCCCGATGCGGGGGGCTGCCTGGAGCTGCCTAGTGCTGCCTAGAGAGGGTGCGCCGTAGGCAGCCGGATGGTAAACGATGTGCCTTCCCCGGGGGTGGAGTTCACGGTAATTTCACCCCGGTGCTTCTCCACCACCACATTGACGAACGACAATCCCAGCCCGGCGCCGAAGTTGCCGCTGATCTCGCTGCTTTTCTGGCGCTGAAAACGGTCAAACAGGTAGGGCAGTTCGTCCGGGGTAATGCCCCGGCCCTCATCACTTACCGTCAGGCAGGCCTGGTGGCCGGCGGCAAACACCACAATGTTCACGGTGGAGTGGGGGTCACTGTACTGCACCGCATTGGTCAGCAGGTTGATCACCGCCCGCTCCAGTAGCTCGGCATTGCCCATCAGCCACAGGTCTTCGGTGCCGTGCAGGGACAGGTGGATGTGTTTTTCTGCCGCCTGCTCGCTGACGCTGTCCCGGGCGTTTTCCACGATCGCCAGGAACTCGCACTCGTAAAAGCGGGTTTCCGTGAGCTGTTCGGCCCTGGCTAACTGCACGAACTCTTCCGCCAGATTGTAACTGCGCCGGGCCAGTCGCCCCAGCTGTTCCAGTTGCTCCGGCGCCACCCGTTCCGGGTTTCGTTTGAGTTGCTCGATCAGCGCCATCTGGGAGACCAGCGGTGAGCGCACATCGTGAGAGATGAAATCGATGGCTTCCCGGTGCTGGCGCTGGCGCTCCCGAAGCTCGGATATATCCGAAATATTGGCAATGATGCCGCTCTGGGGGGTATCCGGCAGATCAAATGGCGCAAGGTGCACCAGAAAGTCCTTGTCACGCACTCGCAGGTCGACGGTGCGGCTCTGGGACAGGGTCAGGGTATCCGCCAGGGTTTCGTGCCAGGGGAGCGTTTCCCGCGGGTCATGGCCTTCCAGCAGACGGGTGAGGGGCATGCCGTTCAGACTGGGGGCGGGTTCGTTGAACCAGCGTTCGATATGGCTGTTGGCAAAACGGATGACACCCAGTTCGTCGGTGACGATGATGCCGTCCGGCATCCGTTCAAAACTGCGCTGGGTAAACTGCTGAAGCCGGTACATCCGCCGGGAGGCACGTTTTACCTGGGTAATGCGGGCGGATACATGTTCGCCGGAAGTGCGGGGGCCAATCCCTGGCAGGGTGTCTGGCAGCAGGGGCAGGCGTTGCAGATAGCGGTGTACTGCCTCCAGGCTCAGGTCATGGGTCAGGGTAAGTCCCAGGCGATAATGGATCTGGCCTCGCATCAGTTTGATCCAGCTCTGGTTGCCGATGTGTTTCCATTCGTATGCCGGCAGGTCGTCCGGGATATCCTGGCGAGTCAGGCCGCTGGCGCTGATCATCTCGTTGTTGGCGGACAGCCACCACTGGGATGGCCGGAGCAGCGTGCGCAGGTGGTCCAGGAGCTGGGTCGGCGAGCGCCGGTTCGTTGCCGGCAGGCTGAGTTGCTGCCCCTGCGCCAGTTCATTCAATTGCCGGTTCAGGAAACGGTTGGCCATGGCCAGCCGGCTGGCGCTGGTGAATGGAAAGGCGAGAGCTGGCATCAGGACCGCCAGGGAGACTGGCAGCCAGCGCTCACCCCATACAATCAGGCCCGCCTGCAGTGACAACAGCACCGCTATCATGGACAGGCATATGGCGAGGGTGCGTGTCGGGCGCATTTTCGGTAACAGGATGGCCAGCAGCAGCGCCGTACTGACTGCCAGGCCATAGCTCCAGAGTCTGTCGGTTTTGTAGATGAGTTCCCCGCTTACCAGGGCGTTATAGCTGTTGGCGTGGAACTCCACGCCGGACAAGGGGGTGGAAAGCCGGGAAAACGGTGTGGGGAGAATGTCTCCAAAGCCCGCCGCAGTGGCTCCCACAAATACGGTTTTGCCCCGGAACGCCCCGGTTGCCGGGGGCGAGTTGAGAATGTCCGCGTAGGAGTAGGTAGGCAGAGTGCCGGCCCCCCCCGCCAGAGGAACCGCCGCGTAGCGGGTCCGGACGTTTACATAGGGTGCCGTCGAATCAGATTGCAGGGGCATGGACTGTCCGGTTGCGGCAACCGCAAGAGCCGGCCAGACGCGGCGGGCAAGGCCATTGAACAGATACAGCCCCCTGGCCAGCCCGTCCTCATCCAGTTCGATATGCGCGTGGCCCAGACTGCTGGCGGCGCTGGCCAGAGCCGGCGCCGGCAGATGAGTCTCCATGAGACGTGCCCGGGAAGGGGGCGATAAATGAACCGGCAGCACCACGTTGCCATGGGCCCGCATGGCAGACGCCAGGTCTGCATCGCCGGACGAAGGCTCCGGGAAAAGAATGTCGAAGACAATGGTTTCGGCTCCGGCCAGATTGAGGCGGCGGATCAGCCGGGCATGGGTACTCCGCGGCCAGGGCCAGCGCCCCAGTTGCTCGAGGCTGGGCTCGTCGATGGCGACTATTACAGCGCTTGCGGCGGCAGGTGTCGAGGCTGCCGGCCGGGTAATGATACTGTCGTATATCCAGTAGTCGAGGCGCTGGGGCAGGGAGCTGAGAGGCAGCAGTACCAGTGCGGAGAGCAGGAGCAGACCCAGCGTCCACGGAGTATTCTTGATTGGCATCCGGTCCCGGTTCATGAATCCTGCTAATGGTCAGGTTGGCGGTCTATTCCAGGTACAGCTCCCTTCCTGGCCCCCAGCGACTGGTCAGTGGTCCTTCTGAAAGAGCTTTCAGCCGCACAAAATAACGCCTTCCGGGAATCAGACGCAAGGCGGCTGTCGTGTCGGACACGGTTGCTTCCTTGATGATGTTGTCAAAACCGGGTTCTTCGGAAAGCTGTAAGCGGTAATCATTGGCACTCTCCACCGACTGCCAGAAAATCCTTACCTGCTGGTCCAGGTAATTCACACTGATGATGTCCACCGGAGGCAGAGAGCCGTCGACAAGCAGTGTCCGGGGTTTGCTGGTAGCCACGGAATTGCCGCCTGCCTCGGTTACCACGCGCCAGTAATACTGCCCCGGCTGCAGCGGTCGTGAAGGCAGGGCCGTGTTGTCCGGTGCCCATTCGCTGGTGGCAATCACATTGCTGAAATTCTCGTCGGTGGCGATTTCCACTCGTCCGACTTCATTGTCGCCCCGGAACTGCCAGGAAAATTCAGGCATGTCGTCCGGGTACTTCGCGTCCTCTTCCGGGCTTTGCAACTGCGCCGGGCGGGCCTTGAGGTCTACGTTCAGGGGCTTGATAGCAGGAATGCCCGCCATACCCCGGGGGTCCAGGGCGGCAACATGGACTTCATAACGGCCGTTGTCCAGAGACTGCATGCTGAAGCTGTTGCCGGCGACCGTTTCAGATAACAACCACTGGCCGGAGTCTTTAGCAAAGATATCCAGCTGGTGCCGGTCTGCCGGGTTGGGTTGCCAGCTCAGCTCCGCAGGCAGGCGGGTCACGGTTTCGGGCAGCGGATTCAGTTCCGGCGCGGGGGGCAGTTTGCGGATGGTCATGGGCGAGCGCCCGGCGGTATCCACGCTGGCACTGTAGCCCGCAGGGATATAACGCACCTGGCCGGGTGGTCCGAATGCAACTTCACCTTCGGTCACTTGCAGTCGGGTCTCGCCGGGGCTGGTCCGTATGCTGAATGCAGTGCCGCGTACTGCTGCAACGGCCGACGGGGTTTCAACCTCGAAGCGGGAGCCTTCCCGGATGACTGGCGTTACCCGGGTGTGGATTTCCCCCTGGTTCAGGCGCAGCCGCGTGTCCACCATGCCGGCCTTGCCATACTGGGTCATCCGGTTGAATACCAGGCGGGAGTCCGGTGCCACACGGATGTGGGAACCATCCGCCAGTTCAACATTGACAGTACCGGTATGGGTAATCAGTTCATCCCCCACCCGTATCAGCATCTGTCTAATGACGGGCCGGCGCGTGCCCTGGTTGCCGTCCACGAGGTAGGCCTGTCCGGTGACCGCATTGACCCTTGCCGGCTCGGGCTGGCGCTTCAGCCAGTCCAGAGGAATGCGTACCTTGCTGCCGGGCTCCAGGCTGTCGGCGGAGGCAATTCCGTTATGGCGTAGTAGCCGGGCCGAGCTGATATTGTCTTTCAGAAGGGCCGTCGCCACATCCGTAAAGGTTTCTCCTTTATTGAGGGTGTATATCCATTCCGGTGTCTGTGGCTGCCGGTCAGCGGCAGACGCAGCCAGCAAGGTTGAGCCCCGGGTAATCGGGATTTCCGCCTGAACGAAGGACGCAGAAGCCACCAGCAGGCTGCATAATAGTGCGGCCATCATAAAACGGGGGCGTTTCGAACCCTGGTGTTGAGGTCTGTTTTTCATTATCACGCAGATTCGGCTTCTGGCCGGTCAGTCCCGTTTTCTGCGCCCTGCATGGCTTCCAGCCGGTAGCCACGCTGATAAATGGTTTTGATCCGGAAACCGTTCTCGGGATTGAGCCCGAGACGTCGCCGCAGGCGGCTCATGTGGGTGTCTACTGTGCGGGTGTTGATGTCCCGGGTCAGCCCCCAGACACGTTCCAGCAGCATCTCCCGGGTTAACAGCCGGCCCTGGTTCTGGAACAGGAACAGCGTCAGGTCATAATCTTTGTCGGTCAGGGTCAGCTGCTCACCATGCAGATGAATGGTGCGTTGCTGGGCGTTGATTTCGAAGGGGCCGTAGTGCAGAACCTCCTTGTCGTTCTCGGCATTGCTGCGTCGCGCCAGGGCTTTGATGCGGGCAACCAGTTCCGCCTCCCGGGCCGGCTTGGCGATGTAGTCGTCTGCACCGGCATCCAGGGCACAGACAATATCGGATTCGCTGTCTCGCTGAGTCAGGAAAATGACCGGAATGTTCCAGTTAATCTGGGCCCGCACATTCTTCAGTACCTCGATGCCGGTCATGTCGGGAATCTGCCAGTCCAGAATCAGAAGGTCGTAACTCTTGTGCAGCACTGCGCCCAGGAAGGCCTGACCGGTTGCAAAGGCATCACACTGATGGCCGCTTTCCCGGAGCACAGCCTGTATGTGCTGGGCTTGCTCTGTGGCATCTTCAAGCAGGGCAATGTGCATGGCGCGTCTCCCGATTGGTAACCTTGGTTCCCGGCAGTGGCAAGCGGAACCTTCCAGGGTTTGATGGTGGGTATTATCACAAATTGTGAACCTGCCTTCAGTATCGTTATGTAGTCTTCCGTAAGTGAAGGGCAGGCTGGCCGTTGTCGTCGTCTACTGTTTGTCGGCAGCCGGGGAAATTACTGCAGCCCCAGAACCAGCCTTTGTGGCTTTTGCGGCGTACCAGCGGAGCAAAACAGTGGGGGCAGGGCACTGGCGCCTGGCCTGTGCCGTCCTGGGGGTCCTGTTCTTCAATGGGGCGGGTGCCCTTGCACGCAGGGAAGCGGGTGCAGGCGAAAAAACGTCCGAATTTGCCTTCGCGCCCGACCATCGGAGCGCGGCAGGCGGGGCAGTGAGGGGCATTTCCTGCCGGCAGCGCCTGGCCACTTTCCTGGCCAGGATCGGTACCAATGAAGCGGCGGATCTGTACTTCCAGATCCGCCATGAATGCCTTGGGGTCACCTTTCCCCTGGCGGATCGATTCCAGGTTGGCTTCCCACCGGGCTGTGGTGTCCGGCTGGCGGATAGCGTCCGGGAGGGCTCCGATCAGCGCCTTGCCCTTGTCTGTGGAGCGGATATGGCGCTTTTCCCGGCGCAGATACTCCCGGCGGAACAGGGTCTCGATAATTGCAGCACGTGTGGCCTCTGTACCCAGACCGTCGGTGTCCCGCAGGGTTTTGCGCAGCTCCGGATCGTCCACAAAGCGGGCGATGTTGGTCATGGCACTGAGCAGGGTGGCATCGGTAAACGGTTGGGGCGGCTGGGTCTTGCGCTCCTGGATTTCGCTGCGGGCGCAGTGCACCGGGTCGCCTTGCTTCAGTCTCGGCAGTGGTGCCGCGGATTGGTCCTGATGGTTGTCCCGCAGGCGTATTTCCAGGGCTTTCCAGCCGGATTCGGCCACGGCGGTTTCGCTGGCCCGGAAGCGGTGATCACCGATGGCCAGAGTCAGCTTCCCTTCCCGGTGAACCGCGTCGGCGCAGAACTGCATCAGGTAATGGCGGGCAATCAGATTGTAGATGCGCGCCTCTGCCTGGCTCAGCTGGCCGGACGGTCGTGATCGGGCCGTGGGGATGATGGCGTGGTGCGCATCCACTTTCTTGTCATTCCAGGCGGCGCTGCGACGGCCAAGGTCAAGTCGGGGCTGCTCGGGTTGCAGCGCCTGGCTGACCCGGAAGATGGCGTTCACTACCTGTTCCCGCTGGCTGAAATGTTCCTCGGGCAGGTAGCGGCAGTCGGAACGGGGGTAGGTGATCAACTGGTGCCGCTCGTAGAGATTCTGGGCAGTATCCAGTACATCCCGGGCCCCCATCCGGAACAGTCTTCCGGCTTCGATCTGCAGTGCCGACAGGGAGAAGGGCAGCGGCGGAGCCTCGTTGCGATCCCGGAAGCGGGCTTCGGTGACGGTGCCGGACCGGCCCTCCACATCTGCGGCGATCTGTTTGGCGGTGTCGCCGTTGAGCAGCCGGTTTTCTTCGTCCAGATGTTGCCGGAAGGTTTCTGAGGGCACCCAGCGGGCGGCAAAGGTGGTCGGCTCCGCTTCGTTCAGGTCGCTTTCGTGGCAATGGGCCAGCACCCGGAAGAAGGGTTTGGGCTCGAAATTGTCGATGGTGTTGTCCCGCTCCACCACCAGGCCCAGTACCGGTGTCTGCACCCTGCCAACGGAATAGACTCCCTGTTCCCCCTGGCGCTGGTAGCTCAGGGTGAAATGCCGGGTGAGGTTGATGCCGTACAGCCAGTCCGCCCTTTGCCGGGCCAGGGCGGAGTGGGAAAGGCGGCGGAATTCCCGGTTGTCTCTGGGTTGCTGCAGCGCCCTGGCAACGGCTTTTGGGGTCAGGTCGTTGATTAATACCCGCTGCACAGGGCATTTTGCTTCGAAGTAACGCAATACTTCGTCTACCAGCAGCTGGCCTTCCCGGTCCGGATCCCCTGCATGGTAGATCACCTCGGCTTTGCGGATCAGGCCTTCCAGTACGTTCAGCTGTTTTTTTACTGACTCTTTGGGCGTCAGTTGCCACTGGTCCGGCACCATGGGGAGGTCTTCGGCGCGCCATTTCTGCCAGCGGGGGTTGTAACGGGCCGGTTCCGCCGGTTCCAGCAGGTGGCCGATGCACCAGCTGACGGTGAAACTCTGCTTTCCCTCACCGCAGCGTATCCAGCCCTGCCCCTGTTGCTGCGGGCCGGGCAGGGCGGCGGCGATGGCGCGGCCGAGGCTGGGTTTTTCGGCGATATACAGTTTCATTGGGGTTTTGGCTGGTGTGGGGTGGATGGGTGGGGAATGTGGCGAGTTTGAGTTGGAGTGTCAAGCCTGTTCTCGGGCTGGTTGCTATCTGTAGTAGACTGGCTGTTATGGTGCCAATGGCTGTTGGGGAGGGCTTTCCAAAACACGCCCGCAAGTATCCGCAGGCGGGTCCGGTCCGCAATCGCAGATTGCGGCCGTGAGGCTGTCGCATAAAGCTTCGCTTTATAAGCGCTCGGCCTCACCCCTGTAGGGCTCGTTTCGCGCCGTCCATGGCGCTCGGCGATTTTGGAAAGCCCTCCCCAACAGCCACTTTATTTAACAGTGTGCAGGTCGCCCTGATCGCCGCCTGCGCTTTGCGCTGTAAACGGGAGTCCATTTTTATGAGTATCCAGAAATCGATCGAGCAGAAGTTGTCAGAGGCTTTTTCGGTTGACCACCTGGCGGTGGAGAATGAGAGTCACAAGCACAGTGTGCCGCCGAATTCGGAGACGCATTTCAAGGTGACGCTGGTGTCGGCGGATTTTGCCGGGCAGGGGAAGGTCAAGCGACATCAGGGGGTTTACCGGGTGCTGTCTGATGAGTTGGCGGGTGGGGTGCACGCGCTGGCGTTGCATGTGTATACGCCGGAGGAGTGGCAGGCTTCCGGGGAGGCTGCGCCGGCTTCTCCGGATTGTATGGGGGGTTCCAGGCATGATCCGGCGTTCGGGCAGGGAGAGGTTCAATGAGTCAGTTTTTTCAGATACATCCGGAGACTCCGCAGAAGCGTCTGGTAAAGCAGGCGGTGGAGATTTTGCGTCAGGGTGGGGTGATTGTGTATCCCACGGACTCCGGTTATGCGATTGGCTGTCATTTGGGAGACAAGCAGGCGACGGACCGCATCAAGCGTATTCGTCAGCTGGATGACAAGCATAATTTTACCCTGATGTGCCGGGATCTTTCCGATATCGGCACCTATGCCAAGGTGGATAACACCCAGTACCGTTTGCTGAAGGCCCATACGCCGGGGCCTTATACGTTCATTCTGGATGCTACCAGTGAGGTGCCGCGCCGTTTGCTGCATCCCAAACGTAAGACCATAGGCCTCAGGGTGCCGGATAATAATATTGTGCAGGCGCTGCTGGGGGAATTGGGTGAACCGATCATAAGCAGCACACTGATTCTGCCCGGCGAGGAACACCCGATGACGGATCCGGATGAGATCCGCGACAAGCTGGAGCACGAGCTGGATCTGATCATTGAAGGCGGCTTCTGCGGTATGGAAGCCACCACGGTGGTGAATCTGACCGGTGCCGTGCCTGAGATTATCCGGGTGGGTAAAGGCGACCCGGCACCGTTTCAAGTGGAATGAGCGTTGCTCCGCGTATTCAGGCGCGGGCATTCAGGCTGAATGCGTAGGCTTTGCTGGTCGGCTGGACGGCTGCGCCGGTATTGCGGCGCAGACTGTCATAGCGGTGCACCAGATCCTGCAGTCCGTTGAACTGTTCGTTCTCACTTACCAAAGTGTCCAGCAGCGGATTGCTGACGCCGTAGGCCTTGTTCAGTTTCATGGCGGTGTCCATGAACTCCAGGGTGGGCTCGTTGCGGCTCAGGCGGCGGAATGCCTCACTGAAATGTTTGTTGTTGTTCAGATCCTGCCGGATCTGGTCGCGGACCTTGTCTGGTACGCGGCCTTCCACTTCGATGCCATCGACTCCCTTGCTGACGCTCAGGGGGGTGGCCGGGTGCTGGGCGTATTCGGCAAGTTTGTGCCGCAGGGTTTCCCGCACAAAGGCAAGATCCTGCCCGACGCTTTGTTTGTATTCGGTGATTTCCAGTCGCGGAGCCCGTGATTGCGCAGGGTCGCTCATGGCATCCGGTGACCAGGTGTAGCGATCATCATTGCCTTTGCCCTGAGCTTCCGGTGTGGCCGCAGTTTGCGCAGAAGCCTTGCCATTGGCGGCTTCCGGCGCAGGGCGCTTTTCCATGGCCTGCTGGAACTGGGTACTGGCCCGGATCAGGGATGTAAGTAGCGACATGATTCTTCCTCCCGCAGCTACCGGCGAAATAATGACAACAAATCTGCGTTGGTAACGTCACATGCATAAGGCGGGCCAGTGGAACAGCTAATGATCCATGTCATGGAAAAATTCCGGTGGATCGATAAAGTTTTCTTTGCGCCGGCCGTCTACACGTTGCATAAAGTGTTTTTCCATCCGGCTTCTTATCCGGTTTACGATCCATAGTTGAGATGTCATGACCAAAAACCGTTCGATCCGATTCCTGTTGCTGGCCACCCTGGCCGGAGCCTTCTCGCTGGTGCTGGTGTTTACCGTACTTTACGGTGCCCGCTCCCAGAGCAGGCACCTGGAGGAATTTACCGGGAAGTATGTGGAAGGCATCTCCAAATCCTATTTTGATGCCCTCAATACCATGATGGTGACCGGAACCATCGACAACCGTGACATGTTGCGCCAGAAAGTCACCGCGCCGGAGGATGTTCTGGACGTGCGGGTCATTCGCAGTGAACAGCTCAATGCCATGTATGGCCGTGGCAAGGAATCCGAACAATCACGCGCCCCGGCCGAACGACAGGCTCTGCAGGGGGAACGGATCGAATTCTATTCGCAGAATGAGCAGGGGAGGGTCTACACACTCATTGAGCCGGTAATTGCTCAGGAAAACTATCAGGGTGTGAACTGTCTGGGTTGCCACCAGGCTGATGAAGGGGATGTGTTGGGAGCCATCCGGGTGGATTACTCCATGGCGGATAGCGATGCCCGGCTGCGCACCCAGATTCTGACCAGCGGTGGCGTGCAGGTGGTGATTTTTATCCTCGCGTTCACGCTTACTGCCTGGGTGCTGGGTCGTCTGGTGATTGCCCGTCTTCGCCGTCTGCGTGACAGGATGGATGAGATTGCCGATAACTCGGATCTCAGCATCAAGCTGGAAGTGCGCCGGGAGGATGAGATCGGATTTGTGGCCAAGGCCTTCAATCACATGATGGGCAAGATCAGTGCCAGCATGAACACGGTGATGGAAAGCGCCGGACAGGTGGAACAGGCGGCCAGTCGCATTGCCAGCAAGGCAGAAACCACCGAAAGCGAAGTGCTGGCCCAGAAAGAAAACACCGACCAGGTGGCCAGCGCTACCACGGAAATGGCTGCCTCAGCGGTGCAGGTGCGGGAAAACGCCATCAACACCACCAGTAAGTCCCAGCAAACGGCTGAAGCGGCCCGGGATGGTGAGCAGTTGGCCCGCATGGCTGTTGAGGGAATTGAAAAACTCAACCAGGAAGTACAGAGCGGTGCCACCCGTATCCAGCAACTGGACCAGCGCACCCGGGAAATGACTGATACCCTGGAGGAGATCAGCAATATTGCCGAGCAGACCAACCTGCTGGCGCTGAATGCTGCCATCGAAGCCGCCCGCGCCGGCGAGCATGGTCGGGGCTTCTCTGTGGTGGCGGATGAAGTGAGAGCCCTGGCACGCCGCACCCAGGACTCCACTGAGGAAATCCGCAAGACCATCGACGGTGTTCGCGGCGAGGTGAGCGATTGTGTAACCACCATGGAGCAAGCCTCCAGCACGGCAGAACAGCAGGTAGATGCGATTCTCAGGGTGGAAGCGGAGCTGCAGACCATCTCTGTAGCGGTACGCGAAATTACCCAGCTTAACCAGGAAATGGAAAGTGCCGCGAACGAGCAGAGCCAGGTGTCTGAGGCTATCAACCAGAATGTGTTGGAAATCAGCGAGTCCGCCGAGCAGACCTCAGGTGATGCCCGGGAAACCGCTCGCATTGCCGCAGAGTTGCTGACCATGGCGGAAACCCTGCGCAAAACCATCGAACAGTTCCGGCTGGAGCCGTAAAGCTTCCGGCGCAAAGTGGGTAACAGCCCGCAAGTACCCAAGGTACTTCTCGCCGCATGCCTGCCCGGCCATACTGTGCCGGCCGCTGCAAACGATCACCAATCACAACATATCGTTACCCTACTGCGTGCTCCTTTCTGATAGCTTAAAGGTATATGAGATACCTCGGATCAATCCGGGGTATCGGGGCATTGGGGTATGGAGGGCAACGTGGAGTTTACAGTCAATCTTAAAGAGCTGCGCGTACTTGAACGTAGCGAGATACAGCGTCAATCGCCGGAGCTCGGGAAGTTGCTGGGTGAACCCGTGATGGTGACGGCCTCACCGGACCGGCGTGCGGTAATGATTTACTCGCAGAAGCAGTGGGAGCACCTGGTGCCCAGGCTGTGGCAGCTGCCCAAGGATAACGAGCTGGCCCGCCGCTTCATGCGGATCTTTTTCGGATACGCCTACCGACTCGAGGCCGGTGAGCCGATTACCTTGTCAGAGCCGTTGGCCCGCTATGCCCGCCTGGATAAAGGTACCGTACAGATTCAGTTCGATGCGGGGAGGCAGTGTTTGAGTATTGCTGCGCAGCAGGCAGCTTGAATTGATGCCAGCCTGGTTTGAATCCATACTGAAAATCCAGGGAGTCTATGATTTACTCGGAATCGCCTTTGCAGAGTGAATCAGAGGCTCCCTGGTTTTAGTGGTTAACTTGCAACCAGGGGAGTCAGAAACCATGTCCACACAACCCGTAATGCTGATCACCGGGGCCTCGTCCGGCATTGGAGCTGAAACCGCACGGGCCGCTGCAAAAGAAGGCTATCGGCTGGTGCTGGCGGCGCGCTCGGCGGATAAGCTGGCGGGGCTGCAGCAGGAACTGGGCGGTGCCGAAAAGGTACTGACGGTTCAGTGCGATGTACAGAACGGCGACGACCAGAAGCAGATGGTCACCCGGGCCCTGGATGCGTTTGGCCGGATTGATGCGGTGTTCGCCAACGCCGGTCGCGGTGGTGAGCCCGGCGGCTTCAGCGGGGCCGATCCGGATGTGTGGAAAGACATGATCCTCACCAATATTCTGGGTGTCGGGATTACCATTCAGGTCTGTCTGCCAGCCCTTCGGGAAAGCAGGGGCCACCTGCTGCTGACCGGCTCAGCGGCGGGACGCACCACCATTCCGGGCTCCATGTACAGCGCATCCAAGTGGGCGGTTTCCGCCATTGGCTATGGTGTGCGCGAAGAGCTTCGCGGGTCAGGCATCCGTGTCACCCTGATTGAGCCGGGCATGGTGGACACCCCGTTTTTTGACGAACCACCCAGCCACGCCCTCAAGCCGGAAGACATTGCCAATGCCGTGATGTACGCGGTGGCCCAGCCGGCCCATGTGGATGTGAACGAGATTCTGGTGCGGCCAACGCCGGCTACCCGGACTGACTGACTTGCCCCTTCCGCCAGAACTTCAACGGCAATAGCGCAGCAAGCCTGCTCAGTAATGCCAAACGCGCCCGCGCCCGCCCCACCTGCAAGGGCCGTGGGCGTGATGCTGGTCACCCGCACCGGGCCGGACCAGTCGCTAACCATCTTGCATTTTATAGCAGCCCTGGTTTAAATTGGTCGGACGACCAAATACGATCAATAATAAAAATTACAGGGGAAAAGGATGTTTATCACGCAAACACTCCGCCGGGCAGTCCAGACCAACGCAAAGGGCACCGCCACAATTTGCGGCGAGCGGAATCAGACCTGGGCGCAGCTACAGGAACGCGTCGCGCGACTGGCAGGGGCACTGCAGGAACTGGGTGTCGGCCGCGGAGACCGTGTTGCGATCCTGGCGCTGAACAGTGATCGCTTTGTTGAATACATTTACGGAGTCGCCTGGGCCGGCGCTGCGTCCAATCCGGTGAATATCCGTCTCGCGCCTGCGGAGATTGCCTACACGCTGGAAGACTCCGGAAGCTCCGTGCTTTTCGTGGATGATACGTTTGCCCAGGTGCTGCCCGCTTTGCGGCCACTGCTCACCACTGTCAAACATGTGATTTTCATTGGCGACGGCCCCTGCCCGGAGGGTTGTCTCGACTACGAGAAGCTGCTCGCAGAGAGCGCCCCCGTGCCGGATGCCGACGCCGGCGGCAGTGATCTTGCCGGCCTGTTTTACACCGGCGGTACGACCGGCAAGTCCAAGGGTGTCATGCTGTCGCACGACAATATCATCTACAACGCTCTGAATGTCCTCCCGACTCTCGGTTATGACGAGAGGGCGGTGTACCTGCACGCGGCGCCGATGTTCCACCTTGCCGATATGGCCAGCACCTTTGCGCTCACGAAAGTGGGTGGCACCCACGTCACCGTACCCAGCTTCGATGTGGACGCGGTACTGCAGGCGATCGCCACGCACCGGGTAACTCACTCGATGCTGGTGCCGACGATGGTCAACATGCTGATCAGCTCCGACCGCATTCATGACTACGACCTCTCGAGCCTCGAGCGATTCATGTATGGAGCCTCGCCCATGTCCGAAGCGGTGCTGAAGAAGGCCATGGCCATGCTTCCCCACGTGGAATTCAGCCAGGGCTACGGACAGACCGAAGCGGCGCCCCTCATCACGTTTCTGGACCCACGCTTCCATGTTGAGGGCGGAACCAAGCTCACCAGCGCCGGACGCCCGGCCTACGGCGTCGAAGTGGTGATCATGGACCCCGAAGACCGGGAAATGCCCCGTGGCGAGGTCGGCGAGATCTGCGCCCGTGGCATGAACGTCATGCAGGGCTATTGGGGGCTCAGGGAAGAGACCGAGCAGGCCCTGCGTAATGGCTGGCTGCATACCGGTGATCTTGGCTACATGGACGAGGACGGGTTTGTCTATATCGTCGATCGCGCCAAGGACATGATCATCACCGGCGGGGAGAACGTGTTCAGCATCGAGGTCGAAGACGCGATCTACCAGCATCCCGGGGTTCAGGAGTGTGCGGTTTTCGGTGTGCCCAGCGAGCAATGGGGCGAGGCGGTGCATGCCGTGGTCGTGCCGAAGCCGGGCGTATCACTGACCGCTGAAGATATCATCGAACATTGCCGGTCACGCATCGCTGGCTACAAGCTGCCCCGCAGTGTGTCTTTCCAGAGCGAACCACTGCCCATAAGCGGTGCCGGCAAGATTCTCAAGACCGAGCTGCGCAAGCCGCATTGGGAAGGCAGTCAACGCCAGGTGGGCTAACGCGACGATCTGACCGTCAGTTTTCAACTACCGCATGGAGAACAATCAATGAAAAATCCCGCCGTTGTTGCAGGCGTGGGTATGGTGCCCTTTGCCAAGCCTGGCGCTTCCGCGCCCTATTATGACATGGGCGCGGAAGCCGCGCGCCGCGCGCTGGCCGACGCCGGCCTGGACTACGACAAGGTACAGCAGGCCTACGTGGGGTATGTGTACGGTGATTCCACCTGTGGCCAACGGGCACTTTACCCGGTCGGAATGACCGGCATTCCCGTCGTCAACGTCAACAACAACTGCTCCACCGGCTCGACCGCCCTCTTTCTGGCACGTCAGGCGGTGGCCTCCGGCGCTGCGGACTGCGTAATCGCGCTGGGCTTCGAGCAGATGAAGCCCGGCGCGCTGGGCAGCTATTTTGACGATCGGCCCACGCCCTTTGAAGCATTTGATCAGGTGTGTAACGAGCTGGTGGGTCATCCGGACACTCCCATGGCCATCCGCTACTTCGGGGGCGCCGGCATGGCCCACATGGATAAATACGGCACCCGTGCCGAGACGTTCGCAAAGATCCGCGCTAAGGCCAGCCGCCATGCTGTGAACAACCCCGTCGCCTTGTTCCGCAAGGAAGTGACGGTAGAAGATGTCATGGCATCTCCCGTGCTGATCGGGCCCATGACGCGCCTTATGGCCTGTCCGCCCACCTGCGGCGCTGCTGCTGCGATTGTCTGCTCGGAGGCCTTCGCCAGGCAACATGGTCTGGACGCGCGCGTGACCATCGTTGCGCAGGCAATGACTACCGACACGCCGAGCACTTTCGAGGCGCGTAATATGATGCAGCTGGTCGGCAGCGACATGGCGCGCGCCGCAGCCAACCAGGTTTACGAGGCCGCCGGCATTGGCCCCGGGGATGTGGATGTGGTGGAGTTGCATGACTGCTTTGCCACCAACGAACTGTTGACCTACGAAGCGCTTGGGCTTGCACCGGAAGGGGGCGGCGAGAAGATGGTCGAGGACGGCGACAACACCTACGGCGGGCGCGTGGTTACCAATCCCTCCGGTGGCCTGCTGTCCAAGGGTCACCCGCTGGGCGCCACCGGTCTGGCCCAGTGCACCGAGCTGGTTCAGCAGTTGCGTGGCCAGGCTGAAGCGCGCCAGGTCGACGGTGCCCGTGTAGCCCTGCAGCATAATCTGGGCCTGGGCGGTGCCTGTGTGGTCACCATGTACCAGGCATCCTAGCATGGACCAGGCATCCTGGACTGGAGAGCGACATGATTGATACCCGACACATCGGCCTGCAACTGCCAGTCGTCACCTTCGAGGTCGAAAAGGGGCGCCTGCGTTTTTTTGCCGAGGCCATCGGCGAGACCCGCCCCGAGTATCTCGACGAGGAGGCCGCCAGGGCCGCAGGCTATCGCAGCCTGCCCGCACCACCCACTTTTCTGATGGGCGCTGATTTCGACGCGGGCACGACAACAACGCTGCTTGAAACCCTTGGTGTGCCGATCGAACGCATCCTGCACGGCGAGCAGAGCTTTACCTACCACGCGCCGGTATGTGCCGGTGACGTTGTCAGCGTCGAGGCCAGAATCAGCGACATTTACAGCAAGAAGGGCGGCGCGCTGGAGTTCATCGTCAAGGATTCACTGATCAGGGATGCCCAGGGCAAGACCGTCGTCGAGGCCCGCAGCGTCCTCGTCGTGCGTAACCCACAGGAGAAGTCGGCATGAAGATCCCTCATCGTGACGAAGTCAGGGTTGGCCAGGAACTGCCACCGCTGAAGCTCCCGCCCATCACGCGCACTACGCTGGCGTTGTTTGCCGGAGCCTCGGGCGATCACAACCCGATCCACATAGACATCGATTTCGCCAGGGCGGCCGGCATGCCGGACGTGTTCGCTCACGGCATGCTGTCGATGGCGTATCTTGGCCGTTTCCTGACCCAGTGGGCCCCGCAGACACATCTGCGCCACGTTTCGGTGCGGTTTGCCGCGATTACCCCGATCGGCGCCAGGCTGACCTGCACCGGCAAGATTGCCGAACTCACCGAGCGCGGCGGTGAAGCGCTGGCCCGGCTGGAGATTGGCGTGATTGATGACAAGGGGGAAATCAAGCTGGCCGGCGAGGCGCTCGTGGCACTGGCCTGAATCACCCCTTTCAGATTCCAATACAACAAAATCAAGGACTCAGCATGAAGTTGCAAGGAAAAGTAGCCATTGTCAGTGGCTCGGGACGCGGTATCGGCCGCGAAATTGCCCTGAAACTCGCCTCTGAGGGTGCGAGTGTCGTCGTCAACGATCTCGATGCCGGCCCGGCGGAAGAAACCGTCGCGGCGATCACGGCAGCGGGCGGCAAGGCCGTAGCCTGCGCCGGCAGCGTGACGGAGTCCGGCTTCGCCGAGCGTTTCGTCAATACGGCGATCGAACAGCTGGGCGGCCTCGACATCATTGTCAACAACGCCGGCTACACCTGGGACAATGTCATCCACAAGATGACCGACGAGCAGTGGCACGCCATTATGGATGTGCATGTGACTGCGCCGTTCCAGATCCTTCGTGCCGCCGCCGAGTATTTCCGCGTGCAGGCCAAGAAGGAAGCAAGTGAAGGGCGTGAAGTGTTTCGCAAGGTCGTCAACATCTCCTCGCTCGCCGGCACCGGCGGTAACGCCGGTCAGGCCAACTACTCGGCCGGCAAGGCGGCAGTCATCGGCCTGACCAAGGCGATGGCCAAGGAATGGGGGCGCTATAAGATCAACGTCAACTGCGTGGCCTTTGGCCTGATCAAGACGCGGCTCACCGAGGCGATGGCCGGTTCGGACGAAAGCATTGACATCGAAGGTCGCAAGATCAAGGTCGGGGTCAACCCGGACCTGCTCAGGAATATGGAAGCCATGGTGCCTCTGGGCCGCGGCGGCACACCGGCCGAGGCAGCCGGGGCCGTGTACCTGTTCTGTACACCTGAGTCCAACTACGTTAGCGGTCAGACACTGATCTGCGGCGGCGGCTTCTCGATGTAAGCGGCATGCACAACATGAAGCGGACTCCGGATCTGTCATTCCGGATGAACGAAGCGTTCCTGGTGTTTCGCGACGGCGACTGAACATTCATTGCCACCGGATTCAGGCTCCGCAAGAAAGAGTGGTGCCTGCATGAGTTGGTGAACCGCTCACTGTGGACCCAGGCCGGCACCGCCGGCCTGGTTTTTTGCTGATTTGCTGAAGAGATATTATGGACTATAACCAACCGAATACCTCTCCGCTGCGCCCACTGGAGTTCACCGGTGCCGGCGGCTTGCGTATAGCGGCGGAGGCCGCCGGCGAGAGCGATGCCCCGCCTGTCCTGTTACTGCATGGTGGCGGCCAGACACACCATGCCTGGGCCAGCACCGCATTACGGCTCGCAGAGGCGGGTTATCTGGCCATCGCCCTGGATGCCCGGGGCCACGGCGACAGTCAATGGGCAGCGGACGGCGACTACAGCGGCGATGCGCTGGTTGCCGATCTGGCTTGCGTGTGCGCCTCACTCCATTCGCCGCCGGCGCTGGTCGGAGCCTCAATGGGCGGCCTGACCTCCTTGCTGGCCATCGGCGAGGGGCCGCCTGATTTCGCGCGCGCCCTGGTGCTGGTCGATATCGCCACCCGGCTTGAGCCGGAAGGGGTGGCACGGGTGCTGGATTTTATGAGCGCCCATACCGACGGCTTCGCCAGCCTCGAGGAGGCAGCGGAGGCCGTGGCTGCCTACAACCCGCATCGCAAGGCGCGCAGGACAGCCGGTTTGCGCAAGAACCTGCGGCAGCGTGACGACGGGCGCTGGTACTGGCATTGGGATCCGCGCTTTCTTGATCATGCTACGCGTTCTTCCGCCGGCGAGTCGCTGGTACAGCAGGAACGTCGCGAGCAGGCCGCGCAGGGCGTTCACATTCCGACCCTGCTGGTTCGGGGCGGATCGAGCGACGTGGTCAGTGCAGAAGGCGCGCGGGAGCTGCAGAAACTGATCCCGCATGCCGAGTTGTTTGATGTGCAGGATGCCGGCCACATGGTTGCCGGCGACCGCAACGATGTGTTCAGTAATGCCGTTATTGACTTTCTGCGCCGTAAGCTGCCCGCGGTAAGCTGAAGGCCTGCGCTATTCACTATGTTAAAAAAGGAGTTTCCATGAACCTTGACTTTTCACCCGAAGACCAGGCGTTTCGTGCCGAGGTCCGTGCCTGGATGCGCGACAACGTGCCGCAGCAGGTGGGCCCGGCCATCGGCATTCCCAGCCATAAGGAGACACAGTTTGCCTGGGAACGCAAACTCGGAGCCAAGGGGTGGCTCGCCTACACCTGGCCCAAGGAGTACGGCGGCCCCGGCTGGACCGCTACCCAGCAGTACATCTTCGACACCGAGAGGGCTCTGGCCGGTGCGCCGCCATGCGGTCCGTTCGGCCTGTCCATGCTCGGGCCGGTGTTGATGCGCTACGGCAATGAGGCGCAGAAGCAGCGCTATCTGCCGCCGATCGCGCGGGGCGAGGAATTCTGGTGCCAGGGCTATTCAGAGCCAGGCGCAGGGTCGGACCTGGCCTCCCTCAAAACCCGGGCCATACGGGAAGGGGATCATTACATTGTCAACGGCCAGAAGATCTGGACGACCCAGGCACACTGGGCCGACTTTATATTCTGCCTGGTCCGCACCAGTAACGACGGGCCAAAGCAGAAGGGTATTTCGTTCCTGCTGATCGACATGGCCACACCGGGAATCGAGATCCGGCCGATCACCACTATCGATGGGCACCATCACCTTAACGAGGTTTTCCTCACCGACGTGCGCGTCCCGGCGGAAAACCTGGTGGGCGAGGAAGGGCAGGGCTGGACGATCGCCAAGTACCTGCTCACCCACGAGCGGACCAGCATCGCCGGCGTGGCCGACAGCTACTATCAGATGGGTCGTCTGCATGAAGCCGTGGCCGATGATCCGGTGCTGAGCCAGGACCCTGTTGTGACGCGCCGCCTGGCTACGCTGGAAGTCGATCTGATGGCTCTTGAATACACCAACCTGCGTACACTTGACCGCGTCGCCAAGGGGCAGCCTCCCGGTAGCGAGTCCTCCGGGCTCAAGATCAAGGGTACCGAGCTGCAACAGGCCATCTCCGAAGCGCAAATGGAGCTCGGCGGCCTCGGTGCTCTGCCCTGGCTCTCTCCCGCTGAAGACGTGCACCCGGTGTTTGCCGGTGCCACGCAGCGCTATAACTTCCTGAGGGCAAGCTCAATCTACGGCGGCACCAACGAAATTCAGAAAAACGTACTGGCAAAGCTGCTGCTGCAGCTCTGAAGCGCACAATCGCAAGGACACCGTTATGGACTTTTCTTATTCCCAAGAACAGAAAATGCTACGCGAAAGCGCGGACAAGTTTGCCACCAAGGGCTATGGCTTCGAGCGCTACAAATCCACGCTTGAGCTTCCCGGCCATTGTGATTCCACGCTTTGGTCGCAGATGGCAGAGTTGGGATGGCTCGGCTTGTCACTGCCTGAAGAGGCCGGCGGACTCGGCGGTAGCGCGCTCGACGTGTCACAGATCTGTGAGTCACTGGGCAGCGGCATGGTGCTGGAACCCTACATTGCCGGTGCCGTGCTGCCGGGCCGCCTGCTGAGCCTGTGTGAAGCGGATACGGATCTGCTTGGCGAGCTGGCCGAAGGCAAGGCGCAGTTTGCCGTAGCCTGGGCGGAGCCTGATTCCCGCGAGGATCCGGCCTACTGCACCACGCGCGCGCAAGCCGATGGCGATGGCTATGTGCTGAGCGGGCACAAGCAATGCGTGCTGAACGCACCCAACGCGACCACTCTGATTGTCAGCGCCCGCACCTCCGGCGGCGATCATGACGCGGACGGGATCAGCCTTTTCGCCATTGATCCACAATCCGCCGGTCTCGAGCTCAAGCCCTACCCTGTGATGGGCGGCGGCTATGCAGCGGATATCCGGATCGATCAGCTCCGGGTCGGCGCTGATGCGATGATAGGCCAGACTGGCAAAGGCTTTGCGCCCCTGGATGTCGCACTCGATCATGCCACCGCTGCCACCTGCGCTCAGGCTCTGGGCGCGATGAATGCACTACTTGAGCGCACCCGGGAGTATCTGCGGATGCGTAAGCAGTTCGACAAGCCGATCGGCAGTTTCCAGGTGCTGCAGCATCGCCTGGTGGATATGTTCATCGAAGTCGAGCAGTCACGTTCGATGGTGATGATGTCCAGTGTGCGCGTGGAAAGCACTGAGCCCGCGGTAAGACGGCGCGCTGTGTCCGCAGCCAAGGCCTATCTGGGGCAGGCCAGCAAGTTTGTCGCCCAGCAGGCTGTCCAGCTTCACGGCGGCATCGGTGTGACGGAAGAGCTCGACGTGGGCCATTACTTTCGCCAGCTCTCCGCCTTCGGCTCTCTCTACGGCAGCCGCGAGTACCACCTGAGACGCTTCGCTGCCACCCCTGCGGAGTGACGGGCGAAGCCGGGCGACTACCGAAGGACCCTGCGGGTGGCTGCATTTAACCTGTCTGCGGGGTTCAGCCAGGGTGTCGTCTCTTCCCGGCTAAACAAATCAGATTCAGATATAGAACAGATAAGGAAATGTTATGAAGCTCGATTCTTCTGTCAATGCGGTGATCACCGGCGGTGCGTCCGGCATTGGTGAGGCAGTGGCCCGTCGCTTTGCGGCCTCCGGTGTCAAGGTGGCGATTTTTGATTTCAACGAGGAACGTGGTGAAGCCATCGCGACCGAGTTGGGTGGTGTCTTTTGCAAGGTGGACGTGACGTCCGACGAGGCCGTTGATGCCGGTCTGGAAAAATCCCGTGCGGCCATCGGTCAGGAGCGCATTCTGGTGAATTGCGCTGGTACCGGTAACGCCCACAAGACCGCCAGTCGAGACAAGCAGACAGGTGAAATCAAGCACTTTCCCCTGTCTGAGTTCGAAAAGATCATTCAGATCAATCTGATCGGCAGTTTCCGCTGTGCCGCCAAAAGCGCTGCCGGGATGCTGACCCTGGATGGCATGGAAGATGGTGAGCGTGGCGTCATTGTCAACATCTCCTCTGTTGCCGCCCAGGACGGACAGGTTGGCCAGGCGGCGTATTCTGCCTCCAAGGCAGGTGTGGTAGGCATGACTCTGCCCATGGCCCGGGACCTGATGAATGAAGGTGTGCGGGTCAATACCATCATGCCCGGGCTGATCAATACTCCCTTGATGCACGGACTGCCGGATAACGTAAAGGAGGCGCTCGCAGCGTCAGTGCCTTTCCCGAAACGACTGGGTGAGCCGGATGAGATTGCCTCGGTTGTTGAGCTGATGGTGACCAACGGTTACTTCAATGGAGAAAGCGTTCGCCTGGATGGTGCCATCCGCATGGCACCCCGCTGAGGCGACTGGAGCGCATTTACCACAAGGCGCTCAAGGACTGTCTCGATCCTCCGGGTGAGCTCAGGCTGAAGCCCGATCGTTGCCCTGGCATTCGAGTTGCGCCAGAAAAGCCTTTATGTCGTCAAAAGCCTCTTCGGCTTCCGGAAGCTGCGGCACGAATATCTGCCATACATGCACCATGCCAGGCCAGATATGCAGGGTAACCGGAGAGCCTGCTGCTCTGGCCCGTGCCGCATAACGCCGGGCATCGTCCAGCAGCATCTCGGAATCACTGACCTGGATGAGTGTTGGTGGCAAGTTCTCCAGGTTCCCGCGCAATGGCGAGGCGACAGGACTGGTGGGAGAGACCCGGAATACCGCCAGGGTGGTCCACCAGATGACCGGCAGGGGAACTTTCGACAAGCCGCGGAAAACAGGTCCAAGCATGTGGTCCGTATCAATGTTGCCGCGGTTGCTTGGCGCGGTGAGGGTCAGGTCGGTGGATGGTGAGAAAGCGATGGCCGCATCGACCTGGCGCAGACCGTTATCCCGAATCCAGGCAATCAGTCCCAGGGCGTGACTGCCACCGGCAGAATCCCCGGCGACCACCATGAAGTCTGCAGGCCCGGCAGCGTCGGGTCCGTGGTTCAGGAGCCATTGATAAGCCTCGCGACAATCCCGGACACCATCCATAAACCGGTTTTCCGGCAACAGCCGGTAGTCCACCGCAAATACCGCTGCGCCGGCAATCTGTGATAACCGGTCGGTAATGGTCCGATGGCTTTTCGGGCTGCCAGCCGCCCAGGCACCACCATGAATGTACAGAATACGGCGGCGGGTATCGCAGCCCGGGGCGAGAACCCATTCACCACGGGGAGACTCACATTGGCGGAATTCGGAGGCCAGCTCGATTCCTTCGCTTACCTTATCCATGATTTCTCGCAGGGCCATCAGCCGTGCTTTGCCGCGCAGGTTTTTCGAGTATTGCCCCAGCTCGCGGATGCGCCTCAGAACTTCTCGGTTGGCCTCACTGGGCATTGCATCCTTTACCGGGTAATTCTCCCGGTCCAGGTAAGACAGGTCCTCATACCGGAACAGCAGCAGGGTTGCGGCAACAATAAACACAATGATGGCAAGAATAATCCAGAGCATGGGTCGTCCGTATGTTATTGGCCCCTTGGGGGTAGTCTGCCGGTGCAGCAGGCCAATAGGCAGAGATGGGCTGTAATAGGCTTAAAAAGTAGCCCGGGAGGGCCGCGGGTTGCAAGCCCCGGTTACCGTTTCACACTCTTCTGCCTTGGCTTGCCGCCCTTTGGCCGTTTGCCGGTCGCGGGCTTGCTGCCAGGGGGCGTTCTTTTTTTCGGGCCGGGCCGGTGCAGCCCGCCGGGGTTGCCCGCTGCAGAAGGCGAGCCCGGCTTGCGATTGGTTCCGGACCCGGACTTTGCTGCGGGCTTCTTTTTCGCTGGCTTGCCGGAGCCGGGCGGTGCTTCTGAAGACGAATCCCGGATGGCATCGAACAGCCCGGCCAGCTCTTTCTCGTTCAGATCCCGCCACTGGCCTACTGCAAGCCCTTTCAGGCTCACGTTCATGATCCGTATGCGCTCCAGTTTGGTGACCGCGTAGCCAAAGTATTCGCACATCCGGCGGATCTGGCGGTTGAGGCCCTGAACCAGGGTGATCCGGAAGACAAACCGGGACTCCCGGGACACCTTGCACTTTTTCGTCACTGTGCCGAGGATCGGGACACCATTGGCCATCCTCGCGATAAATTCCCCGGTTACCGGCTTGTCGACCGTCACCAGGTATTCCTTTTCGTGGTTGTTGCCGGCCCGCAGGATCTTGTTGACCAGGTCGCCGTTGCTGGTCATGAAAATGAGGCCCTGGGAGTCTTTGTCCAGTCGTCCGATCGGGAAGATACGTTCGTTATGGCCTACAAAGCGCTGGATGTTGTGTTTCTCGGCGCTGTCCGTGGTGCTGACAATCCCCACCGGTTTGTTAAGGGCAATGAACACCAGGTCTTCTTCAGCCCGAGGCTCGATCACCTGGCCGTTCACCTTGACCGTGTCTCCCGGAAGCACCTGGTCGCCGACAGCCGCCCGTTTGCGGTTGATGTAAACCTTGCCTTGTTCGATATAGCGATCAGCCTCCCTGCGGGAGCAGATGCCGCTTTCGCTGATGTATTTGTTGAGCCGGGTGGAAGTGCCAGTGGTCATCAGGTATCCGGTTGCCAGTGAGAATGTCGGGCATCATATCAGTCCGGCGAGCGGATCTGAAAAGAGGCATGACTCACGGCCGCTGCCTTCTGATCAGAAGGTTGACAGGCCTGTGGCCTCCATAATCCGGTAGCGCCAGTAGCGAAGCCTGGATTCGTCGGCCCAGTGCTCGTAGGGCAGACTCATCACCGGGTCGTCGTCAGGGCCTTTTTGCCATTGCGTGTCAAAGAATTGCCGGGCCCGGTCGGCAACCGGCGACTGCTCCGCCACCGATATCCAGACATCGGTTTCGAGATTCAGGTCGTCAAGATTGCGCCGGGTAAAATTGGCCGAACCCAGCAGCAGCTCCGTCGCCCCGTTTTTTTTAGCCAGCATCAGCAGTTTAGTGTGACATTGTTCGCCCAGGGTATGACACCAGCGTACCGGAATGCCCGAACGAACCAGTTCCATCGCGACCTGTCGGTTCGGAATGCCACTTTTCTGATGGCCGAAAGCTTCGTTGTTGGCATCCAGCAGAACCCGCAGCGCCACACCCCGTCTGGCCGCGTCAGTCAGCGCCCCGATAATATCGCGATGGGAGAGATAGAACATGGCCAGGTTCAGTTGGTCGCCGGCGGAGGCCCCCTGAATCATGGCCAGGGCCTGGTCACGGATAGCTGATTCAGTCAGCACCGCCACCCGGGGCATGTCAGGTCTGTCGGGCGCCGCCGTGACTTCGGAAGCCTGCCGGATCCGTTCATCGACCCGTCTGGTGTCCGCTCCGGACAGGGCGAGAACCGCCCGCTCGCTTTTCATCAGATCAGTCACCGCAGGCCCCCTGAAACTCAGCCCCAGGTTGCTGTGCCGGCTGCTGCCGTCGTGGGGGTTGGCGGAGGTGACCACGGCTCTCAGAGAGCCTGACTCATCGGTGATCACAACCTTGCGATGGTTTGCCTTGAAGTTCAGCAGTGCGAGATAGCTGCGCAATGTCACCGGCCTGGTGCCCAGGGCATTGTCCAGCCACCCGCCCCCGGGGTTGTTTCCGAACCACTGGCAACACAGGCGCCAGATCGCAGACCAGGTCGGGTTGCTGTCCCGGAGCGGACGAAGCGCAGTTTCCACAACCGGAATGCCACCATGGCGCAGGGCTTCAAACCAGGGCGAGGTTGTGCCGCCATACATGGTGTTCAGAGGGTCGGAGATAACCGTTATGAATATCTCCGGTTTCTCCGCTTTCCTGGCCAGCAGAGCTTCGGTCAGTTGCCGGGACAATGGCCGGTGGGCCACATCCTCCGGCGCGGTGCTGTTGAACAGAAACATGTCGACGAGAATGAACTCGTTGGCCTGCCCGATAAGCCGGAACACCTCGTTGAAGATTTCATGGTCTTTCTCCTCGCGGCCGTCCTGATAGTGGCGGGTAACATCTGCCAGCAGGACGGGTTCCTCTAACGGCACTGCGGTACTCCGATAGCTGATACCCGGCGGCAGTGGCTTTTGAGTGTGGTAAATGGCTATGCCGGTCAGAGTGGCCAACAGCAGCAGAACAAGTAACTTCAGCGTCATGTGTGTATTTCCATCATCCCCGGGGTAAACGACGGAATAACTATACGTGACCTCTTCCCGGGTTAAAAAAACACTCCGGTAGTGGTAGCGCAGTTTTCATCACGATTTCTGACCGTGTGCGCCGCAGGCTGATCAAATGTAATCTACCGGGCACCGGTAATTGTCCTGGGTCATCAGGTCGATGCCGCATTCCATATTGCTGACCCAGTTCAGGAAACGATCAACCATCACCGGCCCCTCGAAGCGCTTGCCGTGCTGGGGAACAATCATCGATACGTCCATGTTACGAACCATGTTCGCC
This sequence comes from Marinobacter sp., assembly GCA_014359475.1. Lineage (GTDB taxonomy): Bacteria > Pseudomonadota > Gammaproteobacteria > Pseudomonadales > Oleiphilaceae > Marinobacter. The sequence continues at coordinate 47,345 of JACIZI010000010.1, read as the reverse complement.
CAGAGCCGGCAGACTTTCCGGGAGGCGATGTAGCGACGGTGAAAGCCGACCATACTGGGCATGTGTTTTTCGAAGTCCTGTACTGGCAGGTGATCGTCCTCGCCACCGAGCGAGGCACCCAGATCACCGGAGAACAGGATTCCGGAGACCGGATCATAAAACTGAAGGTTGCCCACTGAGTGCATGAAGTGGGCTGGCAGGCACTGCAGGTAGGAGTCGCCGAATGTCACATTGGCACCGGCATCCGGAATACCGATGATGCGGTCGTACACGCTGCCCCTGAGCTGATTGGTTACATAGCTGGAAACAAGGTGGGGAAGGAATCGGGCCCAGAGTTTGGATGTCACGACCTTGGCGCGGGTATGGACGATCCAGCGGTCTATGGCACCGATAATGTCGGGGTCCTGGTGAGAGGCGAACACATAGTCCATGTCGCTGATGCTCATGTGTCGTGATGCGGCCATCGACAGTGGGGTATAGGTCAGGTCACCGCCCGGATCAATCAGTGCTTCGTGTTTGCCGTCGACGATCAGGAACTGGTTGGACTGGATGCCCTCGCCAGTCACCAGGGAATCAAACATGAGGCATTTGTGATGCCCGTTATCAAACAGGACAATGGGCTCGGCTGCCATTTCGGTCTCCCGCGGAATACAGTGTGACCCGGCCGGAATGGCCGGGTATTGCAAGCTGCGGAGAGATTACAAAACTGACAAAAACCAGCTCTTGCCTCAGGTCAATTCTCTGATATTCCTCAGGTAACGATTTGTAAGCGCCGGTTGTCCGGTCAGTGTCTGGCGGTATGCCGGTAGTCTCTGGGTGACTGCCCCATGACTTTTTTGAAAAGCCGGGAAAAATAGTAGGTGTCGTCGTAGCCCAGGCGTCGACTGATGTCAGCAAAGCTCAGGCTGCTGGTGTCCAGCATTTGACAGGCGCGCTCCACTTTCAGATGCAGGAAGTGCCGGATCGGGGAGGTGCCGGTCTGTTCACGATAGCGGGTGGCGAAATGCGCAGGCGAGAGGCCGGCAAGATCCGCGAGTTGCTCCAGGCTGATGCGCTCATCCAGGTGCTCCCGCATATAGTTGTGGATGGTCTCCAGTTCCGCCTGCCGTGCGTGGCCGGTCTCGTCGGCGTTGATGGGAACCGCGGCCAGCAGTTGCCGGAGCCGGTTCGCTGCGTGAATCAGGCCGCGGGCCCGGAAGCCGGTCTGTCGTACCGATAGCAGGCCGTTAAAATCCACCAGTAAGCGGGGCTGCCGGCCCAGGTGTCGGATAGGGTTGGGGCTGTCAAAGCCCATATAATTCCGGAACTCCTCCGCCAGCGGCCCGGTGTAGTGGACCCAGTGGATGGTCCATGGGTTGTCCGGATCGGCGGTATAACGATGGCTGGCACCGGCTGGCAGCAGCAGAAGGTCGCCGGCCTCCACAGTGTAGGGCTCGCCGCCCACGTTCAGGAACGCCCGGCCTTCCGTACAGTAGATCAAAAGATTGTCGTTATGGTGTTCCCGGTGCATGTGGTGGCCCACGGCCCGGCGATAGTGGCCGAAGGCCAGGGGGTACAGGTCCCGGGTGAGCGAGTGACTGGCGAGCAGTTCAATGATCGGGTCAGGCACCACATAGCGAATGCTGTCTTTGGGCACCGGCCACTGTGAGGTTTGGGTCATTTCTGGTCTTGTTTTTTTGGACTTTATCGAAAGATAGTCCATCACGGGCGAAATTTAGTCAATCATCCCTTGGTCGATCCCGTGCTAGCCTTTGCTCAAACATGGCCGCAACCACAGAATTCTGGGCGGCTTCCCGCACAACAACAAACAGGGACACCCATATGAAAAATGTACCGCTGTATCTTGCCGGTGAGTTTGTCGATAGCCAAACCCGGGAATGGATCGACGTTACGGATCCCGCCACCAACGAAGTGATTGCCCGGGCACCTTGCACCACAGATGCGGAAATGCGCAAGGCCATCGAAAGTGCCGGGGAAATGTTCAGGACCTGGAAGGAAGTGCCGGTTTCCGAGCGCGCCCGGGTCATGCTCCGTTACCAGGCGCTGCTGAAAGAACATCACGATGAAATTGCCGAAATCCTGTCCCGGGAAACCGGTAAGACTTTTGACGACGCCAAGGGGGATGTCTGGCGTGGCATTGAAGTGGTCGAGCACGCTGCCAATGTCGCCTCCATGATGATGGGCGAGACGGTTGAAAACGTGGCCCGGGAAGTGGATACCCACTCCTGGATCCAGCCACTGGGCGTGTGCGCCGGTATTACCCCGTTCAACTTTCCAGCCATGATTCCGCTGTGGATGTTCCCGATGGCGATTGCCTGCGGTAACACGTTTATCCTGAAACCGTCCGAACAGGATCCACTCACTCCCATGCGTCTGGCTGAGCTGTTCGAGGAAGCCGGCGCACCCAAGGGCGTCCTGCAGGTGGTTCACGGTGGCAAGGAGCAGGTGGATGTGCTGCTGACCGACCCTGCCATCAAGGCGGTTTCTTTTGTAGGTTCTGTGCCGGTCGGCCGTTACATCTACGAAACCGGCACCCGCAACATGAAGCGTGTACAGAGCTTCGCTGGCGCCAAGAACCACATGGTGATCCTGCCGGACGCTGACAAGCAACAGGTGATCAATGCCCTGGTCGGCGCTTCCGTGGGGGCTGCCGGGCAGCGCTGCATGGCTATTTCTGTCGCCGTCTTCGTGGGCGAGGCCCAGCAATGGATTCCCGAGCTGAAAGAAGCGATGAAGAAAGTGCGCCCCGGTGCGTGGAACGATTCCGGTGCCAGCTATGGCCCGATCATCTCTGGCAAGGCGAAAGACCGTGTTGAGTCCCTGATTGCCAGCGGCGAAGCCCAGGGTGCCAATCTTCTGCTGGATGGCCGTGGTTGCACGGTAGAGGGACTGCCGGATGGCAACTGGGTTGGTCCGACGCTGTTCTCCGGTGTCACCACCGAGATGGATATTTATAAAGAGGAAATCTTTGGCCCGGTGCTGTCCTGCGTGGAAACCGACACGCTCGGTGATGCGATCGAACTGATCAACAAAAGTCCCTACGGCAACGGGGTATCCATCTTCACCAGCTCCGGTGGTGCCGCACGCCGCTTCCAGCATGAAATCGAGGTCGGCCAGGTGGGCGTGAACATCCCCATTCCGGTGCCCCTGCCATTCTTCTCGTTCACCGGCTGGAAGGGGTCTTTCTACGGTGACCAGCATGCCTATGGCAAGCAGGCGGTTCGCTTTTACACGGAAACCAAAACGGTTACCTCCCGCTGGTTTTCCAGTGAGGCGAGCAGCCCGGAAGCCAACTTCTCTATCCAGATGCGTTAATTGCGTTGAAGGTGGGGTATTGGGGCCGGAATCCGTTTCCGGCCCCTTGTTTTCCCCGCCCAATGCAGGCCTTTTTTATCCGGAGTATAACAATGGACTTTAACCTCACCGAAGATCAGCTGGCGTTTCGCGAGGCGGCGCGCACCTTTGCAGAAAAATCCATGGTGCCCCACGCCGCCAAGTGGGATGCGGAGCATATCTTTCCCAAACATGTTTTCAAAGAAGCCGCCGAGATGGGCTTCATGGGCATTTACACCCCCGAGGCATTTGGCGGCATGGGCCTGTCCCGGCTGGACACCTCGGTTATTATTGAGGAACTCGCCGCCGCCTGTCCTTCGACTGCCGCGTTTATCACGATCCACAATATGGCCACCTGGATGGTCGCGACCTTCGCCGCGGACGATCTCAGACAGGAAATCGTGCCGAAACTGGCCAGTGGTGAGTTGTTTGCCTCTTACTGTCTGACCGAGCCGGGTGCCGGCTCAGATGCGGCCAGCCTTCGTACCAAAGCGGTGCGGGATGGCGACGACTATGTGATCAATGGCAGTAAGGCATTTATTTCCGGTGCCGGGGCAACCGACATTCTGGTGCTGATGGCCCGGACCGGAGCGCCGGATTCCGGTTACAAAGGCATTTCCACCTTCGTGATTCCCGCGGATGCCGATGGTGTGTCCTATGGCAAGAACGAAGAGAAAATGGGCTGGCACAGCCAACCGACCCGGACGATCAGCCTCGAAAATGTCCGCATTCCCGCCCGTAACCGTGTCGGTGATGAGGGCGACGGATTTGCCATCGCCATGAAGGGTCTGGATGGCGGACGGCTGAATATCGCCACCTGTTCCCTGGGCGGTGCCCAGGCAGCGTTGCTGCGCGCCCGCAACTACCTGCATGAGCGCGAACAGTTCGGCAAACCGCTGGCGGCTTTCCAGGCTTTGCAGTTCAAACTGGCCGATATGGCCACCAACCTGGTCGCCGCACGGCAGATGGTTCGTCTGGGTGCTTTCAAGCTGGATAATGCCGATCCGGAAGCAACATTACACTGTGCCATGGCGAAGCGTTTCGCCACCGATGCCTGCTTTGAGGTGGTCAATGACGCGCTGCAACTGCACGGTGGTTACGGCTACATTCGCGAATACCCGCTGGAGCGGTATCTGCGCGACCTGCGGGTGCACCAGATCCTGGAAGGCACCAACGAAATCATGCGCCTGATTGTGGCCCGTCGTCTGCTCGAGGACGGTGTGGCTGAAGCGATTCAATAAGGAGATCCCCATGAGCGATCTTATCCAGCTCGAAAAACGCGGACACATCGCAGTACTGACCATCAACAATCCGCCGGCCAACACCTGGACCACGGATTCACTGGCTGCCCTGACCAGTATCGTCAAGGAGCTGAACCAGGACCGGGATATCTTTGCCCTGGTGATGACCGGGCAGGGCGAGAAATTCTACTCCGCCGGTGCCGACCTCAAAACCTTCGCAGATGGCGACAAGGCCCGTGCCAACGAAATGGCGCAACTGTTCGGCGAAGCCTTCTCCACACTCGGTCGCTTCCGGGGCGTATCCATCGCCGCCGTTAACGGCTATGCCATGGGTGGCGGCCTGGAGTGCGCCATGGCCTGCGACATCCGCATTGCCGAAGAGCATGCCCAGATGGCGCTTCCTGAGGCAGGTGTTGGCCTGCTGCCTTGCGCCGGTGGCACCCAGAACCTGCCCTGGCTGGTGGGTGAGGGCTGGGCCAAGCGAATGATCCTGTGCGGTGAGCGGGTGAAGGCGGACAAGGCCTTGCAGATCGGTCTGGTGGAGGAAGTGGTGCCCACCGGTAAGAGTCTGGAGAGAGCACTTGAGCTGGCAGAAATGGCCTGCAAACAGAGTCCGTCGTCCACCGCCCGTTGCAAGACCCTGGTAATGAGCGCCCGCGATGGCCGTAGCCACGATGACGGTTGGCGCATGGAGCGGGAACTGTTTGTTGAGCTGTTCTCCACCGAAGACCAGAAAGAAGGCGTGAACGCGTTTCTCGACAAGCGCAAGCCGGAATGGAAAAACCGCTGAACACCGCCGGAAACAAGCTGGCCCAAGGACCTGTTATGAGTGATCAACCCATTATCTTTGAAGAATGGAAAACCGGCGACGGCGCACTGATTGCCGTGGCCCGGCTCAACACGCCGAAGACACTGAATTCATTGTCTCTGGAGATGATTCACCTGTTAACCCCACAGCTGAAGCGCTGGGCGGAAGATCCGGCCATTCAGGCGGTCTGGCTTGAGGCCGAAGGCGACAAGGCATTTTGTGCCGGTGGCGATATTGTCGCCCTCTATCGCAGCATGACCGAGCCTCAGGGAGCCACCGCCAGTGAAGGCGAAGCCTTCTTCACAGAGGAATATGAGCTGGACTACCTGATCCATACCTTTCCGAAGCCGGTCGTATGCTGGGGGCACGGCATTGTCATGGGTGGTGGCATGGGCATCATGGAAGGCGCTTCCCACCGGGTAGTGACGGAGGGCTCAAAGCTCGCCATGCCGGAAATCACCATCGGCCTTTATCCCGATGTGGCCGCCGGCTGGTTCCTGAATCGCATGCCGGGACGCACCGGCCTGTTTCTGGGCCTGACCGGTGCCCGCCTCAACGGTGCCGATGCACTGTTCACGGGTCTGGCAGACCGTTTCATCCGGCACGATCTGAAAACCGATGTAGTAGCCGAGCTGCGTAAACGCAGCTGGCAGGATGAGGACGCTCACGCCGTCGCAGGCGGTGTGCTCCGGCAGTTCGAGCAACAGAGCGCCGATGCCATGCCGGAGTCCCCGGTGCGCACTCATTTTGATGAGATCAACCGGGTTACTGATGCCGATTCCCTGGAAGCCATCGTCAATCAGCTGAAGGAGCTGTCCGGTGGCGATGGATGGGTGGCCAAAGCGACCCGCTCCCTGGCCGGTGCATCACCGACCTCCCTGGCTTTGGTCTGGCATCATCTGCGGGACTGCAAACACGACAGCCTGAAAGAGGTGCTCGACAAGGAACTGGTGCTCTCGAGCAAGTGCCTGACCAAAGGGGAATTCGCAGAGGGTGTCCGTGCGCTTCTGATCGACAAGGATCAGCAGCCCCGCTGGCGGTATGCGTCCCTTGGCGAAATGGACAAGGCCTGGATTGACGATTTTTTTAAGTGACGGCCCGAATGGCTGTCGATGACGGCGGCCGGCTCAAACGAATACAACAATAAGGGGAAAAGACATGGCAAAAATCACCTTCATCGGCCTCGGTAACATGGGCGGCCCCATGGCCAGTAACCTGATAAAAGCGGGTCACGAGGTCACGGTATTCGACCTCTCGGAAGACGCTGTTTCAGCCCTGGTATCCGAGGGCGCAAAAACCGCTGGCACTGTCCACGAAGCATCCAGTGGTGCAGAGTGTGTTGTTACCATGTTGCCCGCCGGCCAACATGTGGAAACCGTGTACCTGGGTGACGATGGCCTGCTGGCCAGTCTGGCGGCTGGCACACTTGTCATCGACTCGTCCACCATTGCCCCGGAGACAGCAAGGGGCGTGGCCGAAGTGGCCAGAGCGAAGGATATCCCGTTCCTTGATGCGCCGGTATCCGGGGGCGTGGGCGGTGCCAGGGCCGGCACGCTGACGTTCATTTGCGGTGGCTCGGAAGCGGCCTTCAGCAAGGCCAGGCCGATTCTCGAAGCCATGGGCAAGAACATCTTCCACGCCGGCGATCACGGCTCAGGCCAGGTGGCCAAAATCTGCAACAACATGCTGCTGGCTATCCTTATGTCCGGCACCAGCGAAGCGCTGGCACTGGGTGTGAAGAATGGGCTTGATCCGGCGGTGCTCTCGGAAATCATGAAGCAGAGTTCCGGCGGCAACTGGGCGCTGAACGTTTACAACCCCTGGCCGGGCGTAATGGAAGGCGTGCCTGCTTCCAGAAATTACCAGGGTGGTTTCCTGGTCAACCTGATGACCAAGGATCTGGGTCTGGCGTTTGATAACGCAGTGAAAAACCAGGCCTCCATCCCCATGGGATCCCTCGCCCGGAACCTGTTCCAGCTCCACGCCGGGCAGGGCAATGGCACTCTGGACTTCTCCAGTATCCAGCGGCTCTACAAACCCGAGTAATACGCTATCGGGTATCGGGGACACTAGCAGCCTGTCGGACTTAAGGCTAATCTACTGCGCCGGTGGGAAAGCGGCTCATATTTCCCGGCTTTTTCGTTGCATAGAACCACTATGCGCCTCAAAATCCAGAAAATCTGCGCCGCTTTCCCACCTTGCTCGCGACGATTACTTAAGCCTGACAGGCTGCTAGGCATCCGTTTTTATATGGATATCCCGCTGCGGGAACGGAATCTGGATGCCTGCGTCGCGCAGTGTATGGGTGATGGCGGCATGCAGCTCGTGTGACAGCGGCATGATGTCGAGCATGGATTTCACGAAGACCCTCATTTCAAAATTAATACTGCTGTCTGCCAGCGCCACGCAGAACACCGCCGGTGGCGGATCCCTGACCACCCTGCTGTTGGCCATGGCGACATCGCTGAGCAGATCGTGCACTGTGTCGATATCCGAACCATAAGCCACGCCCACCCGGACAATCACCCGGGTAATGGCGTCCGACAGCGTCCAGTTGGTCAGATCCTGGGTCACGAAGGTCTTGTTGGGGACAATCTGTTCCTTACGGTCCCAGTCTATCAATGTGGTCGCGCGGATACGGATGCGCGCCACGGTGCCGGTCTTGCCACCGACGGTCACGGTGTCACCCACCCGAATGGGCCGCTCGAACAGAATAATGATGCCAGAGACAAAATTGGCAACGATTTCCTGCAACCCGAACCCGAGCCCCACACCAAGAGCGGCAACCAGCCACTGAAGTTTGGACCACTGGGCGCCCAGGGCACCGAAAGTCATCACCACACCGATGATGACAATCACATAGGTGGCCAGCGTGGTAATGGCATAGCCGGTGCCCGGTGCCAGTTCCATGCGGCTGAGCACGGCGACTTCCAGCATTCCGGGCAGGTTGCGGGCCGCCATCACCGTGGCGGTACCAAGCAGGAGCGACAGCAACAGATCTTCCAGTGTCACCGCAAGGGGCTGACCGCCGTCAGCCAGTGGCGCAACGGTCCACAGGGTGATTTCATCCAGAAACCGGAAGGCGGGAAACACGTTGGCCCAGAGCATCCAGAGGCCCACAACGGTGAGTGCTGCGGCCAGTATCCGCAACAGTGTCTTGCTCTGGTGGCTGATGTCTTGCAGGTCCATTTCCGGCATGTCCAGTGTGGCTGGCAGCCCCTCACCGGAGGCATCGGCGGCTTCCCTGACTGCTGCCATCTCCCGTTCGGCGGCGCGCTGTTCCCTCAGACGCTCAAGGGTTAGTCGTCGTTCCCGCACAGACAGTGCTCTGAGGGCCAGGTAATAGAACAGGGCAACCACGCCCACCCAGCAGGCCGTGATAAACAGAGTGCCTTCAAGCTGGACGGCTGTGTAATGATAACCATACAGTGAGAAGCCCATGAGAATCAGCGGCGTGGCAACCACCGCCAGATAAATCAGCCGCGACGTTAATGGCACCTTGCCACTGGCATCAGGTGCCAGGCCGGGCTTCAGTACGCGGTGGCTGAACAACGCCAGAGCAATGGATGCCACTGCAAAGACGACACGGCCCAGACTGTCCCGGAATGACTCCTCGATTGCCGCTTCGGTCAGGGGTGTCAGTATGGCTGCCGGCACCATCACAATGAGGAGTCTCGGCATGCCGCGGCGGATGGCGTCCAGGGTGGCGGCGCGCCACTTGAAATGACGCTCACCAAGCCCGCCGGGGCGCGCGACCTGGAACACCATGCTGAGCAGGAAAAACAGGAACGCAGCATTTCTAAACCCCGTGGACAGTTCCGCCCCGAAGTCTCCTGCCGGTGACACCAGCAGTGCCAGCAACATCAGTGCAACTGTGCCCGTCAGCGCCAGAATAATTGAATACCCCAGGCCAGCGAACGTGTGGCGAATGCGATCCCGGGCGACATTACCAATGCTTTGTCCCGCAGCGTCCAGCGCACGCCGGGTTCGGGTCCTGCTGGCCGCCAGCCCGGCCAGCAGCAATGCCAGAAACACACTCAGCGCCGGATGGGACCGCACTGCCGCCTGAGCTCCCTTTGCAAGGTCACGCCCGCGGCCGGGATCGAACAGCCAGGCGAGGGCGCTCACCAGTTCCGGGAAAGACTGAAGGTGCACAGGGTCCGTGCTGGGCAACCAGAACAGACGCTGGCGCAGCAGAGACTGATAGTTGATGATCAGTTCCTGGGTGGCATTGACCGACGCAAAATAGTTGTTGAGCGCTTCCAGGTGGGCCGTTACGGCAGCGCCGAGTTTCGTCAGAAGTTCGGTGCGACGCTGCGCCAGAGCATTACCGGTCGCCTCCGATGGCTGTAACAGCGCATCGAACTCTTCCAGCCGGAACTGCTCCATGCGCGCTGCTTCCAACTGGCCTTTGATGGTCTCTGTCAGATTATCGGCCAGGTGCTGGCGCTCCAGCCGATCGAGCCGGCGGCGAAGCAGGTTGGCATATTCCCGGGTCAGATCCAGACCGGCGGTCGCCAGTCGCCGCTGCAAACCCTCATACTCGGACTGCAAGCGTTTGCGCCAGGTCTCAGCAAAAGCAAGTCGTTCCCGGGTATTTTCCAGGGCTTGCTGTCGCTGAGTAAGCGCCTCCTGCAGCGTGCGGATTTCCGCCTGGATCCCGGACCGGGACTCGGACAATTCATCAATCGCTACCGGCGCGGGCGTTTCGGATGCGGCGGGCACCTCAATGGGGGCAGCCTCGGGCGTTTCAGGGCGGGTACTGTCTTTTTGCTGGGCAGCGGCGGACCAACTCAGAACTACTATCAGGCAGCCAATGCTCGCAGACAAAAAGCGCCCGGGGGCACCTTGCTGATGGCGCCTCAGGCCTGAGCAGTTTCGCCAGAACGACATCAAGCATCGTTCCTGTGGCCCGAACCGGGCAGGCCGGGAAAGGTCGTGTTAATCATTGATTCCGCCTGTTCTGAATGTGCCCGGAGAGAAAGGTCTGGTTTGTACGCTGACTGAGCCTGTCCGGCAACGGTGCACGGGCGCGCTCAGACATGGTGTCTATGATGTCCGACTTGTCGAAAAAATGCCAATACGCTGCAACTGGCGGTATCTGCACAATTCTCCGAATCTGGCCCCGCGAGGGCGATCGTGAACTCTCCCTTATCCGGAACCGCCAGGCCACCCACGGCGCGGATCGCCTGCAGGCCCAGTGTGCCGTCCGAGCCCATGCCGGAAAGCACCACGGCGATTGCCCGCTCGTTGCGGGCACTGGCCAGGGATGAAAACAATACATTGATCGGCAGGCGCATGCCCCGGGGCTCTTTGGGCTGCCCGAGCTTCAGTCGGCCGTTTACAACCGTCAGCTCAGCATTGGCGGGAATAACATAGACGCAATCGGGCAGAGTGCATCCGCGGCGACGTTGCTCTCAGTCACCCGTCCATCGCGGGATACAACCAGATACGCTGCTGGCGCAAATTTATACAGCGCATAATAGTGGGCCAGGTCTTCGGTGAGTTCGGTTTCACTGGCCGCACCTTTACGAATCAACACTTCGGCTTGCTGGCGAAGCCGGGCGCGGTTTTCCGACCATGAAAGTCCGTCGATGGTTGTCATTATCGCTTCCTTAACCCTAAGTGGCCAAACCTTTGGATTCCAGGCGCAGATTCTCTCGTCTGACCACGTTATAGCATTCGCAGCAGAGGGATTCGAGCTTCGGCCGATCAAGCACCATTATCCGCCCACGCCGATAGTTTATGACCCCCAGCCTCTGTAGTTTGCCAGCGGCTTCGGTTACGCCTTCGCGGCGAACGCCCAGCATGTTGGCAATGAGTTCCTGGGTCATGTTCAGCTCGTTGCCCTCCAGGCGGTCCAGCGACAACAGCAGCCAGCGGCACAACTGTTGGTCGATGGAGTGATGCCGGTTGCAGACCGCCGTTTGTGACATCTGGGTGATCAGCGCCTGGGTAAAACGCAGGGTAATGATGCGTATTTCGGAATGCTCGTTGAATTCGTGTTTCAGTTCAGCGGCGGGCAACCGGTAGGCGTGGCCGTGGCTCTGCACAATAAACCGGTTTGGGGTGCTTTCACCGCCCATGATCACCGCGACGCCAGCCATCCCCTCCTTGCCGACCACGGAAATTTCGGCAGACGCACCGTTCACCATCACATAAAGCAGTGAAATAATGCAGTCCACGGGAAAATAGACGTATTCAATGGCTTGGTCGGACTCGTAGATCACGTCCCCAAGGGACATCTCAATCAGTTTCAGCTTCGGGAAAATACGCTTGCGGGCATCATCAGACAGGGCGGCAAGAAGCCTGTTCTGAAGTGGCTCGGGCCTGTCGGTCATTTTAACTCTTTCCAGAGCATGGTGGTTAGCGAGAATACTAACTGCCTGGCGACTGCATTAACTACCGGGCAGACCAATATGGCACACTGCTGAAAAGAATGTAAAGACATTCGCGACATCCTGCCTGGTCTCTCGGTCGATTGGTTTTTGACCAGTTTCTCCAGACCGATCGCCGCAACCAGACCTGATGAGCAGCATGAACGTTGCATCCTCCATGGCGAAACCTGCAGGCGGGCATCTGAAGGCCTTGAGTCCGGCGGGCTGCTGGTATCGTGCCCGGAAGTTTGCCAGCCTGCCTCGCCTTCCATGGGAAACTCTGGTAGTATTCGCGCCCTCTTTTACGCGATTCATGGCGTTTATCAAAGATACCGAAACCAGACTGTGACGATGGTTCTGCCCTGGCGCTCAGGTTTTACCTCCTACCTCGTTTATCTGTTGAGCAAGGTTTACACCTCTATTCATTGTGCCGTTTTCAGGTGCATGGATTCGTTTGTCTCAACGTTTCGTTGACGGAACTGCGGTTGTCTGGCAATGCCCAAAACGGTGATCTCTGGCTTTACTCATAATGTTCCCGGCAATGCGTCGTCCGGGTACAAGCCAATCTGTCTGCTTTTATTTTTGAGCAATCCGTGGGTGACGTGACTGATTGGTCCTGTTGCAGCCGCTTCAGAGGTTGGGGATCAGCATCTTATTAACTTCTGATCGGGTAAACTGAATATGCTCAGCAGTATACGAAACAACTGGTTGTCCAATGTTCGCGGTGATCTGCTTGCCGGTATCGTGGTGGCTCTGGCTCTGATTCCGGAGGCAATTGCGTTCTCCATCATCGCCGGGGTAGACCCGAAAGTCGGCCTCTACGCTTCTTTCTGTATTGCCGTTGTCATCGCCTTTGTCGGCGGCCGACCCGGCATGATTTCCGCCGCCACCGGCGCCATGGCGCTGTTGATGGTCACGCTGGTGAAGGAGCATGGCCTTGAGTACCTGCTGGCCGCCACGTTGCTGACGGGTGTTTTGCAGATTGTTGCTGGCTACCTGAAACTTGGCGCTCTGATGCGCTTTGTCTCCCGGTCTGTTGTCACCGGGTTTGTGAACGCGCTGGCGATTCTTATTTTCATGGCCCAGCTGCCGGAGCTGACCAATGTTACCTGGCATGTTTACGCCATGACAGCGGCGGGCCTGGGTATCATCTACCTGTTTCCACTGATTCCGGTTGTTGGGAAAATCCTGCCCTCGCCATTGATCTGTATTGTGGTGCTGACCGCCGTGGCCATAGTCTACAACATCGATATCCGGACCGTTGGTGATATGGGCCAGTTGCCGGACACCCTGCCAATTTTCCTGTGGCCGGACGTGCCGTTAAACCTGGAAACTCTCATGATCATCCTGCCGTATTCCGTGGGCTTGACCGTCGTGGGCCTGCTGGAGTCCATGATGACCGCCACCATCGTTGACGATCTGACCGATACCACCAGTGACCGCAACCGCGAGTGCAAGGGGCAGGGTATCGCCAACATCGGCTCAGGCCTGCTGGGCGGCATGGCCGGTTGTGCCATGATTGGCCAGTCCATCATCAACATCAAATCCGGTGGCCGTACGCGGCTCTCCACCCTGACTGCCGGTGTGTTTCTTCTGGTCATGGTTCTGGTACTGGATCAATGGCTGGTGCAGATCCCCATGGCGGCCCTGGTGGCCGTGATGATCATGGTATCCATCGGTACCTTCAGCTGGGGCTCGATCAAGAATCTGAAAGAACACCCGCTGTCCACCAACATCGTTATGGTGGTGACTGTGATTGTCGTGGTAGCTACTCACAATCTGGCGTTTGGCGTGCTGGCCGGGGTGCTTCTGGCGGCCCTGTTCTTTGCCAACAAGGTTGGTCATTACATGCTGGTGAGCTCGGACTATGATGAGGCATCCGACACCCGGACCTACAAGGTGGTGGGTCAGGTGTTCTTCAGCTCATCCGAGAAGTTCATTGACTCCTTCGATTTCAAGGAAGCGACAGACAACGTGGTGATTGATCTGAGCCGCGCACACTTCTGGGATATCACGGCAGTCGCCGCCCTGGACAAGGCCGTCGTGAAATTCCGCCGCGAAGGTGCGGAGGTTGAGGTTATCGGACTGAACGAGGCAAGTGCTACCATCGTGGACCGGTTTGGTGTCCATGACAAACCCGATGCCGTAGAACGTTTGATGGCCCACTAACGGAGTTGAAAACATGACAGCTGAAAACCCCGAACCTCAGGTTCAGAAACCTCTGCATGTAGTGGCCTGTATCGACGGCTCCGAGGCGGCACTGGCCGTCTGTGACTATTCCGCCTGGGCCAGCCGCCACATGGAGGTGCCTCTGATGCTTCTGCACGTGCTGGATGAGGAAAAGTACCCGGCCAAAACGGATATGAGCGGCAGCATTGGCCTGGGCAGCCGGGAGCAACTGCAGGAGGAACTGGTGAGCCTCGATCAGGAGCGCAGCAAACTCGCCCTGAAGCACGGCCATCTCTTGCTGGATCAAGCCGAAAAGCGTGTGATGGCCGCCGGTATTGAAAAGGCGACCAAACGCCAGCGCCACGACGAGCTGGCGAGCTCCCTGGTTGAGCTGGAGCCGGAGTCCCGGTTGTTCGTGATGGGACTGCATGGTGAGAGCAGCGCTGCCGCCGGCCGGCATGTGGGCAGCCAACTGGAAACGGTAATCCGCAGTGTTCACCGGCCGGTATTATTGGTCCCGGACCAGTTTCAGGCACCCCGCAGTGCCATGCTGGCGTTTGACGGCAGCCCCACAGCATTCCGGAGTATTGAGCTGTTGGCCGGCACACCGGTCTTCAAGCGTATGCCGCTGCATCTGGTGATGGTTGGCTCGGAAACCGGGAAACACCGGGTGCAGTTAGAGCGCGCCAAAGAAGCCCTCAATACTCCCGGCATGGAAGTTCACCTGGCCATTCGCGAAGGAGATGTCGAGAAAACCCTGCATGCCTATCAGGAAGAACACGACATCGACGTGCTGATCATGGGCGCCTATGGCCACTCCCGAATCCGACGGTTCCTGGTGGGTAGCACCACGACCAAAATGCTGGAGACGGCGAAAAAGCCGCTGGTGATTCTGCGCTGATTGAGGATTTTTCCCCATTTTTAGTGTCGGGGGACGGGTGCATATTCTGGCGAACGTGAAGGCCCATTCCGGCCACTCCGAATATACCCCCTGGATATGTAGATTTGGGGGCGTATTTACGGGCATGTTTTCGAAAGCCTTCCGCCCGCTTCCAGGCACCGAATCTCGCAGGCCGGGGCTGAGAGCATGCGCCAAGCAGTCAGCGAACAGCGATGGCACCCTTGCCAACTCCCTCATAGGCCTTGACCCGAACCGAATCCTCCGGATACTCCGTTTTGATCCGGGATGCCATGTGGGCCGCAATCAGTTCAACGGTGGTGTCGGTGTCCATCATGTAAACGCGGCTTTCCGGCAGCGTCAGCCCGAATTCACCCTGATTGGCCTCGTACTCGAAGGTGATGTAGGCGGTACCATCGGCATCCACCTCCCGGCGCGCCACGTCTTCCCCGGAGCCGACGTAGATGTCGCGCCACAGGGCGGCCCAGTGGTTTTCCAGGGAGTAGTCACGGTGGCCGTTGCGGTCGATGCGAATCGGGGAGCGGTGGCCGTGGGCGATGCGCTGGCAGTTGCCCAGATGTTTTTTCAGGCCGTGAACGTAGTGGTAGTAGGCTCCGTCGATTTCCTCTTCCCGCAGGCTGATTTCCACGGAAGTGACGTTGGCGGGGAGCACCGCTTGCAGCTCCTTTTCCAGCAGCCTTGCCACGACCGAAGGAACCACACGATCGGATTCCAGCCATACCACGGCTTCGGAAGGGGAACGGTGGTCGATGTGGGTGCCGTCGGTCAGGTGCCAGCGGAACTGGCCCGGGGTGTCTTGGGATTGGCTGAGGCCCTGGTAGCGGGCGGGGATCACCAGCCGGTGGTCGACCCGTTCATCGATGACCCGTTTGATGGTGCGTTTGACATTACTGAAGTCAAATACCATGCCCTGCTCGTCCAGTTCGCCGCCCAGCACCACATCGACTATCCAGCTTTCTCCCACCAGTCCCCGCTGCCGGTCCAGGTAAGCGAAGTCTATGACGGTGAGGTTGTCGACAAACAGATGATTCATCAGGGAGGTCCGACAGGGGGATGCAGCTCTAATAGCGGAATTCTAGCAAAAAACCGTTACCGTTTGGGAATCGGACTCATTAAATAGCCGTTTGCCCGGATAGCCGTTTGTACGGATATCCGGGTATGAGGGAGGGTGTCTGATCAGCCGAACAGGCCGGACAGCCAGGCGATGCCTACCGTGAACACACCCAGGCTGATGGCCAGCGCCACCGTGTAGGTACGGGCGTTGGCGGCCTTCTGCCTCGATTCATGCAGGTCGATGGTGCGTTGGGCGATGTCTTCTGCAGTTTCCCGGGATATTTCATGAGCCTGCTGCAGGGCTTCGGACTGCAGGGTCTGCCAGAACTCGGTGTCGAGGGTCTGCGCGCTGGTGATGTGGTCTTTCAGTTCCGCCATGTGTTCCCGGGTGAAGCCGGCGTTATTGGCAAGGCTCTTGCGCAGTTCGGCCATTTCCCGTGACAGGCTCAGGTTTACCTCCGCCGCTACTTCGTCCCGCAGGTTGCGGGTGCGCTCTTCCACCAGCTCGGAAATGGCGCTGATCTTCTGCTCGACAGCGCTCTCGTTCTTGCGAATGGAGTCGTCGAGTGCCCGCTTGATATGGTGGTACTGTTCATCGAACAGGTCGCTGAGCAATTCGTGAAGGCGGTTGTTGATGTGGGTCTTCACCGCAGAGCGGGCGATCTGTTCTATCAGTTCTGAGGTAAGAGGAACGATAGAAGAGCCACCTTGACGGTCTTCTGCTTTAGAAGGAATCTCGACGGATGCATTGGCCGGGACGTTGAGGGGTTCCTGGTCTTCGCCGTTTGCGGCGATGGCACCTTCTTTGGGTGGTTCCGGCAAGGTGCCCTGGCTGATATCGTTGTCCAGCTGTTCCAGTACCAGGTTGAGCCCTTCGTTGTGGGGTGGTTTGGTCAGGATGTTGTACACACCGAAACTGCGTGCTTCTTCCATGAAGGAAGACGACTTCTTGGAAGTGCACATGATGATCGGAATGTTGGCGGTCCCGGGGTTGCCCTTGATGGCCTTGGTGGCTTCCACGCCGTTCATACCCGGCATCAGGTGATCCATGAAGATCACGTCCGGGGCGTCGTTGCTGTTCAGAAAGTCGAGTGCCTCCTCGGCAGACCCTGCCATATTGACCTGCATTTCCCTGCTTTCCAGGAGCTTGCTCAGCGCAAACCGGGCCACCTTGGAGTCATCCACCAGAAGTGCGTTCTTGATCGCCATGTTACAACCTCAACCTTGTTACAGCTTTAATGTCCATTATCGGGCTGACGGTTACCAGCCTTCCAGTTGCGGGCACTGGGTTGCCCTGTGGTTCTTCTCCCGATAACAAACACCGGGTTCACTGGTCCGCGCGGAAAAGGCTTCACCGGCGGCCGTGGTCATGCGCACCTCTCCCTGGGGTTCGCCATGACGGAAATTCGCCTCAATAGAACTGCCATTCGGGTGGAACAGCCGGCCTTTGCCGTGGAACTTGCCGTCAGTATATTGCCCAACGTATTTTTTGCCGTCGGCAAACACCTCGGTACCCTTACCGTGGAATTCGCCGTTCGAGAAGCCGCCCTCATAATGGCGACCGCCCGGGAAGGTCAGAGTACCTTCACCGTGGAACTGGTCATTCCTGAAACTGCCTTCATAAAGCTTGCCATCACTGGTAGTAAGGGTGCCGTGGCCGTTCAGCCGGCCATTGACCCAGTGGCCGGCCAGTATGTCGCCGTTGGCACGAGTGAGGGTACCTTCGCCGTGAAACCGGCCATCCACGAAGTGGCCTTCGTAGCGCAGACCGTCAGTGTCTTCATAGGTGCCAT
Source organism: Marinobacter sp. (assembly GCA_014359475.1). Classification (GTDB taxonomy): domain Bacteria; phylum Pseudomonadota; class Gammaproteobacteria; order Pseudomonadales; family Oleiphilaceae; genus Marinobacter. The sequence continues at coordinate 29,652 of JACIZI010000010.1, read as the reverse complement.
TGCCGGTTTTTATGCCGTCAACCCAGGTGCCGTTGCGGTACTCCACCCGGGCGATTTTTTCCAGTTCCCCCGCCAGGGTGAGGTTGCTGCCGGTGGTGGGTTCCGGCTTGAGCGCAGATTCGGCTTCTGCTGCCGGTTTGTCGTCGGAGGTTTTTGCCGGCCGTGAGACGTCGGCAACTAATGCTTCTGTGGGCGCTTCTGCCAGCTCAGGAGCCGGCATGTCCCGCCTGATGGACGCATAACCGGCGGTCACCAGCAGCATCAGTGCCAGTGTGTTCAGAAAAAGCAGTGGTCGGAAGTCGACCATGGACAACCTCTCGCTAATGCGTGGTACTTCAGTGTGTGACCTGTTCGATATATCTTAACCAGACTGCAGCACTCGATGTAGCAGAAAGTCCATGCAGATAGCGAGATTGCAGGCCAAATCACACTTTGTCAGGAAGTTGATCATGGTTGAGTTGCTCCCAGGCGCGCATATACACATCCGCTTCGTATTCATAGGGGGATTTGAACGGGGTCAGCACAAAGTCGAACACCAGGAAGAAAAAACCGATGGAGGCCCAGGCGATGACCAGGGAGCTTAGAGTGCTGGCCTGCTGTTCCGGATTGGAGTTGACAAACTCCTGCAGCAGCGGAATCAGATCAGAGGCCATGACGACCGGGTTGAAGGCGGACAACACCAGCGGCAGCCAGAAGGCAATGAACACAGGGAAGAAACCGAAAGACCATAAAATCCGGCGCAACAGGTAGATGCCCAGGGCTCGCCAGTAACGCTGGCGTACTTCCGGCACCTTGCGGATTCGTTTCAGGTAGCGGCGGCGCTCGGCCCAGTAGGCGGCCACATCCGGAGCCTCCAGTGCCCGGCGGCGTTGCGGGGTGCCAGATAACGTTGCAGGATTCGTGCCGGGGGCAGGGTGAGTATCAGTGGTCATGTTGCTCGTGGTTCCTTCTTGCTACAGCTCACTATGCATCATAGCCGATGCTACGTGTTACCCTACAAGCCAATCTTTGTCAGATACAGGACAGTTTGAATGGCAGCAGTGAACAAAGACATACCTCATCCGGCGTTCGAGAAGATTCGCAGCCACCAGATCCGTAACCTTAATATCACGGTGGAGGAGTACCTGCACCGCGGGACAGGTGCGCGCCATCTGCACATGGCCGCGGATAACGACGAAAATGTGTTCTTTGTCGCCCTGCGTACCTTCCCGATGGATTCCACGGGTGTGGCGCACATTCTTGAGCACACGGCGCTGTGTGGCAGCGAGCGTTATCCGGTGCGGGATCCGTTCTTTATGATGATCCGCCGCTCGCTGAATACGTTCATGAATGCTTTTACCAGCAGTGACTGGACAGCCTATCCGTTTGCCAGCATGAATCGTAAGGACTTCGACAACCTGTTGTCCGTTTATCTGGATTCGGTGTTTTTCTCGAAACTGGATCCGCTGGACTTTGCCCAGGAAGGCCATCGTCTCGAATTCGAGCAACCCGATGACCCGACCAGTGATCTGGTATATCGGGGCATAGTCTACAACGAGATGAAAGGTGCCATGAGCGCGCCGACCGCCAGGTTGTGGCAGAGCCTGTCGAGCCATCTTTTCCAGACCACCACCTATCACTACAACAGTGGCGGGGAGCCGGACCATATCGTGGACCTGCGGTACGAGGATCTGGTGGCGTTCTATCGTCATCACTATCATCCCGGCAATGCGATTTTTGCGACTTACGGCAATATTCCTGCCCGGGAGCACCACGAGAAATTCGAGGAGCTGGCCCTGAAACGGTTTGACCGACAGGATATTGACCTGCCGTTGCGTGATGAGAAACGTATCTTCTCCCCGCTGCGGGTAGAACAGGGTTATGCCGTGAGTGAGGATGAGGGCACTGAAGGCAAGACCCATATTGTGGTCGGCTGGTTGCTGGAGCACAGCTTTGACCTGCAGAAAAACATGGAGGCACAGTTACTGGCGGCCGTGCTGCTGGAGAACAGTGCCTCGCCCCTGATGCGTGCCCTGGAAAATACCGATCTGGGCCATGCCCCGTCACCCTTGTGTGGTGTCGAGGACTCCAACCGGGAAATGACCTTTGTTTGTGGCATCGAGGGCAGTGAGCCCGGGCGCGGCGAGGATCTGGAGAAGCTCATTGAGGAAACCCTGGCCAAAGTGGTCTCAGAGGGTGTGTCTCAGGAGCGCCTGGAAGCCATTCTTCACCAGCTGGAGTTACACCAGCGGGAAATTGCCGGGGACCGGTTCCCCTATGGTCTGCAGCTGATCATGCAGGCGATCTCGCCGATGGTGCATGGGGGCGACCCCGTGGCCCTGCTGGACCTGGAGCCGGTACTGGCGGACCTGAGGGAGAAGATCAGGGATCCGGATTATGTGCCCGGCCTGGTCCGTCGCAGCCTGCTGGAGAACCCGCACCGGGTGACCCTGACCCTGCGGCCGGATACCCGCCTGGAAAGCCAGCGTCAGCAGTACATCCGTGAGGCTCTGGCCAGGCGTAAGGCCGAGCTGACCGAGGAAGAGCGGCAGGCAATTGTTGAGCGCGCGGTAGCGCTGGAGGAGCGCCAGCAACGCAAGGATGATGATTCCATTTTGCCCAAGGTGGACCTGAGCGACGTGCCTCTTCAGCGTCCGGAACCTGAAAGTCGCTATGACGGCGATTTGGGTGTGACGGTGTATGCCCGCGGCACCAACGGCCTGGTATACGAGCAGGTGGTGATTCCGCTGCCGGACCTGGAGGAAGATGAGTTGCTGTTGCTGCCATACTTCACCACCTTGCTGCCGGAGGTGGGCTGTGGCGAACTGGATTATCTGCAGATGCAGGACCGCATTTCCGCTGAGTCCGGTGGCGTGGGTGCCACCACCTCTGCCAAAGGCAGTATTGATGATGTGCAGACGCTGAACGGCTATCTGATTGTCAGTGGCAAGGCGCTGGCCCGTAACCGCTCTGAGCTTACAAGGCTCTTGCGGGATGTGGTAATGGATGCCCGCTTTGACGAGCAAGAGCGTGTCCGGGAGCTGATTTCCCAGATCCGCTTCCGGCGGGAGCAGGCTGTGACCGGCAGCGGCCATGCACTGGCCATGAGTGCGGCTTCCCAGGGAATGAGCCCTGGTGCCTGGCTGTCTTTTCGGCTGGGTGGCCTGGAAGCGATTCGCGCTGCCAGGAAACTGGATGATTCCCTGGCGGAATCCGCTGAACTGAAACGGCTGTGTGAGCAACTGGCGGCTTTGCAGGGCAAGATCCGCAATCAGGCGCGCCAATATCTTCTGGTCGCAGAGGAGGAGCATCTGAAACCAATGGTGCAGGATGTGCGGGATGCCTGGCAGGGACTGGAGGGGCAGGCGTCTGCCCCCTGGCACCCTGAGCCCGTGAGCTTCCGAATAAAGCAGGCCTGGCTGACCTCAACCCAGGTGAACGCCTGTGCCCGTGCCTATCCGACGGTGCCGGTAGATCATCCCGATGCGGCCCCGCTGACAGTGTTGGGCGGCTTTCTGCGCAACGGTTATCTACACCGGGCTATCCGTGAAAAAGGCGGCGCCTATGGTGGCGGAGCTGGCCAGGACAGCGTGAACGGCTCCTTCCGGTTCTTCTCCTACCGTGACCCGCGCTTTGAGGAAACCCTCGAAGACTTCGACCGGTCTCTGGCGTGGCTGCAGGAAGAGAGGCATGATCCCCAGGCACTGGAAGAGTCCATTCTGGGCGTGATCGGGCAGCTGGATCGGCCGAGATCGCCCGCCGGTGCCGCCAGGCACGCCTATCACAATCATCTGTTCGGTCGCAGTCCGGAGCAGCAGGCCAGGTTCCGGGAGCGGGTGCTGGCCACCACTCTGGATGACCTGCAGCGGGTGGCCCGTACCTGGCTGAATCCGGAAAGCGCCAGCACCGCGGTGGTGACCAGCCACGAGAATCGCGGCCTGGCGGAACAGCTGGGTTTGTCGGTCGAGGAGCTGTAACCGCCTTCAGCGGTTACGCTTCAACCCGGTCGTTACCATGATGCGGGTGGCAATTTCTTCTACCGAATACGCCGTGGTATTCAGGTAGGGAATACGCTCCCGCCGGTACATGGCCTCGATTTCTTCGATTTCGTGCATGCACTGCTTCAGTGACGAGTAGCGGGAATTGGGCCGCCGTTCGTTGCGGATGGTGGCCAGCCGTTCCGGCTCGATGGTCAGGCCGAAGATCTTGTCCTTGTGGGGCTTGAGCAGGTCCGGCAGTTTCTGGTCGTCCAGGTCTTCCTCGGTGATCGGGTAGTTGGCTGCCTTGACGCCATACTGCAGCGCCAGATACAGACAGCTGGGTGTCTTGCCGCTGCGGGAGGCGCCGATCAGAATCAGATCCGCCTCGTTATAGTGCCGGGTGCGGGCACCGTCATCGTTATCCAGGGCAAAATTGACCGCATGGATACGCTGCTCGTAGCGCCCCGCGTTATTGATCGAGTGGGATTTGCCCACCGAATAGGATGAGGAGGATTGCAGCTCCTGTTCCAGCGGGTTCAGGAAGGTGCCGAAAATGTCCACCATAAAGCCTTCTGCGGTGGCAATGATGTCCCGGATCTTGCTGTCAACGATGGTGTCAAATACCAGCGGGCGGCTGCCATCCTGTTCTGCGGACTTGTTAATCCGCGCCACCATGTTGCTGGCCTTGTCTGCATCGTCGATGTAGGGCGCGGTGATTCGTTCGAATTCGATTTTCTCGAATTGTGCCAGCAGACTGTTGCCAAGGGCCTCTGCGGTAAGGCCTGTGCCGTCGGAGATGAAAAATGCGGTTCGTTTCATGGGGGATCTGCAGCTCCGTTTTGCCGGGATCTCTAGGTAATTCCTGCGCGTTCCAGTATCATACACGCCAATTTCCATCGTGAGTAAGCGAATTGGCGGGTATCAGGCCTGTCTGGTATGAGCCCGCAGCGTAATGCTTTTTGATTCAGGGGAGACGTGCTTTGGAAGATTACATTATCTGGTTTGACCACCTGGGAATGTCGGATGTGGACCGGGTAGGGGGCAAAAATGCCTCACTCGGTGAAATGATCAGTAATCTCGCCAACGCAGGTGTAACCGTGCCGGGCGGCTTTGCCACCACGGCCCACGCCTATCGGGAGTTCCTCGCCAAAGACGGGCTGCGGGACAAGATCGATGAGACCCTGGACAAGCTTGATATCAACGATGTCAACGAATTGGCCAGGGTAGGCTCCAACATCCGCCAGTGGATTCTGGAAACCCCTTTCCCGGAGTCCCTTGACAAGACGCTACGCGAGTCATTCGCACAGCTACAGGACGGTAACGAGTCCATGGCAGTAGCCGTGCGTTCCTCCGCGACTGCCGAGGACCTGCCCGATGCCTCGTTTGCCGGCCAGCAGGAAACTTTCCTCAATGTTGTCGGCCTGGATCAGGTCCGCAAGTCCGTGAAGGAAGTATTCGCCTCCCTGTTCAATGACCGGGCCATTTCCTACCGGGTGCATCACGGCTTTGACCACAAGCACGTGGCGCTGTCGGCGGGCATCCAGAAGATGGTGCGTAGCGAGACCGCCGCCAGTGGCGTGATGTTCACCCTGGATACCGAATCCGGTTTCCGGGAAGTGGTGTTCATTACCGCATCTTACGGTCTGGGTGAGACGGTGGTGCAGGGTGCGGTGAACCCTGACGAGTTCTATGTACACAAGCCTACCCTTGAAGCTGGCCGTCCGGCGGTGCTGCGCCGTAACCTGGGCAGCAAGGCAATCAAGATGGTCTACTCCACGGATCCCTCGACCGATCACTTTGTGGACACCGTGAAGGTGGATCAGGAGGAGCGGGGGCGTTTCTGCATCAGCGATGCGGAAGTGGAAGAGCTGGCCCGCCAGGCCATGATTATCGAAAAGCATTACCAGCGCCCGATGGATATCGAGTGGGCGAAGGACGGCGATGACGGCCGGATCTACATCGTTCAGGCTCGCCCCGAAACGGTCAAGAGCCGGGCTGCCGCCAACGTCATGGAACGCTACCTTTTGAAAGAACAGGGCAAGGTGCTGGTTGAGGGCCGCAGTATTGGTCACAAGATTGGCAGTGGTCCGGTCCGCATTGTTGACAGCATCAAGGAGATGGACAGGGTCCAGTCCGGCGATGTTCTGGTCACCGATATGACCGATCCGGACTGGGAACCGGTGATGAAGCGTGCCTCCGCTATAGTCACCGACCGCGGTGGACGGACCTGTCACGCCGCTATTATTGCCCGTGAGTTGGGTATTCCGGCGGTCGTGGGTTGTGGCGATGCCACCGAAGTACTGAAAGAAGGGCAGGAGGTCACCGTGTCCTGTGCCGAGGGCGACACCGGTATGATCTACGAGGGCAGCCTCAACTTTGAACTGCGGGAAAATACCGTGGATTCCATGCCGGACATTCCCTTCAAGATCATGATGAACGTGGGTAACCCGGACCGGGCCTTTGATTTTCAGGCGCTGCCCAATGAAGGGGTCGGCCTGGCCCGCCTTGAGTTCATCATCAACCGCATGATCGGGGTACACCCCAAGGCGCTGCTGAACTTCGACAGCCTGCCCCGGGACATTCATCAAACGGTGGAGAAGCGCATTTCCGGGTATGCCTCTCCGGTGGATTTCTATGTCGACAAGCTGGTGGAAGGGATTTCCACACTGGCCGCGGCGTTCTATCCGAAGAAAGTGATTGTCCGCCTGTCGGACTTCAAGTCCAACGAGTATGCCAACCTGATCGGCGGCACCCTCTATGAGCCTGACGAAGAAAACCCGATGCTTGGCTTCCGGGGCGCCTCACGCTACATTTCTGATACCTTCCGGGACTGCTTCGAGCTGGAATGCCGTGCCCTGAAGAAGGTGCGCAACGAGATGGGCTTCACTAACGTTGAGGTGATGGTGCCCTTTGTGCGTACCGTGGGTGAGGCCGAGCAGGTTGTTGGCCTGTTGGCCGAGAATGGGCTGGCCCGGGGCGATAACGGCCTGCGGGTGATCATGATGTGTGAGCTGCCGGCCAATGCGCTGCTGGCTGATCAGTTCCTGGAGCACTTTGACGGCTTCTCCATCGGTTCCAACGACCTGACCCAGTTGACTCTCGGTCTGGACCGGGATTCCGGCATCATCGCCCACCTGTTTGACGAACGGAACGATGCGGTCAAGGCGCTGCTGTCCAATGCGATCCAGGCGTGCAAGAAAGCCGGCAAGTACATCGGTATCTGTGGTCAGGGCCCCTCAGATCATCCGGATCTGGCCAAGTGGCTGATGGACGAGGGCATTGATACCGTGTCCCTTAATCCGGATTCGGTACTCGATACCTGGTTCTTCCTGGCGGATGAGAAAATCGACTGACGCTCAGTTTTCTGACACTCTTTTTTACAGACAAAAGGAGAATGGCAAGTGCCTATCGTAACCCCTGATCTGTGTGATGATTATCCGGAAGTGAACGTCGTGGACCCGGGATTCCGCAACTTTGGCGGTGTGGATGCCTTCGGCGGCGAGATCGTGACCGTGAAGTGCTTTGAAGATAACTCCGTGGTCAAGGAGCAGGTGGCCAAGCCGGGCGAGGGCAAGGTGATGGTCGTTGACGGTGGCGGCTCCATGCGTGCCGCTTTGTTGGGCGACATGCTGGCAGAGAAGGCCGCGAGTAATGGCTGGGCCGGCCTGATTATCTACGGCTGCATTCGCGATGTGGATGTGATCGGCCAGACAAAGCTGGGTGTGCAGGCTCTTGGCACTCACCCCCGTAAAACCGACAAGCGCGGTATCGGCGACCTGAACGTGCCGGTGACCTTCGGTGGTGTGACTTTCCGGCCGGGCCACTATGTGTATGCGGATAACAATGGTATTGTAGTTTCTGAAAAGGCCTTGAAGACAGGCTGATGCATGGCCAGAAAACCTGTACCGGTATCCGTTACAGGTTTTCTGGCTGCAGCTTGTCGGATCAGCGCCTGACCTTTCGGATACTCAGGCCCAGCAACACATTGTCACCATCGGTTTCGCATCGCAGCACCGTGCAGGATGCCTCGAAGGGCGGGAACTGCTCGTCTGCGGGTGGAATCAGAACGTTCAGTTCCATGCCTTTATCGAACATCCGGTCCACGACAACCTTCATTCCGGAGCCGCTGAGATCCCGGCATATTCCCTTGGTGCGGGTGCCACTCGCGTCGGTGATCTCTACGTCGGACTCCAGGCGCATGCGGTGGTAATCGCGCTTTTCAGAATAATCCCTCATGGAACTCTACACCTCTTGTTACTGCTTTTGTTTTCCTCTTTATAGAGGCTATGGTCGGGCGCGTCCAGTGTGATCAGGCCCATTGGTCGTGTTTGCGGCTGGGCTTCAGTGCCGGCACGATCAGTGCGAGGGCCACGCCCAGAACCACCAGGCCTGCTCCGATCAGCATGAAGTCCGACTCTCTTTTCGCTTCGAGACGTTCGTTTTCGGCGGCCAGGACTTCCAGTTCGTTGCTGAGCTTCTGGTTCTCTTCCAGCAACTCCGTGTTGCGACGGTTCAGGCTCAGAGAATCGGCGGACACCTTCTTTATGTGCTGGAGTTCCTGACTCAGGTTCGCTGCACGGGTTTCCAGTTCATTCTCGGACTGGACCACCTGCTGGTGTGCCTGTCGTAATTCCTCCAGTTCACTTCTTGTTGCCCGGAGTTGTGCGCGGGTTTGTTCCAGTTCCTGTTTGGCCGCGACCAACTGCTGTTCCGCAATGGGTGTGTCCCGCAGGTAGCGGCTGACCACCCAGCCCTCCTTGCCGTCCGGAGTGCGCACTTTGGTGTACCCGGAATCACTCTTCTCGAGTAGCTGCAGGCGGGTACCACTGCGCAGGCCATTATCGAGAATGCGGTACTGGGTACCTTCGCCGGCTCTCAGGGGGACGTACAGGGTGTCGTCGATGTAGACAGTTTTCGCTGCTGCCGAGCTGCAAACGACAAGCAGAAAGCATGAAATGAACAGTTGCCTGAATGGGATCACGGTTGTTTCCTGATCGGTTGGAATTATCTTGAAGGCGCAATTCTCGCACAGCCTGATGGTCTTGCAAGATTCGCCATATTACAAAAAAAACATGGTTGCGATGCACAGGTTCAGGGTAGCACCGCCTTGAAGGGCTTTACGGTGACCTTCTCGTAAACGCCTGCTTCCACATACGGGTCGGCATCCGCCCAGGTCTTTGCGGCCTCCAGGGAATCAAATTCGGCGATGACCAGGCTGCCGGTAAAGCCGGACTCACCCGGGTCCGGTGTGTCAAGGGCAGGGTGTGGGCCGGCCACCAGCAGGCGCCCCTCGTCCCGGAGGTATTCCAGGCGGGCAAGATGTTTTTCGCGGGCGGATAATCTCAGGGGCAGGCTGTGTTTCACATCCTGGCTCATAATGGCGTAATACATCGGTCTCCTCGCGTTGTGCAGTGCTGCGTAACCGGTTGCGGTTGCTGCGGAGAGCTCCGCTGGCCGTGTTACACTGGCCCTTCATGTTCTTTTATCAGGATTTTTGTGACTATACCCCAGAACCTGGCTCCCTGCATTGATCTGCACTGCCATACCTCCGCTTCAGATGGTCAGCTTGCGCCTGCCCAGCTGGTGGCCCGCGCCATGGAAAAAGGCGTGACCCATCTGGCCATTACCGACCATGACACTATCAGCGGGCTGTCAGAGGCCCGGGATGTCGCTGAGCAACTGGGGCTGACGCTTATTCCGGGGACCGAGCTTTCCTGTCAGTGGAAGAGTCACACCATTCATGTGGTGGGGCTGGACTTTGATGTAGATGACCCCGCCTTTGGCCAGTCCCTCGTCGAGCAGAATGACAATCGCTGGCGCAGAGCGCGGATGATTCACGATCGCTTATCCGGCCTGGGTGTGGGCGACCTGCTGGAGCGCGCGACGGCCAAGGCGGGGGGGAATGTTCCGGGCCGTCCACATTTTGCCTCCGCATTGCGGGACGCGGGCAAGGTGAAAGATCATGACCAGGCGTTCAAACGCCATCTGGGTGCCGGAAAGCGCGGGGATGTGAAAGCCTGCTGGCCGGAGCTGGACACGGTTGTGCAGTGGATTCTGGAAGCCGGCGGCATTGCGGTGCTGGCTCATCCGCGCAAGTACCGGATGACGGCTACAAAATTGAGATCGCTGATTACCGACTTCCGTCGTGCCGGTGGCCGGGCCCTGGAAGTGTCGACATCAGGTCAGAGCAGTGGTGATCTTGGGTTTCTGTCGGAGTTGTGCCGGCGGGAGAGGATGCTTGCTTCCCAGGGCAGCGACTTCCATTTTCCCGGGGCAAGTTGGTGCGAGTTGGGCCGGATAGCAAAAATGCCAGAGGGGCTGGACCCCGTCTGGCACCATTTCAGAGAACCGGTGGTGCCTTGAACGTCAGTCCGGTGCGTGGAACAGCAAGTAAAGATCGGTGATGGAGTCCGGGATGGCATCCGCCATCTGTTGTGACAGTTTCTCGTCCTTGCGGACCCGCTGGAAGTCCTCGTCGTCAAACAGCCCGGACAGGGCCAGCATGGGCACCATCAGATCCGCTGTTTCCTTCTCGTTCTCTTCCAGCCAGTCGTCCTCGTGCTCGAGGAAAGCATCCACAAAGCCTGCGCACCAGTTCTCCAGCGCATTCATCGGGTCGCCGTCTTCCGGTTCCGGCAGTTCCAGGGGCTGACCCATGTCCAGCAGGCTGGACATGCCAGAGGCCAGTTTTTCTACCGCTGTGCGGAAGCTGTCCGGTACCCCGCCTTCCGGTACCTGATCGGTACCGGTGGCGAGGCAGAATAGGGCGTCGGTGGGTATGGTTCCTGGGCCAACCACACTGGCGCAAACCAGCCCGTGAAGCCCGAAGAAGTCCAGCGCCTCATCCCCCCAGGGCTCGGCGAAGAGGATGTCTTCAAGGGCTTCAATTTCTGGGTTAGTCAGCATGCTCAGTTGCTCCCGGCATTGTTGGCTTCTTCCTGATCGGCGCGTTTGGCCGCCTCGGCCGCTTTGCGGCGCTTGCGCACCTCTCGCGGATCGTTGTAGGCACGCCCCGGTATCACCGGAGGAAGGTCACTGCCCGACTGTTCCTCGGGGGCTTGCGCTTCGTCTTCACCCGGCGCTTTATCAGCCTGGGTGGCGGTTTCCGGCTTGCCAGAGGCTTTCGGTTCCTCCGTTTTTGCCCGGGCGCGCTTTTCTTCCACTTCAGCGGGCCTCTGCTCCTGCTTTTTTTGCTCAGACTCAGGCTGCTTCATCTCGGACTCCGGCTGTTTAGCGTCGGACTCCGGCGATTTCTGCTCAGTCTGCCGGATGTCAGGCCCGGGCTGTTGGTCCTCCGGCGTCCTGGCTTCCTGCTTTGGCTCAGGCTTCTTCTGCTCAGGCGCCGACTGCTTTTTGGCAGACTCTGCTTTCTGGTCGTCAGGCTTGTCAGAGGCTTTCGCCGGCTCCGCGGTCTTCTCGTCCTTTTTTTCAGCCACTTTGACGGATACGGCCTCCGGGTCGCCGGCCGTTGCTTTGCCGGTATCCTGGTCATCCGCTTTCGCAGTGTCTTTTGACGGCCTGCGGTTGCCAGGCTTGCGAGTCGGTTTTCCGGATTTCTTCGCCTCGTCGCTGACATCCGTTTTATGGGACGGGTCACTGCTCTCAGGCTGCTTTTGGATGGAGCTGCCAGTCTCTTTCTTTTCCTCCTGTTGTGCAGCCTGTTGCTCCGTGTTGTTGTGCTGTGGAGCCTTGTCCTCTTGCGGCGCTTTTTCTGCCTCCGGCGCCCTGGTATCTACCGGAGCGGTGGTTTCATCTTCCGCATTATCCGGCTTGCGAGGCTGGGCCGCCTTGGGCATCCGGCTATCATCGGACTCCTTCTGGGTGTCCTTCTGGTGCTTGTCGGCCCTGGCCGTCTTGCGATCGGCCGGGGCAGAAGCCGGTGCTTCTGTCGGGGAACCATCGCGATTACGCTGGCGGCGCGGCTTGCGGTTGCGGTTGTCGTTACCTTCCTTTTCCGCAGGCTTCTGGTTGTCGGACTTCACAGCCTTCTGGCCCTGGGGCTGGCGATTGTCCTTGCGGGACTGGTCGTCTTTCTCCTGCTTGCCCTTGCTGTCCTGCCTCTGATTCTGGCCCTGAGGCTTGTTACGGCCCTGGTTGCGGTTGTGGGCTTTCTGGCCGTCAGCGGACTTCCGGTTGTCGGGCTGGCTTCCGCCCGGCTTTTGCTGGTTGGTCTGCTTGTTTTCGGTCCGGGGGTTACGGTTGTCGTCATTGCGATTCTGATTATTGCCTCCCGGGCGACGATCACTGCGACCGGCTCCCTGTCCCTCGCGGGCGACACGGCTCTTGCGGCGGTCCTGGCGGCCCTGGTTGCGGCGGTTGTTTTGCGGCTGCTGACGACGCTGACCGCTTTGTTCACGGCCGGATTCGTCGGATGCCTCTTCGCCGTGGAAGAAAGCGGCAATTTTCCGGGACAGGCGACGAATCAGCCCTTCTTCCTGGGCCGCCTCCTGTTCCCGGGCTGCGGGAGCCGGCGCAGGGGCGGGTGCAGGTGCTGGACGAATGGCTTTGACCGCCGCTTCCTCGCGGACGATCTCTTTGGCTCCGGAGATTTCGTTAACTTCCTCTTCCTGCTCGGCGTACTGTTCTGCAACCTGGTAGCTGGAGACGTGCTCGGCACCGGTCTCGTCATCCCGCATGCGGATGATCTCGAAGTGGGGCGTTTCCATGTGAGTTGCGGGCACGATAACCACGCTCACTTCCTGGTGGCGCTCAATGTCAGCCAGTTGCTGGCGTTTTTCGTTCAGCAGGAAGGTGGCCACGCTCACCGGCACAATGGCGCGGACTTCGCCGGTCTTCTCTTTCGAGGACTCCTCGTAGATCAGGCGCATGATGCTCAGCGCCAGGGATTCGATACCCCGGATGGTGCCCTGACCCTCGCAGCGGGGGCAGACTTCGCTACGGGTTTCCCCGAGAGAGGGGCGCAGGCGCTGACGTGACATTTCCAGCAGGCCGAAGCGGGAAATCTTGCCCACCTGGACCCGGGCCCGGTCGATTTCCAGGGCTTCACGCATGCGCTGTTCCACTTCCCGCTGGTTGCGGGCCGGAGTCATGTCGATGAAATCGATGACCACCAGCCCGCCCATGTCCCGCAGGCGCAGCTGACGGGCAATTTCATCGGCGGCCTCAAGGTTGGTCTGCAGGGCGGTTTCTTCGATGTCCTGCCCCTTGGTGGCGCGGGAGGAGTTGATGTCGATGGACACCAGTGCTTCGGTGGGGTCGATAACAATGGAACCACCGGAAGGCAGTTTCACTTCCCGCTCGAAGGCGGTCTCGATCTGTCCTTCAATCTGGTAGCGGCTGAACAGGGGGATTTCGTCCTGGTACAGCTTGATTTTGTTCTCGAAACTGGGCATGACCGCCCGCACGAAATTGAGTACGTCGGCATGGACGTTTTCCGCATCAATCAGCACCTCGCCAATGTCCTGGCGGAGGTAGTCCCGCACTGCGCGGATGATAACGTTGCTTTCCTGGTGGATGAGGAAAGGGGCCTTGCGCTCGTCAGCGGCCTGAGTGATGGCCTCCCAGAACTGTACCAGGTAGTCCAGATCCCACTGAAGCTCTTCGGTGGTGCGGCCGATACCGGCGGTACGCACGATAATGCCCATGGACTTGGGCACCTGTACGTCGCTCATGGCATCTTTCAGCTGGGCACGCTCTTCACCTTCGATGCGGCGGGAGATGCCGCCGGCGCGCGGGTTGTTGGGCATGAGCACCAGATAGCGGCCAGCGAGAGAAATGAAGGTGGTCAGGGCCGCGCCCTTGTTGCCGCGCTCTTCCTTGTCTACCTGGACAATCACTTCCTGTCCTTCGGAAACCACTTCCTTGATGTTGATCTTGCCTTCGATCTGGCCGGGGGATTTCTTGAAGTATTCCTTGGAGATTTCTTTCAGGGGAAGAAAGCCGTGGCGATCTGCGCCGAAGTCGACAAAGGCGGCTTCCAGGCTGGGTTCTACCCGTGTGATGCGACCTTTGTAGATGTTTGCCTTTTTCTGTTCCCGGGAGCTGGATTCGATGTCCAGATCAAACAGCCGTTGGCCGTCTACCAGTGCAACGCGCAACTCTTCGGGGTGAGTTGCATTGATTAGCATTCTTTTCATGGAGAAAGCTGTTTCCTGTCAATTGGTTAAGACAGAAAACCCGGGGAGGGCATCGGCGAAGCAGAACCTGCGTGTCGCGTTCATGGCAATAGCCCGGCGACCAGACGGGTCAGGCGGAGGCGGGAAGGTTCCCTGCCGCTCTGATACCATCACGTGTAACCATCCGGCTGCCGATGGGCAGGGAGGTTGTGGGTGAAGGCGTTGTCTGTTGGCGCATGTTATCCGTTTTCAGGTTCACGCAGGTGCCTGGGTCTCACGTCATACTGGTTTACTGGACGGCCCGGCCCTGCGTGCTGTGATGATTCTTCGCGATGCCTTCCGTGGGTTTTCCGCACGGTTGTGATCACTCCCGCGCCTGTCCGCGGCCGGTTTTACGGCCGGCCCCTGTCAAGGGTTCCAGGACGGGATCTTGCGCCAGCCCCCGGTATATTTGCGCGGACATCTGGCGTTCAAACTCTGTCGTAGTATCTGTATACTTCTGCCGCTCGATAGCTGACATACTGTTTCAGCCTTAAACAGACGGCAAAGCATGCCCGAATATATCAGCATTGTCAGAGATCATCAATCCTGTAGTATCAGCCGGCCAGGTGCCCATGTCCCGAGATTCATCGTCCAGAACCCGATCCAGCTCCCGCCCGGGAAAACCGGCCAGTGCCGGCAGTCATGTGCCCGGCGGGAAGCGGCAGGGGGTAAGGTATGTGACCATTGACCCGGATGATCAGGGCCAGCGCCTGGATAATTTCCTGATGGCGCAATGGCGGGATGTCCCGAAAAGCATTGTCTACCGGATCATTCGCAAGGGTGAGGTGCGCATTAACAAAGGAAGGGTGAAGCCCGACACCCGCATCAGGGCGGGGGATGTAGTGCGTATTCCGCCGGTTACCCGCAAGGAGAAACCACCGCAGGTGAAGCCCGGGGAGCGGGTGCAGCAAGTAATTGAACAGGCGATTGTGTTCGAGAACGATCAGTTGCTGGTGGTCAACAAACCCTCGGGTATCGCGGTGCACGGTGGCAGTGGTGTGGATTTCGGTCTGATTGAGGTGCTCCGCGCAGCCCGGCCGGATGCCCGGTTTCTTGAGCTGGTGCATCGGCTGGACCGGGATACCTCCGGGCTGGTAATGGTCGCCAGGAAGCGGTCGGCCCTGCGGTTTTTGCAGGATCAGCTGCGCCAGAAGCGCATCCGCAAGCGCTATCACGCGCTGGTTAGCGGCCGCTGGCCGGACTCGGTCAAACGGGTAGATCAGCCGTTGCTGCGTTACGAAATGACTAACGGTGAGCGCCGGGTGAAGGTGGATGCCGCAGGCAAGGAGTCCCTGACCATGTTCAGGTCCCTGGAGGTATTTCAGGGGTATTCGCTGGTGGAAGCTTCGCCGGTGACCGGTCGCACCCACCAGATCCGGGTGCACGCTGCCTGGGTCGGGCATCCGATCGCCGGAGATGACAAGTATATGGATGATGCCAGCCAGAAGGCCTTTCGTGCGATTGGCGGTAATCGGCTGATGCTGCATGCCCGGGCCCTGACTCTGACCCTGCCCGGCGAGGAGCAGCAGGTGCTGGAGCTTGAGGCGCCCTATGATCAAGCCATACATGATGTACTCCGGCGCCTGCGGGAGCGGTCCGGAAGTCAGGCAGGTTCTGAGTGATGAAAGATATAAAAGCGGTTATTTTTGATTGGGATGGTACGCTGATTGATTCGGTGGAACACATTGCCGGAAGCTTGCACCAGGCAGCCACGGAGTTGGGGTTCCCGGAACGGGAGTACGAGGCTTACCGGGATATCATCGGGCTTGGTATGGTCGAGGCGTTGCAAAAACTCTATCCGGGGCTTTCGGAACAGGAAATGAACCGCATCCGGGAAGGTTATGCGCGTTATTTCTTCGCCAGGGAAACCACGCCCCAGCATGTGTTCGATGGAATGGATCAGGTGCTGGCGGACCTGTGTGCCACGCAACGGAGCTGTGCCGTGGCCACTGGCAAGAGCCGGCGGGGGCTTGCCGGGGCCTTGGTGAGCAGTGGGTTGGGGGATTATTTTGCTATTACCCGTTGCGCGGACGAGACCCGTTCCAAGCCGGATCCGGCCATGCTGGCGGAGATTCTCGAATTTTACGGCCTGCGGCCCGGGCAGGCGGTAATGATTGGCGATACTCGTTACGACATGGAAATGGCCCGGCGCATCGGTATGCCTGCGATTGGCGTGGAATGGGGTGTGCATGACAGGGGTGTGCTGGGGCAGTACTCGCCTCGCGCTATTGTGGATCGTGTGGACGATCTGCGGGATGTACTGGGGCTGTGAGTGGCGCTGTGTTTTTGGAGTGGTAGGCAATTATGAATAAAAGGATGTGGTAATGAGCGACTGGGAGAACGATAAGAATCCTGGCTGGGGAGCGCCTGACGAGTCTGGCGGCGGGCGAGCTGGCAGGGGAGTTTCGCAGGCCCGGCAGGAATCGCAGAGGGACTGGAAACTGATCGAGAAGCTGGTGATGTCCCTGCAGTCGGAGCAGCGCAAGAGCCGGCGCTGGGGTGTGTTCTTCAAACTGCTGACCTTCGGCTATCTGTTTGCGTTGCTGTACCTGATCCAGTTTTCCGGGGCCGGCAGCCTGAATGCGACGGCGGGCAGACACACGGCCCTGATCGAAGTGACTGGTCCGATTGCCGCCGAAGAGCTGGCCAGTGCGGATAACATTGTCGGTTCCCTGCAGAAGGCATTCAAGGAGCCTGATGCGGTGGCTGTCATCCTGCGCATTAACAGTCCTGGTGGCAGTCCCGTGCAGGCTGGCTACATTTATGACGAGATCAAGCGTTTGCGGGGCGAATATCCGGACAAGAAGGTGTATGCCGTTATATCGGATATCGGTGCATCCGGTGCCTATTATATAGCTGCTGCGGCGGACCAGATCTACGCCGACCAGGCAAGCCTGGTGGGCTCTATTGGCGTGGTATCCGGCGGCTTCGGTTTCACCGGAATCATGGATAAGCTGGGCATTGAGCGCCGGCTTTACACGGCGGGTGCGAACAAGGCCTTCCTGGACCCTTTCTCGCCGGAGGAAGAGCAGGATGTGGCATTCTGGCAGCAGGTTCTCGAAACCACGCACAGGCAATTCATTGAGAAAGTCCGGGAGGGCCGCGGTGATCGTCTGGCTGATGATGACCGGCTTTTCTCGGGACTTGTCTGGACCGGCGAGCAGGCCCTGGAGCTGGGGCTGGTTGACGGTCTTGGTAGTAGCGCCCACGTGGCGAGGCAGATTGTCGGAGAGAAGGAGCTGGTGGATTATAGTCACCAACCGTCGCCCTTGCGGAATCTCGTTGACCAGCTGGGCGTGTCAGTGGGCGAGGGGGTTGCCCGCTACCTGTCCGAAGCCAGATTCGAGCTCCGCTGAACGGATGTGAGGGGGTTTAGCCCCCGCTTCCTCAGCAGGTCGGTCAGTGCGATCAGGGGTAACCCCGTCAGGCTGTTCGGGTCGCTGCCCTGCATCTCCCGGAAGAGGGCAATGCCCAGTCCTTCCATTTTGAAGCTGCCGGCGCAATCCCAGGGCTGTTCGGCAGTCAGGTAGCTGTCTATTTCCGACTCGGTGAGTTCCCGGAAATCCACCCGGTAGGGAACGCAGCGGACGGCTGCCTCACCGGTGGCGGAATCCAGCAGGCAGAGGCCGGTCAGGAAGGTAACGGTATTGCCGCTACTCTGTCTCAGTTGCTCTGCCGCGCGCCGGTGATCGCCGGGTTTTCCGGCAATCGCCCCGCCGGGCAATACCGCCACCTGGTCCGAGCCGATGATCCAGTGGGCCGGATAGCGGGTAGCCAGGGCTCTTGCTTTTGTCTCTGAAAGGCGTATGGCAAGCTGTTCCGGTGATTCGCCCTGACTGGGGCTCTCATCTATATCCGGGCTGGCGCACTCGAACGGCAGTCCGAGCCGTTCCAGCAGTTGGCGCCGGTAGGGGGACGAAGAGGCCAGTACGAGTGGTCGGATGCGCATGGTATTGCCTTGTCAGGGGTGTCAGGGGCGGCGGTTATCGTAAATTACCCTTATCCCTGTGAAAAGTCTCCGGCAAAAGGGCATGAAGTCTTTGACAGGGGCGCACCGGGTCCCTAAAATTGCGCGCCTATGTCAAAAGCGCCTGAAGCCGAATTGCCCAGATCTGTCGACCCTTACCGGCTGGCAGAGCGTCAGACTGTTCTCGAAGGGGAGCTTCCTCTGGAGAAGCTGTCCCGTTTTTCCGAAGCAGTGTCCGGGTTCGGTGAGGCGGCGGTGTGCCAGGTAAAGCTGTCGTTTTCCCAGGACAGCGAGCGTCGGCGAATTGTAAGCGGAGAGCTTGAAGCGCCGGTATTGCTGGAATGCCAGCGTTGCATGACGGACATGCCGGCGCTTGTGGCATCCCGCTTTGTGCTGGGGCTGGTGACCTCCGACGAGCAGGCCAGTCAGTTGCCAAAAGAGTTGGAGCCGTTTCAGACGGACGACTTCTCTGCTGATCTCTGGCAGATGGCCGAGGACGAGCTTTTGCTGGCGTTGCCGCCGTTCCCGCTGCATGAGCGGAACGAGTGTCCGGCCACACCGGAACTGGAGGCACTTGAGGCCGATGCGGACGACTCTGAAAAGTCCGGCGTCGAGGCAGGCGAAACTGAAAAAGACAACCCGTTCAGCGTGCTGGCGGGTCTCCGGGTGAAGAAAAAACACTGAAAATCAGTGGCTGCGGTGCCGGTGGGCCGGTGGCGTAAAATTGAAAGAACATGTTTACCTATAGGTCAGGAGCATAACCATGGCTGTACAGCAAAATCGTAAAACCCGCTCTAAGCGCGGTATGCGTCGTT
Organism: Marinobacter sp.; assembly: GCA_014359475.1. Lineage (GTDB taxonomy): Bacteria > Pseudomonadota > Gammaproteobacteria > Pseudomonadales > Oleiphilaceae > Marinobacter. Next base: position 10,793 of record JACIZI010000010.1, on the reverse strand, counting down.
CCCACGATGCCCTGAACACCGCAGCGTTGTCTGTAGACAGCACCACCGGTGAAGTGCATCGTCGTCATCATGTGTCCCCGGACGGTTTCTACCGCGGCAAACAGGTTTTAGAGGCGCGGGACGAGTAAGCGTCCCCGTCCCGGAAAGCGCCAGTGCCTGAAGGGTCTTTCAGTCAGCCGGTAACCATTGCGATCGATGCCATGAGCGGCGATCGTGGGGCGGCGATTGTAGTGGCTGCAGCGCTGTCCGCAGTGCAGGAAAACAGGGCCTTGAGTCTCATTCTGGTGGGTTTCCGGAGTGAGCTTGAGGCCTTGTTGCGTTCTGGCCATCCCCGCATCCGTATCGTGGAGGCGGCAGACGTGGTCAGGATGAATGAGCGGCCCTCCCATGCCCTTCGCCACAAGCGCAATTCGTCCATGGCGGTGGCGCTTACCCTGGTGCGCGACGGTGAGGCGGGTGGTTGCGTCAGTGCCGGCAATACCGGTGCCCTGATGGCCTTTGGTCGCAGCATTATCCATATGTATCCGGGCATAGAGCGCCCGGCTATTGCCAAGCTCATCCCCTCCCTGCGTGGTCACTGCCATGTGCTGGACCTCGGTGCCAACGTGGACTCCAGTGCAGAGAATCTCTATCAGTACGCCTTGATGGGCTCGCTGATGGCTTCCGCCATCAGTGATCAGGCGGAGCCTCGTGTGGCCTTGCTGAACGTGGGCGAAGAAGAAATCAAGGGCAATGAACAGGTGCGGCTGGCCTCCCATATGCTGGCCCAGTCGGAGTCTCTGAACTACATAGGTTATGTGGAGGGCTCCGATTTGTTCCGTGATGTGGCTGACGTGGTGGTGTGCGACGGGTTTGTCGGTAATATCGCCCTGAAAACCGGTGAAGGCGTGGCCGGGGTGCTGATTGAATTGCTGGAGCAGGCTTTCAGTAAAGGCCTCTACGGCCGCCTGGCAGGTTGGCTGACCAGGCCGATTATCGGTCGGGTATTGAGGTTGATGGATCCCTCCCGTCACAATGGAGCCAGCTTTCTGGGGCTGCAGGGTGTAGTGATCAAGAGCCACGGTAACGCCAACGAGCGGGCCATGCTGGCCGCCATCCGCCAGGCCGTCCGTGAGGTGCAGCTTGATGTACCGCAGAGGATCAATGAGCGGCTGGATGAGCTGATGCTATAGTGATGGCCTTATAATGTGTACTATTGGCTAATCGCTCCATACGCCCCAAAACGGTAAGATTCTTCCCATGAACACAGCCTTTGTTTTTCCCGGACAGGGATCCCAATCCGTCGGAATGCTGGCCGGTGCCGTTGAGCACTGGTCCATCATCCGTGAGACCTTCAAAGAAGCCTCCGACAAGCTGGGCTATGATCTCTGGAAGTTGTGCCAGAATGGCCCCGCCGAAGAGCTGGGGCGCACCGAGATCACACAACCTGCCTTGCTTACGGCCAGTGTAGCCCTGTGGCGACAGTGGCTGGTGTCCGGCGGGTCCATGCCCGGTTGCATGGCGGGCCACAGCCTGGGGGAATACAGCGCTCTGGTGGCGGCGGAAAGTCTGAATTTCTTTGATGCCATCCGGCTGGTGCGGCTGCGGGGTGAACTGATGCAGGAGGCGGTGCCCGCCGGTGAAGGTCGTATGGCGGCGATTATCGGCCTGGACGATGAGTCTGTTATCGCCGCCTGTCAGGAAGCAGAGCAGGGTGAAGTGGTCTCTGCGGTCAATTTCAATGCACCCGGTCAGGTAGTGATTGCCGGCAAGGCCGCCGCCGTTGAGCGTGCCATTGAAGCCTGCAAAAACAAAGGGGCCCGCAAGGCGATGCCGTTGCCTGTAAGCGTCCCCTCTCACTGTGCCCTGATGAATGATGCGGCCAAAGAGCTGGCGGCAACCCTGGACGAGATAAGCTTTAACGATGCTGTCATCCCGGTTATCCAGAATGTCAGCGCCATAGCTGTGCAGGACAGTGACGAAATCAAAGCCAACCTGGTGCGCCAGCTTTATTCGCCGGTGCTCTGGACTGATACCGTGAAAGAACTGCAGAGTCGCCAGGTTGAGGTGGCTGTGGAATGTGGCCCCGGTAAGGTACTTGCCGGACTGATGAAGCGGATTGATCGCGACCTTGCGGTGCATCATATCGACTCGCCGGAGGGGCTGAATAGCGCTCTGGAAGCTTTCGGCACATCCCGGTAAAAACGGAGAAGCCTATGTCTCTTGAAGGAAAAGTTGCGCTGGTTACCGGGGCGACCCGTGGCATTGGCCAGGCCATTGCCCGAAAACTGGCAGAAGATGGCGCTACGGTGGTCGGTACGGCCACCAGTGAAGACGGAGCTGCCCGTATTTCGGCTGCATTGAAGGACGCGGGTAACAACGGCTTTGGTCTGGTCATGGATGTATCCGATCCGGACAGCGTTGAACAGGGCCTGAAACAGATTACTGCAGAAGCGGGCGCGCCGGCGATTCTGGTGAACAACGCAGGTATCACCCGGGATAACCTGTTAATGCGGCTCAAAGAAGACGACTGGTCCGCGGTGATCGAAACCAACCTGAGCAGCGTTTACCGGACCAGCAAGGCGGTGATGCGGGGTATGGCCAAGGCTCGCTGGGGCCGGGTGATCAGTATCAGTTCGGTGGTGGCCAGCATGGGGAATGCCGGGCAGGGCAACTACTGTGCGGCCAAGGCGGGTATTGAGGGTTTTACCCGTAGCCTGGCGAGTGAAATGTCGAACCGGGGCATTACCGCCAATTGTGTGGCCCCGGGCTTTATTGATACGGATATGACCCGCGCCCTGGGTGAGGATCAGCGTGAAGCCATGCTGGCCAATATTCCCGCCGGGCGCCTGGGTGCGCCGGAAGAAGTCGCTGCTGTGGTGGCGTTTCTGGCTTCGGACGCAGCCGGTTATGTGACGGGTGAAACCATTCACGTGAATGGTGGCATGTACATGTCCTGACCGGTTGCCGTGCCTGCGCTTTGCGGGCCACCGGCAGGTAACTGCAAGGTATGTACCCTGCTTGTTTGCTGGTAGGGATTAAACTAAACTGGCCACAGCAAGATTGCTTGGTTAATTATAAAAGTGAGGACATTATGAGTACAGTTGAAGAGCGCGTGAAGAAGATCGTTTGTGAACAGCTGGGCGTAAAGGAGTCTGAAGTCCAGAGCTCATCTTCTTTTGTAGAGGACCTTGGCGCTGACTCACTGGACACCGTTGAGCTGGTTATGGCGCTCGAGGAAGAGTTCGAGACCGAGATTCCGGATGAAGAAGCCGAGAAGCTTGCCAGTGTGCAGGATGCGATCGACTACATCGTCGCTCACACCTGATACTCCGCCAGGTCTTTAAGCCAGGCAGAAGCCGTCCTTGCCATTGAACGAGGGACGGCTTTTTTATTGGCTGATCCTTAAAGCCCGCCGGGCAAACGTAATTCTGATCAGGACAGAGCCGGGTTTGGTTGCTATGTCTAAAAGACGTGTTGTGATTACTGGGATGGGCATGTTGTCGCCGCTGGGCAATAGCGTGGACACCTCATGGGAAGGCATTCAGGCCGGCCGCAGCGGCATCGGCATGATTGATCGTTTTGATGCCTCGGAATATGGCACCCGGATTGGCGGAGCCATCCTGGATCTGGAAACCGAGCCGTTTATTACGCGGAAAGATGCCCGCAAGCTGGACGTCTTTATCCAGTATGGCCTGCTGGCTGCAAAAGAAGCGGTTGCGCACAGTGCTCTGGAAGAGTACGACAACCTGGATCGTGACCGGGTCGGTGTGGCACTGGGTTCCGGCATCGGTGGCCTGGAGTTTATCGAGAAGAATATTGCTGCCATGGAAAAAGGCGGGCACCGCAAGGTGTCTCCGTTTTTCGTGCCGGCTTCGGTAATCAACATGCTGGCAGGTAATGCCGCCATCCGTTTCGGCTTTCGTGGGCCCAACATCGCCATCACCACCGCCTGCACCACCGGTACCCACAATATTGGCTATGCCGCACGTACCATCGCTTATGGCGACGCGGATGTGATGCTGGCCGGCGGTTCCGAAATGGCCACTACCCGGTCCGGTGTGGCAGCCTTCTCCGCCGCCCGTGCCCTGTCGTCCCGCAACGACGAACCGGAAAAGGCCAGTCGACCCTGGGACAGGGATCGGGACGGTTTTGTGCTGAGTGACGGTGCCGGCGTACTGGTCCTCGAGGATCTTGAACATGCGAAGGCCCGGGGTGCCAACATCCTTGGAGAAGTGGTCGGCTTCGGGATGAGTGACGATGCCCACCATATTACCGCGCCACCTGGGTCCGGCGAGGGGGCCGCCCGCGCAATGGCCAACGCACTCCGGGATGCGGGTCTGGAGCCGGAACAAGTGAATTACATCAATGCCCATGGCACCTCAACACAGGTTGGCGATGTGGCGGAAGTGGCGGCGGTCAAACAGGTGTTTGGTGCCGCGGCGGAAACACTGGCCATCAGCAGTACCAAGTCCATGACTGGCCATTTGCTGGGTGCGGCCGGAGCCGTGGAGGCCATTTTCTCGCTGCTGGCGCTGCGCGATGGTGTCCTGCCACCGACCATTAATCTGGATAACCCCGATGCAGGGTGTGATCTGGACTTTGTGCCCAACCAGAGTCGCAAGGCGGATCTGGAGTACGCTTTGTCCAACTCCTTTGGCTTCGGTGGTACCAACGGAACGCTCATCTTCCGCCGCTACGGGGATTGAGTCAGGTGGTACAGGTAATCTGGCCGGACCCGGGTGTGATTGACGTCAGCGACCGTGGGCTTGGCTATGGGGATGGCCTGTTTGAAACCATCCGTGTTGACTGTGGACAGCCTTTTCTGCTCGGGCGACACCTGTGTCGCCTGCTGGAAGATGCTGGCCGACTGGGGATTCCTGTCGCCCGGGCAGAGATTGAATCCGCAGTGCAGCAAGCGCTTGAGCGGCTGGCCCTGCCCAGTGAAGTCTGTGTGTTCAAGCTGATTCTCACCCGGGGTTCCGGTGGCCGGGGCTACCGGGTACCGGAAACCGTTCACCCCCGTCTGATATTCTCGGTTCATCCCGCGCCCCCGGCACCGGAGCCCGACGGCATCAGGGCATCGGTCAGTGCCATTCCGCTGGTTGTACATCCGGCGATGGCGGGGATGAAATCCCTGGAGCGGATGCAGCAGGTGCTGGCCAGTCGCGAGCTGCGGCCTGGTGAGTTCGAGCGCATTATGCCGGATGTCGGAGGCCGGCTGATTGAAGGCACGCGCACCAATCTTTTTGTGAAGAGTGGGGGAGCCTGGATTACGCCACCCAGGGAGTGCCTGGCGGTGGCCGGTGTCATGCGGGCGGAGCTGCTGGACTGCCTGGGGAGGCACGGAGCGCGGGTCGAGCAGCGACTGGTTACTGCGGCGGATCTCGGGCATGACAGGCTGCAGGGGATGTGGCTGACCAACAGTGTTACCGGAATTGTGCCGGTTCGCAGCATGGACGGCAGGGAATTGCCTGTCAGCGAGCATCTTGCCACAATCGCACCTCACGGAATTTTCACAGGACCTTCAGTTTGATCAAACGCCTGATTTTTACTCTGCTTGCCCTGTCACTGGTATGCGCCATTGGTGTCGGCTTCTGGGCATGGCAGGGTCTCCAGACACTGAAAGCACCGGTTGAGCTGGCAGAGCCGGTTTTGTTCGAGGTGCCGGAGGGACGCAGTTTCAATCGGGTGGCCTTTGCGCTTGCGGACCGGGGGCTGGTTGGCAATAGCCTGTGGTTGCGGCTGCACGCGCGCCTGAATCCGGCCGATGCACGTATCAAGGCCGGCGAGTACGAGTTTGTCGACGGCATGACGCCGGGACAAATGCTCACGATGATGGTGCGTGGCGATGTAAAACGCTGGAGCATTACGATTATCGAGGGCTGGACCTTTGCCGAAATGCGCCAGGCCCTGGCGGATACTGCACGATTGAAAAAAGTGACCGGTGACTGGAGCGCCGGGCGTATTATGGAAGCGCTGGGTGCAAAGGGTGAACACCCAGAGGGGAGGTTCTTCCCGGATACGTATCTGTTTACCGGCCAGCACTCGGACCTGGATATTTTACGCCAGGCGTACGAACGGATGCAGGCTGTCCTCGAGGGAGAATGGCAGAATCGCGCAGCGGGCCTGCCCTATGACTCTCCCTACGAGGCACTGATCATGGCGTCCATTATCGAGCGTGAAACCGGCGTGCCCTACGAGCGTGGCGAAATCGCCGGTGTGTTTGTCAGGCGGTTGCAAAAGGGCATGCGCCTGCAGACGGATCCCACGGTTATTTATGGGATGGGAGAGAAGTTCAAGGGGCGGATCAGCAGCCGGGATTTGCGCACCCATACTCCCTACAACACCTATCGGATCAATGGTCTCCCGCCGACCCCGATCGCGTTGCCCGGCCGGGAAGCGATTCATGCCAGCCTTCATCCCGAGCCAGGCGAGAGCCTGTATTTTGTGGCCCGGGGCGACGGTAGCCACAAGTTCTCGAGTACCCTGGCGGAGCACCAGAAGGCGGTGAGGGAGTTCCAGCTGAATCGCCGTTCGGATTACCGTTCTTTCCCGGCGACCCCGGGCGAAGGAGAAACCGACTGATGCCTGTGCGCGGACGGTTTCTCACCTTTGAAGGTACCGAGGGTGTTGGTAAATCCACACAGTTGCAAGTGGCCTCCCGTACTCTGGATGAGCTGGGTGTTGATCATCTGATCACCCGGGAGCCGGGTGGTACCCCCATGGCCGAGTCCATCCGGGAGTTGTTGCTCGCTCCCCGGGATGAACCGGTACACGAAACCACCGAGCTCCTGCTGATGTTTGCTGCCCGGGCCCAGCATCTGCACACGCGGATCCTGCCGGCCCTGGAAGCGGGCCGCTGGGTGCTGTGCGACCGCTTCACCGATGCCACCTTTGCCTACCAGGGCGGTGGCCGGGGTGTGCCGGAGGTGCGTATAGCCCAGCTGGAAGAGCTGGTACAGGGCAGCGTTCGCCCGGACCATGTCATTCTGCTGGATGTTACCGTGGAGACCGGCATGCAGCGTGCCCGCCGGCGCGGTGAGCTGGACCGGTTCGAGCAGGAGGCGGTCGCTTTCTTCGAGCAAGTACGTAACACCTACCTCAGGCGGGCAGAGCAGTCTCCTGACCGTTATCACCGGATTGATGCCGGCCAGTCCCTGGAAAAAGTCAGCGCCGATGTTGCTTCTCTGATTACCGGGTTGGTCCGCGGGTAAAACTGAGATGCCGGTTTGCAAAATGTGCATTGCGTACCAGTCTCTGCTTTAATTAATCAGGTTAGTTTCGCAGTTTGAGGACCGAGATAGGCCCACAGCGCGGTGAAGCTGGACCTGGACCTGAAAGACTCCCATGCCCATCTGCGCTGCCTGATCCTGCGCCTGCCTCACTGTCACCCATCTCAACAACGAGAGGTGCCCCGATGTTTCAGGCCAGCAAAGTTCTGGAACCAGCGTTCCAGAAGCAGACCCGATTGGCTACCTGGGACAGCATCACTGGTAACTATGCGGTAGATGAGGCGAAATACCTCCGGGAATTGATCCCTCTGGCCCAGAGCGATGCAGCGGAATACCGGGCGGTCACTGACACCGCCACGAATCTGATCAAGCTGGTACGCAAGCAGGATGATTCCGTCCACATGGTGGATGCCCTGTTACAGGAATACAGCCTCGATACGGAAGAGGGCATTCTGCTGATGTGTCTGGCGGAAGCCCTGATGCGGATTCCCGACAACTACACTGCCGATGCCCTGATCCAGGACAAGTTGTCCGATGCGGACTGGAAAAAGCACGTTGGCCGCAGCGAATCCACCCTGGTGAATGCCTCCACCTGGGGACTGCTGCTGACCGGCCGGGTGGTCAAAATGGACAAGCGGCTGGATGGTTCCCCTTCCAGTATATGGAAACGCCTGGTCAAGCGCAGCGGTGAGCCGGTGATCCGCAGTGCCATGTATCAAGCCATGGCGATTATGGGTAAACAGTTTGTGCTGGGCCGGGATATTGACGAGGCATTGAAAAATGCCCGGGAATATCGGGACAAGGGTTACTCCTACTCCTTCGATATGCTGGGCGAGGCGGCCTTGACCGAGGAGGATGCCCGCCGCTATCTGGGCGATTACCTGCGTGCTATTGATGCGGTTGGTAACGATACCTATCCCCGTGGCAAGGCCCCCGCGTCATCCATTTCCATCAAGCTTTCCGCTCTGCACCCCCGTTACGAGGTGGCCCAGGAACACCGGGTCATGACCGAACTGGCGGACACTCTGGTGAGTCTGCTCAAGACGGCTCGCAGCAAGGGCGTATCTATCACTATCGATGCCGAAGAGATGGACCGGCTGGAGCTTTCTCTGAAACTGTTCGAGAAGATCTACCAGGACCCCGTCACCAAAGGCTGGGGCGGCTTCGGCATGGTGGTCCAGGCCTACTCCAAGCGCGCGCTGCCGGTATTGTGCTGGCTGAACAAGCTGAGTAAGGAGCAGGGGGATGAAATTCCCATTCGTCTGGTCAAAGGGGCTTACTGGGACACAGAGATCAAGATCTGCCAGCAACTGGGGCTGGATGGCTATCCGGTGTTTACCCGCAAGGAAGCCACGGATACGTCCTATCTGGCCTGCCTGCGCTTTCTGCTGAGTGATTACACCGAGGGCTCCCTGTACCCACAGCTGGCCAGCCACAATGCTCACACCGTGGCGTCGGTACTGGCCATGGCGAAAGGCAAGGGCCGTCGTTTCGAGTTCCAGCGCCTGCATGGTATGGGGGATGCCCTGTACAACACCATTCTCGAGCAGCACGACGACATCCCGGTACGCATTTACGCGCCGGTCGGTGCCCACAGGGATCTGTTGCCCTATCTGGTGCGCCGCCTGCTGGAAAACGGGGCCAACTCCTCCTTTGTGCACCGCCTGGTGGATGCCGAAACCCCCATTGAGGATCTGGTACGCAATCCGGTTCAGGAGCTGCAGAAGTACGATAGCTTTGCGAATGACCGCATCTCGCTGCCGACCGATATCTACGGTGCGGAGCGTCGCAACTCCCGGGGTATGAATATCCACGTGGAGAGTCAGCTTTTGCCCCTGCTGTCCCAGCTTGAGGGCTGGAGCCAGAGTCACTGGGAGGCCGGCCCTGTGATCAACGGTGCCCGGCGCAGTGACGGTGAACGCCATGAGATCCGCGCACCCCACGACCAGACCCGAACCGTTGGCCATGTGGTATGGGCTAATGAGGGGCATGCGGTGGAGGCGCTGGAAATCGCCCACAAGGGTTTCCCTGCCTGGAACGATAAGCCGGTGGAAGATCGCGCCCGTTGCCTGGAAACATACGCGGACCTGCTGGAGGCCCACATGGAAGAGTTGATGGCCATCTGCGCCCGGGAGGCGGGCAAGACCATGCAGGATGGTATCGACGAGGTACGCGAGGCGGTGGATTTCTGCCGTTACTACGCCATCCAGGGTCGTTTCCGCTTCGGCAAGGCCATGACACTGCCCGGTCCGACCGGCGAGAGCAATGAACTCTACCTGGAAGGTCGCGGTGTGTTCCTGTGTATCAGCCCCTGGAACTTCCCGCTGGCCATTTTCACCGGCCAGATCATGGCGGCGCTGGTGTCCGGTAATACGGTGCTGGCCAAGCCTGCGGAACAGACCAGTCTGGTGGCGCACCGTGCCGTGGAGCTAATGCTGGAAGCCGGCTTCCCGCCGGAGGTCATCCAGCTGTTGCCAGGTGATGGAGCAACCCTGGGTGGCAAGCTCACCCCGGATCCCCGCATCGCCGGGGTGGTCTTCACTGGATCCACCCAGGTGGCCCACATACTCAACAAGACCCTCGCTCAGCGTGAGGGTGCCATTGTGCCCCTGATCGCTGAAACCGGCGGCCAGAACGCCATGATCGTGGACAGCAGTGCCCTGCCGGAGCAGGTGGTGCGGGATGTTATCCAGTCGGCCTTTGCCAGTGCCGGCCAGCGTTGTTCCGCCTTGCGAGTGCTTTATCTGCAGAAAGACGTAGCGGACCGGATGGAAACCCTGCTGGCCGGCGCCATGCAGGAGCTGGCTGTAGGTGACCCGGAATTGCATCGTACCGATGTGGGGCCGGTGATTGATGAGCCAGCCCAAGCGGGGCTACAGAAACACCTGGATGATCTGGAGAAGGAGGCCAGATTTGTGGCGCGGGCACCTATGCCGCCATCCTGCGAAGCCGGCTATTTTATCCCGCCATCCGCTTACGGTATCTCCGGTATGGGTGATCTGGACGGCGAGCATTTCGGGCCGATCCTGCACATTGTGCGGTACGAGGCGGAAGAACTGGACGATGTGATCGACGAGATCAACAGTGCCGGCTATGGCCTGACCCTCGGTATTCACAGTCGCAGTGAATCCACGGCGGCCTATATCGAGCAACGAGTCAAAGTGGGCAACACCTACATCAACCGTAACCAGATCGGCGCGGTGGTGGGTGTGCAGCCCTTTGGCGGACGAGGCTTATCTGGCACCGGACCCAAGGCTGGCGGCCCCCACTATCTGCTGCGGTTCGCAACGGAAAGAACGCGGACGATCAATACCACGGCAGTCGGCGGAAACGCATCGTTGCTGTCCCTGGGAGTTGAAAAGCTGGAAGGCTGAGGAAGAATATTCCTGAAGGAAAAAGGGACGCCTGCGGGAGCCCCTTCTTGCGGTCCACGAATCTGATTCGCAGGCCGGTTGTAGGGGTGGGGCCGGTTTTCTGCCGGGAAGAGGATGTTTGAGCGAAGCGAGTTACTCGACCAGAAGAAAACTGGCCCCACCCCCACAACCAGCCATACTCCATTATCAAAGACCAAAAAAAACG
>JACIZI010000001.1 GCA_014359475.1 Marinobacter sp. | reverse complement strand
TTGGCAGCAAACTCTGCCTGGGCGAAACTCGTTTGCTTCATGACAGTCTCTGGCCATTCTTGCGGAGGGACTTTCATTTTACTAAACCGACACCGTGAGGGGAATAAATCAGTGTTTCCTTAGGTACAAAGGATAGGTGAGAGAGCCTAGCACCACGTATGACCTTCTGTCTTCCAGTTGTAGCTTTCCAAGTGAGAATGCGTACATCGTAACAAAAAAACCTATTACTATGATGGGCGCAGTAAGCCTTTCCAAGAAAACAGGGCTCTGTATGAATCCACTAGCCTGCTCATAGGCTTTAATGACGCCAAGGACCAATGAAGAAAAAATTACTACAGTAGTGAAGGAGCTCTTCCCTTCCTTATGCAGGAGGTAGAAACCGATTCCAGCGATAAAGAATGGCGAATACCCTGGTGAAATGAACCATCCCAAAAAAAAGGGTTGACCGGAAATTGCATGAATTGCCGTCAATAGGATCCAGCCGGTGATCCAAATCCTGAATTTATTAAAGACATTAAAAATCAAAAGTAAAAAAACGCAAAAGTAGAATTTTAGCTCTTGTTTTAATGTCCAGTACACACCGTCTACGTCTGAAATGCCTAAATACTCATTAAGCAGCGTAAAGTTGGCTAGAATCTGCTTTGTGGAGAAGTTTGCATTGGATAATAGGCTTGCTACAACGACAGTAAAAATAACGCATACCCATAACGTAGGGTAGAGTCGTAAAAAACGGGAAACAGCAAACTTTACTGGTGTCCGGTTGTGCGCTGATAGAGCAATAACAAACCCGCTAATCATAAAAAACAGAGGAACACCCAAGTAACCGTACTGGGATATGTAAGAAAGGTAACCAAAATCCGTAGAGTTGGGTCTATAGGTATAATGGTAAAATACTACAAATATTGCGGCGAAAAACCGGATTAGGTCTAAAGCGACAAGCCTCATTCTTCTTTTACCTTGCTTGGTTGAAAGAGCGTCTGTGTGCATAAACCACTGAAGGTTGCCGCACATTCCACGTGAAGCCTGCCACTCGGACCGGAGCAAGGCTGCCACCCGCCGGGGCTCAGCGACGCAGGGTTTCCCTTCTTACTCTGAAGCCGTCGTGTCCGTCAACTCTGCTTGCTGTTTTCGTCTGGGTTTGCCCCCAAATTGATCTAGCAGGCGTTGTGTAGCAGCAGCCGGTCCAGGACGAGGGATGGCATCCGTCAGAGTGGCGCCACCGATCACGCCGCGCTTCCTCGATGTGTAGTCAGCTAGTGGCGAGGAGCGCCTGCCTTCGGGCAAGTTCCACACCAACAACCTGGTCATGGCCTTCGCCACACTGGGATACAACCTGTTGCGCTGGATGGGTCTGAGACTCACCGGCCCGGATGCGCCGGTGCGCCACCCGGCCAAACGTCGTCGCCTGAGGACGGTCATGCAGGAACTCATCTACATGGCCTGCCGCCTGGTACACAGTGGCCGGCAATGGCTGTTGCGATTTGGCCGGCACTGTCCGGGCTTTGCCGTTTATCGTGACCTTCATGAAGGCCTGACCGCCTCCGGATGAGCTGGTTCCATAGTGGCTGTCACCCAAGGATCACCCGGAAAATCATGCCGGGGCAATCGGCTATTGTCTGAACAGCAGATTCTGGTCACAAAACGATCAATTCCGGGCGGCTGACCGAACCTGTCCTGTGCATTCCCGCCCTCAACAACCCGGCATTGGCCAGATTCCGGGGAAAATTGGCTTGAGTCCTGTCCGGGTGGGTATATTGGGGGTAGAGTCACTGATTCAGGTAGAGGTTTGAGGTACTATATACTGATGCCATGACTGTAATGAAAGGGAATTCTTATCCATGACGCTCAACGTCCGAAACAAGCGATCCGTTTATGCCTACAAGCTGAAGCGGCGTATCCGGTATATTCTGAAAAAGTTTTACCAGCGTTTCTCGATGGCAGAAGACTCACGCCCGGTCTTTATTCTTGGCAGTGGTCGGTCGGGTACCGATATTGTGTCTTACTGCCTGAGCAAGGCATGGGATGCCGAACTGATTAATGAGGATAACCCCAAAGCATTTGATAACTGGCGTCTGAAAGGGCTGGACAGCGTGAGCGGTGCAGTCAGGAAAAGTGGGGCAAAGCTGATTCTGTTCAAGCCTATTGTTGAAACGCTTCGGGCGAGAGAGTTTCTTGATTACTTCCCGGGCAGTTCAGTTATTTTCGTCATCCGCAATCCTTACGACGCCATCAATTCAATGGTCCGGTTTTTCGGGCAAGGTCACGTAAAAGCCGTTAAGGGCTGGGTAGCCACTGATTTCTCCCGGCACCCACAGGCGCCCGATGACTTGAGGCAATTTATAAAGGCTCATTGCCACGAGGAGCTGTCCCTTGAAGATGCCTCCGGGCTCTACTGGCTGCTCTACAACAGCGCTTTTCATTTCCTGAGTCTCGAGTCTGAGCGTCGGGCGATGCTGGTTCGTTATGAACACGTGGTTCAAAATCCGAACCAGACCATGGAGCATGTATGCCGTTTTCTGGGCATGAAGTGGCGAGCGTCCATGACCGATGAAGTATATTCCGGTTCTCTTGGCAAAGATCTAAGGCCCGTTCTGACGCCAGAGATTGAGAGCGCTTGCCTCGCTCAGTGGGAACGGTTGACGGGCGAGCATCTTTCCAACAGCATTTAGCCACTTTCTGAATTCACCAAGGATCATCCGCAATGGACGCACTCAGGATAGGGCATTCCGCTCAACAGTATCCCGAGCAAAGAAACATCATTGGTAAAGTGCCTGGTGCAGAATACAAGTTGTGCAGGGACTATTATTCGCTTGCTTCCCGTCTATTGGGGCTTGCTCGTATCAGCGGGTCACCAGAGTGGGTGGCTGATCGGCCGTTTATGTTCCGGGATTTTGGCCTCAATCAAGTCGACTGTCTGCACTTTTTTAACGGTGTGAGTTATTCCAGGAGGCCTTGGGTTGCTACGTTTGAGACATTTATTCCGCGATTTGTGGAGGTGTTGCGGAATCACAGCGGCCGTCCAGAGGTTGTGCAGTCCTCACCCAAAACGCGCAAGGCGTTGGATTGTTTGGCTTCTGATTATTGCCTTGGGTTGTTCGCCCTTTCAGAGAGTGCGTTGGAGCTTCAGTCGCAGTTGCTGAATTTATTCCCGGACGTAAAGGACGTCATCCTCGCTAAAATTCAGGTGCTGCATCCTCCACAGGATCCGGCTACCAGGGATTCATCACAGCTGATATATCCATACGAGCGGAATAACGAGCTGCGATTTATGCTGGTTGGGCATCACTTTTTCCGAAAAGGGGGGATGGAGATATTGCGTGCTTTCGATTCAGTTCGCCAGGCTACTGGCGCCCCCTTAAAGCTTTGCCTGGTGAGTGCTCTTCGCTCAGACCAGTACGCAGCCCGTGCCGATGAGCAGGATGTTGAGTGGACCAGGCAATTCATCAAGTCTAATGCTGACTGGATAGAGCATTATCCATCATTGCCACACGCGCAGGTAGTGGAAAAAATGGCGCAATGCGATGTAGGGCTGCTCCCATCTTACGCCGAAACCTATGGATACTCGGTACTTGAATTGCAGTCCCGAGGTCGCGCCGTCATTACCACCAATGTACGGGCATTCCCGGAGATCAACTCAAACCAGTGCGGATGGCTTCTGCCTGTGCCAAAACGAGAGGTGGGCGGAGAGGCATTTTTCCGATCGGCGGATGAGCGGAAGAGTTTGTCTGAAGCAATTGAACAGGGATTGATCCGTGTATTAAAGGATATTATTGATAATCCCGCCCAGATAAGAGAGAAAGGCGAACGAGCCCTGCAGAGAATTCTGGATCATCATGACCCTGAAAACTTTGGCAAGACGCTTGAATCCGTATATCGTAAGGCGCTTTGATTTACTCTGCGGCAGGGAAGGGCAGTTATGGCATTCAATCTGGCAGTAATCGTCAACAAGGACGGCAATGAACTTGGTGCCTCGGAAACCTTTCTCCATGCCCATATAAACCAGATGCCCTGCCATGTGTATTCTTTGATTGGCAATCCCGGCTTCAGGATGGTTCGCGAAGGATCCGAGGGTCCCGGGAAATTTATGGCATCCCGCGCGCTCGTCCCCCTGGCCTGGCGTTGGGGGATGCGACAGTTCCTGGGCCAGACGGTGGCAAAGCAGGACACTCGCGCCCTCAGGCAATTCCTGATAGCAAATAACATAGACGCTGTGCTCGCTGAATATGGTCCAACCGCAGTGACGGTGATGGAAGCCTGCAAGCAGGCCGGTGTTCCCCTGATCGCCCAGTTTCACGGTTATGATGCCTATCGTGAGTCCGTTGTAGAGGAACTTGGCCAGGGGTACCGTCAGCTTTTTGAGTCCGCGGCTGCCATCGTCGGCGTATCCTCGCACATGTGTGAAAAGCTTCGTGCTATGGGCGCGCCTGAAGGTAAGCTGTTCCACAACGCCTGTGGTGCGGAAGTATCCGGGCAGGCAAGTGCCGCGCCGGCTGAAGCCGGACCCCGTTTCGTGATGGTCGGTCGTCTGGTTGAGAAGAAAGCGCCGTTTGTTTCGCTGTTAGCGTTCGCGCGCGTTGCGGCGGAATTTCCGGAAGCTGAGCTGGAAGTGGTGGGCGACGGGCCGCTGATGGCACCGTGCCAGCAATTGAGTAAGGCGCTGGGTATTGAAGGCAGGGTGACGTTTGCCGGTGCCCGCCCGCACAGTTATGTCATGTCCACACTGAGCCAGGCCCGCTGTTTCATCCAGCACTCGGTTCGCGCGCCGGATGGTGATATGGAGGGCACCCCGGTGGGTGTTCTGGAGGCGATGGGCATGGGGCTGCCAGTGGTCTCAACACGGCATGGCGGTATCCGGGACATTATCAGCGAAGGGGAAACCGGCCTGCTGGTTGACGAGTATGATGCAGAGGCCATGAGCGCTGCCATGAAGGCGCTGGCCGGCAAACCGGAGTATGCAGCCGACCTGGGTAGCAAGGCCCGTCAGTCTGTTCTGGAAAACTGGACCACTGAGAAAAGCGTCGGGCGGCTCTGGGATATTATTCAGAAAACCTGCTGACAGGCCGCTTTGAATTCCCGGGTGCAGTTCTCCAGCGTGTACCGGGTATCCGCTTTTGTTTTGGCCTGTTCGCCCAGTCGCTTTCGATAGGCCTCGTCGGTATACAAAGCTTTAACATACGAAGCGGCTTGTTTTACATCGTCTCTGCCGTAGACAAGACCGTTCAGGTCGTGGTCAATGGCCTGTTTTACCGAGGGAATATCCGGGACGAGCACCGGGAGTCCGGCGCTCATGTACTCCACGATCGAAAGCGAAAAACCCTCCCCGAGCGCGGCGTGCATGGCGAAATCCGCTGCGCTGAGAAAGTCTTTTGCATCACTGCGGAAGCCCGGCAGCCTTACATTTGCCTGCAGCCCTGATTGGGCGACCTTGTCCCTGAGTTCCTCCAATGCCGGTCCGTTACCGATCAGAAGAAACACGAGCTTGTTGCCCGGTAACTCCTGCTGCAGTTCCGCCGCCACATCGATAATGAAGTCAAAGCGCTTGTAGGGGTGAGCGCGCCCGGTCGTAATGCAAACGGTGCTGTCTGAAGGTATGGCCAGGCTGCTGAGCAGGTCTTCACGGGTTTGTTCGGAGGGCCGCACCGGCGGGATACCATTCTGTACCACGTGACAGCGTTCCGGTGGAATGCGGCCATTGTGGATGCTTCGCTGGCGCATCAGATCGGAAACACACAGCTGTGCGTCCGCGCATACCCGCGGCAGCCGGTGACGGACCGCTTTTATCCAGCCTTTCAGGCCTCCGACGGCAGGCCTGTCTCCGGGGGTGTGGTCGTGTACCACGATGTTCTTTATGCCCCAGGCGCGCAGTTTGGCGTAGCTCAGGCTGAACCAGGCGCGGTCGGTCAGGTACAGGTCGGTAATGTTATTGTCCCGGATGAAAGCTTTGAGCGCCTGTTGCTCAGATGCTGTCCGGCCCGGAACACTCAGTTCAACCGTGTGGATAGAACTGTTTTCGATGGTTGATGGCAGTTTGGTGATGCTGGGGTAGGCCAGGAAGGCTTGTTTCCCCCTGGAAGCAAAATGTTCAGCTAATAACACCCAGAAATGCTCCATCAGCCACCAGGCGTAGCCCACATCCGATGGGTAATTGGATACAAGCAGAATATTTCCGGATGGTTGCTGTGTCATTCTGGGGTCCGTTTGGATTTTGTGAGGCATCCGTTGCAGACAATCAGGCGCTTCGGTGGTAGCATCCAACCGTCATTATCGCGCGTTATCATGCCAGAAAGCGGTACACCCGACCAGCGTCGTACCCCCTACCAGTGATAAGGAGATTGCCGGGTGAAAATTGGTTACATGTACAGAATGCATGTCTCCCCCCCCAAAGGCGGTAACCACGTCCACGCACTTGAGTTGGTACAGGGCTTTTTAAAGGAAGGGCACGAGGTGCATCTTCTGGAGGATCCCACCGTGCCGGGTGCGATCAGTTTCCCCGGCACAACGGAGGAAGAGCTCAAGGCTTTCGTTAACAGTGTGGATGTTCTGTACATAAGGGTGGATGCCCGCCATCTGGGGAAATGGCCGGCGATAGAGCCGTGCATGCGATTGGCCGGTGACCGGCCGGTTGTCTGGGAAATCAACGCGCCGGCCAACGAGTCGCTGGCCTTTTCATGGCTGGGTGGCAGGCGGCTGAACGTCAAGGAGTCTTTCTTCCGCAAACTGAAGCGCCGCGTTCATGCACTGCGCCAGATGCCCGGCATATGGAAAGAGGAGAAACTCCGGAAGCGCCTGGGTGAGCGTGTTGATGCCGCAATTTGTGTCTCCACTGCGCTGCAGGGGTACGCGCAGAAGACGTTAGGTATAGATAATGCCATCGTTCTGCCGAACGGTGGCCCGCTTATTTCTGAAGAAGAAATCAGGCAGCGGCGGGCCAAGCGGTCGTCCGAGCAATTCACGGTTTTTTACAGCGGAAGTGCTGTCTATCCGTGGCAGGGGCTGGATTACTTCTCGGCTGCAATTGAACTGGCGCGTGAGCGAGCGCCTGATATCAAGTTTGTGCTTGCGGTTAACCAGCTATCTGAGGCGGTACCTGAAGGGCCAAATGTGGAGGTGCGTCAGGGCTTAAACCGTGAAGAGATTCTGGATGCTATTTGTGCTTCCGATGCGTGTGTGGCTCTTCATCCTGAATACTTCTGGTCCCCTTACCGGTTTCACGGTTCGCCGATGAAGCTGTTTGAGTATATGGCTTGTGGTACGGCTGTTGTGACATCGAACAGGGGGCAGATGTCAGAATTGATTGAGCATGGTAAGAACGGTTTGCTTTCTAGCGATTCCCCAGAGGACATTTTGGCGCAGTTGGTTGCTTTTCGGGATGACCCGACGCTAGCTCGTCAACTTGGAATTGCCGGAAGGCAAATGATCCTGAATGGGAGAAGCTGGCAAGATAATGTTGCCCGGACTCTCAATGTTTTTACTCAACAGCTGTGAGCGAAGGAGCGTTTGATTAATGGCGTTGGCCAATATCCGAAGTCACCTTTTGGGTGCACTGCCCATGGGAAGAGGTAAAGGGAAGGTGATCGTTGCCGGTATGCCCAAGTCCGGTACCACAGCAATTGCCAGTCTCTTGGCTAAAGCCACGAACGTTGACGTTTGCAGTGACCCTTTTTACCAGTTGGATACGCAAAAGAAGGTGGCATTCCGAGACCAGCTATTTTCCGGGCAATTATCGCTAGAGAGTCTGTGGCGGCAGCATCGTGAGGTATTTCGGGGCACGGTCGTAAAGGATCCCAATTTCCCTATTTTGCTATCCGAGTTGAAGCAGTTGTTGCCGGAAGCGCAGTTTGTGTTCATTGTGCGGGAGCCAAGGGACAATATCCGGAGTATTCTCAGCCGGCTCAAGATCCCTGGGAACCCAGCAGAAGGCTCCCATTTGGCCAGTGAAGTTCAAGGCACCTGGGGGAGAGTGCTTAATGGTACCTCACCCGATATGCCCGGGAGCGATTATCTGGAAAAACTTGCCTGGCGTTGGCGGGTGTCTGCAGAGCGATACCTTCAGAATAACGATGGTGTGTATCTGATTCGTTATGAGGATTTTCGAGGGGACAAGCAGAATCAGATTAATCGCCTGGCGAAGAATCTGGGATTCACCAATCTGAGCGATATTGCATCGCTGGTCGATGTGCAGTTCCAGCCTAAAGGCAGCCAGCCGGCGAGTCTGGAGGATTTCTTTGGCAAAGATAACCTTGAGCGTATTGAAGCCATCGTCGGGCCATTGCTCGCGGATTTCGGCTATGAGTAAGTCCGCCCGCCCGAAGCATATCGTGATTACCAACATTGTCTCTCTGAATACCGGGGATGCGGCAATCCTTTGGGGAATGTTTCAAATCCTCCGGGAACGGTACGGGGCCGATACCCGGTTCACCGTTTTCGATAAATCCTCCAAAGCGGCAAACAAATACTATCCCTGGGCAACGTTTCGGCAGTCGCTGTTCGGGAATCGGCCTGAATCCTGGATTGGAAAAAAACTCCAGGCCAAGGGCTATGGTCATTGGGTTGAGCGGATTCGCTACCTTGCGCTTTCCGTCGCTTCGCGAATGATTCGCTGGAAGGTTGGTGCACTGGGTCGCCTGTTTGTATCCCGGGAAGATCTTCGCTCCGTTTCGGAATATGTGAATGCGGATCTTGTGGTCAGCACTGGTGGTACCTATCTGACCGAGAATTATGGACTTTGGACGAACATCCGTGACTATCGTTTCACTCTGGTTACTGGTACTCCATT
This sequence comes from Marinobacter sp., assembly GCA_014359475.1. Classification (GTDB taxonomy): domain Bacteria; phylum Pseudomonadota; class Gammaproteobacteria; order Pseudomonadales; family Oleiphilaceae; genus Marinobacter. Next base: position 392,159 of record JACIZI010000001.1, on the reverse strand, counting down.
GGTGTTCTTCACCCAGACATTAGGGCCTTTCACGAGACCAGAATACCGAAAAGCGTTTACTGATATTTTTCAAAGATCCTTTGCTATTTTGCTTCGTGACGAACGATCGAGAGATCACGTACTGGATCTGGGCGTTCCCGCTGCCAAGATCGGATTGGCAAAAGATGCCGCCTTTGTAATGGATGCAGGCAGTAAGCCTGCTGAGCTGCCTGGCAAATTACGCATTGCTGTGTCTGTCAGAACGATGCACTTCTTTAACCGGGGCGACCGCTCCCTTGCTGACCAGTACAAGTCGTCGGTAGCCGCAATGGTTATTGCCGCAGTGCGTGATCACGATGCCGAGGTGGTATTCCTGTCTACGTGTCAGGGCATTCCTGAGTACTGGACCGACGACACCCGACTTGCGGACGAAATTGTTTCTGGTTTACCGGAGGATGTCGGTCCAGCTGTTACGGTCGATCGCCAATTCAGGCAGCCAACCGAAATAGTGGAAGCGTATCAGGGCTTTCAGCTTGTGATTGCAACACGCATGCACGCTGCCATTCTCAGTCTGGTCGCAGGCACTCCGGTGTTGGGAATTGCTTACGAGTTTAAGTTGGAGGAACTGTTCCACCAGCTCGGCATGGATGACGCACGATTATCGACCAGCGAAATGACCCCTGAATATTCCATAAAAACGCTCGAAAGTATGCTCGCTGACCTGGAGCGGTGGCGCAACAAGGTTGTCCACCTTCGGGCAGAGTGTAGGGCAGAGGCAGAATCGGTCAAGGACATGCTGCCTGATGTCTGAATTCCGCGGGAAGGTTTTGAGGGCACTGAGCTGGACAGCCGGAGGAAAGGTGCTCAGTCAGGTCATCTCGATGGGGTTTGGCATTGCACTGGCCCGAATGCTGACTCCGGATGACTTCGGACTTATTGCAATGATGGTGGTGTTTACCGGCTTTGCGGGGTTGTTGACAGATGTTGGATTGGGCTCTGCTCTGGTTCAGAGAAGGGATATTACCGAAAGCCACTACAACACTGTTTTCTGGGCCAATCTTGGCATGGGTGCTGGCCTTTGCCTGGCTCTCTTACTCTTGTCCCCTTACATTGCTGACTTCTATAAGCGACCAGAGCTCACCGGCGTTGGCTATGTGATGTCTGTCCAGTTTGTACTTGGTGCTCTGGCACTGGTACCCCGGCAACGACTTGTAAAAACGTTGGTGTTCAAGACCATCGCAGTTGCAGATCTGGTCGGCATGATCGTCGCTGGCATTGTGGCCATTACCATGGTCCATCAGGGATTTGGGTACTGGGCGCTGGCCTGGCACCCGGTTATTCTTCGGCTTGTTGCAACAGCCTATATATGGCTTAGCGCACGCTGGGTGCCGGAGTTCGAGTTTAGCATGCTCGCTTTGCGCGACTTGTTTGGTTTCAGTTTTTACGTTTTTGCGACGAGAGTGATTCGCTTTGTAACGGACCAGGCGGACAAGCTTCTGGCTGGTCGATTCCTCGGGGGGGAAGCGGTTGGTCTGCTGGATAAGGCGCAATCCATGATGCTTTTTCCGCTGCAGAACATTTCCCATACAGTAGGAAGTGTGATGTTTCCGGCATTGAGTATGGTGCAAACAGAGAAAGAGCGGGTTAGAAGTATTTATTTAAGAAGTACCCAGGCCATTGCGTTGCTGACCTTCCCGATGATGGCCGGCATGTTCGCTGTTGCCGACGCTTTTGTGCTGGGCGTGCTGGGACCTCAGTGGGAAGGGTTGGTTCCGGTACTACGCATACTGTGTATTGCCGGTATCGCGCGCTCTATCGTCACAGTAACCGGTGCTGTATATCTGTCGCAGGGGAAAGCGAAGCTACAGTTCAAAGTGAATCTTCTGACCAGACCGATCGCCCTGGGCGGCGTTGTCGCTGGCCTTCCGTGGGGGATTGAGGGGATAGCAATCGGAGCGACGGCGGCTAACCTGGTTAACAGCTATATTACGCTTCGTGTTGCGGGTAGCCTGATCAATCTGACCGTATGGCAATTGATCCGGGGCTTTTTAAAGACGGCTGTTGCATCAATTGCGATGGCGGCCTGTGTTATAACAATGCAGCCTTTCCTGGCCGAGGTTCACCCGCTGGTAAGTTTCCTGGTGCAGGTAATCTCTGGAGTCGCTGTTTTTGCTTTGTTTGCAATTATGCTGAGGATCGACTCAGTTTTATAAATCAAAGAAATTCTGAGAACCCAGTTTCGGAAATCACAGTAACGATTTGTAGGTATGGATATAGCGCCTGGTGTTATTCATAGCGCTGAAGTTCTTTTCGATATGTGCCAGGGAAGATTGTACGGCTTGCTTTTTTTCTTCCGGTGAACGGTTCAGCCATGCTCTGATCGCTGTGAAATAGCCTTCCGGGGTATGGTTGATGACAAGGACGGAGGAAGTAGAATCTGACAACACCTCGGCAATGCCTCCGGTTTTGTGAGCAATCACTGGCACGTCCAGAGCCAGCGCTTCCAAGAGCGTCATGGGAAGGCCTTCATGGTCTGATGTCATTAACAGTATATCGAGAACACTCATCTCTTTAGCTGCAGGATCTACGAAGCCCAGGAATTCAACCCTGTCTTGTATGCCCAGATTACAGGCAAGTGTTTCCAGTTCCGACCTTAACGGCCCGTCTCCGATAATAATACCTTTACAATTTACTCCTTCCTTAGACAGAAGACGGAGAGCCTGTATAAACAGGTCAATTCGTTTAACCGGGACTAATCGCCCAACTATCCCTAACCGGATCTGAGATGAGTGCCGCTCAGGTTTCGGCAACCATGTGTCCCTGAGCTCTTGTATATCAATAAAGTTGAAAATCTTGTGAACCTTGCCTGGGAACAGGGGCTTTAACGCTTCCTCGAGCTGGGAGGAAACAGCGATTACAGCCTGTTGCCGTGCCCGTCCAAGCCAGATATCCAGACGATTTATAAGCCATTTATGGGGTTTCTTCCATGAGAGCTTATGCTCGGGGTTCCCGTGAACTGTTCGAACCGAATGCCGGACCCGTGCAAGCTCCTTGCCTGCTATGCCTAAGACATTTTCCTTAAACCCATGGGTATGAACGATGTCAGTGCCTTGCGACCTGCAATGGGCCGCGATGCTCTTGACAATACCCAGTGGTCCCGTTGAGCTCTCGTCAGCCAGGGTCACGGGTATGTCGAGCTCAGCCAATTTGTCATGCAGGATGCCCGGGTTAAAGACGACTGCGGTTACAGCTATTTCCTGGGTGTTATTGAGCGCTTTGCACAAGTTATATACCTGCACCTCGGCACCCGCCCAAAGGTCGCCGGAAATGATGTGGGTGACGGTGATGGGGCGTTTTGGGGATTGTTCGGTCATACCAGACTACGGCCTATGGTTGCCAGGAGGGCGCGCGGATTTGAGCTGTTGCCGTCATGGAGATTGAAACGGTGCAGGTCGTATTCGCTTCGGGTCAGCTTGTTCCAGCCGGTTTTGGTGGTGCAGGCTGCCAGGTAGTGGTTGGCGACAAGCTGCTCACCACTGCCGGTGATGTCGCCATTGGGATAGCAGAAGATCGGTGTACTGTTGATCTTCATGGCCTCAAGGTCGGAGAGGCACCCTGCAATCTGTTGTTCCAGCGCCGCTTTGCTGTTCAGTCGGTTCAGCCGAAAATGGTTCTGCGTGTGGGCGCCGTATTTGACGAGATCGTTCCGGGCCATTTCGGCCAGGTCACGGCTCTGAAGGACCGGCGGCGTTGGCTCTGGTGTCCGAGTCTGATTCTTTGGCAGGGAAGGAGTACAGGAGGCCAGATGATTCAGGATGGTAGCGTCGTCCAGATCCTTAAGGCGGCTGATGACCTCATCCGCTTGAAGCAGCGATAACGGCGTGGATTTGTCGGCAAATTCTCCAAGATAAGGCCTGAGCCACTCTAGGGATGGTTCGTTCAGGTTGATTCCGGGTGTGCGGAGCAGCTGGATCACCTGTTCCGGCCAGAAAGTGTCATTGGTATCGACCATTTTTGTGACCAGGAATATGGTTGCGGGTACTTGCTCCCGGCTGAGTAACGGGAAGGCATAGAGGTAATTATCCCGCCACCCATCGTCAAAGGTGAACGCGACGGAAAGGGGCGGAAGCGGCTCCCGGGCCTTTTTCTTGCGTAGCCATTCGTCCAGGTGTACAGGCTCCGCACCCATCGACCGGATGAGCCGGATGTGTTGCTGGAGGTTTTCCGGTGAAATGATCATCCCCGGTTGTTCAAACTCACGCTCCGGCGCATTCTCTGGTAGCACGCGGTGGTAGGTCAGTATGACGAGGGTGGGGCTACGGGTGATTTTCAGGCGCAGCCACCCGTAGAGGGCGAATGCGCTGAGCGCCCAGAATTTGATAAAGGATCGGATGGTTGCCACGCCTGTTGCCTCCGTCGGCCAAGCCAGTGGTTTTGGCGTAATCGTCCATGTATAGTTTGTCGGCAGCGTGATTTTGCCAGTTGACCGGCTAAAAGTCACCATCAGGTAGGCAGGGCTGCAGTGCGGGTTTATCTGATTCAGCGAACCGGTGTGTCAGTCGCCTTTACACTTCCGAGAATGATGTCGGATAATCGATTGATATTATAGGGTAAAGTACTTGGCGCATTTGTTGCTGCGGTGAAGTTTCAATTTGGATTGGAGCATTCCATGGAAGGCCGCCGAATTTATTCACTTGAGGCTCTTAGATTCCTCGCAGCGTTGTCTGTCGTTCTTTATCATTTTACCGCACGATCTGATATATGTATCAAATCGGTTCCCAAGGAGTTAAGCGATTCAATGCTACCATGCTGGGTTTCTCACTGACCCTTTCATGCGCTAAAGTCTATTCAACTCCGTCGGGATTTATTCCCGCCTCTGCCTCTCATGATGGTTTGGAGGCAGCCAGTGTCTTTTTGTTCGTCGTTGTGATCTTGTATTTAATTTCTGGCGGGCAAGTCACCTTTTCGATGACTTGCCCTTCTCTGGAAGAATATGCCTATTAAGCCTAGAGAGAAGAGCGCCAGTGCTGATGGTTCGGCCACCCCCACGGCAAAGGATAGCCGATCAAACTCTCCTGGGCTCGGATAGCCACCACCACCTACTACGAGATACTTTGCATTCGGGACGGCGATATTCCACGAATAAAACTGGCCGGGTTGATAGCCATAGGTTATCGTTCTCTGCCAGGCTATTTCATATCCAGCTCCATCGAATGCGTGCCAAACTAGGGTGCTCAACTCGCTGAGAACAAAATTGGTTAGAGTCATCGAAAAAGAAACCCATCGGGGGGACTGCGTGAAAGCCATCCCAAAACCTTGAGCACACTCATAACGTCCGACACACTGAACCCATTGGGAGTGCATAGTCCCAAAAGTGAGGTCGCCACTAAAGGAGGATCTCTTCGTCTCAATTGGGTAAGAACCGTACGAGCCATCCAAATATTGCAACGTGACAAATGGAGAGACGTTAGACAAGTTAGCGCCCTCTGCATAATCACTAGGGTCAATAGTGATTATCGCTGCTTCGGTGATAGATGGAATAAATAGGGCAAACACGGTCAATGCAATACTTGCTACACCATCCACGATGACCCTTCTAAGCTTTTCATATGTTGCACTCATTAGAACCGTTTCCTTCTTCTTTGACCTGAACGCTCTAACCCCCAACACAAAAAGATCAAGTCCTGGAGGACCAACCGGGAACACTTTAAGAGACACATAATCGCTTGTCCCGACGGCCATTTCGCATTTGTGCCGGGCTCTGGTTCACGGTAGTTAGCGCCCAAACTCTCTAATTACACATATGGAGATACGTTTGATAGATCTGCTCCCTCAGAAAAATCATCAGGCTCAATAATGATTATGGTTGCTTCGGTAATCGACGGAATCAAAAGCGACAGTGTCGCCCAATAGAATGTAGAATGCCTGCCGCTATTCCTAACCGAGCAAAGGCTAAAACCAGCTTTTAATGTGTCATGCCCATCAATTCGTATCCTTACGTATCAAATCCTGACGCTCTCTAGTAGCGATACTTTAGAGGCGATGAATTGATCAGCATCTTAAGCGCCACGGGCCCGAAAATGGTGAAATTACCAACTCGGCTATACGATAGCAAATAATACGCCAAGCTTGTAAAATCAATATGTTAGATAACCTATAGTATTGAACCTGTAAAACTTGTCGACAGATTTTAGTCCGTTCAAGTTTCGGAACAATGCTGAAGTCGCTATGCGGATGAGCGGGTTAGGGAAACACTGATTTATTCCCCTCATGGTGCCGCGTTAGTAAAACGAAAGCACCTTCGCAAGTTTGGCCATAGCCTGTCATGAGGCAGACGAGTTTCGCCCAAGCAGAGTTGCTGCCAAGAAAAAACGACCTGCCGTGAGCGTTTTTTGGCAGAAATGGAGCAGGCCGTGCCTTGGTCGGAGGCTGCTGAAAGCTTTATCAGCGTGCTACTATCCTGACTCTCGCGGAAAGCTAGGCCGCCCCCCAATACCTTTGAAGCGCATGCTGCGGATGTACTTTGTGCAGCAGTGGTACGCTCTGGCGGGCGAAGAGCTGGAAGACGCCATCTATAACAGCCAGGCGCTCCGCAATTTTGTCGGGATTGACCTTGCCGTGGAATCGGGTCCCGGGCCGGATGCCACGATTATTGCGGCACCGCCCTCCACCAAGAATAAAGCGAAGGAGCGGGATCCGGAGACGCGGGCTAGTCTACTGAAAAATGCAATGAGATCTATGAGCTGGGTGGATTCTAATTCGCGGCTGAGCGATCCAATGAGAAGAAGGCGGGATATTATAAAGAATACATCAACGCCGCCTGAAACTCTTCCAATCCAGGTATGGTAGATTGTGCAGCCAGTAGTGCCCCGATCGCGCGCAATCCCTGAATATCATTTCGATGGAGCGGTGCATTTTTCCTGTTGGCCATTAAATGCTTAGGTGTTCGGTGTCATCTGTGAACTTTCCTGCTTAGAAAATTCTGAATTGTGCTGATTAACTGAGTCAAATACCCCGAAAAATGGTCCCATTACGAACAGGTCTCGATTCGTTTAATATGCTCCTCTACCTCTGTTAGAGCTGCCAATGGTTTTGGGATGTTTGTCCATGTATAGTTTGTCGGCAGCGTGATTTTGCCAGTCACGGGTGCAAAAGTCATCATCAGGGCCACAGGGACGGATTGCAATGCTGAAGGGCTTGTTCTGGATTTCGGTTTTCGGCGTTTTATTCAGCTATTTCCTCTATCCTCTGCTTTTACGCCTCACACCCCGTCGCTCCGGTGCAACGGAATCGCACGCTGAACCCGATTCGCCACCCCGCGTATCCCTGATTGTGACGGCCCATAACGAAGAGGGTCGCATCCGGGAGAAGATCGAGAATTGCCTTCAGCTTACTTATTCCGATCTGGAGCTGATCATTGCTTCAGATGCCTCCACAGATGGCACGGATGGGGTTGTCGGTGAGTATGCAAACCAAGGGGTGCTGCTTGCCCGTGCCGAAGAGCGCAAGGGTAAGGAATATGCCCAGTTGCAGGCTATCCGCAAGGCAACCGGTGACATTCTGGTGTTCTCGGATGTGGCCACCTCAATTCCCGGGGATGCCATCGGCAAGATGGTTCGTTATTTCAATGATCCGAGTGTTGGGGCCGTGTCCAGTGAAGACCGTTTTGTCAGCCGGGATGGCTCGGTGGTGGGCGAGGGCGCCTATGTGCGATATGAGATGTGGTTGCGGGGCGTTGAGAGCGATCGGGCCGGGCTGGTAGGGCTGAGTGGCTCCTTCTTTGCGGCCCGTCGGGACGTGTGTGACCAGGACTGGGATATCTTGTCCCCCAGTGATTTCAATACCGCCCTCAACAGTGCCCGGAAGGGAATGGTCGCTGTGACTGCGCCGGACGTGCTTGGTTTCTATCAGGATGTGGCGGATGCTTCCAGGGAATACCAGCGGAAGATCCGTACCATTATCCGGGGCCTGACGGCGCTCAGCCGGCACATGGAGGTGCTTGATCCGTTCCGTTTTGGCTGGTTTGCGTTCCAGGTATTCGGGCACAAACTGATGCGCTGGGCCGTGCCGTGGTTTCAGGTCCTGCTGCTTGTGACGTCGTTTATGCTTGCGGGTAAGGGTGGAATCTATGCGCTTGCCCTTCTGGGGCAGCTGCTGTTCTACGGGGTTGTGGTGGCTGGCCATATCAAACCAGAGCTTCGGGAACACACGTTTGTGAAGATTCCCTATTTCTTCGTGCAGGTGAATCTGGCCATTGCCCGGGCGACGGTGGATTTTCTGCGGGGTCGCAGGATGACGGTATGGACACCATCCCAACGATGACCTTCCGGCCAAAAGAAGGTATGAATGGCGATGCTAAGACCCGTCGGTAGCCGTGTGCCTCGTCCGGACGAGGCCGACCCGCACCAGCCTTTACCCTGGCAAGACGATTACCAGACCTGGTGCATGGGCTCTGGCACTGAGGCATTGTCTGCGGCCGTAAGCCTGGCTACTCTCTGTGCCGGCCGGCAACAGGGTGTTACCCCAGAGGTGATCCTCCCCGCCTACGGGTGTCCGGACCTGGTGGCAGCGGTGGTAGCGCAGGGTGCGATACCGGTGCTCGTTGACCTGTTGCCGGATCGTCCGGTTATGGATATCGATAGACTTACCGAAGCTCTGTCAGAAGCGACCGTGGCGGTAATCGCCGCTGGGTTTCTGGGCGTTCCCGAGCGATTATCGGCGCTTGCCGGCGTCTGCAAATCTCACGGTATCTGGCTGATTGAAGATTCAGCCCAGTGTTTTCCGCCCGATTGTGCCCGGGAGCCGATGGCGGATTGTGCCGTGCTGAGCTTTGGACGGGGTAAGCCGATTAATCTTATGGGGGGCGGGGCGCTGTTGGTGCGCAAAGACCATGGTGATTTCGCCACCCGGGTGTTTGCGGATCTGCCCGAGGTAACGGTGACCCTGGATGGGCACTGGAAATTGAAGCGCTATATTTTCAACTTTTTGCTCAGCCGTTTGGGTTATGGATTGTTGCGCCGTGTGCCTTTTCTGGGGTTGGGCTCAACGGTATATAAGCCCCTTGACTCTGTACGCAGGATTCAGCTCCCCGGTGGGCTTCTGGCTGCAGGCATCCGCACTGCATCGCTCAGGCCGTCTGTTGCGAAGCAGTATGATCAGGCGCTGGCATTTCTTGTCTCCAGGGGCTGGGTCCTGTTTATGCGTTCTCACGCGCAGCAGAACGGCTCCATCGTGCCGGTAACATTGCGGTATGGGCTGCTGGCTCCTGACCAAGGCACCCGGGACACAGCTGCCAGCATGCTTAACAGTCGCGGAATCGGTGCCAATGCTTTCTATGAAAAGGCGCTGCCGGATGTTGCGGGTGTGGGGGAGGCGCTTGGGACCATTTCCGGCAGTTATCCGAATGCGGTTTTCTTTGCTGACCGGCTGGTTACCCTGCCAAGTCACGAGGATGTAGCTTACGGGGACGTTACGCTGGTGGCTTCTGTTCTTGACAAGCTTACCCAGGTGCCTGAAGAATGATTCACGCCTTCTCGCAGTTGTAGTCTTTTCAGTTTGCAGTATGGACTTCAGGAAGAGGTTCTCTGAGCCCTGACCCGTCATCGGTGAGGGCTATTCTTTCAGATACTTTGCCTAAGGATAGGGGAAGTCTGTATGAAGCGCTTATTATTGTTTAGTCTCTTGGTTGCCGCAGCGTGTTTGGCGCAGGCAAAACCTTTTTATTCCTATGACCTGCATGGCACCGTGACAGGCGACCCGAACGGAGCAGCAGCGTTGTCGGATGTGGATATCGGCGATGAGTTTGTCATTCGCCTGAATGTGTGGGCAAGAAACTCGCCGGATCACAAGGTGGCTTTTCACGGGGTCGTTGGTGATTGGGCGTTCCAGCAGCAGCATACGTCAGCCTTTTATATCTTTGGTGATGACTCGCCTGAACGGTTCTACACGAGTGGTAGCTACTCCCCGATAAACCCGCCTGCCGGGAACGGATCTCAGGTCTACCCTTACGATATCTACCTCACCCTGTATGGTATGGATGAAACCGGAACCGTGAACATACCGGAAGATGACTGGTTTGTCCGGGATTCTGGTGAAATTAACCTTGACCGGTTTCGTTCGGGCGGATTTCATTTTTGGTTTTTTAATCAATTGCATGGTGATTACTATGGCACCGAGGAAGATCTTTATGGTGAGATCAGTCGGATTGTGGAGGTACCGGCACCTGGCTCGTTCGTACTGGTAGTGCTTGGCCTGATGTTCCTTGGAATCAGGGGAGTGGCAAAAAGGGCAGGTTAGTAAATTTGGCCATAAAGCCAGGCGGCATATGCTCAATTGAACTAGCCATAAAGCAACGCGGTTCACAATATGTGCCATCCTTCTGATAGTTGCCATGCAGCAAGGAGAGGCGGATATGAACAAGACAAAAACTGCGTTGTTTGCTGTTGCCTCGGGTAGTCTGATGGTCGGATGTAGTGGCCTTCAGCCGAAAGTAGACGTTGAAAAGCTTCCCGTAACGGCGGCCGGTGCGGACGCTGAATATGTGATCGATAATCTTAACGCGGGTTTCTATACTGACGGAGAGTGGAAGGAGTCCTCCGTTTCCCGCGGATATGTGGGAACCAATTACCTGGCGGGTGCAGCTGGATCCGGGGATAAGACGGCCACCTGGAACCTCAATATTGTAAAAAGGTTTGATGTTTTTGCGAGATGGACTTCCCACTCAAACCGTGGTTCTGACGTAAAGTATGTCGTTCACCATCTGGATGAGCAGGACTTCCTGACCACCACCACGGTGGTGGTCGACCAACGGGAATTGGGGGGCGAGTGGTTCAGGCTGGGAACCTTTAGAATGTCCACGTTGACCGGTCGTGTCACTGTCTCGGATAACGCAGACGGTTATGTGATTGCCGATGCGGTAATGTTCAAGGAGGTAGAGGGAACGGCATCTGCAGATGCCGATAGTGACGGTATGCTGGATGCCTGGGAGCTTGAGCATGGCCTGGACCCGACGAATTCGATGGATGCGGACCTGGATCCCGATCAGGATGGACTCACGAACTTGCAGGAGTCTGTTGCCCTGACGGATCCACTGGATCCGGATACCGATAGTGACAGGTTGCCCGATGGTTATGAGGTAACAGCCGGCTTTGATCCAACCGTGTCAGACAGTGACCAGGATGCCGATGGTGATGGATATACCAATTATCAGGAGCGCCTTGCGGGCACGGATCCCACTGACGCTCAGAGCGTTCTGCCGCGCAACGCGGTACTGCTTTCGTGGGAGGCGCCTACTACTCGTACAGATGGAAGTGAGCTGGCACCTGAAGAGGTTGCCTATTATGAGTTGAAGTATTCCAGAACAAACGTTGCCGGTGAGGAGTTGGTTGCAGATAACAGCTCATCCCGATTTGTTGCTTATGGCCCTGACGTTAGGAACTCTTCTCAAACCAGCGGGTTTGTAGGTGAGGATTATGTCGTCATGCCCTCAGGGTCAGGCGAAAATAGCGTAACCTGGTCTTTCGAGAGTGTGTCGCCCAATGTTCCCTATACGGTAGCCGCAAATTGGACTTCCTATCGTAACCGCGCCACTAATGCCAGGTACGAGGTGGTGTACGAAATTGAAAGTGGTCAACTCATTGAAGAGCAATTTACGGTTGATCAGACTACTGGCGGAGGTCAATGGCAAGAGCTCGGAAGGGTTGTGCCGTCATCGAGTTCTCTCTCGGTCACATTATCAAATGACGCTGATGGTTATGTCATTGCGGATGCAGTAAAGTTGCAGGCCGCATCTGCTTCGGATGAGTCCATCAGAATTGAATCGGACAGCAGTCGGGCTTATGTGGTTGATGGACTTGCACCTGGTGAATGGGAGTTTGAGATAAGAGCGGTCGATACTTCCGGCGCGGCAAGTGATTATTCCGAGCCGAGAGTTAGAGTGATCGATTGAGACTTGTTGGCCCAGCGGGTTGCGAATAGGAACCATGGGGTAGATTTAAAGGAGAGAGCATTTGGCCCTGGTGTATTTCGATAAATTCAAAGAAGTTACCGGGGGAGGAAATTTCGGTGACGACATCAACCCAGCCTTGATGGGGAAGTTTATCCGTCGGAGCATTTTAACTTCCGAGGATGTTGCGCTTTTCGGTGTGGGAACGATTTTAAATGATAAGAACATTCTAGGCAGTCGGCACTATCCCCGCAAGGTTGTATTTACCTCAGGAGTTGGTTATGGGCCGTTGGATAGTACGTTTGATGATTCCTGGGATATAGCTTGTGTCAGAGGACCCCGGTCAGCCAAAAAGCTCGGGTTGGGAGCCGACAGGGCAATTGCAGACGGTGCGATTTTGTTGTCTCAGATGTATGAAAAGCCCTCTGATATCAATAAGCGTCCTTTATTTATTCCGCACGTTAATTCTCACTTGTCTACCGGCAGCGTTCTTGCCGCTATTGCTGATAAATTGAATATGGACTACATCTCGCCGGGCGCTGAGGCGAGCGAGTTCATCAGTAAAGTGGCCAGAGCGCCATTTGTTGTTACTGAGGCGATGCATGGAGCAATACTTGCGGATACTATGAGAGTGCCCTGGATACCGGTGGGGCTGCATGAGCATTTCGATTTCAAATGGCGTGACTGGATGGAGTCAGTGGGGCTAGATAAGGGCAACGTCTTCCAGCTTTCACCGAAATGTTGGGACCCGAAGCTCAGGTCGGAGGGCGCGTCTCCTATAAGAAGTATCTATCGAAAGGGGAAGGAGCACTTTCTTTTGCGTGCTATCAGGAATCTGGTTAGGGATGAGTCACCTTTACTCAGTGCGACCGGTGTACTTGAAGAGAAGAAAGCTGCACTGCTTAAAGTGGCTGAACATATCAATGATAATTATGGCTGACTTCAATTGTTGGATAAGTACGTCTCCATATAGTTAAATAATTTCTCTGGGGTTCCTGAAAACCGAATCTCGGCGGAGAAAGTTTTCATCCTCTCCCGAATAGTTTCGTCATGAAGTATCGAGCCTAGAGCATCCGAGATGATGGGGGTGGAGAAATCTGTTTTATCTATAGTAATGCCCACTCCCAGAGATTCAATTACCCAAGCGTTGTACGGCTGGTCCCAGAGTTGAGGTATGCACAGCAGTGGTTTCCCAAACCAGAATGCTTCCTGAACTGCACCGGAGCCAGCGTGAGATATAAAACCTTTGATCCGGTCGTCCGCAAGAAGGGCTGGTTGCGGGGCCCAGGCGACATGCCGTATGTCGGTATCGTCCTGATAATTTCGCGGGATCGGGTTGCTCCTAGAAATCCAAAGTATTCTGCAGCCGTTGAGCTTGCCGGCTTCAACGATCGATCTGGCGAGCTTCTGCGAAATGGACACCATCGATCCAAGGCTCACCAGAATAACCGGCCTATTCAAGGAGGAGTTTAACCAATCTGCGTCTTCCGGGGCTGGCGAATCATTGAATAGAGGAGGAAGAGGCCCGAAGATATCAATATCTTCGCAAACTTTAATCTGCTGGCTGAGGTGTTTCGCTTCTAATACAGCGATTCCGGTTGTAAAGATCTTCGGGGGGATATTCAGTTCATTTTTTTTCTTAATTATGCTGGCCCACTGCTGTTCCACTTCGATTTTCATCTTCTGGGTTTCGGCAAATTTATGCGGGTTGCAGATCCGGGACGTTATGTTGTATATCTTACCAATCGCTCGCGACAAAATTCGGGTTAGGGGTATCTGAACTGGTAGCGTAGGGCGGGCATAGGGTTGTAAATCCTGGCATTGTTGGTTCGACCCGGAAGACCTGTGCTGCAGAACGTTGATGCCTAATCGATGACCCGTTAAGTGCACCGCCAATCCCAAAAGATGCTCATCTGTCACGATGATATCAGGTCGGTAATGCTCTAACATATCGGAGAGAAGTGGAAGGCATTTGAAGCCGTTATGCTGGATCGGTTGGTAATAGTGCGACTCGAAATAGCGGTTGTAAAAAAGCTTTCTGTAAATAGGTCGGGTTACTGAGATCCGTCCCAATAGAAAATTCGCCCTCTCGGGAAGAACCTCGGGCATGAGTTCGAATTCTAGTCCTGACGAAGCTAGTATTTTTTCTGCTTCTGCGGCCACATAAAATTTGCACTCACATTGAGGTTCGAGGGCTGATGCGATACGAACCAGTGGTACCACATGGCCGGGGTCCGGGATCAGTGAAACGTAGGCTATGCGCACTTAACACATCCTATTAAGCTGAAGACGTTGTAAGGTAACGTTTTTTGGGGGGCAGAATTGATCATCCTTATTTTACTATTTTATTAATTATATTTTCGTACATTGCTTCTAACTCATTTATTAAGTGGCCATTTCGAAAATCTTGAGCTTTTATTTTCGAGTTGCGAGCCAACGTTTCATATAAAAAGTCATCTTTAATCAGTCGCTCGATTGCATTGCTGAGGTCGGAAGAGTCATTTTTTGAAACGAGCAAGCCGGTTTTTTCGTGGTCGATCAGTTCTACTGAGGCACCTATGTTACTCGCTATAATGGGCCTCTTTGCCGCCCAGGCTTCTATGATAATTCTACCGAAAGCTTCTTCATCGATTGATGGATGGACGATGATGTCTGCCGCAGCATAGTAACTGGCGGTGTCGTTCTGATAACCAGCGAAAACGAAGTCATTTTCCAGGTTATTAATGGTTATATATTTTTCAATATCCTGAAGGTATGCTTTTCCGTAGTCTGAGGAGTCGCCTACAAACATGCAGGTTACGTTATGCCCTTGTGCTCTAAGTTGTTTTATTGCTTTCGTTAAAACCAGTTGCCCCTTCATCGGAATAATTCTGGCGAACATGGCAATAACGATGTCTTCACTTGCTATGCCATAAGATGACCTGATACGTTCACGGTTTTTATTTTCGGCAAACGAGTCGACATCGATCGTATCATAGAGAACTGATATTTTTTCTCGCGGCACACCCAGGCTGAGTTCTTCGTGATCTGCGATCTTCTTGGTGGGAGCGATAAGCCTTGTCATGTAGTGAATATATTCTTTCTTGGCTGGATCTGGCTCATGCCCTCGCGAGTGCACTATGCATGGAATGTTGCATTTTATTGCAGCCTTAATGGCAATTGGGTCAATCCGATTATTGATGTGCATTAGATCGATGTTATGTTCTTTTATTATTTTTGTGATGCGGCGTGTTGTTATTACATCTTCTGCAAAGGAAAATATTGAGAATATCTTTACAAACATGCGCGTCAGAAAAGTGCTTTTCGTATATTTAACAATAAAGTCGGTCAGTGTGCCTTTCTGCTGGTAGGTAAATTTCATTGCGAAGTATCTGGCCGGTACCGACGAAAAAATGTCCGTGAAATATGCACTTTTTCTGGCGTAAAAGACGATGAATGGTGTGTAGTTTTCGATATTTTCAACGATCTCTTTTAGGCTTATTGCCGATCCCCCGAAGCCCATGCCGGTTTCTATAAATAAGACTTTCTTCTTTTGGTTTCGATCCATAGTCTTAAAGCTTCCTTTTAATAGATTAGTCAGCTTTATCAGGGGTTGCCTGCTGAATTAATGATTGAAGGCGATTTCCGCCCTCTGTTGCGCATTTCCCGGGATTGTTCCCTTTGCACATGGTCGTGAGAATCCAGATCCCAGCCCGTTGGTCGCCGATCAGATTTTTGATACTGCTAGCGATTTGCACTTCAGCCGGGGATATTTCGAGAGAGCCGCCAACATCATACCAATACCATACGAGGGCCAGCTTTTCGGACGTTGAATCTGTGAATGTCATTTGATTGACTCGATTCAGGTTCCATGGATTGTGGAAAGCTATCGGGCGGGTAGTTTTATTCAGAGGATCCCACTGATCCGGATTGAATACGGTATTTTGATAATAAATGAGTTCTTTTCCCTGAGTTTGTTGATGGTATCCCAGGAAGTCGAGCTGCGCTTGTTCCTGCTGGTCGGAGACGTAAACGCCGGACAGTTTGATGTCAGGTGAGCGGAATTTGGGTTCCCAGAATTCGGCATATCTCAGCGGGCCAGTCCATCTTTCGGTGTTTAGCTCAGGAAGTTCGGGGTTCCATTTCTCAGCAGTACTCTGGGCTACCTGGCTCTGCAGCAGCAGTGCGACAGGGACTGCGATAAGCGGTAATGAGGCGCTGATAAAAGCCGGCTTCCAGGCAGGTGCTGGTTGTTCCCGTTCGAGGGCTGGAGTAGCAGGGTGGGAGTTGCCTCTCTTGTCCAGATAGTGAGTAAGAATGAAAAAGGGTATCAGTGTCACCGCGACAAACACAGCCCAGCCAAACATTTCATGGTCGTCCACCAATGACGATTCCATATTGGTATAGTGCCCTGCGGCAATGATCGAGGCCACGCGTATCCAGTTGGCAAGGAGTGACAGAAGTCCTGCTGCGGCCAGTAGAAAGGCTGTTCTTTTGGGCCCGCTGTTGGTAAGCACTCCATAGAATGCGCCAAGGTACAGCCCAACCATCAGATAGCGTATGCCGCTGCAGCCGTGAGCTACATGGAATACCCCGCTTGGGATCCTGATGTAGAATTCATCAATAGTTGCGGGGATGGAAAGCAGGGAAAGTGCGCGCTCATCGACCGCTACCGTGAGCCACTGGAGGGCGGGTGACATTTCATCCCAGAAGGGTGCGCCAAAAAGCAGCAACAATATCGGGCCGGCTGCCAACGTTACGAAAGGTCGCCCCCAGAGGGTTGCCCCCCATGCAATGAGAATTAACGGCAGTAAGAGAAGTCTTGCCAGCTTGATATTGCCCGCATGGGCAACAAGTAAGGTAGCGATGAGGCAGATGAGAATGATCAGGAAAATCCAGGAGAATGATGGTCGCAGGTTGCTGAACACCTCCTTTCTTTGAAACAAAAGGAAAAGAGTTCCGGCGAAGACCAGAAGCCCGTGGCGATAGATGTAAGAGTTTGTCCAGAGCTGGAAGTAATCCAGCCACTCCTGAAAGAGGGCCAGTACCAAAAGCGGAAGCGAGAGAAGCAGGATCTTGTAGTTTCTGGTGATACGGTTAGGGTGCATTCCCGTTTATCCCTGTATGGTCGCTGCCCGCTTATGTCCATCCTGGCGTGCCAAATGCAATACGGCTGACTGGCCAGCAATATAACCTAAGACCGGGAATGATGCCTAGATTCCCGTTTTGTTGCAATCTGGGGAGACGCTACCGTGCGGGAAATGGCCGATGTCAGATTTGTTTACACTGTGCCCTCGACAGGCTGGCCTTCCCAAACGCAAGATACTGACAAAAAACAAAAAAGGTTACGTGGCACTCGTTTTGCTTATTGTTTTGCGGTGATGACCAGAATATCAATGCTGTAAAGCAAAAAGGACTGAATGCTATGAAAACCTTTGGGAAATTTATCGCAGCCTCACTGTTGACGACTGGAATGGTCAGTGGCGCCGGTGCATATACGATCAGCGACCACCCTGCCGTTGGATACTGGGGTGCCGGGGCGGACAAAGATTCGCTGGGTGGGCATGATTTCAATGTCTATGGCATGGATGTTGATAGTGACCTGGACAATCTTTATGTCACGGTGTACACCCAGTTTGACGAAACGTATTCAGGTACTTTCCAGTATCAGTATGGAGACCTGTTTATCGATGTGGACGGGTGGAACCCGGATGGCACCGGCCCTCTCTACAAAGATGATGATTTCAGCAATCAAAGCGTATGGGATTACGCGGTTCTTGCGAGCAATGAACGTGTAACCGGAGTCTCAGCTTTCGGGTATGCGGACTATGCTGGCGGTGGTTCTGCCGGGGTAGGTGATCTGGTGGGACTGGCAGGTGCAGATCTGCTCAACTCGAATGAAGTTGCCAGTTCGTTTGGGGGTCTGACAACTCGCACGGATCAGGAAGTAGGTTATGAGAGCGGAGGAACACTGGAAGGTAATGCGACTGTAAACGCGGACACTGGCTCCGGTTTGACAGCTCTGAGCTTTCAGGTCGCACTGAGCGACCTGGGCCTTGCCGGTGCACGTAATCACGAAATCGGCCTCCGCTGGAGCATGACCTGCGCCAACGACGTTGTAGAAGGTTCCTACACTGTCCCCGAGCCGGGCACTCTGGCTCTGTTGGGTCTGGGCCTGCTGGGTCTTGGGCTGCGCAAGCGTGTGAAGAGCTGATTGCTCTGAACCCGGATTGATTTGCCTTGCCTGAATGGGGCAGATAATCTGAGAAACGGGATGCGGTTTGCGCCGCATCCCGTTTTTTTGTTTGGGGGCCGGGTATCCTATACTTGGCAGGCGTCGGTATTTTTTACACTGCGTTTTTCCGGACAGGCAATAACAGGAATCGGTAATCTATGGATGGCCCTACGAAGTCTCCCTCCCGTGCGCCACGTTATATCCTCGGTATCTCTGCTTATTATCATGACTCGGCGGCAGCGCTGATTTGTGATGGGGTGCTGGTGGCGGCGGCCCAGGAAGAGCGGTTTACCCGCAAGAAGCATGATCCCGGGTTCCCCGCTTACGCGGTGAGCTTTTGTCTGGAGTTTGCTGGCATTGGTCTGAGCCAGGTTGATTATGTGGTGTTCTATGATAAGCCGCTGCTGAAGTTTGAGCGCCTGCTGGAGACCTATCTGAGTTTTGCGCCGCAGGGGTTGAGTTCGTTTCTCAAGGCCATGCCGGTGTGGCTGAAGGAAAAGTTGTACCTCAAGAAAGAGCTGCGTTCACAGCTCTGCGCCGTCTCCGGTATGAAGGCCGGGGATTTGCCTCCGCTTTTGTTCTCTGCCCACCATCAGTCCCACGCTGCGTCAGCTTTTTTTCCATCGCCTTACGAGAAGGCTGCGGTCCTCTGCCTGGATGGAGTGGGGGAGTGGGCAACCACCTCTGCCTGGGTGGGTGACGGTAATACGCTGTCGCCGCTCTGGGAGATTGACTTTCCGCACTCCCTGGGGCTTTTGTACTCGGCCTTTACTTATTATCTGGGGTTCAAGGTGAATTCCGGCGAATACAAGGTGATGGGGCTGGCACCTTATGGCCGGCCCTTGTATGCGGATCTGATCCGGGAGCATCTGGTTGATGTGAAGCCGGATGGCTCTTTCCGGTTGGATATGGCGTATTTCGGGTATTGCACCGGTCTGCGGATGACTTCGCCGGCGTTTGAGGCGTTGTTTGACATGCCCGTTCGTCAGTCTGAATCGTCAGCGTTAACGCAGAAGCACATGGATATCGCCGCGTCCATCCAGCAGGTCACCAACGATATCGTTTTGTTGCTTGCCCGCACTTTGCATAAGGAAACCGGGATGGAAAATCTGTGCCTGGCCGGCGGCGTGGCCCTGAATTGCGTCGCCAATGCGGAGGTTATACGGGAGAGCGGGTTCAGCAGCGTGTGGATTCAGCCGGCGGCCGGGGATGCGGGGGGTGCCCCCGGAGCGGCGTGGGCGGCGTGGTATCTTTATCTGAAGCAGGCGCGTGAGCTGGTGCGTCCCGACGGGATGAACGGTGCCTGTCTGGGGCCGGAATACTCGGATCAGTCGATCGAGGCGGTTGTCGGGCAGTATTCCGGCGTTGCAGAGCGTCTTGGTGATGATGGGCTGTTCGAGCGTGTCGCCGGGCTGATTGCCGAGGGCAAGGTGATTGGCTGGTTTCAGGGGCGCATGGAGTTTGGCCCGCGGGCATTGGGGCATCGGTCCATTCTTGGGGATCCGCGCCGGCGGGACATGCAGGAGATCATGAATCTCAAGATCAAGTTCCGGGAGTCATTTCGTCCGTTTGCACCGTCGGTACTCGAGGAAAATGCGTCAGAATGGTTCGACTGTGATTATGATAGTCCCTATATGCTGACGACCGCTCCGGTGGCCCTGAAAAAGCGTTGTAATAATGAAGCTGGAGATTTGTCAGGGCTTGAACAGTTGAAGATGCTGCGTTCCGAGATCCCGGCGGTGACACATGTGGATTTCAGTGCGCGGCTGCAGACGGTCGGAGAGGCGGGCGGTTCTGCGCGTTATCGTCGGTTGTTGCAGGCATTTAATAACCTGACGGGGTGCCCGGTGCTGATCAATACCTCGTTCAACGTGCGGGGGGAGCCGATTGTGGCGACGCCTGAGGACGCCTATCGCTGCTTTATGGCGACGGACATGGATTATCTGGTGATGG
This sequence comes from Marinobacter sp., assembly GCA_014359475.1. Taxonomy (GTDB): domain Bacteria; phylum Pseudomonadota; class Gammaproteobacteria; order Pseudomonadales; family Oleiphilaceae; genus Marinobacter. Next base: position 372,069 of record JACIZI010000001.1, on the reverse strand, counting down.
GCAACCATGTGCTGGCCAAGGCGGATCAACCCGTGAATGAGGCATTCCGGGACCATGTAGAGAAATTTGAGCTGGATTGATGACCATGAAGTTATCGGAGAAGGTATCGGGAACGGAGCTCAGGAAATTTGGCATCGGACTGGCGGTGATTTTGCCGCTGTTGTTTTATGGCATTCTGCCCTGGTTGTTTGGGCTGCCACGGGTTTCATGGCCACTGCTGGCGGGTGCCGGGGTGCTGCTGGTGGCGTTGCTGTTTCCTTTGGGGTTGTGGCCGGTCTATCGGGCGTTGATGTGGATAGCGGTGCCGCTGGGGCGCATCAACTCTGTTCTGCTTTTGAGTCTGGTTTATTTTCTGATGGTGGTTCCCATGGGATTGGTGATGAGGATGCTGGGCAAGGATCCGACACCCAAGCGATTTGATGCCTCGGCATCCACCTATCGCCGGGAAAGTTCCGAGCCGACAAGTCTGGAGGTGCCGTTCTGATGCTGGAGTTGTTCAAGGATTTCTTTATGTTCGTGCGGGCTCGCAAGAAGTTCTGGATGGTGCCTCTGTTTGTCACATTGGTAATGTTGGGGGCGCTGGTGGTGTTTTCTCAGGGCTCGGCGTTTGCGCCGTTTATTTATACCCTGTTCTGATTGGATTTGTTTCGATACTGGATATAAAAGAGGGGCCATGTTACTGGCCCCTCTCGGATTTTTGGACTTCCTGGCAGGTGTTACGCCTTGTTTGAACGACGGCGCATAACCAGCATGCCAGCCAGTGCCAGAGCGATCAGGCCGATGGTGCCTGGCTCGGGTACTTTATTGGTCAGTTCCACTTCGCCTTCGATCACGTCGTTGGCGCAGGTCATACCCCAGTGAAAGGCAAGGGAGTTGCCGCCCGGCAGGTCGGTCTGGCTGAGGTCGACGCTGATGTTGAGCTGGTTGGTGCCAAGGCCCCAGGTGCCGACGTTGCCAAATTGATCTACCAGCCCGGCTTCCGTAGCTCCATCGCCCGTATTAACGGCTACTTCCTGGCCGTTTCTATACTGGCTTGTGGGGACATCCATAAAATTATTGCTGAGCAATGAAGTTTGCAGGTTAGTTCCCGGAAGCTGGGCAAGAAAAACATCTCCGCCATTGTTGTCGAAACGGTCACTGAGAATCAGGCCCCAGGTCCAGTCAGTTCCGTTAGAGGCATTATCGCTGGCGTAGCCGTCGTCAGCGGATCCGGCAGGTGCCCAATCATTTGCCAGGAACAGGTCACCGTAACCAATGCCGGTATTTCCGATGGTCAGGCTTGGATATACGCCCGCCTTACCTGCAAACGCAGTGTTCACGGTGAAGTTGAACTTGCTGCCATTTTGCTCGATATCCATGGAATAAATATCGAATTTGGACTCAAAGCCCACCACATCACCATGGTCACCGCCGTCGGCACCGATATACGCATCGTTAACCGAGATTGGCTCTGCAGAGACTGCTGCGGATGCCAGGATCAACGAAAGCCCTGTCAGGCTGGCTGCGATTCCTTGTTTCAACATCTCTATACTCCTGTCCTTTGTTACCACACATACTGCCGTGTTGATGACAGTGGTAATTTTGTTCGTACTGGTGAACAATCTATAGTCAGCAAGTGCTGTGCCGTTATTGGTTAATTTATTCGTTTTAGGAACTTAGGGGCGGTGCTACTGCATGAACACATGCACTGTTGTAAATTAACTGGACACTCATGAATGCACCGGGCTGTGGACAACTATCGGCCTGTCGGCTGGATAAAGGATTGGTTTATGTCGCAAGAGTCAGGAAAGCGAAATGGCATTTTTGGTGTTGTCGCCGCGTTGCTGGGCGTGTTTATCGCTTTGGCGATCGTTGAGTTTGCCCTGGGAGCTCTGAAGCCGAGGATTGATCCTGCTGGCCGAATGGATGAGGGATTTATTCTGTATGACGAACGATTGGGTTGGAAGCTGGCCCCCGGATGGGAAGGGCAGCACGAGCACCATGATTTCAGTGTGCGCTATGGAGTGAATTCCCTGGGATTCCGCGGGGAGGCGCTGGATTTTGCCAGGCCGGGTTCGGTGATGTTTCTCGGGGACAGCTTTACGTTCGGCCTGGGGGTAAATGACGATGAGGTATTCACCCGGCTTCTGAGCGAAAAAACGGGTCGCAATGTGCTGAATGCCGGCGTGCCGGGGTATGCGAACGATCAGCAGTTGATGTTGCTTGAAAAATTGACGGATTATCGTCCGGCTGAAGTGGTCTGGATGGTGTATCTGGGCAATGACCTGCTGGATAACGGTGAAGCCTTTCCGTTGCAGGCGGCGCACGGTAAGCCATTTTATAGCTTATCGGCGGGTCAGGAGCTGGCTCTGAACAATGTACCTGTGCCGCTGAGGCCCAAGCCCGAGAGCGTCAGGTCCAGAAGCGTTCAGTCGGAGATTCTTGGTGAGTTTGATCCGTACCAGCGCTGGCAGACCTGGATCGATGGGGTTGCGCTTGGCCGCGTTATCAATCAATGGGCCGGTATTGATGTGGAAGGCCTGCGTGCGCACATCCAGGCCCACAGTGGTCCGAAGGTGGAGTTGTTCATGGCGTTGGTCGAGCGCGGCCAATCCCTGGTGGAGTCGGCCGGCGGTACGCTTAAAGTCGTTCTGCTGCCCGGTCAGGGGTATACAAGGGGGGAATCGATACCGGCGGTGTATCAGGGCGTGATGTCGGAGATGCTTGAGGCGCGCCTTGAAGGTGCGGGACTGCCGGTACTGAATCTGACAGATGACCTTTCTGGTCAAGAGAATGCGGCCGCTCTGTTTCATCCCAACGAAGGCCACTTCAATCCGCAGGGGCACCGCTGGCTGGCGGAAATGCTGGCGAAAGCGCCCATGTTTCAGGGCATGTTCCGATCAATGTAATAAGCCGGGCAGGATGAACCTGTCCGGCTTTTCTGATCTTCGGGCACCGGCGAACGGTTACCCGTTGCTGTCGGTGCCCTGTTTCTCAAGTATTCTTCTGGCATCGGCGCTGCGACCGGCGGCGCGGTAGGCCTCGGCCAGGTGCAGGGCAATTTCTCTGGATTCCGGATCCAGAGCATGGGCCTTTTCGAGTATCGGCAGACTGGCCGCTGTCTGTCCTGACTTGAACAGAATCCAGCCATGCGTATCCGCGATGGCAGCGTTTTCAGGGTTCAGCTCATATGCCTGACGGGACAGTTCGCTGGCCCGTTTGTTGCCTTCTTGATGATAGAGCCAGGCCAGGTTGTTCAGGGCAAGGGAATTGCGGGGGTTGATTTCCAGTACCTGCTCGTAGGCCTCGATCGCCCGGGCGCGATTGTCGTTTTGTTGGTGGAGCATTGCGCTGGTTATCAGAAGTCCCTGGTGGCGGGGGTGTTCACCCAATGCGCTCTGGGCGTACTGGATGGCGTCTTCCAGCCGGCCGGACTGTTCCAGTGATCGTACAACGGCGAGCTTCGTGTCCGCCCCGGCGCCCTTGCTGATAGCCAGTTCGTATAACTCAGCGGCCTGCTGGTGTTGTTGCTGACTGGCGAAATAGTCCGCTTCGACAAGATAGGGGCCGGGGGACTGGCTGTGATTGCGCTTCACTTCCTGCAGGATGCGCCTTGCCTCATCCTGCTGATTCTGGCTGAAGGCCAGGGAGGCGGCCTGCAGGGCTATGTTCTCATTTTCGGGGAACAACACGCGGCCCCGTTTAAGCACTTTCCCGGCCTGCTCTGCCTGCCCATTACGGCGCAAGCCGGCACCAACGCCGTTGTATATGTTGGCAACGATGGAGGCCGCTGGCGGTGGTGTGTCGGCACTTTCCCGCTGGAGGAGGGCTGCGGTCAGTTCGTCTGCGCGGCTCTGGTTGCCGTTGGTCAGTGCGATTTCCAGCAGGATGAGCTTGGGCGCTGCGGCCTGTGGGTGAGCTTCCGCGAGTTTTTCCATTTCCGGTTTCAGCTCTTCCGCGCCGTATGCCCGGGCCATGCCCTGCAAAGCCTGCAGGCTGTTCGGGCTCAGATTGGCGGCCTTGCGGAAATGGGCTCGTGCCTGGCTTTGTTGGTTCTGAGCCAGTGCCAGCCGGCCAAGCGCTACCAGGGGGGCGGCGTTGTCAGGATGGGCCCTGGCGGCCCGGCTGAAGTAATCGGAGGCGCGGTCATAGTTGTTGGCTTGTGCGGCCAGTTCACCCCGTGTCATCAGGGCGGTCAGGTCTTCGGGCTTGTCTTTCAGTCGTTGGTCAGCGAGGGCCACGGCCTGGGCGCGGTTGTCGTTACTCAGGTGAGCCTGGATCGCCAGGCTGTTTACCACGTCCGAATCCCCGGCCTGCTCCCGCAGTATTGCGATCTGTTCCATGGCTTTGCCGGGCTGGTCACTGGCGATCAGGTATCGCGCGTAGCGGATGCGCAGCTGCTGGTTATCCGGGGCCAGGCTTAGGGACTTCTCCAGAAGTTGTTCCCCGGTCTTGATGTCACCGGTGGAGAGGGAGGCAATCCCCACCATTGCCAGCACCGACGGGTCCGTCTGGGCCATATCCATGTTTTTCAGGGCGCGTTGGGCACCCTCCGGGTCTCGCATCTGCAGTCGCGAAGCGGCCACCAGCTTGCTCGCCAGTTCGGATTCGCCGAGTTCGGCAACCGGTGTCAGTAGTTGCTCGGCCTCCTCAATCCGACCCTGCCGGAATCTCACCAGTCCCAGCATGAGTGCGGCCTGTTCGTTGCCGGGCGCCTGGGCGCGAATCTCTTCCAGATAGCGTGCCGCATCTTCAAGGTTGCCGTTCTTGTAGGCTACCTGTGCTGCGGTGAGGTTGCTCTTGATGGTGCCCGGGGCGGATTTGGCGAGAATCTCTTCGTAAACGAAGGCTTCCGAGGATTTACCCTGCTCCCGTAATGCCCGGATCAGCGCCGACATGGTTTCATATTTCCGGTAGGTCATGATGTCGTAACGCCCGATATCCTCCAGTGCCTGGATATAGGCTTCTTCGGCGGCAGGCCAGTTTCCGGACTCTTCCGCAAGTCTGGCTTTCCAGAGCCACAGTTCGGAGGAGTTGGGATCAATTTCTTGCGCCTGGGCTATGTGTTCCTGCATACGCTCTGGTTGTTCCAGTTGCCAGGCTACTTTTGAGAGTCCGGTATGCGCTTCGGCAGAGGGGGATATGTTGTTTGCAGCCTGGTATGCTTCCCGGGCGGCTTCCGGTTTGCCGGAGGCGAGGAGGGCCTTGCCACGCATGATGGCAGCGGTTTCCTGCTGGGCCCGGTCCGGGGCCTGGAGAGAGTCCAGTGCGGCTAACGCGGCCCCGGATTTCCCTTGCATCAGGTTGGCCCGGGCACGGATCAGTGATGCCTGGTTTTTTGTGGTCTGCGTCAGCGACTCTGCCGGTATATTGCTGATCAGGACATCCAGTTGGCGTTCAGCATTGACCGCATCGCCCGCTGTGAGCAGGTTGTCCAGAATGACCAGGTACGGGTCCGGACGTTCGGGCTGGAGTTCAATGGCGCTGCGGGCTTCACGGGTGCTTGCTTTTAATTCCCCTTGCCCTTTGAAAAACCGTGACTGATCCAGGTGACTGAGATACTGGATCTCTTCCTGGCTCATTTCTTCCTGCTTATCGCTGCAGCCCGCCAGGCCAGCGGCGATGGCGACAGCGAGAAGCGTTGCGCGTAGGGTGAAAACTGCTTTCATGGCCCTTGTCCTTTGATTTTTCGGGTCCGTATTGCTTGCCGCGCCTGGGTCAGGCCCGGGAAGCTTCCTGGGTTGTGTCTATCCGGTATTTGTCCGTCAGGTTGTACAGGGTGGGGCGGGTAATCCCCAGCAGCCGGGAGGCCTGGGCCATGTTGTAGCCGCAGGACTGCAGGGCGGTGGTAATGGCCTGGCGTTCGGCATTCTCCCGGACCTGACGTAAATTCAGCTGATTGTCCGCGCCTTCGCAGGATTTGGCCATTTGCAGGTCGTCGGCGGTGATGCGCCGGCCCTCGGCCATGATGGTGGCGCGTTTTACCTTGTTGATCATTTCCCGCACGTTGCCCGGCCAGCCGTAGTTGTTGATGGCCTTGACGGCATCCTCGCTGAAGCTGAGGTTGGGCCGGTCCATCTGTTTGCCCAGGTCTTTCAGGAGCGACTGGGCGATCAGCAGTGCATCGCCGTCCCGGTCCCGCAGGGCGGGGACGTCCAGGGTGATTTCCGCGACACGGTAATAAAGATCCTCGCGGAAGTCACCGCTCTGGATGCGTTCGTGCAGATCCCGGTGGGTGGCACAGACGACCCGCACATCCACGGGTATGGGTTTCACGGAGCCTACCCGGTCTACCACCCGTTCCTGAAGGAAACGCAGCAACTTGGCCTGCAGGGCCATGGGCATGTCGCCGATTTCGTCCAGGAAGAGGGTGCCGCCGTTGGCGCTTTCGATTTTGCCTTTCTTGGTGTGGGTGGCGCCGGTAAAGGAGCCTTTTTCAAAGCCGAATAATTCGCTTTCCAGCAGGTTTTCCGGAATGGCCGCACAGTTGATGGTGGCAAACGGCTGGCAGGAGCGGCTGCTCAGATCGTGCAGGGCCCGGGCCAGCAGTTCCTTGCCGGTGCCGGTTTCGCCGTTGATCAGGGTGGTGACATCGGTGGGGGCCACTTTTTCCAGGGTGCGGCAGACGGCCAGCATTTGCGAGCTGGCGGCGACAATGCCCTTGATGGAGGTGCCGTTGCCCCGGGTGGCCAGTTCCTGGTTCTCCTGCTCCAGCTCCGCCAGGCGGAAGGCGCGGTTGACCACAAAGGTGAGGATGTCCGGGTCCAGGGGTTTCTGGTAGAAGTCGCTGGCTCCCATGCCGATGGCTTTGACGGCGTTCTCTTTGTCTTCCCGGCCGGTCACTACGATGATTTTGGTGCCCGGGGCCAGGCGCTGTATGTCTTCCAGCAGACGAAAGCCCTCGGATGCGCCGCCAGGGTCCGGGGGCAGGCCCAGATCCAGGGTCACCACTTCCGGTTCCAGCCGGCGCAGGCTGGTCATGGCGGTGTCGTAATCACCGGCCACGGCCACTTCCAGGTCATCGCTGAAGCACCAGCGCATCTGACTCTGCAGGCCGGGGTCGTCTTCTACGATTAATAAGCGTCTGATCACAACTATCACTCATCCTTGTCGACGGTATATGCAGGGTGGGCGTTGCGGTTCCCGACCCGTGATTCTTGACTGAACCTTTACACTTTGCAATGTTTGGTAACAGAATTCTTTGATACAGGCCCGTTATTTGGCATTGGTTACGGGTAATGGAGGGCCTGGCACCGGTACCGGTTCGTCGGCGTTGTCGGCTGCTTCTGCCGGTTCGGCGAGCGGGAAGCGCAGGGTAAAGCAGGAGCCCAGATCCGGCTCGCTGGTGATATCCATGGTGCCGCCGATCTGGCGCACGTATTCCCGCGCCTGGTAGGCGCCGATGCCCATGCCGGTCAGGCCCTTGGTGCTTTCAAAGGGTTTGAACAGCCGGGTGCGGATGAAGTCTTCGGTCATGCCGCTGCCGGTGTCCTGGATAAACAGCGCCACGTTGTGTTTGGCGGTTTTCAGGGTGAGGGTTATTTCGCCGTCCGCCGGGGTGGCATCCTGGGCATTCTGGATCAGGTGGCCCAGGATCGAGCGCAGCTGCACTTCGTCCGCATTGATGACTGCCGGGCCCTGTGTGCCGGTGATTCGGGGGGCAGGGCTGCCCCTGGCGTATTGTTCTGTCAGCTGCCGGAGTATGCCGGTGAGTTCCACCTTGCGGGTTTTCTGGCCTTCGCCTGCCGGCTTGCGGATATGGTCCATCAGGTTGGACATTTTGCGCACCGCATGTTCCGTGGTGGTGATCATGTCGTCCACGAAGGCGGGGTTGTCCCGGTGCCGGTGGGCGTTCCTGACCAGCAGGGACAGTTGGGCGATCAGGGTTTTCAGGTCGTGCATCATGAAGGCGGAGGCTTTGTTGACTGCCTCAAACTGCATGGCCCGGGACAATCGGTTCTGGGCATCCGCCTGGGCCAGCAGGTTACAGGTCTGGCGGGCGACCACCCGGATCAGGTCGAAGTTTTCCCAGTTAAGCTCCACTTTGGCGTAAGGGGTGCCGATCAGGGCCATGCCATAGAGTTCGTTGTCCAGGTACAGGGGGATAATCAGCCAGCCCTCCGGGAAGCTGCTGATGGCATCGGGGATCTCCAGCAGGTTGTGTTTGATGGGATCGGCCCGGTATTCCTGCAGGTCGATGATCCACTCCTTTTCCCGGAAGAAACGGGTGATTTCTGCGTTCGCATCAATGGTGGTGAATTTGGGTGCCGCGAGGTTTACCGTGGTTTTCAGTGCGTAGTTATCTTGTTCATCCTTTATCCAGATCGCCCCGGCGTTGCTTTCCACCAGTTCGGCGAGGATGCGGACCACCCGGTCGGGGAGGGGGGGGTCGTTGCTCAGGTCTGCCATCTGGCGGGTCATCTTCAGCCATTCTTCCCGGTAATCGTATTTGTAGTCGAAGAAGTTCTGGCTGATGAACACCATCATGCGCGCCCGGAAGCGGCGTGAGGCGAGTACCGCGACCAGGAAGGCCATGGCAATGGTAAGCAACAGTACCTGCAGGGCTTCGCCCCATTCGCCCCCCATGGCCCGGACGTAGTAGCCGGCCAGGGAGAGGATCAGCATGTAGCCGCCGGCGAACAGCAGGGTGCCGGCATGGAATACGGCGGACCGGGAGAGCTGGAAATCCACGGGTTGCTTGCGGGTGTTGACGACATTGACCGCAAACAACGGCACCATGATGGCATTCACAAGGCCCCGGGCGTTCCAGAAGGCGCCGGAGATTTCCCCGAACAGCAGGGCGTCGGCATACATGAAGAAGTCGAAGGTCAGCAGCGTACCCATGCCGATGCACAGGTATTTGATGCCGGAGCGGCCGAAGGCGGTGGCGTTGCGCCAGATTTGCTCCAGCAGGGATATGCCGAGCAGGGTGAGGGCAATTTGCCCCAGTACCTTGAGTTTTCCGGTCGGTGCCGGAAAGCTGAAGAACTGTTCGCCAAACGCGAGTACCAGGAGCGCCAGCACCACGCCCAGCGCGGCCAGGTTGAGACGTTTGAGGACTTGCCCGGTGATGACCCCGGCCCGGGCGTAGGCCTTCAGAATGGACAGCATCAGCAGGATCCAGGCGGTATCCCGGCCTATTTCCAGCACATAGCGCACAAAGAAACCCGGCGTACCCCACAGGGTCTGGCTGACCACTGAGGCCGCCCAGGCGCTGGAGATGATCGAGGCCAGCAGCAGGTAGCGGTCCACACTCCGGCGCAGGTAACGGCTGCCCGCCAGCAGTGCCAGCAGGGCAAATGCAACGGTGGCCAGTCCGTAGCTGATAAGGCTGAAGTCTTTGAGCATCCTTCTGGTCCCAGCCGGAAGCCTCTCTTGCCTGAACGCTCAGGGCTTAGAGCGGTTCCTTGCTTTCCCGGTAAAAGCGGAATATTTCCTTGAGCGGTCGTTTGGGCCGGAAACCGAATTCCTTTGCGAAGGCCCTGCCGTCAATGACCACAGGATACTTGAAAAAGTCCATCAGATACGATGGGAATCGTCGCAGGTTGAGCACTCTTAACAGTGTGCGGGGCAGTACCGGGGGTATCGACGGGATCGGAACCCGCTTGCAGCCACACAATTGCAGGGCGTGCTGGTAGGCCACCCAGTCGTGGGGTGCCACGTTGTAGATGCCGCGCCCCGGTTTTTTATAGGCCAGCACCAGGGCATCCGCCATGTCATCGATGTGGATAAACTGCATCATCGGTGAAAAGCCTGCCAGGACCGGTGCGTGCTCGCTGGAGAGCAGGGTGCTCATGGTGTTGCGTACGCCGGGGCCAACGATGTTGCAGGGCCGCAGGATGGTGATGTTGAGGTCCGGGTAGCGCCACAGGTAGATGTTGGCGAGGTTTTCCAGCTCTACGGAATCGATCAGGTCCGCGCTCAGACCGGCACTTTTCAGGGGGGCTTCTTCGTCGATCAGGGCCGGGTTGTAGGCCACCGCGCCGTATACGTGGAAGGTGGAGAGTACCACTACCCGCTTGATGCCGTATTTGTGGCTCAGGTCCAGCAGCTTCTGGGTGCCCAGCACGTTGGCGTTGTAGCGTCGCATGCGGGTCATCTGGCTGGACATGATGCGGCCCAGGTGAATTACGCCGTCAAACTGGTAACGGCGGAACAGGTCTTCAAAGCTGCGCTTGTTGAAGTCGATGCAGTAGCTGGGAATGTCGTCCCCCAGATCCACCTGTTCCCGGAAATCCACCACCACCAGGTCGCAGCTCTCCCGCAGGCGGTTGATGACTTGCTGGGCAAGGGAGCCGGCGGCACCGGTGATCAGGATGTGGGGTCTTTGTTGATTTTCCATCAGAACAGCTTTTTCCTTTCGCTCAGTCCTTTATCGATCAGCAGGTTGATTTGTGCTTTTACCTGCTCTACCCGTTCGGTGATCTGCTCCTCGGGGATTTCCCGGTCGTCGAAATACATGGGGTCACCGAAGTTCAGGTGTACCCGCGCCGGCAGGATCACTGGCAGGGTGACTGGAATATAGGGCACACCCAGGGCTTTGGCCAGGGGACTTATGTTGGCGATGGCGGGCATGGTTTCCTCGCAGCCCACGATGCCTACCGGGACGATGGGGGCGTTGTATTTCATGGCCAGGTGCATGAAGCCGTTGCCGAAGCGCTGCAGCTTGTAGCGGTCCCGGTAGAGTTTGCCGGAGCCGCGAACCCCCTCCGGAAAGACGATGACTGCTTCGTTGTTCTCGAGCATTTTGGCACAGTTGACCGGGTCGCCGAGTACCGCCCCCATCTCGTTGAGCAGATTGCCCAGCCAGGGAACGGTGGGGAAGAAGCGTTCGATCATGGCCCGGGGAATGCGCGGTTTTTTCGGGCGGTTGGCCACGGCGTAGCCGACCAGCAGGCCATCCATGGGCACCTGGCCACTGTGGTTGCCGATGATCAGCACTGGCCCTTCGTCCGGTACTTTCTCGACACCGCTGGCCTGCACCCGGAAGTATTTTTCATACATCCAGCGGGCGAGGGTGAAGCCGTATTTGATGGTTTCGTTGTTGTAGCCCCAGGGGTCGTAGCCCAGTGAGCCGATGGGTTTGTCGATGGAATTGACGTGTTTATCCAGGCGCTCTGAAATCAGTCTGGAACGGAGAAAAGATGCGATCCCCATCGGGACTCCCTGTTGGACGATGTAACGATGTAACGATGTTGAGTAAGGATAACCTCGATCTATGGGTAGAGATTAAATTAATTCGCTGCAAAGTTCGATAATCCGGATGCACTGATTCTTCCGGCCGGTGAAAATGCCAGGCCTGCAAACGCCCTTTTACCCGCTGATCCGCCTGCTGCCGGCGCTGTTGCAGCCTGGCGCATCCTTTGCCCGAATTTCGCCGTTGTAGTCATTTCCGGCTTTTGCTACTATGCGCGCCGCTTCGGAGGAAACAGCCTTCGTTGCCGTTATGGTGGCTCCATTGGTGCCTCCGCAACGATAAACCATGAACCCGGTCAGGCCCGGAAGGGAGCAGCCGCAGTGGTGGATTCGTGTGCCGGAGTGTCGCTGGTGGGGCCACCCCCAGTTTCCCCGCTCTGCTTCTTATCATTGCCCCGCCGTGCTATGCTCGGACCCGTTTCCAGCCAGTGTTGAAGGACGATGAGCTACCAGGTTTTAGCCCGCAAATGGCGCCCCCGGACATTTGAAGACATGGTCGGCCAGGAGCATGTGCTGAAGGCACTGATCCACGCCCTGGACAATGACCGTCTGCACCATGCCTACCTGTTTACCGGTACCCGCGGGGTGGGTAAAACAACCATCGGCCGCCTGCTGGCCCGCTGCCTTAACTGTGAAACCGGTGTGACCTCCAGGCCCTGTGGCGAGTGCGACAGTTGCCGGGAGATTCAGGAAGGCCGTTTTGTCGATCTGATCGAGATTGATGCCGCCTCGCGCACCGGTGTGGACGACATGCGGGAGCTGACCGACAATGTGCAGTACGCGCCCACCCGCGGTCGCTTCAAGGTGTACCTGATTGACGAAGTCCACATGCTCTCCAATCAGTCCTTCAATGCTTTCCTGAAAACCCTTGAGGAACCACCGGAACACGTCAAGTTCCTGCTGGCGACCACCGATCCCCAGAAGCTGCCGGTCACTGTGTTGTCCCGCTGTTTGCAGTTCAACCTCAAGCGGATGACCCCGGAACATATTGTTAACCATCTCAGCTATGTGCTCACCGAGGAGCAGGTGCCCTTCGAGGAGCCGGCGCTGTGGCTGCTGGCCCGCGCGGCGGATGGCAGTATGCGGGATGCCCTGAGCCTGACCGATCAGGCCATTGCCTTTGGTAACCAGACCCTGTCCCGGGCGGATGTAGGCAGCATGCTGGGCACCATCGACCAGCGCAGTACCCAGCAGCTGGTGGCCTGTCTGGTGGGGAACGACGGGCCGGGGTTGCTGGGGGAGATTCAGCGGATTTCCGAGTTTGCGCCGGATTACAGTGTGATTCTTGAGGACCTGCTGTCGCTGTTCCATCGGGTGACCATGGAGCAGGTGGTGCCGGGCAGTGTGGATAATGCCCTGGGGGATGCGGCCCAGGTGAAAACCCTGGCGCGCCAGCTCAGTGCCGAAGATGCCCAGTTGTTTTACCAGACCGCCCTGATCGGCCGTAAGGATCTGGAGGTTACTCCGGATGCCCGGATGGGCTTCGAAATGACGCTGTTGCGCATGCTGGCCTTCCGCCCGGGTTCTGACCGCAGGGCACCGCCGGCCACGGCCCGCTCTGCGCCCGCTGCCGCCGGCAGTGAAGAACCGGAGCCTGGCCCGGCTCCGCAAGCACCGGCCAGGCCACCGGTTCAGCCGGAAGCGCCCGCGCCGGAGCCTGAGCCGCCCTCTGCGCTGCCGGCCCGGTCCGAATCGGAAGCGCCCTCCCGGCCGTCGGTGGACGCTGTGCCTGAACCGGCCGCTGCGCCGCCGGCAGCAGGGGATGAATTTGACTGGCAGCGGGATTACCGGAGTCTGGGGATTGTGGGTATGCCCGGCAATCTGGCCAGCCAGGCTGCCATGACGGTTGAAGGTGATGAAATAACCCTCACATTGGGAGAAGGACATATCCGGTTGCTGACGGATCGCCACCGGGAAAAAATACTGGCCGGTCTGCAACGGCAGTTTGGTGACGGGGTCACGCTGCAGATAGTGCAGGGTGACCCGGGTGACCGCACACCGGCCGCCTGGGAAGAGAATCAGCGCCGGCAGCGCCAGGAAGCGGCGGTGCGGGCCATTCAGAACGACCCGGTGGTGGCCAGCATTGTTGAACGATTCGAAGGCCGGGTAGTCGAAGACAGTATCCGCCCCTGTTAATTCAGGGCTCTGAACAACCGCTTTCTCTGGAGGCAGATCCGATGATGAATGGTATGGGCGATATCATGAAAAAAGCCCAACAGATGCAGGAAGAGATGAAGAAGGCCCAGGAGGAGGCCGCCAAAGCCGAGGTGACCGGTGAAGCCGGCGCCGGTCTGGTAAAGATCACCATGAATGGTCGCCACGATGTGCGCAAGGTGGATATCGATGCTTCCCTGATGAGTGAAGACAAGGAGATTCTGGAAGACCTGATGGCTGCCGCGGTCAACGATGCGGTGCGCCGGGTGGAGGAAAACCAGAAGGAGAAGATGTCCGGCATGATGTCCGGTATGGGGATGCCCCCCGGTTTCAAGATGCCGTTCTGAGGATTCTGCATGGCTTTCAGTCCGTTACTGGATGAACTTGTTGAATCCCTGCGTTGCCTGCCGGGGGTAGGCCAGAAGACCGCCCAGCGCATGGCGTTTCATCTGCTGGAACGCGGTCGCTCCGGTGGTACCCGTCTGTCACAGGCTTTGTCCAATGCCATGGACGGGGTGCGTCGCTGCGACAACTGCCAGAATTTTGCGGACAGCGAGATCTGCGGTATCTGCGTGAAACCGGAACGCCGCAATGGCACGCTGTGTGTGGTGGAGAGCCCGTCCGACCTGCTGGCCATCGAGCAGGCCGGCGACTACCGGGGCGGCTATTTCGTGCTGATGGGGCACCTGTCGCCGATTGACGGCATAGGCCCGGAGGAAATCGGCATCGAGCGCTTGCTGTCCCGGGTAAAAAGCGAGGGGGTGTCCGAGCTGATTCTGGCGACCAACCCGACGGTGGAAGGTGAGGCCACCGCCCATTACATTGCGGACCGTCTGGCGGACCGGGAAATTCTGATTACCCGGCTGGCCCATGGGATACCCGTGGGCGGTGAACTTGGTTACGTCAATGGCTTTACCCTCACGCACGCCTTCCGCGGAAGAAAACCCCTCACGGATTAACTCTTTAACTCTTTAGGTTGCACCGGAATTTTTTATGGAATTACCTGATCTGGCTGGATGCGTTCCGGCTGCACCGGAGCAGATTCGCTGGATTGAGGATGCCGGGGCGCTGGATGCCTGGCTGGAGGATCATCAGGGAAGACCTCTGGCGCTGGACACCGAGTTTGAGCGGGTCAGTACCTTCTATCCGATTCCGGGGCTGGTGCAATTGGGTTGTGGTGCTGATTACTGTCTGGTCGATCCCTCGGTGGCGGCGGCTTCGGACCGGTTTCGTCAGGTACTTGAGGATCCGTCACGCCTCAAGCTGTTGTACGCGATGAGTGAGGATCTGGAGTTGTTCCGGCACTGGCTGGGGGTGCAGCCCGCCGGGGTGGTGGATCTGCAGATCGGTGCGGCCATGGCGGGGGCGGGCTTCTCGATGGGTTATGCGAGGCTGGTGGAGGGGCTGTTCGGGGAATCCCTGGACAAGTCCGCCAGCCGGTCGGACTGGCTGAGCCGGCCTCTCAGTGAGGCCCAGCAACGCTACGCACTGGATGATGTGCGCTTTCTGGAGCCGCTTTATCGCTGGGTTCGTGAGACATTGGAAGAAAAAGGCCTGGCGGATGCCCTGCGGGAAGAGTCTGACCGGTTTGCCCGGGAGCTGGCCGCCCAGGACGATCCGGACATGCATTACCTGCGCCTGCGCGGTGGCTGGGCCCTGAGCGATGAGCGTCAGAAACTTTTACGGTCCCTGGTGATCTGGCGTGAGCAGGCCGCCCGGCGCAAAGACCGCCCCCGCAGCCGGGTTGTGCCGGATGCCGCCCTTATTGCGCTGGCGGAATCCCGGCCGGACTCGCTGCCAGGTCTGTCCCGTATTCCGGACCTGTCTCCGGGTATCATCCGCCGTTACGGGGAGCTGTTGCTGGATATGCTGGAGGCGGATCCGTCGGGGTTGCCGGCATTGCCGGCGGTCATCCCGGGCCCGCTGACCCGGGATCAGCAGGCGCTGTACAAGAAACTCAGGAAGCGCCTGGTAGCGGTCGCGGAAGCGCGGGGTATTCCCATCGAATTACTGGCTCCGCGCCGGCGCCTGGAGGCGATGATTCAGCAGGCAGCCATGGGTGAAGATCCGTGCAGCGGCGGGCTGTTTGAAGAGCAATGGCGCAGAGAGCTGCTGGAGCCTCTGCAGGATGACATCAGGGGCATACTGACACCATGAGCGACAAGGTTTTTGTTTCGGTTTTCCGCAGCAGCAAAAAAGCGGACACTTACGTGTATGTGCGCCGGGGTTTTGACTGGGAGCAGATGCCGGAGGCACTGAGAGGGCTGTTTGGCCAGCCGGTGCATGCCCTGGATCTGGTGATGACTCCGGAACGCAAGCTGGCCCGCACTACCGGCAGGGAGGTGCTGGATGCCATCAACGACAAAGATTTTTACCTGCAGATGCCCGCAGAGTCGGGCGGCTATGTGGTGGAATTCCGCAAGAAGATTGAGCAGCATCGCTAATGATTGCGGAGATTCCCTTCTGGCAGCGCAAGCGTCTGGACGAGATGACCGCCGGGGAATGGGAATCCCTCTGTGACGGCTGCGGCAAATGCTGCCTGGCCAAGCTGGAAGATGAAGACACCGGCGAGGTGTATTACACCGAGGTTGCCTGCCGGTATATGGACGAGGACCATTGCGGGTGCACGGTTTACGCCGAGCGCAAGCAGAAAGTGCCGGAATGCACGGTGCTGACCCCGGAGAACATCGGGGAATTTCACTGGCTGCCGTATACCTGCGCCTACCGCACCCTGGCGGAAGGCCGGCCCCTGGCGGACTGGCATCCGCTGCGATCCGGCGACCCGGAAACGGTGCATCTGGCGGGCGTATCCGTTCGCAACCGCTTTGTTTCCGAGGACCGGGTGCCGGAAGAAGACTGGGAAGAACACATTATTCACTGGATACTCTGATGATGGACGCAGATACACAGCTTGCATACGCAATTTTCTGGACCGCCTACGCACTGGCGTTTGTGGTGTTTTTCCTGCTGGTTTCCCGCCTGTTGCGCATCTTGCCCCTGTATGGCCTGAGAACCCTGTTGCAGGCGGCTCTGATCGTGGTATTACTCACCCCGGTGCAGTCGGCCGAAGTGGCCGGTTGGTGGGTGCCGGCCTGGTTGCATGGCGGATATGAATCCATCCTCGGGGAGACCGCCGAGGCGGCCCGGGCCTTTTTCAATATGGGCCTGGCGGCCGCCGTTATGTTGCTGGTCTGGATACTGGATCTGGTGCGCTACCGTTTCTATAAAAAATAAGGCCCCGGACCCGGTGCGGTCTTTTCGGGGCTGATAAAAATTATCCGCTGGAGTATTGATGCTGAAGCCACTTTCGACACTTGCCCTGTTCCTGGTTCTGCTTTTCCCTGCCGCATTGAGTGCACAGTCCGCCCCCGGTCTCCCTGATAACGCCGATGTGCGGCTGATCGTCGATATTTCCGGGTCCATGAAAAAAACCGATCCGGATAATCTGCGCCGGCCTGCGGTGCGATTGCTGGCGGGCATGCTGCCGGGTGATGCCAGCGCCGGTCTCTGGACCTTTGGCCAGTACGTCAACATGCTGGTTCCCCACGGTACCGTTGACGAGGCCTGGCGGGAAACAGTCCGGGCGCGCTCCGCCGGGATCAATTCCGTGGCACTGCGCACCAATCTGGGCAAGGCCATTGAAGTGGCCAGCGACGACTATTACAGCAACGGAACACTGGAAAACACGCACTTTATCCTGCTGACCGACGGCAAGGTGGATATTGCCCCGGACGATGCCGCGAACCGCCAGGAACGCAAGCGCATTCTGGAAAAGCTGGTGCCCCGGCTTACAGCCAGGGGGGCGACCTTTCACGCCATCGCCTTGTCCGATGCCGCGGATACGGACATGTTGCGTGCCATTGCCGATGCCTCCGGCGGGAGTTATTCCCTGGCCACCAGTGCTGATGAGTTGAACCGGGTGTTTCTCCGGGCGCTGAACGCCGCGGTGCCCCAGGAGCAGCTGCCGATTGAAGGCAACCGGTTCACGGTGGACCGGGGTGTCAAAGAGTTCACGGCGCTGATTTTCCGGGGAACGGGTGGGTCTGACGAGCCCCTGAGCCTGGTGGATCCGGACGGTAATCGCCGCAGTGCGGCGGATTATCCGGACAATACCCGCTGGCTGAGCGAGCAGGCTTATGACCTGATTACCGTCAAATCACCGCAAGCCGGGGAGTGGCGCATTGACGGCGAGCCGGGCGAGGACAGTCGGGTGACGGTTGTCAGTGACTTGCGCATGGTGGTCAGTGATGTTCCGTCTTCCTTCGGAGAAGACGACCCCGTCCAGGTCCGGGTGGCCTTCTACGAGGATGAGCAGCAATTGCTGGACCCGGAATTTCTGGGCCTGTTAAGGGTGACACTGACCCTGACTGCGCCGGATGGTCGCAGCGGCACCAAGGTGCTGTCCGGTGAGCTGCCTCCCGGGGACGGGATTTACCGCGACACGATCGGGTCGCTGCCTGATGCCGGGGATTACCAGCTGACGGTGCTGGCGGATGGTCATACGTTTTCCCGCAAATTCACAGCCACGCTGCGGTTTGTCAATTCTGCTGCCGGGGGAGCTGAGCCTGTTTCACCCCCGGGTGACCAGGGCCCCATTGACCTGAGCGAAGTGGAGGAGCCGGAGCCGCTGCCGGAACCGGCGGATGCAGCGCCGGAGTCAGGCAAAACCGAGCCGGAAGCTGAAGCCCCGCCGCCCGTTACCGAAGCAGAAGAAGCCGGCCAGAAAACCGCCTGGCTGCTGACCGGCGGTATCGGTGCCGCCCTGCTGGCGATTCTCGGCGGCGCTCTGTTCTGGTTCCTGCGCCGCAGGAAACAGGGTGGCGAAGATGAGCCCGCCTCTGACACCCCGCTGGCGGATACCCGGACACCCGACGAGACAGAGGAAGCGGACGTGTCAGTGGTGGAGAAAGCCTCTGAACCAGAGCCGGAGCCGGAAGCGGAACCGGAGCAGCCTCCGAAGCCGAAGGAGGAAGCGTCCCCGGAGCCGGAGGATGACGACACCGATGAGCTGGCGGAGTTCGGGCTGGAAGATTTTGACCTGTCCGAATTTGACGACCTGCCCGGGGAGGGGGAGGAGCCCGGCGATGAGCAGGACAGCCGTGAAGAAAGCGACGACGACAGCCGGGAGAAGAAGCGCGGGGACGAGGGTAAGGACAAACCCTGAGTTCACCGTAGCCGGGCGTTTTTCAGCGCCCGGTTAAGTCTTTATACTTGATAACCCGGATTCAACGACGACAGAACAGGATAATGACAGCATGAAGTTTACCGGTACCGATAAATATGTAGCCACTGACGACTTGCAGATGGCGGTTAACGCCGCCATAACCCTGCAGCGCCCACTGCTCATCAAGGGTGAACCGGGCACCGGCAAGACCCTGCTGGCGGAGGAAATGGCCGCTGCGCTGGGCATGCGACTGATCCCCTGGCACATCAAGTCCACCACCAAGGCCCAGCAGGGCCTGTACGAGTACGATGCGGTGTCCCGCCTGCGGGATTCCCAGCTGGGGGACGAGAAGGTCAAGGACATCAGCAACTACATCGTCAAGGGCAAGCTCTGGGAAGCCTTTGAGGCGGAGGAGCAGGCGGTGCTGCTGATCGATGAGGTCGACAAGGCGGACATCGAGTTCCCGAATGACCTGCTGCTGGAACTGGACCGCATGGAGTTTTTCGTTTACGAAACCCAGCAGACGATCAGGGCAAAGCAGCGGCCGATTGTGGTGATTACCAGTAACAACGAGAAGGAACTGCCGGATGCGTTCCTGCGGCGCTGTTTCTTCCACTACATCAGCTTCCCGGACCATGACACCATGCAGGATATCGTGGACGTGCACTTCCCGAACCTGCAGCAGAATCTGGTTCGGGATGCCCTGGAGGTGTTTTTTGATGTGCGCAAGGTGCCGGGTCTCAAGAAAAAACCGTCCACGTCCGAGCTGATCGACTGGCTCAAGTTGTTGATGGCCGACGAGCTGTCTGCCAAGGCGCTGCAGGAGAAGGACAGCAGTTCCGCGCTGCCGCCGCTGTACGGGGCACTGGTGAAGAACGAACAGGACGTGCACCTGCTGCAGAAGCTGGCATTCATGGCCCGTCGCCGGAGCTGATGCTTTATGCTGATTGATTTTTTTCTGGAAGTCCGCCGCGCCCGGGTGCCCGCCAGCCTGCGGGAATATCTGGATCTGATGGAGGCCCTGCAGAAGCGGCTGGCGTTCGCGGATATGGAGGACTTCTATCACCTGGCCCGGGTCTGTCTGGTCAAGGATGAGCGGCATTTCGACAAGTTCGACCGGGCCTTCCAGGCCTATTTTGAGGGCATCGAGAAGCTCGATGACCTGCTGGAAGCCCTGATTCCCGAGGACTGGCTCCGTGCCGAGTTCGAGAAACACCTGTCGGAAGAAGACAAGGCGAAAATCGATTCCCTGGGCGGACTTGAAGAGCTCATCGAAACCTTCAAGAAACGCATGGAAGAACAGAACGAGCGCCACGCCGGGGGCAACAAGTGGATCGGCACCGGCGGTACCTCTCCGTTCGGCGCCAATGGCTATAATCCGGAAGGTTTCCGTATCGGCCAGAAGGAGGGTCGTCAGGGCCGGGCGGTCAAGGTCTGGGAAAAGCGCCAGTTCAAGGACCTGGACGACAGCGTTACCCTGGGCATCCGCAATATCAAGGTGGCCCTGCGCCGGCTCCGGAAATTTGCCCGCCAGGGTGCCGCGGACAAGCTGGATATGGATGACACCATCCGCTCCACCGCCCGCAACGCCGGCTACCTGGACCTGAAGATGGTGCCGGAGCGGCATAACGCGGTCAAAGTGCTGATCTTCTTTGATGTGGGCGGCTCCATGGATCCTCACATCCGGGTCTGCGAGGAACTGTTCTCCGCGGCCAGGATGGAATTCAAGCACATGGAGTATTTCTACTTCCATAACTTCATTTATGAGAGCGTGTGGAAGAGCAATATCCGCCGCATGAGTGAGACGACGTCGACCTGGGATATCCTGCACAAGTACACCCCGGACTATAAGGTGATCTTTGTGGGGGATGCCACCATGGCCCCTTATGAAATCTCCCATCCCGGCGGCTCCATCGAGCATTGGAACGAAGAAGCCGGCGCTACCTGGTTTCAGCGGGTGCAGGAACACTTCCGCAAGGTGGTCTGGCTGAATCCGTTGCCGGAAAGCTACTGGGGTAACGGCGGCTCCCTGGCCATGACCCGCCAGCTGGTGGGGGATCACATGTATCCGCTGACCATCGAGGGGATGGAGTCCGCCATGAAATATCTCAGCAAGTAACCGGCCTGATCAGGGAGCTTTATGGTTAACGCTGGCTTGTCTGGAAACTACCTCATCGTTCTCAAAACTGGTATTCTTCCGTCTCTTTTTTGAGGCTGATACTTTTGTCGGGTTGATTTCTGATCAGCCCGCAGCTTGACGCAATTACAATCACAAGCGCCCGGACAGGAGAAGGTGATGGATTTTGAGCAGTTTTATCAGGATAAATATCCCGCTGGTATTCCCCGCGAGGTAGACCTGAACAAATATCAGAGCATGGTGGACATGTTTGAGCAGTCGGTACGCAAGTACGCTGACCGCCCGGCATTTTCTGCGGTAGGGGTCACCCTGACCTACCGTGACCTGGATACCCAGAGTCGCAACTTTGCTGCCTGGCTGCAGAACCGGACCGACCTCAAGCCCGGTGACCGCATTGCCATTCAGTTGCCCAACGTCACCCAGTATCCGGTGGTTGTCTTCGGTGCCATGCGCGCGGGCCTTATTGTGGTGAACACCAACCCGCTGTACACCACCCGGGAAATGGAACACCAGTTCAATGACTCCGGTGCCAGGGCGCTGGTGGTTCTGGCAAACATGGCTCACAACGCTGAAAAAGTACTGCCCAATACCAGTATCGAGCATGTCATCGTCACTGAACTGGCTGACATGCATGGCTTTCCCAAGCGTCAGTTGATGAACGCGGCGGTCAGGTACGTGAAGAAGATGGTGCCACCGTTTAATCTGCCCCAGGCCCACAAGCTGCCTGCGGTATTGTCTGCCGGTGGCCGTGAGAAGTTTTCTCCGGTGACGTGCAAGCAGGATGATATCGCGGTCCTGCAGTACACCGGCGGTACCACCGGTGTGGCCAAGGGTGCCATGCTGACCCACGGAAACCTGGTGGCTAACCTGGTGCAGACCCGTCCGATGATGGAGGACAAACTGGAGGACGGCAAAGAGGTCATCATCGCGCCGCTGCCGTTGTATCACATCTATTCCTTCACCCTGAATTGCGGTGTGATGCTGGAAGCCGGCGGGCACAACGTACTGATCCCCAATCCGCGGGACCTGGACGCTTTCATCAAGGAGCTGAAGCAGCACAAGTTTACCTCGTTCATGGGCCTGAACACCCTGTTCGTTGGCCTGTGTAACAAGGAAGAATTCCAGGATCTGGATTTCAGCAGCCTGAAGATGACCTCTTCCGGGGGCATGGCCCTGACCAGCGATACGGCAAAAATGTGGAAGCGGGTTACCGGCTGCGACATTGGGGAAGGTTTCGGTATGACCGAAACGTCGCCGGTGGTGTCGGTGAATCCCCCCAGTGCCATTCAGATCGGTACCATCGGTTTGCCGATTCCCTCTACCCAGGTCAAGACCATCGATGACGACGGTAAAGAAACCCCGCTGGGTGAGCCGGGCGAGTTGTGTGTGAAAGGCCCGCAGGTCATGCGCGGCTACTGGCAGCGTCCGGAGGACACCAAAAAGTCCTTTACCGAGGACGGCTTCCTGCGCACCGGTGACGTGGCTGTGATTCAGGAAGACGGCTACATCCGCATCGTGGACCGCAAGAAGGACATGATTATTGTGTCCGGCTTTAACGTCTTCCCGAATGAGGTGGAAGATGTGGTGAGCGGCCATCCGGACGTGGTTGAATGCGCGGCGGTCGGTATCCCGGATGACAAGAGCGGCGAAGCCGTGAAGGTTTTCCTGGTGTCTAAGAACGAAAACCTGTCAGCCAACGAGCTGAAGGAATACTGTCGCGAGCGGCTGACGGCCTACAAGGTGCCCAAGTTCTTCGTGTTCCGGGACGAACTGCCGAAAACCAACGTGGGCAAGATTCTGCGCCGTGAACTCCGGGACGAGGCCAACAGCTGATTTCCGGTAATACCATGGATGACATCAAGTCCCGTCTGGGGGAGTGTAACCAGCGGGAAGCGGCCCGCATCATCCGGTTGCTGGGCCGCACCAGGGGTAAACCGGGCCCGAAAGACCTGAAGAAAATTCAGGACTGGTTCGAGAAGGGCCGGGCCCGGGTTGACCAGCGCAAGTCAGAACACCGGCCGGTGTCCTATCCTGAGGGCCTGCCGGTTTCCGGGCGGGTGGAGGATATCCGCCGCGCCCTGGAACAGCATCAGGTGATTATCGTGGCCGGGGAAACCGGCTCCGGTAAAACCACCCAGATTCCCAAGATTTGTCTCGAAGCCGGTCGTGGTATCCGCGGCCTGATCGGTCATACCCAGCCGCGCCGTATCGCGGCCCGCACCGTGGCCAGCCGGATTTCCGAAGAGCTGGGGGAAGCGTGTGCCGGGCAGGTGGGTTACCAGGTGCGGTTCACCGATACCACTTCCGAGGCCTCCCGCATCAAGGTGATGACGGACGGTATCCTGCTGTCCGAAGTGCAGCACGACCGGTTTCTGGATGGTTACGACACCCTGATTATCGATGAGGCCCACGAGCGCAGCCTCAATATCGATTTTCTGCTGGGCTATCTGCGCCAGCTGCTGCCCAAACGCCCGGACCTCAAGGTGATCATTACGTCCGCTACCATCGAGGTGGAGCGGTTCAGTCATTTCTTCAACGAAGCGCCGGTTATCGAGGTCAGCGGCCGGACCTACCCGGTGGATGTGCGTTACCGGCCCCTGGTCGGTGACGAGGATGACCGGGATCAGGGCTGGACCGACGGTGTTCTGCAGGCTCTGGAGGAGATTGAAGAGCATGAGCGGGGCAACAGCCAGCCCCCCGGTGATGTCCTGGTCTTCCTGCCCGGCGAGCGGGAAATCCGCAATATGAGCAAGGAACTGCGGCACTCGGACCTGCGCCATACCGAAGTGTTGCCCCTGTACTCCCGGCTCAGCAATCAGGAACAGAACCGGATTTTCCAGGGCCACCGGGGCCGCAGGATTGTGCTGTCCACCAATGTCGCGGAAACCTCCCTGACGGTGCCGGGTATCCGCTATGTGATAGATACCGGTGTCGCCCGCATCAGCCGCTACAGTGTGCGCTCCAAGATTCAGCGGCTGCCGGTGGAGGCGATCTCCCAGGCCAGCGCCAACCAGCGGGCCGGCCGTTGTGGCCGGGTGGCGCCGGGTATCTGTTTCCGGCTGTATGACGAGCAGGATTTCCTGGGCCGGCCGGAATACACGGACCCCGAGATTCTGCGCACCAACCTTGCCTCGGTGATTCTGCAGATGAATACCCTGCGGCTGGGGGATATCCATCACTTCCCGTTCCTGGAGTCGCCCGAGGCCCGGCAGATCAACGACGGCTACAAATTGCTGGAAGAGCTGGGTGCCGTGGACGATGCTCGCCGGGTCACAAAGCTTGGCCGCACGATGGCGCGGCTGCCACTGGACCCGCGCCTGGCCCGCATGCTGGTGATGGCCGCGGAGCAGGGCAGCCTGCAGGAAACCCTGGTGGTGATTGCCGGCCTGAGTATTCAGGACCCCCGGGAGCGGCCCCAGGAAAAGCAGCAACAGGCGGACCAGGCCCACGCGCCGTTCACCGACAAGGAATCGGATTTTATTACCCTGCTGAATCTCTGGAATGCGTTCGAGGAGCAGCGTCAGGCGCTGTCCGGCAATCAATTGTCGAAGTGGTGCAAGCGCCAGTACCTGTCCTGGATGCGCATGCGGGAATGGCGGGATATTCATCGCCAGCTTACCCTGATCTGTCGTGAACAGAAACTGGAATTTAACCGTAATTCAGCCAGTTACGAGGCAATCCACAAAGCGATTCTGGCGGGGCTGCTGGGCCAGGTGGCGCTTAAGCTCGAGAAGCGGGAGTATCTGGCGACCCGCAATCGCAAGGTGTTGCTGTTTCCCGGTTCCAAAGTGTCGAAAACCGCCCCCAAATGGGTAGTGGCTGCGGAGATTGTGGAAACCAGCCGGGTGTTTGCCCGCATGATCGCCCGTATCCAGCCGGAGTGGATAGAGCCTTTGGCCGCCCATGTGGTCAAACACCACTTCTCTGAGCCCCACTGGGAACAGAAACGGGCCCAGGTGATGGGCTTTGAGAAGGTGACGCTGTACGGGCTGGATATCGTCAGCCGCCGGCGGGTGCCCTGGAATCGCGTCAATACGGCCGAATGCCGTGAGATCTTTATCCGCCGGGCGCTGGTGGAAGGGGATTATCACAGCAAGGCTCCGTTTATTGAACGCAACCGGGCGCTGCTGGAGAGTGTTGAGGATCTGGAGCGCAAGACCCGCCGCCGGGACCTGCTGGTGGACGATGAAACCCTGGTTCAGTTCTACAACGATCGGATTCCGGAACACATCACCGGGGGCCGGGACTTCGAGACATGGTGGAAGGGGCTTGCGGCGGGTGAGCTCAAGGCGTTGGAACTGACCGAAAGGGACATTCTCCAGCGCCCGCTGGACGAACAGGAAACCAGCCTCTATCCCGACTATCTGGACTGGGAAGGCGTGCAATACCCTCTCAGCTATCAGTTTGAGCCGACCGGTGAGGATGACGGGGTCACCCTGAAAGTTCCGTTGATGGCTCTGAAGCAGCTGCCATCCCGCCGCCTGGAATGGCTGGTGCCCGGCCTGCTGCGGGAGAAGTGCATTGCGCTGGTAAAGGGCCTCCCGAAATCGATCCGGCGCAATTTCGTGCCTGTGCCGGATTTTGTGGATGCGGCACTGGACAATATGTCGGTCACCAACGAACCGCTCACCCGGCAGTTGGGGGATCAGCTGCGGCGCATGACCGGGGTTCGCATCGACCCGCAGGACTGGCCGTCGGACAGCCTGCCAAGGCATTTGCGCATGAACCTGCAGGTGGTCGACGACCAGGGCCGGGTGATCGCCCAGGGGCGTGAAGCGGATGCGTTACAGGCAAAACTCGAGCGACAGGCAGAGGCGGCCCTCGCCGAGGTGAGCAGCAGCCGGGCCCGCGGCGCGGAAACACAGGAATATACCGACTGGGACTTTGGTTCCCTGCCGGAATCCACCACCACGGACCGCGGGGGTATGCAGGTAACCGTGTATCCGGGGCTGGAGGACCTTGGTCATGGCGTGAAGCAGGGCCGTTATCTGGACCCGCTGGCGGCGGAAGACAACACCCGCAAGGCCCTGGCCCGGCTGATCATTAACCGCTTTGGTTCGACCCTGGAAGGTGTGGATAAACGCCTGCCCCGGTTCCGGGATTCGGCTCTGCTGTTTGCCCCGGTGGGGCAGTCAAAAGTGTTACTGGATGATCTGCTGCTCTCCGCTGTGATGGAGCATTTTCTGGGGGGAGCGCTGCCACGCACCAGGGCACTGTTCGATCAGTGCTTTGAGGCGGGGCGGGCCGATTTTATTCCCGCACTGGAACGGGCCGATGCACAGTTGTATGCGGCTCTGACCGGTTACCATGCCGTGATGAAGCGCCTCAGGGGCAAGATCAGCCTGGCCATGGCCAATAGCATGGCGGACTTGAAGTTTCAGATGGAACATCTTGTTTTCCCTGGCTTTCTGGTGGAAACGCCCGGGGAGTGGCTGGGTCACTTCGGGCGTTACTTCGAGGCTGCCGGTATTCGTCTGGACAAGATGCCCCGGGAAATGGGGCGGGAGAGGGAGTTCCTCCATCAGATAGGTCCCCTGTGGTCACGGTACGCCAGCAAGCGGGAGGAGCAGGTCCGTCAGGGTGTGCGGGATCCGGAACTGGTCACCTACCGGTGGATGCTGGAGGAATACCGGGTATCCTTCTTTGCCCAGCACCTGGGCACCGCCCTGTCGGTTTCCGTCAAACGGCTGGACCGCCAGTGGGAGAGGGTAAAAGTCTGAGCGGTTTTTACGGGTACCGCTACTAATGGAGGAGCGGGCAAATCCTGGCCACTGTGTTAGTATCCTTGCAGTGATCCGAGCCAAATAACCAGAACAGCATCGTGGGGTACCCGTGATTAAAGCCGTCATCAGCGGAACCGGTCTGTATACACCGCCAGCGACCATCGACAACGACGAGCTGGTCGAATCCTTCAACACCTGGGTGGAGCGTTACAACAACGAACACAAGGAAGCCATCGAGGCCGGCGAAATGCAGGCACTGCAGACTTCCACGTCGGATTTTATCGAGAAAGCCTCGGGCATCAAGCGCCGTCACGTGATCGACAAGGACGGGATTCTGGACCCCGACCGGATGCGGCCCTATATCCCGGAGCGCAGCAACGACGAATACTCCGTGCAATGTGACATGTCTGTGGCTGCCAGCCGCCAGGCCCTTGAACGGGCCGGCAAGACGGCCGCCGATGTGGATGCGGTAATTGTCGCCTGTTCCAACCTGCAACGCCCTTATCCGGCGGTGTCGATTGAGGTGCAGGATGCGTTGGGCGTTGAGGGTTTTGCCTATGACATGAACGTGGCCTGCAGCTCCGCCACCTTTGGCCTGCAGGCAGCGGTGAATGCGGTGGAGAATGGCACGGCCCGCGCCGTGCTGGTGGTCAGTCCGGAGATCTGTTCCGCCCATCTGAACTTCCGGGACCGGGACAGCCATTTCATTTTCGGCGATGCCTGCACCGCGATTCTGGTGGAGCGGGAATCCGATGTGGCCGAAGGGCAGGGCTTCAGTGTGGTGAGCACCCGTCTGAGAACCCGGTTCTCCAACAATATCCGTAATAATTTCGGATTCCTGAACCGCGCGGATGAGTCGGGCATCGGCAAGCCCGACAAGCTGTTTGTCCAGCAGGGCCGCAAAGTTTTCAAGGAAGTGTCTCCGCTGGTGGCGGAAACGATTCAGAACCAGCTCTCGGGCCTGGACCTGAAAGCCACCGACCTTTCCCGTATGTGGTTGCATCAGGCCAACCTGAACATGAATCTGCTGATTGCCCGCAAGGTGCTGGGGCGTGATCCGCAGGAGCACGAAGCACCGGTGATTCTGGACGAATACGCCAACACCAGCTCCGCAGGCTCCATTATTGCGTTTCACCAGTACCATGAGGATCTGCAGAGTGGCGACCTGGGCGTAATCTGCTCCTTCGGGGCGGGTTACTCCATTGGCAGCGTGGTGGTGCGACGCCGCTGAGGGCCCCGGTCAGGCGTTACTCGCCAGGGCCCTGAGTTGATCGGGTAACGGGCAGGATTTGCGTGTTCCCCGGTCAAACCAGACAATTTTTGCGTAGCCCTCCGCCACGGTATCACCGGTGGCTTTGTCCACAAGCAGGTGGTAGGTGTCAAGACTGGAATTTCCTGCTTTGTCAGCGTATGTTCTCACTTCGATCGTTGCGGGGTAGTTGAGCTCCTGCAGGAAGGTGGCGCTGGTCTTGATAATGACCGGCCCCTGTGGTGCCGTCATGTCGCTCAGGTTGATGGAGCCGAGCCACTGAATCCGCGCCTCTTCAAAGAAACGAAAAAACAGTGTGTTGTTGGTATGACCATTGGCATCCATATCGCCCCAGCGCAGATCAATGGTTGTGGTGTGCACAAGATTGCCAGGTACTGACATCCGGTTCCTCCGTTGGATACGTATACAGGTCAGGCGGGCCGAGCCCATTCGGGAGCGGTATTGTCTTTCAAACTGAACCCTATTAACAAGCTTCGGACTGATTATGAGCCGTTTCGGATTTCAATGGATCGCCTTCGCTCTGCTGGTGGCTTTTACGTCCTCTGCCGTCGTGGGTCAGACGGTGGAGAATGCACCCCCTGAAGGGGCCCCGGCAGTGAACCCCGAGGACCCCTATGAAAACTGGAACCGCAAAGTGTTTGCTTTCAACCAGTACCTGGATGACTGGGTTTTGCGTCCGGTGGCCAGGGCCTACCGTTTTGTGACCCCGGATATTGTCGATCACGGGGTGACCAATTTCTTTAATAACCTTGGCGAAATCCGCAATTTTGCCAACAGTGTGTTCCAGCTTAAAGCCGAGTCAGCGGTGGTCGCGGCGGGGCGTTTTACCTACAACACCGTCTTCGGCCTGGGTGGCCTGATTGATGTGGGCACCGCTTTCGGTCTGCCGGAACGATCCGAAGACTTTGGCCAGACCCTCGGTTACTGGGGAGTGGGCACCGGTCCCTATCTTATGATGCCGTTACTGGGGCCGGCCACGCCCCGCCGGCTGGCCGGCCTGGGAACCGATGGCTGGGTGCTGCCCTCGGCCTGGGATGAGGTGGGAAGTCCCGAGGAATACTATCTGCGGGCTGTGGAACTGGTGGATAAACGGGCCGATCTGATCCCGGCGGAGAGCTTTATGTCCGGAGATCGTTATACTTTTGTCCGGAATGCCTACCTGCAACGCCGTGAGTTTCTGGTGCAGGATGGCAAGGTTCATAAAGACCCCTTTGCAGCGGACGATGAAGATCTGATGCTCGAGGATTTCTGAGCAGCCCGGGAGGCTGGTTATGATGGATGCCAGAATTCGAAAATTCCGCAAGATGCTGGCTGAAGCCCCGAATTATGAGTTGTGGAAAGCCGCCGCGCTGGAACTGGATTTTCTTGAGGGTAATGTGGAGTGGAAAGAAGACTTCGTCTCTGACCTGTACCATTACGAGGTTATTTATGACCGGCTCAGCCACTTGCGCCAGTACCGGGAGCAGAATGATTTTGAACGCCTGAAGCGGGCGCTGCGCGAAGGCCTGCACCATGATCTGGGCAACATGGGTAACCCCGCGCTGTATACCCGCTCCCGGGTGGGTACCAAGCATCTGATCGAGGAGTACATCTCCCAGGTGTGTGAATCCCTCGACTACCTGTGTGATAACCCGGTGCCTGGCTTTCCGGTGGTGGAGAAGCTGCAGTTCTTCCGTGACACCCTGACCAGCTTCGGGCGGCCGGCGCTGCTGCTCAGTGGCGGGGCCTCGCTGGGTATGTTTCATTTCGGCGTGATCAAGGCGCTCTGGGAAAGAGGACTGTTGCCCCAGGTGGTGGCCGGTTCCAGCGTCGGGGCCATTATTGCAGGTATTCTCGGTGTGCACACCGATGCGGAAGTGCCGGAGATGCTGGTGCCGGAGAATCACCATCTGAACGCCTGGAAATGGCGGGGTGTGATGAGTGCCCTGCAGGGCAACGGACTGTTTGATCAGGGACAGCTGCGGGATTGTCTGCGAGCCAATATCGGTGAATACACCTTCGAGGAAGCGTTCCAGCGTACCGGTCGGTCGATCAATGTCAGTGTGTCCCCGGTAAAAGCCCACCAGAAGGCGCGCTTGTTGAGTGGTTATACCTCACCTTATCTGATGGTCTGGAGCGCGGTGCTGGCCAGTGCGGCCGTGCCGGGTATTTTCCCGCCGGTCACCCTCATAAATAAGGATCTGCACGGTAATACTTTGCCCTATATGCCACGGCTGAAGTTTGTGGATGGCTCGGTGGTGAGTGATCTGCCCATCGAGCGCCTGATGCACCTGTACGATGTCAACTTCACCATTGTCAGTCAGACCAACCCCCATGTGGTGCCGTTCCTCAACCGCCGTGGCGAGGATGAGAAAGTGGGGCTCCGGGGCCTGCCCGCCCACATCCTCAAGTCCGAGGTGCGGTTCCATGGCCAGGGCCTGTTTGACTATCTGCGCAAACGGGTGCGTCCGGAACTGCTGCGCCAGCTTGCGGGTCAGGGCTATACCATTATGGCTCAGCGCTATTCCGGAGATGTCACCATTGCGCCGTCCTACCGCCTGAACCACTTCCGCCGCATTTTGTCCGATCCGGACCCGGACTTTATCCGCGAAATGATGCTGGAAGGCGAGCGCGCCACCTGGCCCAAAATCTCCATGATCCGTTCCCATGCCCGCATCTCGAAAACCCTGGAGCGCTGCGTGAAACGCCTCAAGGACTACCAACGACGCCATTCCGCGGATCTGAGACTGGTCAGCAGCAGCGGACCCCGCACCTGATGCGGTGATACTATGATGCGGTGATACTATGAGGTGACAGTCTGCAGAGCCGGGCGGTATGATACCGGCGGATCCGGGGATACCAGCAAGGGCATTCACCCGGGGCCATCGGCCAATACCTGACTGGAACTGCATGTACTACGATTTTTTCGGTTTTCGGGAACCCCCATTCTCCATCGCGCCGGATCCTCGCTACCTGTATCTGAGCGAGCGGCACAAGGAGGCGCTTGCCCACCTGATGTACGGTGTGCGCGGGCAGGGCGGCTTTATAGTGATTACCGGGGAGGTCGGCACCGGTAAAACCACTGTCAGCCGCTGCTTTATCGGTAATGTGCCGGATTACGTCGATATTGCCCTGATCCTCAATCCCCGCCTGTCTGCCCGGGAACTTTTGTCGTCAGTCTGTGACGAACTGGGTATCCGCCACCCGGCCCGGGCCACCATCAAGGAACTGGTGGACCTGATCAACCGGGATCTGCTGGATGCCCATGCCCGGGGCCGCCACAAGGTGCTGATGATTGACGAGGCCCAGAACCTTTCCACGGATGTTCTCGAACAGCTCCGGCTGTTGACCAATCTGGAAACCGCCGAGAAAAAACTGTTGCAGATTGTGCTGCTTGGCCAGCCAGAGCTGCAGGAAATCCTTTCGCGCCCGGAACTGCGCCAACTCAATCAGCGGGTGACCGCCCGCTACCACCTGGACTCGCTGGATCGTGACGAGATCGGCGCTTACCTGCGCTACCGGATCAATGTGGCGGGGCTGCGGGGCGATATCTTTACCGAGGGTGCGGTGCGCCAACTCTACAAGGCCACCCGGGGCATTCCCCGGCTGATCAATCTGGTTACCGACAGGGCGCTGCTGGGGGCCTATGCGGAAGGCGAGCACGAGATTACGGCCGCGCATATCCGCAGTGCGGCAAAGGAGGTGGGTGTAAGGCCGTCCGGCGCCGGCAGTGGGCAGCGTCCCCGGACACCGGCGGCCAGAGCGGACAGTTTTTATCGTATTACTCTGCTGGTTGCTGTTCTGGCCACGGTTTTTGTGCTTGTTCTGCTGGTGCTCAGGGATCCTGCTGCGACCGGCACCGTTCCTGAGGCTGCCGGAGAGGATGACGGTCCCGCTCAGGCAATGCCGCCTGAACCGGCCGTCGAAATACCCGCTGCTGTTAGCGGCACAGTGCAACGGGCGGAAGCAGCCGCCGCACAGGAGCCTGAGAGCGACGACCTGGCTGCCGGAAAATTCAGCTTTGACCGGCACACACTGCCGTTGGTTACCGCCTTCCGGATTCTGCATGACACCTGGGGTTTCGGCTGGAATCCCACGGAAAACCCGATAGCCTGTGATTTTGCTACCCGGGTAGGGCTGGATTGTATGCGGCGTCAGGGTTCGCGAAGCAGTCTGGAACTGGTCAATCGCCCGGTGATCCTGACCCTGCGTGACAGCAATGGTGAGCAGTCTCATACGGTGCTGCGCCGCCTCAACGGTTCTGAAGCCACCATCCAGATGGAGCAGGGGAGGCAGAAGACGGTGGACTTTGCCAGTCTGGAGCGCTACTGGTACGGGGACTACCTGGCGCTGTACCGGTTGCCGGAGCATCGCCGCAAGCCTTTGGGGGATGCTGCCAGGGAGCGGGAAGAAAACATCTGGCTGGAAAGTCGCATGATGGCCCTGGCCGGTGCCCTGGCCAAAGATCCGGCGGAGGAACAGCGTATCCGCCAGTTGAGCCTTGAGGAGCGGGTGCGCTGGTATCAGCGCCGCCGGGGGCTGGAAGTGGACGGTATTCCGGGGCCCATGACGGTGGTGCAAATCCATAATGATCTGGATACCCCGGGCCCCAGGCTCAGGGAACGGGGGGTGATCAACTGATGTCCTATATACTGGATGCCCTTCGAAAATCCGAAAGAGAGCGCCGCCAGGGACGGATGCCGGACCTCGGCCATCAGGTACAGTTTGTCCACAAGCCCGGCAGGAAGCGCGGCTCTGCGGCCCGCTGGATTGCCATCGGGCTGGTGCTGAATGCGGCGGTGATTGGTGTGGCATTGTGGTTCTGGCTGTCGGGTCGGGCGGCCCCGCCGACCACAACGGCGCCCTCAGAGCAGATCTCTGACGTGGAGCAGATGGAACAGATGGAGCAGAGTGGCACTGTCGCGGGCAGGGACCCGGAGTCGGTCGTGGCCGCGCCCGAATCCGGGGAACTGCGGGATGCCCGTGAGAGGGCCCCTGATCCGGTACCCATGGCGGACCCGGTGGCAGCCTCCGGCCCGCCGGTGCCGATGCAGGAGCTGCCGATGATCATCCGCCCCGGTCAGGCGCCGGAACCCTATGTGGTCAATGAACCCACCCTGATTGTTCCTGGTAAGTCACCAGAACCGGTAAGCGCCGGCGGTGATCCGAAAGGCCCGGCGGATCTGCCCGCCCGGGTGCCCCATCTGGTGGAGTTGCCGTTGTCTTTCCAGAAATCCGTACCGAATCTGACCTTCAACAGTCATGTCTATTCCAGTCAGCCATCGTCGAGCCGTGTAATGATCAATGGCCACTATCTGCAAACCGGACAGAGCTTTGCCGGTCTCCGTGTCGAGAAGATCACCGAGGATGGTGTGGTGCTGAGCAAGGATGGCCGGGTGTTCCGGGTGGGTGTGGTCCGTAACTGGGTGAGTCCCCGCTGATGGCTTTGACGGAGGAGGTCAAACAGGCGATTCAGCAGGGCTACCGGGATGTGCTGGCGGGCAAGGCGATCCGGGCCCGCTACGGTCAGCGCCTGATGATTGCCGAGATTGCCCGTTATCTGGGTGGTATCACCGAGGACGATGGTCAGCGCACCTCCGAGGCCAGCACCTGTGTGGTGGAAGCCGGCACCGGTACCGGCAAGACCCTGGCGTATCTGATTGCGGCGGTGCCCATCGCAAAGGCCCTGGGCAAGACCCTGGTGATTTCCACCGCCACCGTGGCGCTGCAGGATCAGATCGTCAACAAGGATCTGCCGGACCTTAAAAAGCACAGTAAGCTGGATTTCAGCTGGACCCTGGCCAAGGGGCGCGGCCGCTACCTGTGCCTGTCGCGGCTGGAAGGCCGTCTCCACGATGCCGGGGCCGGCGACAGCGATACCATGCCGCTGTTCCTGCTGGACGACCAGAATGGCACCGACGAGCCGGGCACCCGGGCTTTTTATGAAGACATGCTGGCCCGTTATGGTTCCCGGAAGTGGGATGGTGACCGGGATCACTGGCCGGAGCAGATTCCCGATGAGATCTGGCGGCAGGTCACCACGGATCACCGGCAGTGTACCAACCGCCATTGCAGCTATTTTGACAGCTGTGCCTTCTTCGATGCCCGCAAGGATCTTGATTCGGTGGATGTAGTCGTGGCCAACCATGACCTGGTGCTGGCAGACCTGGCCCTGGGTGGGGGGGCGATACTGCCGGAGCCGGAAAACGCGCTGTTTATTTTTGATGAGGCCCACCACCTGCCGGAGAAGGCGCTGAATCACTTTGCCGCGCTGGTGCCCCTCAATGGCACCCGGCACTGGCTGAAACAGCTTTCCCAGGCGCTGGCGAAGCTGCCGCCGTTTCTGACACCGGGTACCCAGCCGGCGAAAACCGTGGACCGGATCAGTAGCGCCGCCCGGGATGTGGATGTGGCGCTGGGTGCGGTGTATGACGAGGTTGAGGGTAACACCGACTGGGATTTCCAGGACGAACGTCGCTCCGCCCAGTGGCGTTACCCGGAAGGGGAGCTGCCGGACAAACTGGCGGCGCTTGCGGCCGAAGCGCGGGTCGCCACGGCCGGGCTGGTGCGCCATCTGGGCAGTCTGGCCGATGATCTGCAGAAGGGCTTTGACGAGCGCAGCGACACCGACATCGACCGGGAAACCGCCGAGGCCTGGTATCCGGTGATCGGCAGTTTCCACAGCCGTGCCGAAGAGCAGTTAAGGTTGTGGGCGGCCTGGTGCGAAGGGGCTGCGGAAAAAGGCCCGCCACCGGCCCGCTGGGCGGTCAGGCAGCGCTGGGAACACGGGGAGGACATTACTCTCTACAGCAGTCCGGTGCTGGCGGACAGTCTGCTCTACAGTCGCCTCTGGTCCCGGGCCTACGGGGCCGTGCTGACCAGCGCGACGCTCACCGCCCTGGGCCGTTTCGACCGGCTGCAGAGCCGGGCGGGATTACCTTCGTCCAGCCGCTTTGTGGTGGTGCCCAGTTCTTTCCGGTATGGGGAAATGGCCACGGTGGAAGTGCCGGCCATGGACGTGATGCCTGCCGACGATGGTTTTACCGAGGCGTTGATCAAAAAGCTGCCGGCACTCTGGGCTTCGGAAAAAGCGGTGCTGGTGCTGTTTACCGCCCGCCGGCAGATGCACTCGGTAAGGGATGCCCTGGCCGGGGATTACCCAGACCTGATTACCACCCAGGATGATATGTCCAAGGGGGAAGTGCTGCGCAAACACTGCCAGCGGGTGGATGAAGGCCATCCGAGCGTACTGTTCGGGGTGGCCAGTTTTGCCGAGGGCATCGACCTGCCGGGCCGCTATCTGGACCATGTGATTATTACGCGGTTGCCGTTCTCGGTGCCGGATGATCCGATCGAGGCCGGTCTGGCGGAGTGGGTGACCGGGCGCGGCGGTAATCCGTTTATGGAAATCACCGTGCCGGATGCCTCCATCCGGCTGGTCCAGGCGGTCGGCCGTTTGTTGCGCACCGAATCGGATACCGGCCGTGTCACCATTCTCGACCGGCGGATTGTCGCACGGCGTTACGGCCAGTTGCTGCTGGATGCCCTGCCGCCTTTTCGCCGTATCATCGAGCGCTGACCTGCGTATTCTCCATTATGGTCTAAACTGAACGGAGCAATCGTCTGGTAGACTGAAAAAGAATGAATAATAAAATGTTTATGCGTATTCTTGGTTGAAGCAGTCATAACCGTCCCAAGGTTATATGTTTGACCGGAATATTCAGTGGAGCCACAGGGCAGATGAAACTACAACAGTTGCGCTATATCTGGGAAGTCGCCCATCACGACCTTAATGTATCAGCAACCGCACAGAGCCTGTTTACATCACAACCCGGTATTTCCAAGCAGATCCGCCTGCTGGAGGACGAGCTGGGTCTTGAGGTGTTCGCCCGCAGTGGTAAACACCTGACCCGCATCACCCCCGGGGGAGAGACGATTATCCGGGAGGCGGGGGAAATCCTGCGCCGGGTAGAAGGCATCAAGAAGATCGCCCAGGAATTCTCCAACCAGCGCAAGGGTGAGCTGAGCATTGCCACCACCCATACCCAGGCCCGTTATGCGCTGCCGCCGGTGATCCGCAATTTTATCGAGGAATATCCGGACGTGTCACTGCACATGCACCAGGGCACGCCGATGCAGATTTCCGAGATGGCGGCCAGCGGAGCGGTGGATTTCGCTATTGCAACAGAGGCGATGGAGCTGTTCAACGACCTGATCATGATGCCTTGCTACAAGTGGAACCGGTGCATCATCGTGCCCCGGGACCATCCTCTGGTGCAGCTGCCTGAGCTGACTCTTGAGGCGCTGGCGGAGTTCCCGCTGGTGACCTATGTGTTTGGCTTTACCGGCCGCTCCAAACTGGACGAGGCCTTCCAGTCCCGGGGTCTGACCCCCAGGGTGGTGTTTACCGCCGCGGATGCGGATGTGATCAAGACCTACGTGCGGCTGGGGCTGGGTGTCGGCATTATTGCCAGTATGGCCTATGACCGCCAGGCGGATCACGATCTGGTGGCACTGGATGCCAGCAAGTTGTTCCAGCCCAGTGTGACCCGGATCGGCTTCCGCAAGGGCACCTTCCTGCGGGGCTATATGTACGAGTTTATCCGGCAGTTCGCGCCACATCTGACGAAGGAGCGTGTCGATGAGGCGGTGGCGCATCAGGGGCACCGGTCAGAAATCGAAGCGTTGTTCCGGGATGTTGAGTTGCCGACCTATTAGCAGCAACAGCCAGCCGCTGGTAGTAACAGAACAGACAGCAGCTGAGCTGGCCGGCGGAGAAGATAAACTGCCCGGTTATGACCGGGCAATCAGGTTATCTGCGTGCAGGCCACACTCTTTCTGAGTGGCTTCTTCCCACCACCAGCGGCCCTCCCGCTCATGCTGCCCCGGCAATACCGGCCGGGTGCAGGGCTGGCAGCCGATGCTGACGAAGCCTTTTTCGTGGAGCTTGTTGTAGGGCGCTTCCGTCATGCGGATATAGTCCCAGACATCCTTTGAGCGCCAGTCGGCCAACGGATTGAATTTTACCAGTGGCTTTTCTTCCGTGGAGAAGGCGGTATCCGGCTGAACCACCGGCACGTCATTACGGGTGCCCGGGCTCTGGTCCTTGCGCTGGCCGGTAATCCAGGCATCCACGGTGGCCAGTTTGCGGCGCAACGGGTTCACCTTGCGGATACCGCAGCACTCCGAATGGCCATCTTCATAGAAGCTGAACTGCCCCTTGCGGCTTACCAGGTCTTCCACCTCTGCCGCATCCGGGAACATCACCTGAATGTCGATGTTGTAATGTTTGCGTACCCGTTCGACGAACTCGTAGGTTTCCGGGTGCAGACGTCCGGTATCCAGGGTAAAGACCTGCAGCTTGTCGGTCAGCTTGTGGGCCAGTTCGATCAGTGCCACATCTTCCGCTCCGCTGAAGGAGATGGCGATGTTGTCATAGCGGCTGAGGGCTTCTTTCAGGATGGCCCTGGGGCTCTGGCCTTCAAGTTGCTGCTGTAACTGGTCAATGTCCGTCATTGCTGGCATCTTCTGGTGGAAATGTCAGGCCAATCTACCACTAAGTGCTTATAGTCTGAAGTAATGACAAACTATAAGCATATAGCGGTTCTGGCCGCCTGTCGGGCACAAGCTAAATGCATTCTGGTGCGGATTTCCTTATCATAGCGTCCATCAACGGGGCCGGACAGGCTACCCGAACGGCCATCTGACAGCAGGAGATCATTGTGGAACTGGCGTGCCTTGACCTTGAAGGAGTACTGATCCCGGAAATCTGGATCGCGTTTGCGGAGAAAACCGGCATTGAAGAGCTCAAGGCCACCACCCGGGATATCCCTGATTACGATGTACTGATGCAACAACGCCTGCGCTTGCTGGACCAGCATGGCTATGGCCTGCCGCAGATCCAGGAAGTGATCGGCGGGCTGGACCCGCTGCCCGGGGCCCGTGAATTCCTGGACTGGCTGCGGGAGCGTTTTCAGGTGGTGATCCTGTCGGATACTTTCTATGAGTTCGCCATGCCGCTGATGCGGAAGCTCGGCTACCCGACGCTGCTGTGTCACAAACTGGAGGTGAACGGGGAAGGGCGCATCACCGATTACCTGCTGCGTCAGCGGGACCCGAAACGTCAGTCTGTGCGGGCCTTCCAGTTGCTGAATTACCGGGTGATTGCCGCCGGCGACTCCTATAATGACACCACCATGCTGACCCAGGCGGAAGCCGGCATCCTGTTCCACGCCCCGGACAATGTGATTGCCGAGTTCCCCCAGTTCCCCGCAGTGCACAACTTCGAGGACCTGCGTCAGGCGTTCCTCAAGGCCAGTATGGTTCACAGCTGACCGGCTGATGGCCTGGCGGGGGCGCGATGCCCCCTTGCCTGTCTACATGCTTTCCAGAATCTCCATCATCCGGCGGACCTTGTATTCGGTTTCCCGCAGTTCTTCCTGCGGGGATGAGTCCGCCACGATACCGCCACCACCCCAGCAGAGAATGCGTCCGTCCGGCCATGCCTGCAGTGTGCGAATGGCGATGCTGCTATCCAGAGCACCATTCTGATCCAGGAAAAATACCGAGCCACAGTAGGCATCCCGGCTGTGGGGCTCCAGCTCGTCAATAATTTCCATTGCACGCCGCTTGGGGGCGCCGGTAATGGATCCGCCGGGGAAGGCGGACAACAAGGCCCCGAGGGGGCTGAATCCGGGTTGGAGCCTGCCGGTGACACGACTCACCAGCTGGTGGACGTTGCGGTAGCTTTCGACACTGAACATCTCCGGTACACGCACCGTGCCGGCGGCACAGAAGCGGGACAGGTCGTTACGGATCAGATCCACAATCATCAGGTTTTCGGCCCGGTCCTTCGGGTGGCTGAGCAGATCCTCCTTTAACCTTTGGTCCTGCGCCGGGTCAGCGCCGCGGGGCCGGGTCCCCTTGATCGGTTTGCTGGTAACCTCCAGCCCCCGGATCCGGAGAAACTGTTCCGGTGATACACTCAGAACACAGGACGACCCGGTATTCAGGTAGGCGGCGTAGGGCACGGGGATCGCGTCGCACAGTGCCTGCCAGGCCAGCCAGGGGCTGCCCCGGTAGTGCCCCTCGAGCTGGCGGGAGAGGTTGACCTGATAGCAGTCGCCGGCATGGATGTAGTCGAGAATGCGGGCAACCGAGGCCAGGTAGTGCCCGTCGCTTCGTGTGGGCCGGAAGGAATGGGTCATGGCAAAGGGTGGCAGCGTGGTTTTACTGCACCGTCTGAGCAGCTCCCGGATGCTTTGCCGGGTCGGTTCCGGGCATGCCGGGTGTATCCGTATACCGGGGGGCTGTGCGCCATGGGGCACAAACAGAGCCCAGCTATAAGCACCGATCCAGCCCAGCTGGCGAGTCGTTTTGCCGGTGCGAAAGCCGGGCACCGTGCAGCCGCCCAGCTCGTAGTTGAGTATGCCGGCCAGACCACCACAAAAGAGTGCAGGATGTGCGGAACCCTGTGGGCCGGCCAGGTGTCTCTGGTAGTAATGCGAGGCCTCCGTGATGGCCTGGTTGGCCAGGTTGGTATCCGCGGGCAGGGCCCAGCTCTGCTCAGGCCAGGCCGAGTAAAATCGCCCCAGGGGATGGAACAGGGAAACGAAGCCGGGCTCGCCGGCAAGCCCGTCTGTCAGGGTTTTGATAGAGACGCTGTCTGGCAGGGCCTGTGCAGTGGCAGGGTCCAAAGGTGTTGTCTCCCGTGGTTAACGACCGTCCGCCTGCGCGCCCCGCTGCAGGGGCAGCACACCCGGGCTTCCCGCAAGGGGGCATCCGGGGCAAGGGCGGGCGCAGAAATCAGGGTACTGTATAGTATTTGCCCGTAGCAGGCGATTTTCAGGGGTACGGTGATCACAAACTGTATAAATTGAGTATCCTTTGTGAAGGCGTTGTGCAGAGGCTCTTAAACACCAATGGCCAGAAGTGTATCTATGGGACAGTTTTTCAGGCGGCGCTGGCGCAAATGGATAAACCAGAGAATTCCCCGCAGCGATCACCGGGTTCTGAGTCAGAAGAATATCTTCATTGTGCCAACGGGTGCCGGGCTGGTTTTTCTGGTGCTTTTGCTGGTCATGCTGATGACCGGCATCAATTACCAGAACAGCCTGATTTATCTGCTGACTTTTCTGTTGGGCACGCTGTTTGTGGCAGCGATGCACCAGACCCACGGTAATCTGGCCGGTCTGGAGTTGACGGTGGTTGCCGCCGGTGCGGGTTTTCCCGCTTCCACCGTACCGATGACCATCCGGGCGCAAGCCGGGCCACGTGGCACCGCATCCCTGCGGATAGCGTTTCAGGATCAGGTGGTGGAGCAACACGTGGAGCCCGGGCAGTCCGTCGATTTCCGGTTGCCGCTGCAGGCCCGCCGCCGCGGTTATCTGTTGCCCGGGCGTATCCGGGTGGAAACCCGGTTTCCGTTCGGCCTGCTGAAGGCCTGGAGCTGGATCCGTCCGGTCACGGCCGCGGTGGTTTATCCCCGGCCCATTGAGGGTCAGGCTCAGGGCAGCACTGTTGCGGGGGGCAATGCCGAAGAGCAGCAAAGGACGCCGCAAGGAAATGACCATGCCGATCTCCGTCCCTGGCGGGAAGGAGATCTGAGCCAGCGGGTGTTGTGGAAAAGGTTTGTCCGCAGCGGCGACCTGGTGGTGGCTGACTGGGAAGGCGAGCAGGGCGACCCCCAGTGGCTGGATTATGATGCTTACCCGGGTGCCGACCGGGAAATGCGGCTGAGCTTTCTCGCCAGGAGCGTACTGGACCGTGCCTCAGCACAGGTGCCTTTCGGACTGAGACTGCCCGGGGATGTCATCGAACCTGACCAGGGCCCTTTGCATGTGGAGCGTTGCCTGAAAGCCTTGGGGGTGTTCGGCGAGGTGCGCCCTCGCAGTGACGAGCCGCTGGCGCATGGTAACCGGGCGGGCACTGATCCGTCCGGGGAGGCGGCTGTATGAAACTGGCGCACCATGAGGCTGCGGAACACACCGGGTTGCCGTCAAAATCCCTGGGCTGGCTGCTGGCAAGCTTCGCGGTACTGATTGTTCCCCAGTGGGACCGGTTGCCCTGGTGGCTCCTGGGTGCCTGCGCTGTGCTGGCCGGCTGGCGCTGGCTGGCCCAGACCGGCCGCCTGCGCAGCCCGGGGAAATGGTTACGTAGCGGCGTGATGCTGGGGATGGTGGTGATTTACATCCTGACCGTCGATGGCCGCTTTACGGTGGAGACCGCCGCGTCCTTTTTTGTACTGTCGGTGGGGCTCAAGTGGCTGGAAACCCGCAGCATCCGCGACTTTTATGTGTTGTTCTTTATTCTGGTGTATCTGGCGACGGTTAATTTCCTGTTCCATCAGGATATCCTGTGGTCTCTGGTGACTCTGAGCGGGGTGGCGCTGTTGCTGGTGGGATTGCAGAGTGTCAATGCCCCGGACTTGCCTCCGGCGTTCCGGTCCGGATGGCGCAGGCTGGGGCTGACCCTGTTGAAAGTGTTGCCGGTGGTGGCATTGCTGTTTGTGTTTTTCCCCCGGATGGCTCCGTTATGGAGTGTGCCGATGGTATCCGGAGAGGCCCGCACCGGGCTGAGCGATACCATGACGCCCGGGGACATATCCAGCCTGGCCCGGAGCGATGAAACGGCCTTCCGGGCCACCTTTGGTGGTGCCATGCCGCCCCATGCGGAGCGCTATTGGCGGGGTCTTATCCTCGACCGGCTGGATGGCGAAACCTGGCGGCAGGGTTGGG
Source organism: Marinobacter sp. (assembly GCA_014359475.1). GTDB lineage: Bacteria > Pseudomonadota > Gammaproteobacteria > Pseudomonadales > Oleiphilaceae > Marinobacter. Next base: position 330,731 of record JACIZI010000001.1, on the reverse strand, counting down.
GGCAGTCATTCCGGCGCCCGGGAAAGGTGGCGGTTGACGGAGGTGTCGGGCCATTGCAGCCGGACGAGTATGATGTGTTGCTGGAGCCCACGGATCAGGACTGGGCATTCGCCCTGGATGGTTCGGCGGCGGTGTCGGATAACGTGGTACCGGTGGATAACAACCTGTTCCGCTTCCGCCGGCCTGCGGACACGACTGTCCGTTACCGGATGGCGCTGGTCGGGGATCTGCCGCAACAAGAGGGGGGAGGCTTGTCGGCGCAGGAGCAGCAGCGCTACCTGCAACTACCGGTGTCCGGCAACCCGCGGGCCCGCGAGCTGGCCGAGTCCCTGCGCGAGCAGGCCGGTCGTCCGGCGGATGTTGTCAATGCCATCCGTGCCCGTTTCCATCAGCAACCTTACCGTTATACCCTGCGCCCGCCAGCCATGCCGGATAACGGGGTGGATGCACTGTTGTTTGAATACCGGGAGGGATTCTGTGCCCACTATGCCGGCGCCGCTGCCTTTCTGCTGCGGGCGGCAGGTGTGCCGGCGCGGATTGTGGCCGGATACCAGGGGGGCGAACCCGGTGCCGGTGGGGAATACCTGATTGTGCGCCAGTACGATGCCCACGCCTGGGTGGAAGTCTGGCTGCCGGGCCATGGCTGGAGCCGGTTTGATCCGACTGCCGCCATTGCGCCTGAACGTATCGAAAGCGGCCTGCGGGAAGCCATGCGGGAGGAGGGCTCGTTCCTGGAGGGTAACTGGGCCTCGCCCCGGCGCTATGGTGACATGGCGGCCCTGCAATGGGTGTCGCTGCAGATGGATCGGCTGAACTATCAATGGCAGCGCTGGGTAGTGGGCTACCAGGGGCAGAGCCAGATGAATTTGATGTCACGCCTGCCCGGCAACCCGGGTCTGCAGGAGCTGGGTTATATGACCGCCGGCATTCTGGCCATCGGTTTGCTGGTGGCCGGTATCCGGTTACGGCCCGCCATCGAACGCAAGGATCCTTACCGGCGCATTCTGGAGCGCTGGTACCGCCTTTGCCAGCGGGAATCCATCCCGGTTCGTAATGGTGAAACCCCGGCACAACTGGCCCGGCGCATCGCCCGCTGCCGCCCGGATGCGGCGGCCAGTGCTTCGGCCTTTGCCGGCACCATCAACAGGTATTACTATGGCGGCCGGACCGGCCCGGCGGATTACGCACGTTTGCGGCGTTTGCTGGGCACCATGAAAAAACAGATGGCCAATGGCCGCAAAACCCCGACACCGGAGCGGTATGCCCGTGAGTAACAGCCCCGATATGCCCTGGCTGCAAAAGGCCTGGCAGACACTGCAACAGCGCCTGGACGAGGGCACCTTGCCCCATGCCCTGCTGGTCATCGCCGAGGCGGGTGTCGGCAAACGCAGCTGGGCTGATCATGCCGCACACATGCTGGTCTGCAGCCAGTCGCCGGCGCCCTGTGGCCAGTGCCGGCAATGCCGGTTGGTGGCCGGGGGCAGCCATCCGGATATCCGCACCTATGGTCCGGAAAACCGCTCACGGGTGGTCAGGGTGTCGCAGATCCGGGAGTTGATCGGCTTTGCCATGACCTCGCCCCAGGTGAGTCGTCGGAAGGTGGCCATTATTGACCGGGCGGATCAGCTCAACCCCAGCGCCGCGAATGCCTTGCTGAAAACCCTCGAGGAGCCGCCGGAGGATCTGGTTCTGATTCTGTTGCAGGAAAGTGGCCGCCCGATATTGCCGACGATACGTTCCCGCTGCCAGGTCATGACCCTGCCGCCCCCGGTTGGCGATCAGGCGCTGGGCTGGTTGCTGGAGGCAGCGAAGGGCCTTGATCAGGTGGATGAGGCGCTCTGCCGCACGGCCCTGCATCTGGCCGGTGGCGCGCCCGGGCTGGCCCTTGAGTATCTGCAGACGGATCTGGTGGCCGGCCGGGACCGTGCGCTGGACCACTTCCGCAAGTATCTGAAGGCGCAGATGACTGTCAATCAGGCGGCCAGGCCGTTCAGGGAGCTGGGGCTGGAGCAAGCCTTGCGTCTGCTGGAAGGCTGGGCGGCGGATCTGGCCCGTGTGGGAGCGGGAGGTATGGCTTACGATACCAGTGCTGCCGATGTGCTGGGTTATCTGGCGGGCCGCAACCCGGCCTGGCGTGCCCACGAATTGCTGGCGGCGATCCGGGAGTCCCGGGCGGCGCTGACCAATAACGTCAATGCCGATCTTGAGATTCAGCGGCTGCTGATCGGCTGGCAGGGGTTGATGCCCCGGCGCTCAGGACCAAAAATGGCCGGGCAGGGCGCAGCCCACTGATATTACTGCTATGATTGGTGGCAAATATGACAGGAAGGTATAGCTTATGGGTCCCGGATTCGGTGCGCGAAGCGGTATTCTCACTCTGACCATCAAGGACAAGGCCGTACTCTACGCGGCTTACATGCCCTTTATCCGTCAGGGCGGTCTGTTCATCCCGACACAGAAGCAGTACTCCCTGGGGGACGAAGTATTTCTGCTGCTCAATCTGATGGATGAGCCGGAGAAGATCCCCGTGGCCGGCAAGGTGGTCTGGATCACCCCCAAGGGTGCCCAGGGTAACCGCGCAGCAGGCATCGGGGTGCAGTTCAACGGTGATGATGAAACCGCCAGAACCAGGATCGAAGCTTATCTGGCCGGCTCTCTCAGCTCGGACCGGCCCACCCATACCATGTAGTTGATCCGAATTCCGAGGCACCATGACTGATCTTTCGGTAAAGGCTCCTGGCAACGACATGAAGTCGGCTGCCACCGAGCGAACCTGGCCGTTGCGGGCCATCACCCTGGCCGGGCAATACTGGCCTGCCCCGGCCGGGGTTACCGGCAAACAGACACCCACACTTTTGCTCCATGGCTGGCTGGATAACAGCGAGACGTTTTCTCTGCTCGCGCCGAAGCTGGGTCGCCTGGGTGACCTTTACGCCCTGGATATGGCCGGCCACGGTCATTCCGGCCACAGGCCGGAAGGGCAGGCTTACCTGTTGGTGGATTACGTGGCGGATCTGGCAGAATTGCTGGAGAGCCATTTTCTGACTGACAGCCAGCCGCAGGTGGATCTGGTCGGCCATTCCCTGGGCGGCATTGTGTCACTGCTGTATGCGGCCACCTTCCCGGAACATGTGCGCAGGCTGGTCATGATTGACAGTCTCGGCCCGCTCACCCGCCCCCCTGCAGCGTTCGTGGATCAGTTGCGCAAAGCGATCCGCAAGCGTATTGCCGGTTCCGGCCGGGGGGTTGTGTATCCGGACATCGCAACTGCGGCCAGGTCACGTGCCGGCGGGCTCAGCCCCTTGTCTGACCGGGCCGCCATGAAGCTGGTGCGGCGCAACATGCAGGCGGTGGAGGGCGGCTACCGGTGGCGTACCGACCCCCGGCTGCGGCATCCGTCGCCCATGATGATGGATGAGGCGCAGGTTGAAGCCTGTATGAAGGCGGTGCCTACCCCGGCCCTGTTTATCCGGGCCAGCGAGGGTCTGCTGGCGGAAAGCCTGTCATTCGGGCATCGACTGGAATTCTTCAGGCAACTGCAGGTAGTGGATGTGCCTGGCGGTCATCACTGCCACCTGGATGGTGATGTGGAGCCGGTGGCGGCAGCAATCCTGGAGTTTCTTGGTAATGACTAGATGCTGTGTATGGCTGCTGTGCCTGTGTTTTCCTCTGTCTCTGATGGCCGGTGTGGGTACGCCGGACATTGCGCCTTTTCAGCAGGCCACTCTTGTGAAGGAACGGGACATTGCCTCGGCGGGGCATCTGGTTCTGTTCAGTGCGGTGCGGGAAGTCAATAACGAGATCCGTTCGGAGTCCATGGCCCGTTTGCCGGTGCGGGGTGTCGGACAGCTCTGGGAGATCGTTCACGATGCGGCCCGGAACAAGGCACGGACCCATTATCGTAACGAGTTGCAGTCCCTGGATGCCCGGATTCTGTTCGAGTGCGCGGGTCGTGCGTGCGGCCGCAGCAATGTCTGGGCTAACCGTATATTCGCAGAGCCCAAGCTGTACGGCCGGGACGAGAATCAGGACTATCTGGTGGCGGCGCACACCGATGAGGCCAACACGGTCTGGCTGACCCTGGTTTATACGGTGACCCGTGGCAACCAGCGGGAATACCTGTGGGTGGAGCAGTTGGCTGTGGAGCCGGGTGCGGTTATTCCCGGCATGGGCCTGGAAAGCCGTGCCTTCCGGGGGCCGGTCATCGTGCCCTGGGAAGGGGGCGTGACCTTCCGCTTTGACTGGAGTGCAGATGACCGCCGGCGCCTGGGGGAATGGTCGCAACCGGAAACGTCCCGGGTGTTACTGGTCAGTCATACGGTGGCCAGGCAGGGTGAGCCGCTAAGCGATGCCATGGAGCGAGCCCGCAAGGCGGCGGATGCGCTGTCCATGTTGCTTGCCCGCTCAGGCATTGATAAAGATAAACAGCAGCAGGTGATTGTGGGTCCTGCCGTGCCACTTGACGACCCGCAACGACAGGGTAACCGGATCGAACTGCTTGTGTTCGGGAGATAGATAAACCATGAGTGAATCCCAACCTTCCAAGGCTGCGGACCTTGTGAAAACCTCTCCGGGAAAAACGCCACGTAACACCGGCCATGGCAAAACCGTTGCCCTGACTCTGGGCAGTGGCGGCGCCCGGGGCTATGCCCATATTGGTGCAATTGAAGTGTTGGAAGAGCGGGGCTACAAGATTATAGCTATCTCCGGCTGTTCCATGGGTGCGCTGATCGGTGGCATGTACGCTGCCGGCAAGATGCAGGACTACAAGGACTGGGTGACGGGGCTCGGCCAGTTCGATGTATTGAAGTTGCTGGATGTGACCTTCAACTCCGTGGGGGCTATTCGCGGAGAGAAAATATTCTCGGTGGTCCGTGACATGCTCGGAGATGCACGGATTGAAGATCTGCCCTTGCCCTATACCGCCGTCGCCACGGATCTGCTGGCCCATAAAGAGGTATGGTTCCAGGAGGGCCCCCTGGACCAGGCCATTCGTGCCTCGGTGGCCATTCCGAGTGTGGTCACGCCGCTTGTGCTGAATGGGCGGGTATTGGTGGATGGTGCCCTGCTCAACCCTTTGCCCATTATCCCCACCATATCGTCCCATGCCGACATGGTTGTTGCGGTCAACCTCAGTGGCGAGGAAGATCGCCGCCAGAGAATGCAGGACGCGGCCTTTGCCCGTCCCCGGAATGATCAGCCGGGGGAGATCGAGGAATGGGTGGAGCGCATGCGTGTCAAGGCCTCCCGATGGTTCGACTGGGATACCCTCAAAACCTTCGCTACCCGTCGGGAAGGGGAATCGGGAGAGGCCGCGAATACCCCGGAAGACAAGATATCCCGGGAGATTGACAAAAAACGACAGAAAGAGGTCAGTCGCCAGCCCACAAAATCCGGCGCACGGGAGGAGCACGAAACCATCGACTGGGAGAAGCTGGGCATTGGCAAGTTTGATGTGATGAACCTGACCATTGAGACCATGCAGAGTGCCCTGGTGCAATACAAAATTGCCGGGTATCCCCCGGATTTGCTGGTCAATGTACCCAAGAATGCGGGCCGCAGTTACGATTATCACCGGGCGCCGGAACTGATCCAGCTGGGCCGTAAACAGATGGCAGCCGCGCTGGACCGTTACGAGGAAACCCACAGCAGTTCCGGGCCCCTGTCGTCGTCCTGAACGGGGCAATCCTTTGGTCCGAGGGCTGCCCCGGGGCGGGTAAATGCGTATAATCGGCGCTTCCGAACACACCCGGTTTTTGAGACACAGGAATTCATTTGTGACCAGTCCTACCGACGACCTGCAAACCGTCCGTGATTACCTGCGTTATGCCTGCACCCGTTTTGCCGACCCATCCCTTTATTTCGGCCATGGCACGGACAATGTCTGGGACGAGGCGGTTCAGCTGGTCATGCGCAGTCTGCAGTTGCCCCTGGAAAACAATACGGTATTTCTGGATGCCCGGCTGACCCGGGAAGAGCGATCCCTTGTGCTTGCAAGGATCGAACGCCGGGTGTCTGACCGGGTGCCCCTGGCCTACCTGCTGGGGGAGGCCTGGTTCATGGGCATGCCGTTCCGGGTGGACGAGCGGGTGCTGGTACCCCGTTCCCCATTGGGTGAACTGTTGGAGAACGAGCTGCAGCCCTGGCTTGGGGACCGGCCGGTGCAGCGTATTCTGGACCTGTGTACCGGCAGCGGATGCATCGGCATTGGTGCGGCGCACGTATTCCAGGACGCTACCGTGGAGCTTTCGGACATTTCCGGGGAGGCAATTGCGGTGGCGAATGACAACATCCGCATGCACGAGCTGTCTGACCGGGTGAGTGCCATCCAGTCGGATCTGTTTGCCAGTCTGGAGGGGCGGTACGATGTGATTCTCAGCAACCCTCCCTATGTGGATGCGGAGGATATGGCTGATATGCCGGATGAATACCGCCACGAACCCGCGCTGGGCCTGGCAGCCGGAAAAGACGGCCTGGAGATTGCCCATCGAATTCTGGCGGATGCCGCGGACTACCTTACGGATGATGGTTTGCTGATTGTCGAAGTGGGTAACAGCCAGGCCGCGCTTGAGGAAGCCTACCCGGAACTGCCGTTTACCTGGCTGGCGTTCAGCCAGGGCGGGGAGGGGGTATTCCTGCTCTTCGCGCAGGACCTGAAGAACTGGCGTTCGGGTCAGTGAAAATACTTTAATTTATAACGGTAAGACTCTGAACTATGTCGGGAAATACATTCGGAAAGTTGTTTACGGTCACCAGTTTCGGGGAGAGTCACGGGCCGGCGCTGGGTTGCATTATCGATGGCTGCCCGCCGGGTCTGGAGCTGACGGCAGAGGATCTGCAACGGGATCTGGATCGCCGCAAACCCGGCACCTCCCGGCATACCACGCAACGCCGTGAGGCGGATGAGGTGCGGATTCTTTCCGGGGTATTCGAGGGCAGGACGACCGGCACACCGATCGGCCTGCTGATCGAGAATACCGACCAGCGCTCCAAGGATTATTCAAAGATCGCCACCCAGTTCCGGCCGGCCCATGCCGACTACACCTATATGCACAAGTACGGCACCCGGGATTACCGGGGCGGGGGCCGTTCATCCGCCAGGGAAACGGCCATGCGGGTGGCTGCCGGTGCCGTGGCAAAGAAGTTCCTGGAACAGCGGCTGGGCATCCGGATCCGCGGTTACCTGTCGCAGCTGGGTCCGATCGGCGTGGACAAGCTGGACTGGGACCAGGTGGACCAGAATCCGTTTTTCTGCCCGGATGCTGCCAAGGTACCCGAAATGGAAGCCTACATGGATGCCCTGCGTAAAGCAGGGGATTCCATCGGTGCCCGCATTAACGTGGTCGCCGAAGGCGTGCCGCCGGGTCTTGGCGAGCCCGTTTTTGACCGGCTGGATGCGGATCTGGCCCATGCGTTGATGAGCATCAATGCCGTTAAGGGTGTGGAGATCGGCGCCGGCTTCGGCTGCATCACCCAGAAAGGTACAGAGCACCGGGACGAGCTGACACCGGACGGTTTTCTTTCGAACCAGGCCGGCGGTGTGCTGGGGGGCATCTCCTCGGGCCAGCCGATTCTCGCCAGCATTGCCCTGAAACCCACCTCCAGCCTGCGACTGCCGGGGCGAAGCATTGATGTGGATGGCAACCCGGTGGAGGTCATCACCACCGGTCGTCATGACCCCTGCGTCGGCATTCGCGCCACACCCATTGCCGAGGCCATGATGGCCATTGTGTTGATGGATCATTACCTGCGCCATCGCGCCCAGAACGGGGACGTGAAAGTTACCACACCGGACATCGGCCAGGCCTGAGCGCCGGATACTGAGACAGGAGAGCAGGACATCTACTGGAAGCTGTCAAACCTCTATTTCTGGTTTTTCGCACTCCTGGGTGCCTTGCTCCCTTACTGGTCCCTGTACCTTCAGGACCAGGGATTTTCCTACCTGCAGATCGCCAGCCTGATGGCGACCATCCAGCTCACCAAGATCGTTGCTCCCAGTGTCTGGGGCTGGCTGGGGGATCGCACCGGTCAGCGGGTGCGGCTGGTGCGCTGGGGTGCGTTCACCGGCGCTCTGTTCTTTATCGGTGTGTTCCTGGAACCGGGCTTCTGGGGCCTGCTGTTGGTGATGCTGGCGTTTACCTTCTTCTGGAACGCGATTCTGCCTCTCTATGAAGTCATCACCCTGCGCACACTGGGCCGGCAAAAAGATCGCTACGGCAAAATCCGCCTCTGGGGTTCAGTAGGCTTTATCGGAGCGGTGGCCATCGTCGGTGCACTGCTGGAAATCGTCCCCATCGACAAGCTGCCCTGGCTGCTGTTGCCAGTGTTTGCCGGTATCGTCATCTCCGCGATGCTGGTGCCTTCGGAGCCGGGCGAACGCAAGCCGCCGGCGCCGAAAGGCAGTCTCAGGGCCATCATCACGCATCCGGCAGTGGTGGCTTTCTTCCTGATGAACTTCCTGCTGCAGGTGTCCCACGGGGCTTATTACACCTTCTTCAGTATTCATCTGGAACAGCACGGTTACGGCAAGCTATCGACGGGTCTTCTCTGGTCCCTGGGCGTGCTGGCAGAGATTGGCCTGTTTCTTGTGATGCACAAACTGTCCCGGCGCTTTACGGTCAGACAGATCGCCATCGGCGCACTGGCACTGACCATGCTCCGCTGGGGACTGATTGCGCAGCTGACAGGGATCCTTCCCGTGCTGATCTTTGCCCAGCTGCTGCATGCTGCCTCTTACGGCGCGCTGCATGTCATTTCCGTGCAGTACATTCAGGGTTTCTTTGGCAAACATCACCATGGCCAGGGCCAGGCCCTGTACAGCGGCCTCACCTTCGGCGCCGGTGGTGCCATCGGCTCCTGGTTGTCCGGCTTCCTGGTGGATGGCATCAGCACCTCCGCTGCGTTCTGGGGCAGTGCCGTCGCCATGGCTGTCGCCATTGTCATCGCCTGGCGGGGCTTGCAACCACCCCCGGAGCACAGCCACGGTTAAGCGGATTCTTCCTCAGTCACAATCTCCAGCAAGGCCCGCGCCGCCGCTCCCAACTGCCGGCCGGATAACCCGATGCCGCCCAGCACCCGGGTAACGGGATGCCCCACCTCCAGCACAGTGAGCCCGCCATCCACCATCCGTTCCGGCAACACCGACCAGCCAAGCCCCACGGATGTCATCATTTTGATGGTTTCCAGGTAATTGGTGGGCATTTGTGGATGCAGGGGCAACTGATTCTCAAGAAACAGCCGGCTGACCACCCGATAGGTGGAGGTAGCGGTGTCCGGCAACAAGGCGGGATATGCCGCCAGATCCGCCAGAGCTGGCCTGGCCAGACCGGCCAGGGGATGCTCGCTGCCTGCCACAAACCTCATCGGATCCGGCCACTGGGCAAACACATCAAAGCCCGGATCCATGCTGTCACTCAGCGTCACAAACGCCAGCTCGGCATTGCGCTTGCGCATTTGCTGATAAGCCGCATCGGATTCCATGAACTGCAGGTCCAGCGTCACCTGCGGGTACTCCCGTTTGAAGCGCCGCAGCCAGCGGGGCAGGTGGTGCAGGCCTATGTGGTGGCTGGCAATAATCCGCAGCTCCCCCTCAACCTCCCCGGATTCACTGGTCAGCGCAATCCGTGCGTTATGAATCTCATCCAGGATGCGGCGGGCGTGGGGCAGCAGCCTCGCGCCGGCATCGGTCGGTGCGGCTTTCCTGTGGGTGCGGTCCACCAGCGGTGTCCCCAGCTGGCTTTCCAGCGCCGCCAGCCGCTTGCTGATCGCCGGCTGCGTCAGGTGCAGGGTTTCTGCGGCTTCCGAGAAGCTGCCCTGGTCGATTATCGTCACGAAGGCTTTTAGTGCGTTTGAGTCCATCTTTGGTTGACTCCTTGCTTGCCTGTTAATCGGAAGCTGTTCAGGTTTTGGGGGAGGGCGGCCATCGGGGAGGTCTTTCTGAAACACGCCCGCAAGTACGTCCGTGTAGGGCTCGGCTCCAGCCATCCATGGCTGGAGACGGTTTCAGAAAGACCTCCCCGATACCCGCTTTCGTACCAGTTGCCGGCCCTCCTGGAGAAAATCGCAATGATTAATAAGGGAAATCCGTTTGTTCTACCTTTCTGTAGCTGTTTAGAGCTTGAGTAACGCAGTGTCTCGCGATATCTGCCAAAGCGTTCCCACCCATAGCCTGAAAAGGTGGTGCAGGGGGAGGCCTTTTCAAAACCGTCTCTGGCCATGGATGGCCAGAGCCGAGCCCCCCAGGGATGGGTTTACGGGCGTGTTTTGAAAAGGCCTCCCCCTGCGCCGCCCCTCCCAAACTCTCAGGCTACGGAGGCAACCCAATGCTTCAGGCTACGAACCCAGGCCAGATAACATGCCAAAAAGGAATGACTAAAATAAAAAACATGAATTGGAGTTATTCAACCACAGGCGATAACATACCCGCAATACGAAACCCAAACCGCAACGAGTGAGAGATAACCATGGCGGGCAAGACGTTATACGACAAATTGTGGGACGACCACCTGGTCAAGCAGCGGGACGACGGCTCCGCATTGATCTACATCGACCGGCAGTTGCTGCACGAAGTCACCTCGCCACAGGCGTTCGAAGGCCTGCGCCTGGCCGGCCGGAAGCCGTGGCGGATTGATGCCAACATAGCCACCCCGGACCATAACGTGCCGACCACCGATCGTGAGCTGGGCCTTGAGGGGATTGTCGACCCGGTGTCGAAGATCCAGGTGCAGACTCTGGACAAGAACTGCGACGAGTTTGGCATCCTGGAATTCAAGATCAGGGATCAGCGCCAGGGCATTGTGCATGTGATCGGGCCGGAGCAGGGCGCGACTTTGCCGGGTATGAGTATTGTGTGTGGCGACTCCCACACTTCGACCCACGGTGCGTTTGGCTGTCTGGCCCATGGTATCGGCACCTCCGAGGTGGAGCATGTGCTGGCCACCCAGTGTCTGGTGCAGCAGAAGATGAAGAACATGCTGGTGCGTGTTGACGGACAGCTGGGTCCGGGTGTGACCGGCAAGGATGTGGTGCTGGCGATCATCGGCAGGATTGGCACCGCCGGTGGTACCGGCCATGCCATCGAATTCGGTGGTGAGGCGATTCGTGGTCTGAGTATGGAAGCGCGGATGACCATCTGCAATATGTCCATCGAGGCCGGTGCCCGGGTGGGTATGGTGGCGGTGGATGACACCACCATCGATTACGTCAGGGGCCGGCCTTTCGCGCCGACGGGCGAGACCTGGAACCAGGCGGTGGATTACTGGCGCACACTGCACAGTGATGACGATGCCGAATTCGACAAGGTAGTAGTGCTGGACGGCGCGGCGATTCGTCCGCAGGTGAGCTGGGGCACCTCACCGGAGATGGTTACCGGCGTGGACGGCGCGGTACCGGATCCGGCCCGGGAAGAGGATCCCATCAAGCGCGAGGGCATTGTCCGGGCGTTGAAGTATATGGGGCTGGAGCCGAACCAGAAGATCACCGATATCCGGCTGGACCGGGTATTTATCGGCTCCTGCACCAATAGCCGTATTGAAGACCTGCGGGAGGCGGCGGCTGTGGTGAAAGGCCGCAAGGTATCACCGACCCTGAAGCAGGCGATGGTGGTGCCGGGGTCCGGTCTGGTGAAAGCCCAGGCGGAGAAGGAAGGGCTGGACAAGGTCTTTATCGAGGCCGGTCTGGAATGGCGCGATCCCGGTTGCTCCATGTGTCTGGCCATGAACGCCGACAAGCTGGGGCAGGGGGAGCATTGTGCGTCCACCTCCAACCGTAACTTCGAAGGCCGTCAGGGATTCGGTGGTCGTACCCATCTGGTCAGTCCGGCCATGGCGGCGGCTGCGGCGGTGACCGGCCATTTCGTTGATGTCCGTGAACTGATGCACTGATCCACAGGAGAGAACCATGCGAGCATTTACGCAACACCAGGGCATTGTAGCCCCCATGGACCGTTCCAATGTGGATACGGACATGATTATTCCCAAGCAGTTTCTGAAGTCCATCAAGCGTACCGGCTTTGGGCCGAACCTGTTTGATGAGCTGCGTTATCTGGACGAGGGCAAGCCGGACCAGGATTGCTCCCGGCGGCCCATCAACCCGGATTTTGTGTTGAACCAGGATCGGTACAAGAACGCCAGTGTGCTGCTGGCCCGGGCCAATTTTGGTTGCGGTTCCAGCCGTGAACATGCGCCCTGGGCGCTGGATGATTTCGGTTTCCGGGTGATTATTGCCCCGAGCTTTGCCGATATCTTCTACAATAACTGCTTCAAGAATGGCCTGTTACCCATTGTTCTGCCTGAAGATGTTGTGGATCAGCTGTTCCGGGAAACCGAGCAGAATGAAGGCTATCAGCTGACTGTGGACCTTGAGGCGAAAACCGTCACCACGCCGTCCGGTGAGTCCTTCAGCTTTGAGGTGGACGATTTTCGTCGCCACTGCCTGCTGAACGGGCTGGATGACATCGGTGTGACCCTGGAAGACGCGGATCTGATCCGGGATTACGAGCAAAAGCGTCGCCAGACTGCGCCCTGGTTGTTCCGGGACGCAAACTGATCATTGGTTTATTTTGACGCCGGGCAGTAAAGGTATTGTCCGGCTTTCTTGTTTGAGAAAGGAACTGTTATGTCCAGAACTGTATTGATGCTGCCGGGTGATGGCATTGGTCCGGAAATTGTCGCGGAGGCCTGGAAGGTACTGAACAAGGTGAACGAAATGTTCAGCCTGGGGCTGGATTTCGAGAGTGGATTGGTCGGCGGTGCCGCACTGGATGCGGAAGATACGCCGCTGCCGGATGACACCCTGGATCGTGCCAAAAAAGCCGACGCAATTCTCCTGGGTGCTGTAGGCGGCCCCAAGTGGGACAGTTTGCCCATGGCCAGGCGCCCGGAGAAGGGGCTGTTGGGGTTGCGTTCCAACCTTGAGTTGTTCGCTAATCTGCGTCCCGCGATCCTGTACCCGCAACTGGCTGAAGCCTCGTCGCTCAAGCCGGAGGTGGTGTCCGGGCTGGATATCCTGATTGTCCGGGAGCTGACCGGCGGCATTTACTTCGGCCAGCCCCGTGGTGTGCGCCAGCTCGAGAGTGGCGACCGCCAGGGTTATAACACCTATGCCTACACCGAGGCGGAAATCCGCCGGATCGGCCGGGTGGCCTTCGAGACGGCTCAACAGCGTGGCAAAAAGCTTTGTTCTGTGGACAAGGCCAACGTGCTGGAAGTGACCGTGCTGTGGCGGGAAATCATGGAGGATCTCAAGCGCGAGTATCCGGATGTGGAGCTGTCCCATATGTACGTGGACAATGCCGCCATGCAGCTGGTTCGCGCACCCAAACAGTTCGATGTGATTGTGACTGGCAACATGTTTGGTGATATTCTTTCTGACGAAGCGGCCATGCTGACCGGTTCTATCGGTATGCTTCCGTCTGCGTCACTGAACTCGGAAAAGCAGGGCATGTACGAGCCTTGTCATGGTTCAGCGCCGGACATCGCCGGTCAGGGCATTGCCAATCCGCTGGCCACGATTCTCAGTGCCGCCATGATGCTGCGTTACAGCCTCAATGAAGAAGAAGCGGCACAAGCCATTGAGACGGCGGTCAGCAAAGTGCTGGATCAGGGCCTGCGCACGGCGGACATCATGACCGAAGGCGGTCGCAGGGTGTCGACTACCGAAATGGGTGATGCCGTGCGGGCGGCACTCTGATCCGGACAACATCGACCCGACGGCAACAGGATGCAGTTGCCGCGGGATCATCCATCCTGTCGCTGCCAGCGATAACGGCATTCGGCGGGCACAGTACTGGAAGTCCTGACAAATGAAGAAAGTTGGACTTATCGGATGGCGTGGCATGGTGGGCTCGGTCCTCATGCAGCGCATGCGTGAAGAAAACGATTTCGCCGATATCGATCCGGTGTTCTTTTCCACGTCCCAGACCGGCAAGCCGGCACCGGACGTAGGCAAGGAGGGCGTTCCGCCGCTCCAGGACGCGTTCGATATCGATACCCTCAAAGGCCTGGATGTGATCGTCACCTGTCAGGGTGGTGACTACACCACCGCGGTGTACCAGAAACTGCGGGATGCCGGCTGGGAAGGTTACTGGATTGACGCCGCCTCCACGCTGCGCATGGCGGATCATTCGGTTATTGTACTGGATCCGGTGAACCGCAATGTGATCGATGAGGCCCTGAGCAAGGGGGTTAAGGATTACATTGGTGGTAACTGCACCGTGAGTTTGATGATGCTGGCCCTGGGCGGTCTGCTGGAAAAGGATCTGATCGAATGGGTATCGCCCATGACCTATCAGGCGGCCTCCGGTTCCGGCGCCCAGAACATGCGCGAGCTGCTCAATCAGATGGGTGAGCTTTACGGTGTCGTCAGCGATGAGCTGGCCGATCCGTCTTCGGCGATTCTCGAGATTGACCGCAAGGTGACCGGGAAGATGCGCGCCGGCGATTTCCCCACCGAGCACTTCGAAGTGCCGCTGGCGGGCAGTCTGATTCCGTTCATCGACAAACCGCTCGAGAACGGTATGAGCAAGGAAGAGTGGAAGGCCGGCGTTGAGACCAACAAGATTCTGGGTCGCAGCGATAATCCGATTCCGATTGATGGCATCTGCGTGCGTATCGGGGCTATGCGCTCCCACAGCCAGGCACTGACCATCAAGCTGAAGAAGGATTTGCCGGTCGCCGAGATCGAAGCCATTCTGGCCGGCGCCAATGATTGGGTGAAAGTGATACCCAACGAAAAGTCCGCCACCCTGGAAGAACTCACCCCGGCGAAGGTCACGGGCACCCTGGGTATCCCCGTCGGCCGCATTCGCAAGCTTGCCATGGGGCCGGAATACATTTCCGCCTTTACCGTTGGTGATCAGCTGCTGTGGGGGGCCGCCGAGCCCCTGCGCCGCATGCTCAGGATCCTGCAGGAAGGTTGACGTGCGGTCCGGTAACGGTTGCGGAACCGGTACCCGGTAGCCGGAAAATGCAAGGGCGGAGACCATAACAGGTTTCCGCCCTTGTCATTTTTGGTGTCGAATTGTTGCAGTGTTACATGTGCACACAGTTTTTTGCTTCTGAATCATTATAATCATGAGCAATTTGCGGCGGTACAGCGGTTTTGGAAGTGGCAAGCGTTTGCGGAACAGTCATTTCCGTGGAGTTTATCAAAAAACGGTAAAAGGACTGGCGCTGATCAATTAATAAAACAGACTTTATAAACAATACTTGCCGAACCGAATATGGAAAACGATTCATAATAACGAACCAAAACCAGAAAGAAGTCATCCAACCTCGTCCGATTCTGTAAAACAGAGCAGTTACGAATAACGGAGACTGGTAAGGAAAAAGCATGAAGGTACGCAAGCTTGCGGTTGCCCTGGCTCTGGCGGGAGGGCTTGGTTCCGGAGTCGCACAGGCCCTGGGACTGGGAGAAATCGAACTACAGTCCTACCTGAACGAGCCTTTGGATGCAGATATCAATCTGCGTAAAAGCAGTGGTATTGATCCGGACAATGTGTTCGTCAGTATTGCCTCCCCCCGGGATTTTGAACGGGTCGGTCTGGACCGCAGCCACTTCCTTACCCAGCTGGATTTCAAGGTGACGACCGCCCCGGATGGCAGCCTGGTGATTAATGTGACGTCCAGGAAGGCGCTCAGAGAGCCTTATCTGAACTTCCTGGTGGAGGTCACCTGGCCCCAGGGCCGGCTGATGCGGGAATACGCCGTGCTGGTGGATCCGCCGATGTACGCCGAAGAGTCTGGCCTGCAGGAGGAGGTCACTGCGCCATCGGCAACCACGGCAACATCCTCTTCCCGTCCTCCGGCGGCAGGCACCCGGCAGCGTACTGACCAGGCCCGTCCTGCTACCCGGTCAGCTGCCGGGCAGGTGGGTCCCACCGGTTCGTCCGACACCCTCTGGTCGATTGCGGAGCGTGTGCGCCCGGACAACAGCCTTTCCATCCAGCAAGTGATGCTGGCCCTCCAGGACCTGAATCCTGATGCGTTTATTGGTGGGAATATCAATCGCCTCAAACGTGGCCAGGTGCTCAGGGTGCCGACCACGGAACAGATCAGAGCCCGTACCCGTGCGGAAGCCAATCGTCTGGTCAGTGCCCAGAACCGCGCACTGCAGCAGGACACCCAACGCCCGGTGGATGCCACTGAAGCGACATCAGGTCAGGCACCGGCCCAGGCAGCTACGCCGGCCGGAGACGAACTCAAGCTTGTCGTGGATGAGGGCAGTGCCGAGGACGGTGCCGCCGCTGGCGATGGTGAACTGCCAGGCGGTGTGGATGCCGGCGAAGCCGTCGCGAGGGAAGAACTGGAAGCGGCAAGGCGTGAAAACGAAGAACTGAACAGCCGCCTGCAGGATATGCAGGAGCAGGTGAAAACCCTGCAGCGCCTGGTGGAGCTGAAAAACAACCAGCTTGCCGAAATGCAGCAAATGGGTGGCGAAGATGAGCCCGCCGGGCAGGCGACGGCGGGCCAGCCGGCCGCGACCGGGGAGCCGGAGACTGCCGGATCAGCAGCGGGCGATACGGCTGAAGAGGATATGGCAGCAGAGCAGGCTGCCGCCGAAGAATCCGGGGCAGACGCTGCAGCACCGCAACCGGCCCCCCCGGTACAGGAGCCCCGCAAGGCTTTCCCGGGCAATGTTGTGGACATGATTGTCAACAACCCGGTGTATCAGATTGCCCTGGGTGCCGGCCTGCTGTTGCTGCTGGTTCTGTTGGCGCTGTTGGCCCGCAGGAACAGCCATCGTGAGAAAGCATTCTACGAACAGTTGAACAGTGAGGACGAGGGCCCCGGATCCGAAGCAATTGATCTGGATGTCGGTGAAGAGGCGATGCCGGAGCTGGAAGGGGATGATCCCCTTGCGGAAGCCGATGCCTACATAGCCTATGGTCGTCATGACCAGGCCGCCCAGGCACTGGAGGCTGCCATTTCCCGGGAGCCGAGCCGTACGGATCTGCGACTGAAGCTGCTGGGTATCTACGCAGACCTCAAGGAACGGGAGTCCTTCGACAAGCAGTTCAACGAGATTGCGGCACTTGATGACAGCGCCGCAACCGCTGAGGCGGAAGCCCTGCGGACTCGTCTGGAGGAGGCGGAAGCCACACCGAGCATTGATGAGCTGGAGTCTCAGCTGCGCTCCGGTGCTTTCTCTTCCGACAGCGGGGTGAACGATCAGACCCTGGTGGATCAGGCTGGCGAGGAGAAGCCGGAAGACCAGCCGGAAACCGCCGATGAGTTCGACGGGGATTTCGGCAGCCTTGGCCTGGACGAGGCGGTCACCCCGGACGAGTCCGGGGATCAGCCGGAGCAATGGCGCCAGGGTACGGCCGGGGAAGGCGACGCAGAAAAGACGAAAGCGGGTGGTGAGTCTGCAGAAGCAGAGTACGGGCATGACATGATCGAATATGACCTGTCCGGCCTCGAAGATGACAAAGACAGTGCAGAGTCCGCTACCGATGAGTCTGCTCGGGAAGATGCCGTGCCCCGGGGCCGGTCCTCGGACGAGGAATTTGAGTTTGAAATAGAAGAAGATTCGCTGGAGGGCCCGGACACTGAGCTGGCTGACAGCGATCTGGACTTCGGTCTGATAGAAAGCGAATCAGGGTCCGAGGCCGACTACTCCGGTTTCGAGGAATCCCTGGAGCAGCCTCGCAATGACTATGGGGCCGGGGATGAGGATGACCTGAGCCTGGACCTGTCCGAGGACGACCAGGAATCCGGTCTGGATCTTGAGCCGGAAGACGAGGCCGCCGCGCCGGAGCCACTGCCTGGCGAAGAGCCGGGTGAAACGGAAGCCGAGGACCTGCCCGCAGAAGCCGACACGGCGTCACAGCCGGAAGACAACGCCGCCGAACCAGACCTGGATGACCTGGATGAGTCCTTCCTGGATGATCTGGATGCGGAGCTGGACAAGGTAGCAACTGAAGATGAATTCCCCGGTGAGCAGGAAGAAAGCCTGGACGATCTGGAGCTGGATGTCAGTGATGAAGACATAGCGCTGATGCAAGAGTTTGCGGAAGCCGATGTTGAGGACGAGCCCGGTTCGGCGGCTGATGAAGTTCCTGGTCTTGAAGACGCGTTCACCGGAGAGGAAGAAGCCAGCCCGGAGGACTCTGCGTCAGCCGATGAGGTTCTGGGTGAGCCGCCGTTGGTAGACGAAGATCAGCCGGAAGACGCGTTGACGTCTCTGGATGACACCTCAGCGGACGAGGCGGCTTACGGGAAAACCGGTAAATCAGCCCTGGATCTGGATGAATCCGAGCTGGGGGAAGATGATGATTTCGACTTCCTGTCCGGCACCGACGAGGCGGCCACCAAACTGGATCTGGCCCGCGCCTACATGGAAATGGGGGATGTGGACGGTGCCCGGGACATTCTTGAGGAAGTTACTCTGGAAGGAAATGACGAACAAAAGGCAGAAGCGCAGGATCTCCTTAAAAATCTGTCCTGATTAGGCGTATAATCAGGTTCGTCAGCAGAACGCCGGCTGTGGTGACTCCCAGCCGGCGTTCTGGTTTGTAACACGCTTGCCGGAACCGGACGATCTCTTGTTTGTTGACCCCATCCCACTGACCACAGACAACGCCATTGGCGACGGTCGTGTCGCCCTGATACTCGAATACGACGGCCGGCATTTTCACGGCTGGCAGGCCCAGAAAAGTGGTGTTCGTTCCGTGCAGGGTGAGCTGTCGAACGCGGTTGCACGGGTTGCGGATCATCCGGTGGACCTGGTGTGTGCCGGTCGGACTGATGCGGGTGTGCATGGCAGTTATCAGGTGGTGCACTTTGAAACCCGCGCGGTACGTCATCTGCGAGCCTGGGTCATGGGCATCAATACCTCATTACCCGGTGATATTGCCGTGCACTGGGCGGGCCAGGGCCGGGGCGACTTCCATGCCCGGTTTTCGGCGGTTTACCGACGTTATCGTTATGTTATCTATAACAATCCCGTGCGCCCGGGTATTCTCAGGGGGCAGGTAAGCTGGACCTACCGGCCCCTGGATGAGCAGCGAATGCAGGCGGGAGCCAGGCATCTGTTGGGAGAGCACGATTTCTCATCGTTCCGGGCAGCGGGGTGCCAGTCCCGTTCGCCCTTCCGGTTTGTCGAGTACATCGAGGTGGCCCGGATGGGAGATTTCATCGTACTGGATATACAGGCCAATGCCTTCCTGCACCATATGGTGCGTAATATTGCCGGTGCCCTGATCGCGGTTGGCTCCGGTTACCGGGAGCCTGACTGGGTGGCCGGAGTACTCGCGGCCAGGGATCGGACCCTGGCGGGCGTGACGGCTCCGCCGGATGGCCTGTATCTTGTGGATGTAGGCTACCCCGAAGGCTTTCACATACCGCGGGCGGATTGCGGGCCATCCTTTGTGCGACCCTGGTTTCAGCATAGCGGAGCCAACCGCCCCAGACCGACCCGTTTTGTGCGCCCCGGAGGAAAAGGACAGCAGGATAATGCATAAGACCCGCACCAAAATCTGTGGCCTGACCCGGGCGCAGGATATTGATGCAGCCGTGAAGGCCGGAGCCGATGCGATAGGACTGGTGTTTTATCCGCCCAGCCCGCGAGCGGTCACGCCGGAGCAGGCCCGGCGGCTGGCTGCCCGGGTGCCGGCCTTTGTAAGCGTGGTCGGGCTGTTCGTCAACCCGGAAAAGCAGGAGGTGTTGCACACCCTGGAACAGGTTCCTCTGGATCTGCTGCAGTTCCACGGAGACGAAAACCCGGATTTCTGCGCCAGTTTCGGCCGCCGCTGGATCAAGGCAGTGAGGGTTCGGGCAGCCGGCGATATTGAAACCGCCTTCCGTGGTTATCAGGGGGCCAGCGGGCTGCTTGTGGATGCCTGGTCACCGGACAAGTTCGGTGGCACCGGCGAGCGTTTTAACTGGAACCTGATTCCCGCACAGCGCCCCGTGCCATTGATATTGGCCGGCGGGCTGGCTTCTGATAACGTAGCCCGCGCTGTCGCG
Source organism: Marinobacter sp. (assembly GCA_014359475.1). GTDB lineage: Bacteria > Pseudomonadota > Gammaproteobacteria > Pseudomonadales > Oleiphilaceae > Marinobacter. Next base: position 310,764 of record JACIZI010000001.1, on the reverse strand, counting down.
CAGGTCAGACCCTGGGCGGTGGACGTGAGTGGCGGCGTGGAAAGCAGCAAAGGCATCAAGGATTCATCCCGAATGACTGACTTTATAAGCGAGGTTCACCGTGTCGACACGACTGACTGAGGAAATGCTCAAGACACTGCCGGATGCCCGCGGACACTTTGGTGCCTTCGGTGGCCGTTTTGTTTCCGAGACGCTGATGGACTCCCTGATGATTCTGGAGCGCGAATACCTGCGCCTGCGGGAAGATCCGGAATTTCAGGCGGCTTTTGACTATGATCTCAAACACTACGTTGGCCGGCCCAGCCCCCTGTATCTGGCGGAGCGACTGACCCGGGAGACCGGTGGTGCCCAAATCTGGCTCAAACGGGAAGATCTTAACCACACCGGGGCCCACAAGGTGAACAACACCATCGGGCAGGCGTTGCTGGCGACTTTCCTGGGCAAAAAGCGGGTTATTGCCGAAACCGGTGCCGGTCAGCACGGCGTAGCCACGGCCACCGTGTGCGCCCGTCTGGGCCTTGAATGCCACGTTTACATGGGCGCGGAGGATGTGAAGCGCCAGTCACTCAACGTGTATCGCATGAAATTGCTGGGGGCGGAGGTGCACCCGGTTGAAAGCGGCACCCGCACGCTCAAGGATGCCATGAACGAAGCCATGCGGGACTGGGTATCCAATGTGGACGATACCTTCTACATCATCGGCACCGTGGCGGGCCCCCATCCGTACCCCCTGCTGGTGCGGGATTTCCAGGCCGTTATCGGCCGCGAGGCGAGGGCGCAGTCACTGGAGCAGGCGGGCAAGCTGCCGGATGCCCTGGTGGCCTGTGTGGGCGGTGGTTCCAACGCGATCGGTCTGTTCTACCCCTTCCTGACCGATGAGTCGGTGAAGATGTACGGTGTCGAGGCCGGTGGCCTGGGTGTTGAAACCGGCAAGCATGCGGCCCCCCTGACAGCGGGTCGCCCTGGAGTGCTGCATGGTAACCGCACCTACCTGATGGAAGACGAGAACGGCCAGATTTCCGGTACTCATTCGATCAGTGCCGGGCTGGATTATCCCGGTGTGGGTCCGGAACACAGCTGGCTGAAGGACATCGGGCGCGTCAGTTACGTTTCCGTCACGGATGAGGAAGCCCTGCACGCGTTTCGTTATCTGACCTGTGTGGAGGGAATCATGCCGGCGCTGGAGTCTGCCCATGCGGTGGCCTACGCCATGAAGCTGGCCAAAGAAATGGATAAGGATCAGATGATTGTGGTCAACTTGTCCGGGCGCGGGGACAAGGATATTCACACCATTGCACAACTGGACGGAATCGAGGCCTGACAGGCCGCGGTCATTTGACAGGACAGGAGCATCCATGAGCCGAATCGACAGGGTAATGACCTCCCTGAAAGAACAGGGCCGCAAGGCGCTGATTCCCTATATTACTGCCGGCGACCCGAGCCCGGACCAGACGGTTGAGCTTATGCACACGCTGGTGGGTGCAGGAGCCGATATCATTGAACTGGGTGTGCCGTTTTCCGATCCCATGGCGGACGGGCCGGTGATCCAGCTGGCCTGCGAGCGGGCGCTGGCCCACGGCACCTCGCTGCGCCAGGTTATCGGCATGGTCAGGGAATTTCGCAGCAAGAATGCGGATACTCCGGTGGTATTGATGGGGTATCTGAATCCCATGGAAGCCATGGGATGTGAAGCGTTTGCAGAGGCTGCGGCGGAGGCCGGTGTGGACGGGGTGCTGACAGTGGATCTGCCGCCCGAGGAAGCGGACGACGTTGCCCCGCTGTTTACCGCAAGAAACCTGGATGCCATATTCCTGCTGGCCCCGACCACCACCGATGAGCGTATCCGGGCGATTGCCGGGCACTCTTCCGGTTATGTGTACTATGTTTCATTCAAGGGTGTCACCGGTGCTGCCAGGATTAACGTTGAGGAAGTGGCACAGAAGGTGGATCATATCCACCACCTGACCGCTCTTCCGGTGGCTGTCGGCTTTGGTATTCGTGATGCGGAAACAGCCGCCGCGGTTGGCCGGGTATCCGATGGTGTTATTGTCGGCAGCGTTCTGGTGAATACAATAGCGGATAATCAAGCGGATCCGGCAAGATTGAAAACCGCATTGCACGAACTGTTGCAGCCGATGCGCGAAGCGCTGGACAACCTGAGCGGTTGATCCGGTAAAAATAAAAAGTCAGGCCCAAAGGACAGGATCGAATCATGAGTAACTGGCTGGACAAGATCATGCCGAGCAAAATCCGCTCGGAATCCAAACAGCGTACTGGTGTGCCCGAAGGCCTCTGGAAAAAATGCCCGAAGTGTGGCGGCTTTCTGTATAAGCCGGAACTGGACAAGAACCTGGATGTTTGCCCGAAGTGTGAGCATCACCTGCGCCTGACCGCACGTCAGCGTCTGGACACTTTCCTGGATACTGACGGCCGGGAGGAAATCGCCAGTGAGCTTGAGCCCAGCGATCGCCTGAAATTCAAGGACACCCGCCGCTACAAGGAACGCCTCGCCCAGAACCAGAAGGCGACCGGTGAGAAAGACGCGCTGGTCGTGATGCGGGGCAAGGTCCTGGACATTTCCCTGGTGGCCTGCGCCTTCGAATTCAACTTTCTGGGCGGTTCCATGGGGCAGGTGGTTGGCGAGAAGTTTGTTCGTGCTGCCAATGTCTGCCTGGAGGAACGGATTCCCCTGGTGTGCTTCTCTGCCAGTGGTGGTGCACGTATGCAGGAGGCCATTCTGTCGCTGATGCAGATGTCCAAAACCGCAGCGGTGCTGGAACGGCTCAAACAGGAAGGCATTCCCTACATTTCAGTGATGACCGATCCGGTCTTTGGTGGTGTGTCCGCCAGCCTGGCCATGCTGGGTGACCTTAATATTGCCGAGCCCAATGCCCTTATCGGCTTTGCCGGGCCCCGGGTGATCGAGCAGACGGTGCGGGAGAAACTGCCGGAAGGTTTCCAGCGCAGCGAGTTCCTGCTTGAGCACGGGGCCATCGACATGATTGTTCACCGGCACCAGCTGCGGGAGCGCATTGCCTCGGCGCTGGCCAAGTTTACCGGCCAGGACAAGCCGCAGCCGGACGCACCCATCGAATTTGACGAGACCGAGCGACCCCGGGCCCCGGAGGATGAACCCGCTGGAGACTAAAGTTTCATCCCCCGGTTCAGATGCCAGCCTGGATGACTGGCTGGCCTACATGGAAACGATGCATCCGGTGGAGATTGATCTCGGTCTGGACCGGGTGCTGATTGTTCTGCGCAAGCTGTTCCGGTCTCGGCCCCCGGCCAGGGTTGTCACCGTCGCCGGCACCAACGGCAAGGGCAGCACCATCGCCTGCCTCGAAGCCCTGTTGCGCGACAGGGGGCGCAGAGTCGGTACGTATACCTCACCCCATTTGCATCGCTATAACGAGCGGGTACGGATCAACGGATCCGATGTCAGCGACGGTGATCTGACTGAGGCGTTCAGCCGGGTGGAGGTGGCCCGGGGGACTATTTCCCTGACCTATTTCGAGTTCGGAACCCTGGCGGCATTTTTGTTGCTGGAGGATGCCGGCCTGGATGACTGGCTGCTGGAGATCGGCCTTGGCGGCCGTCTGGATGCGGTGAACGTGCTGGACCCGGACCTGGCGATCATTACCTCCGTGGATATCGATCACATCGGCTTTCTGGGGGATAACCGGGAAGTCATCGGCTTCGAAAAAGCAGGCATCTTCCGGCCAGGCATAGCGGCCATCTGTGCCGATCCCGAACCGCCTTCTTCGGTGCTTCAGCAGGCCCGGGCTCAGGGGGTTCGCCTGCTGAGGGATGGTGAGGGTTACCATCTGTCAGGGGGTGAGGATGCCCGCAGGCTTGAGCTGCGGGGCGGGGAGACGCTCAGTCTGCCCCGGTCTTCCCTGCCGGCGGGCAGTATGGCCGCGGCACTGGTTGCCATGCGTGTGCTGGAGCCGGATTACGACATCACCGAAGCGGTAGGGGTACTTGCCAGGGTAAAGGTACCCGGACGAATGGAGTGTCTGGGCGACCACCCTGAAGTGTTTGCGGATGTGGGGCATAATCCCCACGCTGCCCGTTGGCTCGCCGGTAAAATCAAGCGGCTGAAGAACGGAACCGGCCAGGTTTACGCGGTGTATGCCGCGCTGGCCGACAAGGACGTAGAAGGTATCGCCAGTGTCATGTCCGCCGTGGTGGATGGGTGGTATCTCGCGGGACTGTCGGTACCGCGGGGCCTTACCGGTGAGGCCCTGCGACAGAGGATGACCGGTGAGTTATCATCCGGCCGCACTGTGCGGGTCTTCGATACCGTCTCCGGCGCAGTGGCAGCCGCCCTTGAACAGGCACAACCGGAAGATCTGGTGATTATTTTCGGGTCGTTTTTCACGGTGGGTGAAGCGCGTGCCTTCCTGCAGTCCTGATCAGGGTCCTTAACATTACGTTATATCCCCGCCGGCTCTTTGAGTTATTGGCAGGGGACGGTTAGTATTTGCCTCTGATACAGGTGGTTCCGGCGGTTGCCCACGGTGTCTCCGTTGTGACAACGGCCAACAGACAAAAAGGGAAGAGAACGCGGTGGATGGTCTCAAGCAAAGAATAGTTGGCGCACTGGTGCTGGTCTCTCTGGCGGTTATTTTCGTGCCGATGATTTTTGATGAACCTCATTCTGGTCGCACCTCCACCTCCGTCCGGATACCCGAAGAGCCGCCATTTCCGGAGGTGAACACCCCGGAGAAAAATTACCCGGAACCCCCGGCCTATCGGATGGAAGAACCATCTGCGTCCTCCCCTGGCAGCAAGTCCGGTGTGGCCGGCCCCACCGGAAGCGGCGGGGGCGCGCAGGAAGATCAGAGCCCGCCATCTGCATCGCCTGAGCAATCCACGGCCGCACCGGTTCAGGCAGAAGCTGGTACAGGGAAGGCCAGTGTAACCTCTGAAGAGCCGGCTGCCAGGGCCGGAAACAGTCAGGTCACGAATGAAAAGGGCAGTGCAGAATATACCGGTACCCTTGAAGGAGCCTGGGTGGTGCAGCTTGGCAGCTTCGGTAATGCCGATAATGCCCGCCGTTTGCGGGACAAGGTCCGGGAGATGGGCCATAGCTCCCACCTGCAGGAGGTGGTGCGGGGTGATTCGACCCTGACGAGGGTTTTCAGTGGTCCCTATGTGGACAAGGCAGAAGCTGAAAAAGCCAAGCAGACGCTGGATGCCGCGTTCAGCATCAATAGTCTGGTGACCAGTGGCGAAGGCTGATCAGGGGTTCCCTGACCAAAGGTTTGGTCGGCCCCGGATTCCTGATAGAATTCCGCCTTTCCATACACCACCGGGCAGTCCATGGGCGCTTTGATCTGGATCGACTGGGTAATTATTACCCTGATCGCCATTTCCACACTGATCAGTCTGAAACGCGGCTTTGTCAGGGAAGCGCTGTCGCTGGTAACCTGGGTGGCCGCCTTTCTGATTGCCCGGACCTTTCACCCCCAGATGCAGTCATTGCTTGCCAGCACTGTTGAAACGCCCATGGTGCGGTTGATCGCCGCCTTCGCGATTCTGTTCTTTGGCACCCTGATTGTCGGAGCCATTATCAACAACTTCATCGCCCACCTGGTCAGGGTGACGGGCCTGTCAGCCACGGACCGCGTGCTGGGCATGGGTTTTGGTCTGTTGCGGGGCCTGGTGGTGGTGATCGTCGCCATTGCCTTTACCCGTTATACCCCTTTGTCACAGGACACCTGGTGGCAGAGCTCAGTCATGATCGACCACCTCGGCGAGGTGGAAGACTGGTCCCGCCGGACCTTCGGGGACGAGTTTGAACGCCTGCTCGGACCTGCCGCGGAAGAGGCAATTGAAAAAGGCGTGAAATCCGCGTCCCGCCAATAATCAGTTTTCGGAGAGTACCCTATACATGTGTGGCATTGTCGGCATAGTCAGTAGCAGTAATGTTAACCAGTCGTTGTATGACGCACTGACCGTTCTGCAGCACCGGGGCCAGGACGCGGCCGGTATTGTGACCTTCCAGGACGAACGGTTCTACCTGCGCAAGGACAACGGTCTGGTGCGTGATGTGTTCCTGACTCGCCACATGCGCCGCCTGGTGGGCAATGTCGGCATCGGCCATGTGCGTTATCCGACGGCGGGCAGTTCCAGTTCCGCCGAAGCCCAGCCGTTCTATGTAAACAGCCCTTACGGTATCACCCTGGCCCATAACGGCAACCTCACCAATGCCGAATATCTGGCGGAGGACCTGTTCCGCACCGACCTGCGCCATATCAACACCAACTCGGACTCGGAAGTGCTGCTTAACGTATTTGCCCACGAACTGCAAAAGCTGGGTAAGCTCAATCCCACCCGGGACGAGATTTTTGCGGCGGTACGGGCGGTGCACAAACGCTGCCGGGGAGCCTATGCCGTGATCGCCATGATCACCGGTTACGGCATTGTCGGCTTCCGGGATCCGAACGGTATCCGTCCGGCCTGTTACGGCGAGCGCACCGGTGAGAATGGCAACAAGGAATACATGATCGCCTCGGAAAGCGTCGCCCTGAGTGCCGCCGGTTTCAGCCTGGTGCGGGATATTGCTCCGGGTGAGGCGGTCTATATCGAGACCGACGGGACCCTCTATACGGAGCAGTGCTCAGAGGAGCCGCACCTGTATCCGTGTATTTTTGAGCATGTCTATTTTGCGCGGCCGGATTCCATTATCGACAAGGTGTCGGTGTACAAGGCGCGGCTGAGAATGGGGGAGACCCTGGCGGAAAAAGTGCTTCGGGACCACCCGGACCATGACATCGACGTGGTGATGCCGATTCCCGACACCAGCCGAACCTCTGCCCTGCAGATGGCGCATCGTCTGGGGGTCAAATTCCGGGAAGGCTTTATCAAGAATCGCTACATCGGGCGCACTTTCATTATGCCGGGCCAGAAGATGCGCAAAAAATCCGTGCGCCAGAAGCTGAACCCGATTGATCTGGAGTTCCGGGGTAAAAACGTGATGCTGGTGGATGACTCCGTGGTGCGGGGCACGACCTGCCGGGAGATTGTGCAGATGGCCCGGGATGCCGGTGCCCGCAAGGTGTACTTCGCTTCTGCGGCACCCCCGGTGCGCTATCCCAACGTCTACGGTATTGATATGCCGTCCGCCAGTGAACTGATCGCCCACGGCCGTTCCGTGGAAGAAGTGCGGGATCTGATCGGTGCCGACTGGCTGCTTTATCAGGATCTGGATGACCTGGTGGCCTGCGTAAGCGACGTAAACCCGGACATCGAAGGCTGGGAGTGTTCGGTATTTACCGGCAATTATGTCACCGGGGATGTGGACAAGGCGTATCTGGATAAACTGGAAGTGCTACGCAATGATGAAAGCCGTCAGGAATCCTCAGCCAACACGGGTACGGACAACGGCATTATCGATCTGTACAATGACGAAGACTGACCTTTTGCCCGGGAATCAGGGGATTACGACATGACGAATAGCCGAGAAGAGCATATTCAGATACCGGAACCGGATCTGGACGGTATGTCGCTGGACACCCTGGCCGTGAGGGCAGGGCAGATTCGCACCGGCCAGCTGGAACACAGCGACGCGATCTTTCCGACCTCCAGTTTTGTCTACAACAGTGCGGCGCAGGCTGCAGCGCGGTTCGGTGGCGAAGAGCCGGGCAATATCTACTCCCGCTTCACCAATCCGACGGTGCAGGCATTCGAGAATCGCATTGCCGCCATGGAAGGGGGTGAGCGCGCTGTAGCGACTGCCTCCGGCATGGCCGCGATCCTGAGCACCTGCATGGCGCTGCTGCAGGCCGGCGACCATGTGATCTGTTCACGGGGTGTATTCGGCACCACCAATGTGTTGCTGGAGAAGTACCTCGGCAAGTTCGGGGTTGAAACAACCTTTGTTTCCCTCACGGATATGGCGGCCTGGCAGCAGGCGGTCACTCCGGCGACCCGGATGCTGTTCATTGAAACCCCGTCCAACCCCTTGTGTGAAGTGGCGGACATGGCTGCGCTCGCCGGGCTGGCACGTTCAATCGATGCACTGTTCGTGGTGGACAACTGCTTCTGCACCCCGGTACTGCAAAAACCCCTGGAGCAGGGTGCGGATATTGTCGTGCACTCGGCGACCAAGTACCTGGACGGCCAGGGGCGCTGTGTCGGTGGCGTGGTGGTTGGCCCGTCCCGGTATCTGGATGAGGTTTACAGCTTTATCCGCTCCGCCGGGCCGGCACTGAGCCCGTTCAATGCCTGGGTGTTCCAGAAGGGCCTGGAAACCTTACCGATTCGTATGCGTGCCCACTGCGACAATGGGTTACAGTTGGCGTTATGGCTTAAAGAGCAGCCGCAGGTTGCAGAGGTCTTTTATGCCGGCCTGCCGGAACATCCCCAGCATGAACTGGCGAAACGCCAGCAACGGGGTTTCGGCGGGATTGTTTCATTCCGGGTGAAGGGGGGCCGGGAGGCAGCCTGGTCGTTTATTGACGGCACCCGGATGATTTCCATTACCGCCAACCTGGGGGATGTGAAAACAACTGTGACCCATCCTGCCACCACCACCCATGGGCGCCTGTCTCCGGAAGACCGGGAAAAAGCCGGCATCACCGAAAACCTGGTGCGTCTGTCGGTCGGCATTGAAGCAGTGGAAGACCTCAAAGCGGATCTGGCTCGTGGCCTGGCTGCCGTTCAATAAATCCGCAGTGGAACCTGACAGGAATTCATGGCTGAAACCAGCAAGACCCATAAAAACAGCCCGGAGCTGACAGAAAAGCAGCAGAAATTCCGCCGCCTGGTCGCCCAGGGTGCCCGGGAAGGAGCGGTGATTGCGTTGGTTGCCCTGTGCATTTACCTGACCATGGCGCTGGTGACGTTCAGCCCTGCGGACCCTGGCTGGTCCAGCATCGGTCATTCCATGTCGGTCGGGAATGCCGCCGGACGCACCGGGGCATGGATTGCCAGTCTGTTACGGGATTTCTTCGGGCTGGTCTCCTTCCTGTTTCCGGCCATGGTGGCCAGTTACGCTTTTATGCTGATTCGTCGCCGCAATGAGCCGCTGGAGCTGCACTGGCCCCTGTTCATGGTGCGTTTCGGCGGTTTTTTGCTGATCCTGCTGTCCGCTACCAGCCTGTTGTCACTGTATTCCATCTTCGGCCTGGGCCAATCGTCCGGCGGGGTGATGGGTGAGGCGGTCGCGGACGCCATGGTGCGATTCTTCAATCTGCCGGCCACCACGCTGTTGCTGATTGCTATCCTGCTCTTCGCCCTGACGGTTACTATCGGGCTTTCCTGGTTCCGTCTGATGGACTGGCTGGGGGACCGTACCATCCGTGTTACGTCAGCCATGGGCCGCAGGCTGCGCGCTCTGCTCCGCTCCCGTCCGGTGCAATCTGCCAGCCCGGAGCCTGCCGGAAAGCCGGAGAAACCGGCGCCACCTGTACGGGAAAAAGCGCTCCGGAAAATAGCCCGGGTGAAGCGTCTTTTTGCCCGGAAGCCGGGGGCCGGGCCCTTGACAGAGCGCCGTGAACCGGCACTTGACGGAATGATTCCCGAGCTCCGGGAGCCTGCCCCCCCGCAAAGCCTGTCAGCAAATCCGGGAGACCAGCCTGCGCCCAAAGCGCAAAAGTCTTCACGGATGGCTGACAGCAAGTCCCTGAAGATATCGCCCTTCAAGAAACACGAAGAGAAAGACCACGGCAAGAAGTCCGGTTCCCGTCAGGGGTCTCTGCTGGAAGCAGTGGAAAGCCCGATTCCGCCCCTGTCCCTGCTGGATCCTCCCGAGCAACACCAGGAAAAGGGCTATTCAGAAGAATCCCTGCAGCACATGTCGCAACTGCTGGAGGAGAAGCTGGCGGACTTCGGCGTGTCGGTGGAAGTGGTTGAGGTGAATCCGGGGCCGGTGATTACACGCTTCGAGATCAAGCCCGCCCCTGGTGTGAAAGTCAGTAAGATCTCCAATCTCGCCAAGGATCTGGCCCGTTCGCTGGCCGTGCTCAGTGTGCGGGTGGTGGAAGTAATCCCTGGCAAGTCTGTTGTGGGTATCGAAATCCCCAATGAGAAGCGCCAGATGGTCCGTCTCAGTGAGGTGCTCGGTGCCCGGGTATTCCGGGAATCCTCATCACCACTGACCCTGGCCCTGGGGAACGATATTGGTGGCAACCCCATGGTCGCCAACCTGAGCAAGATGCCGCACCTGCTGGTGGCCGGCACCACCGGCTCGGGTAAATCAGTGGGTGTGAATGCCATGCTGCTCAGCATGCTGCTCAAGGCCTCCCCGGAGGAGGTCCGCTTTATCATGGTGGACCCCAAGATGCTCGAACTGAGCATCTATGACGGTATCCCGCATCTGCTCGCGCCGGTGGTTACGGACATGAAGGAGGCCGCCAACGCCCTGCGCTGGTGTGTTGCGGAAATGGAGCGCCGTTACCGGCTGATGGCGTCACTGGGCGTGCGCAATCTCGCTGGTTTTAATCGCAAGGTCAAAGATGCAGCCGCAGCGGGGGAGCCCATCCTGGATCCCCTGTGGAAGCCGGAAGAGCACCTTGAGAACGACGAAGAGAACCGCCCGGCGCTGGAAACACTGCCATTCATTGTGGTGGTGATCGACGAATTTGCCGATATGATGATGATTGTCGGCAAAAAAGTGGAAGAACTGATCGCCCGTATCGCCCAGAAGGCGAGGGCGGCGGGTATCCACCTGATCCTTGCCACCCAGCGCCCCTCCGTGGACGTGATCACCGGTCTGATCAAGGCCAATATCCCGACCCGGATTTCCTTCCAGGTATCCTCCAGGATCGACTCCCGGACGGTACTGGATCAGGGGGGTGCCGAGCAGCTTCTGGGCCACGGCGACATGCTGTATCTGCCGCCGGGTTCCGGCTTGCCGGTGCGGGTCCACGGGGCCTTTGTGGATGATGACGAAGTGCACCGGGTGGTCAGCGCCTGGAAAGACCGCGGTGAACCGGTGTATGTGGAGGATGTGCTGTCCGGGGCGGAAGGTGAAAGCCTGCCCGGGGTGCCCACCCTGTCTGAGGGGGGGGGAGGCGACGAAGGCGATGCCCTGTTCGATGAGGCGGTTGCTTTCGTAACCGAAGGGCGTCGCGTGTCGATCTCCTCGGTACAGCGCAAGTTCAAAATCGGCTACAACCGTGCCGCCAATCTTGTCGATGCCATGGAAGCGTCCGGGATCGTCAGCCCGGCCGGCCATAACGGTGCCCGGGAAGTGCTGGCAGCACCGCCACCCAAAGACTAGGAGTCGCTGATGTTCTTATCTCTGAATCGCATTTTCCCTGCCCTGATGACAACGGTGCTTCTACTGGCATGCGGCCAGGCGCAGAGCGGGGAGCACAAGGCCGCCGCAGAATTGGCCGGGCTGCTGACGGACTATCGTACCTATCAGGCGGATTTTATCCAGATTCTGGTTAATGAAGGCGGAGACAAGGTTCAGGAAAGCAGCGGCTCCCTCAAGGCCAAGCGTCCCGGGCTGTTTTACTGGGAGCAGAACCCCCCTCTGACCCAGTTTATCGTCAGTAACGGCGAGAAAGTGACGGTATACGACCCGGACCTGGAGCAGGTGACCATCCATTCCCTGGATGACCGGATTGCCACGACACCGGCGCTGCTGCTCAGCGGGGAGGTAGAGCACCTCGAAGAAACCTATAAGGTGACCAGACAGGCATCAGGCGGTGATCAACAGGTGTTTGTGCTGGAGCCAAAGAGCCAGGATTCCCTGTTCGTTTCATTGCAGCTTCGGTTTACCGATGGCGTTCTCAATGAGATGCGTCTGAATGACTCCCTGTCCCAGCTCAGCATCCTGAGTTTCGATAACATTCGCTTGAATGAAACCGTGCCGGACAGTGCCTTTGTACTGAAGTATCCGGATTCCGTGGATGTGATCCGGGACGAGGCCTGATGCAGGACAGTCTGTTCCAGCCGGAACCGGGCTTCCAGCCACTGGCGGCCCGCATGCGCCCCGCCTCACTGGCAGATTATGTGGGGCAGCAGCATCTCGTGGGGCCGGGCAAACCGCTGCGTCGGGCGGTCGAGCAGGAGCAGCTGCATTCGATGATTCTGTGGGGGCCGCCAGGGGTTGGCAAGACCACGTTTGCCCGCCTGCTGGCCAACCTGGGCGGGTTGAGCTTCGAAACCCTGTCGGCGGTGCTCAGTGGCGTCAAAGACATTCGCGCGGCCGTTGAGAGGGCCAGGGACCGTAAACAGTCCGCCGGCAGGGAAACGCTTCTGTTCGTCGACGAGGTTCACCGCTTCAATAAAAGCCAGCAGGATGCCTTTCTGCCGCATATCGAGGATGGCACCTTCATCTTTGTCGGAGCTACCACGGAAAACCCTTCTTTCGAGCTGAACAGTGCGTTGTTGTCCCGTACCCGGGTGTATGTGCTCAAGAACCTTGAGCAGGGGGATATCCTGAGCCTGCTGCGAAGGGCGGTAACGGACCCGGAAGGCCTGGCTGATCGCGTGTGCGTGCCGGATAATGTGCTGGAGCTGATGGCCTCCGCCTCCGGTGGTGATGCCCGACGGGCTCTGAATATCCTGGAAGTGGCCACTGATCTTGCGGAGCCGGACGGGCAGGGCATGCCCACCATTACGGAGGATCACCTGGAACAGGTGATGCAAACCAGCCTGCGGCGCTTCGACAAGGGCGGGGATGTCTTCTACGATCAGATTTCCGCCCTGCACAAGTCGGTGCGCGGCTCGGATCCTGACGGTTCGCTGTACTGGCTCTGCCGCATGCTGGATGGTGGTTGTGATCCGCTCTACGTGGCCCGCCGTCTGGTACGGATTGCCAGTGAGGATATCGGTAATGCGGACCCCCGGGCGCTGCAGATTACCATGGATGCCTGGGAGGCTCAGGAGCGGCTGGGCTCACCGGAAGGGGAACTGGCGCTGGCCCAGGCGGTCATCTATCTCGCCATGAGCCCCAAAAGCAACGCTGTCTACAACGCCTTCAACCAGTGTATGGCGGATATCCGCAAGGATCCGGACTATGAGGTGCCGGTGCACCTGCGCAATGCGCCCACCAGGCTTCTCAAGTCCATGGGTCATGGAGCGGAATACCGCTATGCCCATGACGAGCCGGATGCCTTTGCGGCCGGCGAATCCTATCTGCCGGAGCCGATCCATGAGCGCCGTTACTATGAGCCGGTCAATCGTGGCCTGGAAATCAGGCTCAATGAAAAACGCGCGCGCCTGGATGAGCTGAACCGGCAATCCCCGAATAAGCGCTACCGGTAAAACCGGCCCCGCTGTCTCAGCCTTAACGCGAAGGTGCCCTGGCAGGTATAATCCCCGCTTTATTTCATGCAATCGCCCAGACAAGGCGATTTTTAACCACTCAAATTGTGACAGGGAAAACCATGCTCGATCCCAAACGCGTTCGTTCTGAGACCGACGAGATTGCCCGCCGGCTGGCTATAAAACACTTTATATTTGATCGGGAAGTGTTTGAGAGTCTTGAGGAACAACGGCGAGAGATTCAGGTGCGCACCGAGCAGTTGCAGAGCGAGCAGAATCGCCGCTCCAGGTCCATTGGCAAGGCGAAAGCGGCGGGAGAAGACATTCAGCCACTGCTGCAGGAAGTCGAGAACCTGAAGCAGCAGAAGGCCGAGGCAGAAGATCAGCTGCGTTCCGTGCAGGAGTCCCTGAACGCGTTTCTGTCCGGTATTCCCAATATTCCCGACGAGTCGGTCCCGGCCGGGGAAAGCGAAGACGATAACCTGGAAGTGCGCCGCTGGGGCACACCCCGGACGTTCAGCTTTGCGCCGAAAGACCACGTCACACTTGGTGAAAAGCTCAAAGGCATGGACTTTGAAGCGGGCACCCGGCTGGCTCACAGCCGTTTCGTCGCCATGCGTGGCCAGATCGCCAGGCTGCATCGCGCACTGACCCAGTTCATGCTGGAACAGCACACAGTTGAGCATGGGTATGAGGAAACCTATGTTCCCTATCTGGTGAACGCGAATTCCCTGTATGGCACCGGCCAACTTCCCAAGTTTGAAGAGGATCTGTTCCGTACCGCCGGCGAGCAGCCCCTGTACCTCATTCCCACCGCAGAGGTGCCGGTGACCAATCTGGTGGCTGACAGCATCCTGGAGAGTGCCCGGCTGCCGCTGAAGATGGTTGCCCATACGCCCTGTTTCCGCAGCGAGGCAGGTTCCTATGGCCGGGACACGCGAGGCATGATCCGCCAGCACCAGTTTGACAAGGTGGAACTGATTCACGTGGTGCGGCCGGAGGAATCCGATGCCGCCCTGGAGGAGCTGACCGGCCATGCGGAGAAAATTCTGCAACTGCTGGATCTTCCGTACCGGGTGGTCGAGTTGTGTGGCGGGGATATCGGCTTCTCCGCGGCGCGCACCTTCGATCTGGAGGTGTGGCTGCCGGGCCAGCAGAAGTACCGGGAAATATCTTCATGCTCCAATACCCGGGATTTCCAGGCACGGCGCATGCATGCCCGTTGGCGTAATCCGGACACCGGCAAGCCGGAACCGGTACACACCCTGAACGGTTCCGGTCTGGCGGTGGGCCGCACCCTGATTGCAGTCATGGAGAACTACCAGCAGGAGGATGGCAGCATTGTCATTCCGGACGTACTCAGGCCGTTTATGAGAGGACAAGACAAGATCCAATGAGCGCACCCCATAGCAACAGCCGCGCACCACTAAAGGGCACCGAGACACTGGAAGTCCCGGCTGTGAATGCCGTCAATCCGGTCACCCTTAACCGCAATTCTTCTCCCGGGGAGGTTGCTCTGGTGGGGGCCGGGCCAGGGGATCCGGAACTGCTCACCATTAAGGCACTGCGGCTGATCCGTAATGCCGATATCGTTCTCTACGACCGGCTGGTCTCCCAGGGCGTGATGGATCTGATTCCCGAGGGTGTGGACCGGCAGCACGTCGGCAAACAGCGCGCCAACCATGCGGTGCCCCAGGAGCAGATCAATCAGCGACTGGTGGACCTGGCGCGGCAGGGCTATCGGGTTGTGCGCCTCAAGGGGGGTGACCCGTTTATCTTCGGCCGGGGCGGAGAAGAGATCGAGAGCCTGGCCGCAGCCGGCATACGCTTTCAGGTGGTGCCGGGCATTACCGCCGCGTCCGGCTGCTCTGCCTACGCCGGTATTCCACTGACCCACCGGGATTATGCCCAGTCCGTGCGGTTCGTCACCGGCCACCTGAAAAACGATACCTGCGATCTTCCCTGGGCGGACTTTGTGCAGACCAGTCAGACGCTGGTGTTCTATATGGGGCTGGTAGGACTGCCGGTTATTACCCGGGAGTTGATCGCCCACGGAATGTCACCGGACATGTCTGTGGCGCTCATCTCCAGGGGCACCACCGCCGAACAGTTGGTGGTGGTCGGCACCCTGAGCGACATCTGCGCGAAGGTTGAGCAGAACCGGGTAGAAGCGCCTACGCTGGTCATCATCGGAGAGGTGGTGCGGCTGCGCAACAAGCTGGACTGGATGGCTGCAGCGCAGCCGGTCGAAGCAGGGGGCCAGTGAAGGGGGAGCCGGGCGGAGCGGGGGGTACTGCTCCGCCCGGCGGTTGAAGATCAGCCTGCCACTCGTTCGGGCAGCACGTCTTTGAGCTTGTTACGCATTTCGCTGAGGGCCTTCTCGGTGGTCTCCCAGTCGATACAGGCATCGGTGACGGATACGCCGTACTGCAGGTCTTCGAGGTTTTCCGGAATTTTCTGGTTGCCCCAGTTGAGGTTGCTTTCCACCATCAGGCTCTGAATGGAGGTATTGCCTTCCAGAATCTGGTGCGTCACATCCTGGATGACCAGCGGCTGGATGGCAGGATCCTTGCTTGAGTTGGCATGGCTGCAGTCCACCATGATGGATTGGCGCAGACCGGCTTTCTGCAGTTCCTGCTCGCACAGGGCAACACTCACTGAATCATAGTTCGGCTTGCCACCGCCTCCGCGGAGTACCACGTGGCCGTAGCGGTTTCCGCGGGTACGGATAATGGCCACCTGGCCTTGCTGGTCTATGCCAAGGAAGCTGTGGGGATGGCTGACGGACTTCATGGCATTCACAGCCACATCCAGGCTGCCGTCCGTACCGTTTTTGAAGCCGATGGCCATGGACAGGCCGCTGCTCATTTCCCGGTGGGTCTGGGATTCAGTGGTGCGCGCACCAATGGCAGACCAGGCGATAGTATCCTGCAGGTACTGGGGGGAAATCGGGTCCAGCGCCTCGGTTGCCGTGGGCAGGCCGATGTCCGCAATGTCCAGCAGCAGGCGACGACCGATATGCAGGCCCTGCTCAATGTCGAACGTATCGTTCAGGTGCGGGTCGTTGATCAGGCCTTTCCAGCCAACGGTAGTGCGGGGCTTTTCGAAATAGACCCGCATGACGATCAACAGGGTGTCGCTCACTTCATCCGCCAGTTTTTTCAGTTTTCGGGCATACTCCAGCGCAGCCTTCGGGTCGTGGATAGAGCAGGGGCCCACCACCACGAACATGCGGTGATCCTTGCCGTCCAGGATGTCATAGATAGCCTGGCGGCCATTCCCGACGGTTTCTGCGGCTTTGCCGGTGAGGGGCATTTCCGCTTTGAGGGCTTCTGGCGTGATCAGGGGTTCCTGACTCGCCACATTGATGTTCTCGAGTTTGTTGCCGGACATGCTGGTTTCTTTTCCCCGAATTTCCGTGCTGGCCGACGCAATCAGCGGCCAGGTCATTAGGCTGCCGCCGGGTGTGGTGCTGCAATACCCGGCGAGTTGGTTATACTGCGTTATTTGGTAGTCCTTTTCAACGCCTTAACACAGCGGGTACCTGATGTCCTCCAACCGCCCGGAAAACCCGGCACCGGCCGTGCCGACAGAGCATATTGACCAGGTCCTTTCGGGCATCCGTGTGCCCGACCTGCCGTACCCGGTTGGCAGAGTGGATGCTGACAGGCGCACGGACTGGCGCCCTCTGCTGCTCTCCTGCTGGACTGAGCAGCGGGACGAGCGGGTCACCCGGGTGCTGGATTCCGTGCAACTGGTGTGGACCGTGCGCCAGGTGAATGCTGCCTACATGGCGGACCGGCTGATGGACGTATTCCTGAAAACCTCCGGGCTGCACCCGTTGCTTTCCACCAGAATTGCCCGCTTGCGTTTTCTGCTCGCCTGGCAGCTGGATCTGCATGGGGGAGAGGTGTTCCGTGGACGGTTCATACACTGGCTCGACAGCCTGCAGGATTTGCGGGGCTGGAGTGACTCCGGTGGCCGTTCCGCCCGCTGGCTGCTTGATCAGCTGGATGGCATGGTGATCAGTGTGTCCTCCTCCTTCGAGAAGAGCGACATGGCGCCTTTCGAGATGTTTTGTGAACAGTGGGAGAAAGATGCGCAACGACGTAATCAGCAGTCCCACAAGCTGGCAGAGCGGCTGTTGGCGACGGAACAGGGAGCCGCTCGTCAGAAACGGGCAGAGCAGACGGTCCGGGCGCTGGTGGGTCGGGCCTTCGGCAACCGGCAATTGCCCCCGGCGATTATCCGTTTTGTGACAGATTACTGGATGCCGATGCTCAAGCAGGTGGTCTGGAAGCAGGGCACCGACAGCGATCCCTGGAAGCATGGCAGCAAGATGCTGGAGTGGCTGGTGTGGATTGGCGATCCAACGCTTTCTGACAAGGACCGGAACCGGCTTTATCATGTGGGGGAACAGCTTGCAGACAAGCTGGCGGCGGTCTGGAAGAGCGCCATGGACAGCAACCTGCCCGCGGAAGCCTTTGCCGGCATCGAGCAGGTGATGGTTGCCCGCTTGCGGGGCGAAAGCCCGGAGCGTGAGCCGGCCCTGCCGGGGGCCGGCAATTTCGGTTTTGATACCGCCTGGCTGGATCTGCAGCGCCCCCCGCCTGAAGAGGTTACGCCGGTGGCGCACCACTGGTACGTGGAGGGGGAAGGTCATCGGGAGCAGCGGCGTTATTTCTTCACATTGCTGGAGGAAACCGGTGAAGTGCTCTGGACCAACGGTTCCGGCGTAAAGCTCGGCACCATGACATGGCAGGATTTCCGCAAGGCACTGGATGACGGGACGCTCCGGTCTTTGCCGGATCTCAATCCGTTTGGTCAGGTGCTCAGCGATACCCTGCAATCCCTTGGCAAGGTCTGGCAGCGTCAGAAGCAACAGCGGGATGAGGCTGCCAGGGAGGCCAGGGAAAGAGCCGCGGCCCTGCGCCGCGAGAAAGAAGCCGGGGAAGCGCGCCGACGGCAGGAGCAGGCAGCCCGCAAGGCGGAGGAAGATCGCCTCCGGCGTGAGGCGGAAGAGCAGCGCCTGGCGGAAGAGGAGGCCGAGCGTCAGCGCCTGGCGATTGAACGTGAAGACAAGGCCCGCAAACGGGTGGACGCGATCAATCTGGGAGGCTGGATTTCCGTCGAGCCGGGCGCTGAACACCCGGAGCCGCGCAGGCTGAAACTGGCGGTGCGTATCAATGCCTCCCGCAAGCTGGTATTCGTGGACAGGCTGGGCCTGAACCGGACGGAATACCTGACGGAGGAGCTGGTTGCGGATGTAGTGGCGGGCAGGGTAAGGGTGCTGGATGGCAGTGCCGAATTTGACGATGCTCTGACCCGGGTTGTCGGGCGTATCCGGGTTGGACGGTAAGGCAGGAAACAAACATGGCAGAGATTGACTACAGCTTTGGCGATAATGAGGAACTGCCGGCAGAGGGCGATAACCGCCGGGAATACCGGCTCACAGGTAATGCACGGATAGTGCTGGAGCTGGAGTCACCGTCCCCGGACGACCCGGAAGGCGTGAGACTGACCTTCCATACCCGCGATCTCTCACCCACGGGTATGCGACTGCGCAGCTTCGAACCCCTGACACCGCAGGCGCTGCTTCCGGCGGAGGTCAGCTTTTCCGGATCCGGTGAGGTTTTTCCGCTGACGGTAGAAGTGGTCTGGTGCAAGCCTGCATCGGACGGCCGGTGGCTGGTCGGACTCAGCATCATTGAGTCCGACGGTACCGGCTATATTGACTGGGTAGAAGCAGTGGCAAGCGCCATGGGTGAGAACTGAGCCCCTCAGTCTTCCAGTTCCCCCATGCCGGTGATATTGAAGCCACCGTCTACGTACATGATCTCACCAGTGACGCCGCTGGCCATGTCGGAGGCCAGGAAACTCGCGGCGTTACCGACTTCCTCGGTGGTGACATTGCGGCGCAGGGGCGCGCGCCTGGCGTTCTCTGCCAGCATGCGGCGGAAGCTCTTGATGCCGGATGCGGCCAGGGTCTTGATCGGCCCCGCCGAGATACCGTTCACCCGGATACCATCCCGCCCCAGGGCAGCCGCCATGTAGCGCACGTTGGCTTCCAGTGAGGCCTTGGCAAGCCCCATCACATTGTAGTTCTGCAGTACTTTTTCCGCGCCCAGATAGGTCAGTGTCAGCAGGGAGGCGTTCTCCTTCAGCATATTGTGCTGGCGGGCAGCCTTGGCCAGTGCCACAAAGCTGTAGGAGCTGATGTCGTGGGCAATGGCAAAACCTTCCCTGGTGGTAACATCCACATAGTTACCATCGAGCTCGTTGGCGGGCGCGTAACCCACGGCGTGGACGATAATGTCCACATTGTCCCAGTGCTTGCCCAGGGACCGGAACACCTCGTCAATCTGTTCATCACTGGCAACATCGCAGGGGAAGGTGAGCGTACTGTCCCAGCCGGCGGCGAATTTTTCCACCCGGGATTGCAGTTTTTCATTCTGGTAGGTGAAAGCAAGTTCCGCACCCTGCTTATGAAACACCTCGGCAATGCCGTGGGCAATCGAGTGCTTGCTGGCAACGCCGATAATGAGTGCGCGTTTACCGCTGAGAAGTCCCATGAGTTTCTCCCTGTTCATTCATTCTGGTCATTATGACCTGCCTTTGCGGACAGGCTAATGCCCGATTGGTTGTAGGCACCGGTCAGGGTGCACTGTCTGCCGGCTGATTATCCGCGGAATAGAAGAAGGCTGCAGATAACAGTTCCCGGGTGTACGTATTCTGTGGCGAATGGAACACCGAGCCTGCTGCACCGTATTCAACCACCTGACCCCTGTTCAGGACCAGCAATTTGTGGCTGAGCGCGCGCACCACGGCGAGGTCGTGACTGATAAAGATATAGCTCAGCCGGTATTTTTCCTGCAGCGCCCGCAGCAGGGAAATTACCTGTTTCTGGACGGTCCGGTCCAGTGCTGAAGTGGGTTCGTCAAGGATGATAATTTCCGGCTGCAGTACCAGCGCCCGGGCGATGGCAATGCGCTGACGCTGGCCGCCGGAGAATTCGTGGGGGTAGCGGTGCCGCGCCTGCGGATCCAGCCCCACATCGGTCAGTGCCTGAATGACCCTGGCATCCAGGGCTTCCGGAGTATCCGGCTGGTGAATCTCCAGCCCTTCGCCAACGATTCGCCCGACACTCATGCGGGGGCTCAGGCTGCCAAAAGGATCCTGGAAGACGATCTGTATCCGCTTGCGCCAGGGCCGGAACTGCTTCTGGTTGCAGGTTACGAGTTCCTTGCCGGCCATTTTTATTGATCCACTGCAGCGGGTGAGCTTCAGCAGGGCATGGCCGATGGTGGTTTTGCCACTGCCACTTTCCCCGACGATGCCCAGGGTCTCTCCCCGGCGGAGAGAAAAACTTACATCCTGTACCGCTTTAAAGCCGCCGCGCGTTCCGCCAAACCACTTGCGCTTTGCGTTAAACACCACGTTCAGCCGGTCGACCTCCAGTAGCGTTGTTTTGCTATCCGGTTGGAATTCCGGGCCTTGCGGTGGCTCGGCATCCAGCAACCGCCGGGTGTAGGGGTGGGACGGGGCGCTGAAAACCTGCCCGGTAGTGCCATGTTCCACCCGTTCGCCTTTCTCCATCACCACCACTTGGTTGGCGTAGTGCCGCACAATGGACAGGTCATGGGTGATCAGCAGTACCGCCATACCCAGTTGCTTCTGCAGCCGGGCAAGCAGCTCCAGCACCTGTTTCTGGACGGTTACATCCAGCGCTGTGGTGGGCTCATCAGCGATCAGAAGGTCCGGTTCGTTGGCCAGTGCCATGGCAATCATGACCCGCTGCTTCTGTCCCCCGGATAACTGGTGGGGGTAGCTGCCCAGCCGGCTGGCCGGATCGGGAATGCCGACCAGTTCAAGCAGCTCCAGGCAGCGTTTGCGGGCCCGGGGACCCCGCATACCCTTGTGGATTTCCAGCGTCTCAGCGATCTGCTTCTCTACGGTATGCAGTGGATTCAGGGATGTCATGGGCTCCTGGAAGATCATGCTGATCTGGCTGCCGCGGATCTGCCTCAGGCGCCGGTCATCGGCTTTCAGCATATCCTCGCCCCGGTAGAGGATGGTGCCAGCGGGGTAGGAAACATGCCGCTCATCCAGCAGTCTGAGTACCGACAGGGCGCTGACGGATTTGCCGGAGCCGCTTTCACCCACCAGAGCCACGGTTTCCCCGGCACCGACAGAGAATGACAGCTTGCGGACAACCGGGTTGCCGTCAAATGCGATGGACAGATCCGAGAACGAAAGCAGTGCGCTCATATCAGTTTTTCCTCGGGTCGAAGGCATCACGGACCGCCTCACCGGTGAACACCAGCAGGGTCAGCATCAGAGCCAGGCTCACAAACGCGGAAATGCCCAGCCAGGGGGCATGCAGATTGGTTTTGGCCTGGGCAATCAGCTCGCCGAGGGAGGGCGACCCGGATGGCAGGCCGAAGCCGAGGAAATCCAGTGAGGTCAGGCCGGTAATCGCTCCGGTGAGGATAAACGGCATGAAGGTAAGGGTGGCCACCATGGCATTCGGCAGAATATGCCGGAACATGATCATGGTATTGGACAGCCCCAGGGCCCGGGCCGCACGAACATACTCGAAATTGCGTGCCCGGAGGAACTCGGCGCGCACCACATCCACCAGGCCCATCCAGCTGAACAGAAGCATTATGCCCAGCAGCCACCAGAAGTTCGGTTGTACGATGCTGGACAGGATGATCAACAGATAAAGCATGGGCAGCCCGGACCACACTTCAATGAAGCGTTGACCAATGAGGTCCACCTTGCCGCCGTAAAACCCCTGTATGGCCCCGGCAATGACACCGATGATGGAGCTGAAAAAGGTGAGGGTCAGGCCGAACAGGACTGAAATCCGGAAACCATAGATTACCCGGGCGGCGACATCCCGGCCCTGGTCATCAGTGCCCAACCAGTTTTCGGCGGAGGGCGGGGCCGGCGAGGGAATCTCCAGATCATAGTTAATGGTATCGTAGCTGAAGGGAATCGGTGGCCATAGCATCCACCCGTTGGCTTCGATTTCTTCCCGGATAAAGGGGTCCCGGTAGTCCGCTTCGGTGGGCAGGAAACCTCCGAAGCGTTGTTCGGGAATTTCCTGCAGCACCGGGAACAGCAGTTCGCCCTGGTAGGAGATGACCAGCGGGCGATCATTGGCAATGAGTTCCGCACAGAGAGATAGTCCGAACAGCACCAGAAAGATCCACATGGACCAGTAGCCCCGGCGATTACTGCGGAAACTCTGCAAGCGGCGTTGCTGGATGGGAGACAAGGTGATACCGGCCATCAACCCTCCCGGCTCTCAAAATCGATACGCGGGTCCACCAACACGTAAGTGATATCGCTGATCAGCTTCAGGATCAGGCCCATCAGGGTGAAAATGTACAGGGTACCGAAGACCACCGGGTAATCCCGGTTCAGGGCTGCCTCAAAGCCCAGCAGCCCCAGACCGTCCAGGGAGAAAATCACTTCAATCAAAAGAGAGCCGGTGAAAAACAGGGCCACCAGCAACCCGGGAAGGCTGGCAATCACGATCAGCATGGCATTACGGAACACGTGGCCATACAGCACCTGTTTTTCTTCCAGACCCTTGGCCCTGGCGGTGACTACGTACTGTTTGCCGATTTCATCCAGAAAGGAGTTCTTGGTCAGCAGTGTCAGGGTGGCAAAACCGCCAATGACGTTGGCGGTTACCGGCAGGGCCAAATGCCAGAAGTAATCTGCGATCTGCTGGTACCAGGTGAGCTCATCAAAGTTATCAGAGGTAAGTCCCCGCAGGGGGAACCAGTCCAGATAGCTGCCACCGGCAAACAGGACAATCAACAGGATCGCAAAGAGGAAGCCGGGAATGGCATAGCCCACCACGATGGCAGAGCTGGTCCATACGTCAAACCGGGAGCCATCGTGTACCGCCTTGCGGATACCCAGGGGAATGGAGATCAGATAGATAATCAGGGTTGACCAGAGGCCCAGGGAGATGGAAACCGGCATCTTGTCGATGATCAGTTCGATGACCGAGCGATCCCGGAAAAACGAATCGCCGAAGTCGAATGTGGCGTAATCGCCCAGCATCTTGATAAAACGCTCATGGGCGGGCTTGTCGAAACCGTACATGGCTTCGATCTCTTTCAGCAGTTCCGGCGGCAGTCCGCGGGAGGCACGGCTGTCACCGCCCCCGCCGGATACTTCACCGCCACTGCCGCCTCCGCTCGCCCGTGCCAGGGCAGATCCACCGTGGCCTTCCATCTCGGCGATCATCTGCTCCACAGGGCCGCCGGGGGCCGCCTGTACGATGATGAAATTGAGCAACATGATGCCGATCAGGGTCGGGATGATCAGCGCCAGCCTGCGAAGGATGTAGGCACCCATTCAGTGCCTCCGGATAGGGGGGTTGCAACGAGCCTGGATCATCGGGTCAGTTCTTTACCCACCAGTTATCCACATCAACACCATTGGCCGGTGTGGTTTCAGGCCGCTGCAGCTTATCCCACCAGGCAACCCGGTCACGGGGCATGTACCACTGGGGAATGACGTAATGGCCATGCAGCAATACCCTGTCCAGTGCCCTGGTGCGGTAAACCAGTTCCTGCCGGTCCGGGGCGGCAATAATCATGGCCACGAGCTGGTCCACCACCGGGTCGGCAACCCCCATGTAATTCCGGGAACCGGTGACGTTCACATTGCTTGAATGCCAGTAATCCCGCTGTTCGTTACCCGGGGAATCCGACTGGGGAATCACCTGGGTGATCATGTCAAAGTCGAATTCCCGGATCCGGCGAATATATTGGCTGGTATCGACCAGGCGCACGGTTACCTCTATGCCCAGCTTTTCAAGGTTGTTCTTGAAGGGCAGGACAATCCGTTCGAAGTTCTGTTGGTGCAGCAAAATCCCGAAAGCCAGTGGTTCGCCGGTCTCGCCATGGACAAGTTTGCCGTTGCGAAACACGTAACCGGCGGACTGGAGGAGCTTCATGGCGGTACGCAGATTTTCCCGCAGATCCGCCCGGTTTTCGGTTGAGGGCGGCTGGTAAACGTCGGTAAATACCTCTTCGGGCAGGTCGTCACGGAACCTCTCCAGAATTTCCAGCTCGCGCCCTGCCGGTAGTCCGCTTGATGCCAGTTCGCTGTTCTCGAAATAGCTGTCGATTCTGGAATACTGGCCAAAGAAAAGGTTCTTGTTGGTCCACCGGAAATCAAAGGCATAAGCCAGCGCTTCGCGAACTGTCGGATTACTGAATACCGGCTTTCGGGTGTTCATGGCGAATCCCTGCATACCGGCAGGGCGGCTGTGTTCAACTTCATCCGTTCTGATCCGGCCGGATTTGAACTTGTCACCGGTGTACGCGGTGGCCCAGTTTTTGGCGGAATACTCGACCCGGAAGTCAAAGTTACCGGCTTTGAAGGCTTCCAGCGCCACGGTATCGTCGGAATAGTAATCGAAACGGATCCTGTCGAAGTTAAAGCGGCCCTTGCGGACGTTCAGGTCCTCTGCCCAGTAATCCTTGTTGCGGACATAGGTGATGGAGCGGCCCGGTTCGAACGGGCCTATCCGGTAGGGGCCACTGCCCACCGGAACCTCCAGACCGTTGTCTCCGAAACTGCGCTCTTTCCAGTAGTGGGCCGGCAGAATCGGCATCTGGCCGATGATCAGGGGCAGCTCCCGATTGCTGGTCTCACCGAAATCGAAACGCACCCGGTGCTCGTTTTCCACGGTGACCTTCTCAATACCGGCGTAATAGCTGTGATAGAAGGGATGACCTTCGGTCGTCAGGATTTTCCAGGAGAAGCGAACATCCTCGGCCGTGATCGGGCGACCGTCCTGGAAAGTCGCTTCCGGTCGCAGGTTGTAGATGGCGTAACTGCGGTCTTCAGGTGTTTCAATGCTCTCGGCGATAAGGCCGTAGGCGGAGAAGGGTTCGTCGGCGGAGGGCACCAGCAGTGTGTCGTAAAAATAGGTGTTGATCCCGGCCGCCGCTACCCCCCGGGCAACCAGCGGGTTGAACGAGTCGTAGCCGTTGGCCACCACCGCCTGGCGCAGGGTGCCTCCCTTGGGTGCATCCGGATTGACATAATCAAAATGGGGGAAGCCTTCCTGGTAGGCTGGCTCACCGTGCATCGCTATGCCATGCACGGGTTCAGCCGTCTCTGACGCGCTGGCCACGGCCAGGTGACCGAACAGCAGGGCGGCGGCCACCAGGCCGGCCATCCGGAACCGTGGGTGGGGTTGCAGGGGGGATCCGTTCCGCTGACTTGTCATGAGGGTTCCACGTTGTTGTTTTCTCAGGGGCTGTTACGAACGTCCACGTAGAGTACCAGACTTTGACCCGGCTGCAGATAACGGGAGGTATTAAGATCGTTCCAGCTCGCGATATCGCTCACATTGACCGCGAAACGGCTGGCAATTGCAGCCAGTGAATCGCCTTTGCGAACCCGATACCCCACCTTGCGGATGACGCCGTTGCGCCGGCTGGCGACGGTCGTACTCTTGTCGGCGGTTTTTGACCAGATGACCAGCTTCTGACCGGGCATCAGACGGTCGCCGGGTGCCATGCCGTTCCAGGCTGCGACTTCTCTGACCGATACCCGGTGATCCCGGGCAATATCCCAGAAGGTATCGCCGGGCTGAACCTGATGCTCAACCCGCGTGCCATCGCGTCCGGCCGAGCGGGATTGTTTGCGCTGCAAACGTTGTGCTGCACTGAGCGCATATTCCGAACCGGAGCGCGAGGCAACGGGGATCATCAGCTTCTGGCCAACCCGGATAATATCACTGTCCAGGCTGTTTACATCACGGATCACATCCACGGTCGTGTTGAACTTGTGGGACAGCTTCAGAAGGCTGTCTCCGGACACAACATTATAATCTTCCCAGGTGACCCGCTGCTTCGGATCGAGACCGGCTATGCCCCTGCGGAACTGCTCCGCACTATCCACAGGGACCAGTAACCGGTGGGGGCCGTCCGGGTTGGTGGCCCAGCGGTTGAAGGACGGATTGAGCAGATAGATCTCGTCAATCTCCAGACCAGCCAGTTCTGCAGCCTGGGCGAGGTCGATCTGGGATCCGGTGTCGACCACCTCAAAATAGGGTTGGTCCGGTACCGGAGGAAGCTCAATGCCGTACTTCTCCGGATTATCAAAGATTTTCGCAAGGGCGATCAGTTTTGGCACATAATGTCGGGTTTCCCTCGGCAGTTCGAGAGACCAGAAGTCGGTCGGCTTGCTGGCGTTGCGGCTTCTGCGCATGGCGCTGGATACCGTGCCTCCGCCACTGTTGTAGGCAGCCAGGGCCAGGGTGAAATCACCATCAAACCGGTCGGACAGGCGCTCAAGATAGGTCAGGGCGGCATCTGTGCCGGCCAGAATGTCGCGGCGGTCATCGTGCCACCAACTTTGAGTGAGCCCGAAGTATTTCCCCGTAGACGGAATGAATTGCCACAAACCGGCCGCCCGGCCATGGGAATAGGCAAAGGGATCAAACGCGCTTTCCACCACCGGCAGCAATGCCAGCTCGGTGGGGAGACCACGGGCTTCGACCTGCTCAATGATATGATAAAGGTAGCGGCGGCCGCGTTCGACCACCCGGTTGATATAGGCGGGGTGGCTTACGTACCAGTCCAGTTGTGCCCGGACCCGTTCATTGTTGACCGAATGATCCAGGGCAAACCCCTCTCTCAGTCGGCCCCAGAGACCATCATCGCGCGTGTTGGCGGAGTTGCCGGGAGCCGAATCGAGCTTTTCGCGGGCACTTTCCGCTGTTTGCTGCAGCTCCGGGTCGATGGCACTGTCCAGTGCGGTGGTATCTGCAGCTTGCGGTTCATCCTGGCCTTTGTCGTTTTCAGCGACGGCCGCCTTGAGTGCCTCATCGCCGGCTGCCGGATTGGTCTCTCTGGATTCCAGCGGGCTGTCGGACTCTCCGGAGACCAGTGCCATCCAGTCAGGCATGGACCCGACGATGGAGCTGCATCCTGAGGACATGGCCGAAAGCAAGAGCAGCACGGAGATCTTTTTGGCCGGCATAATAACCTGACTTCCATTCGGGAGTGTGAAGACGAAACGCCCGCAAGTGGCGGACATTTGCGCAAAAACATTGCCAGATTCTATGAGAGTCCCTGAAAAGGGGTCAAGAAGTCCAGTGTTACCACCCTGTCAGTTTTGTAACCAACCACTCAGAAATGGTCCTTGCCGTGACGGACCGCAGCGAAAACATCGTCGTCGTTGTCCAGTGCCAGGCCATGTTGTGACGCATAGTCATTGGCAGCCTTACGCACGGCAGGGTCGTCCCAGCGCATAAAGGGATTGAGTCGCTTTTCATCGCCCAGCACCGATGGCACCGTTGCCTTGCCGTCATTCCTGAGCGCCTGGCATTGCTCCTCATAGGCCTTCAGGTTGCTGTCTTCCGGCAACCAGTGCCGGGCAAAGCGCAGGTTGGCCAGGGTGTACTCGTGGGCGCAATATACGGCGGTTTCGTCCGGCAGTTCCCGCAAGGCGGCGAGAGACGCTTTCATCTGGGCCGGCGTTCCCTCAAACAGCCGCCCGCAGCCGCACACAAACAGGGTGTCGCCGCAGAACAGTATCGGCCGGCCGTTAACCCGTTGCTCGCTATAGAAGGCAATGTGGTCCAGGGTATGACCTGGTACGCCCAACACCAGAAAATTGATGTCCTCCCAGACCACCATGCCACCGGGATGTACCTCACTGGTCAGGCCCTTGAAGGGTGAGCCGGCCGGGCCGGTGACACGGGGCGAGAACTGGCGGCTGAGCTGTTCCACCCCTCCGGTATGGTCCGGGTGGTGATGAGTAATGAGAATGGTATCGAGCTGGTATTGGCGGTCCCGGAGATAGGAGACCACCGGCCCGGCCTCGCCCGGGTCGACGACCAGTGCCTTGCGGGTGCTGGTATCCGCAAGGCACCAGATATAATTGTCGGAAAAGGCGGGAATCGCTTTGATGGTCAGCATAGGCTCCTGCATGCTCGCGTAAGTGTGTTCAGACAGTCTGTTACTATGATAGACGCATATTCGCCGATGGGTCACCATAGCAATGTAAACGCCAACGGATTGTTGCCTCATGAAACAGCAAAGCGAGATCAGTTACGGTGAGCGGCACCGGAGTTTTGAACAGTGGTTTCAGACACCGCTGGGCCGTGCTTTGTTGGCGGATCAGCGACAATGTATCGATCAGCTGGTGCAGCCGCTGATTGGTGCCCGGCAATTACAGGTGGGCCTGAGTCACCGGCTGCCCCTGGCAGGAGCCAGCGATTTTGCCCAGAAAATTGCTACCACTCCGGATTTTTGCCGTCACCTTCCGGATGGAGTTGCGGTCTGCGATTCAGACGAACTGCCATTCCCCGGCGATTCGATGGACCTTGTTTTGTTGCACCATGCGCAGGATTTTTCCCCCCATCCGCATCAGGTATTGCGGGAAGCTGCGCGAGTGCTCCGTGGCGGTGGCAATCTGGTGCTGATAGGGTTTAATCCGTTGAGTCTGTGGGGCATGCGTAAACTGATCAGCCGTTCCCGCACGGGCCCCTGGGGAGGGCGGTTTCTCCTTCCGGGTCGAATGGAGGACTGGCTTACCCTTCTGGATTTTGCCGTCGAGGACCGCCATTGCCGGTTCTATCGTCCGCCGTTGAGGCGTTTTGCCGGCATCCGGGGGAAAGCCCGCAAAGGGCCGGGAAAGGCAATTCGCCTCCTGCCTCTGGGAGCGTATTACTGTATCCTTGCCACCAAGCAGGTGGGGGCACCGGTGCGCAAACGGCCAGCCTGGCGCCAACAGCCTGTCCGGCTGCCTGGTGCTGTCGGTGCGTGTAATCGATATTCAGAAAATGGTAACCATTGATGTCCGGAGAAGTCGTCATTTACACCGATGGGGCCTGCAAGGGCAATCCCGGCCCCGGGGGATGGGGCGTTGTCCTGCGCTACGGCGATGTGCAGAAAACCCTGCACGGCGGGGAGCGGGACACCACCAACAACCGCATGGAGCTGCAGGCGGCGATTGAGGGCCTCAAAGCCCTCAGGCGGGCCTGCAATGTGGAGCTGTACACCGATTCGCAGTACGTGCGCAAGGGCATTACCGAGTGGCTGGATGGCTGGAAGCGCAACGGCTGGAAAACCGCCGCCAGGAAGCCGGTCAAGAACGCCGATCTGTGGCTGGAACTGGACGAACAGGTGGCTCGCCATTCCATTAACTGGCACTGGGTGAAAGGCCATGCGGGCACGCCGGGGAACGAACTGGCCGACGAACTGGCAAACCTGGGTGTTGAAGAGCTGCTGCGTAAATAACGGAGAAGGGCAAGGCCATGAGGCAGATAGTACTGGATACGGAAACGACCGGTATTGACCCGTCCCAGGGACACCGGATCATTGAAATCGGTTGCGTGGAGCTGATGGAGCGTCAGCTTACCGGCCGGCATTACCACGTCTACATCAATCCCGAACGTGCAGTGGAAGAAGAAGCCATCAGCGTTCACGGGATCACCAACGAGTTCCTGGAAGACAAGCCGACATTTGCCGAGGTTGCGGACGAATTCTTTGCGTTTATCCAGGGTGCCGAGCTGGTCATCCACAACGCACCGTTCGACGTGGGCTTTATGGACGCCGAGTTCGCCCGGCTGAAACCGGTCCGGAAAACCGCTGACCACTGTGGCATTGTTGACTCCCTGGCTATTGCCCGGGAGAAGCATCCCGGCCAGAAGAACAATCTGAATGCTTTGTGCAAGCGCTACGGGGTGGACAACAGCAGCCGGGAGTTACACGGCGCACTGCTGGACGCGGAAATTCTGGCGGATGTCTACCTGCTGCTGACCGGTGGTCAGACTGACCTGTCCCTGGACAGCAGCGCTGGGGGCGGAGCTTCCGGCACAGCCATCCGCCGGCTTTCCGGAGACCGGCCGCGACTGCCGGTTGTGGAGGCCAGCGCCGATGAGAGCCTGGCGCATCAGGAGTTTCTTGAGCGGATGGCGAAAGAGGCTGGTTCAGAGCCCCTCTGGAACCGGCTATAAAGTTATACCGGTTACAGGATGAAGAAGATGGCCGGTATGGCTGTATTAAAACGACACAGTTCGTTTCTTGAGGTACTTGAGTTTTATGTTATAAGTAATGATTAGTGTGCCAGTTTTCGCGAGTGTCATTCGGTTTGTCCGGGTTGGTGTGAGTGGCGGTCAAGTGTTTCAGGGGCCGTCACCGGATGGCCGGCGGATCAGTGGTGATGAGCAGTACGCGGTAGTTTCCGCACAGTTTACAGGAAGCGTTTATGGTTCAATCGTCTCTGGCGACGAAATCCCAGTCGTTTGACCTGGTCAAGCATGAAATTGAACAGACCATCAAACAGGCAGAGTCCAGTCTTGAGCGCTTTCAGGAAAACCGGGAGAGCGGCGAAGACCTGCAGAACTGTGTGGATTTTCTGAACCAGCTTCGTGGTATTTTTATTCTGGTTGAACTTCGGGGCGGCACACTGCTTTGCCAGGAAGCGGTCAGCATGGCAAACGATGTCCCTGTTGGTGCCAATGACGACAAGAACATCCTCCTCACAACCCTTAATGGTGCCCTCTTCATCCTGCGCCGTTATGTCGAGTACTATCAGCAGCAACAGCAAGACCACCCGGAACTTCTGCTGCCGGTAATCAATGATCTCCGGGAAGCCCGCAATGAAAAGCCCTACCCTGAATCCTGCTTTTTTGACATCGATGTCAAGCAACGCCCCGATTTCTGTAGCAGTCTCCCGGTTGCGCCGTTTGAGGGTAATGAAGCCGACTACGAAGTAATGGCCAGGCGAATGCGCCTGACCCTGCAGGTTGCTCTGCTCGGTGTGTTGCGGGAACGTAGTGAAGTCGTCAGCAAAAAATTGCTTGGCCGCGCTGCCCGGGGCTTCAGTCGGCTCTGCCAGGGTGAGCCCATGGGGCAGATGTGGTGTCTGGTCTCCATCGTGGCGGATGCCATGCTGGACCGGGCCATGGGCTTCAACAAGGCCCGCAAGCGCATGCTGATGCGGATTGAGAAATACGCCCGTGAAGTGGTGTATGTCGGTAAGGTGGCTACTGCGAAGGACGCACCGGATTCGCTGATCCGGGATCTGATCTATGTGCTGTATCGCAGTGGGTCGTCCAATCCGGAAGTGACGGAGGTTTTGTCAGCCTATAATCTGCAGCCCACGGATTTCCCCGACTCCATGCTGGAGGCCCATGCCCGCAGGCTTTACGGGCCGGGTGCGGATGTACTCAAGTCGCTCTCGGAAGCCCTGCAGGAAGAGCTTAACCAGCTCAAGGACAAGCTGGATATTATCGAAAGGGGCATCGAGCCGGATATCACAGAGCTGGCATCCATAGCGGATACTCTGGAGCGCCTCGCCAATACCCTGATGATGCTTGACCTTCAGCGCCTGGCCGGACATGCACGGCAGGAAGTGGAAAAGTTGCGCCGCTGGGAGAAAGAAAAACGGCTGCCGGTTGATCGTGAGTTGTATGAGCTGGCGGATTCGGTACTCGGTATTGAAGATGCTGTGATGCAGATGGTGACCCGGGGCATCACCTCGGAAACCGATGCGCTGGCCGGTGCACGAATCCGGCCGGAGGAGTCCACTTATCTGCGGGAGGCCATGTTTGTGGTGGCAGATGAGGCTCGCAGCGCTCTGACCCTTGCCAAGCGGGCGGTGACGGCCTTTATCGAATCGGATTACGACAAGTTGCATCTGGCTAACCTGCCTGCCACTTTGCATAGCATCTGGGGTGGGTTGCAGATGGTGAACGACCCTGACGCGGCCGCGGTGCTCGCGCGGGTTGCGGTTTCCATTCAGGAGCGGCTTCTTGATGCCCGGGAAGCGCCGGATAACCAGGTGCTGGAAGCGCTGGCGGATGCACTGACCTCACTGGAATACTACATCGAAAGTATTGGCAAGCGGGAGGAGAGTAACCAGGATCTGCTTAAGCTGGCTGCGTCCTCGCTGGATGATGTTGGCCTCTGAAGACAACATGCTCCGCAGATATAAAACCTGCAGACATAAAAAAGCCCCGACGGAAAACCACCGGGGTTTTTTTATGACCGGGCAGGGCATCAGCCCATCTTGAACAGCTCGCCCAGCTTGGTTGCCAGCATCATGTCGCCTTCAGCGCGCAGCTGACCGGCCATAAACGCCTGCATGCCGTCGGTTTCGCCGGAAGCGATGCCCTGCAGGGTTTCGGAGTTCATGATCAGGGTGACGGAAGGGTCGTCGTGGGTGCCTTCAACCAGCTTGCAGGTGCCGTCGTTGACAATCAGGTGGTACTGCTTGTCATCCTCGATGTCGAACTGGAATACCAGATCCAGCCCGGCCGCGGCATCTGCGTTGAAGTTCTGTTCCATCTTCTCGAATACCTGAGCTACAGACATTTTCTTACCCTTTTTAAATGGTGTCTTGTGCATGGTTGAACTTGGCACCGGCAGAGACAGCAGGAAGACAGTGCCCTCGACGCCCATCTGGAGCCGGTTTTCAGTTCGACTTTAGGGGGAGACCCTGACGCTGTCAAGCTCGATCGAACGCTCGTTTTAATTTTTGTAGGATCCCTGGCTTGTACCTGCCCTTGCCTCAGTTACAATCGTGGACCACTGGCATTTTAATCGGAGAAGACCTTTGGAATTTGTAACGGAATTCGGATTGTTCCTGGCCAAGGCGGTGACTGTGGTGGTTGCCATTGTGGCCATCATTTCAGTGATTGTCGCCAGCGCCCAGAAAGTACGTGACGATGAAGATGACGACGGGGACCTGAAAATTACCCGCCTCAACGAGAAATACCGCAAACTGAAAGAGTCCCTTGAGCACAAACTGCTGGACGAGCACCAGCGTAAGCTGCAAGAAAAGATCCGCAAGAAGGCCGAAAAAACCAAAAAGAAACTCGCCAAAAAAGCACGCTCCGGTGACGATGCCGGAGAAACGAAAGGCCGTATTTACGTGCTGGACTTCCATGGGGATATCAAGGCCAGCGACACGGACACCCTGAGAAAGTCCATAACGGCGGTGCTCGGTGTTGCGGATCCGCAGAAAGATGAAGTGGTGGTTCGCCTGGAAAGTGGTGGTGGAATGGTGCATTCCTACGGTCTGGCAGCGGCGCAGCTTGACCGGATCCGCAGTAAAGGCATTCGTTTGACCGCCTGCATCGACAAGGTGGCGGCCAGTGGCGGTTACATGATGGCCTGTGTGGCAGATCGCATTGTGGCTTCTCCGTTTGCAATTGTGGGGTCTATCGGCGTAGTGGCCCAGCTGCCCAATTTTCATCGCTTGCTGCAAAAGCACGATGTGGATTTTGAGGTGCTGACAGCGGGGGAGCACAAGCGCACCCTGACGATCTTTGGTGAGAACACGGATAAGGGCCGCCGTAAATTCCTCGAGGATCTTGAGGACACCCATGTACTGTTCAAGGAGTATGTCAGCGAACGCCGCCCGGCAGTGGATATCAGTGCTGTCGCCAACGGCGACATCTGGTTCGGCAAGCGCGCCATGGACGTGCAGTTGGTGGATGAGATTCGTACCTCGGATGAGTATCTGATCGATGCCTGCGACCGGGGTGAGGTGGTGGGTGTTTCCTTCCGCCGTAAGCGCACCCTGCCTGAGAAGCTGGGACTGGCGGCAAGCACCGCGATGGAGCAAACCGTCTGGCGGGTGCTGAGTGTGTTCAGAAACGGGAAAATCCAGTAATCGCCGGCATTGCCGGCCGGAGGAATCACGATGACCGAGACGACTGAATTCAAAGCCTGGCGTGTGCATGAAGAAGGCGACCGGTTCACCGGCAGGGAGGAAACCCTTACCCTGGACACCCTGCCGGAGGGGGGCGTATTGGTGCGGCTGTCCCATTCGTCGCTGAATTACAAAGATGCACTGTCTGCCTCTGGTAACCGGGGTGTGACCCGGGAATACCCCCATACGCCGGGTATTGATGCGGCAGGCAGCGTGGTAGAAGCGGCAGGCGACAACCCGGCACCGCAAACAGCGGTTATCGTGACCGGTTATGACCTGGGCATGAACACCCCGGGCGGCTTTGGTGAATACATACGGGTGCCGGGTAGCTGGGTGGCGCAAATGCCCCCCGGATGGGATGCCCGTAAGGCAATGATCTATGGTACCGCCGGACTGACGGCGGGCTTGTGTGTCAGCAAACTCCTGCGGATGGGTGCCGACAAGGACGACGGTCCGGTTGCCGTAAACGGTGCCAGCGGTGCGGTAGGAAGTGTTGCGGTAGAGATACTGTCTGTGCTTGGCTTTGAGGTGGTCGCGATCAGCGGCAAGGCGGATTACCGGGCGCAACTGGAACGCCTGGGCGCGAAGGAGGTGCTTGCCCGGGAGCAACTGGAAGAGCAGAAAAAACCGCTGCTGAAACCGCGGTTTGCCCACGCGGTCGACACGGTGGGCGGTCATCCGCTGGCCGAACTGCTCAAGCAGATCCGCCCCGGCGGCTCCGTCGCCTGTTGCGGCCTGGTGGCCGGTCCGCAGCTGCAGACCACGGTGCTGCCTTTCATTCTGCGGGGTGTGAACCTGCTGGGCGTGGATTCGGTGGAAATCCCGTTAAATGAAAAGCAGGCAGTCTGGGACCGGCTCGCGTCGGACTGGGCCTGCCCTCAGACGGAGCAGAGCGCACGAACCATTGGCCGTAATGAGCTGGGCGGTGCCTTGCAGGCGTTTCTGAAGGGCGAGTCCGCGGGCAAGATTGTGCTCGACCACGGACTCTGAGTCAGGAGGGGGTCTGCCGTCGGCGCGTCTAACCGGCGCGCCGGCGGAACAGCGGGATATCCGTATCCGTAGCGGCCTGATAGGACTGGCTGAAGAAATTCAGGCAGCGGGCCGCTTTGTTGATGTCCTTGTCCGGACGCAGGGCATAGCTGTCGAACCCGCAGCGCTTCATGAACTGCAGCTGATCCAGCAGCACATCGCCAACGGCCCGCAGTTCGTTGCGGTACCCGAGTCGCTCACGGAGCAGTCGGCCAATGCTGTAACCTCGTCCGTCACTGAACTTCGGGAAGTTTACCGCGATCAGCGGCAAATCATTCACCATACCTTCCAGTCTTTCAGGCTCGTCATGGCTTTCCAGCCAGATGCCCAGGCCTGGCTTGTGGACAATGGCATGCGGGTCGGCGAGCCAGATATCCATCGGAATCAGGGCGGGCTGCTTTTCAGGC
Organism: Marinobacter sp.; assembly: GCA_014359475.1. Taxonomy (GTDB): domain Bacteria; phylum Pseudomonadota; class Gammaproteobacteria; order Pseudomonadales; family Oleiphilaceae; genus Marinobacter. The sequence continues at coordinate 275,386 of JACIZI010000001.1, read as the reverse complement.
AACTGCAGGCTTTCACCTTCCTCCGGCCGGGAAACCAGTACCCAGTCGTCCTGCTTGATTGTGCCATCCTGTGTGATGATTTCAGGCATAGACCTTCTCCTTGAAGGGCTGGATACCGATACGGCGATAAGTGTCCAGGAATTCTTCTTCTTCAGTGCGTTTCTCTACATAGACTCCGATCAGCTTCGCAACCACCTCCGGCATGTCATCACGGGCGAAGGACGGGCCCAGGATCTTGCCGATGGAGGCATCGTGCTGTGAAGAGCCGCCCAGACTGATCTGGTAGAATTCTTCACCTTTCTTGTCCACGCCTAGTACGCCGATGTGGCCCACGTGGTGATGACCGCAGGCGTTCATGCAACCCGAGATATTCAGGTCGATCCGGCCCAGGTCGTAAAGGTAATCCAGGTCGTCAAAGCGGCGCTGGATGGACTCCGCGACCGGAATCGACTTGGCGTTCGCCAGGGCACAGTAGTCGCCCCCGGGGCAGCAGATCACATCGGTCAGCGTGTCCAGGTTGGGTGTGGCGAAGCCGATTGGCTGAAGGGCTTGCCAAAGCTCAAACAGCCGATCCTGCCGAACATCTGCGAGTACCACGTTCTGATGATGTGTCACCCGGGCCTCGCCAAAGCTGTACTCGTCCGCCAGATCCGCAATCTGCTCAAGCTGCCTGTCCGATACATCATCCGGTGGTGTACCGGTTTCCTTGACGGTCAGGGTCACGATGGCATAGCCGGGCTTCTTGTGGGTGGTCACATTATGGCTCAGCCACTGGTCAAATGCCCGGTGCTCGAAACGCTGCTGTGCAAGCAGGTCTGTGGCGTTATCCAGGGCCTGGTAATCCGGCGCGGTGAAGTAGCCCTGCATCCGTTCTATGGCTTCCCGGGTCAGGCGGGTAGGGGAGTTGCGGGTATGCTCCCACTCTTTCTCTACCTTTTCAGCGAACCCTTCCGGTGTGAGTGCCTTGACCAGGATCTTGATCCGGGCCTTGTATTTGTTGTCACGACGACCATAGCGGTTGTAAACCCGCAAAATGGCTTCCAGGTACGTCAGCAGGTCCGGTTCCGGCAGAAATTCACGAATTACCGGGCCTACCATCGGTGTGCGACCCAGTCCGCCGCCAACATGAACCCGGAAACCCAGCTCACCCTTGTCGTTACGTACCATCTGCAGGCCGATGTCGTGCACCTGGATGGCGGCCCGGTCGGTCCGTTCCGAGGCATTCACCGCTACCTTGAACTTACGGGGCAGGAAGGCGAATTCCGGGTGATAGGTCGACCACTGATGGATAATCTCGCAATAGGGGCGAGGATCGGCAATCTCGTCGTCCTGTACACCGGCAAACTGATCCGTGGTGGTATTGCGGATGCAGTTACCACTGGTCTGGTTGGCATGCATCTCCACTTCGGAAAGCTCTTCCAGAATGTCCGGAACATCCTCAATCGCAGGCCAGTTCAGCTGGACATTCTGGCGTGTGGTAAAGTGGGCATAGCCCTTGTCATAGTCCCGGGTAATGCGGGCGAGACGACGGATCTGGTCGGAACGCAACATCCCATAAGGCACACAGATGCGCAGCATCGGCGCCAGCCGTTGCACATACAGGCCGTTCTGGAGTCTCAGCGGGAGAAATTCATCCTCTTCCAGTTCGCCGGCCAGAGCCCGATTGGTCTGGTCACGGAACTGGGCAACCCGCTCGGCAAGTATCTGCCGGTCGTGTTCGTCATAAACGTACATAGGAAAAGTCCTGCAATAACCGGAATGAAGGATTCTCTGGGAATTCTCGCCCGCAGAATATCACTGCCTGTATATTCTTAAAATGATTATTTCAAAATATGGTTATCGATTATGGTGATATAGGAAGGCTGTGGGAAATCCGGTTGGACGAAGTCTGTCACTCTGCCTAAAGTAGCTTTACGTGGGCGCTATACTGTGTAGTGTTCCCGGGGTGTGAGCTTTTCCGCAACTACCATACTGAAATGACACGGAGTGAATCATGAGCAAGAGTAACCTGAAAGACAGCCAGGCGGATGCGCTGGCCGCCATCGCCCTGGTATGCCTGGTCGTTGGGGCTGCCGTCTACTGGGTAGCCGGGCTCTGAGGGAATACCAACGGCTGGTGAGGCTCAGCCGGGTACCACCCAGTTGACGATCAACAGAAGGATAACCACGAGTCCGGCGGTGAACAGCACACCGCCGATAATGTAGGCCCAGGGGCTGTGGCTGGCGAAGTCCTCTTCATGGCGTTTACTTGACTGAACCCCCAGAGCACCGGCGAGGATGCTCTGGAAGACTTTCAGAATGCCCGGATGTTTCTTTTTTTCTTCCGGTGCCTGCTTGCGGTGATTGTCGTCGGTCATGCCTGCTCCTGAGGGGCGTGGCCCTGATCCGCTCACTCTGCCGGATCATAGGCCAGGGACGGGGCCAGCCAGCGTTCGGCTTCGGCCTTACTGATGCCTTTGCGTTCAGCATAGCTTTCCACCTGGTCTCTTCCAATCTTTCCGACCGCAAAATATCGGGACTCCGGGTGGGCAAAGTACCAGCCGGACACGGCGGCGGTCGGGAACATGGCAAAACTCTCGGTCAATTCCAGACCGGCGTTCTCCTCCGCGTCCAGCAGCCGGAACAGGGTGGCTTTTTCGGTGTGCTCCGGACACGCCGGATAACCCGGTGCCGGGCGGATACCCCGGTATTTTTCCTTGATCAGCGAAGTGTTATCCAGCTGTTCGTCCGGAGCATAGCCCCAGAACTCCTTGCGAACACGCTCGTGCATCCTTTCGGCAAAGGCCTCAGCCAGCCGGTCGGCAAGCGCCTTCACCATAATGGCGTTATAGTCATCGTTGCACTCTTCGAACTCTTTGGCGAACGCCTCGGCACCGATACCGGTGGTCACCGCAAAGCCGCCGATATAGTCCTGTTTGCCGCTGTCTTCCGGTGCCACATAGTCACTCAGGGCCATCATGGGCTTGCCGGGGGCCTTGTCGTCCTGCTGACGCAGGTGATGCAGGCGCGTCAGCTCCTCGCTGCGGGACTCGTCCGTGTAAACGATGATGTCATCGCCGCAGCGACTGGCGGGCCAGAAGCCTATGACAGCGCGTGCCTGAATGCGCTTCTCATCGATCATGCGCCGGAGAATCGCCTGCGCATCGCTGAACAGATTACGGGCGGTTTCACCACGCTTGGGGTCGTCGAGGATCGCCGGATATTTTCCGGACATGTCCCAGGAAATAAAGAAGGGTGTCCAGTCGATATAATCGACCAGTTCGTTCAGGTCGTAATCTTCAAACACTTTGACCCCGATAAACGCCGGCTTCGCGGGTTCATAGTCCGTGAAATCCACTTCCGGAGCGCGCTCGCGGGCTTCTTTCAGGGACACCAGCTTGGTGCGTTCGCCACGGTTCTTGCGTCGCTCCCGGATCGCCTCGTACTCCTCGCGGGTGGCTGCGACAAACTTGTCCTTGGCGGTGTCGCTGAGCAGTTGGGAAGCCACGTTTACGCAGCGGGATGCATCCGCCACATAAACCGTCAGATCATTCTTGTACTGGGGTTCGATTTTGACCGAGGTATGTGCCTTGGAGGTGGTGGCACCGCCAATCATCAGCGGAATATCAAAGTCCAGCCGCTGCATTTCCTTCGCGACATGCACCATTTCGTCCAGGGACGGGGTGATCAGACCGCTCAGACCAATGATGTCGACATTTTCGGCACGGGCGGTTTCCAGGATTTTCTCGCAGGGCACCATGACACCCAGGTCAATCACCTCGTAGTTATTGCATTGCAGGACCACGCCGACGATATTCTTGCCGATATCGTGCACATCGCCCTTGACGGTGGCCATGAGAATCTTGCCTTTGGCTTTCTGGCCTGCGCTTTTCTCGGCCTCAATGTAAGGAATCAGGTGGGCCACGGCCTGCTTCATGACCCGGGCGCTTTTGACCACCTGGGGCAGGAACATCTTGCCGTCGCCAAACAGGTCGCCGACCACGTTCATGCCGTCCATCAGCGGGCCCTCAATTACCTCTATCGGGTGATTGGCGTTCAGGCGGCAGGCTTCGGTGTCTTCGATGATGTAGCTGGTGATACCTTTGACCAGCGCATGTTCAAGGCGCTTCTCCACCGGCCATTCACGCCAGGCCAGATCTTCCTCGCGGGTTTTCCCGCCCTGGCCGCGATACCGTTCAGCGATCTCCAGCAACCGGTCGGTGCCATCCGCCCGGCGGTTGAGCACCACATCCTCGACCAGTTCTTTCAGATCCGGCTCGATCTCGTCATAGATCACCAGCTGGCCGGGATTCACGATACCCATGTTCATGCCGGCCTTGATGGCGTGATAGAGGAATACCGAGTGAATCGCCTCACGCACCACATCGTTACCGCGGAACGAGAAGGATACGTTGCTCACACCACCGGAAATGGAAGCATGGGGCAGGTTGTTGCGGATCCAGCGGGTGGCGTTGATGAAGTCCACCGCGTAGTTGTTGTGCTCTTCGATGCCGGTGGCAATGGCGAAGATGTTCGGGTCAAAGATGATGTCGGCAGGGTTGAACCCGATACCGGTCAGCACCTCGTAAGAGCGTTTGCAGATCTCGGTCTTGCGCTCGTAGGTGTCGGCCTGGCCGTCTTCGTCAAAGGCCATGACCACCACCGCGGCACCGTAGCGCATGCAGTCCCTGGCGCGTTTGATGAACGCCTCTTCGCCTTCTTTCAGGCTGATGGAGTTCACCACCGGCTTGCCCTGAATGCAGCGCAGGCCTGCTTCGATCACCTCCCACTTGGAGGAGTCAATCATGATGGGTACCCGGGAGATATCCGGTTCCGAGGCGACAAGATTCAGAAAGGTGACCATCACCTCCTTTGAGTCCAGCATGCCTTCGTCCATGTTGATGTCGATGATCTGGGCACCATTCTCCACCTGGTCCCGGGCGACACTCAGGGCTTCTTCGTACTGCTCTTCCTTGATCAGGCGCAGGAAGCGCTTGGAACCGGTGACGTTGGTGCGCTCACCCACATTGATAAACAGGGTGTTCTCGTCGCCGGTAAACGGCTCAAGGCCGGAGAGGCGCAGCGCTTTTGGTCGCTCCGGGATTTGCCGCGGCGGATACTTGGCCACCGCTTTGGCGACCGCTTCGATGTGATCCGGACGGGAGCCGCAGCAGCCGCCGATGATGTTCAGGAAGCCATCCCGGGCAAAGCCTTCGATGATCTCCGCCATCTCTTCCGGGGTCTGATCGTATTCACCGAATTCGTTGGGCAGGCCGGCGTTCGGGTGTGCCGATACGTAGGTTTCAGCCTTGGTGGACAGTTCTTCAACGTAAGGACGCAGGGCGTCCGCACCGAGGGCACAGTTCAGGCCCACGGAAATGGGCTTTGCGTGTGCAATGGAATTGTAGAATGCTTCCGTGGTCTGCCCGGAAAGTGTGCGTCCGGAGGCATCGGTAATGGTGCCGGAGATCATGATGGGCAGTTCGATGCCACTGTCTTCAAAGAACTGCTGGGCGGCGTAGATGGCTGCCTTGGCGTTCAGGGTATCGAAGATGGTTTCGATCAGGATCAGGTCGCAGCCGCCTTCTACCAGGCCATCTACGGCCTCGTAGTAGTTGTCCACCAGGGTCTGGAAATCCACGTTCCGGTAACCGGGGTTGTTTACATCCGGCGAGATGGAGGCAGTACGGGACGTCGGGCCAACCGCACCGGCCACAAAACGGGGTTTGTGGGGTTCTTTGCGGGTGAACTCGTCTGCGATATCCCGTGCCAGACGGGCACCGGCCACGTTCAGTTCCCTTGCAATGGATTGCAGCCCGTAATCTGCCTGGGACAGCCCGGTGGAGTTAAATGTATTGGTCTCGATGATATCCGCACCCGCGGCCAGGTAATCGCTGTGTATGCCGCGCAATTTCTCCTGCTGGGTGAGGTTGAGCAGGTCGTTGTTGCCTTTTACTTCCCGATCGTAATCGGCAAACCGTTCACCGCGGAAGGCTTCTTCTTCCAGCCTGAGGTTCTGGATCATGGTGCCCATGCCGCCATCGAGAACCACGATGCGTTCTTTCAGGGCCTGATGGAGCTGTTCCAGGCGTTTGCTGCGGTCGTTCATAGATATCATCCGGTTGTTCGTCGTTATCGCAATGGCGCGGGATCATAGCAAAAAAGCAGGGAAGCGTCCCGGCGGAAAATGACCGGAAGCATGACAACGCCTCGGATTGGCCGTGTCAATGCGGTCATTAAAGACTGACTATTTTACTTGGTCTTTCACATTGCTGCGAACTCACATAAAATGGAGTCAAATTTCCAATTGGGAAGCGAGAATGACTTCAGTAACAGTGACTGACCCCGCACGGGATTATCTGGCCCAACTGATTGAAAAGCAGGATGTTGAAGGTATGGGGGTGCGCATTTTTGTGACTCAGCCCGGCACCCGCAACGCGGAGACCTGCCTGGCCTACTGCCCGCCCAACGAGGTTGTGCCGACGGACGAGAAGGTGGATCTCGGGAAATTCATCCTTTATCTGGACCACAATTCCGTTCCTTTCCTGGAAGATGCCCTGGTGGATTATTCCAAGGACCAGATGGGCGGCCAGCTGACCATTAAGGCCCCGAATGCCAAGGTGCCCCAGGTGGACGAAAATGCACCGCTGCCTGACCGGATCAATTATATTCTTGCCAGCGAAATCAACCCGGGGCTTGCCGCCCACGGCGGTGAGGTTTCCCTGGTGGAGGTGGTGGAGGAATCCGTTGCGGTTCTGCGCTTCGGCGGTGGTTGTCAGGGCTGCAGCGCGGTGAGCCTGACCCTCAAGCAGGGTGTCGAATCCACCCTCAAGGAACAGGTTCCGGAAATCACCGCCGTGCGGGATGTGACGGACCACTCCTACAAGGAAAACGCCTACTATCAGTAAGGGCCTGAACCTGGCAGTGGGGAGCCACCACTGCCAGGCAGTCCTTTATCCGAGGGCGGCTCGGCCAATGCTGACATCCCTTTCTTGGCTCATCATCCCTGCCACAATCATAACGGACCGTATTGACATACAGCAGCCTGAGGCCAGTTACGTGCCTCTCCTGGGAGAATAATCAACGGTCCCCTAATAAACTGCGGCACCTTTGCCGGCACTTGTACTGGGGTTTGTCTTGTTCGACACAGCACTTCTTTCCGTGCCAATCATGGCGGCTCTGGTCGGCTGGTTTACCAACTGGCTGGCCATACAGATGTCCTTCTATCCGGTCAATTTCATTGGCATTGGCTTTATCGGCTGGCAGGGGGTTATTCCCCGCAAGGCCGAGAAAATGGCCCACATCTGTATTGACCGGACACTTAAACAGTTCGGCGACCTGAACGCGGTTTACCGGAAGATGGAACCCCAGCGTATCGCCGAGCAGGTAATTGCCCAGGTCAGCCCGCGCATTGATGAGTACGTGGATGAGGTGATGTACGAGGTGCAGCCGGTACTCTGGGATAACCTTCCGATATTCCTCCGCAACCGGGTCTACGAATGGACCCGGGAACAGTTGCCGCATACGGTAGAGTTATTGGTGGAAGACTTCGGAGATGATCTGGACGAGCTGGTTGATCTTAAAGCCTTGCTGAGCCGGGAGCTGCGACGTCATCCGGATCTGATGAACCGTATCTTCAAGGAAGCGGGGAGTGTGGAGCTTCGCTCGGTGGTCAACAATGGCGCAGTTATAGGCGGCTTGCTGGGCGCCATTCTGGCACCGATCTGGGCGCGCTATCCGGAGATGTGGTTTTTACCTCTGGGTGGGTTTGGTGTTGGCTTTCTCACCAACTGGATCGCTATTAACCTGATTTTCCGGCCGCTGCATCCCCGCCGTGTGTTGTTCTGGAATCTGCAGGGATTATTTTTGCAGCGTCAGTCGGAGATCAGTGAAACCTGGGCGTGGCTGGTTGCTGAAGAGCTGCTGACGGTGGAGAAGGTGGCCGATGCCATGATCAACGGGCACCACGGTGATCGTACCCGGGCGATTATCCAGAAGCATCTGCGGCCGATGCTGGACAGCTCCCTGATCATGAAGGTTACCGCCCAGGTCGCTATCGGGATGTCTGGTTATACCAACCTCAAAAAGGCCATGAATAACCAGGCCCTGCATGCAACATATGATGTATTTGGTAATCCCGGGTTCAACAAGGAAAGGATACCTGTGGTGGCCGGTGTGCTGGGAGACCAGATGAAATCTCTGAAACCGGCTGAATTTCAGGATATTCTTCGTCCGGCCTTCCGGGAAGAGGAATTCCAGCTCATGCTGGTGGGCGGGCTTTTCGGCGCGCTTGCCGGCGGGTTGCAATATCTGATCATGAATCATCTGCTGTTCTGACTCGTTTCAAGGGGCCCGCAGGTGAGACAACCGAGAACGCAGGAGAGGTGACTATGTCATTCTGGCTGATGCTGACCATTCAGGTGGTCGTGACGGGGCTGACGGTGCTGGCTGTATTGGCGGGATTCTGGTTCGGGCTGGTACGCCCCTATCTGGACCGGCGGGTGCAGGAAGTTCTTGATGCCGCTAAAGAAATCGAGCCAAACGTCACCCGTGGCGTAAAAAAAGGCGTATCCGACGCGATGGTCGGCCTTCCCGAGCTGGGAGCAGGGGCCAGGGAGTCAACCCGGCAATTCCTGAAGTTTGGATCCGGGCTGTTTGAGAACGGCCTGAGCAGCTTTCTGGGCTCAGCTGCAGACCTGCATTACAAGAAGGGTAACGGCAAGGAAGGTGCCTCCGACTCCGCAGGCCAGCCCTAAAGGCAGTTTGTCGGCCGGGGCAGGCCGGCAATCCGGCAGGCGGTTTTGGCGGGCGTACCCGGAAACAGGGTCATCAGGTAGATGCTGTTGCCCTTATCTTCGCCCATGGCCTCCCGAACCGCTTTTACGAACAGTCGGTTAGAGGGTGGAGCCATTTCATGTGCTTTATAGAAGTCCCTTAAAAACCATATGATTTCCCAGTGATTTTCACTTAAAGCGATACCGTCCTCACGGGCAATCCGAAGGGCGGTTTCCTGATCCCAGGCGCGGGGATTCTCCAGAAACCCCTCACTGTTCCGTTCTGGTGTCGGCATAATTCACCAATGAATAATCCGTGCTGATTCTACTGTCAGGCCAACCATCCTGTCGTAATCGATGATGGCAATGCCGCCGCAGGTCGCTTCGCTCAGGCCCCGCGCCTCCAGGTCAGCCTTCAGCGCGCACACGCGGCCGGTTGGCAGCAAGCCCGAAACCGAGACGGCGAGGACGGCGGACTCCATCAGCAGCAACACATCGTCACTCCCAAGCGCTTCCAGGCAGCCCTCGAACCGGGGGTGATGCGGGGGCTTGTTAAGAATATGCAGGGTCGTCATGTGGCGATTACGCTTACTTAAAGAGTGATGACGTGATGATACTGGCGATACAAAGCCGCAGTGTCGTCGGTCGGCTGCGCGTGATCGATCAATCGGGCTGAATCCAGACCGGCTTTCCGGCAGGCCTCCCGATCAAACAGCAGTTGCTCAATACCGAACATGGGTGCTGCGGATAATTGCCGGGTCAGGGTTTTCTGCCCCAGGGCTTCCCCCTGCTGCCCGGCCAGCAACCAGTATACCCCGGGTCCGGTGAATAACAGGCTTACGCTCTGGTCAAACGCCGCCAGGGCAAAGCCGATGTCCAGGGACTCCCGGCCACGCCAGTCGCTGTAGGGTGGTTGATCAATGACTACCAGCGTGTCCATCAGTGTCCCTCCATAAAACGCACCACCCGATCTGAATCCTGCATACCCTGAACCCACTCACCAAGGCCGGCCAGCAGGAAAGGGCTTGCCAGGTTGCACGCGGGCAACTGGTAACGATGCTGCTCTGTGTTGTCCACGACACCCCGGCGCAGGGCCGAGGCGATGCAGGCAATACCCTCAATCTGATGTTCAGCCAGGAAGTCACACCACCGGTCCCGCAGATTTTCCTCGTCGGAGGGGGGAGCGGACAGCAACGAGGCGAGAAGCACGCCTTCACCATAGAGAAATACACGGTCTATCCGATGGCCCTGCCTGACTAATGCCCGGCAGAAAGCCAGCGCGCTGCCCGGTGCCTGGCTGCTGTAGGGCGCACCACTGATCACGATGGTGTATGAAAGGGAGCCTTGGCCGCTCATTGCAGTTCCTCAGAAACACAAAACCCCGGACTTGGCCCGGGGTCGTCAGTGGCGTCGCTCGGCAAGGATCAATCGTTGCCGGAGAACGCACCCAGCAGGTGAAGAAGGCTGACAAACAGGTTGTAGATGTTCAGGTACAGGCCTGTGGTCGCCATGATGTAGTTGGTCTCACCACCGTTAACGATACGGCTGGTATCGTACAGGATGAAGCCGGACATCAGGAAGACGATTGCGGCACTGATCGCCAGGCTGATGGCGGTAACTTCCACTCCGAACATGCCCGCGACAAAGGTTCCCAGGGCCGCGACAATCACTACCATCAGGCCCGCCACCAGCATGCCGCGCATGAAACTGAAGTCCTTCTTGGTGGTCAGGGCATAGGCTGACAGTCCCAGGAACACCACGGCAGTGCCGCCAAGGGCCTGCATGACGATCTGGCCGCCATTGGCCATCTGCAGGTAGTGCATCAGGATCGGACCAAGACCCAGGCCGAGCAAACCGGTAAATGCGAAGACCACGCCGATACCGGCGGCACTGTTAGCGGTACGGGGCAGCACCAGCCATACCAGCGCCAGGGCACCCAGGCTGCAGATCATGCTGGCACCCTGGCTGAGCCCGATACTCATGGATACGCCTGCCATCACAGCGCTGAACAGCAGTGTCATGGCCAGGAGCGTGTAGGTATTACGCAGAACTTTAGTGGCCTCCGGGCTCATCACCCCGGTGGCGGAACCGCGGGCGATCTGCACGCCACCCTGGTTCTGACGGACGTTGTAATGCCTGTTTTCCATTCTGATCTCCGGTTTGGTTGATCGGCTATATTGCGCCGGCCACGGTTATCCGTGGCCGGCGCAATTACCTTGAAGTCCTGTACTCTATAATAAGGTTGTATACGCAACTTTCAATCATTTACGACAATAAACCGGGACGGAAGATTCATTACATTTTGTTAATTCTGCGACTTTGCAAAAATCCGCATGAAATCCCTTCGTGAAGCCGGATCCGGTTCACACCGTTGACAGAGCAGGGGATTCCGGTATCATGCTCACCGCTGTCGCAATGACGGCCTGAAAAGATGCGGTGGGCTGGCAGAGCGGCTGAATGCAGCGGTCTTGAAAACCGCCGAGGGTTAGTAGCCCTCCCGGGGTTCGAATCCCTGGCCCACCGCCATTTTTTCTTTATTTTCAAGTAGTTCCAAGACCCTCCTCGAACCTTCCCAGGCCTGCATACGTCGTTTCCGCCATTGGCATCCGGCTGTTTCGCCCCCATACTTCTCAGCATATGCGAAAAATCAGGAGCCTGCCCATGACGGATCCGCAAACACAGCCACAGGACGCAGCGCCCCGAGCGGACGACCGGCCGGAGAATCCGCGACGCTTTGCGGTCTCGGCGAACCGTGGTCGGGCAAGGCACCGCATGCGTTATGTGGAAACCGGTGGTGCGACGGTGGATACCGGGGAGTGCAACTTCTGCCAGGCGGTGCCGGAGCCGGAGGACGGCTAACGCCAGCGTAGATCACAGCCATTCGCCTCCCAACGGGTGTGACGGAAGAACAGTTCGCTCAGCAGGTGCTTGCGTTGCATGTCTTCCGGGCTGGTAAAGCGGAAGCGGATGCTGTCTCCGGGCAGGCGCTGTGCCAGTCGACCAAGATCTTGACGGCTGAGGGCCCCGGGCTTCGGGTAACCCCCGATGGTCTGGCAGTCGGGCATCAGCACGATGGGCTGGCCGTCACCGGGAATCTGTACGGCACCCACGACCATTCCTTCCGAGAGGATCTGCCAGTCAGCCTTCTCAAGGGCCGGGCCGGATAACCGGTAGCCCATCCGGTCACTGTGTTGAGTCACCCGGTAGTTGCTGTGAGTCAGCCGGAGCAGGTCGTAACGGTCAAACTCCCGGTACTGATAACCGGGTAGCAAATCCAGTTCGCAAACGTCCTCCCGATAGTGCCTGCGATGAGAATCCGGCACAGCTCGTCGCGGTATGGCAGGTTCTTCAGAGAGGCAGGCCACCTCGGCACCTGCCTCCAGGCCGGCATGGTCGGAGAACTGTTCCCTTGCCACCATGGACTGGCTCCCGAACAGCTCCGGACCATCGACGCCTCCGGGCAGGGCAAGGTAAATCAGCCGACCGGCCCGGCTCATGCCGATTTCCAGCTCGTCATCGGGTTTCAGCTTGATGGTCGACCAGCCGGCGAGTGGCCGCCCGTTTACCTTTAGTGAAGCATCTGCGCCGGTCACGGCGACTGTGATGTGGTGCCGTGCAACGGCGCGGAAGCCTCCCATCACGATCTCCAGGCAGGCTGCCCCGGGATTGTTATCCAGCAACTTGTTGGCCCACCGGAAAGCATGCAGGTCCGCCGCGCCGCCGCTGGCCAGGCCATGGCGACGGTACCCGCGGCGGCCCGGGTCCTGCACGGTGCAGGAAAGGCCCGCATCGAGAATGTGCAGGCTCACGACGTGCCCCCGGCCATTTCCCGGTACTCCGCTTCGGTGACGGGGCAGAACTGCACCGCATCGCCGGTTTTCAGCAATGACAGGTTCTGTGGATTAAACAGCCGAACCGGGCTCAGCCCGATAAGCTGCCAGCCTCCCGGGCTTTCCAGGGGGTAAATGGCGGTCTGGCGGTTGGCGATGGCCACGCTTCCGGCAGGAACCCTGGCCCGCGGTGTTTGTTTGCGGGGCATGGCGATGCGCTCGTCGGTTTCGCCGAGAAAGGCAAAGCCCGGCGCAAACCCCAGGGCGTATACCAGGTACCGGGTTTCGCTGTGAATCCGGATCACTTCATCGATGGTTATTCCGGCGTGACGTGCAACCGCTTCCAGGTCAGGCCCGGAGTTTGTGGAGTACCACACCGGAATGCGGTGCAGGCGGGCCGCGCCCCGGGTCGTGTCACTGTCTGATTTACTGAGGCAATCCAGCACCCGGTCACGGACGGCCTGGTAATCCGTTATCAGCGGATCCCAGGTGACAAGCAGAGTGGTATAGGATGGCACCAGATCGACCAGCCAGTGGTCGCCGTTGACTTCCAGCAGGTCGCAGATTGATGCCAGCCGGGCCGGCAGGGCAGAATCAATGCTGTCGGCTAAACGCAACACCAGACTATCGACAGATACCTGCTCGATCATGATCCTGCGTTCAGTGCCTGGCGGATGGCCTTGACGGCCGCGAGGGCGGCATCGTTATCGCCGTGTACGCAGAGGCTGTCTGCCGGCAGATCCAGCCACTGGCCGGTGCTGCTGTGCGTCCCTTTTTGCCTGGCGAAACACAGGGCCTGTCGGACAATAATATCGGGATCTTCATGCACGGCTCCGGCGACCCGTCGGGACACCAGTTGGCCCTGGTTATCGTAGGCCCGGTCTGCGAAGGCTTCCAGTAGCAGTGGCAGGCCGACCTCATCAGCTATTTGCTGGTGTTCGCGGTAACAGCAAGTGACAGGAATCATCAACGGGAGATCCTGACGGAAGGTTTTCACTGACCCCATCACGGCCCTTAACAGGTTGCCATCCCGCATCATGTCGTTGTTGAGGGCGCCGTGGGGCTTGACGTATTTCAGGGTCAGCCCTTCGGCACGACACATGCCCTCCAGCGCGCCTAACTGGTACAGCATCAGCGCCTGAATCTCCTCCGGCGTGTGGTGAATGGACCGACGACCAAAACCGGGCAGGTCGTGGTAGGACGGGTGGGCACCCACTTCGACCTGGTGCCTGGCGGCAAGCGCCAGGGTATTGCGTATCACCATCGGGTCAGCCGCGTGAAAGCCGCAGGCCACGTTGGCCATGTCGATCAATGGCATTACCTTGTCGTCCTGGCCCATCTGCCAGGCGCCGTAACTCTCACCCAGATCGCAGTTCAGTTTCATGTTACAGATTTCTTCCCGGCCAGGTAGCCTCCCGGCGCTCGTCCGCGCGCTTGCTTCGGGCCTGGAGAGTCTCCTGGCTGTTATCCGGCAGATCCCAGCCCTGCAGGTTCTTTTCAATCAACGTTACCAGGGCATCGATATGCCCGGGTGTGGCATTCAGGGCCGGAATGTAATTAAAGGTTTTGCCGCCGGCCGCCAGGAAATAATCCCGGTTCTCTTCGGCAATTTCTTCCACGGTTTCCAGGCAATCTGCAGAAAAGCCGGGACAGAACACATCCACGGAGGTCGTGCCTTCACCGGGCAATGCTTTCATCGTTTCATCGGTATAGGGCTGCAGCCACTCCTCCCGGCCGAAACGGGACTGGAAGGTGGTCATGTACTGGTCGTCGGACAGCCCCAGCCTTTCCGCCAGCAGGCGGGAGGTTTTGTGACACTCGCAGTGGTACGGGTCGCCCTTCAGAAGGTACTTGAGCGGGATGCCATGGTAAGACAGAACCAGCTTTTGCTGGCGACCGCTCTGGGCCCACCAGGATTCTATATGCCGCGCCATGGCTTCAATATAGGGCGGGAAGTCGTGGTAATGGGAGACAAAACGGAAATCCGGCAGCCAGCGACGCGACGTGAAATCCTTTGCGATGGCATCAAACGTCGAGGCCGAAGTGGAAGCAGAATACTGAGGATACAGAGGCAGTACCAACAGGCGGCTCACCCCCTGAGCGGCCAGTTCGTCCAGCACCTTGGGGACGGACGGGTTGCCATAGCGCATGGCAAAGGCAACCACTACCTTATCTCCCCACTTCTGCTCCAGCGCCTTGCGAATGCCTTCACACTGGGCAGCGGTATGGATCAGCAGGGGCGAGCCCTTTTTCTCCCAGACACCCGCATAGGCCTTTGCGGAGCGGGCAGGGCGGATGCGCAGAATGACGCCGTGCAGCACCAGCCACCAGAGCAGGCGGGGCACTTCCACGACCCGGGGATCTGAGAGAAACTCCGCCAGGTAACGGCGCAGGGCTGTCTTGGTGGGCGCATCCGGCGTACCCAGGTTGGTAACCAGCACTCCGAGTTTCTGTTTGCTCTGGTCGTGGCGAAAACCTTCCGCGCCCTTGTAATCCATGTAACCTCTCCGGGAGTGGCTCAGCCTTTGCGGTCCGCCTGTTGTTCCATGCGGGGCATCAGGGATGTGATGTCGTAGCCGGCATTGCGGGCCTTGGCAACCAACTGGTCAGCTGGCCTGGTTCTGGCGCTGGACAGGGCCCAAAGCACCGTGCAGCGGGTACCGGAACGACAGAAGGCAAGTACGGGCTTTTCGGCCTGGCGGATCACAGGAGCAAAGTTGTCCACATCGTTGTCGGTGATATTGCCCGATTCCACCGGCAGATAGACCCATTCCAAGCCCTGGTCCCGCGCCGCTGCTTCTATATCCTTCATGGCTGGCTGCCCGGGCTCTTCCTGGTCCGGACGATTGGCTATCAGGGTTCGGAACCCCAGTCGGGCAATTTCCTGTACGTCTGCTACGGAAATCTGCGGGGCTACTGAGATGTCGTCGTCAATTCTTCGGATATCCATAGATAGTTTCACGCCCTTGAGAAGTGGGTAACAGTGTTTTACCAGTCAGGCAGGCATGATAGCAAAAAAAGGCCCGGCGCTGATGGCCGGGCAGAGGCGTGCGAGTAGTATCCATGAAAGACTTCCAGACAAACCGGCATCGCGAACGACACCGGTATCAGGAAGTATTGACCATATTATGCACAGTTCAAGGTTCTGCCCGGCTGTGCTGAAAACATTTTTTCATATCCTTTTGACTCTTATACTCCGGCCTTTAATGGCGGGCTTTGCAGGGCAATCTCTGTTGTCCTTTGCGGCATCGGATTCGGCATTTTTTTCTGTCTGTAATACAATAGGGCGACGATTGGCAGTAGCCGGTTCGCCGGTACATTCCACGAAGTCAGAGGTAGATATGGCCGACCAGAACGACGGAAACCACAAGAGCCCGGAAAATGATCCGCTGCTTGCGGGCAAGATCCGGGATTCTGCCAGACAGATCTGGCTGGCTGGTCTGGGGGCCTACACCAAGGCCGAGGAAGATGCCGGGCGTTTCTTTGAGCGGCTGGTGAACGAGGGCGAGCAACTGGAAAGCCTTACCCGTGGTGTTGTTGAAAAACAAATCCGCTCGGTGGAGCACCGTGTGGATGATGTCCGGGAAAAGGCCACCGGTACCTGGGACAAGCTGGAAAACATGTTTGACCAGCGGGTGTTTGGTGCGCTGCGCCGGCTGGGGATTCATCGTCAGGAAGATGTGGAACGCCTGGAAGCCCGGGTTGCGCGTCTTGAAGCGGAAGTGGCGCGCCTGCAGGGCACTGCCGACAGCCGTGATGAGGAAGAATAATCAGTCGGCCAGGTAGGCGCGACTGATCAGTTGTACCTGTTCGCGCTCCGGCTCTCCCAGGTAGGGCAGCAGCAGCCTCAGCATCTGGTAGACACCCCGTCCCGGATCGACCCGATCCCTTTCCTGCAAATGACTCAGGCTGTCGTAACTGGTCCAGTAACAGGCAGTCAGGGTTAGCTGTTCACAGAGAGCCGCGAGTTCTTCACCCGAGATCTGCATCATCTCCTGATGACGGAAACTTTCGCATATGGTGCGAAACGCCTTTTGCTTGCGTTTCAGAAGCCGGCGGAAAGGCGACTGCAATGCGTCATACCGGGAAAGGACGTTTACCAGATCCTGGTAGATAAAGCGGTAACGGGCGACGGTTTCGAATAACAGGTGCAAAAAGAAGTTCTGTTGATCGAGGGTGATCTCGGCGTCCTCCGGCACCGCGAGCAGGTCATTCATCTCGTGATCAAACCGCCCGTATAGCTCCTCCACGATGTCGGATTTGCTCTTGAAGTGGTAGTAAAGGTTGCCCGGGCTGATCTCCAGTTCATCGGAGATCAGCAGCGTGGTGACATTGGGTTCACCAAGGCGGTTGAACAGCTGCAGGCTGACATCCAGAATGCGGTCGCGCGTCTTTACCTTGCCCATGGTGCCGCCAACCCGCCTCAGAGCTCGAAACTGGCCCACACAGGGCAGTGATCCGATGGTCGCTCCATGGCCCGGATATCGTAGCAAACACCGGCATCACGGGCTTTGTCCCGCAGCGCGTCGCTGGCCATGATCAGGTCGATGCGCAGGCCCCGTCGCGGGTCCCGCTCGAATCCCCGGCTGCGGTAGTCAAACCAGCTGAAGGTACTGTCTTCATCCGGGTGCAGGTAACGGAAAATATCCGTCAGCCCCCGCTGCTCAACCTTTGACAGCCACTCCCGCTCTTCTGGCAGGAAGCTGCACTTACCCTCACGCAGCCAGCGTTTGGCGTTGTTGTCGCCGATACCGATATCCCGGTCTGTCGGTGAGATATTCATATCGCCCATCAGCACCAGTTGCCCCGGTTGTTGCTGCAACTGGTCCAGCCATTTCATCAGATTGGCATAGAACGCTTCCTTGGCGGGAAATTTCACCGGATGATTGCGGTTCTCACCCTGGGGAAAATAACCGTTGATGACCGTCAGCCGTTCCCCGTTAATGTTGAAAATGCCGGTGATCAGGCGCCGCTGGGCTTCTTCTCCATCCCAGGGGTAGCCTTTGATGACCTCCTCCGGCTCAGCCCGGGACAGCAGCGCCACCCCGTAGTGAGTTTTCTGCCCGTGGAAATGCACATGATACCCAAGCTTACGGATGTCCTCTGCGGGGAACTGCTCGTCGGTGACCTTGGTTTCCTGCAATCCGATAAAGTCCGGGTTCAGGTCGCGAATGACCGCTTCAAGCTGATGCAGGCGTGTGCGGATGCTGTTGACGTTGAAGGATACAAACATCATGAAAAGTGAGACTCCGTCCGGACAGTTCAGGACAGGGAGTCTACCACAGCCTGCCAATGGTGCGGACCCGCCCGTGACGCCTCAGGGAAGCAGCGGGCAGGGAGGTGAGTTCTGCTGATTGTAGCGGATGTGGGCTGTAAAGTTACGGTCCCGGTTCTTGCGGATATTGGTCAGGCCGGAGAAGTCGGTGAGAAAGCCCTCATCGTCATAACCCAGGTAAATCGGATCCACAAGGAAGCGGGTTACCAGGCCGTCCGGCCGGATGCGGAACTCATGTCTGGCCTCAAAATCGCCGGTGTTGGCCGGTTCCGCGACAAATCCGTAATGCTCACCACGGGTCGGACCGAGAAAACGGAAACGGGCACTGTTGCCCCCGGTCAACCTTTCCCAGTGGGCGCGAATGAAGTGGTCAAAGCCCGCATCAATGACCAGCCGGTCGGGAATCGCCAGTTCAAAGGTTTTGTTATTGCCGGAGGGTGTGGTCCATTTGATGGAAACCTGGTTACTGTCGAGAGTAACTTTCATCACCTCCGAAAAATCCGGCTGGCGAAAGATCATTTCCGGCAGCAGAAGGCCGGATGGGTAATCCAGCGTTTTGGTTGCAAAGGCAGCGTCTGAATCCGGCTTCCGGTAGTCAACCCTGTGCTGTTCGGGCACCCAGTAGCCATTCCCGCAACGGCCGGTGACTTCGTGGCGTTCGGTGTACAGAACCTCTCCGGAACGCGCAACCGCCGTGCCATTAAAAAGAGCTGTCTCGGCCCCCGTAGCCATCAGAGGCAGTAGTAACCAGGCAGTACAGGCGAGCCTTGCAGATCTCATGATGCATACTCCAGTTCCGGGTACAGGCTTCTGCGCAGGAACAGAAGCAGGGGGAAAATCAGCCACCAGCCCGCCATCAGCGCGCCCAGGGATAACCATGGATCCGGCAGGCTTACCGCGCCCAGCTTGGTGGCTGACCAGTAGGCGAACGGACCGGCAAGTGGTGGAAAGACCCAGGGCATCCAGCGAGACCGGCCTATCCATCCCAGGGAGTGGCACAGGGTGGTCATGAAGACTGCCCACACGCCGACCAGCCAGGGTGGAATGACGGCGGTATCGCCAGAGTGAATCTGTAGCAGGCCGGTTCTCAGCCAGAGGGTATCCAGCAGGCCACCCAGCACGATGCCAGCACCGATAAACTGAGCCTCGGCGACCCGGTGCTGACTCACCAGCAGGAAATGCATCACGAGGATCCCGGCCACCACAGCCAGCGATCCGGCCGTGGGGTAGAGCACACACACGAACCAGCCGGCCTGGAAAAGGGCGAAGTTCAGAACGTTGCGGACGGTAGCGTTGGGAATCATAGACTCAGAATATTCCCGCGCTTGTTCCGGGGCCGGGCAAACAGTATCTGTGACACACCGATGGCCCGCTCACTGAAGCCCGCCTCGCAGTACGCAAAGTAAAACGCCCAGAGTCTCCGGAAGGCTTCGTCATAACCCATTTGCTCCAGTTCCCGCTCACTGGCCATAAATCGCTGACACCAGTCATTCAGGGTACGGGCATAGTGGAAACCGATGTCCTCGGCATGGGTCATCACCATATCGCTGCCGGTGCGCACGGCGTCGAGGATGGCGCCGAACGAAGGAATGAAGCTGCCCGGGAAGATGTAACGCTGGATGAAATCCACGTTCCTGAGCGCCCGGCTGTAGCGCTGCTCCGGCATGTTGATCGCCTGGATCAGTGCCAGTCCGTCGGGCTTCAGCAGGGCACCGATCTTTGCAAAGTAACTGTCCAGAAATTGCGGGCCGACGGCCTCAATCATTTCGATGGAGACCAGTTTGTCGTACTGGCCCTCCAGGTCCCGGTAATCCTCAAACAACAGGGTAATGCGGTCTTCCAGGCCGGCTTCCCTGACCCGCGCCCGAGCCAGTTCCAGCTGCTCCCGGGAGATTGTGGTGGTCGTGACATGGCAGCCGTAACGGGAAGCGGCGTGAATGGCAAAACCACCCCAGCCGGTACCAATTTCCACCACCCGGTCGCCGGGTTGCAGGTCCAGCTTGCGGCAGATCATGTCCAGTTTGTGCAGTGCCGCTTCCTCCAGGGAGGCATCCTCCCGGGGATAAACTGCGGAGGAGTACATCATGGTCGGATCCAGGAAGGTCCGGAACAGGTCGTTGCCCAGGTCGTAGTGGGCGCTGATGTTCTTGCGGGAACCTTCGAGGGTGTTGCGGTTAAGCCAGTGCAGCCCCTTGAGGGCCGGCCTGGTCAGCCAGGCAAACCGGTCCTCGAAGGCATTCATAATATCGATGTTACGGGTAAAAAACCGCAGCAGCTGTACCAGATCAGGGCTGGACCAGTCGCCAGCCACAAACGACTCTGCGGCACCGATGCTCCCGCCGGTCACCATATCCCGCCACATGGACGGGTTGTGAACATGCAGCTCGGCGCTGGGGAGGCGGGGATCCTGGTCGCCGAACACGCGGGTCTGCTGTCCCTGTTCGGTGATTACCAGTGTTCCGTAACGCAGCATGGAGAGCTGCTTGCACACCAGCTTCCGGGCCAGGCGACTGGTCAGGGGCAGCGCAGAAGTCGTTTCTGTGGGGTTGGTTTCTATGGTGCCGGTATTCAGGTTCTCCATGAGCTTACCTTTGCGGAATAATGTTCGTCGTTATTGTCGGTACCTGCGGGGTAACCTTGATCCCCGGCGCCCAGCCCGTGGGCCGGGTCTTCGTCGGGCAGCTTGTCCGGGTTGCTGTAGAACCTGGCCCCCTTGAGCTTCAGGCGCAGCGCATGCCAGTAAATACCCGTTACTACCTTCAGGGATTCCAGGGGAAACGCCCGCAGGGCTTTGTTGAAGACTTTACGAGTGAGGGGTGCCCGCCGGACTACCAGGGTGGCATCAAATTCTTTCTGTTCCTTGCCGAGCACATTCATGTGAATGCGCAGCTCACCCGCCCGGAAACTGAAGGACCAGCGGTACTGCTGGTCCATCGGGTTGAAGGGGGAAACATGAAAGCGTTTGTCGAAGCCGAAGCGCAGGGTCTGCCAGCCGGAGGGCAGGGTTTCCGGGTGGTCGCATTCCAGACAGTAAATGTGTCTCTGGTGCCAGGGAGTATTGGTTATCTCGGCGAGAATCACCGCCGGCAAATCCCCGGCAGCCGGATTCGCACCGGCGTGGTAGCAGAAGTAGAAGCTCACCGGATTGAAGACATATCCCAGGTAGCGGGGGTGGGTAATCAGCTCAACAGGACCGGCCGGCCGCCAACCCGTGGCCTCTTCCACCTGATCCCGGACTGCCTGCTCCAGGCTGCCGCCCCGGGAAGGCATGTAATCGTTGCGCTTGAGCGACATCCAGTTGAAGCGCTCCAGCGAAAACCAGCGGCTGACATCGGTCACTGCCTCCCATTCGGAGAGGTCCACGGCCAGCATTCCCGTGTTGTAACGGAACTGATGGCTCACCGGTGCCAGTCGCCGGTGGCGCACGGTGCCTTCCAGCCATTGGCTGCGCAGAGTCTGGCTCGCCATGGTCAGAGCTCCACTCCCAGATCACGGGTGACCCGCAACGCGCTGTTCACGCCATCCTCATGGAAACCGTTGAACCAGTAGGCCCCGCAAAAATGGCTGCGGTTGCGATTGCCAATTTCGTGATAACGCTGCTGGGCGCGCACGGCATCCATGGTGAACACCGGATGGGTATAGTCGAAACGCCTGAGAATCTTTGCCGGATCAATGTCCCGGGTGCGGTTGAGGGTCACGCAGAAGGTTTCCGGGGCATCCCGGAAATTCTGCAGGATGTTCATGTTATAGGTAACCGATACCGGCTCGTTGCGATGCTCCGGAATCCAGTAGTTCCAGGCGGCCCAGGCGCGCCGGTTGGAAGGCAGGACGGAGCTGTCGGTGTGCAGCACTACGTCATTGGACTGATAACCGATTGCGCCAAGAATTTCCCGCTCCTGTTCTGTGGGATCGCCGAGCATTTTCAGGGCCTGGTCGCTGTGGCAGGCAAACACCACCTGATCAAACCGGTGCGCCTCGCCATTAACCCGCAGCACAACGCCCTGATCATCGCGGGTGACCTGCTCAACAGACGCACTAAGGTGCAGTCCGGACGCCAGCCTGTCCATCATCCGCTTCACGTATTGCGCGCTGCCCCCGGAAATCACCCGCCACTGGGGGCGATCATCCACCGACAACATGCCGTGATTGTTGAAAAACTGCAGGAAGAACCGCACCGGGAACTGCTCCAGAATAATCTCCGGAGCAGACCAGATTGCCGCACCCATGGGCACGATGTAGTGGTTGCGGAAATAACGTGAGTAACCGTTGCGGTTCAGATATTCGCCCAGGGTTTCACTGTCCCCGATGCGTTCGTTCTGCAGATCCGCCCGGGTTTCATGGTTGAAACGGAGGATCTCCCGGACCATGTTCAGGAAAGGCAGGTTCAGCAGATTCCTGCGCTGGGCGAACAGGGTGTTCAGGCTGGTGCCGTTGTACTGAAGCCCGGTCGCGGAGCTGTCCACGCTGAAGCTCATAGCGCTGTCTTCCCAGGCGACTCCCAGCCGTTCCATCAGGCGGATGAAGTTCGGGTAGGTCCAGTCATTGAATACGATGAAACCGGTATTGACGGGCCAGGTTTTTCCGCCCAGTTCGATGTTCTCGGTATTGGTGTGCCCGCCGGCGTAGTCCGCCGCTTCGAAGACTTCCACATGGTACTTTTCCGAGAGCAACCAGGCGCTCGTCAACCCGGATACGCCCGCTCCGATCACTGCGATACTCTGTGTTCTCTCGCTCATTCAGCGGATTCCTTGCCTGCTTCCTGGCTGCGCGACATGGAGGCAGCCATACGGTCGATCACTCCCTGGGGCATATTGCCCAACAGGCGTATAAGCCAGGTGAAACGCCTGGGAAACTCGATGCTGTTCCGGCCCTTTTCCAGCCCCTGCACAATGCGTCCGGCGGCTTCTTCCGCACTGACCAGAAATGGCATGGGAAAGTCATTGCGGTCGGTCAGGGGTGTCTTCACGAAGCCGGGCGACACCAGCACCACATCGATGCCCTCCGCGGCCAGGTCCGCCCGCAGGGAGGTGGCGAGATAGGCGAGGGCGGCCTTGGATGCGCCATAGCCTTCGGCGCGGCCGAAGGGAAACCACCAGGCGGACGAGCCGACAATCACCAGTGTTGCTGCATAGCCCCTGGCCCGCGCGTTCCGCAGGCTGGGCAGTACGGTCTCAATGGATCGGGCAGTACCAATCACGTTGGTGACGACATTCTTTTCGATAATGTCACTGCTGAAATCCGCTACATCCAGATATTCGCAGGTGCCGGCATTCAGTATGGCCATGGTTACAGGACGGTGCTGTTCCAGCACCTCCCGGACACCGTCCAGGCTCTGCGGATCCGTTGTGTCGCAGGGGGCGGGAGTCACATGGCCCTTGCCCGATTCGGCCAGTTGTTCAAGGGGCTGCTGCCGGCGGCCGGTCACGATCAGCGAATGGCCATGCGATGACAGGTGTTTTGCCAGAGCCTTGCCGATACCGGAAGACGCACCCGTCAGCCAGATGGTGCCCTGTTCAGGAAATCGATTGCTCATACGGCCTGCCCCCGGATCCAGCGGATCATCCGGCCCAGTACCGGCACATTTTCATACAGCAGCTGGCCGGCATCGAAGTAATCCCGGTGGTAGCCGATACGCTGCCCGTCGATTCTCAGCAGGGAGAGGCCATCCACGGTGACCAGTACGCCCTTGTTCAGGCGCTTGTGGCGCAGATACATGATCCAGGGCAGGGCCACCTGTTGCTTGTCAACGACCGGCAGTCCGAACTCGAACCGGCAGCTGATGACGTTCTGGTAGCTGCTGTCCAGGTGCCGGGTCAGCTGAGCAAGTCCCCGGACAGTGCTGAACGGGTCAGTGAAAATGATGTCGTCACTGTATACCGAGGACAGGTCCCCGAGGTGCCCCGAGCCCATCTGGTTGAACAGTTGCCGGAAACGGTCCAGCAATCCGGGAAGGACGGCAGCCTGATGGCCGACCTCAATATCGTGAGCGGTACTCATTGTTTTACTTTCTCCCGCTGTGTGTTGGTCTGATTCATTTCGTCTTTGATATGCTGTGGAATGGGGCTCAGGTCCCAGACAAGTCCGAGCCTGGAAAGCAGCCACAGTCCGTACCAGGTAATGTCAATTTCGTACCAGCGGAACCCCTGGCGCACCGATCTCGGCCAGCGGTGGTGATTGTTGTGCCAGCCTTCACCCAGGGTGATGAGGGCCAGCCAGAAATTATTCCGGCTACCATCGGGCGTGTCGAAGCGGCGGCTGCCCCAGACATGGGCCAGGGAGTTGATGGATACGGTGGCGTGGAACAGCACCACAGTGGAAATAAAGAAACCCCAGATCAGCAGCTGCGGACCGTTAGTCCCCAGGCCCGGTGCCCAGGCAGCCAGCGCCTCTCCCAGCAGGTATATCATCAGCGCGGCCAGTGCCGGTACTAATGCGTCAAAACGGTTGATGAAGCGCAGTTCCGGGTACTTCAGCCAGTCACCCACACGCTTGTTATCCATTACAAAACCTTCGTCGCTGGTGAACCAGCCCATGTGCGCCCACCAGAAGCTGTTCTGAACCGGAGAGTGCAGATCTTTTTCCGTGTCCGAATGCTGATGATGGTGGCGATGGTGGGCTGCCCACCAGAGCGGGCCCCGTTGTGCCGCACTGGCACCCAGCAGGGCGAATACAAACTGGGTTATCCGGCCGGTATTAAAGGTCTTGTGGGAGAAGTAGCGGTGATAAAAGCCGGTAATGGCGAACATCCTCAGCACAAAGAAACCGCTGGCAAAGCCGATGGCAAAGCTGCTGGTGCCTGTCCAGATAGCACCGAGGCAAGCAATGTGGAGAGCTATGAAGGGTAATACTCTCAACCAGTTGAAGGCGCGGTCAGTGGGGTCGATGTGATCTGTTCCCGCGCTGGAATCGAACCATCTCAGGATGTTGGTCAGCCAATGTTGCACTCGGGTCATACCCTGCAAGTCCTCTCTGGATAGTCAGTCTGGGTAATGGCGTAATCTACGAAAACAGTCACCCACCGGATGAATACTGGATATGTTTTCTGAAGCACGTTTCACGCAGTCTATACGTAAAGTGGCGATTGTTGGTTCAGGCCTTGCGGGATTAACGATCGGACATGAGCTCCGGGACAGGGGATATCAGGTCAGCCTGTTCGATAAGGCGCGGGGGCCAGGTGGAAGAATGTCCAGCAAACGTGCAGGCGAGCAGTCCATCGATATGGGGGCCCAGTATTTCTCCATACGCCATCAGGGGTTCCGGCATTTTCTGGAAAGTAAAGCTGGCAATGCAAGCTGGGGTATCTGGGAGGGGCACTTTCAGGACCGGGATGAAACCGGTCTGTGGCGACCATCCTCCAGGGAAGCGCGCCATGTTGGCATTCCGCGCATGTCTGCCATTACCCGCGCCCTGTCCCGGGAGCTGGATGTCAGCACCCGCCAGCGGATCATAGAGCTGAGCCGGACGGATTCGGAGCGCTGGCTGATCACCTCGGAAGCGGACGGCTCCCTGGAGCGTGAAGAACACGGGGAGTTCGATGCGGTATTGCTCACCGCGCCGGTTCAGCAGTGCCGGGATCTTCTGAATAACAGTGCTCTGGCATCACTGGCTGATGAGTTGAACCGGCCTGACTTTGAGCTTCAACCCTGTTGGGCCGTGGCGTTGCACTTCAGCGGCGATGCTGAATTTCCCACCGATGGAGGCAAGCTGGAGCACCCGGTGCTGGGCTGGGTCGCCAATAACAGCAGCAAGGCCGGACGGCAGGAAGAAGGTGAGGGCCAGTGGCTGGTGCTGCATGCCACTGCAGAATGGTCCGAACGCAACCGGGAGGCATCTGCGGAGGATGTGATCCGGGAAATGACCGCCAGCTTTCTGGATATCATTCAGGCGGAACAGCAGCCCGACCAGAGCCTCGCCCACCGCTGGCTTTATGCCAAAGCGGGCAGGGCCGGTGCGGGCAGTTTCTGGTGGCCTGAGCACCGGCTGGGGGTTGCCGGCGACTGGCTCAACGGTGGCCGGGTGGAGGCGGCCTGGGAAAGTGCCACGGATCTGGTGGGCCGGCTTACGGGCTGGGCTCCAGATAAAAGTGGGTAATGGTGCCGTCGCCGAATTTACTGAAAAACGCGCTCACTTCGGTAATACGGCGCAGTGAGCGCTTGCGGGTGACCGGATCCCGCACCAGTACCTTGATACCGTTAAAGTTGTCCTGAATATTGGAGAATCTGGCGCGCATGGAGCAAGTGATGACATTCTCCGGCTCCTGGCCCAGTGCGGTTGCCAGGTAATGGCTGTGCTCCCGGATCTGGTCAGCCGAAAGGCCTTCCCTCGTGTCGAGGTGACGCAGCCTCACCCGGTCCACAATAAAGCGGGAATAACTCCGCGGCTTCTGCCTTGCCACCTTACGGAAGGCCTCCCAGAAAAAACTGTCCGTCAGTTCCGCAAAAAAGCGCATATCGCTCAGGCAGGTGTCGATCCAGCGGAAGTGTTCCGGGTCTTCCAGTACCTCATTGATGGCTTCGCGGAGAACCCAGTCAAAGCCCAGGGCGGTTTTGTGGGCGTACACTTTGCGGTACATCTGGTAACGGCTGTAAACGAAGTCTTCCAGGGCTCCCAGGCCTTTCTGTGTAATCGCCAGGCCCATCCAGGGTTCCTGCACGTCCCAGCCAAAGCGCAGATTGGACAACAAGTGATCCAGATTGAAGCCTCCGATGGTTACCGAGGAATGGAAGCCGTCCCGCAGCATATAATCCGCCCGGTCTGCATCGATCTCACCGGAAACGATTGACGAAAGCAGGCCCATCACCAGTGCTGGCGTATCCCCGTCATCCATTATGCCGGTGTCCGCATCCCCGCCGGCGATAAACGACCAGAAGGCTTTCGCGTGGCGACAGAATGCTTCGGAGGGAGTGACCTCGGTGGTTTCCATAATCCCGATCACGTCCACCGCGTGCAGCCCGGCGCTTTCCAGGTCGATGGAAGACAGCACTTCATGGGCAACCCGCACGGAATAATGCTCATGTTCCAGTTCCGCCGGTGCCTCGGAATGGTACTGGCGATAATCGACACCACGCCAGAGATCCTCGAACCGCTGTGGATGAGACATCAGCTCGCGGATTTTTCGGGCCTGGGTAAACTGGTGGGAGAAACTCGAGTGCCCGCTGTCATGGAGCAGGCAGCCCAGGCGGATGGTTTTGGCCAGGTAATCAATGGCATCCAGCTGGCTGAGACTCAGGTCCACCCGGTCGCTGAGCTGGCGTTCTTTGAGATAGGCATCAATCATTGCCCGGAACATCCGGGTGCCCACGTGCATCACACCGATGCTGTGCAGGAAGCGGGAGTGGGTGGCGCCGGGAAACACCAGGCTCAGGATGTCGTTCTGGCAGATGTTACGCAGGCGCTGGAACAGCGGGTGGTCGATAACCTGTATCTCGTGCCGGTAGAGGGGGATGCCACCGTGAACAGGGTCCATAATCAGCTTGTCATAGGCCCCCAGCAGGTCATTCACTGCGCTTCGCATGGGTGAGAAACTCCGGAATTCATCAAACAGGCCTTGTTATATCACAGGGGCATGCCAGAATAGATACCAAACGGGTATAAAAGCGAATAGTTGTTTACCGCTGGTAGTTTAGGGCTCTTGCCATGGTTTCGCGCACCGAGCGCATTTTGATAATTGATGCGGATGAAAAATCCCGCATGGAGCTGGGCCGGTATCTGGAATCCCGTGGCTTCTATGTCACCGGGTACCCGGACGTCTCCTCGGCGCGCAGCCTGTTCGAGGAGGCTACGCCCGATGTCATTTTTGCCGACTTGTCGCCGCAGGCCATAGAAGAGCTCTCCAACCGTCTGACGGATATGGAGTCTTTCACCCCCATCGTGCTGTGTACAGCCGGGCGGGATGCCGACACCCTGGTCGCTGCCCTGCGGGCAGGGGCCGCTGATGCTGTTCTCAAGCCATATTGTGACGGCAAGGATGCCCTGGAGGATGTTCTCGGCAAGTTGTTTGACCGGGTAAGGGTCAACCGCCTCAACCAGTTGTACCGACAGGAACTGGAAGAGGCCAACCGGGATCTGCGCGCCGGCATCTCCGAATTGCGGGCGGATCAGCGGGCCGGCCGCAAGGTGCAGCTTAAAATGCTGCCGGACCGGGATCAGGTGATTGATGGCCTGTCCATTGACCACATGATCAAGCCATCCCTGTTCCTCAGCGGAGATTTTCTGGATTATTTTTCCCTGTCCCGGGACAAGGTGCTGGTTTATGTGGCAGATGTCTCGGGGCACGGGGCCAGTTCGGCCTTCGTCACGGTATTGCTGAAGAACCTGAGCAACCGGCTGCAACGCAACCTGCGGCGGGGCTCCAGCGACGATATACTGTATCCCGAGCGCTTCCTGCAACGCATCAACTCGGAACTGCTGGATACCGGGCTGGGCAAGCATGTCACTTTATTTGTCGGCATTATCACGCTCTCGGAACGCACCATGCAGTACGCCGTGGGCGCCCACTTCCCCATGCCCTTGTTGTGCTTTGAAGACGGGGAGACCCGGTTTCTGGAAGGCAGAGGCTTGCCGGTAGGGCTTTTCAAAGAACCGGAGTGGGAGGTGTACAATGTCGAGCTGGACCGGCCTTTCCATCTATTGCTGTTCTCGGATGGAATTCTGGAAGTCATCGAGGCCAAAAGCCTTGATATAAAAGAGAAGACTTTACTTGAACTCGTGTCCGGAGGTCGTCACACTATCGCCGCACTCAGTGAGGCACTGCATCTCGATGAGATGACCGAATTGCCGGATGATATCGCTATCGTATCGGTTACTGATACCATGCCCTTAAGGGTTGAATCAGACGAGTCTGAACTGGCAAAGACAAAGTCGTAATAGTGGCAGCGAAATAATGGCTGGTTACAAAATCCTGCAGGCTGAAAAACAGGGCATTTATGTCCTGAAGTTTATCGGTGAAATCCGGCTGAACCTGTGTTCGACGCTGGACAATCTGGTTGAGTCGATTACCCAGGATCCGCAGTTCAAAACCGTGGTCATTGACCTGACAGAAACGGATATTATTGACAGCACTACCCTCGGTTTACTGGCGAAAATTGCCATGGCGGCCCAGGAGCGCAGTCATTTCCTGCCGACACTCATCTCCACCAATCCTGATATTACCCGCATCATTACCTCCATGGGTTTTGACAAGATATTTATCATTGTCCGTGAGCCCGCTTCCCGTATTGAAGAGCTTGAAGAGATCCCGGTATTGCGGGCCAGTGAGCAGCAAGTGCGGGACAAGGTGCTGGATGCCCACAAGGTACTGATGGGCCTCAACAGCAAGAACCGGGAGGAATTCAAGAATCTGGTGCGTGCTCTGGAATGTGAGGAGCCGGGCTGAGCCGGCAGTTCATCTGTTTCGGGTAACATCTTCCCACAGGATAATAATGAACCATGTCTGAGAATCATAACGATCCCGGGAATTCACCGTCTGGCAGAACCGGCAAACACGTCGCCGTGCTGGGGGGTGGAAGCTTCGGTACCGCCATGACTCGCGTGTTGGCCGGTAACGGCCACACTGTCCATTTCTGGATGAGGAACGAACAACAGGTTCGCGAAGTTGCAGAGAAGGGCACCAACGAACGCTACATGCCCGGCATCAAACTGGCCGGTGACATCCTGCCCACCACCAATTTCCGGGATGCGGTACAGAAGGCGGATGTGGTGTTTGTTGCCATTCCCAGCAAAGCGTTCCGGACCGTGATCCGGGAAAATAACACAGCGTTCCGCGAACACCAGTTCGTTATAAGTCTGACCAAGGGCATTGAGGCCCAGGGATTCCGGCTGATGAGCGAAATTCTCCAGGAAGAAATACCCAGGGCCCGCTGTGGCGTACTCAGCGGGCCTAACCTGGCGGCGGAAGTTGCCAGTGAAGAGCTTACCGCCACTGTGATTGCCGCCAAGGACCCGGACCTGCGTCGTGCCGTGCAGGATCTGCTGGGTTGTCAGTATTTCCGGGTTTACGCCAATGTGGATATTTACGGCGTCGAGTTGGCGGGGGCTCTCAAGAACATCTATGCCATTGTAGCCGGCATGGCAGCTGCTCTGGGCATGGGCGAGAACGCCAAGGCCATGCTGATGACCCGCGGCCTGGCCGAGATGAGCCGCTTCGCCGTCAGCCTGGGCGCCAACCCCATGACTTTCATGGGACTGGCGGGCGTAGGGGACCTGATTGTCACCTGCACTTCATCAAAAAGCCGTAACTTCCGTGTTGGTTATGCCGTTGGCAGGGGCCGGCAACTGGACGAGGCAGTGGCAGAGCTTGGCCAGGTGGCAGAAGGGATTTATACCCTCAAACTGGTCAAGGAAAAAGCCGAAGCCGTTGGTATTTATATGCCACTGGTGCGCGGGCTGTACGAAATCCTCTATGAAGGCGCGTCCATCAATGCGGTGATTAACAGCCTGATGATGGCAATACAGAATTCCGACGTAGAGTTCATACTGCCAAGAACCCTGAGCCACTGACCAGAACAGGAGGACGCAAGGTGAAGCTGATCATCATGCGGCACGGAGAGGCTGGCTGGCACTCCCTCGACCAGGAAAGGGAGCTCACCGAACACGGCCGCGAATCCGTCGCCCGGGTTGCCCGGGAAATCGCGGCGTCCGATTGGCGACCCCACGCCATGTGGAGCAGCCCGCTGGTCCGGGCCCGGCAGACCGCTGCCATTGTTTCTGAAATCCTCAACTGCCCGGTCGAGGAGCGTTCGTTTATTACTCCGGACGATGATCCCGGCGAATGCCTCAATCACCTGACTGAAGACGACACCCCCGAAGATCTGATGATTGTGTCCCATATGCCGCTGGTCGGCTCCCTGTCTACCTTACTGGTGGACGGGCATCGCCGGGGGATACCTTACATGACCGGCCAGGCAGTGGTTCTGGATATGCCCATCGTTGGCCCGGGATGCGCCGATGTGAAAGCCCAGTTCCTGCCCTGACCAGCCCCGGCGCCGTGCCGTTGCGCCCCGAGCAGGCTCTGCGGACTCCAAGTTTGACTGACGGGAGAATGCCAATGTCCAGGAAACCCGAAGCGATCGCAAAGGATGTACAGGAAACCGCCGCCACGGGCCGCCCGCCTATTGATAAATGGCACCCGGAGCTTTCCGGTGACATCGACATCCGCATTACCCGGGATGGTGTGTGGATGTACCAGGGCAAGCCACTGGGGCGGGAGTCCATTGCCCGGCTTTTTTCTACCATTCTGCGCAGGGAAGAGGACGGCGAGCACTATCTGGTCACTCCCGTCGAAAAATGGCGCATAAAGGTGGAAGACACGCCTTTACTGGCCCACAGCCCGCAGGTAACCGGGCAGGGCCGTGAGCAGGTTGTATCTGTTACTACCAACATGGGGGAAACCCTCGAGCTCGGTCCGGACCATCCGCTGACACTGGACTATTACCCGGACAGCGACGAACCGCGTCCGGTGGTGGGCGTTTTCCACGGCGTGGAAGCCCGCCTGGTGACCAATGCCTGGTATGAACTGGCCAAATATGCGACTGAAAATCCCCAAAATCCGGACCAGGTGGGTATCTGGAGCAACGGAGAGTTCTTTAATCTGGGACAGGGGGCTTGAATTCCACCACCGCGCTACCATCAACTGAGGTGGAAAACGCAGACCATCACTTGTTAAACTGTGCTTTCGTACTTGTTACCGAGCCTGGCTCAATAACGAGGCTTGGTGGTCGTGAGTCCCTCTGTGCAGCCTGACTGTTCACGCACACTTTCGATTGCCTTTTAAATCCAACAGTCATTGCGACACGCAAGGAGATCACATGGCACAACCTCGTGTTGTCACCATCCATTACACACTGACAAACGACCAGGGAGAAGAGCTGGATTCCTCCCGTGTAGAAGGTCGCGAACCACTGTCCTACCTGGAAGGTGCACAGAACATTATCGGCGGGCTGGAGAGCGCGCTGACCGAAAAGAACGCCGGCGATCAGGTGAAGGTTTCCGTTGAACCTGCCGAGGGTTACGGTGAGAAAAACGAAGAGCTGGTTCAGCCGGTTCCCCGTTCTGCCTTCGAAGGCGTTGACCAGATCGAGCCGGGGATGCAGTTCCAGGCCCAGACGCCGGGCGGCCCCCAGGTTGTTCGGGTAGTGGAAGTGGGTGATGATACTGTGACCATCGATGCTAATCATCCGCTGGCGGGTGAAACTCTGCACTTCGACGTGGAAGTGGTAGAAGCTCGCGAAGCCACCGATGAAGAACAGGAGCACGGCCACGCTCACTAAGCTGGCCTCTCTCGTTCGTATCTGAAGCGGTCCCTGTTGGGGCCGTTTTTTTTGGCTTTCCGGTTTTGGCCTTGGGTGTGCCTGATGGCTTATGCCCCAGCCTGTTGGGTTCGGGGGCTGGAGCCAGGTCGATAAGGCTTTTGAAAACACGCCCGCAAGTACGTCCATGTAGGGCTCGGGTCGGGCCATCCCTGGCCCTCCACGGTTTTCAAAAGCCTTCTCAACCTGACTCTCATGAACTGCACGGATATCGCCGAAGACCAGGTTGTTGGCCTGGACGTCTGCCACTTGGATTATCTGTCAAATGCGGACTGAGAGCAGGCCTTAGTGAGCGGATATCATTCAGCAGGCTCTATCTCTGAGGTTGATGAGAGACGGGCCGGGAACACTTTTCAGAACCGTGGAGCGCCAGGGACGGCGCGACCCGAGCCCCCCAGGGATGGGTTTACGGGCGTGTTCTGAAAAGTGTTACCGGACCGGCTCCAGCCCCCGAACCCAACAGGCTGGGGCATAAGCCATCAGGCCACCCCCAAGCCAACAAACAGGGCAACAAAAAAAGCGGCCCACCAAGGAGCCGCTTTCTGCTCACTACCGAACGATAACGGCCAGACGATAACGGCCAGGCCGTTACATGTTCGGGTAGTTGGGACCGCCGCCACCTTCCGGTGTTACCCAGTTGATGTTCTGGGCCGGGTCCTTGATGTCGCAGGTCTTGCAGTGAACGCAGTTCTGGGCGTTGATCTGGAACTTCTTGCCACTGCCGTCTTCTGCCTCAATTACCTCGTACACACCCGCAGGACAGTAACGCTGTGCCGGCTCGTTGTACTTCGGCAGGTTCTCCCGGATGGGGATGTCCGGGTTGCTCAGCTTCAGGTGAACCGGCTGATCTTCCTCGTGGTTGGTGTTGGAAATGAACACCGAGGACAGACGGTCGAAGGTCAGTTTGTTATCCGGCTTCGGATAGTCGATCTTCCTGGCCTGATCCGCCGGCTTCAGGGTCGCATAGTCGGGCGTGGTATCGTGGAAGGTGATCGGCAGGCTTCTGCGCAGGATGTTCTGCTCGAAGAAAGCGATTGCGCCGCCTATCACATTGCCGAACTTGTGCATGGCCGGGCCGAAGTTGCGCTCGCCGTAGAGCTCCTTGTACAGCCAGCTGTTCTCGAAGCGGTCAGAGAAACCGGTCAGTTCCTCGCCGGACTTGCCGTTCTTCAGTGCCTCGAACACCGCTTCCGCCCCCAGCAGGCCGGACTTCATGGCGGTGTGGGAGCCCTTGATCTTGGAACTGTTCAGGGTGCCGGCATCACAACCCAGCAGCAGGCCGCCCGGGAAGGTCATCTTCGGAAGCGCGTTATAGCCGCCTTTGGTAATCGCACGGGCACCGTAGGATACGCGCTTGCCGCCCTCAAGATACTTCTTGATTTCCGGGTGGTACTTGAGGCGCTGGAACTCTTCAAACGGGCTCAGGTGCGGGTTGCTGTAGGACAGGTCGGTGATCAGGCCCACATATACCTGGCCACCTTCCAGGTGATACAGGAAGGAGCCGCCGGTGGACCCGGACTCGTTCAGCGGCCAGCCGGTGGTGTGAATGACCAGCCCGGGCTCGTGTTTGGCCGGGTCGATGTCCCACAGTTCCTTGATACCGATGCCGTAGTGCTGGGGATCCTTGCCTTCGTCCAGCTTGAAGTCACTGATCAGGCGCTTGCCAAGGTGACCACGGCAGCCTTCAGTGAACAGGGTATACTTGGCACGCAGTTCCATGCCCGGCATGTAGCCTTCTTTTTTGGAGCCGTCGCGGGCCACGCCCATGTCGCCGGTAATGATGCCCTTGACCTGACCATCCTCAATGATGGTTTCGGCAGCGGCAAAGCCGGGGTATACCTCTACGCCCAGTTGCTCGGCCTGTTCGGCCAGCCAGCGGCACAGATTGCCCAGGCTGATGATGTAGTTGCCGTGGTTGTGCATGTTCTTTGGCACAAAGGCATTGGGAATCCTGGTCGCCTTGTCCTGGTTCTTGAGCAGGAAGATGTCGTCGCGGGTAACCGGTGTGTTCAGTGGCGCTCCTTTCTCTTTCCAGTCCGGGAAGAGCTCGTTGAGGGCGGTTGGTTCAAACACGGTACCGGCCAGGATATGTGCGCCGATCTCGGAACCCTTTTCAACAACACAGACGGTCAGTTCTTCGCCAGCTTCCTGAGCCAGTTGCATGGTGCGGCAGGCTGCAGAGAGGCCGGCAGGGCCTCCGCCTACGATCAGAACATCAAATTCCATCGATTCGCGTTCCACGGTGGTCTCCTCAAACGTCTTTATATGTTTTTGCCTGCGGTAATTAACAGGCGCTATCATACCGGTAAAAATGCTGTCAGACGACTCCCCGGACAAGGAAATACCGGTGTTTCATGCCAAAAGCATACCGTTATTTTGCATTTCAAACAAACGTTCGTTTGAATTGTGCGTCAGGTTTTGGCATTGTGACTGACGATTCAGCTGTCAGGTGAGCGGAATGTCCGCCGCCCATTGTCGGTAGATAAAGGTGGCTTTGATTGGCCGGAATAACCGGAGCCAGTGTTGGCCGGGACTATTGACCCGACTCACCTTTGCCGTCAGTATTATGTCGCCCTGACATTAGGTACCGCAAAATCCAGTTTTGCGAGTCATTTAAACCCATCGTAGAAGAACGAGGAATCTATGAAGGTTCTGGTCGCTGTAAAACGAGTAATCGACTACAACGTAAAGGTTCGCGTCAAGCCGGACAATACCGGTGTTGACCTGGCCAACGTCAAGATGGCAATGAACCCTTTCTGCGAGATCGCTGTAGAAGAGGCGGTTCGACTGAAGGAAAAAGGTGTTGCCAGTGAGATCGTGGTTGTTTCCATCGGTCCCAAGGCTGCTCAGGAGCAGATCCGTACTGCTCTGGCTCTGGGCGCTGACCGTGGCATCCACGTTGAAACAGACGAAGAGGTACAGTCCCTCGAAGCGGCCAAGCTGCTCAAGTCTGTTGTGGAGAAGGAGGAGCCCAAGCTGGTTATCCTTGGCAAACAATCCATCGACACCGACAACAACCAGACCGGCCAGATGCTGGCTGCGCTGACCGGGATGGGGCAGGGCACTTTCGCATCCGAAGTCGTGGTTGAAGGCGACAAGGTCAACGTGACCCGTGAAGTGGATGGTGGTCTGGTTACCGTCGGCCTGAATCTGCCGGCGGTGGTTACCACCGACCTTCGTCTGAATGAGCCGCGCTACGCCTCTCTGCCGAACATCATGAAGGCCAAGAAGAAGCCGCTGGACTCCATGAGCCCGGCCGACCTGGGTGTCGACATTGCTCCGCGCCTGACCACTCTGAAAGTGGAAGCACCTGCCTCCCGTGAAGCAGGTATCAAGGTAGCCGACGTAGCCGAGCTGGTCGATAAACTGAAGAACGAAGCGAAGGTGATCTGAATGAGCATCCTGGTAATTGCTGAACACGACAACAGCAGCCTGAAGCAGTCTACTCTGAATGTTGTAGCAGCTGCCAAGGCGATCGGTGGCGATATCGACGTTCTGGTTGCCGGCGAAAACTGCGGTGCCGTTGGCGAAGCAGCGGCCAAGGCCGAAGGCGTTAACAAGGTTCTGGTTGCCGACAACGCCGCCTACGGCCACTTCCTGGCTGAGAACCTGGGCGAGCTGATTGCCGAAGTGGGCAAGAACTACAGCCACATCCTGGCCGGTGCCGGCACCGCTGGTAAAGACTTCATGCCGCGCGTTGCTGCGCTGCTGGACGTTGCGCAGGTATCCGACATTATTCGAGTGGAGTCTGACGACACCTTTGTTCGTCCGATCTACGCCGGTAACGCCATTGCGACCGTGAAATCCAGCGACAGCATCAAGGTTGTGACCGTTCGTCCGACCGCGTTTGATCCTGTAGCCGCTGAAGGCGGTTCCGCTACCGTTGAAAACGTCGACATTGTCAAGGATGCAGGCGTTTCCACCTTCATCAGCGAGCAGATGGCCGAGTCCGACCGTCCGGACCTGGGCAGTGCCGACATCGTTATCTCCGGTGGTCGCGGCATGCAGAACGGTGACAACTTCAAAATGCTGGAGCAGGTTGCAGACATCCTCGGCGCCGCCGTGGGCGCATCCCGTGCAGCGGTTGATGCCGGCTTTGTGCCGAACGACATGCAGGTAGGCCAGACCGGCAAGATCGTTGCTCCGCAGCTGTACGTTGCCGTGGGTATCTCCGGCGCCATCCAGCACCTGGCGGGCATGTCTGACTCCAAGGTGATCGTAGCGATCAACAAGGACGAAGAGGCCCCGATTTTCCAGGTAGCAGACTACGGTCTGGTCGCGGATCTGTTTGAAGCAGTACCGCAGCTGGAAGAAGAACTGAAGAAAGTCGTTTAACTTTCAGGCAGTTCACAAAAAGGGCACCCCGCGGGGTGCCTTTTTGCTACTTGAAGCAAAATGCCGGTCAGTCCTGATCCCTGCGCCGTGAGTGACTCCGGCGAATACGGTTTTCCGTTCGTTTGGTGAGTAGCATATCAGCCAGCAAATGCGCCGCCTTGTTCGTGGTGTGCAGAGCACTATAGATCTTGTCGGATGTCTGGTCGTGAGTTTCCCTTGCCTTGCGGGCGCTTTCCCGGAATTTATCATCACTGGAAAAACGGTCGATCAAACCGAAGGTGGCGTTGGTCAGAGTCCGGTGCATCTTTTCCACGGCTGCAGCGCCGTTACTTACCGTATCTTCCAGCACTTTGCTGCGATTGCGGGTTTCCAGCAGATCCAGACGCTTTTTCTGGATTTCGCTTTGCTGTACCAGGGCCCGGGAGCGCAGAGCAATCACCCGGCGGTTAGCTGCATGGTAATGTCGGATCGTTTTCACCAGCAGGGTGCACGAGGCGGCTACCAACAGCAGGCATACGGAAGTCAGCAACATGTTCAGTGTTCCTCCTAGCGATACTCGACATTGATTTCAGCGTCGATTTCCCGCTCACCAAGTTCTTTTTCCAGCTCCTTGCGCACTTCCTGGTAAACCATGCGGGTAACCATCACTGGCAGACGGTCAGCGAGCTTGCGGGCTGACTGGGACTGCTGCTTGGCCAGACTGATCGGATCCTTCACGCGCAGGGTGAGGATCATCTCGGGGACGGCATCGGGCACTGGATCCGAGTTGGCTTCGAGCAGTTCATCAATCACCGCCTGCTGGTCCTTTATCCGTATGTACAAAAAAACGCAGACTGCAAGCAACACAAGACTGACGATCAGTAACAGGTAATCCATTGGTGGATTCTCCGGATTGATATTGCGTGGCATCAGTCTGCCCGATTGGTCCCTAAAGACGATTGGCCGGGGAGACAGCTTCCCCCGCATCCCGGGGAAAACCCGTTTGCCAGAAAGCCTGAGCCGACCCACAATGCATAGCACATAAACAGAGCAAGGCACGAGGTCACACCATGAGCACGGAACATTTGGATATCATAGTCTTTGGGTCCACAAGCTTTGTCGGCAAGATTCTGACCGACTATTTGCACCGTACCTATGGCGTAGGGAAAGCCCTGAAGTGGGGCATCGGTGGCCGTTCGGAAAAGAAGCTTCATGACCTGAAAGAAAGCCTTGGCAGCTCCGCCAAAGACCTGCCGGTGATTATCGCCGATGCCAGTGATGAAACCGCACTGAAGAACCTCTGCGTGCAAACCCGGGTAGTGGTCTCCACCGTTGGACCTTACGCTCTTTATGGTGAGCCACTGGTGCGGGTATGCGCTGAAACCGGTACTGATTACTGCGACCTGACCGGCGAAGTGCAGTGGATCCGCAAGATGATCGAAAAATATGAGGACAAGGCCAAATCCTCCGGAGCCCGTATCGTCCATTGTTGTGGCTTTGATTCAATTCCGTCCGATATGGGTGTCTGGTTCCTGCAGCAGCAGGCGCAGGCGCAGTTTGGTCAACCGGCCCTGGATGTGCGCATGCGGGTAAAAGTTGCCAAGGGCGGGCTGTCCGGCGGCACCGTGGCCAGCATGATAAACCTTGCCAGGGAAGCCGGCTCCGACCCTCAGTTGCGCAAGGAGCTGGCCAATCCCTTCTCCATCTGCCCGAAACAGCATCACTCCAACCGCCGTCAGCCCTCTATCAAAGCGGCTGAGTATGACAAGGACTTTGCTGTGTGGTTGGCTCCGTTTGTCATGGGAGCCATCAATACCCGAGTGGTGCACCGCTCCAACGCCCTGCAGCAGGCCAGTTATGGCAAGGAGTTCACCTACGACGAGGCGATGATGGTGGGCACAGGCGTCAAAGGTCGCCTGCGGGCCTACGGCCTTACCGGTGCCATGGGGGCCTTCTTTACCGCCGCTGCCATTGGCCCCACCCGCTGGCTGGTAGAAAAGCTGGTGCCCAGTCCGGGCGAGGGTCCAAGTCCCGAGAACCAGGAGAAAGGCTTTTATGATCTGCGTTTTGTCGGTAAGACCGAAGACGGTCGCACGCTGATCACCAAGGTCACTGGCGACCGGGATCCGGGTTATGGCAGCACCAGTAAGATGCTGGGTGAGGCAGCCGTGTGCCTGGCCAACGACGTGCCAGATCAGCCCGGTGGATTCTGGACTCCGGCATCATTGCTGGACGGCAAGCTGCTGGAGCGGCTCACCGGCAATGCGGGCCTGACCTTCGAGCTGCTGGAAACCCGGTAACTGTCCCAGATAACTAACCAAGGCAACTATCCCAGCAAAACAATGCGATCGCAGGGGGGCAGAGCATCCTTGCCGTGCCCCAGTGCGATCAGCGTCCTGCCTTTCAGCTATGGCTCCACAGCTCTGGCAATGCGTTCCCGCCGCGCCGGGTCCACCCCGGTAAACGGTTCATCCAGTACCAACAGTTTCGCCGGCGTCAGCAGCACTCTCGCAAGCGCCACGCGGCGCGCCTCACCGCCCGACAGTCTGCGCCCTGCTGTGCCCAGCCAGGTCTCCAGCCCGTCCTTTTCAGCACTGAAACGGTCTTGCAGCTCCACCGCTTCCAGCAACCGCCAAAGGCTTTTATCCGTTGCGTCCGGCGCTGCCATGCGAAGGTTGGCCGCCAGGCTGTCCTCAAGAATCACGGTATTCTGGGTCATAAATGCCAGGGGAATACTGCGGACCTGTCCGGCTACCGGCTCCACCAGGCCGGCGATGGCTTCTGCCAGGGTCGACTTGCCCACGCCGGACCTTCCGGTAATAGCAACTCTTTCTCCCTGATTCACGCAGAGGCTGAAACAGTTCAGCACCGTATGCTGCTCCTTCATCAGCCGCACCTTATCCAGCACCAGTGCAGCACCCCCGTCCGGCAAGGCGCGCACTGGCGGCGCAGCAGATGCCACCAGGCACTGCTCATTGATGCGTCGGGCGGCGGCAATGGTCGCGCCCAGACGGCTAAAGGGCTCAGGCAGTGCCGAGTAGATTTCCCCCAGGCCCATAACCGCCAGGGGAAGCAGAACCAGCAATGGAGCACTGACCTGGTCCTGCTGAAACAGGGCCAGGCCTGACCACAGTGCAGCGACCACCGCAAGGTTCACCAGTAGCTGGGTAATGGATGCCACCCAGGCT
This sequence comes from Marinobacter sp., assembly GCA_014359475.1. Classification (GTDB taxonomy): domain Bacteria; phylum Pseudomonadota; class Gammaproteobacteria; order Pseudomonadales; family Oleiphilaceae; genus Marinobacter. Next base: position 235,721 of record JACIZI010000001.1, on the reverse strand, counting down.
CCGGTGGTATCCGAACTGGCCCGTTCCCGGGTGATCTGGCTGGCGATCCGCAACAGCCGCGCCCCATGCCTGCCCGCGCGGCCGGCCGCCTGGAGTTCCGCCAGTCCGTCCAGGTGCTCAATAATATGGCTGCGAAGCTGATCCCGCTGCGCATCTTCTCTGCCAGCCCGCTGCCGGTTTATCCTCCAGGCCAGCAGGGTGGCCACCAACAGGCCCACTGTTAACAACCCGCATACCAGCAGAAACGTAAAAGCCCCGAACACCCAGAGCGCAACCGCTCCGATAAGCATGGTCAGCAACAGTGCCAACAGCGGTGGTGCGACCAGGCGCAGGTAGAGCGCATCCAGCTGATCGACGTCATTGATAAACCGCGACAGCCAGCGTGAGGACGGTTGCGCAGCCCGGTGTGCCGCCGGCTTTTCTGACAACTGACGGAACAGAAATACCCGGATATCACTGAGTAAGCGCAGCACCGTGTCGTGGTTGTAGAGACGCTCCAGATAGCGGCCAATCGTACGCGAGACCGCAAACAACCGGATACCACCACCGGGGACATAGAGGTTGATGCTGGCTTGCACACCGGCAGCCAGCAGCAAACCCGTCAGCGCCGTGGCCGTGATAAACCAGCCGGACAGGGCCAGCAGACCAATACCGGAAATCAGCGTGACCAGCATCAGCAGACCGCCATTGAGCAGCCGGCCAGGGCGGCGGAAGAGCAGGGCAAGCCAGGGGCGCAACTCATTCATAGTGCCTGCCTCCCCGACTTGTATCCAGAACCTGACCGCGACCGGATACAGACAAGATGTGATCCGCCAGGGTCAGCAGTGCCGGTTGATGGGTGGAGAACACCAGGGTTTTCCCCTGCACCGCCAGCTTGTGCAACGCCTCAATGACATAGACCTCACTGTCCGGGTCCAGCCCGGCAGTGGGTTCATCCATCAGGATCAGGTCATAGTTCGCCACCAGGATCCGCGCCAGCGACAGCCGTCGTCCCTGACCACCAGACAGTCCGGCACCGGATTCCGACACCGGGCTGTTGATGCCCTCGGGGCGTTCGTCAATCAGTCCGCCAAGTCCGAGTTGCCGCAACGCCGTCTCGATCGCCACATCCGAGGCATCCGGGGTGGTCAGGCGCAGATTGTCGGCCCAGGTGCCATGCACCAGGAAAGGCTGCTGGCCAAGCCAGCCAAAGCGCACCTCGCCGGGCGCCAAACCAAATATCCGCACCTCCCCCTGATCGGGCTTCAGGAACCCGGCGAGCAGATGCAGCAGGGTAGACTTTCCGCCGCCACTGGGTCCGGTCAATGCGGTCACCGAGCCGGATTCGAGGGTTAAAAACAACTCGCTGAACACCGGCTGGCCGGGGTAAAAGCCAGCACTGACCTGATCAAGGACAATGCCGGCACCCGGATCTGCATTGCGAACATTCTCATGTTTCTGCACTGCCTTGTCGGGTAAATCCTCAAGCCTGTCCAGAAGCTCGGCTGCGGCACCCAGCGCTGCGGCCCGGTCATGGTAATGCTGGGCCAGCAGTCGCAGGGGCTGAAAAAACTCTGGGGCGAGCATCAGCACCAGCAGCCCGGAGAACAGGGTAAGAGAATCGGCAGGTCCAAAATGGATATAACCGAGCAGCCCGAAGCCGATATAAATGGCGATAACAGCGATAGCCACCGAGGAAAAGAACTCCAGGACGGCCGAAGACAGAAAGGCTAGCCGCAGGGTTTTCATGGTTATCCGACGGTAGGCATCCGACCGTTCCTGCAGAAGATCGGCCGCTCTGCGATCGGCAGCAAACAATTGTAGGGTGGTCAGTGCCCGGATACGATCCAGAAACTGGCCGGATAAACGGCTGATGGTGCGAAAATGCTGCTGATTAAGCTTTTCTGCACCCATTCCCACCAGGGCCATAAACAAGGGAATCAGCGGTGCTGCAAGAAGCAGGAACACCCCGGCCAGCCAGTCGAGCCAGAACACCACCATAAGAATCATCAGTGGGACCAGCCCGGCCAGCAGCATTTGCGGCAGAAATCGAGCAAAGTAGCCGTGCAGGGCATCCACATGATCCAGCCATTCCCGGGCAAGGGTAGCCGGGGATTCCGTACCCAGTGCCACAGGGCCGGCGGCATGCAAGCGCCTGGTGAAGGACCGGCGCAGAGAATTGCGTATCCGGCGACTGGAAACCGCGGCGTAGCGTGCCTGCAGTCCCTGGCACAGGGCCCGGGCAAGCAGTACCGCCAGCAACGCCATGAACGGGACGGTCAGTTCGCTGACCTCAACCGACTCCACCACTGCCTGATGAATGATCCAGGCGAGCAGGCCCATTTGTGCAATCGTCAGGGCACCGGCGGCCATGCCCCATGCCACGGTTCCACGAATCATGGGGCGGGCCGGAGCGGCCAGTTGCGACAGCCAGTCACGGACCCGTTTCTGGTCGAGGCGGCCAGAGGTTGCAGACTCACTCATGCCGATCCGCCCGGCATCCGTCAGTGATACCCTTCGCCGGCCCGCACCTTGCCCCGGAATACCCAATAGGTCCAGGCGGTATAGGTCAGCACAATGGGAATCACAAACAGCAGCCCAAGCAGCAGGAACAACTGCGAGTTATAGGCGGATGCAGCCTCCCACAGGGTGTACTCCGGTGGCACCACATAAGGCCAGCGACTGACCAGCAGCCCCAGATAAGTGAATATGAACAGCCCCATGGTGGCCATAAACGGCATGGCCTCAAAGCCCTTGCGAACGGAGCGGAAGATCTGGAAGGCACAGGCAACAGCCAGCAGCGGCAATGCCCAGATCAGTGACACACCAGAGAACCACCGCTGCATGACATGCTCATTCACGAAGGGTGTCCACACACTGATCAGCGCAAACACAGCCAGCACACAGAGCAAGAGCGGCAGGGTGATGCGCCGGGCCCATGCCTGCAGCCGTCCCTCGGTCTTGAGGATCAGCCAGGTGGCGCCCAGCAGCGCATAGCCGGCCAGCAACCCGAGACCGGTCAGCACGGTGAAAGGGGTCAGCCAGTCGAGTGCACCACCCACATACACACCGTTTTCGGTATTGAACCCCTGAATATACGCACCCACCACAGCACCCTGGGCAAAACCTGCAATGGTGGAGCCGCCGGCAAATGCCCAGTTCCAAAGGTAGCGGGAGGCTTTGGCCTTGAACCGGAACTCAAACGCCACACCCCGGAAAATCAGACCCGCGAGCAGCAGGAAGACACCGATATAGAGGGCCGGCAATACGATGGAATAGACCAGCGGGAAAGCGGCCAGCAGCCCGGCACCCCCCAGCACCAGCCATGTTTCGTTACCGTCCCACACCGGCGCCACCGAGTTCATCATGGTGTCCCGGTCTTCCTCGGAGGGGGCAAAGGGGAACAGAATGCCAACACCCAGGTCAAACCCGTCCATCAGCACGTACATGATGATGCCAAAACCAATGATGAAGGCCCAGATCAGGGCAAGATCGAACATTTCCATAATCAGTGACCTCCTTTGTGATCAGCGGTGTCAGAGTTGTACTCGAATGACACGTGAGCAGCCGACAGGGGACGGGCCGGGCGGTCGGTATCCGGTTCCTCGTGGTCCGGCTCCTCCAGCCCCAGATAAAGTACCCGCATCAGGTAATAAGCCCCGGCGGAGAACACCAGCGAGTAAACCACGATATAGCCAATCAGTGTAAACAGCGCCATGCCACCGGTCAGAGAAGGTGTCACTGCCTCCGTGTGTGTCATCATTCCGTAAACGAGCCAGGGAGCGCGCCCGGTTTCCGTCACAAACCAGCCAGTCAGAACCGCTATAAACGGAGCAACACTCATCGCCCGCAACCCCTGCAGAAACCAGTGAGTACGCCAGTAACGACCGCCGGCCCGCAGCACCAGCCCAGCGAGGGCGAACAGAATCATCAGCATGCCCAGACCCACCATAATACGGAACGACCAGAACACGATCGCGACTGGTGGCCGCTCTGCAGCCGGCACTGCCTTGAGCCCGGGCACCTCGCCATCCCACTCATGAGTCAGAATGAAGCTCGCCAGTGAAGGAATACCGATTTCAAAATGGTTTGTCTCATTTTCCTGGTCTGGCATCGCAAACAGTAATAAAGGCACATGGCGAGAGGTTTCCCAGTTGCCCTCCATGGCTGCCACCTTGGTGGGCTGATGCTCCAGGGTATTCAGGCCATGTAAATCACCTACCACCAACTGAGCCGGTGCGATAATCAGCAGAAACCAGAGGCAGATGGATAACGCCTTGCGATTGGCCTGCACCTCCCGGTTCCGCAGCAGGTACCAGGCGCTCACACCGGCCACCACAAAGCTACCGGTCAGGAAGGAGGCAATGACCATATGGGCAAAGCGATAGGGGAAAGACGGATTAAAAATGGCCTCGCTCCATGACACCACATGGAAGGTGCCATCCTGAAACCCGGTACCCGCCGGGGTCTGCATCCAGCTATTGGCCGAGAGAATCCAGAAGGAGGATATAAAGGTTCCCAGTGCCACCATTACTGCAGACAACAAGTGCACACCCGGCGGCACTTTGTCCCTGCCAAACAGCAGAACGCCGAGGAACGCCGCCTCCAGGAAGAAAGCCGTTATCACCTCATAGCTGAGCACCGGCCCGAGAAAATTGGCCGAAGCCTGGGCAAAGTTACTCCAGTTGGTGCCGAACTGGAACGACATCACAATGCCCGACACGACCCCCATACCGAACACCACGGCAAACACCTTGGTCCAGAAGGCGGACAGCTTTATCCAGAGGTTATCGTCCGTCTTGAAGGCCAGGGCCTCAAGTACCGCAATGAAGGAAGCAAGACCGATGGTAAACACCGGGAAGATAGCGTGGAACGACACCACGAACGCAAACTGAATGCGTGAGAGCAGAACTGGATCCAGCTCCATTCTGAAGTCCTCCGGTAATTGAACTCGACACGACACATGCACATGAATGTGCCCCTGAGGGCTGCCTTCCCGTGGTATGTTGGAGCCTCTGGCTGGCTCCTTTATTATTAGCGGCAGAGTGTCAGTGCGCTTATGCGCCCTGAGCAAATCATGGTACTGTTTATGCGCTAAACGTTGCCATGGGACAGATTGTCACACCCTTGCTTTATATCAAGATCGGGATACACAATGAGCCTTTACGAAGAAAAGATACTGCCTCACATCATAGACCGTGCCTGCTCCATGGGCCAGGTAATGAATCTGCGCAGCCAGGTGGTCCCCCAGGCCCGTGGCACTGTGCTGGAAGTGGGTATGGGCTCCGGCCTTAACCTGGAATTCTATGATGCTGACAAGGTGGATCTTGTCTACGGCCTGGAGCCTTCCCGTGGCATGCGGAAAAAGGCCCGGCCCAACCTCGCCAAAAGCAAGGTTAAGGTGGAATGGCTGGACCTCCCCGGCGAACAGATTCCTCTGGCAGACAACTCCGTGGACACCGTACTGCTGACCTTTACCCTGTGCACCATCCCGGACTGGCAAGCGGCGCTGGAACAGATGAAACGGGTACTGCGCCCGGACGGGGAGCTGCTGTTCCTGGAACACGGTCAATCGCCCCACCAAAGCACCCGCACCTGGCAGAACCGCATTACCCCGGCCTGGAAAAAGGTTGCCGGCGGCTGCCACCTGAACCGGCCGATTACCGAGCTCATCCAGCAGGCCGGCTTCCGCATAATGGAACTGGAAAACCTCTACGTACCCAAAGCCCCCAAAATCGCCGGCTACATCTACAAGGGCCGTGCCCGGCATATCTAGGAGGGAAGGGGTCACCGGCAATTGCGTTATAAACCGAGCCCTTATACAATCCTGCCCCTCGACTCCCCACCGATATGCCCGGATGGTGAAATTGGTAGACACAAGAGACTTAAAATCTCTCGACCGTTAGGTCGTGCCGGTTCAAGTCCGGCTCCGGGCACCAATTAAATAGTTACAGACTTCCCCCTACCTCTTCGCCGCCCGGGCCAACCTTACCGATGCTTAATGCCGGGACATTGGTCACTGTTACCTTAATCTGGCGCGAGATCAGTCACCCTCGTCCGTGTTAGGCTCGTTTCAAATGTCCAAACCAGCGAAGAGAGTCAAATATGATCAAGGACCTGACGCTTCACAATCGCGATCAACAGGTCATTCAGGCAATCACCGAGAGCAACGCCGATCTCGATGCACCGGCCCGCCGGAAAAAGTTTGCGGCCATGGCTGAATCGTCCTACCGGTTTTTCCGGGGTACCAGCCATCTGTTCTGGCAGGACATGTATAACGACTGGCGGTTTGCCCTGTTTGGCGGGGTGGCCGGAACCCAGACGTGGATACAGGGTGATGCCCATGTGTATAACTTCGGGGCTTTTGCCAATCACGACGGCGACGTGATCTATGGGCTGGACGACTTTGATGATGCCGTGGTTTCGGATTACCAGTACGACCTCTGGCGTCTGGCGGTCAGCCTTGTGTTGGATACCCGGGCCAATGGCAATTTTGATGATTCCACGTGTGCAAAGGCCATTGATGCGCTTGTGAAAGCTTATCTCAAGACCGCGACAGACTACAGCAAGGGAGATCTGGAGCGGGAAGTGCATTACACCGCCGATACCGCCGGCAAACCGCTCAGGAAATTCCTGCAGAAGGTTGCCAGAAAAAAGAGTCGTGAACGCATGCTGAAAAAGTGGACGCGCCTGCAAAAAAACGGCAAGCGGGCTTTCGATGCCAGCAACCCCAAGCTCAAGCGTTTGTCTCCGGTCGCCCGCAAACAGTTCGTGGCATCGTTCGAGGCCTATAGAGAAAAAAGAGAGCAGGGTGGCGAACATGACTTCTACCGGCTCAAGGACGTGGTTCGCCGTATCAGTGCCGGCACCGGTTCCCTTGGCACCATGCGATTCTATGCCCTGATTGAAGGCGAGGACGGGTCGCAGAACGATGACATCATCCTCGACATCAAGGAACAGGGTGGGCCGGCCTTGTTGCTTGCCATGTCAGAACCGGAACTGCAGGCCTACCGGCGGGTCTATCCCAATGAGGGCGTAAGGCACGAAGCGGCATTCCGCGCCCTGGCAGAGCACCCGGACCAATACCTGGGCTGGCTGGAATACGAGGATCAAGTGTTCTCGGTCAGGGAGCGGTCACCCTTCAAGGATGATTTTCCCACAGAGAAGCTTGATAAGAAAAAGCATTTCCTGAAGATGGCCGGCACCTGGGGTGAAATCCTCGCAACGGAACACAAGCGCGCCAGTCGCCCCCTGAACCCGGATCGGCCGTTTATGTTCGAAGAGACTCTGAAGAGACTGACGAAAGACAGGGAGGGCGAATTCGTTGCTTTGGTGAGAGCGATTGCCACCCATTACACAGAGTGTGTGGAACGGGATTTCCAGACCTTTCTCGATGCCTTCAAACCGTTCACCAACTGACAGAGTTACCAATGCAAACGATCCACATCGGCGTAGAAGTCGAAAATTGAAATGACCACTTGCGGTAGTCACTATGCTGATCTATGGTGGTGACCATACCCAATGACCATGGTGTGTCCATGAACCAGGAACAGGTAACGAAATCACAATTCAAGGCAAAGGCACTTGAGTATTTCCGCAAGGTTGAGACCTCTGGAGAGTCGCTAGTGGTTACGGATCGCGGTCAGCCAACTGTAGAGATCCGACGCTACCGGAGCGATAAGCGGTCGCCTCTTGAGCGGTTGCGCGGGAGTGTTCTGGAGTTCAGGAACCCGACAGAGCCGGTTGCTGAAGACGATTGGGAGGCTCTGGGTTGATCGTTCTCGACACTCACACCCTGATTTGGTGGGTAAATGGTGACAGCCAGCTTTCCCCGAACGCCAGGGCGGCAGTAGATCACGAGCAGCAGGATGAGGACGGACTCATCTTGATCTCGGCAATATCGGCGTGGGAGATCGCCCTGCTTGTCGGACGTGACCGTCTGACTCTGGGGATGAACCTCGATGACTGGCTTGAAACCGTCCGTGAAATTGAGGGGGTGAAGTTTGTACCTGTTGATGAGGTGGTGGGCGTTGAATCAACACGTTTGCCGGGAGACTTCCACAAAGACCCGGCCGACCGGATGATTACCGCCCTCGCCAGACACTTCAATGTGCCGCTGGTAACAGCAGACGAAAACATCCGGGCGTACAAGCACGTTCGGTCAATTTGGTGATAGGGGCCCGGTAGCGGGTCCCGCCGCGTTTTTTAGAGCATCAGGTCTTTCTCTGGCTGGCTGGCTTTTCTGCGGACCAGAATCTGCCCGTCTCGAACCGAAGCCAGTACCGGCATTTGTCCGAGCAGCACTTCATAGGGCGTAGCCCCTTGTTGAACGATGCATCGTGCTGGCATCCCTTCCGCTATCCCATACTCCTCAAGATCAAGTGCTGCCGCTCCGTTCTCGGTGATCAGTTCAATTGAGCGGTCGATGCGGCTCATTCCGAGCATATGGCAGGCGTGCAGGCCGACGTCAAGGGTCCGCAGCATGTTGCCATTACCCATGGGGTACCAGGGGTCACGGATGGAATCCTGACCGAAGGCGACCTTGAGTCCTGCATCAAGGAGTTCCGCGACTCGGGTAATGCCACGACGTTTCGGGTAGCTGTCGAAACGGCCCTGCAAATGCAGGCTCTCGGTAGGCATGGAAAGGAAACGCAGACCGGCCCTTTTCAACAACCGGAACAGACGGCCGCAATAGGCATCGTTGTAGGAGCCCATGGCGCAAGTGTGGCTGGCGGATACTCTGGAGCCGTAGTCGAGCCTCAGTGCCTCAGCCGCCAGAACTTCCAGAAACCGGGATTCCGGATCATCAATTTCATCGCAGTGTACATCCACCAGTCGGTCGTTGTTGTGTGCCAATTCCATCAGCCAGCGGACGGACTCCGCTCCGTAGTCCCGGGTAAACTCGAAGTGGGGAATACCGCCCACCACGTCCGCACCAAGGCGGACCGACTCCTCCATGAGTTCCCGACCGTTTTTAAAAGACCAGATGCCTTCCTGGGGAAAAGCGACGATCTGCAGATCAACAAAGGCCGAAGTTTGTTCGCGAACCTCTAGCATGGCCTTGAGTGCGGTCAGCTTCGGATCGGTAACATCCACGTGGGTACGGACGTACTGGATGCCATGGGCGGCAAACAGCTTCAGTGTCTGGGTGGCACGGTTGATGACATCGTCGTGACTCAGCGTTGTCTTGCGTTCGGACCAGCATTCAATGCCTTCAAACAGGGTGCCGCTTTTGTTCCAGCGGGGTTCCCCCGCTGTCATGGCAGCGTCGAGATGAATGTGTGGTTCCACGAACGCGGGTGTAACAAGGTTGCCCTGGGCATCCAGTTCATCCTCTTGGGCGGTGGTGGTGTGAGGCTGGGCGGCGATGCCCGAAAAACAGCCGTTGCTGATATCGAGTCTGTGCAGCCCATTTCGGCCCTGCAAACGTGCGTTCACTATGGCATTCAGTTGTGTCGACATGGTATCTCCGGCAAATGGCTCAAGAGCGCTTATGGCTTCAGTAAGAGGTGAGCCAAAAGAAGTGCTTTAAAAGGATCACCCGGTTTGGTCTGGTCTGCCAACAGTCCAGTGAGCTGGTTCATTCGGTTACGTACGGTGTTCCTGTGGCAGCCAAGCGCCCCTGCCATGGCACTCTGGTTGCCCCGGCAGGCGATCCAGGCTTCCAGCAGTTCGTCAGAGTCCGCCAGAACATCCCGGCATCGCAGTGTCACTTAAATGGCTCCCATTACCTGTGCCTTACGTTCACGGACCGCTTCGCCGACAATCAGAATCAGGCTGTAGCTCAGGGCAGCAACGATGACTCCCACAATGGGTGCGATCCAGGGAGAAGTATAAGCGGCTGCTGAGCCGATAGCGTAGGCGGCGAGTCCCGGGAAGTTGAAGGCTGGAAGTGTAGCCGTGGTCAGATCCGGGTACTGGCGTTTATAGCCGACAAAGTAGCTGGCCATGATGACACCACCAATCGGTGGGATAAAGGTGCCAAGCAAAATCAGGAAGGGGATCAGCCATTCGTACATGCCCAGTACTGCCAATACAGTACCGATCGCCGCACCAGCAATGGTAACAGCCTTTCGGTGGCGGGTACGGATCAGGTTGCAGCCTGCTACCGCAAAGTTGTAAACCGTGTTGTCCTGGGTGGTCCACAGGTTCAGGAACAGCATCAGGATGCCCAGCGTTGCCAGGCCTTGCGCGACCATGATGTCGACAATATCAGCCTGCTGATAGACCAGCGCTCCGAAGGCGCCAATCAGGGTCATTAACCCGTTTCCGAGGAAGAAGGCAAGCAGTGTTGCGATCACGGCAGTTTTTCCGGACTTGGCGAAGCGGGTCCAGTTGGTAGCCTGAGTTCCGCCGCTCACAAAGGTGCCGAAAACCAGTGTGATTGCCGCTGCAACGCTCATCTCATCGGTTGGTGTAATGGCCAGCAGCCCGCTCAGGCCGCCGGCGTCGGAGGTGGCGATGACCATGCTGACGGCCACCAGAATAATCATGGCGGGCACGGCAATTCGAGACAGCCACTCAAGGCCGCGATAACCGATAAACGCGGTTACACAGAATGCGAAACCAAACAGCACCATGAGCGAGGTGGTCATTCCCTCCGGCATCCCGGTAAGTTTTACCAGCAGGATCGCCATGGTGGCTGTGCCCCAGGCGTACCAGCCAATCTGGGTAAAACCGAGGATAAGGTCGGAAAGTTTGCTGCCAATCTCGCCAAAGGTGAACCGGCTCATCAAGGCCGTGTTCAGGCCGCTCTTTGCGGCGATATATCCAAGCCCTGCGGCGTAGGCACCCAACAGCAGGTTACCGATGGCCAGCACCATCAACATCGTGGAAAAGTCGAAGGCGACACCCACACTCCCACCGGCCCACATGGTGGCGGTGAAGAAGGTAAAGCCAATAAGCACCAGTCCCATCGACCAGACGCTTTTGCGCTGATCCATGGGGACCGGACTGAGAGGGTAATCCTGTTCTTGCGGGGTTGGTTCGGTCGTCATGGCGATTTCTCCGTGTCGTGAATAACACGAAGACAGCCGGCAACATTTATGCCAGAGCCATGTATTGAGGGGCTGTCTGCAAATTAAACATGGCAGCATTGTGCAAAAAGCACAACAGGCAGGCTTGGCGTCCACCTTGCCCGAAAGTGTTGCTCTGAGCTGGTGCGTTTTCACGGAAGATTTCCCAAATGGTGCAGGGAGGTGCAACCAACGTGCGAAGTACCTCGTTTGAATCGATGAAAGACTGGTTATGCAGCCAGAAATCTGATTAGATCTGGCCGGTACAAAGAATAACAAATGCGCTGTGAGTTCTACTTTTATGCCGGCTCCTTCAGTTGAATCAAAAGCTATATCCCCACGCAACGTGCTTATGTTGCGTTTATCTATCGTCGTTGGCGGTATTCTGATTGCCCTGTTCATGATTGGTGACCTTCAACTGCTCCCGCCGGGACTGGCGGACGCTTACATCACCAACAGAGTCCTCATTCAGCTTCCGATTCTTGGTGGCTTGCTCGCCTTCACCTTTTTTCCGCAATTTCTTCAGTTTGCCCAAGCTGCATTTCTGGTGACAGTCCTGAGCATCACCTACGCCAATTACTATATGATTCACCTGGCCTGGGAACAGGCGGCATTCAGCTTTCCGTATGAGGGCACCTTGCTTTACGCTTTCTTCGGTTTTTTTGTTTTCGGAATGACCTTCCGTTACGCGTTAATCACTATGCTGCTCAGTTCGCTTGGCTTTGTCGGTTTGATGCTCTTGGATTTCGTCTACGGCGAGCGAACATGGATGAATGCCGGGTTCGTAGCTGGCTCGCTTTTTATCGGTGTAATTGGCAGGTACAGGATCGATCAATTGCTGGAGCAGCTTGAAGATGCCAATGCGCAGCTGGTTGACCTGAGCACCGAGGATGGCCTTACTGAGTTACTCAACCGGCGTGCACTGAGGAGTGAATCGGAGCGCTTCTTTGCGTTGCAGCAGCGTTCCAATCAGCGCCTTGCCGTGTTCATGATGGACCTGGATCATTTCAAGCAGTTCAACGATCGCTATGGTCACCAGAAGGGCGATTGGGCTATTCGTATTCAGGCTGACATCATGCGACAAATATTCAAACGGCAGACGGATATTCTCGGGCGTTATGGTGGCGAGGAATTCATGGCTGTGATCGACGCAGAGGATGCGGGTCGGTGTGAGCGGCTTGCCGCAGATATTCTCAGTCAATGGCAGCAGCTTGCTGTGCCAAACGAGGACAGCCCCGGGAGCAGGGTGCTCAGCTGTTCCATTGGGATTTGCCAGGGGCTTGCCAGCGAATTTGAGTCAATGGACGACATGATCCGGAGGGCCGACGAAGCGCTGTATTGTGCAAAGAAACAGGGCAGGGCGCGCTACGTTATGGCTTAGTCCCCAGGCCTTCGCCCGAGCAGATGCCGCGGCATGACTTGGTTACGTCGTGCAGTCCAGGGGTTCTGATCAGCTTGTGTGCCGGCCATTCAGGCCGGCGCTACCCCAAAGAGCCACTGATGAGCCCACAATACCATGATCACATACACCGCAAGACCACCGACGACGGCGATCGCGTCATTGGCTTTGGTGGCGGGCAGCGTGGGGATGGCCCGCTGTGCTCTGCGTTTCATCGATACCCGGTCGACCACGGCCCAGGCCAGGAAGGAACCGAACAGCAGAATATCGTGGAGCATCCCGTTCGCGAGAAGGTGTGCCAGGGCCCAGAGTTTGACGGCAACCAGCATGGGGTGCCCCAGTTTTGTCTTGATTTTCCCCGGGAAGTAGGTGGCGAACACCAAAGGGAATACCGGGACCAGAAGCAGGAAGGCCACATGCTTTAGCCAACCAGGCGGCGTGTAGATCACGGTGGGATCCATCCGCGCGTCACTGTAACCCCAGACGATCAGGATCAGGCCTGCAAGGGATACTGCGGAATAGAGCCCTTTGAAGGTCAGCTCGCCCATGGACGCGTTCAGTCGGTTACGCAAAGGCTCGTTAACGATGGAAAGCGAATGTACACCGAGAAACAGAACCAGACCAACAATCAGTGTGGTCATTTGCAGAACTCCTTGTGGCGTTGTGAACGAGGTACCTGACAGTACCACTATTCGTGGCAAGCCCCAATACATGTCACCCGGAGAGGTACCACCCGGAAATAGGGAACCGGTGCAGAGTATGCCAGAGCGTTTATGACAGGAGTGCCGGTACGCCACACTGAAATGGCACCCATGGAATTTCCCGGAAACGCAATAAAAGCTTCATGACTCTGCAATGTCACTTGCCGACAGTGTACTGACGGGCGTTTTTAGTCAGCCTGCATTTCAGGAAGCATGGCAGTAATGGTGAGCCAGGCAGCAAGTCGCGAGAGGTGGCAAATGGGTGAAACATCAAAATCAACACTGACCTCGTCTGAAATTGAAGAGGTTGGAAGCCTTCTCGAAGACCTGGTCAGACTCCGTGACACTGTCATCAAAGAAGCTGCCGCTCATAAAAACCTCCTGGACGATATTGACCCGGTCTATGTGGCCGGCGCGAGAAACCTTCTGCACTATCTTTCACTCAGACAGCACGATATCCGGCCTTTGCAACAAAGACTTGCGTCGCTGGGACTATCCTCTCTGGGGCGCGCTGAATCGTGTGTACTTGCCACTCTCAATGCCATTATTCGTGTTCTGGCAGCGACTCTGGGGCAGCAGAGCCCCGTCGGGGATGAGGGTGACGGTACAGCCTCTGCCATCGAGGATGGTTCCAGGCTTCTCACTGATCACGCCGGGCAACTGCTCGGAACCGTCCAGAACGAACGCAATGTCCGCATCATGGTTACCATGCCGACTGAGGCTGCCCGGAACCCGGACCTCATTCACCAATTGCTGGCGAAGGGGATGAATTGCATGCGGATTAACTGTGCGCATGACAGCCCGGAGACCTGGCAAGCCATGATCAGTAATCTTCGTATCGCGGAGCAGGACCACGGGCGGAACTGCCGCGTCTTCATGGATCTTGGCGGACCCAAGATACGAACTGGTGATATTGAGCCGGGAGCAAAAGTTGTCCATGTCCGTCCCAGGAAGGATGACTACGGAATTACGGTAATCCCGGCCCGGGTTTGGCTCACGTCCTCCGAAAACCCTTCTACTGCTCCGGAAGGCTGTGCAGCCGAATTCCAGGTGTCGGAGAGCTTTTTAAAATGCCTGAGTCATTGTGACGAGATAGCACTGACGGACGCCAGAAAAAAATCCCGCAAATGGACGGTGGTGGACGCTTCTGAGTCCGGGTGTTGTGTAGAAAGCATCAAGGCTTGTTACGTGAGACCTGGAACAAAGTTGCACCTCAAGAATGGCGTGCGGTCGCAAAGACTGCATGCGGAAATACAGGACTTCCCGCCCCAGGCCGGCGTGTTGCGCCTGAAGAGAGACGACATCCTTCTGGTGACGTCAGATCCGGTTCAGGGGCACTGTGAGGAAAGGGACTCTGCGGGCAACCTTGTCAAGCCGGCAACCATCAGTTGCACGTTGCCAAGGATAGTTTCACAGGTTCGCCCGGGAGAAACCATCTGGTTTGATGATGGGAAGATCGGTGGTGTCATTGAAAAAACTGAACCTGACCGATTCCGGGTAAGGATTCACCATGCCCGTCCGGAAGGAAGCAAGCTCCGCAGCGGGAAGGGCATCAACCTTCCTGACAGCCAGCTGGAGGTTGATGCACTGACCGAAGAGGACCTCGGAAACCTTCCATTCATTGCAGAACATGCCGATGCTGTGGAGATGTCATTTGCGAATTCAGTTGCAGATGTCCGGTTGTTACAGGGACAGCTCAAGAATCTTGGCGCAGAAAAGCTGGCAATCGTGCTCAAAGTGGAAACCCGGAAAGGGTTTGAGCACCTTCCGGAGATGTTGCTTTCCGCCATGCAGTGGCCATGCTGCGGCGTAATGATTGCCCGGGGTGATCTGGCTGTGGAGTGCGGCTATGAACGCCTTGCCGAGCTTCAGGAAGAAATATTATCGGTCTGTGAAGCGGCCCATGTGCCTGTGATCTGGGCAACCCAGGTGCTTGAGAATCTGGCTCAAAAAGGCGCGCCATCCCGGGCTGAAATATCAGACGCTGTTATGGGGCACAGAGCAGAATGCGTGATGCTAAACAAGGGACCTCACATCATTGAGGCTGTGGAGGCGCTGGATAATATTTTTAAGCGCATGCAAAGCCATCAAAGAAAGCGGCGCCCAATGCTCAGGGAGCTCAAGCTGGCGCATCTGACTACTTAAGCGTGAACGGGCGTCTCACGCATTGGCCACCATTCATTGAGTCGCCACAACAGCCGGACATACCTGGTTGCTATTTCAGAGAAAATATTGCCTGTCATCCTGCCGGGCCGCTCTGTTCCGCAAACGGGTGTATGTTCTTGATATCCCCTTCCGGGGTTGCCGGGTCATCCTGGATGATCACGTAAAGTCCGCCACCAATGATGGCGATGGCCACCAGGGCTCTCAGTAGCAATCGGTTATTCATCTGGTCTCCTTCAAAGACGTCTTTACAGTGAACTATGGTGCCTGTTGTTCCGATAACAACCGTTTGGCTGCCGGATCGGGCGGGGAGGCGCACCCGGCTTGCCCACTGCCCCAAACGCTGCCACCCGCTGCAATACCCCTCGCCGCGAAATATCCCCCGTTCACTTCCAGTGCGTAACGGTATTTGGTGCCTGGTTCGTAGGTCGGGCAGTTGCTGCTCCCGGCTGGGCAAGGGGTCATGTTGCGTATTGCCACAATGGTACCCGCGGCGTTCAGGTAGGCGATATCCAGGGGGATCAGGGTACGGTACATCCAGAAGCCACTGTTTGCCGGCCGATCATTTGCGAATACGAACAGCATGCCCTGTTGCGCAGCCAGGGATTCCCGGTCCATAAGCCCCCGTCGGCGTTCTTCCGGCGTGCGGGCGATTTCAACGGTCAGGGTGTGGGCCACGCCAGGCTGAGGCTCCGCGGCGGCGACACAAAGCTGCATTGTGTCCCGCGCCCACGCGGAACTGGCCACCAGAATGGTCAGCAGCGAGGCAGCCACCTTCAGCCTGAGCATCAGGAGCGGAGCCGGTAGCCGGTTTTGAAGATCCACCAGATGGCCCCCATGCACAGGCTGAGGAATACCAGAATCATCCCCACACTGACCATGATATGCACATCCGATACGCCATAGAATGCCCAGCGGAAGCCGCTGATCAGGTATACCACCGGGTTGAACAGGGTGATGGTCTGCCAGACCTCCGGAAGCATATCGATGGAGTAAAATGTACCGCCCAGGAACACCAGTGGAGTCACAATCATCAGCGGCACGACCTGGAGTTTCTCAAAACCGTCGGCCCAGATGCCGATGATAAAGCCGAACAGGCTGAAGGTGACGGCTGTGAGAATCAGAAAGAGAAACATCCACAAGGGGTGCAGTACCGTGTAATCCACAAACAGCCTGGCGGTCGCCAGGATAATCAGCCCCAGAATTACCGACTTGGTGGTCGCTGCACCCACGTAGCCCAGCACCACTTCGAAATAGGAGACCGGTGCCGAGAGCACCTCATAAATGGTGCCGGAAAACTTTGGCATATAGATGCCGAAAGAGGCATTGGAAATGCTCTGCATCAACAATGACAGCATCACCAGGCCCGGGATGATAAAGGCCCCATAGCTTATACCCTCGATGTCTCCCATGCGGGAGCCGATGGCCGAACCGAACACCACAAAGTAGAGTGAGGTGGAAATCACCGGTGAGGCGACACTCTGCATCAGGGTCCGCCACATGCGGTTCATTTCAAATTTGTAAATTGCTCGCACACCGTAGAGGTTCATACAGTCTCCGGTTAAGAATCACTTATTCGTGGACAAGGCCGACAAAAATCTCCTCAAGGGAGCTTTCCCGGGTACGCAGGTCGCGGTATTCAATGCCCAGGTCACCCAGGGTTCTCAGCAGTCTGGCCACGCCGGCCTGCTCCTGCTGGGAATCGAAGGTATAGATCAGTTCGTAGCCGTCTTCGGACAGTTCCACCGGTTCCAGGGTCAGCTCACCGGGCAGGCTCTCCAGGGGTTGCTGCAGATGCAGGCGCAGCTCTTTTTTGCCCAGCTTGCTCATCAGGGTCTCCTTGTTTTCCACAAGGATGATTTCTCCCTGACGGATCACGCCGATGCGGTCGGCCATTTCCTCGGCTTCTTCAATGTAGTGGGTGGTCAGAATAATGGTCACGCCGTTCTCCCGCAGCTGCCGCACCATTTCCCACATATCCCTGCGCAGTTCCACATCCACACCCGCGGTGGGCTCATCCAGGAACAGGATGTCCGGTTCGTGGGACAGAGCCTTGGCGATCATCAGCCTGCGTTTCATGCCGCCGGACAGGGACATGATACGGTTATTGCGCTTATCCCAGAGCGACAGATCTTTCAGTACCTTTTCGATATGGGCAGGGTTCGGAGCCTTACCGAACAGGCCCCGGGTAAATGAGACCGCCGCCCAGACGTTTTCGAAGGAATCGGTATGCAGTTCCTGGGGCACCAGTCCGATGCTGGCCCGGGCCTTGCGGTAGTCACGGATAATATCATGGCCAGCGGCTTCGACCTTGCCTTCGGTCAGGTTGACGATGCCGCAGATAATACTGATAAGGGTAGTCTTGCCCGCGCCATTGGGGCCGAGCAGGGCGAAGATTTCTCCTTTGTGGATTTCCAGGTTGATGTTCTTGAGTGCCTGGTGACCGTCCTCGTAAACCTTGTAGAGATTCTTGACCAAGATGTCAGGTTGCACGGTGGATTCCTGTGTCCGGTAATTTAGGAAGCGCCGCATTTTCGCACGTGGGGAAGCCGCTGGTAACCCCGGTATTTCCGCTACACCGCAGGAACCGGCATAATGACGTTCTCAAAGTTACGTTCCGGAGCGGTTTTTTGATCAGAAAATCGAGTGCTGCGATATTTGTGGTGGCAATGATTGCCACGTTGGTGATTCTTCCACGTTTGATGCCCGGCGTGGATACGTCCGGCCCGGTGGTGGGATGCAGTTTGCAGACGGACGGAGGCTGTCACTGGGATACCGGTCAGGGGCGGTATGCGGCGGTGCTGGAAAGCGGCGAACGTGCAGCGGAAGGCGTCAGCCACACGCTGAGCCTGACCGGTCCGGACGGGGAGGCACCGGTGCTGGCGATCCTGACCGGCGAGTCCATGTACATGGGCGAATACCCCGTGCCTCTGAGTCGCAAATCAGCGGGCCAATGGCAGGCAGAGTTTGTGGCACCTTTCTGTACCGAGGAAGGCGATATGGTCTGGAACATCAGCCTTTATGCCGGCCAGCAACCGCTCCATGATGATTCATTAAGGCTATGGTTCAAGGCTCCATAGTCCGGTTACCGGAATGTGACAATCTGGTCTTTTTGTGTACAATCACGCCACAATAATTACCATCCGGACCACTGGTAACAAGGAAAACACCCATGGATTACGCCGACAGCGTGCAGGCCGTTCTGTTACGGAAGATTCAAAAGGCAGAGCATGACCTGGTGCAGCTGAAACTCGATTACTGCCGCTTTATATTCGGTCTGACCCATAACACCCGCGTGGTCTCCGGAGACAATGCGTACCTGGTTCGTTCTGTGGATGTCGAGTCGATGGAACGGCAGGAAGATGGCACCTTCACCCGTCCGACTATCAGTGTTGCCAGGGTAAACGGGTCAGAAGAGATGATTCTGCAAGGTAAAGACTGGGAAGTTGAAGTTAAGGTGCCGGCGGCGAGGAAAACGCCGCTTGGCAGCACCACGCCGTAAACCTGCTGCGCTCCGGTGGGTGACACCGCCCGCCATTGCACGGCGGGATTTCAGCAGGTGGGCATGGTCTGCAGCGCCAGGCGCCGGCGGATGAAACGGCCCAGGGTGTCAATGCCAATATTCAGCAGTGCGGTAATCACGATCAGCACTATGGCCTTGTCGAACTGGATATTCTGGATGGCGCTGTCCACATAGAACCCCAGTGTGTAAATGCCCAATATGCCCAGAATGGCGGTTTCCCGCATGATGATTTCCCAGCGGTAAAACAGGAATGCCAGAAACGAGCGGTATATCCGGGGCACCAGCTCCCAGCTATAGCGACGGAACCCCACGGGCGCGTCCGGGCGGAGGCGGATGCCGTTGGTCTGCCGGCCGATCAGGTGCCCGATAATGCCACCGTTGTGGAGCGCCAGTGCCACCACGGCCGGGAGCATGGATGGACCCCAGAGCTGGAGCAGTATATAGGCGAGAATGTATTCCGGTGTCGAACGGGCGATCACCAGGAACACATGCCCCGCAGTGCGACGCACCGGCCCACCAAAATGGTTGGAAATCAGCGGAAAAACCAGCAGCGTGAGAATGCCGGTGGCCACCAGGGCTATCTGGGTGAGTATCAGGGTGTTCCAGATACCGGGCAGGGCAGCCTGTAACATCAGCTCACCAAACCAGCTGCCCAATGCCTCGATACCCTCTCCGCTGCGAATGGGGGCCGGCACGATATCCTCGGTAAAAAAGCGCGCCACGTTGCCCCACACAATTGGCAACCCCTCCCCGAGAAAGAAAGGTGCACCGGCCAGGTAGACCGGCAACAAACGGGGGCGCACCCAGAGGGGAATCGTGGCAATCAGTACATAGAAAAGTACCAGCATCGCACCGGCTTCGGAATAGCTGCCCTGGGAGAAGGAGGATTCCAGATAAAAGCCCAGCGTCGGAAGGCCGACAAAGCCGAGAATTGCGCTGGATCTCAGCCCGCACTCCAGGCGGTAGGCGGTATAGGTACGGATCTGGTCCCAGCAGTCAGGTATCCGGGTATACAGAAAACGGGCCAGTGCGCCCGTGCCGGGAGGCAGGGTGCGGGCCGGTGACGGGTCGGCTTCGTCGAGTATTTCCGAATACACCTTGGCAAAGATGCCGGCGTAGGGAATGGCGATGGCCAATACGCCTGTCAGCGGGTGAAAACCGAAAAACTGAAGAAAAATCAGGGCCCAGAACAATTCATGGATGGCCCGGATAAAGGCACTGAAGATGCGCACCGGTAGCCGGTCGTAGACCAGGGAGAGCAAAAACCCGAATACGCTGCCCAGGGCCACACCGACAAACGCAAACGCCACTGTCCGCAGCAGGGCCGTCAGCAGCCCTTCCGTGCTGAAGAAATCCGGGGTCATCACGCCCAGAAAGAAGTTACCCAGGTCGCGCCAGGGATTGGAAGCGGTAATTGCAATATCCGCGAAAAACAATCCGCCGATCGCAATGGCGACAAAAAGGAGACTGGTGCGGACAACGGGATAAGACAGCATCAGACCAACCGGACTCAGTAGAGTGTCATGATGTCAGAGGCCTGCAGGCGCTCGCTGGGCTCGTCCAGGGCCACATGGCCATCCTGAATGCCGACGATGCGATTGCAGTAGCGCAGGGCCAGCTCCACATCGTGCAAGGCGATGACACTGGTCCCGAATTTTGCCACCAGCAACTGCATCACCCGGTGGGCCATGGGACCGTCGAGAGCGGAGACAGGCTCGTCTGCAAGCAATATGGAGGCGTTCCGCCAGATCGCCCGGGCGATGGCCACCCGCTGGCGCTGACCGCCGGACAGGGACATCGACGGTGTCCAGAGCTTCTCCGCCATGTCCAGATCCGCAAGCAGCGAACGGATCGCCTCACGGTCTCTGGCAAAAGGCCGTATCAACGTCAGGGTGGCGTACCAGGCAGGATGCTGGTCCAACTGGCCCATAAAGACGTTATGGAACACCGGCAGGGCGTTGACCAGCCCCAGTTCCTGTGGAACCAGGGAAGTCTGCTGGTCAAGCTGCTGGTGGATGAGGTTCACCAGGGTGGATTTGCCAGCACCACTCTTGCCCACAAGGGCAACTTTTTCACCCTCCCAAACGGTCAGTGAAAGCGGGCCAATGACCCGCTTGCCCGCAAAGGATGCTGACAGATCCCGCAGTTCAAATCCCGCCATCAATCCAGGATTCCGATCTGCTCGCCCACAGCTTCAATTGGTGCGTAATCCTTGTTGCTGGCCGGGATAAAGCCGGACCGGGGAAAACTTTCCAGCAGTTCCGGGTCTTCCAGTTCGAGCAGTGCCTGACGAACCTTCTCTTTGAACCCCTGGCCGTAACGCTCGTTCACATCACCGCGGATGGTCCATTGATAATCCGGATAGGCCGGCGTTTTCCAGACAATCCGGACAGCATCGGTGTCGATGTTGCCCGCTTCCAGTTCCTTGTCCCAGACCTTGAAGTTCAGGGCACCCATATCATAAGTACCGGACTCCACCAGGCGCAATGTACGGGTATGATTGCCACTGAAACCGACCCGGGCAAAGATATCCTCCGGAGCTTTGCCGAAAGTCTCGCGCAGGTAATATTCGGGCATCAGGCGCCCGGAGGTGGAGCCTTTGGAGCCAAAAGTGAAGGTCAGATCGTCAAGCTTGCCTTCCAGCTCGCCCAGGGTGTCAACCGGCTCCATACCGGTCGCGGTATTGGCAATAAAATAAGTGTGGAAGGATACGTCTTCCTTGCCCTGGGCCAGAGCTTCAGAGCCCGGCACCAGGCGGCGGGCCTGCACCCCGGAAAGGCCACCGAACCAGGCCAGCTGGACCTGATTGTTACGAAAGGCGGATACCGCTGCGGCATAGGATTTTACCGGGATATAACGCACTTCAACACCAAGCTGCTCTTCAAGATAATCCGCTACGCCCCGGAATCGCTCGACCAGTTTCGTCTCATCCTCATCCGGAATGGCGGTGAACACAAACGGCGGGGCCGCACTGGCGGTTGCGGAGATGGCGGCGAGGGTTACTGCACCGATCAGTTTCCGTATATTGTTCAGGATCATGTAAGCTCCATTATCATCCGTGTTTTACGTAAGTGGCTCAGGATATCGTGAATCCGGTCACAACTGAACAGCTTTACGCTACCCGCGGGCCCCTGGCTCAGTGTGCGGTGGAATAAGACGAGCAATTGAATGACATGAATATCCTGATTATTACCCCGGCTCCTCCCGGCTCCCGTGCCGGCAACCGGGCTACTGCCGAACGCTGGGCTGTTTTGCTGGAAAGGGCGGGGTATCAGGTGAGCGTGGAAACCGCCTTCGCCGGCCAGGCCTGTGATCTTGTGCTGGCTCTGCATGCCTGGCGAAGCCACGGGGACATACTGAAAATTCGCCATCTGTTTCCTGATATGCCACTGGTGGTCGCGCTCACCGGCACGGACATATACGACCACCAACACCGCTACCCGGATGCCACGCTGGGATCCATGGCTCTCGCGGACAGCCTGATTGGCCTGCACCGATTGGCAGGCCAGGCTATTCCGGAGCCTTTCCGGGACAAGCTGGTCACCGTCCTGCAGTCCGCACCGCATCCCGCAGCATCGTGCATGAACACTACGTGCGGCGCTGACCCGGAGGAACCATTTCTGGTCAGCGTTATAGGGCACCTGCGTGATGAAAAAGACTCCCTGAGGGCTGCACTGGCGGCCCGTAAACTGCCACCTGAAAGCAGAATCCGCGTCGTCGCCGCGGGACGGGCGCATAACCAGCAATGGGCAGCCTTGGCACAGCAGGAAGAGGCGGACAATGAGCGGTTTCAATGGGTTGGCGAACTGGACAGGCAAGCGACCATGAACCTGCTGCTCGACTCCCGGCTGATGGTGATCAGTTCAGTGATGGAGGGCGGCGCCAATGTGGTTTCCGAAGCCTGCCGGGCCGGGATTCCCGTTATTGCATCTGAGATCCCCGGCAATATCGGTCTGCTGGGAACAGCGTATCCCGGCTACTTTCCCGTCAGGGATGAGCAGGCATTAGCCGATTTGCTGCTGCGGGCCGAGTGGGAACCGGAATTTCTGGCGTCACTGCAAGCACGGGTGGCGGCCCTGGCTGCAAGTTTCACCCCGGAAAGGGAGCAGGCCAGTTTGTTACGGGCAATCGATCTCGCTCTGGAGAGGGCTACTCTGTCAGGGTGATGGGCTCAATCGGCCCCTGCTCATCCTGCGCCGTGATCCGACCAATAATGGCGGTGTGAGGGTAGCCCAGAGCTTTCAGTTGTTGAACGCATTCCCCGGCCCGTTCTGCCGGCACGCTGGCCAGCAGGCCGCCGGCGGTCTGGGGATCGAAAATCAGCGGGTACCGGGGGTGTTGCACCCAGTCCTGCTGGTTTCGGATACCCCGCCGCAGCCGGATATTGGCCGGTTGCAGGGAGCTCAGAATGCCCGCCGCTGCAGTCTGTTCGGCACCGGGCAACACCGGAATTGCGGAGAGAGACAGTTGCGCATCCACGCCCGAAGGACGGGTCATTTCCACCAGATGACCCAGCAGCCCGAAACCGGTCACGTCGGTACAGGCCCTGGAGCCGAATTCCAGCAAACACCGGGCGGCTGTCTGGTTAGACTGGATCATGGAGGCGAGGGCAGAGTCGATCCAGCGGCCTTTTGCCGCCAGGCGTGCATGGGCAGCAAACAGGGTGCCAGTACCAATCGGTTTGGTAAGAATCAGGGCATCGCCGGCCCGGAGACCACCTTTGCTCATCACCTTGTCCGGATCGATCAGGCCATTGACGGCAAATCCAAGAGCGAGCTCCCTGCCTTCACCAGTGTGCCCGCCCACCAGCGCACAACCGGCTTCGTTGAGGACCTCCACGGCACCCGACATCATCTGGAATACGACGTCCTCCACCTTCGATTCGATCCCATAGGGCACCGTGGCAACGGCCGTGGCACTCTGAGCTTCTGCGCCCATGGCAAAGGCATCTCCCAGACTATGATTGGCA
Organism: Marinobacter sp.; assembly: GCA_014359475.1. Taxonomy (GTDB): domain Bacteria; phylum Pseudomonadota; class Gammaproteobacteria; order Pseudomonadales; family Oleiphilaceae; genus Marinobacter. Next base: position 211,972 of record JACIZI010000001.1, on the reverse strand, counting down.
GCCACCTTGCCGAAAATATAGGGGTCATCAATAAACGCCCGGAAAAAATCCACCGTGTGCACCACCGCCTTGCCCGGGGGTACCCGCAGTACGGCGGCATCGTCGGGGGCATGCAGACCCACGATAATGTCGTCCCGCTCAATCGGATTCAGGTTGCCCAGCGCCCGGGACAGCACGGTACTGCCCACCTTGGCGCCACAGCCTCCGCAGCGCATGGCCACTGCTGAAATGGCCTGGGACGCTTCTTCGGCATTCTGGGCTGCGGAAGTGTCCGGTAGGCGAGCGGTTTCCTCCATCGGCGGAAGGTCGGTAAACTTCTCCATGAACCGGCGGTCAATCCAGTCTTTCCAGCGCCACACCCAGGCACCGGAAAAACAATGTTTGCCCCGCGAAGCGACTGCGAACTGATCACCGGTGCTGATCAGCGCCAGCCATCTGGTCTGGGGGCGGAATGGCTTGGGCGGCTTGCCACGGGCCAGCCGTTTGAGGTTACCCGCCAGCGGCGGCCCCTGCCGTACGGCAAACACCCCGGCCTTTTCACGGGGATGGTTGACCATGTTGGCGATGTCACCGGCCGCAAAAATGGTCTCGTCGGTTTCGGTCTGCAGTGTATCCCTGACCCGGATAAAGCCACCGTCATCCAGTGCGAGCCCCGTTTGCTCCAGCCACGCCGGGCCACCCGCACGGGTTACCCACAACACTTCGTCCGCTTCCAGGGTTTCACCCGCAGCGGTTTCAAGCCGTTGATTGCCCACACGGCTGACCGGGGAGCCCAGGTGCATGATTACCCCACGCTCACTCAGCTTGTTCTGGAAAATCTTGCGGACCCGCGGATTGTGGGTGGCCAGAATCTGGTCTGACGAATCAAACAGATGGAATCGCACCAGCTCCGGATCCTTGCCCGCACGGCCCAGCGCATGCTGCAGCCGATACTGCATCGCCAGGGTCAGTTCCACGCCGCCGGCGCCACCGCCAACCACGGCAATGGTCATCGGTCCTGCATGATCCTCAATACGCTGGAGCAGGGACAGCCAGCGGCTGTTGAAGCCGTTGATGGGTTTGACAGGAACCGAGTACTCTGAGGCACCGGGCACTTCCGATACGCGGGGAGATGAGCCGATATTGATGGACAGGATGTCGTAGGGGACATCTGGCCGCCCCCGGCATTTTATGCGGCGGTTGGCGCGGTCAAGCCCGATGACCTCATCACGGTAAAACCGTGCTCCGGCATACTCGGCCAGCTTGCTGAGATCGATGTGGACATCATCATAGCTGTAGTGACCTGCCACGTAGCCGGGCAGCATGCCGGAGTAGGGCGTGTGAGTATCCCGGCAGATGAGCGTAAGGCGCACACCCGGAACCGGCTGCATGGCAAAGCGTTTAAGGACGCCTACATGACTGTGCCCGCCGCCTACCAGGACAATATCCCGTAATACAGGCTGATCGTTCTGCTGCATTAAAGGACTTTCTTGGCTTCTTCACGCAGTGTGCTGAAGCCTCTCAGGCTGGAGAATGCCTGAAGCTTTTCCTCGTCTTCCGGGCCCGGATTCGCGATCTGCTCAATTGAGGTGATGCCGGCATTCTTCATCTTCTGCGCGGTCGCAGGCCCAATGCCCTTGACGCGGGTCAGGTCGGAATGGTCCGCTGCTTTGGCTGCAGGCCCGGCGGAGCTGGCAGAGGCCGCTTTCTTTGCTGTGGTTTTTTTGGCTGCAGACTTTTTGCCCGTTGTTTTGCTGGCTGGCGCCGCTGCGGTCTTGCCCTCTGTACCGGGCAGTTTGTCGCTGGCCTTGTTTGCCAGCTTCCCGACTTTCTTTTCTGCTTCTTTGGAGGCCAGGCCCAGGCGCTCCAGGACGGTCCCCTGAAGCTCGTGGAATTCACCCAGCCGGCGCTCGAACTCGTCATGCAGGCGCTTCATTTCCCGCTCCCGCAGTTCGTCGGCTTCTTTCAGTAGCCGTTGGATCGGTTCGTGAATCTGGTTCTGCAGGGCGTCCAGCTGTTTCAGGGCATCATTAATCAGGCTTTCAATCTGCCGGGCGGTTTTCTCGAGTTCCTTGTTCACTTTTTTGACGATCTTGTCAACACTGGGGGGAGTGGCTTTCTTGGCCATGGTAACGCTCCTGATTGCGGGATTGGTTTAAAGCCGTAAGTTACGCCATTTCTCTCATTCCGGAAAGCGCTCCACCGGAGCCGCGACGGGACCTGAGTGACTGTTTCTTGTCCAGCACCTCACGTATACGCCGCAGCTTGTCAGCGATCAGTGGATCCTTCTCGGAAGAGTTCGTTTTAAAATCAATAGAATAGAAGAAATTACTGCAGTGCTTTCTACGCTCTGTGACAAGGCCTTTGAGCCCCTCGGCACGGATATCATCAAAGGGCATATCCATTACCAGGTCAAACACCAGGCTGTCGCCAGGCTCAAACACCTTGTCGGATTTCAGCACGCAGCCGTAATCATCCAACTCAAACACACCTGCTTCGACTGTCTCACGCCGGAACAGCCCCCGGCGGACGCGGAATGTAGCAACCAGGTCTGGCAGTGGTTCATTCATCAGTGGGTCTCTGATCAGTAAGCGCTGTGTGCCACCGGGGCTCGCTGCGCTTTATGCTGGCACTTATTGATTAAACAATAGTCAGTAAAAATAAAATTGCAATTGGAACAGTCCTATACACTAAGGCTTTCACACAGCTCTTCAAGTCACGGGGCAGTCCCTGCGGGCCAACTGTCCCCCTCTTACCGCTTTTTACCTGAAGGACCGGCCAGTTGGTACAGGTCAGTGCGCCGGTCCTTCAGGTTGGTGACGGAACCTTCGTTACGTACCAGAATCAGTTTTTCGAGGTCCATGTCTGAGAACATGATCATCTCAGTATTTGGCGTGGTCTCCGCCATCACCGCATCATGGGGGAAGGCAAAATCCGAGGGTGAGAAAACCGAGGACTGGGCATACTGAACGTCCAGGTTCTCTACCTTGGGGAGGTTGCCAACGCTGCCGGTGATTACAACGTAACACTCGTTCTCGATGGCCCGGGCCTGGGCACAATGGCGGACCCGCAGATAGCCGTTCTTGGTGTCTGTCCAGAAAGGTACACAGATAATATCCACGTTCTTCTCTGCGGCCATGCGGCCAAGCTCCGGAAATTCGATGTCGTAGCAGATCAGTATGGCAACATTTCCTGCATCGGTTTCAAATACGTCAAAGGTTTCCCCCCCCTCAATGACCCAGTCCCGGCGCTCATGGGGGGTGATGTGAATCTTGCGTTGCTCATCCACACGGCCATCCCGGTGACACAGGTAGGACACATTGTAGAGACGGTCATTGGCCAGCAGGGGCATGGAGCCCGTAATGATGTTGATATTATAGCTGACCGCCATTTCGGACATCTCGTTCCGGAACTGTTCGGTAAAGCCTGCCAGGAAACGGATCGCGCGCGTCTGGTCCATCTGGTCGGTCAGGCCCATCAGGGGCGCGTTGAAAAACTCCGGAAACAGGGCAAAGTCGCTCTTGTAATCGGACAGGGCATCAACGAAATACTCCACCTGCTTGAGCACTTCCTCCACGGAATGGAACTCCCGCATCTGCCACTGCACCGCACCCATGCGCACCTGAGTCTTCTTGACGTTAATCACCGAGGAGGGTGGGGTGTAGAGAATGTTCCGCCATTCCAGAAGAGTGGCATAGCCCAGAGACTTCTCGTCCTCCGGCAGATACTTGTGCATCAGCCGGGTGACCTGGAAGTCGTTAGACAGCTGGAAGGTCAGAATCGGGTCATAGATTTCCTTGCGGTCGACTCGCTCAATATATTCCGCCGGCGAGTACTGGTCCGAGTACTTGTGGTAACCCGGAACCCGCCCGCCGGCCAGAATGGCACGGAGATTCATGGAACGACAGAGTTCCTTGCGTGCTTCGTAGAGCCGGCGGCCCAGCCGGTAACCCCGGTATTCCGGGTGCACCAACACATCCAGGCCGTACAGGGAGTCGCCGGAAGCATCGTGCCTGATCTTTTCGTTACGGAGAATCAGGTCATCGTAGGTGTGTGGGTTGCTGAAACGCTCATACTTGACGCGAACGGTAAGCGCCACCGCCACCAGCTCTCCTGAATCCTCGATACAGATCTGCCCATCCGGGAACTGCTCTACCAGGGCATTGATGGTATCCCTGGGCCAGGCGCCGCCGATATCGTCGTAGATCTGGTCCATCAGCAACTGGAGCTGATCATAGTCTTGCAGGGTCAGGTTGCGGAGGTTCAGGTGGAGTTCATCATGGGCCATACAGGGGCAGCTCCCGGAAGTTAGAAACGTTCTGGCCAAGTCTATCAGATGACCGGCAAAGGGGGGGGACTACAAGTGCGCTTACAGGTCTGACAAGCGTATCGAAGTATCTATCCGCTGACGCAGTGCGTCCAGGGTGCGCCGGCCGATTATTGCGGATTCTTCTGGCAGATAAGGGTTAGGCAACTCAATGGTAATGCGCCGGTTCAGATGCAGCTCCTTCACCGGGCGGCCGTACCAGGTCTGCAGAAAAACCGCGAAACTGCCATCCTTGATGGCCCGCTCCAGGCCTAGCTGAATACGTTGGGCGGTCTCATGGTCGTCGGGCGCGGTGAAGAAAAAGGAAGGCATGGGGTAGGCGATCAACAGATCCGGTTCAATTACCAGGTCCTTGTTGGCGTGTCGCTCGAGATCGTAAAGTACCTCACTGACACCGCGGGCAAAGCAGTCGAAGCGTCCTTTCTCAAGCATCCCGAATAACACCTCGTAGCGGGAATGGGTGACCACCGGTATACCGGCTGCCTCAAGAATGGGCGTGTCCGGCCAGTGTGCTCCCTGGCCGATCACGATACCCCTGTTGCGCAGATCTTCAAGGGAGGCGATGCCCTCAAACCTCTCCAGTTTTTCCGGCGTTGTCACACATACCCGGAACCCGAGCAGGCCGCCATCGATCGGCACCGGTACGGCATTGAGTTGCTGTTCCCGCTCCAGCGTGGTCGCAACGGTAGCGATGTCCAGTGAGCCGGACTCTTTTCGGGCCAGCTCCCGGAGGGCCCGGCCCTGGGCCATTTCGTCACTGCGCAGTAACCGGTAGTCACCATACTCGGGGGTCTTATTCAAGGCCAGTTCAAGCAAAGACCGAACGGCACCACTGTCGTAGTTGCGGTACCAGAGGGTATAGCTTTTCGAATGGTCTGCCGCTGCGACGGGGCCTGCAGTCAGCAGAAGAAAGCTCAGCAGTGCGGCGATGAACAGAAAGGCGGAATGAAACGGCTGCATCAGATTGATCGATCCCTGAGTAATACTGAAACCAGTGTAGAACAGTTTACGCGCCGGAGTCGCTTATCGGACTGAGATGCACCGGACCACCTCGAGGAAGGCTTCGCCGTATTTGTCCAGTTTTGCAGCTCCCACACCATTTATAGTGGAAAGTTCATCCAGATTCTGAGGTTTTCGTTCCAGCATTTCCATCAAAGTGGCATCGTGGAAGATAACGTAGGGCGGTACCCCCTGTTGGTCCGCCAGCTCCTTGCGGCGCGCGCGCAATGCTTCCCATCCGGCCGGATCGGCGATGTTCTCAGTGGTTGGCCGACGTCTGGTTATACCGGAACGCTTTGCTGCTTTCGTCTGTACCGGATCCAGTCTCAGTTCCGTTTTCCGTTCGCCGCGCAGCAAGGGCCGACAGGACTCGGTGAGTTGCAGGGAACCAAACCCTTCCGGATCGGCCCGCAGGAATCCATTGGCGACCAGTTGCCGGAACACCGTTTTCCATTCCGCCGCTGACAGATCCTGCCCGATACCGAAAGTGGACACCCGATTGTGGCCCTGCCGGATAATGCGCTCATTCTCGACACCCCGCAGCACATCAATCAGGTAGGTAACACCAAACCGCTGTCCGGTCCGGAAGACACAGGAAAGGGCTTTCTGTACGGCTACTGTGCCATCCCAGGTTTTCGGCGGATTCAGGCAGGTATCGCAGTTACCACAAGGCTCCTCCAGGTGGTCACCAAAATACCTGAGCAAAACCTTGCGGCGGCAGGTGGTGACTTCACACAGCCCCAGCATGGCATCGAGCTTTTGGCGCTCAACCCGTTTGAAATGCTCGTTACCCTGCGAGCCTTCCAGCATTTGCCGAAGTTTGATGACATCCTGCAGGCCATACACCATCCATGCGGTGGAGGGCTTTCCATCACGCCCGGCACGACCGGTTTCCTGGTAATAGGCTTCCAGACTTTTGGGCAGATCCAGGTGGGCAACAAATCGCACATCCGGCTTGTCGATGCCCATACCGAACGCAATGGTGGCCACTACGATCACGCCGTCTTCCCGCAGGAATCGCTCCTGATTGCGGGCTCGCTCGGGCGCGGGCAGGCCCGCGTGGTAGGGCAGTGCGGTAAAGCCTTTGTCCTGCAACTGCCTTGCAACCGTATCCACCTTATTGCGGGACATGCAGTACACAATGCCTGAGTCACCGTCATGCTCGGATTTTATAAAGTCCAGCAACTGGCGGTTTGCACTGGTTTTCGGGGCAATACGGTACTGGATATTGGGGCGGTCGAAACCACCGATAAAGTGTTTTGCCTCGGTAAGGGAAAGCCGCTCGGCAATTTCCTTGCGGGTGCGTTCATCTGCCGTGGCGGTGAGGGCGATGCGGGGCACACCGGGAAATTCCCGGGCCAGCATGCTCAGCTCAAGATAATCAGAGCGGAAATCGTGGCCCCACTGGGATACACAGTGGGCCTCATCAATGGCAAACAGGGCCAGTCTGCAATCCTGCAGAAGCGCCCGGGTGCGGGGCTGGATCAACCGCTCCGGGGCACAATAGAGGAGATCCAGTTCGCCGGTCAGCAGGGCGTTTTCCGTGTCCCTCGCCTCCATCATATCCATGGTGGAATTGAGAAACGCAGCGTTCACACCCAGCTCGCGGAGGGCAGACACCTGATCCTGCATCAGCGCGATCAGTGGTGAGATCACCACTGCCGTGCCGGACCGGACCAGTGCCGGCACCTGATAGCAAAGGGACTTGCCACCGCCGGTAGGCATCAGTACCAGTACATCACCGCCGTTCACCAGCTCGCGCACCGCCTCGCCCTGCAAGGGGCGGAATGACTCGTAACCGAACACCTTATGCAGCACTTCTTCAGGTGTGCGTCCGGTGGTGGTGGGCGGTTCAGTGGCGAGCAGGTCAAAATCCATGGCTGGGCAAATGCATCCGGTCCGGTTTGAAGAAAAGTGCATGATACCAGAAACCCTTCCTGTCCATGGGACTATCGATGCAACCGCCAGTCAAGACAGGGCACTCGCTGGCCGCTACAATACTGACCAAAACACGCAACAGGTTGCCCATGCAGGATTTCGACGCTATTCGCCCCTACTCAGACGCAGAAGCCCCCGCGGTTATTCGCCGTTTACTGGAGGACCGGGAGTTTCTGGACATGATTGCCCGCTTTCGGTCCCCGTTACTGGCGCGCTGGCTTGCACCGCTGGTGCGTGTCCGGGTGCGACGCTGGCTGGAGTCGCGTTTTTCCGGAATTCAGCGGGTGGATGATATGCAGGCACAGCTCTCCGAACAGGTCAGCAGCCTGATCGGGAGCACCACCACCCGTGTAACCCATAGCGGCCTGGAGAACCTTGACAAGCACAGCGCCCACCTGTTCGTGTCGAATCATCGGGACATTGTCTTTGACCCGATGCTGGTCAACTACTTGCTGTTCTCTAACGGTTTCACCACCACCCGCATCGCCATTGGGGATAACCTTCTGTCCAACCGGGTTTTCGCGGAAATGATGCGCCTCAACAAGAGTTTTGTGGTGCGTCGTAACGTTGCCAGCCCCAGGGAAATGCGGAATGCGTTCCTGACCCTGTCCGGGTTTATCAATCACAGTATCAACGACAATCACAGTATCTGGATTGCCCAGCGAGAGGGCAGGGCGAAAGACGGCCTGGATGTGACCGATCCGGCGATCATCAAGATGTTCTACATGAGCTGCAAAAAAAGCGGCTTGTCGTTTGCAGAAGCCATGAACCGTCTGCACATTGTGCCGGTATCCATCGCCTATGAGTACGACCCCTGCGATGTCGACAAAGCGAAAGAACTCGAGGAAAGGGCTCGCACCGGTCAGTACCAGAAGGCCCCTGATGAGGACAGCGCCCAGATAATCAAAGGCCTGACTGGCTTTAAGGGGCACGTGCATGTGCACTTCGGAAAACCGGTAACCAATGCGCCGGAGCTTCCACGGCTGATGGCAGAACGCATTGATCATGATATCCAGAGTAACTACCACCTTCATGCCTCCAATCTGGCGGCCTACAACCTCAAGATGCGGCAGCGGCAACCCTCCGGATGCACAGCAGAACCGGCGGACGAAGTGGCCACCGCGGATACCCGGTCACGGGCGGACCTGAAAGCTGCGGAGACAGAACTCAGGCACCGGATGGAGGCATGCCCCGAGGCAGCAAGGCCCTATTTTCTGGACATGTACGCCAACCCGGTGGTCAGTGCCCTGAAACACTCCGCCATGACCGGTTGACAGCCCGCAAAGCCGGGGCCGGTCAGGCCCAGAGCATGGCCCCCATTTCAAATCGGTGGGTGAGCGCGGTGTGATACGGGTAGACCCGCAAGCGTATCGTTTGCAGCCCGGGATAGGGTGGTTGCATACGAGTGCTGAATACGGTCTTGCCGTCGGAGTCGCTCTCTTTTTTCAACGCGATCACATCTTCTCCGGCGGACTCATAACTGCCGACACAGTCCGGGCTCACCACACATTCCACCCGAATATCCTGTTCCGTCAGGCCATTCATGGTGACCTCGACCCTGACCGGAACTGTCTCGTCGTGGGCGCAGCGGCTGTCCATGCAGTCCACCAGCCTGACAGCCACCCCGGACCAGGCATCTCTTACCCGGGCTTTCCAGGCGGCCAGTTCGGCGGCCGGGCGGCCGTTATCCGCCAGCAGAGACTGGCCCAGCGAGGATGCCGGCTGATAAAAACGGGTGACATAATCCATCACCATTCGCTGGCTGTTGAAGCGGGGGGTGATGGTTTTCATGGCGGCCTTGGACCGCGAAACCCACCGGGACGAATAGCCCTGGGCGGCCCGGTCGTAATACACGGGAACGACTTCAAATTCCAGAAGGTCCAGCAGGTCTCTTGCTTCCTCCCGGTTCCGGAAATCGGCATCCAGCTCCGTATCCCTGGGCGGTATGGACCAGCCATTGTTGCCGTCGTAACCCTCACCCCACCAGCCATCCAGTACACTGAGATTCAGGGCACCATTCAGTGCGGCCTTTTCTCCGGAGGTGCCACTGGCTTCCTTGGGATACTCGGGCGTGTTCAGCCACACATCCACGCCGCTGAGCAGGCGGCGGGCCATGGCCTGGTCATAATTCTCCAGCAGGATCACATGGCCCAGCAAAGCCGGCTGCATGGACAGTTCATGGATAACTTTGATGAGTTGCTGGCCGGGCTTGTCCTGGGGGTGCGCCTTGCCGGCAAAAACCAGTACCACCGGACGGTTTTCGTCGGTGACGATCCGTTCCAGCCGCTCCAGGTCCGAAAACAACAGGGTGGCCCGTTTGTAGGTGGCAAAGCGACGGGCAAAACCAATCACCAATGCGTCCTTGTCCGTGGAAAGCAGATGCCGGGTCATGCGCCCGGTTACCGAATGACCAATGCCGTTGCGGCGATGCTGGCGGTCCAGCCTGCGTACAATAAACTCGGACATCTGCTGCTTGAGGGCCTTGTGCACACTCCAGAAATGGTAATCCGGGATCCGTTCCACGAACTCCCAGAACTCAGGATTCCGTAGCTCGCTCCGCCAGGTAGGCGCGCGGATATCAAACAGGCTGGCCCATTCCGGGGCCAGGAAGGTAGGCACGTGCACACCGTTGGTAATGTAGCCGATGGGGTTTTCATCGGGCGGAATCTGTGGCCAGATATCCCCCTCCATGCGGGATGCCACGCCACCATGGATCCGGCTCACCCCATTGTGGTAGCGGGACCCCCGCAGGCCCAGGCTGGTCATATTGAAACCATCCCCATCGGCTTTTGATCCCAGAGCGAATACCGGATCGAACGCCATCCCGGAATCCTCCAGGTAAGGGCCCAGGGCATGCTGGACCAGATCCGCCGGAAAGATGTCATGGCCGGCAGGCACCGGGGTATGGGTGGTGAACAGTGTGGCAGTGGCGACAGCCTCCAGGGCTGCATCAAATTCCAGCCCGGTCGCCTCCATGGTTTGCCGGCAACGCTCCAGAATCTGGAACGCCGCGTGTCCCTCGTTGATGTGCCAGACCGTTGGTTGCAGTCCGAGTGCCGCCAGGGCCCGAACGCCCCCGATGCCCAGCAACATTTCCTGACTGATCCGGGTGTTCTGGTCACCACCATACAGTTGCAGCGTCAGAGCCTGATCGTCCGGATTGTTTTCCGGGGTGTTGCTGTCCAGCAGATAGAGCCGGATATGCCCGACCCGGGCCTGCCATACCCGGGCTGTGACCGTCCGGCCCGGGAAGGGCACTGACACCTTCAGGGGCTCGCCACCGGTCTCGACAAGCGTGATGGGCAATTCGTCGCTGGAATGGGAGTAGTAGCGGGCAATCTGCTGCCCGGTACCATCAATACGCTGAATAAAGTAGCCCTGCTGATAGAGCAGCCCGACCGCTACAAATGGCAGGGCCAGGTCACTTGCTGCCTTGCAGTGGTCACCCGCCAGAATTCCGAGCCCGCCGGAGTAGATGGGAAAACTCTCATGGAAGCCAAACTCCGCGCAAAAATACGCAACCAGTGATTTATCGGGATCCAGGGCATCGCTGACTTCCTTCTCAGGCCCGGCCTCCAGGTAGGTATCGTAACTGCTGAGAACACGCCGGTATTCGGATAAAAAAGCCCGGTCGCTGGCGGCTTCATCCAGCCGCTCCTGGGCTACCCGGCGCAGGAACAACTTCGGGTTATGTTCTACCTTCTGCCACAGCGTCAGGTCGATGCGTGCGAACAGGCTGCGTACTCCGTGGTCCCAACTGTAAAACAGGTCATTGGCAAGCTCCTCCAGACGTCCGAGGGACTCCGGAACGCGGGGGTTGGCTTCAAGCCGGAACTCTGTCGCCTTATGCATGGTGTTTTCCTCCATAGGGTGGGTACAGCCGGTCGGAAACATGGTCAGGAAGAATGCTCTGGTAGAGTAGCTGATAGTCTCGGGCGCTGCGGGTCCAGGAAAAGTCCCGGGCCATGCCATTAGCCTGCAGGCGTTGCCAGTAAGGCTTATCGGAGAAAGCGGCCAGCGCTCTGCCCAGCGACTCATTCAGACCGGCGGCACCCGGGCTGGAGAAACAGAAGCCATTGGCCTGATCCGGTCCCGCCTCCTCCGGGTCCAGCACGGTGTCCGCCAGACCACCTACCCGATGCACAATCGGCACAGTTCCGTAGCGAAGACTGTACAGCTGGTTCAGGCCACACGGCTCAAACCTTGAGGGCATCACAAGGGCGTCGCAGCCGGCGGTGATACGATGGGACAGGGCTTCATCATAGCCGAAAGTTACGGACACCCTTCCCGGCCAGGCTTCCGCAAGCCGCTGCAGTGGTTCTTCGTAGTGTTGCTCACCGGAACCAAGAATCACGAACCGACAGCCTTTCTCAAGCCAGCCCGGCATCACCTCCAGCAGCCAGTCGACACCTTTTTGCTCGACCAGGCGACCGATAAAACCAATCAGCGGTGCCTCACCATTATCATTGGTCAGGCCGGTTTCCCGGAGCAGCGACCGCTTACACAATGCCTTTTTGTTCCACTGACCGGATTTAAAGCGTTTGGCAATGAGCCTGTCGGTGGCGGGATTCCACACATCGGTATCGATACCATTGAGAATGCCGCTCAGGTGCTCCCGCCGGTGCCTGAGGAGGTCGTCCAGGCCGTAACCAAATTCCGGTGTCTGTATTTCCCTTGCATAACCCGGGCTGACGGTGGTGATCCGGTCGCTGTACACCAGACCGCCCTTGATGAACGACAGCATGCCATGAAATTCGAGCCGCTCCCAATGCCATAACGAGTCAGGCAACCCCAGGGCCCGGAAGGTGTCGTGGTCGAACAACCCCTGATAGGCGAGGTTGTGAATGGTGAATACAGTGGCCGGTGCCTGGGGCAGGGTAGCCAGCCAGACCGGGATCAGGCCGCTCTGCCAGTCGTTACAATGCACCAGATCGGGAATCCAGTCCGTGCCGGCGCTGCCGGTGGCCAGCAGTACAGCTACCCGGGCAAACAAGGCAAACCGGTGGGCATTGTCCCACCACTCGTGCCCCTCCGGGTTGTGGTAGAGGCTGCCGCTCCGGTCGAACATGGGAGGACAGTCCACCAGCCAGACCGGCACCCTGGTTTCCGGCAGCCGGATTTCCCACAATGTCACTTCGTATTGCCCCACCTGCAGGCTGGGCAATGAAGTCGCGGACTGTTGCCTGGCCTGCGACATCGCAGCAGGGTAACCGGGCAGCAGTATCCGCACATCCACTCCTGCTGTCTTCAGTGCGGCGGGCAGGCTGCCGGATACATCCGCCAGGCCGCCCGTTTTAACCAGTGGATACAGTTCACTCGTGGTGAATAGCACACGGGTCACGGCGCCACCCTCAGAATCAGCGCTCCCAGCGGGGGCAGGGTCAGTTCCAGTGACCAGTTCCGGTTCATCCAGGGTCTGTCCTGGGCCTGAATCGGGTAGGGATTGCCCAGATTGCTGCCCCCATAGTATTCCGAGTCGGAATTGAAGATTTCCTGCCAGATGCCCGGTTCCGGGACACCAATCCGATAATGATGCCGGGGTACCGGGGTGAAATTCATGACAATCACTGTCGTTTATCCGCCCCCCCCGCGGAGAAAGCTGACCACAGACTGGGATGAGTCGTGGCAATCAATCCATTCGAAACCCTCCTGCGAGAAACCCCCGCCATACAGCGACACCCGGTGCCGGTATATCCCGTTCAGGTCCTGCACGGCCCGCCGGATGCCATCGTGCCCTGGACTGGACAGAAGGTGCCAGTCCAGCTCCCGGGATTCGCTCCATTCCCGTCGCTGACCAAATTCGCCGCCCATGAATACCAGCTTGGCGCCGGGGTAGGTAAACAGGTAACTGAATAGCAGGCGCAGGGAGGCCCGTTGTTGCCATTCGTCACCGGCCATCTTGTTGATCAGGCTGCCTTTGCCATGCACCACCTCGTCGTGGGATAGCGGCAGGAGAAAACGCTCAGAGAAGGCGTAAAGCAAACCGAATGTGAGTTTGTCGTGATGGTACTGACGATAAACCGGATCCTGCTGGAGGTAGTCCAGGGTGTCGTGCATCCAGCCCATGTTCCACTTCAGGTCGAAACCCAGTCCGCCGGTCTCCGCAGAACGGGTCACCCCCGGCCACGAGGTGGATTCTTCGGCGCACACCAGCACGCCGGGAAAACGGCTATGGCAGGCCTGATTCAGCTCCCGGAGAAAGTTGATGGCCTCCAGATTTTCACAACCCCCATAAATGTTGGGTTCCCACTCACCATCCTTGCGGGAATAGTTCAGGTAAAGCATGGAGGCCACCGCATCCACCCGCAGTCCGTCGATATGAAAGGTATCCAGCCAGAACAGCGCGCTGCCAATGAGGAAGTTGCGGACTTCATTGCGGCCATAGTTATAGATCAGCGTGCCCCAGTCCTGGTGCTGGCCTTTGCGGGGATCTTCATGTTCATAAAGGGCACTGCCATCAAAGCGGGCCAGGGCGTGGTGATCGTTAGGGAAGTGCCCTGGCACCCAGTCCAGGATGACTCCGATTCCGTGTTCATGACACTGATCCACCAGATAGCGAAGGTCATCCGGCTCACCGAAGCGCCGGGTTGGCGCGTAGTAACCGGTAGTCTGGTAGCCCCAGGATTCGTCCAGCGGGTGCTCGGTTACCGGCAGCAGCTCAATGTGGGTAAAGCCCATCTCAACCACATAGGGAATCAACTGATCCGCCAGCTCCCGGTAATTGAGCCAGCGCCCGGAACCATGGTGTCTCCAGGATGCGGCGTGAACCTCGTAAACCGACAGGGGCGAGGCCTGCCAGTTCCGGTGGGCGCGCTGCACCAGCCAGTCGCCATCCGTCCATTCGTACCCGCCACGGCAGGTAACCACGGCAGCGGTTGCCGGTCGCAGCTCAAACAACTGACCGTAGGGATCCGTCTTCAGCAGTTGCTCACCACTGGCGGTGGTGATGGCAAATTTATAGAGGCTGCCCGGCCCAATGCCCGGCACGAAACAGGACCAGACCCCGTAGCCCCCATGACAGGTCATGGGGTGTTCGCCCGCCTGCCAGTCATTGAAATCACCAGCCACGCTGACCCCCCTTGCTTCCGGAGCCCAGACGGCAAAGCGCACACCTTCCTCACCGGCGCGCCTGCATGGGTGCGCACCCAGAACATTGTAAATATGCCAGTGGCGTCCTTCCGAGAACAGGTGAAGGTCGAAATCGCTGGGGTCTGCACTTTCCATAGGCTGTCACTCCATAGACTGTCACGTCCGGTTTGATTCAGAATCCGTTTGATGCCAGAAAGGCTGCACAAAAAAATGCCCCAAAACAAGTCTACGTCATAAATCCGTGATAATGTGTTTTTATAGTGTAACTCGTCTACATTTTAATGGCCCTGGTGGTTTGGCGGTCAGCCGGGGTGTCATGTGTAAGGATCCTCACTATGCATACGGCAAAGCGTTTTGTCAGTCGTCTTACCCGCCAAACCCTTGCATTGGTGCTTGCCGGCGGCCGCGGTTCAAGGTTGCACGATCTTACTCGCTGGCGCGCAAAACCAGCAGTGCCTTTCGGCGGCAAGTTCCGGATCATCGACTTTCCCCTGTCCAATTGCATCAATTCCGGCATCGGGCAGGTAGGGGTGATCACCCAGTACAAATCCCATTCCCTGATCCGCCATATCCAGCGCGGTTGGGGGTTTTTACGAGGTGAGCTGGATGAATTTGTGGAGCTGTTGCCCGCCCAGCAGCGTATTGAGACTTCCTGGTACGAAGGTACAGCTGATGCTGTCCTCCAGAACCTGGATATCATCCGTAGCCATAAGCCGGAATATGTTCTGATTCTGGCGGGTGACCATGTCTACAAGATGGATTACGGCACTATGCTTGCCGCCCATGTCGAAAGCGGGGCCGATATCACTGTCGGGTGCATTGAGGTTCCTCTGGAAGAAGCCTCCGCGTTCGGAGTGATGTCTGTTGATGAAGAGCTGCGGATTACCCGTTTTGTAGAAAAACCTGAAACCCCCGAGCCCATACCGGGTCAGCCGGACAAGGCCCTGGTATCCATGGGTATCTATGTCTTCAGTACACCGGTGCTCTGTGATGAGCTGCTGCGGGACCAAGAGCAGGAAACCCGTTCATCACACGACTTCGGGAAGGATGTGATTCCCTCCGTGATTTCCAGGCGCCGGGTCATTGCTTTTCCGTTCCGGGATCCGCTGCAGGACAAGCCCGCCTACTGGCGGGATGTGGGCACAGTGGATTCCCTGTGGCGGGCCAATCTGGAACTGATCGGCGTCAGCCCCGAGCTTAATCTTTACGACTCACACTGGCCGATCTGGACCTATCAGGAGCAACTGCCGCCGGCCAAATTCGTGTTCGACGATGCAAACCGCCGCGGTATGGCCGTGGATTCCATGGTGGCCGGTGGTTGCATTGTATCCGGGGCACTGGTGCGGCATTCCCTGCTTTTCTCCCAGGTGCGTGTTCACTCGTACAGTGAAATTTCCGATTCCGTTATCTATCCCGATGTGGAGATCGGCCGGAACTGCCGTATCCATCGAGCCCTGATTGACCGGGGCTGCCGTATTCCCGACGGCACGAATATCGGGATCAATCCCGAACAGGATCGCGCACGCTTCCATGTATCGCCGGGCGGTGTCGTGCTGATTACCCCGGAACTACTCGGACAGGACTATCCTCATGGCCTCTGAACAGAAAACACCGGTTGTTATCTGCTGGCATATGCACCAGCCGTCCTATCAGGATCGCCGCACCGGCCAGTTCCTGTTTCCCTGGGTGTACCTGCATGCACTCAAGGATTACAGCGATATGGCAGCCCACCTTGAGGCGCACCCCAACGCGAAAGCGGTGGTCAATTTCGCTCCGGTGCTGCTGGAGCAGATCGAGACCTACCTGATCCATATCGAACAGTGGCGGCACGGCACCGGCTCCATCGGTGATCCGCTCCTGGATGCGCTGGCGGCTGATCCGCTGCCGGAACCCGGGTCGCCGGCGTTTCTGGGTCTGATGGAAAAATGCCTGCGAGCCAACAAGGAACGCATCATCAAGCGCTTCCCGGCATACGAGAGACTGGCCACTCTGGCTGATATGTACCGCCGCAAACCAGAACTGCAAGCCTATATTTCTCCGCAACTACTGGCAGATTTACTGGTGTGGTATCACCTGGGATGGATGGGTGAACACATACGGCAGGAAAGCCGCTGCATCCAGAGCCTGCAGGAAAAAGGCAGACAGTTCAGCCTGGATGATCGCCGTGCATTGCTGAACGTGATTTTCGAGGTGCTGTCCGGCATAGTGCCACGCTACCGGCATCTTGCATCGACGGGGCAGGTGGAATTATCCGTCAGCCCGTATACCCATGCCATGCTGCCGCTGTTGCTGGAGCTGGGTTCGGCCCGGGAAGCCATGCCGGACATTATTCTGCCCGCTCATGAACGTTACCCGGGGGGAGAGTCGAGAACCGAGTGGCAGCTGTCCAGGGCGAGGGAGGTGTTCCAGCGCTTTTTCGGTACGGAACCGGCCGGGTGTTGGGCGTCCGAAGGCGGGCTCAGTCAGGCAACACTGGGCCATATCGAACAGGCCGGCTTCAGCTGGACCGCCAGCGGCGACTCGGTTCTGCATAACAGTCTGAGGGAGGCGCAAGAGCAGGGCACGGACATTGCCGACGCGTCCGTCCATAAGCCTTTCAGTTTCGGGGACTCCGCCCTGAAGGTGTACTTTCGGGATGACGGGCTTTCTGACCTGATTGGCTTTACCTATGCGGACTGGCATGCCAAAGATGCGGTGGGGGATCTGGTCAGTCACATGGAAGCCATTGCCGGCCATCATAAGGGTAAAAACCGGCCGGTGATTTCCATCATCATGGACGGAGAAAATGCCTGGGAATACTACCCGGAAAACGCACGGTACTTCCTGGATGAACTCTACCAGGTGCTGACGGATCACCCCACCCTGCAACTGACCACCTACTCCGGGCTAGCCGATTCCGGCAAGCATCCCGTCGTTCACTTGCCGCACCTGGTAGCGGGAAGCTGGATTTACGGCACCTTTTCAACATGGATTGGCGATGCGGACAAAAACCGCGCCTGGGACCTTCTGTGTGATGCCAAGACTCATTTTGACCGGGTGATGGATAATGGCAGCCTGAGCGCGGAACAAAAGCAGGCCGCCAGCGAACAACTGGCAATTTGCGAGGGCTCGGACTGGTTCTGGTGGTTCGGTGATTACAACCCGGCACAGATTGTCAGCGATTTTGAGCATCTTTACCGCCGGCAGCTGGTCAACCTCTATGAACTGATTAACTACCCTGCGCCGCCTGCGGTATTCCAGCAACTGAGTCAGGGTAGCGGCGAACCGGCCCGGGGCGGCGCCATGCGACCCGGGCACGATGATGCCGGGAAAGCTCCATGATCCATAAGCCTGCGGACAATGTGCTGGACCGGCGGCGGGCTGGCGTATTGCTTCATCCTACCGCCTTGCCGGGCCAGTACGGGGTGCTGGGGCGCTCCGCCCGGGAGTTCATGGATTTTATGCAGCATGCCGGGTTGACCCTTTGGCAAACCCTGCCCCTTGGTCCCACCCATCCGGACCTCTCCCCCTACCAGTCACTCAGCGCACACGCAGGCAACCCCGCGCTGATCGACCTGAAGGAGTTGACCGGCTGTGGCCTGCTGGAAGATGGTGAGCTTGATCAGATAAGTCGTCAGGAGCTGCTGGGCAGTGCGGCTGAGCGCTTCTTTGCGGGAAAAGCCACCGGTGACCGTCTGACGCGGAATGGATTTTCATCATTCCGGGACCGCAACCGGTACTGGCTTGAGGATTTCTGCCTGTTTGGCGCAATCCGGGAAACCCTGGAAAGGGATCACTGGCTTAGCTGGCCAGAGCCTTTGCGCGATCGCCACCCGGCAGCTTTACAACACATGGCCGCCAGACACCAGACCCGCATTAACCGGATTGCCTTCGAGCAGTATCTGTTCCACGATCAGTGGCAGGCTCTGCGGGAATATGGCAAAGCCCGGGGCATTCTGCTGTTCGGGGATATACCAATCTTCGTGGCGCATGACAGTGCCGATGTATGGGCCAACCGCGAGCTGTTCAAACTGGACGGGGAGGGCAGGCCCACGGTCGTGGCCGGGGTGCCGCCGGATTATTTCTCTGACCGCGGTCAGCACTGGGGCAACCCTTTGTATGAATGGGCCGTTATGGAAAAAGATGGCTACCAGTGGTGGCTGGACCGACTTGCCAGCCAGCAACGACTGTTTGATCTGGTCCGGCTGGACCATTTCCGCGGCCTGCAGGCGTTCTGGGAGATACCCGCAGACCAGCCGGAGCCGGTCAACGGGCATTGGGTGCCTGGTCCCGGAGCCGCTTTTCTTGAAGCCTGTTTCCAGCGGTTTCCGGATCTTAAGCTGGTTGCGGAAAACCTCGGCGTTATCGGTCCGGATGAGGAAAAGCTGCGAAAGGATTTCGGTCTGCCCGGTATGGTGGTTCTCCAGTTCGCCTTTGATGGCAGCCCGGATAACCCCCATCTGCC
Organism: Marinobacter sp.; assembly: GCA_014359475.1. Lineage (GTDB taxonomy): Bacteria > Pseudomonadota > Gammaproteobacteria > Pseudomonadales > Oleiphilaceae > Marinobacter. The sequence continues at coordinate 193,196 of JACIZI010000001.1, read as the reverse complement.
GGGGAACCATCACCCCGAAGACCTTGTCTACACAGGTACCCACGATAATGACACCACGTCGGGCTGGTACCAGGCCCTGGATGGTGCCACACGACAGTGTGTAAACCGGGAGCTGGGAACAAACGGCGATGACATGCCCTGGCCGGTTATTGCAGCGGCGTTCCGATCGCCCTGTGCGGTGGCGATTGCACCCTTGCAGGACTACCTGGCGCTGGGCAGCGAAGCCCGTTTCAATACGCCCGGCACTATCAAGGACAACTGGCTATGGCGCATGAGTCGCGACCAGTGCACTGCGGAGCTCGCGGGCAGAGTGAGGGAACTCGCTGTGCAGTCAGACCGCCTGTGCGAATGATCGATTTTTGATCAGCATCAATAGGAGACAACGCGAACTGAGGAATGATGAAGCTCTCAATCCGCAATTATTGATACTGCCGCATCAGGACATCGCTATGGAACACAGACTGAGCCAACGCACAACGGGCAAGTTACCGTTGCTGGTTTATCGCAAAGGCCTGCCAATCGCTACCGGGCAGGTTCACAATGCCTCGAGAGTCGGCCTGTATGTCGCTACCGACTACACCGATGTAGGCCTGAATCAGAAGCTTGAACTGGAATTTGGTTATCCCGGCAACAGTGACCATCAACGCCGACGACTGAACGTCCACGTCGTCCGCAAGGACGACAAGGGACTGGGCCTGGATTTTTCGGGTTTGGATAATGACAGCTTCACCATTGCGTCACTGATTGACTGGTTACGCATGCACCCGTTGTCCTTGAATTCCGAGGCACTTCGTCAGCAAGCATAACCAAGGAGATCTACCTTTAACTATGGACAGTTACGCAACTCGATGGCTTCCCGACTCCCTGACCGGGCTACTTACTCTGGCGCTGGATTTGCGCTGGAGCTGGCACCATGGCAGCGATGAACTCTGGCGGGCACTGGATGCCGAAACCTGGGAGGCTACCCGCAATGCCTGGCTGGTGCTGAACAGTGTACCCGGTGAAACCCTGGAGAAACTCGGGGCTGACCCGGCCTTTCAGCAGCTCTATCAGGAACAGGTCAAATGCCATCAGGAATTTCTGGTGGAGCCCACCTGGTATTCAGAAACCTGTCCGGGCAGCCTTGAGCAGGGCATTGCATACTTTTGCATGGAGTTCGGGATCAGCGAATCCCTGCCGTTATACAGTGGCGGTCTCGGCGTATTGGCCGGAGATTACCTGAAGGCGGCCAGTGATCTTGGCATACCGGTCACCGCGGTAGGGCTGCTTTATCAGCAGGGTTATTTCCGCCAGGCCATCGGCTCGAATGGCGAGCAACTCGAATTCTACCCTTACAATGATCCCACCATGCTTCCGGTAACCCCCTTGCGGGATGAAAGCGGTGAGTGGTTAAGGGTGACGGTACCGTTTCCCGGTCGCCTGGTTCGATTAAGGGCCTGGACAGCCAGCGTCGGTCGGTGCCGACTGTTGCTGCTGGACAGTAACGACCCACGAAACGAACCCGGTGACCGGGGTATTACCAGTGAACTTTATACCGGAGACTCGGAAAAGCGGCTACAGCAGGAAATGGTCCTAGGTATAGGCGGCATGAAATTGCTTCGCCAGGCAGGAATTCCCCATTCGGTCTGCCATATTAACGAGGGGCACTCAGCCCTGGCGCTGGTTGAACGCGCCCTCGAATGGCAGCATGTACACGGCAGCGACTTTGCAACTGCCCGCATGGCAACCCGGCCGACCAACCTTTTTACCACACACACACCGGTTGCCTCCGGGTTTGATATATTCCCGCTTGAGCTGATCCGGCTTTATCTGTCCCCCTGGCTGAAGGGTCGGGGAGTAAGCGACCTGCAACTGGCGGCTCTGAGTCAGCGGGACCAAGGCGACCCGGAACACCTCAACATGGGCTGGCTTGCCCTGGCGATGAGTGGCCGGGTAAACGGTGTCAGTGCGATACACCAGACGGTTTCCCGGCATATTTTCCAGCCACTGTTTCCGCGCTGGCCGACCGAAGATATACCCGTGGAGTATGTGACAAACGGTGTGCACACACCCAGCTGGGATTCGCCCCAGTCTGATGCGGTATGGACCGGTGCCTGTGGCAAGGAGCGCTGGCGCTGGGCAATGCCGGATACCACGCCGATCAACTGTGTTTCTGACTCGGAACTCTGGGAGATGCGCAGAGAACAGCGGGCCAGGCTGATCCACTACCTGCGTCGCCGGTTGGCAAGTCAGCACTGTGAGCAACAACTGGAAAACAACCCCGATGCCGCCTGCGGATTGCTGCTGGACGCGGAAACCCTGACCCTGGGGTTTGCCCGGCGGTTTACGGAATATAAACGACCGGATCTGTTACTCCGGGAGCCTCAACGGCTAATGGCCCTGCTGAACGACCGGGACCGACCCCTGCAAATCATCATAGCCGGCAAGGCCCACCCGCAGGATCACAAAGGCAAACAGTTGATCCGCCAGTGGCAGCAGTTTATCCGCCAACCCGGGGTGGAGGGCCGCATTATATTTATCGAGGATTACGACCTCGGAGTGGCCGCCCAATTCGTCCAGGGGGTGGATGTCTGGCTGAATACACCTCGCCACCCATGGGAAGCCTGCGGCACCAGTGGCATGAAGGTGCTGGTCAACGGGGGACTGAATTTGTCCCAGTATGATGGCTGGTGGGGTGAAGCCTGGCACCCCGACCTCGGCTGGGCGATACGCCCGGGCGCGACGTTAAGTGAACTCAGCCGAACGGCAGAGCACGACCCGACAGACGCACGAGAGCTTTATGAGTTACTGGAAAAAGAGGTGATCCCGGAGTTTTACCGGGTAGACCAACAGGCTTTGCCCAAAGAATGGTTACGGAAAGTAAGAGCCAGTATGAACCGCCTCACCGCGCTCTACTCTGCCAACCGGATGGTGAGAGAATATGTGGAAGCGTTCTACCAGCCCATGATTAATAACGGAAAGCTGCGAACACCTGAAACAGCCCACGCGCTTGCCAATCAGCAAACCGCTATTCAAACCCACTGGCCGAGACTGCGGTTCAGCGCTTTTGGCTGCACCCGTCAGCGGGATACGCAGCTTTTCACCCTGGAGGTCTACCTGGACGGCTTGCAGCAAGCCCTTGTGGCTGCGGAACTTGTGGCAGAGGAATCCGAACACGGCCCCCGGATCGTCCATCCGATGACCATGAAAGAGTCTTTGCCCGGGTCCGCCAACGGCTTTCTCTATGAATGTGAGGTGCCAGCGCGACCGGAAGGGCATTACACCCCCAGGCTGAGGGTGGAGGACCCACGGCTGAACCTTCCTCTGGAAGATGCCTCGATTCTCTGGCTACGCTGAAGTGCAACCTTTCCGCCTCATTAATTCACTGTTAATACAGCGGTATTTCGGTAAATGCGGTAGTAAATCCACAGTTGATAAGGCATGTTAGAGTATGGAAGCAAGCCACAATCAACAACGGAGTCACGCTATGACGATTCACAAACTACCTTTGGCAATGGGCTTTACCGCCCTGGCAGGCCTCACCGCCGCACCCGCCATGGCACAGGATATATACAAATCCGGTGGTGCAGCACTCTACGGGGGGCTGAACTACAGCTTTGTGAACATTGATGCCGGGAATGGCGGCGATGCCGATACCGGGACACTTTCCGGTAAGGTGGGCGGGCTGGTCACGCCTTACTTCGGGCTGGAGGCCCGCGCGGGCTTTGGGGTTGTAGATGACACCATTAACAGGGTCGACTATTCCCTGGACAACTTCTTCGGTGGCTACACCACCCTGAATCTGGCCAATGAAAGCCCCGCCACGCCTTATGCGATACTGGGCTTCACCAGAGTAGAAGTTGAAGTCGATGCGGGCCGGTTAGGGTCCAGTACCGATGATGACTCGGATATTTCCTACGGCCTGGGTGTGAACATGGACATCACGCCGCAACTGGCCGGTAATATCGAGTATATGCGCTATTACGACAGCGACGATGTAACCATCGATGCCCTCAGCCTCGGTGCAACTTTCCGCTTCTGAGCATCGCAAGTCGCGTGCGGGCTTCCGGCCCGGGCGCGCTTCCTTCGCCCGACACCTGACGCCTCGGGCATAATTGCGCAAATACCATAAATACGGGAATTATTGCCCACAGAGAGCCATTGAGCTAGACTGACGATATAGTCAGGTAACTGCTCAGAGAGGCCATGTAATGCACGCCGCGCAGACTCAACAGCCATTCGACCTCCAGCCTCCCGTCAATAACGGCCAGCACTTCACCTCACGCCATGGTGCGGCGGGCCTGCGCTGGTTGTTCTCCAACCGCGAGCGCTGGGGGCTGACCATGGACGATCTCGCCGTGTTACTGGGTGGCTTTGGTCGGCGCACACTGACCCACTGGCAGCGCAAGGTTCATCAGCAGGAGGCAATTGAGCTGTCCCGCGATGTCATGGAGCGCATCAGCCTGCTGCTCGGGATTCACAAGGCACTGACGCTGATTACCCCGGACGGGCATGAAGAACTTGCCTGGGAATGGTTCCAGAAACCCGTGGACCTGATGGGGCTGCAGGGTCAGTCAATCCGTGACTATCTGATCCGGCAGGGTTCCATGGAGGCGCTTTACTATATCCGTCGCAATCTGGATGCCATGCGAGGTTAACCTCAAGCACAGGGAAGGGCACCGTGAAATACATCAGGCCAGAATGGAAGCACCACCGGGTTATTCATAGCAAACACCCACCAATCGACTGTTTTGAAAGTCCCGAGAGCCTGTTGCTGGCCGAGCTTGAGTCCGAAACCAGCGATCGGGTGGTCAACTGGCCACGATTTATTGCCGGGGAAGATTACCGCGCCGGCCCTGGCTGGAGTCCGGTGATGGCCTCCTTCTGCTACCCGAGGGAAGGGCGTTTTAACAAGGCTCAGCGCGGTGCCTACTACGCCGGAGATTCCGCCGAAACGGCTATCCGGGAGTGGGCCTGGCATACCGGGCAGGTTTGGCGAGGCTGGGGGCTCACCAATGAGGTGTCTGCGACCGTCCGGTGCTATACAGGGCAAGTGACCGAACCCCTGCTGGACATACGCGGCCAGAATGAATATCACCATGATACGGATTACCGGGCCAGTCAAAACCTTGCCAGCGGACTACTTGAACAGAACGAGTACGGGATTCTCTACAATTCCGTCCGCAACCCGGGCTCTGAGGCCATCGCATTACTGCGACCGACCGCCACCACACCGGTCACACAGGCAGGACACTATGTGCTGCAATGGTCCGGCGAACGTTTTACCGGCTACGCCCATATCGATGAATTCAAGAGGCTCTGATGTCTGCTGGTTGCAGACACCAGAGCCAATCCCGACCCCGGTCTTCAGGACTATGCTGATAGCCGGAGTTCATCCCGCCGCCACTGATAAGCTGGAGCGTCATCATGGAAAGACTCAAAGGAAAAGTAGCCGCAGTAACCGGCGGTTCCGTTGGTATCGGAGCTGCAACTGTTACCAGAATGGCCGAGCAGGGCGCTGCCGTTGCCATACTGGACTGCAAGGACCAGGAAGGGCAGGAGCTGGCACAATCACTGACCGAACGTGGTCTGATCGCCGCTTATTGGCACTGTGATGTCAGCAACGAGAAACAGGTAAGCGAAGCCCTCGACAAGGTCGTCGAAACCTACGGCAGCCTGACCGTGCTGGTTAACAATGCAGGTATTTCAGGCACGAACAAACCAACTCATGAACTCACGGAAGAAGAGTGGGATCGCGTACAAAACGTCAACGTAAAAGGCGTATTTTTCTGCACAAAACACGCCATTCCACTTATGAAAAAGGCCGGTGCAGGCAGCATTATTAACCTTTCATCCATCTACGGGCTGGTCGGCGCGCCGGATACGCCGTCGTATCACGCTTCCAAAGGTGCCGTGCGCCTGATGTCGAAAACCGATGCCATGCTTTACGCCACAGAAAACATCCGCGTGAACTCCGTCCACCCGGGATTTATCTGGACCCCCATGGTGGAAGGCCACCTCAAGACCACAGGTCAGGACCTGGAAGCGGCAAAACAGGCAACCGCCGAACTACACCCGGTCGGTCATATGGGAGAGCCGGACGATATCGCCTGGGGTATCGTTTACCTGGCATCAGATGAGTCAAAGTTTGTAACCGGCAGCGAACTGGTCATCGACGGCGGCTACACCGCTCGTTAACCCTTCAGGCAAGGTGCGCAGAAATCGTAGTCGCGCACCTGACTTCCATCGTCACGTGGATCAGGGACTGTGAGTCTGCGTCCCGCAGTGGGCAACCGTCGGGCAGTGTTCGTTAACGCGCTCGTACTGGATGGTCGTATGCTGGATGCCAAATTGCTCATTCAGCATTTCAGCGGCCTTACTGATTACCTGGTCGTCACTCTCCGGGTCTGGTTTCACCAGGTGAACGGTCAGCGCATTTTCGGTGGTACTCAGCGCCCAGATGTGAAGGTGATGGGCCGATTGTACGCCGGGCAAACTTTCGAGGCGTTCGTGCACAGCGAAAGGGTCAATGCCCTTGGGAACGGCATCTACCGCCAGGTTTACGGAGTCCTTCAGCAACTGCCAGGTGCCCGCAAAGATCACAATGGCAATAACGAGGCTCACGATCGGATCAATTAACGTCAGGTTGGTAAACATCAGTATCGTGCCGGAGATTACGACACCTACTGACACTGCGGTATCTGCGGCCATATGCAAAAAAGCGCCCCGGATATTGATGTCGCCTTTCTGCCCCTTGAGAAAAAGCATCATGGTTGCGCCGTTGATCAATACGCCAATGCCAGCCACGATCACCACGGTCAGCCCGGCAACGTCGGCAGGATCTGTCAGGCGCTGAACGGCCTCCCAGGTGATACCACCGACAGCAGCAATCAGAATCAGAGCATTGAACAGTGCCGCCAGAATGGTCGTTTTCTTCAGGCCATAGGTCTTGCCGTAGGTTGCCGCTTTGCTGGCCAGCCAGCTGGCTGCCCAGGCCATGATCAACCCCATTACATCACTGAGGTTGTGGCCGGCATCGGCAAGCAGTGCCAGCGAGCCGGATATAACCCCGTACACCACTTCAATGACGACAAACAGGATGTTGAGAAGCACAGCAATCGCAAAGGAGCGGTTATGGGTGTCGAAATGATGGCTATGGTCGTGACTGTGATCGTGCATTTTTGCCTCTATCAATGATCAGCAGCGATGTTGACGCATTTATAAACCCTTTAGCAACTAAAGGGTCAAATGTTTACCACTGATGTTGTCATGCGCTGCGAGAGGTATTTAACATAATATACATTATGCGCATCTTTGAATTGAATCCCGGAGCTGCCTTTCTGCAATTCCAGGTTCACGACAAGTTCACCAACTGTTTTTGTTTATCGTTTATTCACAAGATTGCAATGCAATTCTGGGACGCTTTGTGAAAGCAACACGAGTTGGGTAGCGTATGGATGTGATCAGCCCGGAACTTAAAGCACTTTATCTCAAGCGTCGGCTGCTTCCCCCCGAGGCTGTGCAGACCATAGCCAGTTGCAGGAATCTGATTCTGGGCATGAGTGCCGCGCAGCCTCCCGCACTTATGGCGGCAACGGCGGACGCACTGAAAGACCGGCTGATTGGTCCCCTCGCACTCTATTATCTCCATGGCACGGAAAGCCTCCGGCAGACCCTGTTAGTACCTGAATTAGCAGACCGCATTACTCCCCGCCCCCTGTTCCTGAGCCACGCGGACCGGGCTGCGATTGCTCACTCCGCATCCCCGAACTGGATAGAGTTTGTACCGGCCATGCTGCACCAGGCCGGTCGGCTGTTAACCGAGCACATTGATCCCGAGTGCTTTTTTGTGACCGTCTCGCCAATGGATCGCCACGGCTATTTCAGCCTGGGTACCAACGCGGACTACGGCGCCTCCGTGATCCGCAAAGCAAAAAAAGTGATCGTCGAAGTGAATCGCTACATGCCCAGAACATTTGGCGAGTGCTCTGTTCACATCAGTGAAGTCGACCACATTGTGGAGCATGACCAACCACTGATCGAAGCCACACCAAACCCGCCAACCGATGTGGACCTGAAGATTGCTGAACAGATCGTCCAGCGGATTGACGATGGCGACACACTACAGATAGGTGTTGGCGGTGTTCCCAATGCCGTGCTGGCCGGGTTGTCGAATCACAGAAATCTGGGCCTGCACAGCGAGCTGTTTTCTCCTGCCATGGTGCCCCTGATCCAGTCCGGAGTGATGAATGGCCGGCGCAAGAGCTGGATGCAACATAAGCATGTTTTCACCTTCGCCCTTGGGGATCGGGCTCTTTACGATTTTCTGGATGACAATCCCGCAATCGTCGGTTACCCGGCTTCCTGGGTGAACAACCCTGACATTATCCGGCTTAACGACAATATGGTCTCTGTGAACTCTGCGCTGGAAATTGACCTGACCGGCCAGGTCAACTCCGAGCAGCTTGGCGACCGGCCGTTCTCTGGATCCGGCGGCCAGTTGGATTTTGTGCGAGGAGCCTATTCCGCCCGCAACGGCAGGTCGTTCATAGCGCTCAGGTCGACGGCTAAATCCGGCAAGGTCAGTCGTGTGGTGCCCCGTCTTTTGGGAGGCACTGTTACCGACCCCAGAAACGATGTTCAATTTGTGGTTACTGAGCATGGTTGCGTGAATCTCAAGGGACTTTCGATTCCTCAACGTGCCCGGGCACTTATCGATATTGCGGCACCGGAATTCAGAGACACGTTAATGCACGAGGCAATGGCTATCGGACTTGTATAAAGCCGGAAAGCAACAGCAGTCTCCCGGCTCAATGCCACAGCAAGGAGGGGAAAATGACACTTCGGAAACAATCACGCATTGCGCTAGTGACCGGGGGAACCCGAGGCATCGGAGAAGCTATCTGCATAGCGCTCGCTAATGAGGGCTACCAGGTGATAACGACATACAGGAACACGGAACGGGAAACGCAGGCCCGGGATTGGCAGAGCCGTATGGCAGATGACGGACTGGAAGTCGACCTCGTGCTGATGGATGTTTCGGATCACGAAAATTGCGAAAAAGCGGCCAACGAATTACTTGATCGCTATGGACGGCTGGACGTGCTGGTAAACAATGCAGGCATTACCCGGGACGGGGTGATGAAAAAAATGCCGATTGAAGCCTGGCAGGAAGTGATTCACAACAATCTTGACGGTGTGTTCCATGTGACTCGCTGTTTTCTCAACACACTGCTGACTCAGGAATCTGGCCGCATCATCAATATTTCGTCCATCAACGCCCAGAGGGGTCAGTTTGGTCAGGTGAATTACTCTGCTGCAAAAGCTGGCATTCATGGTTTCACCAAAGCACTGGCCCAGGAAACCGCACGCAAAGGGGTAACCGTCAACACCGTCTCCCCGGGTTACGTGGAAACCGACATGATAAACGCGATTGATGAAAAAATCCGCGATCAGATCAAGGCTCAGATACCCGTCGGTCGCTTTGGCCAGCCCGAGGAAATTGCTCGTCTGGTCACATTTCTCGCTGACGAAAACTCTTCGTTCATTACCGGTGCTGATTTCTCCATCAACGGCGGAATGTTCATGCACTGACTGAATGAAGGTTGTTCGCAAAAGTGTCGCTTTAACATCAGACCATCGTATGGTAACGGAAAAAACCAAGGAGTTGTGCACTATGTTTACTGACAATCTCAAGCCGTCGTCCGAATCAATGAATCGCTTCAACAAGCTGGTCATGGATACTTATGAGGGCCTTGTCGAGGCTCAGATGGAAAGCCTCCGTGGCTACATGGAAATCGTCAAGGACCAAAGCAAGTCTGCTTTGGCTATTCGTGACCTCGATGACGTGAAAAACTTCGTCAAAACCCAGCCGGAGCGTCTCAACGCTGTGGTAAACCGGATGTCCGAAGACTTTCAGCACTTTTCCAGAATAACCGAAGAATTCCGCAATGAAACAAGCGGGCTATTCCGTGAGCCCGCCGATGGGGATGCTGCAGAAAATGCGGGAAAAGCCTCCACGGCAAAAGCCAGCACGCCTGCGAAAAAGAACGCGACACCCGCCAGTTGATCAGCTGACAAGGTAGTAATCAGCCGCCGGGGTTCCTGGTGGCTGATTCTCTTATACAGAATTATCCGAGGTCGGTAATGGAATCCCTGAGAACGTTTGCGAAAGACTATTTCAGACACGCTGTCGCGGCTGCCAATTTATCCCGGGATGTGTTCACGAAAGGCATAAAACTCGATAGTCTGACCAATCCGGACAGCTCGTTCATCCTCGACGTGGGCACCAGCATGACCGCTGCGTTAAGGGATGTCACCGTTGATCCGTCCAAAATGATTCAGGACAACACCGAACTGGCGCTTAAATACTGGCAACTGGCCCAGAGTACTGCGCTTATCGCTCTGAAGCAGCCAGCAGAGCCAGTGATTGCTGCTGATAGCAGTGACCACAGATTCGATGACGAGGCCTGGCACAACAACCCTTTCTATTACGCCGTTGGACAGGCTTACCTGATTAACGCCGGCTACCTGGAGAAGGTCACCAAACACCTCGGGGGCCTGAACGAAAACAATCGCCGCCAACTGAATTTCCTGGTACGCCAGATCGTAAATGCATCTGCACCAACCAATTTCTTTATCACCAATCCCGAGGCGGTGCGAAAGTGTCGTCAGACCCGGGGGCTGAGCGTGGTCAGGGGATTGGAGAATTTCTTCCGGGATCTGGTCAGGAGCCGACAGCTGCTGAATATTTCCCTGACTGACCAAAAAGCCTTTGAGGTGGGCAAAAATGTTGCGACTACCCCGGGCAAGGTGGTGTTTGAGAACCGGCTATTTCAGCTCATACAGTATGAACCCACCACCGATACCGTGCACCAGACACCGCTCCTGATTGTGCCGCCTTTCATCAACAAGTATTACATCATGGATCTGACGGCGAAGAAGTCTCTGGTGCGCTGGCTGGTGAGCCAGGGTCACACCGTATTCATGATTTCCTGGGTCAACCCTGATGCTTCGCACCGTGACCTGACCTTTGATGACTATATCCAGAACGGTGTTCTGCGTGCCATGGAGGCTGTGGAACAGGCTACCGGCGAGCATAAACTGAATGCGATTGGCTACTGTGTGGGAGGTACGCTACTGGCCACTGCCCTCGCCCACCTGAAAAAGATTTCGGATGACCGGGTCAAGTCCAGCACCTACTTCGCCACATTGCTGGATTTCAGCGATCCGGGAGAAATCGGCGTTTATCTCAATGAGCAAATGGTCCGGACACTGGAAAACTACATCGACAAAGTCGGCTATTATGACGGTCGCTTCATTGCGCTGAGTTACTCCTCCCTGAAAGAAAACAACCTGGTATGGTCCTACTTCGTTAACAACTACCTCAAGGGCGAACAACCTGTGCCCTTTGATCTCCTGTACTGGAATTCGGATTCCACTAATCTGCCGGCTACAATGTACAAGTACTATCTGCGCGAAATGTACATCAACAACAATCTGCGCGAGCCGAATGCCCTGACGATTGCCGGCACTCCCATTGACCTGACCAGCATCGATACACCTTCCATGTTCGTTTCCGCCCAGCAGGACCATATCGCTTTGTGGAAAGCGACTTATTCCGGGTTCAGGTTGTTCAGTGGAGAGAAGCATTTTGTACTGGGCCAGTCCGGTCACATCGCTGGCATCATTAATCCTCCGGAGTCCGGCAAGTATGGTTATTATTTAAACGATAAGGATCCCGAGAGTCCCGAAGACTGGTTTGAGCAGACCGACTACCACCAGGGCTCCTGGTGGCCGCACTGGCAGAGCTGGGTCAGCCGCTTCCAGGGTGAGGAGGTGGACCCGAGGCTACCGGGAGATGGAAAGCTGGATGTCATCGAGGCGGCGCCCGGCCGTTACGTTAAAAAACGCCTGGTGTAGACAGGCTGCCAGGATGTGATATGGACTTTATTGAGAACCGCATCTTTGCCGAAATTGCCGTTGGCGAGAATGCCGAAATACAGCGCACACTGTCTGCCGAGGATATCACGCTGTTCGCGGTGGTCTCAGGTGATGTCAACCCGGCGCACCTCGACCCCGAGTACGCCGAGCACAGCATGTTCCACCATATCATTGCTCATGGCATGTGGGGTGGCGCACTGATTTCAGCGGTGCTTGGCACCAGACTGCCAGGCCCTGGCACGATCTATCTGAGTCAGTCCCTGCGCTTTCGCCGCCCCGTGTCCATTGGTGACACCATCACGACACGCGTCACTGTAACCGAGAAGAAGCCGGATACCCATCGCCTGAAACTGCACTGCCAGTGCCTGAACCAGCATGGCGAAGAGGTAATCGTTGGTGACGCGGAAGTCATCGCGCCACAGGAGAAAATCCGCCGCCCGAGGGCACAGTTGCCGCATTTGACGATCAAAAAATGAGATATTCCCTCAACTCCGCCAAAACTGAGGCGAGAACATAACAAAAACGCTGAGCAGCTCCAGCCTTCCTAGCAACATGGCGGCCATCAGCACCCACTTGGCCGCATCCGGTAACGTCTGGAAATTGCCGGCCGGGCCGATGACATCACCCAGCCCCGGGCCAACGTTCGCCAAGGCGGTGGCCGCGCCTGTCAGACTTGTCACCATGTCCAGTCCCAGGGCGGCCAGGATCGCCGCCACCACCGCTAGCGTGGCCAAAAAGATAAACGAGAAAGCGACACTCGAGGCAACAATCTCGTCACTGATAATGCGTCCGTTGTAGTGTCTTGCGATGACTGCATTTGGATGGAGCAGCCTGAGCACCTGCTCTCTCAATAACAGCATGGACAACTGAAAGCGGAAAATCTTCATGCCACCACTGGTCGAACCTGAACAACCGCCCACAAATGTCAGGAAAAAGAACATCACCACTACAAAAGGCCCCCACATTGAATAATCCTGGGATGCATAGCCGGTGGTCGTTACCACAGATGTTACGTTAAACAGCGCATGCACAAAGGCATCCAGAGGAAAGGTGCCGTCCATTAACACTCGGTAACCAGCGATCAGGCTTGAAATCACGAGCAGAAACAAGAGGAAAAAGTGAATTTGTTGGTCTCTGAGCAGCGGCTGGGCTTGCCCGTTCAGCAGTCGGACAAACAGGAAAAACGGAATGCCGCCCAGCATCATGAACAGGCTTGATGCAAAAAGAATGGAGAGTTGGTCAAACTGTCCCATGGAGCTGTCCGAGGTCGAATATCCTCCGGTGGACACCGTTGTCAGGGCATGGTTGACCGCCGAAAAAATGTCCATCCCCAGCGCCGAGTAAGTCAGAATACAGGCGAACGTCAGTGCCAGGTAGCTAAAGACCAACCCTCTGGCCAGTCGGTTCGTGCGGGGTACGGCCTTTTCGCTCCATTCGGAGGATTCCGTGGCGAACAGGCGCATACCACCAATCCGAAGAAACGGAAGGATAGCAACCGCCATACCGATAATTCCGATTCCCCCCATCCACTGCATAATCGAACGCCAGAGCAGAATGTCTCCAGGCAGTTTGTCGAGACCGCTCATAACCGTGGAGCCCGTGGTTGTCACCCCGGAAATACTTTCGAAAAAGGCATCTGCGACACTCAAATTGAGATCGCTCAGCAGCAAGGGAAGGCTTGAGAATGCCGGAATGAATACCCATGCTGATACGGTAAGGATGAACATCTGTCGCTGTTTCAGCGCATGGCGCTTGCGACCGGCGCTAAAGAAACAGACCAGACCGACACCAAAACAGATGCCAGCAGATTTCACGAACGCCTGCCAGTCCGGTGTGTCGCCAAACATCAGGAGGTTCACCGGCAAGGTCATCAAAAAGCTGAGCAGAATCAGCAGGAACCCGAGTATCTGTAAAACAGGGAGGATATTAAACAAAGCCGTCATCAGGATCGCCCAGATCGTTCACCTATGATTTTCACCAGTGCACAGCCTGTGACGGCTCCGGATATTTGCGCACGGGTCCCAAAACCAGCATAGAATAGTGCCACTCTGGTACGAGTATCAACATAATCGTCCGCAAAAAATGGATTCACGCCCATGATTGAAAAACAACAGTTTATTATCATCGGCCTTGGTGTGTTTGGTGCAACAATTGCCCGGGAGTTAACACGCCTCGGCCACGATGTGCTTGGTATCGATTCAGATGAACAGCGGGTTGACCGGCTGGCGGAGGAAATTACCCACGCAGTCATTGCCGATGTCACCGACGAAAGTGCCCTGCCCGAGCTGAACGCCGGTACTTATGATGCCGCGGTCATAGCCATTGGCAGAAACGTGGAAGCCACCATGCTGGCCACCCTGCAGCTTCGCGAGCTTGGGGTGAAGAAAGTCTGGGCAAAGGCACTCACAAACCAGCACCACCGGATTCTGGAGCGACTCGGAGCAACCCGCATTATTGCGCCGGAGTATGAAATGGGGGTCCGGATTTCGCAGGAACTCAATTATCCGATGGTGCATGATTATCTGGGTCTCGACGACGACTATTTCATCGTGGACTTTCATACCACAGAAGACCTTGTTGACAAGACCATTAGCGAGCTGATCAACGGCGAGCCGGTTGAAGCACTGGTTGTGAAGCGCTTCAAGGAAGCCCATCCCCATCCGGATCACACCTGGAAAATCCGCAAAGGTGACAGAATTGTGCTGGGCGGAAAGCTTGAAGATCTCAGGGACCTGGTCAACCGTTTATGAAAATCCATTTTCTGGATCTTGTATCCCATCAAAGCAAAGGCAACACGCCTGGCCAACGGGGTATCAACCCTCCCCGGCTTCTGCTTGAGTCGTTTCTTGTTTTTATTGCCCTGGGTGCATGCCTGCTCAAGCTTCCCTTCGCCACCGTTGAGCCGGTTACCTGGATGGAAGCGGCTTTTACCGCCACATCGGCCGTCACCGTGACAGGTCTTGTGGTGGTCGACACAGGGAGTCAGTACACCCTGTTCGGACAGTTGGTCATATTGACCCTGATCCAGCTGGGCGGACTGGGGTTGATGACGTTCGCGGTGCTCACGGCCCTCGCCCTGGGCTTCAAGCTCCGGCTGAAGCACCAACTGGTTGCACAGGAAGCGTTCAACGAAATCTCGCTCCAGACAGCCAGGCGAGCCGGCGGCTCCATTGCTCTGTTTGCCTTGACAGCCGAAGCCGTTGGCATCGTGCTGCTTGGCCTGTTTTTTGTCCCGGAACTGGGGTGGATCGAGGGGCTCTATCAGGCACTGTTCTACACCATATCAGCGTTTAACAATGCCGGATTCTCTCTGTCGCCGGAGAGCCTCTCTTCCTACGTCGACCACGCTGGTATCACGCTATCCGTGACGGCTCTGTTTATCACCGGAGGTCTGGGCTACATCGTAGTTATGGAACTGCTGGAAAAGCGTTGCTGGTCGCGGTTGTCGGTGTACGTCAAAGTCATACTGCTGGCCACCCTGCTGCTGAACCTGTTCGCGACCGCCGCGGTTCTGTGGCTCGAATTCGCTAACCCGGCTACCCTTGGCGCGCTGGACAGCTTTGGGGATAAGCTCCTGGCCTCCTGGTTTCAGGGCGTGACGCCCAGAACGGCGGGCTTCAACACCCTCGACATCGGTGCATTAACAGCCGGCACGAGCGTGCTGATGCTACTCCTGATGTTCATTGGCGGGGCACCCAATTCCACCGCAAGCGGTATTAAAGTCTCTACATTCGTTATTATGCTCGCCGCAACCCGCTCGTTTCTGCGGGGCAATCTGGACGTGAGCTTCTTTAAACGCTCCCTCAGCCGCGAGACTGTGATCAAAGCACTGGCTACAGCAACCATCGGTATGGCAGTGGTTTTTTTCGGGGTTCTGTCACTAAGCATTCTGGTTGAAGATGACTTCCTGGATATCGCCTTCGAGGTGGTCTCCGCATTCGGCACCGTAGGCCTTTCACGGGGGACAACGGGCGAACTGGGGGCAGCGGGCCAGCTGGTCATCATGGCGATCATGCTGATTGGTCGCCTGGGTCCCCTTACCCTGGGTTATACCCTGACAGTGCGCCGCAAGTCCCGTGTCCGCTATGCGAAAACGGAGTTCCCGGTAGGCTGAAAACGATCAGCCAGTGACGTGCTGAAATCAGGTGAGGACGGTCATAGCCATCCTTTACGCTTGAAGTACCAGTAAGGCGCTATACCGGCGGCCACCATCAGGCCAAGAGCCCATGGGTAACCGAGTAGCCACTTCAGCTCCGGCATATACTCAAAGTTCATTCCGTAAATGCTCGCAATCAAGGTCGGCGGCAAAAACACCACGGCGGCGATAGAAAATATTTTTATAATCTGGTTCTGTTCTATATTGATAAACCCTTGGGTTGAGTCCATCAGAAAGTTGATTTTGTCGAACAGAAAGGTGGTGTGGGACATCAGGGTTTCAATATCGCGCATCATTTCCCGCAGAGTCTCCGATTGCTCCGCCCGGGTCCGCAGATGTCTCAGCAAAAAGGATATATTCCTTTGCGTGTCCATCAGGCAAAGGCGGATTTTACCATTGCTGTCTTCCAGTTGCGCCAGCTTGCTGATGGCATCTTCAAGCTCTGATTCTTCATCTTCGAGAACCAGATAGCTGACTGCCTCCAATTGCCTGTGGAGATCCTCCAGGGTGTCTGCATGGTTCTCGATTTTTTGCTCCAGCAGAATCACCAGGAGGTCTTCGGGGGATTGTGCTTCTACCTGGCCTCGTCGGGCGCGCAAACGCAACAGCCGAAAATCGGCCGGATCCCCTTCCCGGATTGTAATAAGCCGTTCCTTTTGCAGAATGCAGGCGACATTGACGGTGGTATGCCTTCCTCCTGCCGGTGCAAGAAAGAGGGAATGAATATGCACCCCGGCCTGATCGACGAAACATCGTGCAGACGCTTCTATCTCTTCAATTTCATCAGATTCCGGGAGATCGGTATGCAGCATCCTCTGGAGCAGAGCCCTCTCGGCTTCATTGGGCTCCTGCGCGTCGATCCAGTCCGCATCTGCTAAAAATTTCCCGAAATCCCCGTCCGTGCACTTAATCTCATGAATCACGCCAGCCTGTATTTCGAATAATCGGAGCATCACTGAACCTCTGTGTTTTTGCCGCGTGCCAGCAGCCTGTGGGACTTAACAAATCATCGCGAGCAAGGTGGGAAATGCCGCGCCTATTGTCCTATCAATGGGGGCTATCTTCCAGACCCTGCTTATTGAAACGGCACACCGCCGCCCTGAGCCGGACAGAAATCTGTCGTGTACCACCCCCGCGCCAGAGAATTGGCTGAATCAGAGAGGCAAAGTGACGGACACCTGAAGGCCTCGCCCGCCCGGGCCGTCACCAAGACGGATGTCCCCGCCCATACCCCGAATCAGGGTGCGCGCAATGGCCAGGCCAAGCCCGATGCCACCCGTTTCACGATTTCGGGAGTGTTCCAACCGGTAAAAAGGTTCGAAAACCCGCTCCCGTTCCGCTGCCGGAATACCCGGCCCCCGGTCGACAATTGTGACAACCGCCTCTGAATCCGTGGTTTCCAGTGTTACCTCCGCCTGCTCACCATAATTCACCGCGTTCTCGATCAGGTTACGCAGTGCACGTCTGACGGCTTCAGGCTGCCCCTGGAGAACGCATCTCGGGCTGTCTTCGCAATGCACCGCCAGGCCCATTTCCTGCAGATCCCCGCACAGGCTGTCCAGCAGCGTAGCCAGATCATAACGGCGGTACTGTTCGGTGGTGCTGCCCCGGATAAAATCGAGGGTGGCTTCGGCAAGATGCTGCATCTCCCGGAGGGAGTCGAGAAGGCGATCCCTGTCTTCGCCTTCCGGCAGCATTTCCACCCGCAGCCGCATCGAGGTGATGGGTGTCCTGAGGTCATGGGCCAGGGCCGCCAGCAACCGTGCCTGGTCCTCCTGGGCCCGGCCAACCTGGTCCTGCATTTGATTGAAGGCCCGGGTTACCTCCCGCACATCCTCAGGCCCCTTTTCAGGAATCCGGACTTTTTCGCCCCGCCCGAATGCATGGGCAGCCCGGCTCAACGCATTCATTGGCTGCAGGATTCGACGGACTGCCAGCAACAAGGTCAGCGTCAGCAGCACTGCGGTAATCCCGACGCTGGTGAGCGTGGCCTTTAACCACAACCAGGAGGGCACCGGTGGCCGGGCACGGGCGTTGAGCCACTGGCCGGACGACAAGGCCAGGGAAACCCCCAGTACCGGTGGGCATTCGTGCCTGTCATCCCGATGATCGTCGTCGTTACGGAGTTCTTCATACTCGTGATGCTCATCATCCTCATCGCCGTGCCGCTCGCGGTCCCGATGATCATCGCGATCCGATTTCCGCCCGGGCAGGCAGTCGTCTTCATCAGCTTCCATGGCTGTTCGCACTTGCTCTCCCGACAGGCCCAGCTCCTCGGCCAGCCGGCGGGTCATGCCGGCGGCCCGATCCTCGGGCAAGTACGGCGATGGATCGATGGAAAGCCGCAGGGTCGGGCTGGAGAGTGCCCGCAGGATACGCTCCTGCCGCTCCGGGTCTGTGGTATCGGCCAGGGTGTAGCCATCGGATACCCGTTGCAGGACGTGCTCCAGGCTGGCACTGCGCAAGGCGCCCTGGCGCTCACCAGTGAGGATGACGATGGTGATAATCTGGGCCACCAACAGAACCAGAATCAGCAACAATGCCAGCTGACCGCCAGCACGCCGGGGCCACAGTCTCATTGTTCAGTTCCTTCTACCGCCGCAATCCACTGGTAACCTCCACCCCAGATCGTCTTGATCAGCCTGGGGCTGCGGGCATCCGGATCGATCTTGCGGCGCAGGCGGCTGACATGGTTATCAATGCTGCGGTCGAAAGCATCCGCCTCTCTGCCGAGGGTAAGATCCATCAGCTGGTCACGGGATAATACGCGACCGGCATGCTCCAGGAAGGCGAGCAAAAGTTTGTATTCCGCGGTACTGAGTGACACTTCGACGCCTTCCGGGTCAACCAGTTGATGACGATCCACGTCCAGCTTCCAGCCTTCAAACGCAAGGCACTGCCCGGCCATGGGACTACGCCGGGGGGGCAGCGCAGTGGTCCGTCGCAGAACCGCCTTGATGCGGGCCAGCAGCTCCCGGGGGTTGAAGGGTTTGGTGAGGTAATCATCCGCCCCCATTTCCAGGCCGACAATGCGATCAGTTTCCTCACTCATGGCAGTCAGCAGAATCACCGGCAACTCGGTGTGCTCGCGAAGATATCGGCAGAGGGTAAGGCCATCATCGCCGGGCATCATGATGTCCAGCACAACCAGGTCGACGGAATGCTGTCGTAACTGGCGCTTCATGGCATCGCCGCCATCCGCCAGCAGCACCCGCAGGCCATGCTCCTGCAGATAGCGGCCGACCAGATCGCGGATGTCTCGATGGTCATCAACCACCAGGATTGTGGGAGAGTCGCTCACTCATTACTCCGTTGGATTACCGTCTGCCCTGATTATAGGGGAGTCGACTTCCGGCTTGGGCGTGATCTTGTCAAAAACCGTCGCAATTCCCGGCCTTGCGACAAGTTGCGACAAAATCAGCGTAGCACCGAGACAATTCTGCGACGTTTTCCTGGTGCAATAACTCCCGACCAACGATGAGATTCCAACATAGGCCTTACCAACCAAACAAGGAGTTTGACCATGAAAAAAAGTACCACCATTGCTGCTCTCTCTGTCATCACTTTGCTTACTGCCGGACCCCTGCTGGTATCTGCGGATGACGATGACAGGGACGACAACCGTTATGAGCATCGCCGTGACGGCAAGGGCATGGGTGCGAACTTCAAACAGTACAGCACCGAAGAAATGCGCATCATGGCCCATGGTCAGGCGCTCAGGCGTTATGGCCCGGGCGTGGATGTTTCCGTTGAGGAGACCCCCGACGGCACCTACCGGGTTCAGTTCCGGGATGCGGACCAGAACCTGATCCGTGAGCAGGAGTTCAACCAGTACGGTGTACCGGCACGTGGCGGATACCGGGACTGATAGCCGGCAATCAGTGCGGGGCGCTTCAGGTGCTCCGTCAGCATTTAATCAAGGAGAATCACGATGACATTGATGGACGCTGAAAACCGTTATGGTGCCGTCTCCCGTGCGCTACACTGGATCATGGCGATTCTGCTGCTGGTTATGCTGGCCAGTGAAGTCTGGTTTGAAGCTTTGGAAGATACCTTCTCCGAGGCCACTCTTATGGCCTGGCACCAGAGCCTGGGCCTGAGCATTTTCGGTCTGGTGCTGTTCCGTGGCCTGTGGCGATGGCTGAACCGATCCCGCCTGGCACCTCCCGCCCACTGGGCCACCATGGCCAAACTCGGGCACATCGCACTTTATGCCCTGATGGTTCTGATGCCGCTTTCAGGCCTGGCAGCATCTCTCGGCGAAGGGGATCCCGTGACCTTCTTCGGCTGGACAGTCTTTGGCTATGGCCCGGAAGTGGAGTGGCTGGAAGACAGCGGAGAAGACGTGCATGAAGTGCTGGCCAACGTGCTCTGGTTCATGATCGGTGTACACGTAGTGGCCGCCCTGGCGCACCAGTACCTGCTGGGTGACCGTATCATGAAACGCATGGCCTGATAGTCCCCCCGCGGCGCTTCGATGGCACATTGCCCGGGAGCCTGTGATTAATCCGAATCGCCTCTGTGGCATTAATCACAGGCTCCCTTGTACTGATTCGCCATATATCGCAGGATATAGCTAACCCCGAAAGCACCTGACAGGGCTGCTGGCGGGTAACACCGGGACCCAGAGAACTCCATGCACCTACTGAATCATTTGCTTGTTACCGCGCTCTTCTCCCTGCTGCTGTTCAATCACGTCCGGGCCGAAGAGGTTCATGCCGCTGTTGCCTCAAATTTCACGGCGCCCATGAAACAGATTGTGGAGCAGTTTGAGCAAAGCTCAGGGCATGACGTGACGCTGTCTTTCGGCTCATCGGGCAAGATCTTTGCACAGATTCAGAACGGGGCCCCCTTTCAGGTGTTTTTATCGGCAGATCAGCAAAAGCCGGAGGCCCTGGAAAAAAACGGATTAACCGTGCCAGGAAGCCGCTTTACCTATGCGGTGGGATCGCTGGCTTTGTGGTCAGCCAGGTCCGACTTCGTGGACGATGACTATACACGCCTGAAGCAAGGCGAATTCAATAAACTGGCACTGGCCAACCCGAAGCTTGCACCTTATGGTGCCGCAGCGGTTGAAGTATTAAGCGCATTAAAGCTCAGGGAAGCCACCCAACCCAAATGGGTAATGGGCGAGAATATTGCTCAAACCTATCAGTTTGTCGACTCCGGGAATGCAGATCTGGGCCTGGTGGCGCTGTCGCAAATCATGCACAACGGCAAGATAAAAAAAGGATCGGGCCGGATCATTCCCGGCGAACTGCACAACCCGATACGTCAGGATGCCGTATTGCTCAGTAACGCTCAGGACCGAAAAGGCGCACAAGCCCTGCTGGCCTATCTGCGCAGCGATAAAGCCCATGCCATTATGCGCGCCTTCGGTTACACCACAGAATAGGTCCACCTTGTGTTTTCTGAAGCAGACCTCGCGGCAATCTGGCTGACCCTCAAACTGGCCACCACAGTCACCATCCTGCTGCTGATCATAGGTACGCCGATCGCCTGGTGGCTGGCGCGCACCGGGTCCTGGTTAAAAGGTCCGGTGGGCGCGGTGGTAGCGCTACCTCTGATATTGCCACCCACGGTGCTGGGCTTTTACCTGCTGCTGGCCATGGGACCTGACGGGTTTATCGGCCAGCTGACCCGTCAATTGGGCATTGGAACCCTGGCCTTTACTTTCCAGGGTCTGGTGTTGGCTTCGGTGTTTTATTCGCTGCCATTCGTGGTTCAGCCGATACAAAATGCGATGCAAGCCTTGGGGGAAAGGCCATTGGAAGTCGCGGCCACGCTTCGGGCGGGGCCGGTTGACCGGTTTTTCACGGTGGTGGTGCCGATGGCCAGACCCGGTTTCATCACCGCCAGTGTTCTCGGTTTTGCACACACTGTGGGTGAGTTCGGGGTGGTTCTGATGATCGGCGGCAATATTCCGGGGGAAACCCGCGTTGTATCCGTCCAGATCTATGACCATGTAGAAGCGCTGGAATATGCTCAGGCCCATGTGTTGGCAGGCAGCATGATGGTGTTCTCATTTTTGATGCTGTTGGGGCTGTATGGATTTCAAAAGAAACATTTTTTTGCAGGGATCAGATGAGTGACTGAAGAAAATATCCCTGTGGCGGACACGCAACCGGTAAATCCTGCTCAGCTGCACGCAAAATTTCGTATGCGCTACGCCGGTTCTGATTCGTCCGCCTTCTCCCTGGATGTCGACTTACGGCTGCCGGGGAATGGGATCACTGCTGTTTTTGGCCAGTCAGGTTCCGGTAAAACGACCCTGCTGCGGTGCGTGGCGGGATTGGAGCGCGCTCAGCCGGGCCGTTTGACCGTCAATGGCGAGACCTGGCAAAGCGCTACCCTATTCCTGCCTACCCATCAGCGGCCTTTGGGGTATGTCTTTCAGGAACCCAGCCTGTTCCCCCACTTGAGTGCCCGGGGCAATTTGAATTACGCGCGGAAGCGCTCCGGTGTGGCGAATTCAGACGACCTGTATGAACAGGTAATCGAACTGATGGGAATCAAACCGGTGCTGCTCCGTTACCCACATCAGTTATCCGGAGGCGAACGGCAACGGGTTGCCATTGCCAGGGCGCTGTTGATTCAACCCCGACTGCTGCTGATGGATGAACCTCTGGCTTCTCTTGATACGGCCAGAAAACAGGAAATATTGCCTTACCTGGAAAAACTCAGATCGGCCTTTGATATACCCATACTTTATGTCAGTCACTCCCTGGATGAGGTGACGCACCTTGCCGACCATCTGGTGGTGCTCCAACAGGGGCGAGTCGCTGCTCAGGGGCCTGTAGGTGAGGTTTTTTCCCGTATGGATGCGCCGCAACTTGTCGGCAGCGGTGCCAGTGTCATCTGGCACGGTAAAGTGCTGGAACGCAAGGAACAGTGGCATCTGGCACGAATAGCCTGCGCGGGCGGTGAGCTTTGGGTACGGGATACAGGGGATGCGCCAGGCCAGCAAATCCGGGTCAGAATACTCGCCAGGGATGTCAGCCTCACCCTGAGCCGCCATGAGGACTCCAGCATTCTGAACCGGCTTCCGGTGAGCGTACTGGAGATTGCTACCGACAAAGAGGCGGGCATGGCATTAGTGCGATTACAAGCCGGCAGTGACGTTGTAACCGCACAAGTAACCCACCGATCCGTTGATTATCTGCAACTGGCACCAGGGCAGCGGCTATGGGCGCAAATCAAGTCCGTAGCCATCGTGCGATAAACCCTTTCCGTCGCAACCTTGCCAGGCAACAGCAGCCTGTCGGACTCAAGGCCAATATTACTCCGGCATACTTCGAGCGATACCAAGCGTTTTGTTTACGGCGTCCCGAATCTCCCGGTAACGTTCCGGGTTGTTCATCAACGCTTCCAGATCATCTTCGGGGAATATCTGCTTTTTCTTTTCCATGGCTTCTTCTTTGGAAAAGATCGACGGGATTAACTGCTCCAGGCAGCGCAGCATCACTTCGGGCGATACCGATGCACCGGGTGATGCACCCAGCAAGGTTCCGTAGGTCCGGTCTTCGGAGACGAGGATCTCGGTGCCCATCTGCAAGCCACCGTCCTTGATGATTTGCACCCGCTGGCCGGCCTCAACGGCTTTCCAGTCGAACTTTTTACTCAGGCCCGGGGCAAACTTCTCCAGCTCCTCGAGCATGTCTTTTTCGCCTTTGAAGGTCTCTGAAACCAGGTATTTCACCAGCGCAAAGTGCTCGATAAAAACCCGGATAAACCCTGAAACGTCGTGCAGTCGTATGGATCTCAGGAAATCGACGAAGCCCCGCCCTCTTTCGAGGATCGGTTTGAAGGATGCAAACGGGCCGAAAAGCAGGTAATGCTTACCATCTACCACCCGCAGATCCAGGTGAGGCACTGACATTGGGGGTGCGCCAACTTCGGCTTTGCCGTAGGTTTTGGCCCGGTACTGGCCGGCCTGGTCTTCGCTGATCGGAGCCTGCAGAAAGCGCCCACCCACCGGAAAGCCGGAAAATCGGTCACGGAATGGCAGATGGCTTTTCTTCAGTAGCGGAAATGCGCCCCCACCGGCACCCACAAACAGCACATTCGCCTTGTGCTGAACCGGTTTCCCTCGTTGCTCTGCCTCGATAAGCCAGCTTCCGGAAGGGCTCTTGTGAACCCGCTTAACGTGGGTTCCGTATTCGATCCTGACACCCAGTTCGTTCACTGCATGGGCAGCCATCTGTTGCGTTAACGCCCCGAAGTTAACGTCTGTGCCGGTCTCGATGATCGTAGCTGCCATTTTTTCATGGCGGGGACGCTCTTCCATGGTGTAGGGAATCCAGCTTTTTATCTCATCGAAGTCTTCCGAATACCGCATCTGCTCAAAAAAATGGTGGGCAGACATTTCCCGGAAGCGCAATTTCAGTTCTTCGATTGCGGGCTCGGAAACGATGGTGCAGTGCCTGGTCTGATTGATAAACGTTCGGGGGTCCTTGATGGCCCCCTTGTTGACCAGGTAAGCCCAGAACTGCTTGGCCACATTGAACTGAGCGTGGATCTTCAGGGCCTTTTCGACCGAAACAACCTCGCCATCCACCGGGGTATAGTTGAGCTCACAGTTCGCCTCATGTCCGGTGCCGGCATTGTAGAAAGCCCATGAGTTCCCCCGCCCGGCATCATCCAGCCGCTCCAGAATGGTGATATCCAGCTCCGGAGCCAGCTCTTTTGCCAGGATGGCAAAAGTGGTTCCCATAATGCCTGCGCCGATGATGATTACGTTCATAGAAGCCCCTTGCCAATATCAGCCCATGATAACAGTCAGCGACAATGCACTCCCGGTCTGACCGGGAGGCACACTCGTTACTCACTGGCTTTGCTGGTGCTCCAGCATCTGCTCCATCATCAGTTGCATCTGGTTCAGACGGGACTCCATCATATCCAGGCGCTGTTCGTCGCTCATGCCCGAGCTGCCGGACGGCTTCTTTCCTTTGTTACCACTCATCATCTGATGATTGCCATTGCCCATCATGCCCTGGCTTCCACCCATCATGCCTCGGCCATTATTCATCATCCCCGGCCCCATCATGCCGCCACGCATCATTTGCATATGCTGCTGCATGGCTTGCATGTGCTTGTCTCTCAGTTCAGCGCGTTCGCCCGGGGAGTCAGCATTCCGCATTTCCTGCATCATCTCCTGCATTTGCGACATGTTCTGATGCATTTGTTGCATCTGCTCCTGGTTCATCATGGGTCCGCCGCCCATCTGCCCGGCATTCCCCTGGGCAGACACCAGCGCAGGTGCGCTGACGAGCATCGAACATACAATTACACGAATGAATCTGTTCATTGGATTCTCCTCCAGATCGATAGATTTATTTCAACCACTCAGCCTGTGCCTTTTCCACAGGTAAAACAACACGGGAATCACCAACAGTGCGAGAATAACTGCACTGATCATCCCGCCAACCATGGGTGCGGCAATCCGACCCATGACTTCAGACCCTGTGCCGCCCCCGATCATGATCGGCACAAGGCCCCCGACAACGGCCGCAGCCGTCATCATAATCGGGCGCACCCGCAAACCGGCACCGTGCAGAACCGCATGACGGAGGGTTTCGCGCCTGGGCGTTACTCCCTTTTGCTCACAGCTTTCCATCATCGAGTCGTAAGACTGGTTCAGGTACACCAGCATAATGACACCGATTTCGACTGCCACGCCTGCAAGGGCGATAAACCCGACTCCCACGGCCACAGAAAAATTATAGCCAAGCAGGTACATCAGCCAGACGGCCCCGATCAGGGCGAACGGCAAGGTGCCCATGATGATGCCCACTTCAGCGAAACGCCGGAAGTTAAGGAACAGCAGAACAATAATAATCGCCAGGGTCAAAGGCACCACATAACTCAGTTTTTCCTTGGCGCGCAGCATGTACTCATACTGACCAGACCAGGTAACGGAATACCCGGCAGGCAGGTCCAGCTGCCCACTAACCGTAGCCATAGCCTGCTCCACATAGGTACCCACATCAACACCTTCAATATCCACGAAGGTCCAGCCATTCAGACGGGCGTTTTCACTCTTGATGGCCGGCGGGCCGTCTTCCACCCGGATATCCGCCACATCCGCCAGGGCAATCCGCTGGCCCGAGGCCGTCACGATGGGTAACTGCTCGAGTTTTTCCGGCGAATCCCGGTAATCGGCCGGATACCGAAGGTTGATCGGGTAACGCTCCAGCCCCTCAATCGTGCGCGACACATTGATACCACCGACGGCAGAAGCCACAACCTGCTGCACATCGGCAATATTCAGTCCATAGCGGGCTGCCCGTTGCCGGTCAATGTCCACCTTGATGTAACGACCGCCCGCAACACGCTCGGAGTACACAGATGCCGTACCGGGGATGTCCACCATGATTTCCTCGAGACGTTTGCCGATCTGCTGTATGACGGAAAGTTCCGGACCTGCCACCTTGATGCCCACCGGGGTCTTGATACCGGTGGCCAGCATGTCGATACGGGTAATGATGGGCATGACCCAGGCATTGGTCACGCCCGGGAAACGAATCAGAGAATTGAACTCCTCCTTGAGCTTCTCGGTGGTCATGCCTTCCCGCCACTGGTCCCGGGGCTTGAGCTGGATGAACGTCTCGATCATTGTCAGGGGCGCCGGGTCGGTCGCAGTGTCCGCCCGCCCGACTTTGCCGAATACCGTCACAACTTCCGGAACCGTGGCAATCAGCTTGTCCGTCTGCTGTAACAATTGCCTGGCTTTACCGATGGAGATGCCCGGGTAGGTGGTGGGCATGTACATCAGATCCCCTTCATCCAGCGGAGGGATAAACTCACTGCCAATTCTGGTTGCGGGCCACAAACCGACGGCCAGAATCAGTAATGCCGCCAGCACCGTCGCCACCGGGAACCGGAGCACAAGCTTCAGGACCGGCACATAGAGTGCGACCAACACCCTGTTAACGGGATTCTTGTGTTCCGGCAAGACCTTACCGCGAATAAAATACCCCATCAGCACAGGCACCAGGGTTACCGCCAGGGCAGCACTGGCGGCCATGGCATAGGTCTTGGTAAAGGCCAGCGGCGCAAACATTCGCCCTTCCTGGGCTTCCAGGGCAAACACTGGCACAAAACTGACGGTAATGATCAGCAACGAGAAAAACAGCGCCGGCCCCACTTCGGAGGCGGCCCTGGCAACGACCTCCCAGCGGTTCTCGGGCGTGAGAGGGGTTCGCTCCATATGCTTGTGCATGTTTTCGATCATCACAATGGCCCCATCGATCATGGCACCGATCGCAATGGCGATCCCCCCGAGGGACATGATGTTGGCGTTAATACCCTGCCAGTGCATGATGATAAAGGCGGTAAGGATCCCCACAGGCAAACTGAGGATTGCCACCAGCGAAGAGCGAACGTGGAACAGGAAGATAATGCACACCAGGCCCACCACCACGAATTCTTCCAGCAGCTTGAACCCGAGATTGTTGACCGCCCGCTCAATCAGACCTGACCGGTCATAGACGGTGACGACCTCTACGCCCTCCGGCAGGCTCGATTCAAGTGATTCAAGCTTTGCTTTCACCCCATCAATGGTTTTTTGGGCGTTTTCGCCAAAACGCATCACCACAACCCCGCCGACGGTCTCTCCTTCTCCGTTCAGCTCGGCCACGCCGCGACGCATCTGTGGTCCGATCTCGATGCTGGCCACATCTTTAAGCAGGATGGGTGTGCCGTTGACATCGAGACCCAGGGGGATAGCTTTCAGGTCTTCCCGGGACTGGATGTAACCCGACGTCCGCACCATGTATTCTGCTTCCGCCATCTCGATCACCGAAGCACCCACCTCCTGATTGCCCCGCTTGATGGCGTTGCGGATGTGAGCGAGGGGAATCCCCAGGGCGCGCAGTTTTTCCGGATTAACCTTGACCTGATACTGCTTCACCATGCCACCGATGGCAGCTACTTCAGACACCCCGGGAACGGTCTGAAGTTCGTATTTGAGGAACCAGTCCTGAAGGCTGCGCAGCTCGCTGAGGTCATGTTGACCGGTGCGGTCCACCAGCGCATACAGATACACCCAACCCACGCCGGTTGCGTCCGGCCCCAGCTGGGGCCGTGCTGAATCCGGCAGGCCCGGTGCCACCTGGGACAGGTACTCGAGTACCCGGGAACGGGCCCAGTACATGTCCGTGTCATCATCAAAAATTACGTAAACATAGGAGTCCCCGAAAAAGGAGTAACCACGGACGGTTTTGGCCCCGGGGACGGAAAGCATGGCCGTGGTCAACGGGTAGGTCACCTGATCCTCGACGACCTGGGGTGCCTGACCCGGGAAGCTGGTTTTGACGATGACCTGAACATCGGAAAGATCCGGCAGGGCATCCACGGGGGTCTGTTTCAATGAATAAAGGCCCAGGCCGGTTAACAATACCGTGGCCAGCAGTACCAGGAAGCGATTACGGACAGACCAGTAAATAATCGACGCAATCATGCCCCCTCCCCGCCATGATTCATGCCGCCGGAGTTCATATCTTGATGATCCATTCCCTGCTGATCGACCTCCTCATGATTGGTCATGGGATCCTTTGGTGCAGAATCCATGTTATGTCCGGAGTGATCCATTTGGGGATCCATTCCATCACTTTCTGGCGCAGACATCCGCTGAAAATCCGATGTTTTGCTGGATTCTGAATCGATCAGGAACTGTGCCGAAGTCACCACCGTGTCACCGGGCATAATGCCTTCGAGCACTTCCGCATACTGGTCACCTACCCGACCAAGGGTGACGTTTACAGACTTGAAGGCGCCCTCTTCCAGCGCGACCACCACCCGATCGCTGTTTCCTGTGCGGATAACGGATTCACGGGGTACCAGCATTTGACGTTTACCGCGATCCCCCTGGATCTCCAGTCGCGCAAACATACCGGGACGCAAGGTGCCATCCGAGTTGTCAAAGCGCATCCGCACCCGGGCCGTTCGGGTTTGTGGGTTGACCTCGGGGTAAACGTAATCCACATTTCCCTTCCACACCCGGCCCGGAATATAGCCCAGAGTCATGCTCACCCGATTGCCCGCCTCAACCGCTGACAACTGGCTCTCGAACAACTCACCAATCACCCAGACCTCATCAAGGGCCGCAATCGACAGAACCCGGTCGCCGGGCTTGATGTACATTCCCTGCCGTACATTCAGGTTGTCGATCACCCCGGAAGCCGGGGCGTGAACCGTCATTTTCCGCTGTATGTTGCCCGTCTTCCGCAGCTGGTTGATCAGGCCGGCGGGTACATTGAGCGCCCTCAGGCGCTCTTCGGCGGCGTTGATCAGGCGTTGGTTTCCGCGGTTCAAGGCGAGGAGCAGTTCTTCCTGTGCATTGACAAGTGTCGGTGAGTAAAGCGTATAAAGAGGCTTTCCTTTCCCGACCGGCTCACCCTCAGCTTTCACATAGAGGTCTTCGATCCATCCCTCTACCCGGGGATGTACGTGAGCCATCTCATCTTCGTTGTATTGTACGTACCCGACGGTGGTCATGTTTTTGGGCAACCGCCCCTGAATGACCATGTCGGTCCGCACACCCAGATTATTGACCACATTCGGTGAGATACGCACCGTGCCCGGGGCATCCTGCCCGGAGCCGCCCTCCTCATAGACCGGAACCAGATCCATGCCCATCGGCGATTTGCCCGGCTGGTCCCGCCTGAAATCAGGATCCATGGGCGCTACCCAGTACAGAGGCTCTTTGCTGTCGGACCCGGCAGCCTCCGTTGCCGCTGGCATCGCAGAATGCGATGCCAGCCAATAGGCACCCCCTGCTCCGGCAATACCACCCAACAAAAGAAAGCCCAGCGGGCGAACGAAATTAGCCATGATCGTCAGTCCTGTGAACGGTTCAGTAAGGAGGAAGATGATTCAGGGGAACCGGCGGTGAGATAACGGAAGCTCGCCACGGCCTTGGCACGGTCAGCCTCCAGGTGGATCAACTCCACTTGCGCATTGAGCTCGTCGATGCGAGCGCGCACTGCCTCTGAGAAGTCACCGTCGTCGTTGTCGTAAGCGGTCAGTGCGGCGCTGGCCTGCTCCTCCATTTGCGGGAGCAAGCTCTGTCGGTAGAGCCCGATACGCTCATCCAGTTTTTCTATACGAGCCATAGCGGCACGGGCTTTGGCCTGCAGCTCACGGGTTTTAAGCACCCTCTCGGACCTGGCTGCCTCAAGCCGCGCAGACGTCGCATTCAGCCTGCGATCCTGGCGATTACCGGTAAAGAGCGGCAGGTCGAAACCGATCCCGACCGAAAACAGATCCGCACGGTCCTCGCCGTTCGGAGCCCTGTCCCGGTACCCATACTGGGCTGACACAGACCATTCCGGCTTGTAGGCCTGGCGGGCCAGATCCACATCAACCGCCCGGGCATCAATCAACTGTTCGGTTATGCGTACCGATGGATGACGGACCAGCGCCTCGGTGTCGGTTTCGGATCTCCAGTTCCGGGGTGTTGACTGAAGCTCGTCCGGAAGCTCTTTACTTACCGGGGTTTGCACTCGCTCTGCCCCGATCCACTCCCCAAGCGTTTCGCGGCTGGTTGCCAGTTGTGCATGCAGCGCGGTCAACCGGTCATCCAAACGGATAAGCTCCAGCGAAGAGCGGATAATGTCCTGCTGCCTGGAACCGGCAGAGGCTGAGGTATAGCCTGCTTCGGCCACCTCTGACAGCTGCTCAAATAACCCTCTGTTGCCTTCAATCAGGTGGATGCTCTGCTGGGCACGCCAGATGTCGAGCCATAGGTGGGTCACCGTTTCCACGACCTGCGCACGGCGGTTCTCCCGCCGAAATGGCTGTACCTCAGCCAGCCGGGCCTTTTTCTCGCTGGCCAGCTGCCGGCTATCGCCACGGGGAAACCGCTGAGTAATTCCGATGGTTGCCTGAGTCATGGCCTCCTGCCCGGTGTCAAATGTATCCACCGGGAGGTTGGCCGCGCCAATATTTATCCGGGGATCAGGCAGCGCTCCTTCGGAAATGGATTCCTCCAGCAACGCCTCTTGCATCCGCACACTCTGGCTAAGCCAGGGATCGTTCTCGATGGCCGAGTCGATCACACCCGCGAGATCGAGTTTCGGTTCCGCCCAACTGAGCGTGCTCGTGAAAACCAGGGTGCCGAAAACGGCAAACTTCATGAAGCGAGAAAGAGTCAGCAACGCCAAATCTCCATTGCGGGTGATCCTGGACGGCAATCTTATGCCTCTAGCCTGAATCCAAACTGAAATAGGCTCGCAGCCTGTCGGACTTAAGGCTAATCTACTGCGCCGGTGGGAAAGCGGCTCATATTTCCCGGCTTTTTCGTTACATAGAACCACTATGCGCCTCAAAATCCAGAAAATCTGCGCTCGCTCTCCCACCTTGCTCGCTACGATTACTTAAGTCCGACAGGCTGCAGGTCTCGGAGAAAGCGATCTGGCCTGTGGTGGCAACGAAATCTGTACCATTGACTATGGGCCGAAGTATGTCTTATCTCGTTGCTTATCAGAGTCTCCACAGAAAAACACCGCAGGGTAAACCCTGCGGTAAAGTTAACTCGTGGAGACGCAGGGCCTGGCCGGCTCAAACATGAAGCCATCGGAACCCTGATCACGGGCAAGTAAACCACACAAACCTGAAATCAATCTGAATCCAGGGAGAGCCGAGGAGAAATCGCGAGAGTCAATTTACCAGGCTACGGTTCAACACGCGGAACTGAAACAGATCTGAAAAACAGACACGGATATGGATCTGTTTGACGCAGATCAAAAACGGAAGATAGGTTCTTGGCATTTTAAATATGCCATTATGATCAATGCAACTCTCGACCCACGGACTCCCAATGCCCGAACCTACCCATGAAAATCAACGAATACCCGACAGTCGAGCCTACGAACTCAACCGTCACTGCTACTGCATCACTCTTGACCGAAAAGCCCTTAACGAGAGCCTCCAGCGCCTGCTTGTCGACGCTGGCAGTGAACCGTCAGAGTTTCCCGACTTTGGTCACCTTTTTTCAAACACACCGGTTTTTGTCCCCAGCTCCAACATAGCAGCGATGGAAAGGATCGTCCAAGCGATCGAATCGGCCACCGAACTTCCGTCGTTTCGTGAACGAGTGCTGTCCTGGGCGCCGGAAATCGCACAGTTCAATCCGGGCCCCATAGGGGCATTCATGGGTTACGATTTTCATCTGGGCCCCGATGGCCCCCGGCTGATCGAGATCAACACCAATGCCGGCGGCGCCTTTTTGAACGTTGTGTTGGCGAGAGCCCAGCATCGTTGCTGCAACCCATCTCAACAGACCGCAGCAACCCAGCGAGCGCTCGATGGATTCGAGGACGCGGTGTTCACAATGTTCAAACGGGAGTGGCAAAAACAGCACGCCCATTCCGTACCCAGCCGCCTGGCAATTGTTGACGATTCCCCGCGGACCCAGTTTATGTTCCCCGAATTCCAGTTGGCCCAACAGCTTCTCCAGGCCAAAGGAATCGAGACGTTGATACTCGACCCCTCGGAGCTTGAGTATGCCGACGGTAGGCTGACAGCCCATGGCAAGCTCATCGACATGGTGTACAACAGGCTGGTGGACTTTGCACTGGACGCACCGCCCCATACGGCCTTGAGGCGCGCGTATCTGGACGGTGCCGTGGTGGTGACTCCCAACCCCCGGGTTCATGCCATTCTGGCCGATAAGCGGAACATGGCCTTGTTGTCAGACCCGCAGACCCTGCTCGACTGGGGACTAAACGAAACGGAAGCGCGCTATCTGGAAGGAGCCGTACCGAAGACCCGGCTGGTTTCGAATAACGATGCTACGGCGTTGTGGAGCGCCCGGCGCCAACTGTTTTTCAAGCCGGTTGCCGGTCACGGCAGCAAGGGTGTCTACCGGGGCGACAAGATGACCCGGCGTGTTTTCGAACACATTCTGAATGGCGGCTATATCGCACAAGACCTCGTCCCCGCTGGTGAAAGAACCCTGAAAATTGACGATGAGCTGGCCACCAGAAAGGTCGATATTCGTCTGTATACCTACGCCGGCAGAACTCTGCTGGTTGCAGCAAGGATATACCAGGGCCAGACCACCAACTTTCGCACTCCAGGTGGCGGCTTTGCACCGGTTTTCCGGGTGTGAGAACTCACCCCGAGCCGGGTGCTCACTCGGCCGATCTCACTGCACCCGGCGCCGGAAGACCCAGAGGGATACCAGAAACAGGGTGACACCGATTGCCAGCATGGCCAGAGCCTCATCCCAGAGAACCGACAGACCGGCACCCTTGAGGAAAATGCCGACGGTGATATCCATGTAATAACGCAGTGGACTCAGCAGGGAGAGGCTTTGCAGGAAAGCCGGCATGGCTTCTACCGGCGTCAGACTGCCCGACAGGAACATCAGCGGGAAAAGTCCGAAAAAGGAGAGCAGCAACGCCTGCTGAAGGGTCCGGCTGTAGGCGGCAATCAGGACGCCCAGCGCAATCGCACTGAGCAAAAAGATGGCGGTCAGCACCAGAAATAAAAGCAGACTGCCCTGAAGGGGCACATCAAACACTCTGACAATCACCAGGCTCGGGAAGATAGACAGCACGCCCATAATCAGCGTCGGTGTGACCTTGGCCAGGAACAGTTCCAGGGTGGAAATGGGCGTTACCAGCAGCTGCTCGATGGTGCCGCGCTCCTTTTCCCGCACAATAGAGGCTGCCGGGTGAATAACGCCCACCATCATGCCGGCCAGAGCAATCATGGATAACACGATAAAACCCGATGTTGTCAGATCGGGGTTATACCAGATACGGATCAGGGGTACCGCGCCCCCCTTCTTCCCGGCAGCAGGGAGCGCTTCGCGCTCCTGGCGCTGGACGATCAGCAGAGCATCATTGACGGCATTGGCGGCAATGTTGGAATTGGTGCCGTCCTGGAGCAACTGGAGCTGAGCACTCTTGCCAGCGAGAAGAGCACCTTCGAACCCGGCGGGAATGACCAACACCATGGTGGCATCGCCTTTCTCCAGGAGGTCAGTGGCGGTTGCCACACGGGTCTCCTGAAATTTCAGGTCGAAGGTTTCGCTCACCGCAAATTTCTGGATCAACGAGCGACTCAAGGCGCTGCGATCCTCGTCCACCACCGCCAGGGGCAGGTGGCTTACATCAAAACTGAGCGCAACGGCACAAATGACGACTTCAATGGTGTAAAGCCAAAGTATCAGGGTCAGTATCAACCGGTCACGAAAGAACTGCACGAGCTCCTTGCGCAACAAACCAAATAAGGCAATTCCCATCAGGCCACCTTCTGCTTCATTCGCCAGGCCGCGAAGACAAATACCAGGACCGTATAGACGATCAACATCATCAGATTTGGCAGAACGGCTTCAAGGCCGGCTGATTTCAGTACGATGCCCCGGGAGATTTCCATAAAATAACCGGCAGGGAAAAGCCAGCTATACAGTTGCAGGGCAAGAGGCATGGTGAACAGAGGGAACAGAAAACCGGAAAACAAAAACGACGGCATCAAGGTGACAATCAGCGTTATCAACATGGCCGCCAACTGGGTACGGACCAGGGATGAGACCAACAGGCCGATACCCACCGTGGTCAGCACATAAACGAAAGCGGACGTCAGCAGCAGTATCGGGCTGCCGGCAATGGGGACCTGAAACCAGGCAAACCCGACCACCATGACCATAAGAATCTCCAGGAAAGCCACCAGACCGTAGGGCACCAGCTTGCCGACAACAAACTCGGTTGAGGTGACCGGCGATGCATAGATCTGCTCGATCGTACCGGTCTCTTTCTCACGCACGATCGCCAGGGCGGTCAACAGGGGTGGGAACGCCATCAGGATCACGGCGAATAATCCGGGGATGACGAAATTGACGCTGCGCAGGGAGGGATTGAACCAGACCCTGGCCTGGACCCGGACGGCGCTCTGACGCGGGGCGGGGAAATTTGCGATTACCGCCTCGGCATAGGCCGATGCCAATCGACCCAGAACAGGATAGCCGCCGTCCACGATCACCTGGACAGGCGCCTCGTCGCCTCTGAGCAGTTGCCGGGCAAAGCCGGCTGGAATCACCACGCCCATGCTGATGGTCGAGCTTTGCAGTGCCGACTCCAGATCGCGGAGATCGGTCGTTTTCTGCTCTAATTGAAAATACCGCGAGCTGTCGAAACGGGCTGACAGGTCGCGGCTTGCCGGCGTGTTGTCCAGATCGTAAATGCCCACGGCAACCTGTTCCACATCCAGATTGACCGCATAGCCGAACAGAAAAAGCATGATCAGCGGCATGATCACGGCCAACGCAATGGTAACCGGGTCGCGAATCAGCTCGCGACTTTCCTTGACGATGAGGGCTCCAAGCCGATGAGCCTTCATGGTCCCAACGCCCGGGAATTGGCCGTTCCCGCCTGTTCTATGGCCGCCGTGAAGAGCGTCTCCACCGTGGCGTCGGCTGCGAGGCCGAGCGAATGATTCAGCGATGATCGGCTACCGTGTGCGAGCAGCCGCCCGTCCAGCATTAACGCCAGACGATCACAGTAGGCCGCTTCCTCCAGGTAATGGGTCGTGACCAGCACGGTCATACCGCTGGCGGCCAGCTCACGGATAACCCGCCAGAAACGGTACCGGGCGACGGGATCGACACCCGAGGTGGGCTCATCAAGAAACAGCACCCGGGGCCGGTGAAGCAGGCTGCAGGCCAGCGCCAGACGCTGGCGCAAGGCACTTGAAAGATCACCGGTGAGCTTGTCGGGAATGTCTGTCAGCCCCGTTACTTCCCTGGCCCAGTCGATCGCAGCCCGCGCCGCGCCTCCGGCCAGGCCGTAGGCATTGGCAAAGAAGCGGAGGTTTTCCCACGGGGTCAGCTCCAGATAGAGTGAAAACCGTTGTGACATATAACCAATTTGCCGGCGCAATGTGGTGCTACCCCCACCGGAGCTCACCCCGGCCACCCGGGCGCTGCCCTCATCGATGGCCACAAGCCCGCACAAGGCCCTGATCAGGGTCGTCTTGCCCGCCCCGTTGGGTCCCAGCAAGGCAAGCAGTTCGCCCGATGGCGCCTCGAAACTCACGCGGTCAACGGCCTTGAAATGGCCGAAGCGGACGCTCAGACCGGTGGCCACCAGCCCTTCCTCTTTTCCCCTGTCTTGCCGGGTCAATTCCGGAAACTGCTGCTGCTCGCCGGTCATCTTCTCCGTCCGCAGAACAAACAGGTCCTCAAGCCGGGGCTCGGCCGCCGCCAGATGGGTCCCCTCGGGCAATAACTCGGCGAGCTGGTTTTCAGCGATGTCCGCGTTCATCACCAGTCGCAGGTGATCCGGCAACCACTGCACTGAATGGACGCTTTCAATGTGAGCCAGGATGCCGGACAACTCCCGCAAGCCTCGTCCGGTATTTCCAGCATTTACAGTGAACACCCTTCCGGCGGCGGGCCTCAGCAACTCTTCCAGCGACCCATCCGCGAGAACGCGGCCTTGTTCGAGCAGCAGTATTCTGTCGCAGAGTTCCGCCTCGTCCATGTAGGAGGTGGCCACAACCATGGTAAGGCCCTGCGCCCGGAAACGGTCGAGCATGGCCCAGAGGTGCCGCCGGGACAGGGGGTCGACGCCGAGGCCCGGTTCGTCAAGGATCAGCAGCTCCGGTTCATGGACCAGATTGGTACATAGCGACAACTTTTTCCGCATGCCACCGGACAGCTTGGCGGCGGGCCTGTCGGTAAAGCGGCCCAGCCCCGACATGGATAGCAGCCTCTCTGAACGCTCCCGATAGAGTTCGTCGGGCACATCCCGGATGCGAGCGGCAAAGCTCAGGTTTTCCTTGACGCTGAGTCGATCGTAAAGCGTAAATCCCTGAGACATATAGCCAATCCGGGCAGCAACCTGCTTGGCCTCACGACGGGTATCGAAGCCCAGCACCCGGCATTCCCCCACAGTGGGGTCGAGGATGCCAGCCAACATCTGTAACAGCGTCGTCTTGCCAGCGCCATCAGCACCGACAATGCCCACTCGTTGGCCGCGATCAACCGAAACATCCAGTGGCTCGATGACAACATTGTCTGCGAATTGGCGGCCAAGGCCTTTGGCGACGATGGGTTCCGGGGAAGACATGACGGCTCAGCGCGCCGGAACCGAGAGGGTCGCTGGCCACTCGGCGTCCGGATCCCAGCGAATCCAGGCATCTGCCGGCATACCGGGTTTCAGAGCATCGGCCGGATTATCCAGCACCAGGGTAACGCCATAGACCATCCGAACTCTCTCGTCGGGCATGTGGACATCGCGGGGGGTGAACTGGGCGAAATCGTCAATCCTGCCGACTTTGGCGGAAAAGTCCCCGGGCAAACCGTCCACGCGGATTCTGGCGGGATCCCCCAAGCTGATCCGGTTAAGGATTTCACCGGGGACATAGACCTTGAGTTCGAGCTGCTGCAGGTTCACCATTGTGGCCAGCGGCTGGCCGGCATCGACAACCTCTCCCGTCTCCACCGCCCGGATCAGTATGGTTCCGGAGAGCGGCGCGGCAACCTCCGCTTTGTCCAGTTGCGATTCAGCCAGCGCTACCTGCGCCGCCCTTGCAGCCACCTGTTCTTCGGCGGCATCCTTCTGCCGCTGGAGAGACTCAAGTCGGCCCCGGGCCTCACTGACGGCATTTTCCGCCTGATCCAGATCACTCGAGCTGGCCATATTGCGGGACCGCAAGTCCCGGATCCGCTGCCGTTGTTTCTCGGCATTCTTGAGATGATGGCGCCAGGTGGTGATTTGGCTGTCGAAGCCGTCACGGACTTCCCGCGCCGCGGCCAGCTCGGCCTGTGCTGAGCGCAGGCGGTCTCTGGCATCGGCGGGGTCGATCACAGCGACCCTGTCGCCAGCCGAAACCTTGCTGCCTTCCACGAGATGGTGCTCGATGACCCGACCGGCCACTTCGGCCGCGATTCGCACTTCCCGCCCCTCGACATGTCCATTGCCATAGACGATTCCCTGGGGCAAGGGCTCTTCCCCGAACAGAACAAACACCCCATAAGAACCGCCGGCGAGTGCCAACACCGCTATCAGAGACCAGAGCCAGGATTGGGATTTCACCAAACACTCCTTATGACATTACTGTTCAGGTTGGAGGCTGACAAATCACAACCCTCAGAGGTCATCCATGCGGCCAATCTGACGGGCCAGGCGCATGGATTCATTTTCTTCCATGGTCAGGAGCGACTCGAGCAGCTCCCGAGCTTCAGGAATCTCGGCTTTTCCGGCCATGGTTTTATAGAGATCAATAATCTGGTCGTGGAAATCGAAGACCTCCCGGCAGATGCCCGCAAAATCAAGCTTCGCGTATGGCTCGTCGCAGGTTCGGTGGGTTTTGATCGGGTTATGAGACAGATAATCGTAGACCCGGGTTTCCAGGGCCTTGGCATCAGCCTGCTGTTCAAACTCATTCACAATGCGCTCCATTTCGGACTCATGGCTTGCCAGGTAGTCCAACAGTGCCCTTGCCCGTTCCTCTTCGTTCTTTGTCGCGCAATGGGACATGCAACGTGCCAGGTTGGCATGCAGATCCCGCGTCCAGTCAATCAGCTCTCGAAACGTTCTTATATCCACTCCAGGTTACCTCTTAATACATGGTTAACGCTAAAAGGGCTAACACTCATCGCAGTCTTGCCCTGGTTACAAAAAGATTTTCTCAGCCAACCGGTGTGCCCCATTGCCATTGGGTTACTTCCGGCATATCAACACCGTACTCGGTGATGTAATGCTGGTGCTCAATGAGCCGGTCCCGCAGCCACTGTTTGAGATAGGCTGCCCGAGCCCCCAATTGCGGAACCCGGTCGATAACGTCTGCTGCCAGATGGAAACGGTCCATGTCGTTGCGCACCACCATGTCGAAAGGCGTGGTGGTGGTGCCTTCCTCCTTATAGCCACGCACATGGAGATTCCTATGATTGGTGCGCCGGTAGGTCAGTCGGTGGATCAGCCAGGGATACCCGTGGTAGGCAAAGATAATCGGTTTGTCGGTGGTGAACAGGGTATCGAAGTCTTTGTGAGACAGGCCGTTCGGGTGTTCCGCCTGATCCTGCAGGGTCATGAGATCCACCACATTGATCACTCGCACGCTGAGTTTTGGCAGGTGATGGCGCAGGATATCCACCGCCGCCAGAATCTCCAGTGTCGGCACGTCGCCGGCACACGCCATGACCACATCCGGCTCGCTGCCCTCATCGTTGCTGGCCCACTCCCAGATGCCGATACCCGCGGTACAGTGCTTGATGGCGGCGTCCATGCCGAGCCACTGGGGCTCGGGCTGCTTGCCGGCCACAATAACATTCACGAAGTTGCGCGAACGCAGGCAGTTGTCGGTTACACACAGCAGGGTGTTGGCATCAGGCGGCAGGTAGACGCGAATAACGTCGGCTTTCTTGTTCACCACATGGTCTATAAAGCCGGGATCCTGGTGCGAGAAGCCGTTGTGGTCCTGGCGCCAGACGTGGGAGGTGAGCAGATAGTTGAGTGAGGCAATGGGGCGACGCCAGGGGACCTCTTTACCGGCAACCTTAAGCCACTTGGCATGCTGGTTGAACATGGAGTCGATGATGTGAATAAAGGCCTCGTAGCAGGAAAACAGCCCGTGCCTGCCGGTCAGCAGATACCCCTCCAGCCAGCCCTGACAGGTGTGCTCGGAGAGGATTTCCATGACCCGGCCGTCCGGTGCCAGGTGATCATCTCCCGGCAGGGTCCCGGCCATCCAGGCGCGGTTGGTCACCTCGAACAGCGCGCCAAGACGGTTGGAATTGGTCTCATCCGGGCCCATCACACGGAAGTTGCGCGTCTCGTTATTCAGTCGCATCACGTCGCGCAGGTAGGTTCCCATAACCCGGGTCGATTCCGCCTGGTCCGTGCCGGGGCTGGTGACTGCAACGGCAAATTCGCGAAAGTCGGGCAGTTGCAGGTCCCTGAGCAGCAGTCCGCCGTTGGCATGCGGGTTGGCGCCCATGCGCCGTTCACCTTCCGGGGCCAGAGCTGCCAGCTCCGGTTTCAGGGCCCCGTTCGGGTCAAACAGTTCTTCCGGGCGGTAACTTTTCATCCAGTTTTCAAGCAGTTTCAGGTGCTCAGGCCTTCCCGCCATCGCTGAGAAAGGTACCTGGTGCGAGCGCCAGGTACCTTCACTCTTCAGGCCATCCACTTCTTTCGGGCCGGTCCAGCCCTTGGGGGTTCGGAGCACAATCATTGGCCACCGCGGGCGCCCGGTGGCGCCCCCGGTGCGGGCTTCGTGCTGGATGGCCCGGATCTCGGCCATGACTGTATCCAGGGTCGCCGCCATACGCTGGTGCACCCGCGCGGGCTCGTCGCCTTCAACGAAATAGGGCCGGTAGCCGTAACCGATGAACAGACTCTCCAGCTCCTCACGGGGAATGCGCGCCAGCACGGTGGGGTTGGCGATCTTGTAGCCGTTCAGGTGCAGAATCGGCAGTACCGCGCCGTCCCGGGCAGGATTGAGAAACTTGTTGGAGTGCCAGGCGGTGGCAAGCGGGCCGGTTTCGGCCTCGCCGTCACCGACCACACAGGCGGCAATGAGCTCCGGGTTGTCGAATACCGCACCGAAGGCATGGGACAGGGAGTAACCAAGCTCGCCTCCTTCGTGGATGGAGCCCGGGGTTTCCGGTGCCACGTGGCTCGGTACACCACCGGGAAACGAGAACTGCCGGAACAACCGCTGCATGCCCGCTGCGTTCTGCGGAATGTTCGGATAAAGCTCGCTATAACTGCCTTCCAGCCAGGTGTTGGCAACCAGGCCCGGCCCCCCATGTCCGGGGCCGGTGATGTATATAATGTTCAGATCCTGCGCCCGGATCATCCGGTTCAGGTGTACGTAGATGAAATTCAGCCCCGGGGTGGTTCCCCAGTGCCCCAGCAATCGCGTCTTGACGTGCTCCAGAGTCAGCGGTTCGGTGAGCAGCGGGTTGTCGCGCAGGTAGATCTGCCCCACCGACAGGTAGTTGGCGGCCCGCCAGTAGGCATCCATTTCGTGGAGTTCGTCGGGTGTCAGCGGGCCCCGTTCGGCATCGCTTTTTTCGGCTTGCGTCGCTTGTTTCAAGATCAGATCCTCCACAAAAACCCAGCATGGTTGTGCTCGTGGTCAGGGCAGCCCCTCCTGCCCCACGCCACTGATCAGCGATCTGGTCATCGAGGCGATGTGCCGGGCATGGTCCAGGGCCAGTCCGGGTATGGAAACAGACACTTATCCGCTGCCAGAGGGTACTCCGCCTGTCACTGCAAAGGCCACCATTCCAAGAGTCACACCGGCAATAAACACTAGCACCACCCAGTTCTGAAAAGAGAAGCTGCCGCCGTGATCATGGTCATGATGGTGGCTGTGTTCGCCACCGGCCTGATGGCGCCAATGCAGAAAGATCATTCCTCCGGCCAGCGCCACAAAAACAATGTTCAGGAAAAACGTATAGTCGATGGCAAATTGCTCGTTCATCACCGCGCTCTGCACTGCGTCCGGCCTCAGCCCCAGTGCAGCAAATCCAAAGTGCAGGATCAGCGCAGTAGCGACGATGGATACAAACATGATCCCGGCAATATACAGGGCAATCCGCCAGCCATAGTACTTGGCATTAACGCGGACCAGTGGCGGCACCATGAGATCCGAATAGATGAAAGCCATCACCCCGGCGAAAGTCACACCGGACCCTGCCAGTACCGTAGCCAGGGGAATATTTCCCATCGAACCGATAAATGTCAGAGCCGCAACGAAGGGTCCGACGATGGCGTTTTCCAGCACGATCAACAGTTCCGGCAGCGTATCCTGGTAGTTCTGAAGGAAAAGCGCCTTCCAGAACGCTTCCGGCACGAAAACTTTCATGAACCCGGCCACGGTAAAGCCGATCAGGATCTCTTTCCAGACCATCTTCCATTCCATCACGAACTGGTTGCCGACCATCTGCCAGCCCTTCGCACTACGCATGCGCTCAAGCGGTGAAAATTCTTCCTCTTCGGGCGCATCCTCTTCAACTCTTTCCCGGGCCCGGTCTACCCAGTGCCGGGGATAGGTGGATCGTATGAGAACAGAGCTGATCAGGATCAGAATCAGGCCACCGATAATTTCAGCCACCAGGAACTGCCAGCCCAGGAAAATCAGGATCAGGATGCCAAGCTCTATCACCAGATTGGTAGAGGCAAACATGAAGGCCACCGCAAGGATGAAATGGGCCCCCTTGGCAAAAAGGGCCCGCGCCGCCGCCAGCGCTGCGAAGGAACAACTGGAGGAGATAGTGCCGAATAAAGTCGTAAGACCGGCACTGCCCAGGGAAAACTCCCCCATGTGCCGGACCAATCGATGCTTGGGCACGAACACCTGAATCATTGCCGAAATTGCGTAACCCATAACAAATGCCCACCCGGCTTTCCAGAAAAAGCCCAGGGCGGTCTTGGCTGCTTCACCATAAAGTTGCCAGAAGGTGGGATCGGCGGACTCCATACTTGCTCCTCCTATTTATTTGAAGACAAGATTGCAGTACCTCGAGCATTTACACATTTCCAGGATTCAGATGCCGGCCAAAGAGCGTTAATCGTCTGAGATTCTGACCACTCGCAGACGTAGTGCGTTAACGATCACGCTGACTGAAGACAGCGACATCGCCGCCGCGGCGAAGATCGGCGATAACAGTATGCCCGCGAACGGGTACAAGACCCCGGCGGCAATGGGGACACCGGCGGAGTTGTAAATAAAGGCAAAGAACAGGTTCTGCCGGATGTTGCGCATGGTTGCGACAGACAGCCGGCGGGCTTCCACAATGCCCATCAGATCGCCTCGCAACAGGGTAATCCCGGCACTTTCGATGGCCACATCCGTCCCCGTGCCCATGGCCACGCCCACATCCGCCGTCGCCAGGGCGGGTGCGTCGTTTACCCCGTCGCCGGCCATCACCACAATCCGCCCTTCATCCTTCAGGCGCTGAATGATCCTGCCCTTGTCCTCCGGCAGGACTTCCGCTTCCACTTCGTCAATATGCAGTTTACGGGCAACGGCCTCAGCCGATGTGCGGTTATCGCCGGTCAGCATGACGACACGGATGCCATCCTTCTGCAGTGCCGTTATGGCCGCCTCGGTGGTTTCCTTCACGGGATCGGCGATGGCAAGCAAGCCACAAATCTTTCCATCAACGGCGGCGAAAATCACCGTGGCCCCATCCCTTCGGAGCTGGTCGGCTTCAGACTCAAAATCCGAGGTATCGACCCCTTCGGCTTCCATCAACAGCCGGTTGCCAATCAGTACCTGCTGGCCCTCGATCTTGCCGGTCACGCCTTTGCCGTTCGGGGAATCGAAGCCTTCGGCATCGGGCAGCGTCAGGTTCATGGCCTTGGCTTTGTCGAGAATGGCGTGGGCCAGCGGGTGTTCACTGCCCTTCTCCAGGCCGCCGGCAAACCGCATCAGGTCTTCCTCGCTGAACCCTTCCGCCGTGACCAGTCTGGTTACCTGAGGCTTGCCTTCCGTCAGCGTTCCGGTCTTGTCCACCACCACCGTGTCCACCTTTTCCATCCGCTCCAGGGCTTCCGCATCGCGAATCAGCACGCCACTCTGGGCGCCACGGCCGACGCCGACCATGATCGACATGGGCGTGGCC
Organism: Marinobacter sp.; assembly: GCA_014359475.1. Taxonomy (GTDB): domain Bacteria; phylum Pseudomonadota; class Gammaproteobacteria; order Pseudomonadales; family Oleiphilaceae; genus Marinobacter. Next base: position 149,532 of record JACIZI010000001.1, on the reverse strand, counting down.
AGCCCCAGGGCACAGGGACAGGCGATAATCAACACGCTCACCGCAGCAATCAGCCCGAAGGCCATGGGCGGCGTGGGACCGAAGAAGGACCAGACGATAAAGGCAATAACGGCGACCAGGATTACCGCCGGTACAAAGTACCCCGCCACCTTGTCGGCCAGGCCCTGGATTGGTGCCCGACTGCGCTGGGCGCTGGCTACCATCTGCACAATCTGGGACAGCATGGTATCCCGGCCAACCTTATCGGCCCGCATGATAAAGCTGCCCTGCTGGTTGATGCTGCCACCGATCACCTGATCGCCGGCTTTCTTGCTGACCGCCAGCGGCTCACCGGTGACCATGGATTCGTCCACGTTGGAGCTGCCTTCAAGCACCTCTCCATCCAGCGGGACTTTGTCCCCCGGGCGCACCCGCAAGCGGTCACCCACCTTGACCTGGTCCAGCGACACGTCGGATTCACCGCCGTTATCGTCCAGCTTCCGCGCCGTTGCAGGCGCCAGATCCAACAAGGCCTTGATGGCACCAGAGGTTTTTTCCCGGGCCCGGAGTTCCAGCACCTGCCCCAGTAACACCAGCACCACAATGACTGCTGCCGCCTCGAAATACACGGCAACCGAGCCATCGTCCTGCCGAAACGCTGCCGGGAAAACCTGAGGTGCCAGGGTCGCCACCAGGCTATAGACCAATGCCACACCGGTACCGATGGAAATCAGCGTGAACATGTTCAGGTTACGACTGACCACGGATTTCCAGCCCCGGACAAAGAAGGGCCAGCCACACCACAGAACAACGGGCGTTGCCAGGGCCATCTGGATCCAGTTCGACGTTTGCGGCGCCATGAGCTGGTCCAGGCCGATAAAGTGTCCGCCCATCTCAAGCACCAGCACTGGCAAGGCCAGAACCAGGCCGATCCAGAAGCGACGCGTCATATCCGTAAGTTCTGCGGAGGGTCCGTCATCCAGGCTTACCTCTTCCGGCTCCAGAGCCATGCCGCAGATGGGGCAATCCCCCGGCCCCTGCTGGCGGATTTCCGGGTGCATGGGGCAGGTGTACATTGTGCCCGGCGCTACCGGCTCTTGCGGCTTCTGCTCCTTATCAAGGTACTGCTCCGGGTTGTCTTCGAATTTGGCCTGGCAGCGAGACGAGCAGAAATACCAGGTTTTGCCAGCGTGCTGACTTCGATGCTCCGCCGTGTGCGGATCCACCGACATACCACAAACGGGGTCTTTGAACGTGTGTTCGCCGGACTCCTCATGATGGTGATGCTCATGATTGTGATGATGGGCGTGCTGGTTCTCAGGCATTGCGGTCTCCGGTTTTGTCTGTTGGCCAGGGCGAAAACGCCAGGAAATAAAGCAGAAAAAGGTTCACCACAGGGATCAGTATCAGAACCCCCATCCAACCCGGATATCCCGTACGCTGGCAAATGCGCCAGGCCGGAATCACCACGACGATGGCGATCACCAGCATCCACAGCCAGTGGCCTGCCCACATGGTATTGCCGAACATGTTATTTCCCATCACGACACTGCCCTCCACGTCAAAGAATACTGATTACTGATGATCATGCCCGTGCGATGCCTCAGGGTCCGGTTGCCGGGAGCTCCCGGATCGGTTCAGAAAAATCTGCTCGGCCACGGCGATCACGACCATTGTGACGACCGCTACGCCGATTACAAATGGGTCGGTGTTCAGTTTGACCGAAACAAAGCCCCCCAGCGCCAGGAGGTCCAGAATAATGGCGGTGGCCGGCACCCAGATGTTGGCCTTGATGTCCTTGCGCAGATATCGCAGTACGCCCCAGTGAATAGCGACATCCATGATCAGGTAGAACACGATCCCAAGTGCCGCAATCCGCGAAAGATCAAAGAAAGCCGTGAGAACGAGTCCCAGAACCACAGTATAGACCAGCGTGTGTTTCTGGATACTGCCCGGCATGCCGAAGTGACTGTGGGGAACCAGTTTCATCTCGGTTAACATGGCCAGCATGCGCGAGACTGCAAAAATACTGGCAAGGATGCCACCTGCCGTGGCCATCATGGCAATGGCAACCGTGAACCAGACCCCGTAATCACCCAGTGCCGGGCGGGCGGCGGCAGCAAGAGAGTAATCCCGGGTCCTGATAATTTCAGCCAGGGACAGGTTGCTGGCTACGGCAAAACCGACCAGCGTATAGATGACCACACAGGCACCAATGGATATAACGATGGCACGGCCGACATTCCGCCTGGGGTCAATGACTTCGGAGCCGCTGTTGGTAATGGTGGTGAAGCCTTTGAACGCCAATATTCCCAGTGCGGTCGCGCCCAGGAAGTTGCCGAGGCTGCCGGTTTTGCCCGGGTTCGAGAAATCGAGCGAAAGGCTATCGGCAATCCAGATGCCCACCAGCCCGAAAATGAGTATGCCCCCGATTTTCAGGATTCCGATGAAGGAAGCCACGCCCTGAATCATCCGATTACCCAGAAGGTTAATCAGAAAAGCCGCCAGGATGAGCGATACCCCGAGAATGGACACCATACGGCCGCTCTCGTCGCCACCGAAAAGCTGCATCGTGTAGGCGCCAAAGGTGCGGGCCAGGAAGCTCTGGGCGATCACCATGGAGAAGTACATCAGCAGGGCATTAAAGGCCGTCGGCAGCCGGTTTCCGTAAGCCTTGTGCAGGTACATGCCGATACCCCCGGCGGAGGGATAGGCATTGGAAATCTTGATGTAGGAGTAGGCACTGAAACTGACGATAACCGCAGCGGCCAGGAACGCCAGTGGGAAAAGCGCGCCCGTCATCCTGGCCATCTGCCCGGTCAGCGCAAAGATGCCGGCGCCAATCATCACACCGGTTCCCAGCATTACAGTGCCTGGCAGGGTGAGACTGCCTTCCTGGTAGCGGGTGGTTCTGTCCTCTTCCCTGCTCATTCAGCCTCCGGATGCCAAAATTACTTGAAGTTGATCTCTCCGTACATACCGGCCTGATAGTGCCCCGGCACGTTACAGGCAAATTCAATATTGCCTTTCTTCGTAAACGTCCAGACGACTTCCTCGCTTTGCCCGGGCTCCAGCAATAGGCTGTTGGGGTCATCATGCATCATTGAGTGCCCGTCACCCATATCCATTTTCATCCTCTCGCGGTTGAGCTTGCCTCCCTGGATCACTCCGTGCTCCACCATCATCTGCATCTCTTTCTGGTGGGCTTCATGCATGGAAGGTGTGCCGATGTTGAACTCGTGTACCAGGTTGCCCTTGTTCTGAACCGCAAACCGTACCGTCTCACCCGGTTTCACTTTGATGGACTCAGGCTCGTAGTAGTTATCGTGCATTGTCACCGTAATCGTTCGAGTGACATTCTTTTCCTTTCCGGGTTCTCCAATCGGGGTACCATGTCCTTGCCCCTGGCCATTATGGCCACCTGCACCCAATACGGGCACTGAAAGGGACAGGGCTGCAACGGCAGCCACAAGTGAGGATGTTCTCATAATGTCTTCTCCTATGGGATTATTTGCGTTAAAACACGGATCAGATTTTCCTGCAAACAGGACAAGTTCCGGAAAGCATTGATACCATCGCCCACCAACCTGAATTCTTCCTGAAAAATCTGATCATTACCCTGGTGAAGGAACGACTCCATGCGGTTACTGCTCGTCGAAGATGACCATTTGCTTGCCAACGGGCTCACCAGCCAACTCGAAAAGGCAGGTTTCAGCATCGATCTCACCCACACAGCCAAAGAGGCACTGAGTCTCGGCAAGCAGGAGGACTACCGGGCCTGCGTGCTGGACCTGGGCCTGCCTGACGGAAGCGGACTTGATGTTCTGCGCTCGTGGCGGGCCGAAAAAGCAGATTTCCCTGTGCTAATCCTGACTGCCAGGGCGAATTGGCAGGACAAGGTGAATGGTCTCAAAGCCGGCGCAGATGACTATCTGGCAAAACCCTTTCAATCCGAAGAGCTGATTGCACGTCTCTACGCAATCATTCGCAGGAGCGAAGGAAGAGGCCATGCACTGATGGCCGCTGGTCGCTTCGAACTTGACGAGCACCGGCAAACCGTGAAGTTGAGTGATGGCACCGAAGCCAGCCTCACAGGCACAGAGTTCCGCCTGCTTCGCTGCCTGATGAGCCGGCCCGGCCAGGTGTTTTCCAAGGAACAGCTGATGGAGCAGCTTTACAATCTGGATGATAATCCGAGTGACAACGTCATTGAGGCGTATATACGCCGATTAAGAAAACTGGTGGGTGCAGACACCATCGTCACACGGCGGGGACAGGGATATATGTTCAATGACACCCCTTAGAAAACCTGCATCGGTTCGAAGCACCCTTCTGATACTGCTATTGCCCTCCGCCACTGCATTGATGGCGCTCGCCTGGCTGGTGCACGGCCTTTTACTGGAACGAATGTCCAGCGACTTTGTCGAAATTCGCCTCAAGGATGAAGTCGCCTTTCTTGCACACCAGATCCGCAAATCCGGTGGCAGAATCGACTCTCTCAACACCGGAGATTACTTTCAGGAAGTCTTCCACCACGCATTTGCCATTCACTCCGGGTCGCGGACGAGGATTTCGCCGAAAAGCTGGCAGCCCCTGCTGAGACCCCTGATCGGGGCCGGACAGGACGGGGTGCTCCGGGCAGGCAGTAAGTCCATTCCGGGTGTGCCTGCGGAGGTCATGGCTTACCGAGAGTCATTCATGGTGGGAGGCGAACTCATTACGGTTATCGTGGCGGAGGATCTGGCTGCATTGAAAAGCAGTCAAGGCGAACTCCATGTCTGGACCGCCATAGTGTCCCTTCTGCTGATTCTCTTGCTGGTCGCTGTGCTGTGGTTCGGCATCAACCTCTCACTGAAACCGGTCGTTGCCCTGAAAGACACATTGAGGCGTCTGCAAGACGGGGAGATCTCACGGATTGAAGTACAGGCACCAGAGGAGCTGCAGCCACTTGCAACCCAGCTTAACCAGCTATTGGATTCACTGGATCAGCGCCTGGAGCGTTCCCGGGAGGCGCTGGCGAACCTGTCTCACAGCGTCAAAACACCGATCGCAGCGGTACGACAAATTCTTGCCGATACCCATCGCCCGCTGGACAGGAACCTGAGGCATCAGATGGTCGAAAAGCTAAGTGATATCGACCGCAAGCTGGAAGCCGAAATGCGCCGAAGTCAATTTGCCGGACCACAGATCGGAAAAAACTCCTATCCGGTAAAACAGGCCCGGGATCTGGTCTGGATGTTTGGGCGCCTGTATCCGGAGAAATCATTTGAACTGTCCACCACCCTGTCTGAAGACGAGCGCTGGCCGGTTGAGGAACACGACCTGAACGAAATTCTGGGCAACCTGCTGGATAATGCCGGTAAATGGTCCGATCAGCGCGTAGAGCTGCAGATTGGCCACCATAACGGCCAGGCTTGCATTACCCTGCTGAATGACGGAGTGGGCGTTCAGGAGAAGGAATTGCCAAGCCTGGGCCTGCGGGGAATGAGGCTTGACGAGCAAACCCCGGGCCACGGGCTGGGTCTGGCCATAGTCCGGGAGATCCTGGCACGGTATCGCGGGTGCATACGCTTTGCCAACCGCTCTCCCAGAGGATTCCTGGCGGAAGTGCGCATCCCGGATCCGCGCCATGGCGGTCGGTGACCGCCCCCGGAAGGGTCAAATCCTGTCAAATCATGTTTTTCTCCAGGGCGTGTTAACTGCGTCATAGGCACGTGGCCGTTTTGCTGATACTTTCAGGGAAAAAACCAAGAATGAAACCAGGCTGGAGGATTTCCCTTGGCGAATTCCGGAACTGTCAGCTGTTCGCCCAAGTTTGCTTTGGCGCTTGCCGCGATGCTGACCACCGCTGCTGTATACGCCGAACCTGTTGATGTGATCTATTCAGCGGAAAATGCGCTCTACGGTGCCGGATATGACATAGGTATGGCCGACGGCTGGATGGATGACAAGCTTCGCTCTGCTATTCGCCAGTATCAGTCAAACCATAGCGATCTTCAGGCAACTGGCAATCTGGATATCAATACTCTCTTCGCTCTGGGCATTGTTTCAGAAAACGGGGCACCGGTGACCGGAAACCGACTGCCGAACCGTCAGGCTGCACTGTCTGCACTGGGCATCTCCGCCAGTAACCTGCCTTCCGGCGGATTGCCCACCAGGGCTTTGGCGACAGTACCTGAGGATGCGCCTCAGCCCCGTACCGAGCCTGCATCAACTCCTGAACCTGAACCACAACCCGAGCCCGTTGCCGGGTCGGATTCTGAGCCGGGAGATCCTGTCACTGCCGGGGAAGTACCCACAGCCCGGGAGCCTGCGATACCCAGCGAACCGGATGTTTCCGCCCAGGCCGCAACTGCTCCTGCGCAGCCTCAGCCCGAGGCAATGCCTGCAAGTAAGGCGGACATCGCACAATCAGCACCTGCAGAAGCCGCCGCACCGTCCGCATTCTTCACGCTTGTTTCCCCTGACGATGAAAAACCTGAACCTGCGGCGCAAGGTTCAGGGAAAACCCGTTTTGGTGCCAGTGACCAGCAGCCCCCTCAGGCCGAGTCCACCGGGGAGGAGTCCGGCCAGAACACCAGTTCCGGCGGATTTTTCAGCTGGCTGTTCGATTTCTTTTTCGGCTGGATGTTCTGAACCTGATCGATTCACCTCGGCCTTTGACAAATCGCTAATAACAAGTGTCCTCCGCAGGGTATAGGATGGTGTATAAAACCTGACCAACATCCTTTATGTCGGACACCATATGACGTTCGCCCGCATTGCCGGTACCGGCTCCTTCCTGCCGGAAAAAATACTGACCAACAAAGACCTTGAGAAACTGGTGGATACTACGGACCAGTGGATCCGGGACCGTACCGGCATCGAGCAGCGGCACATCGCAGCGGCAGATCAATCCGCCGTGGACCTGGCGGAACCGGCAGCCCGCGCCGCCATGAATGCCGCCGATGTGGTTGCGTCGGATATCGACCTGATCGTGTTTGCCACCTCCACACCGGACAGGATCTTCCCCAGTTGCGCCTGCCTTTTGCAAGCCCGGCTCGGCATCCACGGCTGCCCTGCTTTCGATATTCAGGCTGTCTGTAGCGGCTTTGTTTATGCCCTGGCGACCGCCGAGAAGTTTGTTCGCACCGGTGCAGCTGCCAATGTGCTGGTGATTGGAGCAGAAGTGTTCTCACGCATCATTAACTGGAACGATCGTGGTACCTGCATACTGTTCGGTGATGGTGCAGGGGCTGTGGTTCTGCAAGCCAGTGAACAGGCCGGCATTCTGTCGTCCCATATCCACGCAGACGGCCGCTATGCGGACCTGCTGCAGGTGCCCTGTGGTATTGGCGTGAATTATGACGACTTCAAGGCAGGCCATGGATATGTGGAGATGAAAGGTAACGAGGTGTTCCGCATGGCGGTCAACACCCTGGGGCAGATCGTGGACGACACGCTGGCGGCTGCCGGGCTCAGCAAACAGGACATCGACTGGCTGGTGCCCCACCAGGCCAATCACCGCATTATCGCGGCGACCGCAAAGAAGCTGGCATTGCCAATGGACCAGGTCGTCGTCACCGTCAACAAACACGGCAACACCTCTGCGGCTTCCATTCCCCTGGCGCTGGATGTCGCCGTACGTGACGGACGCATCCAGAGGGGAGACACCTTGTTGCTCGAGGCATTCGGCGGTGGTTTCACCTGGGGTTCTGCGCTGATCAGATACTGACCCCATATGCCAGCAAAAGGGTCAGCCACCACTCCCCATGCCGCCGAACAGACTTGCAAGTATCAGTAGCCCTACAATCCAGCCGATCACAGCAGGCCAGAAGTTCTGCATTTCCGGCGGCCCGGGGGTCCCGGGTTCTTCGTCATGACGCTCCTGAGCAGCCGACTCAGTTTCATCCCGTCCTTCCAACGGATGGGGCGGCTTGTCTTTCAGGCTGTACCAGTCGAACCATTCCGCAAGAAAGTGCACTACCGGAACCGGAAAAGAACCGTTTTCGGCCATGGGCCGAACCTTGTTCTCAAGCCGGGAGGCAATTTCACGACGCAACGGTAATCGGTCCGCCGGCGGCTCGCACAGAATGGCTTTCCAGATCATCACATCGTGACTGCGCCCGCTGTCGTTCAGCAATGCGTTGACCTGGATAATGACGTCGTGCACTACCTCTTCTTCGTCAGCCGAGAGTGACCGGTTAACAGACTCACCCTCCTCCCCGACCAGCCCCACGGGCCCGGGGTCTTTCGCCACGGGGCGCTCCGGGGCCTCGGGCTGCCCTCCCATCGCCTCTTGGTAGGCACGGCGCAGGCGCTCAGCCTCTTCTCCGGCGGCAAACTTGCTCTGGCTTTCGTAAGCCTGGCGGATCTGCTCCTTGTCGTCGGTCGGATCGATACCAAGGATTTCCCAACACGTCATAAACGGTTACTCACACAACAGCGGTAAGATTAATTTTCTGAGAGACAAATGCCGCCCGGTCGCCTGGCAGCCTGTCGGACTTAAGGCTAATCTACTGCGCCGGTGGGAAAACGGCTCATATTACCCGGCTTTTTCGTTGCATAGAACCACTATGCGCCTCAAAATCCGGGTAATCTGCGCTCGCTTTCTCACCTTGCTCGCGACGATTGCTTAAGTCCGACAGGCTGCTAGGATAGGTTGAAACTAAAACGAACGCTTGTCTCCGTCCGTCTGATTATAGAACGACTTCCATGGCTGTTACGAATCTTGATTCCCGCCAGGCGCGGCCCCCCTTCCGTCTGCTACCTGTGCTGATCGCCTTCACCTCTTTCAGTGTCACCGCACCGTCGGTGTCCGCCCAACAGGTAAGTGCGACTCTGATTGAGGATGACACAGGGCAACTGCCTTCGCTGTTCGGCAGCGATGAGGTGCCCGAAGTGCTTTCCACCACCCGGCTGCGTCAACCCAAATCGCGGGTTCCGGGCACCACCACGGTGATCGACGGAGCACTTATACGGGATCTGGGCATCATGAGCCTGGTGGAAGTGTTCCGTCTGGTACCGGGCATGACCGTTGGCGAGGTGGGCAGCCACCAGCCGGTAGCAACTTACCACGGCACCTCCCATTATGAACAGCGCCGCATGCAGGTGCTGATCGATGGGCGAACGGCTTTCCGCCCAACCCTGGCGGATATGGAATGGAACAGCATGCCGGTACCGCTGGAGCTGATTGACCGCATCGAAATTGCCCGGGGGCCCAACGCCGCAGCCTACGGCCTCAACGCGTTTCTCGGCACCATCAATATCATCACCCGTACACCGGCGGATTCATCAGGGACTGAGCTCAGAGCAGTCAGCGGCTCGAGAGGCTACTTGCGAACATTTGCCAGCACGGCTGAAAGCAGCAATGATTACGACTGGCGACTAGCCTGGGAACACCGGGAATTCGACGGATTTGACGTTCAGGAGCGACCGCCCGACTACCGGCATGTCAACTTCAATGACGGACATGAGTTCAACACCTTCCTGTATGACAGTACGGCCCGTTTCAATGACACATTCAGCCTGAATCTGAGTACCGGGGTCATTGACGGTGTTGATCAGCAGGATCGCTACAAAAGCGGCGAACTCGGTGCCCAGACAGACCCGAACGTCGATGTGCGTGATTACCACATCCAGACCCGACTTAATGGCCGTCAGAGCGAAAACCACTTTTATCATCTTCAGTTAAGCTACGAACGCTTTAATCGTCGTCAACGCTGGACGGCGTGTCTTCCTGAATCGTCCCTGGAAACCATTGAGCAGGGTATTTACATCGACTATGACGACATCGATGACCTGATCAACCCGGTAGACTGCAGTCAGTCACCGGAGGGTGTAGATCCCGTCTATGCCCGTGCCAACGAGGACCAACAGGATTCCCGGCTCGACCTGGAGCTCCAGGAGACGCTGATCCTGAATCCCGGCCTCAAGCTGGTCGGTGGTTTCGGGCACCGCAAGGACAGCTATGAGTCTGAAACCTTCTTCAACGGGCGCGGTCACGTGTACCAGTCCCGCGTATTCGGCCACGCTGAATATTCCCCTTCCCGCTGGCTGACGTTCAACGCCGGAGCCAACTGGGAAAAAACCAGTACCACGGATGAGCACTACCTGTCCCCCCGCTTGGCCGCCAATGTCAGCCCGATTCCCAATCACACTCTGCGTCTGGTGTACTCCGAAGCCGTTCGCACACCTGACGAGTTTGAACAGAACCCGGATTACTCCTACCGGTTAAGCAATGTGCGGCCGGAAGATGCCCGCTGGGAAGGATTTCGTATCCGCAACACCGATATCTGGGACAATCCGGAGCTGGAAACGCTTGGCAAAAAACTTGAAGAGGAGCGCATAACATCCCGTGAAATAAGTTATTTTGGCCAATTCCGCTTCGTTCACGCTTTGCTGTCTGTGGAAGTGCGCTATTTTAATGACGAGATGCGCGACATGATCAGTGGTGTGATTCAGTTTGATGACTGGACCCTGGACAATAACGTCGCGCTGGATCAGAAGGGCGTAGAGTTGGAAGCCTCACTGGAATTTCCGCGCACCCACTTAAGAATGAGCTACGCTTACATCGACCAGGAAGGCTGGTATACCGGCCCGGCAGACTATGACGAAGACGAAAAACAATATAACGTCGAATTGTTGCGTCGCATGACTGTACGCCATTCCGGAAGCCTGGCCTGGATTCAGGACTGGACCTGGGGCTTGAAGTCCGCCACGACTGTGTATTTAACCAGTAAATTTGAACGGATGCAGCAGGAGTTCCAGCGGGTGGACTTGCGGTTGGCGAAAGCGTTTTTTGGCCAGAATGCAAATTACGAAGTGGCTTTAACCATGCAGCATTACATCAATGACGAGCCGACACTGAGCTCGGACAACATCATCAGGAACCGTAACCAGTACTTCCTGGAAGGAAGTGTCCAGTTCTGAGGGATAACAGGGACCTCATCAAGCCCGGGATGGTATGAACAAAGCGCATCCATGTACGCGATCACGCAAAAAAAAGCCGCAGCTACACGAGTGGCTGAGGCTTGCCCTGTTGGTGTTTCTCGTCAGCACCACGTTTCACGCCCATGGCCAGACATCCGGATCTGGCACGGCGCCACCGGAAATCGGTCCTCTCTTATATCTTGCACCCAGCGGGCGCGCCACGCTGGACAACACAATCAGGGAACTGTTGCAGGAACAACTGGGCAAGAATGTCATCATCCGGTCCTTCAAAGCAGGTCAGACGGGGCAGGACTCCGGCACTCCGGTCGTGACCATTGGCTCTGATGCGCTCAGCCAGATCCGCCAGGAAAACCACAAGGTGCCCGTTGTCTCGCTACTGGCAAAGCCTGCCCTGCTGGATTCCTGGGCCAGTCGCTCCGGCAGTAATGTGACCGGCGTTTACCAGGGGGCCCCCCTGCTCCACCAGGCGCTGGCAGGGAAGATCATTCTCCCTCACGCCACCCGGGTCGCCATGCTGGCCTCACCAGATTCCGCAGTTCTGTATGAGGACTTACTCAGCCACCTGGCTGACTATGGTATGGAGGGGCGCATATTCCTGGCCAGCAACCGGGATGATCTGATCAACACCCTCAAGCGCGCTCTGCAGTATGGTGATTTTCTCCTTGCTGCCCCGGACCCTGATATCTACAACCCGCGCACGATCAAGCACATACTCCTGACCGCCTATCGCCGTAACCGCATTGTCATCGGCCCTACTCAGGATTATGTATCCGCCGGCTCAATGGCAGCCGTTTATACGCCCCTTGATGCCATGGCAGAAAAAGCGGCAGATTACCTGGAAATGCTCTTCAAGGGGGAGAAGTTGCCACCACCAAACTACGGAGACCGGTTTGCCATTCGGGTGAACCGGCAGGTCGCACAGTCACTCAACATACCCGTGCCCGCCAATCACAAGATTATCGAAGATCTTCGGAAACTGACCGGGCACTCGGGGGAGCTCCGCCATGACTAAGCGTGAACGTCCACCGGCCCCGCTGCTGCGCAAGCTCCTGATACTGGGTGTGGTACCTGCTGTGCTGATGCTCGTCGTGCTGATGGTGTTCTTTACCAGTGCACGACTGGGCGATGCCAAAAAGGATCTGGCGAGAAACAGCCAGATGCTTGCGGACAGCCTGGCTCCCGCTGTGGAATATTCGGTCGTGGCCGGCAACACCGATGCCCTTGAAGACATACTCAGGAGCGCTCTCAGGCAGAGTGAGGCGGACTGGATCAGGGTCACCGATGTAGGGGGTGAAACCGTCGGCGTGGTACAGACCGGCGAGAGTGAGATACGTGAAGGCCGCAACATCACGGTATACAGATCGGAAATTCTTCAGCCTCCAGTGGCGTTCGGAACCTCAGGTGCCTCACCGGACTGGTTTGAGCCCGAATATGAATTCACCTCCGGTGCCTTGAGAGTGGGTTCTGTCGAGGTCGGAGTATCCGATGCTTCGCTGGCTGCAATCCGGGAGAGTATTCTCTGGACATCCCTGCTGGTTGGCAGTTCAGTGTTGTTACTGGCCATGCTGGTTGTACGCCACAGCCTCGGGACGATCCTGGAGCCAGTTCGGGGGCTGTCCGAGCATGTGGAACAGCTTATCCGGCGGGATTATCGTCAGCACAACGCAGCCTACCATGGCGGTACCCGGGAAATACATCAGCTTGGTAAACAGCTCAACAAGCTGGCTGCCCACCTCATGGAACTGGAAGAAACCCGGCGCGAGATGCTGAAGCATTCGGAGTTTGCCAGGGAAAGGGCTGAATCAAGCAACCGCGCAAAATCCGAGTTCCTGGCAGTAATGAGCCACGAACTGCGTACTCCGCTGAACGGGGTCATCGGCATGCTCGAACTGACTCACGAGGACCCCCTGTCCGAACGCCAGCAGGACTTCCTGAAAACTGCACGCCAGTCCACTGAGGATCTGCTGACGGTCATTAATGACATCATCGATTATTCCCGCCTGGACCGCGGAATGATGGAACTGGACAACCAGGCGTTCAACCTGCAAAGCCTGATCAGCAACTGCATTGCCTCCTACCGCCATGAAGCAGGTTCCGCCGGCCTGGTTTTGCAGGAGGCGTTTGTTGGCGAGTGGCCCCATGAACCGGTGGTGAAAGGCGACCCCCACCGGCTCAGGCAGGTTTTGGCGGGGCTGATCGACAACGCCATCAAGTTTACCGATGAAGGAAAGGTGACCGTCAATGCCGGCTGGTTCGCTCTGGAGTCTACCTGCATGCTGCTCAATTGCACTGTAACCGATTCCGGCAGTGGCATTCCCGTCGAGCGGCTATACGATATATTCGATACTTTTCAGCAACTCGACAGCAGCTCCACCCGGGAAGCAGGCGGAACCGGCATGGGGCTACCTCTCGTGCAAAGACTGGTGGAGCTGATGGGGGGCCATATACAGGTAGAAAGCGATGCCGGGAGCGGTTCATCTTTCCGTTTCGAGATTCCGTTTGAGTTGGTGGCGGATCCGGGCAGTGCCGCCCCGCATTTCGGCGAAACGCCGGTAAACCCGACGGCTGGCCGGCAAAACAGTCGGGCTTTGCTGGCGGAAGACAATCCCGTCAACCGCAAAGTGACAACGGCGCTTCTGGAGCGGCTTGGTTTTCAGGTTGACGAGGCCTGCAATGGCCGGGAAGCGCTGGAATGTATAGGGGAAAACCACGAGGGCTATGATGTCATTCTGATGGATTGCGAAATGCCGGTAATGGACGGCTATCAGGCAACCCGGGAAATCCGCGAGTGGGAGCAAAGCAATGGCCAGCAACCAACACCGATCATTGCCCTGACCGCCAACACCCTGCCCGGCACAGAGTCAGACTGTCGGGCATCGGGCATGAATGACTATCTGGCCAAGCCGATCCGCAAGCAGTCGCTGAAAACCACGCTGAGCCGCTGGATCAATCTGTGAGAAAGGCCCTGCATCAGGATTTGACAGGCTCCCGCATGGTAACAAACTCCTCCGCCGAGGTCGGGTGAATACCCAGTGTCGCATCAAACTGGGCCTTGGTGGCTCCCGCCTGAATGGCAACAGCAAGCCCCTGAATGATCTCGCCGGCATCCGGCCCTACCATATGGGCTCCCAGAACCTTGTCTGTCGCATCATCCACTACCAGCTTCATCAGGCTCCGTTCATCGCGCCCGGAGAGAGTGTGCTTCATCGGCCGGAAGTCCGTCCGGTAGATTCTCAGCTGATACCCCGCTTCCCGTGCTTCCTGCTCGGTCAGCCCAACAGTGCCAAGGTTTGGTTGACAGAAAACCGCGGTAGGAATGTTCCGGTAATCCATTGAACGCTCGCCGTCACCATAAAGACGGCGACTGAGAACCATGGCCTGAGCCAGCGCAACAGGCGTCAGCTGGGGGGTACCAATGACATCGCCCAGCGCAAAGATGGACGGGACCGCCGTCTGGAAGTGATCATCCACTACCACATGGCCGGAGCCGGACAGTTGCACGCCGAGCTCTTCGAGACCCAGGCCGTCCACCAGCGCGCGGCGACCGGTTGCGGCCATGACCAGCCCGGTGCTCATTCGGGTACCATCATTGAGCTCCAGCTGATAATGACTTTCGGCATTCTCTACCGAAACAATGGTAGACCCGAGCCGGATATCGATACCCTTTTTCAGCAGTTCGTTCTGGGTGAACTCCCGCAGATCCTCATCAAAACCACGCAGAATACGGTCACCCCGGTACAGCAGCGTGGTTTCCACCCCAAGACCCGACAATATACCGGCAAACTCCACCGCAATGTATCCACCACCCCATATCACCGCATGACGAGGTAGCTGCGGAAGGTAGAACATCTCGTTAGAGGTAAGGATGCACTCCTTGCCGGGAACATCCGGAATCACTGGCCAACTGCCAGTGGCGACGACGATGCGTTCAGTAGAGAAACTCTGATCACCCACCCGTACTGTATGAGGATCCGGAACGGTGGCGGTGCCACTTATGACGGTTACACCGGCACTTTCCAGCAACCGGCCATAGATGCCATTCAGCCGGTCAATTTCCGTGTTCTTGTTGGCAACAAGGGTTGGCCAGTCAAAACGCACCGAGTCAGGCGGAACCTGCCAACCATAGCCCGCTGCATCCTCGATGTCCTCACCGGCATGAGCGCCGTAAACAAACAGTTTCTTGGGCACACAGCCAACATTGACACAGGTACCCCCCAGATAGCGTGACTCAACCACTGCTACCCTGGCCCCCAGTGCTGCAGAGGTTCTTGCCAGCCGAACACCGCCGGAGCCTGCACCAATAACAATCAGATCATAATCACGCGTGTCAGACACAAAGTCTCCTGATCAGTTTTCAAGCGGGTGTTGCGGCTTTACTCGCCGGCTGCACATCCCGATACAACACATAATCCTCAAAATCGCCAAGACGGATCCGGCCAAGGGTGCGAAAGCCCTCCGACTCGTAAAATCCCAGGTAGCGGCTGTTGCCGGTGTCCAGCACCAGGCCGGTTCCCCGGGGATTTTCTTCACACAGATGCTCCACGGTTTTCAGCAGTAACCGGCCATACCCCCGGTTCTGGTATTTGGGATGAACCCCCATCAGCGGAAGCTGATGGGCCTGCGGCTCAGGTAGCAGGGATTTGATCTGTCTGTGATAGTCGAGATAGCGACGGGTACTGGAAAAGCCCGCCGTCAGTACCATACGCAGCCGCCAGCTGAGTTGTTCCGCAAGGTCGAGGCGCAGATCCGGCTCGCCAATAAAGGCGACGGCAACCAGCGAATTGTCGACCATTACCCCGATCGCATCCTGATTCAGCCCGAAATACAGGGAAAGCAGCTCACGGATGGTGGCCCGCACCCGTTGGTCGTAGCCCGGCCGTTTGTGATCGAACAAATACTGGAAGGTCGTTTCATGCCGGTAGGCATGGAAGAGAATCGATTTTGCCTCATTGCGGGCACTTGCATCCAGGCGGACAATTACAGGCTGTTTGTCTTTGTCGCTGTTCTGAGCTTTTGCCATTCCCGCTACTCCCCCGTTTTAAACTTTCCGGATCTCTATCCGGCTGTCGCTACGGCTCACGCCGGACCCGCAAAACAGCACGGGTCAGATGGCAAGCGTCAGTCTTACAGATACAATTCCGGGTTCATCCTGACGATCCATGGCGGCCTGATCAATCACAACACCGTGCGCTGTTTTAAGTCGTTCCAGCCAGGCAGCCACGTCAGCATAGGCTACATTTTCCATCCACACACGAATGGCGGAATCACCGCTTGGCTCAAACCGCTGCAATGTCAGCCCTGCTTCATCGGCACTTTTGGTAACCAGC
Source organism: Marinobacter sp. (assembly GCA_014359475.1). Taxonomy (GTDB): domain Bacteria; phylum Pseudomonadota; class Gammaproteobacteria; order Pseudomonadales; family Oleiphilaceae; genus Marinobacter. The sequence goes on along the minus strand of JACIZI010000001.1, from coordinate 133,294 downwards.
GCCATCAGGGCGCGGCCGTCGGTAACGGACGGGCGTGTGCCACTGCCGCCGGAACTGGCGAGCGTTTTCAGCGAGGCACGATTGGACTGCATCCAGCCGAGTAGCTCGGTTGCCTGCTTGCGCTCTGCCTCTGCGCTCTGGTTAAACGCGTCAGCCGGACGCCAGATACCAAAATAGAGAATTGCCATGACCAGCGCAACAACCATCAGTAACAGAGCCTGACGGTCCCTGGCGGGCAACTGGTCATAATGTGCAATCAACCTGGCCACTGCGGGCTGTTCTTTGAGCTTTGCCAGCATATCTTAACCTCCTGATACCGTCAGCCGGCCGCGCGCACCATTCGCCTCATTTACCACGGAGCCAATCGAGGCCTCCAGCCCGGCGCTCGTCAGGCCAGAGCGCAATGCGTTCAGTTTGCTGTAATCGCTGGCGCGGACATCCACCACCAGCTCACCGCGATTGCGGCTGTAGTTGATGGAGTTAAACGTGACACTGCCATCGCCCGCAGCAGTCTGGCGGTATTGTTCGCCGGTATATTTAAGCAGGTCCACAAACCCGACGGTCGTGCTTCCGGACTGCAATTGATTCATCTGCCCCTGTACAATCCGCTTCACATTTCCCGGGCTTGCCGTTCGGTCACCCGGAAAATATTGCCGGTAAATGCTCATGGCCTGCTGGTTAATCTCTTCAGCCTGCTGTTGATAGTACCACCCCATTCCAATCTCCAGTCCCACCTGCAGAACGAACCAGAGACTGGCCACAGCAATCAATGGCCGCCAGGGGCCCAGGGGCCCGGCACCGGCGGCACGAACGCTGTAGTTGCCCTGACAGAGGTTGATGGGATTCGCAAGATGCTGGTGGAATGAATGCGCAAGCAGTTCCGGCACGGGTATTTCCAGCGCGTTACGGCTTATCTTCAGTCGCCCGGTTCCGGATAGCGCTTTGAGAGGCTCGTCATGGCGTTCAAAATCCGCAACGGTTCCATAGACCGTGACAGGGATCTCAGCCACCACTTCTTCGGTGGATGGAATGGCAAGTGTCCCGGCAAACATGACCAGGTTGTCCGCCTGCATGCGGAGCCATTCGCCCCGGTCACTCAGTAAAAGCACATCATCGCCATCCAGGCAAAGCGTCCACCCACCCTCGGTTTGCGGAAGCAGCGCCGCATCCGGATAGATTCCCTCCAGCTGAACGTGCTCCCATCCGGAGAACCGGGCAGACCAGGTCGCCATTGCCCCGCGGTCGATAGCCGCCACCCGGAAACCCTTTTCATCCCGGGGCCCCAAAGCCAGATGAACGCTTTCGATGTCCTGGGCTATCTGTTCCTCCACGGCGTATGGCAATGCCTGCATCACGAAACGGGTTTGCCTGGCAGGAATATCGGCAAAACACAGCAGCGCCTCATCACCGGGAATCAGGCCAATGAGGTAGACATTATCGAGCGCATTCTGGCCCAGGGAGTGTTCGATATGTTCACGGCTGTCACCCTCTCCATGTGCCTGGAGTTCGCCACTGGCATCCAGCAGCACCCAGCCATACAGGATGGCATCATCCTCTCCGGCAGAGGACTCCGGTCTCACGAAAAGGCGGTATGACATCGTTCGATTCCTTGTTGTTGCATTCGGTGCGCCAGCCTTCTTATTCGCCCGTGTAGGGGGACTTGGTTATCCTGTTTTTCTGACTCATATCCCGGCCCAGGGTGGACAATTCTCCCTGGGGAGAGCGGAAAATCTTGCTGACCAGACTGGTGGACTGGTCATTGACGGTAATTCTTGATACTACCTCAAAGAAGTAGGTGCGCACTGTCAGCCCGGTGGCTTGCAGGCCCATACCGGAAAATTCAGGTTCCTGGAGAAAGTCGCCCACTGTATTCCAGGGGGCATCCACCCGCTTGCTGACCAGTCCCTCAGCCTGTTGCCCGGTAATGCCATCATGCAACGAACGAAGCACTTCCACAGAGGCCATGTTCACATTTATGCCCAACCCTTGCACCGGAAGCACCGTAAGATGCGGGCGTAGCAGGTCATAAGCCTCTTCGGTCATGCCTGCAATCAGTCTCAGTTCGGTGACACTGGAAAATGGCTGATTGGCTGCCCGGTAGGAGGGGTCCTGTACCAGATACTGACCATCCTCTGCGCCGTAGGCGCTGATGGTCTGTTGATCCGGGTCCACCCAGTCTATCAGGGCGTCGACCGATACATCGATAATCCCCAGAACACGCAGCAAACGCTCAACCCGCTCCCTGGTAAGCTGGTTTACCTGCCCTTGCTCGTTAATCAGGTCATTCAGGTTAATGCGCCCGCCCAGGTCGTCAATCTGCACTTCGGCCACTCCATTATTATCCAGAGGCAGGATGGCGGAATATTTGGCCCAGATCTCCTCCGGATGATCTGACATATTGCTGCTTTCTTTATCGTCTTCGTAGTCCTGTTTCAGAATCCGGCCTGCAAAAATTTCCGCACCCAGCGCTACGCTCTGACCCTGCTGCTGGGACAGATAATGCTGGGTCTTGAAAATGCGCAGACCCTGCTTGTGTAGCATGCCACTGGCCATCAGCACCACCAACGCCATGGCCAGCAGCACCATGATCAGTGCGACACCCTGTTGACGAGGGATCACTGTTCACCCCCGGCAGCAGCATCCTCGCCGTCGACACCGTTCTCGCCTTCCCCCATGGCGGCCAGAGAGTCGGCTGCGCTCGCATCAAAGTCCGGGAGTGTGAACAACCGGGTCAGTTCCCCGTACCGTTCGTGCTCAATGGTCACTTCCACTCCCCTGGGCAACGGAGCCGAGGGCAGCTCACCCGGCATCATCGAAGCCATCACCTCTTGTGAGGGCCACTGATCCGTCCAGTCGCGATTGGCAGTGTAAAAGCGGATACTGAAATCTTTCACCCCGGAAAGTAACAGTTGGTCGCGGGGGTCAGTTTCGTCCTGCCCCTTATCGAGTGCAACCCAGTAATGCCGACGAATTTCCTCACCGGTATACTCCCAGGCAACCCGCTGCAACCCGCTGCGCCGAAGCCCGAGAGGGTTGCGCCACCCCTGGCGCGTCAACACCAGCGCAAAGCTGTCTTCGCGGGTACTGAAAGCCGGTTCGAAATCGCCATAAATGTTACGCACCGGCCGATTAACCACCTGCCCAAGATCCCGCTCCAGCATCAGCATCAGCCTCTGCACATCCTCAAATTGCCGTGCAAGTTCGTCCACGCCTTCCCGGGCCCGGATAATGTTGTTCACCACCTGCCATACGCCAATACCGATAATCGACGTAATGGAAACCGCGATCAGCACCTCCATAAGGGTGAAGCCGCGCTGCGGTGCCGGCCTGGCCATCGTCATTCTCCGGTAAATCCGGCCAGTGAATGAACATTGAAGGTTTCGTTGGCCGCTCCCCGGTAAACCGCCACATCAACCTCTACCCGGCGCATCGTGCTATCTTCAGTTTCCTGTACCCTGGTGGTCACCCGCCAGCGGAACGGCCCGTAATCGTAGTCATCCGAGTTTTCAGACACTTCAGGCAATCCTTCCTGCAAGCGGATTTCGTTCAGGCGATTGTCCGCAATCCAGGCGGCCATGGTTTTATCGCGGATTTTTTCGAAGCTTCCAATATACTGACTGCCAACCTGGGCCGCCGTGCTGGCAATGAGTCCGAACACCAGCAACGCCACCAGCACCTCGATGAGTGTAAAGCCCGCGGAGCGGCGCATTACCACTGCTCCTCTCTCTCTCCCGGCTTCAGCCAGTCAAGTTGGCCGGTTTTGTCGGTATAAATGCGGTACATGAGGTCGGTGTCGTTGCCTATGGTAAATTCCATCTCGAACGGCGTGATTTCACCACTGGAGAAGAATACGATATCGGGGCGCAACGGCGCTTCATCCGTCGTCAAACGCGGCAGGTTATCCTCAATGATATCCGTTACAACAAGCCATTCCGGGTATCGGTAGTTGCGGAACATGCGCCCCTCCATGGGCACCCATTCACCGGTGATATCCTGAAAGCGCAGAAAATGGTATTCCTGCTCGCCAAGCTTCAGACCAATTTCGCTGTTGTCCAGGACGGCCTGCTCACTCGCCGTCTGCATCAGCAAAAACATCTTGCTCACGGCGTTTTCCATTTCCCGTTTCTGCTGATTGCCGCCGAGATTGGCGACTGCCAGGGCCGCCAACAACCCCACCACGATCAGGACCACAAGAATCTCGATCATGGTGAAACCGTTGTTGAAGCGACGCATACCCGTCATACAGATTCCGGAGGGTTACCGGGTCGCCCAGACACTGAGGTCCGCATCGTTGCCTTCTCCGCCTTCCTGCCCGTCAGCTCCATAGCTGTACAGGTCGTAAGGTCCTTCCGTACCCGGGCTGATGTACTGGTAGTCGTTACCCCACGGGTCCTTGGGAATGTTGTTCATGTAGCTCTCCGGACCCCAGTTTTTGGGCTCCGGTGTGCCACCGGGACGGGTGACCAGCGCTTGCAGGCCCTGTTGGGTGGACGGGTAATGGCTGTTATCCAGGCGGTACATATCCAGTGCCTGGGACAAAGTCTTCAGCTGGGTTTCCGCCGCGGTCACCCGGGCCTGGTCGCTGCGGCCCATGATATTGGGCCCCACAATCGCCACCAGCAGTCCCAGAATAACCATAACAACCATGATTTCGATCAACGTAAAACCACGGGCAGAGTGTTTCAGGGTCATCGTCTTTCCTTTATTTCAAACGTCAGTTTTCAGATAAGTGGTATCCGATCAGACATCTTAACTGACCAGATTACTCATATTCAGAATCGGAAGCATGATGGCGAGCACAATGATCAGCACCACCACCCCCATCACCAGCAACATCAGGGGCTCGAACAGTCCGACAATCGCCGCAATTTGCGCCTGCAGGGTGCTCTCCTGCATGTGGGCGGTGCGTTCAAGCATGCTGTCCAGCTCACCACTGGCTTCGCCGCTGGCGATCATATGCAGCATCATCGGAGGAAAATAACCGGTCTGCTCCAGGGCTTTCTGGAGAGAACCACCCTCGCTGACCTTACGCGCAGCATCCCTTAACTCATGGCGCAGATAGTCGTTGGACAACACCTCACCGGCAATACGCATGGCCTCTACCAACGGTACGCCACTGGTGGTCAAAATACTCAGGGTGCTCGCATAACGGGCGGTACTTACCCCGCGAACCATACCGGACACCAACGGCATATTCAGCAAAAACTTGTGGAATTTCATGCGAAAACCGGGCTTTTTTAAAGACATTTTGAAGCCGGCAATTGCAGCGACAATGAGTATCAGCAGATAAATACCAAACTGGCTGAGAAAACCGGACATGGCCATCATGGCCCGGGTCAGCGTCGGCAACTCCTGACCCTGCTTGACAAACACCTCGATGATGTCCGGCACCACGTAGGTGAGCAGAAACACCACAATCGCAATCGCCACCACACTGAGAATAATCGGATAAATAGCGGCCAGCTGTATCTTCTGTCGTGCTTCCTGCCGGGACTCGGTGTAATCCGCCAGCCGGTTCAGCACCAGGTCCAGGTGCCCGGCGTGTTCACCGGCTGCCACCGTTGAACGGTACAGCCTGGGGAAAGCCCGGGGAAACTCACCCAGGCTGTCCGCCAGGGTGTACCCTTCCATTACCTTGGAGCGGATGGCAATCATCATGCTGCGAATGCGGGGTTTATCAGACTGCTGCGCAGCCGCCGACAGCGCCTGTTCGATTGGAATGCCGGACTGGATCAGGGTGGCCAACTGGCGGGTCACCAGAGCCAGATCCGATGTGGACAGGCCGGCACCCTGCCCGAAGCTGAACGAGATGGAGCGAGACTGTTTCTCTGATGCCGGCTCTACCGCGAGCGGTATCAGGCCCTTTTCCCGTAATTGCTGTCGTACCGCCCGGGCGGCATCCGCCTCAAGCACTCCGGATTTCTGTTTGCCGCGCTGATCCAGCGCCTTGTATTCAAATGCGGGCATGCCTTAGCGCCCCCGATGGGTGACGCGGAGCACCTCTTCCATACTGGTGGTGCCTTCAAGAATCTTGCGCACCCCGTCTGCGTGAATGCTGGGGCTCAACTTGCGGGCTTCACGCTCCAGTTCCAGCTCACCTGCCCGTTTATGAATCCGGGAGCTGATGGCCTCGGTGATTTCCACCACCTCGTAGATACCGATACGACCCCGGTAACCCAGCTGATTACACTCATCACACCCCTTGGCCCGGTAGATCGTCGGAGGACTGGCGGGATCCTGCTGCAGAAACTCGCATTGTTCCGGGGTGGGCGTATAGGCCTCCCGGCAGTCCTTGCACAGCACGCGTACCAGCCGCTGGGCCACAATACCCACCAGGCTGGAGGAAATCAGGAACGGCTCGATGCCCATGTCCATCAGCCGGGTAATCGCGCCCACTGCGGTATTGGTGTGCAGGGTCGATAACACCAGGTGACCGGTCAGACTGGCCTGAACCGCAATCTCCGCGGTTTCCAGGTCCCGGATTTCACCAATCATCACAACATCCGGATCCTGACGCAGAATGGCGCGCAGCCCCCTGGCAAAGGTCATGTCCACCTTGGGGTTAACCTGAGTCTGGCCGATGCCCGCCAGGTTGTATTCGATAGGGTCTTCCACCGTCAGGATATTGCGGCTGCGGTCATTGATTTCCTGCAGCGATGCATAAAGCGTGGTGGACTTACCGGAACCGGTCGGTCCAGTGACGAGCAGGATGCCGTAAGGGCGATGGATCATCTTGCGGAGGGTGACCAGATCATCACCGGCCATGCCCAGTGACTCCAGACGAATGTTGCCTGCCTGTTTATCCAGCAGACGCAGCACCACCCGCTCGCCAGAGGCGGAGGGCATGGTGGACACCCGGATATCCACTTCCCGGCCTGCCACCCGCAGGGCAATACGACCATCCTGTGGTACGCGCTTCTCCGCGATATCCAGCTTGGCCATGACCTTGATACGGGACACCAGCAAGGGGGCCAGGGCTCGTTTCGGCTGCACCACCTCCCGTAGCACACCGTCCACCCGGAAACGCACAACCAGCCGTTTCTCATAGGTTTCGATATGCACATCCGAGGCGTTGGTTTTAACGGCCTCGGTCAGAATGGCATTGATGAGGCGAATAATCGGCGCGTCATCTTCCTGCTCCAGCAGGTCTTCGGTTTCGGGTACTGAATCTGCAAGGGAGGCAAGATCCATGTCGTCGCCAATGCCCTCCACCATCTGCATGGCTTCCGCAGAATCATTCTGATAGGCGAAATTGAGAGCGGAATCGAATTCATCAGGATCAATGGAGGAGAACCTGGCCTTGCCGCCACTGATCCGGTTGGCCTCTGCCAGAGCCGTGTGAGCAGCACCGGGTTTGACCAGGATCACTGGTTTACCCTGGTCATCCCTGGTAAGAATCACACCGTTGCGCTTGGCGAAGGTGAAAGGAAGCCGCCCGATCAGCGGTTCCTGGCCCTGAGTGTCAATTTCTGTAGTCAAGGTCGTCCTCGTTTTTTTCGTGCTCCATGCTGTGATGACCCGAATCCTTTTTTATTCAAACAAACAGGGAGGCTATCACAGGATGTTGAACCACTGAATAACTCAGTACACTATACTCCCTATATCAAGTTTCATTCTGATAACCAGTGAATTTTTTTGGTTTCGGGACGTCTCTGACTCACTGCGAATGGCCTCTGCGGAGTGAATCAGAGACGTCCCGGGACCTGGCCGGGAACAACAATGAGTATAAGTACCGAACGACTGCCAGCTTTGCTGGCGCTGCTTCTTGCGGTCGCCATGCTTGCCACCACCGGCTGGCAGGGGTATGCCATCTACCAGTCTGAAACCCGCCTGTCACCGGGTACCGGCGCGACAACCGCACAGCCCGTTGTGCAAAAACGAAAAGAACCACCGGCGGTGGCTCTCGCCGCCCTGGAATTATTCGGCTCTGCGGATCAGGGAGCAGCCACCACGCCACAAGAGACGGAAAACCTGCCGGAAACCAATCTGAGACTGAAGCTGCGGGGCGTACTGGCCGCAGAGGGCCAGTTCCCGGGCAGTGCCCTGATCGAAGACGATAAAAATGAAACCAGGGCCTTTCTGGTCGGAGATCCGTTGCCGGGCAACGCCATTCTCCGTTCAGTGCATGCCAACCGTGTCGTCATCGAGCGCAACGGTGCCCTCGAAAACCTGTATTTTCCCGAGTCCAAATCCGATAGTGAGCTGGCATTTGCCTCCAATGCAACCCGTGCCGTCTCGCAACCGGCGCCGACCCGCTCTGCTTCCCCTGCAGGTGCCATGACCCAGCAGGATCGCCGGGACGAAGTCCGTCGCAGGCTGGAAGAGCTGCGTGACCGCCTGAGAAACAATAACTGACCCCGGGGGTCTATGTACGCTCGCTGCACCAAAGCACTTCTGCCGATGCTTTTTCTGGTATCCACTGCCGTCGCACTGGAGCTCAGCAACCGCTTGCTGGATTACGTGGAACAGGAGTACGGCGCACAGGCCCGTTCCCGCCTGGAAACCTGGCAGCAGTTGCACAATATGGCGAGCCCGGCGGAAACCGACCGCCAGATGCGACTGGTGAACTCTTTCTTCAACCGGGTCAGTTTCGTCAGCGACATCCGGCACTGGGGAGAGGAAGACTACTGGGCGACGCCCGTAGAATTGCTGGCTACGAACGGCGGGGACTGCGAAGACTTTTCCATCGCCAAATACGTCACCCTCAAATCCATGGGTGTGCCGGACGAACAGATGCGCATCGTCTACGTCAAAGCCTTGCGCCTCAACCAGGCCCACATGGTGCTGGCCTGGTATGCCACCCCGGATGCCGACCCGCTGATTCTGGACAATCTCACCAATGAAATCCTGCCTGCCTCAAAGCGAACCGACCTGGAGCCGGTCTACAGCTTCAACGGGGAAGGACTCTGGCTGAACCGTTCAGGGGGCAAGTCCAGGCGCATCGGCAAGGCTTCCGGACTGGATAACTGGCAGAAGGTCAAACAACGCCTGCAGGATTCGCTGAAATAGATCTGTCGGTTATCCGGCATCCCGCAGACAGGAAAGGCCGAATACAATACACTGGCCAGCCAGATACCCGACGTTAGTAGCCAGGAAAAAAATGGATGATCAAACCCACCTGAGAACCCGTTCCTACCTGGTAGCCCGCCACCAGCACCCTGCCTGGAAGCTGCTGTCAGCAACCCGCGGGCCGCTGGTGCTCAGTTGTCTGCAGGCGTTACTGGAACAGAACAGCGAAGAGATCCTGTTTGAAGATGCCCAGCAAATGCTGACGGACATCCTTCGGGAGCATGCCAATAGCGATGAGCTGGAGCTGTCCGGCGATGACCCGGCAGCCGATGCCAGAAAAGAGTTGCGTGCCTGGATTCGCAAAGGGCTGATCGTGGAAAGAGACGGCCGGCTGATGGCCACCGATGCCCTGCAAAAGGCCCTGACCTTTGTTGAGGGTCTTGATGAAAAGATCATGACCTCCACCGCCTCCCGCCTGGCCACCGTGCAGCGGGAAATCGAGAATCTGGAAACCCGCCTGAACCCTGACGCACAAAGCCGCGCCGACCATATCCGCCGCAAGATCAAGGATCTCGAGCATGAACTGGCGGACGTGGAAGCCGGTCGCTTCAAAGTGCTGGCGGGTGCCGAGGCATCAGAGGGCATTCGCGAAGTCTACAACCTGGCCACCAGTCTGCGTGCCGATTTTCGCCGGGTGGAGGACTCCTACCGGGAAGCAGACCGGAAGTTACGCCAGTCCATCGTCAGTGAACAACACCACCGGGGAGAAATTGTCGATCGCCTGCTGGATGGCCACGACACGCTTCTGGAAACAGCCGAGGGCAAGGTCTTCCACAATTTTAACGACCAGCTCAGCCGGTCCACCGAGCTGGACAATATGAAACACCGCCTGAGGACCATCCTGAAACACCCGGCCACCCGCCACGCCCTGTCGCGGCAACAGCAGGATGAACTGCGCTGGCTGGTAATCCGGCTGATCCAGGAATCCGCCGCGGTCATCAGGGCCAGGGCCCGCAGCGAAAAAGATGTCAAAGGTTTCCTGAAAACCGGGCTGGCGGCAGAGAACCATAGAGTGGGCGAACTGCTCAATGGCATACTGAACACCGCACTGAATATCGACTGGTCCAGCCACAAGGTCCGTAAAAACGGCACACCCCTGCCCCCCATTGCCGTGGCGGTTTCCGGCCTGCCTCTTGTGGAGCGGCTCAGGTTCAAGTCTGCCACTGAAGAGCAGGACCAGAGCCTGGAGCTGGCCGACCAAGGGGTTAATCTGGAAGAGGTGGACGAAGAGTTCTGGCGTGCCTTTGACGGCCTTGACCGGGAGGCCCTCTATCGGGAAACGGTAGAGGTACTGCAAGTCACCGACCGCCCCATGAGCATTGGCGACCTGGCCAGTCACTTGCCACCCACACACGACCTGGAAACCATTGCGCTCTGGCTGGCCATGGCCCGTGAGGCCGGGGTAGAGGTCACCCGGGACCGGGAGCAGGTGGACATTACCGACAACAGTGGATACAAGCTGCGCTTCCACGTGCCCCGACTGACGCTGACCCGGGAAGACGCGGAAGCCATCGACTGGGAGCTTTAGACCCACATGTCTGATTATTTTGACCGCATGACAAGTCAGGCCGACACCGAACCAACCACGGATAAGGCACAGCAGGCAACGGACGATCCCGGGCAGCCGGAGCCCGCAACAGAGACCGGTGAGTACACTCCCGGCATTGTGAAAAGCACTGCCCAGGAGTTGCTCCGCTACGGATTGCTTGAAGCGGACCGGAAACCCAACCTTTACCAGATTGCGATCACCCGGACCGCCGCCATCAACCGGATACTGGAGCCGTTCGACCTGCGTCTGAAAGTGGATGACGTGCGCGGTCTGGCGTTTCTGGTGGTCTCCGAACAGCTCTTCAGGGAAGGCGAAGAAAACGCCGACGAATGGTCCCACCCCCTGGTACGCCGCCAGCGCCTGACCATGGAACAGTCCCTGCTGGTGGCCATTTTGCGGCAGCACTTTATCGCCCATGAACAGGAAACCGGCATCGGTGCCGGGGAGGCTGTGGTAGAGCTGGAGGAGTTACTTCCTCAACTGCAGCTCTACCTGGGCGACACCGGCAGTGATACCCGCGACCAGAAACGCCTGCGCAACCTGCTGGACAACCTGAAGAACCACGGCATCGTCTCCGATATTGACGCTAATGATCAGGTTGTCATTCGACCGATCATCACCCACCTGGCGAACCCGGAAAACCTGCAGAACCTTTTGCACCACTTTCGCCGCATGGCCGCTCAGTCCGAAGCAGCAGAAGATAACGGAGAGGATCTATGAGCCAGCCCCTGACGGATCTGTTTGCCGCGGAAATCCTGCCCTCCACCGCCTATATACTGACCCATCTGGACCTGTATAACTGGGGCCCCTTCGGCGGCCGGCACTGCGCGGAAATCGACCCCAAAGGCAGCGCAATTATCGGCCCCACCGGCAGCGGCAAAACCACCCTGGTGGACGCGCTGATGACCCTGCTCACCCATCAGCCACGCTACAACCTGGCCTCCACCGGGGGCCATGAAAGCGACCGGGACCTGATTTCCTATATCCGCGGGGTTTCCGGTGCCGGCAACAACAGCGGCGACAACAGCCACATTGCCCGCCCGGGCAAGACCGTCACCGGTGTAAGCGCCCGCTTTTCCAATGGTGACAGGGCCATCCGCATCGGTGCCCTGTTCTGGGTCGACGGGAGCAGCTCCGCCGCCAGCGACCTCAAGCGCCTGTGGCTGTTCTCGGAGCGTGACGACCAGAATCTGGATAACTGGCTGGCCATCCACCACGAAGGAGGCGTCCGGGAGCTCAAACAATACGTCAGGGATAATCCCGGATTGCAGGCCAACGACAGCAAAAAGGCCTACCTGGCTCAGGTGCGCCGCTTCTTTGAAGTCGGAGAAAACGCCTTCACTCTGCTCAACCGCGCCGCCGGCCTTAAGCAGCTTAACAGTATTGATGAAATCTTCCGGGAGCTGGTGCTGGACGATCACTCTGCGTTCGACCGGGCCGCAGAGGTAGCCAGTGAATTTGACGACCTGGCTGCCATTCACAGCGAACTGGAAACCGCCCGCAAACAGCACCAGTCACTGCTGCCCATTGCAGAGACTTATGAGAAACACCAGATCGCCAAAGCTGAACTGGACCAGCAACTGACTCTGAAAGAGCTTCTGCCGGTGTGGTATGCACAAACCGGTTACGAGCTCTGGAACAGCAGGAAACAGGCCCTGGACAAACAGCTTGATGATGGTCGTAAAACCCTGGACTCACTGGCCGGAACAGTCCGGGCGCTGAACAGCAAAGCCGACACCCTGAAAGATATTTATCTGCAGGCCGGCGGCGCCAGCATTGAACAGCTCAAAGAGCAGATTTCCCAGCAGCGGCGCTGGACGGAGGAGCGGGAGCGTCACGCCAGGGATTACCAGGCACTGACCAGAAAGCTGGAGCTGGACGACGCACTCTCACCTGAAGCGCTGGCCAACAATCACCAGCACAGTGAAACAAAGCTCAGGGAGCTCGCGGAGCTCGAAGACTCACAGGACAAAACCCTGCTGGACCTGCGCATCCGTCATGGCAAACTGGAAGAAACGCTGACGGAACTCACTGAGGAAATTGACCGCATCAAAGCCCGCCCCGGCTCCAACATCGATGGCCGGTACCAGGAGTTTCGCAGCGAACTGGCCAGGGCCCTGAACCTGGACGAAGACAGCCTGCCCTTCGTAGCGGAACTGGTGGAAGTCAAACCCGGGGAGAGCGACTGGCGCGGCGCAATCGAGCGGGCCATCGGCGGGCACCGGCTACGGCTGCTGGTACCACCGGCCGCCATGCAGTCTGCCCTGGATCGGGTCAACAGCCGTGACAACAAGCTCCATGTGCGACTGCTGGAGGCCCAGGCACCCCAGGCTCCGGCCCGGTTCATGGACGACGGTTTTACCCGTAAACTCAACTTCAAGGAGCACCCTCACAGGGAAGCCCTGAAACAACTGCTGGCCGGCATAGACCGGCACTGTACAGACTCCCCCGAGGCCCTGCGCCAGACACCCCACGGCATGACCCGGCAAGGGCTTATGTCCGGCAGGAAAGGCTACTTCGAAAAACGGGACAACCAGCGACTGGACAAGGGCTGGATGACCGGCTTCAACAACCGGGACCGACTGGCGGCGCTCAATACGGAGCTGGTAGAAACCCGGCAGCAGGCGGAAGCCCTCGGGCAGCAACTGAAAGCCGCCAGATCCCGACTGAACGAGACCCGGGATCAGATCCGACTCTACGATGCCCTTACCGGTATCGAGTTCGACACCATCGACCTGCCCAGCGCCCTGCGGGAACTGGACTCCCTGGAAAGCCGGCTGAAGGCAATCACCGACCCGGACTCAGACGTGGAAAAAGCCCGGCGGGACTTCGAGGCCGTCAACGAAAAGCTGCAACAGAGCCGGAAAGACCTCTCGAAACAGGAAACCGCCCTGGCCTTGCTGGACGATAAGCGCGCCCAGGCCAGCCGCCGCTGCACAGACCTGATGAACCGGATCGGAGAGGGCCTGACGGACCCACAGCAAACCCTGGCCTCCCGGCACTTCCGCACCCCCGCAGCGGACCAGTACGAACGCCTTGACGCACTGGAGCGAGATCAGCGGGAGCAACTGGACAAAGCCATCGGCAAACTGGGCAAACAGATTCAGGGGTATGAACTCAGCCTCACCCAGCTGATGGAAAAAGCGCTGGCGATCGATACCGGAGCGTTGATTGAAACCGGCAGCAATATTGAGGACATCCCCGAATACCTGGAACGCCTGAGGGTGCTGGAAGAGGAAGCCCTGCCCCAGAAGCTGGAGCGATTCCTCAGTTACCTGAACCAGTCTTCGGACCAGGGCGTCACCCAGCTACTCGCCCATATTCAGAACCAGGTTGCCATCATTGAGGAGCGTATTGCCGACCTCAACGCCACCCTGCGCCGGGTCGACTTCCAGCCGGGCCGTTACCTGCGGCTGGAGCCCCGACGGGTTACCCATGAATCGCTTCGCAGACTGGAGCGTGCGCAACGTCAACTGCGGGCGGATGCCCTGAAAGACGACCAGGGAGAAAGCCATTTCAGGGCGCTGCAAAACATGGTCGCCTTGCTGCGTGATGCGGCAGACAACAAACGTACCGTGGGTGCCCGTGCCCTGCTCGACCCCCGCTACCGGCTACAGTTTGAAGTCTCGGTTCTGGACCGGGAATCCGGCACGGTGATTGAAACCCGCACCGGCTCCCAGGGCGGCAGCGGCGGTGAGAAGGAAATTATCGCCAGCTACATCCTCACAGCCTCTCTCAGCTACGCACTGTGCCCGGATGGTGCCACCCAGCCGCTGTTTGGCACCATTGTGCTGGACGAAGCCTTCTCCAAGAGCTCCCACGCCGTGGCCGGACGCATTATCTCCGCCCTCAACGAATTCGGCCTGCACCCGCTGTTCGTCACCCCGAACAAGGAGATGCGACTGTTGCGCTCCCACACCCGGTCCGCGATTCTGGTACACAGGAAGGATTTGCGGGCTACCCTGACCTCCCTGAGCTGGGAAGAACTGGAGTCCCACGCCGAAAAAATAACCCGGAAAGCCCATGAAATCGCCAGGTGAACTGGCCAAACGGCTGGCCCGGCAATGGCAGAATGCCGACCTCCGGGAGCAGCGGCTGCTGGGCCCGGAGAACTGGCCGTTAACCCTTGCCATCGGTAAGCCCGCAGGCGCAGCGGTGAGAGATCGGATCGGGCAGGTGCGGGAACACCTGCAACGTTGGCGGGATGTCACTGTCGGGCAGGTCCGGTGGCAGAATGTCCGCTTCCAGAGCACCAGTGAAGCCATCCACATCCCCACCCACTGGATACTGGAGACCCCCAGCCAGTGGGTACAAGCCACGGGCAACAGCGAGGTCAGGCGAGAGTACCACACGCTCAACCGCCTGGCCTCGGCCCTGGATCCACGATTTCATTCACTGATCGTGCGCCGGCGCAGCCTGGTCATGGATAAACCTCAGGCCGACGTTATACGCAGCGGCGAGGTTGCCCTTCAGCTGCAACCCGGATGCGCCGACGGAAAGCCCCTCCGGGCGCTATCTGTCGCCGGTACCGACAGCAAGTTCTTCGAACGCAACCGCCAACTGCTCACCCTGATGCTGGACAGCCTGTTCGACGGCCAGGCCAGTGAGACCGGACTGGAAAACTTTCTGGGCGCAGAGGATGAAGGCCATCACTGGCTGCTGGTCGGAGATCTGGACGGCTCACTGTTACCCTTCTCCCAGATGCGCGTCCGGGCCCGCGAGCTGCAAAACACCCCGTTACCCGGTAACTACCTGATCGTGGTAGAGAACGAACGCTGCCTGCACCAGCTACCAGCCACCCCCGATACAATCGCAGTGCTGGGTTCAGGGCTTAATCTGTCGTGGTTGCAGGCCAACTGGCTGACCCGGAAAGCCATCGCTTACTGGGGTGACCTGGATACCTGGGGCCTGACCATGCTCGGGCGAGCCAGGCAACACCTCCCGCATCTCACGCCGTTGCTGATGGACCAGGCGACTTTTGCAACCTTTGCCAGCCATAGCGCCGTAGAGGAGCCCCAGCCAGCCCCTGCTGCCGTGCCGCCCGGTCTGAACCAGAGCGAGGCAGATCTTTACAGCCTGCTAAACCGATCGGAACGGGGACGGCTGGAACAGGAGTTTTTACCGGTAAGCGTTGTACGGAAGGCGGTTCTTGAATGGGCTGCACCCTGATACGCGGCACAGAGACAGGACGTCAGAGGGAGACAATGGCGCCGGACAAAACCCTGCACCTTTCCAGATACCCACCACCAAACAGGTTGTAGTGATTCAGTGCATGGTAGAGGTTATAGATATCCCGTTTGCGCGGGTATTCCGCCGTGCGGGGCCAGACCTTGTCGTAAGCCTGGTAAAAATCCCGGGTAAAGCCACCAAAAAACCCGGTCATGGCCAGGTCGGCTTCCCGGTCGCCATAGTAGACCGCCGGGTCGATCAGCCAGGCTTTCTGGTGGTCGAACATGACGTTGCCAGACCAGAGGTCGCCGTGCAGCAAGCTCGGCTGATCGCAGGTCTGACTGAGGAAATCCGCCAATAGCGCGCCTTTTTGATCCAGCACCTGCTGAAACTCATCCCGTACCGAGGGATCACGGATCATGCCAACCTGAACACCAAGACGATTTTTGAGGAAGAAGCTGCCCCAGTCGTCAGACCAGCCATTTTTCTGGGGCGAGAGGCCAATATAGTTGTCAGTACCAAGGCCGTAGCGCGGGTGTGGCATGCGGTGGATGCGCGCCAGGCCGTCTCCCAGCGCCGACATCAAAGCCGGCCCGGGACGCGCGGACGATATGAGCGGCAGAACGAGTTCCTCATCCGTGACGGAGACCACCTCGGGCACCCCCAGCTGCGGACAGTCCAGCTCCTCCAGCGCCCCGGCCAGCAAAGCCAGACCTTCTGCCTCCCGGTGGAGGCTATCGGAAAACCCGGAGTTGTTGCGCTTGCGGAAAAGTTCCATCATGTTTAGACCCGCACTTTTCCCCGCAAGGCCTTGGTTTTTCCCTTGCGGGTCTTCGTATCTACCCTTCGCCGCCGGGAGCCCTTGGTAGGTCTGGTCGGTCGGCGGGCTTTTTGTTGCTGCACGGCGTTCTTTATAAGTTCCCGAAGCCGCTCCAGCGCATCTTCTCTGTTCGCCTCCAGGGTGCGGAACGACTGGGCCTTGATAACAATGACACCGTCCTTGCTGATCCGCTGGTCAGACAGCGCCAGCAGCCGTTCCTTGTAAAACGGGGGCAGGCTGGAAGCGCCGATATCAAAACGCAGGTGCACCGCCGTAGCCACTTTATTGACGTTTTGCCCGCCAGCGCCCTGGGCGCGGATCTGGGTCAGTTCAATCTCCCAGTCACCAAGCGACACAGCGTTGGATATTTGCAACATTAAACCATTACTCCGAAAGTGCGATGCCCGGGGAGTCTCTGAACAACCCCGATTCGCCTCTGCGACCGGACTGACTCAGAGGCTTGCTAACCCCGCTCATACTCCCGAACCAGCTCCTGCAGGAAATACAGACCGGCGGAGCTCAGGAAGCAACGATCAGCCCCGGCGCGAAACATGAGATTGCGTTTATCCAGATAATCCAGGGCCTCGGGCACGCCTTTTTCAAAGCGGGCCGCCCTGAGAATCTCCTGATATTCCTCATCGCCCGCCAAAGCGGCGAGATCCTGCCCGTTCAGCCCGGCATCCGGGCGGCCAAGGTATTCCAGATCCCGGCCGCTGCGGGCGAAATAACGCCCGATCAGCAGCAGTATCACCTGCACCCGGAAGGCGTTTTCGTCGTGTTCCTCGTTCTCGTCGTCACTGCTTTCCTTGAGAAAGAAAAACGTGCCGGTTTCGTTAAACACCAGCTCGCTGCCCAGGTGTTCGTAGAAGGTCCGGAAATGGGACAGATGGTTGTACAGCAGGTTGTAGAGCGGGTTGGCGCGCAGCTCGGAACGGTTGCTGTCCCACACATCACGCACAATCACCCGGCCGGCCTGGAATTCCCGGTAAATTTCAGCACTATGGGCCGGCAGAATCTGCTCGAAGCTGCTCGACGTTTGTGAATGATCGGTGGATTCGGTGGTATCCATCGCGTCAGAGAATTCTGGCATGCTGTTGCTCTTCCTGATTGACCGGGGCGTTGCTTTCAGTCGTTTCCGGATTTTCCAGACGGCGCTTGCGGTAGACAAACTGTTCGCTGTCCGATGACTGATCCAGGATCCGGAAACGATTGGTCGTGACCACCTGCAGTCCCTCCGGCGGCGAGTTTACCAGCCGGTTCAGAGCCGCCAGCAAATCCGGAAAGCGGTAGCCGGGAATAAAGCCGTCCAGGCGGCCATGCAGCTCCCGCACCAGGTCCGTCGTGGGCCGCAGCTCCAGGGTTTCCAGCCATTGGTAAAGCTGGTTGATGCGCTGGACATCAATGCGGGTATGGCGACCACTGCCATCAACCTGCTGCAGAAGCGGCACTTCGTCTTTGCGGCGAAGATCGTTCAGGCGCAGTTCCAGTTCGCTGAACAGCAGCTGATAGTAGCTGGACGAATTCCCGAAGGCGTAGTGTTTCGGGCGCTGCCGGGCCCGCAAACCCACCAGGAAGCCGGTACTGCGGGCGAAATCGCCCCCCTCCAGCCATTTTCGCTTGAGGCTGAGGGTCTCGGTTTCGCTCTTGAGTGCCTGCAGCTTGCCGTAGAAATGCTCCATGGCGTTGTACTGGACCATGCCCTGGCGGGTCTTGCGCAGGAAGTGCTCCACCTCCTGGGCCACTGCCTGAATGGGTTTATACAGAGCATTGAGGCTGATGGAGGAACGGAACAACTGGTCCGCCAGGCTATGGTCGCCGTGGTTTTCCAGCAGCCGCACCATGGCTTCCAGGGTCTCGAACAGGTTGCTGCCATCCGGCAACCGGGTATCCGGGTTCAGAAACACCAACGTCGGCTTGATGTGGCGCTCGTACAGGGTAACGATCTGCTCAAACAGGTTCTGGCGGAACTCCGGGAATTTCTCAGGCGCCCGGCTGGCATCGCCGGACAGGTCCGCGAGCTGGGCACTGATGGTCTGCATGCGCAGCACGTTCTGGCGCAACAAGCCGATAAGCTGACTGACCCGCTCATTCAGATCGTCCCGCAGTTCGGTATAGTCCGGGTCCGCGTCGCTGAAGCTGCTGGTTTCCAGCCGATTGCGCACATCCCGCAGAGTCACCAGATGGCCGCGCAGGCGGGCATCGGTCAGTTCCTGATACAGCGAGGCGTTACAGGCCCGCATCAGGTTGATCAGGGCATCCTGAAACACCAGCCGCCGCTCACCCTCGGCCTTGATGATGTCGATCACCAGCCCGCTGCGGAACAGATTGTCGGTATTCAAGGCGAGCCGCACCCGGTCCCGGTCGGCATTGCCAAGGCTACGGGTATAGTCCATCACCTCGGCCACCAGATCACTCTCGCGAATATACCGGGCTTCGTGCCGGTCCATCCGCTCAATCATCCGGAACAGGATCTTCGGGTGCTCGAACAATAGCCGGGTGGTATCCAGGGTGCTGAAGCGTTTACTCATCCGCCGGCTCCAGCAGGCTGCTCTGGGTCTGGTCGGCCCATTGGCTCAGGGATTCGCCGTTGGTAAAACCCTCGGCCCCGCCCCAGAACACCAGTGTGCGCTGCGGGCTGTAGGGCTTTGCCGTGCGCATCTGCCCCACTTCCAGGTGCCGGCCAATCAGGTAGATCACTTCCGCGCTGGCACTGTGAGTGGCGGCGGAGAACAGATTGAAGCCCTGCTTGCGCAACCGCTCCAGCAGCGAGGGCATCTGGCTGATGTCCACGCTGGCCAGCTCGTCCAGCACCATGGGGAACGACAGCTGCACGCCGGGATACAGCACCCGTTTCAGCAGCCGATACACCAGTTCCAGATTGATCAGTGCCGTGGTGGAGGTGGACTGGCCTTTCTTGTCCAGGTTCGCGGCATTCTCCTTCCGGGTGCGGTAGGAAATGCCGGTGATCACCTTGTCCATGGTCAGGCGCTTGCTGCCGCCCTCCCCGAAAAAGTCCGCCACGAACACCCGCAAACGGTCATAGAACGCGTCTGACTGCAGCTGGTTGCCATAAGGATCGATGCTGTTGGCTTCTTCCACCAGGTTGCGGAATTTCGGATCGGTATGGATATCCACGCGGATTTCTACCAGATCGTTGATGCGCACGCCGTCCAGCTCGCGGTTCAGCTGGGCTTCAAAACGGGCAATGTGTTCGTGGTTCGATTTCAGGGCCTGCCGGTAGCTCGCCACGGTTTCGTTGTGGATGCCGACTTGCTGCTCCAGCACATTCCAGCGCTCGGCCATGCCGGCAAACAGATCCGACAAACTTTTGAAAGTGTCGCGGATAACGGATGACGCCGGGCTGTCTTTCTGCAGCTCACCTTCGGCATCGTCATGGATGCCCAGATAGACAAACTGGCGCAGGTGGTCGAGGATACTGCGACGGCGCTCTTCCAGGTCGTCCAGCTGGGTTTGCAGGTCGTCGAATGCAGCGACAGACACCTGCTCAATGGCCAGCGGCTGCCCGGTTTCCACCGCTTTCAGATGCGGGAAGCGGTGTTCCACAGTTCCGACGCTGCGGCTGAGGCCCGCTAGCTCCCGCTCCCGTTCTTCGATACGCTCTTTTTCTGCCCTGGCTTTGGCGGCTTTCTGCTGCACGGCATCCTGCTTTTCCTGCTCCAGCCGGGCCTGTTCTGCCAGCCTGGCCAGCTGTTCCTCCGCCGCCTGCTTTTCCTCAGTAGCGTCCCTCAGTGTGGTGGCCGCCGCCGGGTAACGGCTCAGGGTATCCAGATCTTTTTCGATGGCGCGGATTTCTTTTTCCGTGCGCTCGATCAACCGTGGCCGGTCGTGTTCCTGGTTGGCAGTGTCCGCCAGCTCCGCCCGCTCCTTTTCCAGGCCATGGAGCTCACCTTCAATATGCCGGCGCTGCTCTGCGAAATCCGTCTGCCGGGCCGGCTGGGCCGGGTATTCGGCGTCGAACCAGTCAAAGCCTTTATCCGTGGGCACAAACAGCCGGGCAAACGCTTCGATGGCCGCCTTGCTGTCGGCATCCAGATCCTGGCCCGGGCTGGCCATTACCAATCTAGCGTCCACGGCCCGCAGCGGTGCCGCGGTGGCTTCATCCAACTGGTTCTGCAACTGCCAATGTTGCTTGCTTTCACGGTCCTTCAGGGATGCCAGCTTGCGCTCCAGTTCCTGCTTCTTTTTCCGGATCTGCTCCAGCCGGATTTCCGCCTGGGCGGCACTCTTGAGGGCAGCCAGGTGCCCTTTCTTGCTATCGAGTTCCTCTTTCTGGATGTCCTCGATTTCCTGAAGGGTCATCTCCCCGTACTGGGACACCAGCAAATCGCCATCTTTCTGGTTCTGCTCGGCCTGCTTGATGCGACGCTCGGCGGAACGGATCTCCCCCTTCAGGCCGCTGGCGTCCTGCTCCAGTTTTTTCAGAGCCTGGAGCACATGGCGCAGGGTCTCATTCTGTTCATTGAAGGCCTCTGCTGAGGCTTTGCGCCTGGCACCAATGTCCTGCAAGGCCTGGCTGACGCCATCCCGGAACGCGGCAAAATCGTGCTGGCTGCGAAGCAGGGTCTGGTAGGCCTGGTAATCCTTTTCCAGCTTTTCAAACCGTGAGCGCTCTTTCTCAATGCGGGTCAGCTGTGTTTGTTGCTGCTTCAGCTGATCATGCCGGTTGAGAAACTCATCTATGTTGAAATCAAAGGCATCGTCGGCAAACTTCTTGTCCGCCTCGATGATGCTCGCCACCGCATTGGCCATGGCCTGATCGTCCGCCTTCATTTCGAACAGCAGCAGGATCAGCGTGCGCAAAGACTGCACCCGTCGCTCGTCGGATTCACCCAACGGCAGCACCGAATAGCGTACGGCATCAGCGTTCATCAACTCGCTGCTGTACAGCATCTGTTTGAGTCTGGCCGGGTCATTGACAAGGCGTGTGTCTTT
This sequence comes from Marinobacter sp., assembly GCA_014359475.1. Classification (GTDB taxonomy): domain Bacteria; phylum Pseudomonadota; class Gammaproteobacteria; order Pseudomonadales; family Oleiphilaceae; genus Marinobacter. The sequence goes on along the minus strand of JACIZI010000001.1, from coordinate 111,734 downwards.
GGAGAACTTTTTTAACGCCTCGGACAAACGGCTGAACGACAGCTCCGGCACCGCCTGGCCGATTCCGTCCTCATCATTTCCATCCCAGAACAGCGGCCGCAGCTGGTCGTAACCCACCGGCACGAAAGCGCGGCCATAGCTGAGCTGACTGGCGCTGTCCCGGTACAGGATCTGGCAATGCACCCCGGCCGGGTTCTCGGCCTCCATGATCAGGAAGCTGAACTGGCTGGGAAAGTAATGCTGGTAGCTTTCCTCGTTGGTGTAAAAGCTGCCGGCGCTGGCATTGCGGAAAGCGAATTTCTTACGGCTGTTCTTGAAGTTGTTTTCCGGCAGCAGAAACAGACGCAGGCTGTTTAAAAGGCTGGACTTGCCCAGATTGCCCGGACCGAGGATCAGGCCGTGGTTGTCCACCGGAATTTCCACGTAACAGAAGCCGGCGGAATCCACCAGCACAAGACGGCGGATGCCAAAGGTAAAATTGCCCGGGCGCCCCTGGGAATCACTCATCCGGAATCATCTCCTGTTCCATGAACTTGCCGGCGGACCGAAAAGCTTCTGCCAGCCACCGGCATCATAATCAAAGGCACAGGATACTTCTTCTCAGCCCTTCAACCAATCAGGAATCGCCGCCCCGGTGATGCGGTTGCCACCGCCCGGGACTCTGCAGCCTGTCGACAAGGCCTCTCAATCCACATCGGTGTCGTCTGGAATTCGCTTGCGCCCGTTAATCATGGATTTAACCAGGTTCTCACGGTGACGCAGGCTGGCCAGAATAACACCGGCCACATGCAGACCCACAAGTACAAGCAAAATGTTGGAAAGCAACTCGTGGGTCTCTTCGACCCACTCCTCGCCCCATAACCAATCCGTGTATAACCAACCGGTCAGCGTCAGCCCCGCAAGACTAAACAGTAATGCGAACACCATTGCCCCACCTGCCGGATTATGTCCCAGGTAACGTACCTCACGCCCTTTGAGTATGTCCGACAGGTATCCGGCAACAACGTGCGGGCGACGCGCAAATTGGCTGAAGCGGGCATAGCGGGAGCCGAAAAGCCCCCAAACTACGCGAAATGCGACCAACGCGGCGACTGCATAACCGGCGACTTCGTGTATATCCTGCCATTCATCCGCGCTGATCCAGGCCACTGCAAAGCAGACCACCAGTGCCCAGTGAAACACCCGCACCAGCGGATCCCAGACTTTAACAGTGTCATTCATCATCGACTACTCAGTCTTCCCGTTTCATTTTGACGATTTCAAAAGTCTTGGGGTTAAAGTAGGCTTCCACACGGCGCTGCTGCTCATCGTAGCCATAGACCTCATAGCAGCCGTCATCGATCTTGAATGTTTTGATTTCCCACCCCTTGTCTTCAATGGAGGTGCGGAAGGCTTCCTCGCTCTGCCACTCATCCTTTGGCACATCACACTTGTCTCCGGCCATGGCCACACCGGATACGGCCAACGTTGCAAGGCTCAGGGCTGTGATCATTCTTTTCATAAGGTCTCTCCTGTCAATGAGTCGTTATTGCCGGAGTAATGTATGCTACAAACCTTAAGCAAGACTTAAAGCAGCAGATTAAAAACCTTGGGAATGAGTCATTTTTGCTCTGGCATTCAACCGGAATTGCTCCGGTGGCTGGCCGAACCAGCGCTTGAAGGCGCGCCGGAAATTGGCACTGTCGTGATAGTTCATCAACGAGGCAATGGCCTCGATTGACAGCTGGCTGTCACACAAATAACTCTCTGCCTGCCAGGACAGAATCTCATCGCGAATGCTTCGAAAACTGCTGCCTTCGTGTTTGAGCTTGCGTGCCAGCGTGCGCTTGCTCATGAACAGAGAGGCCGCCGCCTCGTCCTCACTGAGCGTTCCGGGGGGCCGCGACAACATCATTTTCTTCAGCCGGGTCTGATAGCTTGGTTTATCAGACTGAAGTTGCTTGAGCATGGATTCACACTGTTGCAGGGCCAGACGATAGTTTCCGTGGTTGGCGGAAGCGTTCGGTTCCCGGCACAGCGCCATCGGGAAGGTCAGTTTTAACTGGTTGCAGCCAAAGTGAACCTTGCCGGACAAAAAGTCCGGATACATCCCGTGGTACCCGGGCTGCGGATGGGCGAAGTATATTTCCGCCTCATCCAAAGGGCGGCCAATCATAAACTCGCCAAATTCGAAAAGTGCCTTGACCATTGCATCCGACAGGCAGCGTTGTATGTCATCGTCGAGGGATTCCTGGTAGTCGAGGAGACACTCCAGGCGATCGTCGACTTGCCGTAAATTCAGCTCAATGAAGCTCGCGCGGGTGGGGAGGAAGGTATGAATGGCCTGCAGCGCGGTGAGGAAATCGGGGCTGCTGTACGCTACGAACCCCATCGCGCCATGGGTTGCCGGGGTCAGACGCCTGCCCAGCCGTAAGCCAAATTCAGGCTGGCCGGACAGTTCCAGTGCGTTCCGCAGAATCCGCACCTGCTGGGCTACCGTCAGCAGGCTGTCTTCGCTCAGAAACTGAGTCACGCCAAGCCCGGTACCCACCAGCAGGCGTGGCAGTTGCCTGGCACTTAAATCCAGCTCACGGGCAATTAGCCGTGAGTAATTTGACGGAATATCAGGTCCGGTTTTTTGTGAACCATCCGCTTTCTGCATCAACATCACCGGCCGTCTCTACTGAACAGGACTGAACAGGTTTCCGGCTGGGCTGCCACCATGGGCGTGATGGCAGCCGGGGAAACCCGTGTCAGCCGTTTCAGGCTACGCGGTTACGATATTCCTCAAACAGGTCTCCGCCTTCGGAAAACAGCTTATCACGCCAGCGGCTTTCCAGCTCTTTTGTGTCGTGGTCATCGGGGTGGAAACGCGGACGGAGGAACTCCGGCAGACGCACCAGGATACCGCTGACGAACCCTTTCGGTCCAAACAGCACATTAAGACCTTTCAGGTTGTCGGGAATGTTGCCCAACTGTCCGTCCTTCGCCAGCATCCAGACCCAGGTGATGCCCATCATTGGCAGCACCATCAGCATGGACGCCATTGCTGCAGCCACCCGCTCAATACGGCTGTTGCCCACGATCTGGTACACGTCATAGGTGACCGCCTTGTGCTCGAGCTCCTCCAGGGCGTGCCATTGCCAGATCTTGATCATTTCCGGATCCGCCTGCTTCCGGAATTCCTCATCCTCAAGCAGTTGCTCCGCGAGCAGCGCCGTGAAATGTTCCATGAAGGTGGTGGCGGCAAGACGGGTGCTTGCCGGCAGCTTCTCAAGAAACGCAAGGCCGATTTTCACAAACCGGTCCGGAGCCTTCATATCGAAGCCGCGTTCGGCCAGCATCTCATTCAAACGGTCGTGTTCCCGCCCATGGATCGCTTCCTGCCCCATAAACCCGGAAACAGCGGCACGCAGGGACTCATCCTTTACCCTGTTGCGGAACGGGCGGACGGACTCCATGAAGTAACGCTCCCCCGGAGGGAAAAAAGCGGACAACATGGCAAAGAATATAGTAGCCGTGGCATTACCGCCGTAGAAATACCTGGGCACGGATTCCGGGAACCGGAATTCAATGTGGCGTGGCGGAATGCCAACCATGGCCCCGGTCAGTTTTTTCATTTTCGTCGCAGCGATTGGTGAATTCATGGATTCCTCCTGTCTTATATGTCTATCAGTTGTTCACTTTCACGCAGAGTGATTTGCCACCGCTCTCTTACGGCGGTTAGACTTGAACAATGTCCCGAGCAGGCGCTGATAACCGGTTGGCATCAGCCGTTGAGCGGTATCAAGCATCACGGCATCGGCACCCACCAGCACCCTGCGTTGATTCCTGCGCACAGCGGCCAGGATGGTGCGTGCGGCGGATTCCGGTGTGGTCCGGGCAATTTTTTCGAACATCTCGGCAACATCTTCCTTGCTGCCGAAGCTCATGTCGCCCATGTCGCCCATGCGGCTGTTACGTGCAATATTGGTTTTCACACCGCCGGGGTGTACGGAGGTGGCACTGACGCCGCAGGATTCGATATCCAGCTCCTCGCGAAGTGATTCGGTGAATCCCCGCACGGCAAACTTGGCGGCGTTATAGGCAGACTGGGTGGGCACACCAATAATGCCGAAAACGCTGGATATATTGATGATATGCCCTTCACCCGCGCGTTTCAGATGCGGGAGGAAGGCCTTGGTCCCGTAGACCACGCCCCAGAAATTGATGTTCATCAGCCACTCAAAGTTCTCGTAGCTCATGTTCTCAACGGTTTCACCCAGGCCTACGCCCGCGTTATTCATGATCAGGTTGACCTTGCCGTGTTCGCTGACGGTCTCCTCGGCGTAGCGATAGACCGCCTCACGATCACTGACGTCAATCCGGTGCGTACTGACCCGGACAGGAAAACCTGCCAGCAGTTCGACGGTCTCTGCCAGAGCTTCTTCGCTGATATCCGAGATGGCCAGGTGGCAGCCTTCCCTTGCCAATGCGATGGCGGTTGCCTGACCTATGCCCGACCCTGCCCCGGTGATAGCAGCAACTTTTCCGGAGAATGATTTCATATGTCTGACTCCTTTTTATTTATTATGTTCAACTACCGAGCAGTTGCTGAAGAAATCCGCGTTTCTGCGAATGCAGGTGCGGTCCCTCGAACTGCAGGTGACCATCATTGAGATTGCCATAGCGCAACGCAGGCAAATCACGCAGGTAATCGTGCAGATTCTGCCAGGGAGCCCTGTCCCCCTGACGCGGCAGCCGGTCATTGGCCCGCTGGATATAGCCGGAACGCAGATTCAGGAAGTTCAGGTCTGTGCCACAGTCTTCATCATCCACCGGCATCACCTTCTCCGCTCCGATGTCCCGCATGTGATTAAGAAGCCGGCAGACAAACTCAGAAGCAATGTCGGCCTTCAGTGTCCAGGAGGAATTGGTGTATCCGAAGACCATCGCCATATTCGGCACGTTTTCCAGCATCAGGCCCTTGTACATCATGCTTTCCGCGATGTTTACGTCCTTGCCGTCCACGCGCACGGCTGCACCGCCCAACATCTGCAGATCAAGACCGGTAGCCGTGATAATGACATCGGCGGGCAGCGTTTCGCCGGATTTGAGTTTGATACCGGTTTTGTTAACCCTCTCGATATGGTCTGTAACCACCGAGGCCTTTCCTTCGCGCAGCACCTTGAAAAGATCGCCCTTGGGAACCGCGCACATGCGCTCCTCCCAGGGATTGTAGTGGGGCTCGAAGTGCTTCATGTCGAAATCACGACCCAACTGCTTGCGGACGCTGGCCAGCAACAGCCTGCGTACCGCCTTGGGCTTGCTCATCGAGAGCTTGAAGACGGTGCGCTGGAGAAGAATGTTGCGGGTCCGGGCCATTCTGTACACCACCATTTCCGGCAGTATCTGGCGCAGCTTTTTGGAAATAAGATCCTGCTCGGGCACCGAGGCAACATAGGTAGGTGAGCGTTGCAGCATTGTGACGTGAGCGGCCTTGTCGGTCATCGCCGGAACCAGCGTTACCGCCGTGGCACCACTACCGATCACCACCACGTTTTTGCCACTGTAGTCGTAGTCTTCCGGCCAGTGTTGCGGATGGATAACGTCACCGGCAAAGTTGTTAAGGCCGGGTATTTTCGGGGTGTAACCGGCGTCGTAGTTGTAGTAGCCGGTGCAGTTGAATACAAAGCCCGCGGAGAAGGTTTCTTCCTCACCGGTTGCTTCGTTCAGGACGGTGACCGTCCAGGCGTTTTTGCCGCTGTCCCACTCTTCCGAGATAACCTTCACGCCGAAGTGAATATGTTCACTGACCCGGTATGCCTTCGCGGTGTCGTCGATGTAGTGACGAATGGAGGGACCGTCAGCGAGCATTTTCGTCTCGGTCCAGGGGCGGAAATTGTAGCCCAGGGTGAACATGTCCGAGTCCGACCGGATGCCGGGATAACGAAACAGGTCCCAGGTACCGCCGATCCGGGTGCGTCGCTCAACGATACCGAAGCGCACATCCGGGCATTTTTTCTTGAGGTGGCAGGCCGCGCCAATCCCGGACAGGCCGGCACCGATGATCAGGACATCCAGGTAGGGGTGGTTCATTGTGTTGCTCCGTTCTTGCAGTGTGGCACGACTTCCGGGCTGGTGCGGCGGGGTCGTGTCGTGCAGTAATTCAGTACCGCATCAGTGATAACACAGTCCCGGTTGCCGTGCCCGTTTGACGGGGTTACAGGGCGTCACCGGAACGCCTTTCTGTTGGAGTATACCAAAGTCGTAGTTTGGTTGACCAACCAAATGATAACTAAAGCAGGTCAAATAGGAAAGTATTTATCTCGGTCAGGTCCATACCAGGGCCATACTGGCCTGTAACGCCAAAGGCGAACCCTGCACCTCTACACCCTGAACTGCTCTCAGGAGAGCGGGCCGACTGGTGTGCCGCGGGGGCGGGTGAAGAGGCCCCGGAACGGGGCCTGTGGCATGCCCCTTCGTGTACCGGAGGGGGCAAGTGAGTGGGTGGATCTGCCGCGTCAGAAGTTCTTGACCGGCAGGAACGTTAACGTCAGATCGGCCCCAAGGGCGGGAACCTCCAGGCCCACGTTCGCGAGACCGATACCAATCAGATTGATATTGGCCGGAATCAGGAGCGGGTCGGGGTTCTTGATCTTGAGAACCAGCCGGCCGTCGTCGACAAAGCGCAGGGGCCCCTCAAGCGTCACGTTCTTGACCAGTTTGCTGCGGATATCGTGACCAAGCTCGATCACCAGGCGCGGCTCCAACTCGGGGGCATCCACCAGAATGTCGAAGGTGGCGTTGAACCAGGGGCCGTCAGGGGTGTCCGAGATAAACCCGGTGATATAGGGTTCCTCAGGATTCTGCGGCACCAGCCTGAGGACCAGTGGCCCGGTCTCCAGACCAATAGTAATCAGGCCGAGAGCTCGAGCTTGCAGAAAAACATCGGTAGTGCTGATGGTGGTCGGGTAAACGTTGGCACGTATGGCGCCGGTGATTTTATTGTCTGTGTCCGGATCACCGTCGATCAGGCGTCGATTCACCTCCACGTCTGGATCAAAGACGCGCGGGCCGGCTGCCAGGGCGCCGCTGCTGAGAAAAGCATACTTCTTCTCCGGACATGTCTGGCCAATCTCGCAACCAATATTGGCGCTCGATATCACACCGCCGGTGCTCGCCAACCGCAGTTTCAGATGATTGGCGGGCGCATCGACGCTGCCATCAGGATTCAAAGTGGCACCTTGCTCCAGGCCGTCCACTATATTATTGGCATTGGCATCCACCGTGGGCACAACGCGCAGCCCCACCAGTGTATAGCGATCTTTCTCGCCGGCAGCGACAAAATGATTGACCATATTCGGGCCGCCCTCGCGCGGGGCCGGAGCAGTGTCGCTGCTTTGCGAGATTTGCCGTGTTTGCAGCGGTGCGCCATCCGGCGTACAGATGGCATTGACGCCGCAATCAGGGTTAGTCCGTATCGATCTCAAGGTGTACCGGTACAGGTCACCGACCCGCCAGGGAGTATCCGGGTAAAACTCGACCCGCTGAGCCAGGATATCCCGCCGACCGGGCACGTCTACCCAGGTGCCCTCCGAGTCACGGCGCTCCACGACGAAGGTTTCCTCGTTGATGGTTGCCGGGTCGATGGTGCGGTTGAACAACACCCGGATGGGATAGTCCTTGTACAGACCATTCACATGGAACTTGGGGTCGCTGGTCTGGCCACCCACGCAGCGCCCGTTGCGCCATGTGGACCGTTCCCCGGTGAGCACGGGCTCTGTGAGCGCACAGGAAAAACCGGGAAACACGGCAGCGACGGGTGAGCGCAGCCCGCTGCCGTCGTCGTTAGGGCGATGCAGGTTCGGGAGGCGCATTTCAAGGGTTCTGTCCTGATTCAACGGATTGCCCTGGGTATCGCGCAGCAGGCTGGTCAGTGTGATTGTCACGTCCTGATTGTGCTCGACGATTCGCTGATCCTTTCCCTTGATGATAATCGTGGCACCGTCCTGGCGCATTAATACCTGGTTGGGTGGCAAGGGGGTGCCGTTAACGCTGACCGTGATAGCGCCATCACGAACAACCGATGCCGGATCAAGGGGCTTGGTGAAGTTCAGGATGATCGGGTCGCCAGGACGGGCATTGGGCTGAAAGTCGTCCCCGGGGGACCAGGATTGCAGCGCCAGCGGGCGCGTATCGGTTGGTGGTACCGGCGCGTTACGCTGGTCGGCATAGGCTTCCAGACGGAAAGACAAAGTACCGCTGGCCCGTTCCAGGCCGAGAATCTCCGGCTCGACCACGGCGACGGCATCCATCACCAGTACGCCCTCTTTCACTTCCGCAAGGCCCGCCACCTGAATGTTCAGCAGGTTCTGGCTCAGCGCTGCGTTCGCGATCGATTCCTCTGCATTCATGGCCGCGTCCATGTTAAGCAGGGCATAGCGTGGGGCGTCCTTTGCGTCGCTGAAGGGGTTGGGAATCAGGTAGCCGTTTGCGTCACTGAGCAGTGTGATCTGTACCTTGCCGGTTTCAATGCCCGCGTTGACTTCACCAAGAATATTCACCTCCACCGGGCTGCCGCTCAGCACCGAGCCTGCAGGCACCCGCAGTGGTACCGCCCCGGGAAAATCGGGAACGTAAGCCAGATCTGCCGCCAGGTCTCCCTCCAGCCGGGTAAAGGATTCGCTACCCAGCACAAAGCTTTCTACCGGCACTTTATTGACGTCTTTCCCGGTGAGCTTTGACGCAAGGTCCGGCTGCTGTTCGCCAAGCACACCCACCTTGAGTATAGACGTTGCCTGAGAGCCCGTGTCCACCGGCGTGAAGGAACGCTCCAGGTCGGGAAGCACCTCATCACCCCGGCTGCGCAATCCGGACAGGTGCAGGGTATGCTTCACCGGCTCCAGGTCATACAGCGGGTCCAGTACCAGGTAGCGCCCCTGCAGTAGCAGACTGGCCTCGACCAGGCCGCCCTGCTCGTCAACAAGCCGGACTTGCTCCCCATAGTTGACGCTGCCCGGGGCCAGCAAACGACTGAACGCCATGCGCAGAGTGCTCATATCATTCGGCTGCTTTGCATCGTCAATCCCGGCCAGCAGCGCGGTCTGATCCAGAGGTGTTACCGAACGTAGCCTGAAGTCACCGTCGCCAATCGCTTCGGCAAACCCCTGCTGGGCGCCGGCGGTGCGAAAACGAAAGTCATTGAAGGGGCCTGTGTCGATGCTGCCCAGACCCTCTCCGATCAATTGCACACGGTATTCGGTATTCGCTGCGAGTTTGGCCGACGGGCGCAGTAACAGGCCGCGTCCGTCATCCACTGTTTCATAGCTGAACCCAACGGGATTGCCACCCTCGGCGGTGACCAGTTGCAGCCTGTTGTCGATGTCCTCAAGCACGGTTTCTGCAAGCGGCGCCGAGAAACGAAGCACAACCTGGGCGCTGGGTGTCACCTCCTCCTGTCCCGGATAGGGATAGGCGAAAATAAGAGTCTCTGACCTTGTCCAGGCCGCGGTCGTGGCACCTTTCTCCTCGCCACCACATCCGGACAGCAGGAGCAGCCCGGGCAGCACCAGACAGAAAGCAAGGAGCGCGGAAATTGTTCGGCGAATCGTTATTGTTGTCATGATAGTTTTCTTCCTGTTCGTCGCTATTCGCATCTATCGAAGTTCCGCTCAGAACTTCACGGAAGCTGAGACCGAGATGACCTGAATCTCGCCATCGGCGCTTACCGTTTCGTAAGGTGCCGGATCGTTAGGCGAGTTGATAGATGTCAGCTCGAACTCATTACTGTCGAGTTTCTGGTACTGGTAGGCCAGCGACAGGACCAAAGGCGCATTGATGATGGGTGCGCTTTTCAGGCGTAAATCGCCGCCAACGCCCAGCACCATTTTGTCGGAATCAAGAAAATTCACGTCTTGTGAGCGGGAGGATTTCAGTGGTGAATCCTCTATCGCCACCCCTCCGTAAAGACTGAGCTGGTCAGACCAGCGGAAACGGGCACCCAGGCGCGGAACCAACACGTCATCAAAACGCAAATCCGCCTGGTTCCGGACCGTATCCCTGGCAAACTTGTCTTCCAGTTCAGACCACTTCTGCTGTTCGACAGAGGCTACAAACTCGAACTTTCCAAGGGGCAGCAGAAGGCTGCCGCCAAACACTGCCGGCTGATAGGTGTCGACGGTGGACAATGCTAACTGCAGCCCGGGATCGGAGACGACACCGGGGATAACCACATTGGCATCTACATCAACGTCATAGTTACTTTCGTCACGCCAGAACAGCGCCACCTCCAGTCCGTCGAGCCCGAACGGCAGGCAGGAGGAAGAAGTGCAGAACAGCTCGGACGGGCGGATGTTAAGACCCACCGCCGGCGACAGGGACGGCTTCGCTTCCAGCGAAAGTTGCTCTGAGTCAGTGTTGCCCGCAAGATCAGAGACCGCATTGAGACGGGCCTTTGCGGACAGTGTCAGGCGTGCTGAGAAGCCGGCATCCACGCCGCGAATAAGATTACCTACCGCGCCCCCGAATGCCAGGTAAAGTGGCTGGGATTCGTAGCGCAGGAATTGGCCCTGCTCTGCGGTATTGGCCTGGAAAGGCAGCATATTGGAGGTGTACTGGTCGACACCCACGTTTATGCCGAGATACATCGGACGACTGTTGTCCCGCTCCGATGCGCCGCCAATACGAGTCTTGATCCCCAACAACAGAAGTTCTGATTTGGTATCCGACAGGACATCATTCTCGCGCGCCACCGGGTCAGACCCGCCCAGCGATTCGGCGCGCAGTTCCTGTTCACCGTATTGCGCCACGACGGTCAACTCGCCTTCCGGAGAGCGTGCCATCGCTGCGGGATTGTAGTACACCGCCCAGGCTCCGGGCTCGAAGGCGCTGAAGGCCTGGGCGGAGCCGGCATTGACCGGACCCAGACCATAGGTGGACGCCGCATCGCTTACGCCGGCAAGCGCAGAGTCAGGCTGCGTGCAAACAATTACCGTTGTCAGGAAGCCGAAGGTGGTCGGTAACAACCGGAGGGTTTTGCGTGCCATGCTGTTGTTCCTTATTGTTATGTATTGTTTTTCTGATCGTTGTGTCTGGTTGTTTTTATCATTATTTCGGGTAATTTCTGAGGGAAGCCACTCTGAGTAATAGCTCCCTTTGGTCATTCAACCAACATTCAGGTCAGGTTACAAGGCGAAATAACGACCAGAGATAACCTGAAGCGATTTTCCGGCCCTGTTGCTTGGCTTAATCGTCACTGTTCAAAAAGTAACATAAGTATTGACATTTGGTTGGCCGGCCAACTAACCTGAGCGGACACTTCGCATTCTATGGAGGCCTGTTATGGCGATTGCGAACCGCAAGATTGGTTACGATGAAGTAGAACACAGGGATCTGGACTTTGGCATGAACCCGGAGACGGTGCCCCGTCACTGGTTCAACAACGACCCCTGGGCCACCCACTGGATGAACGCGATCCTTGCCGCCGTGCCGGACGGCGAGCGTTGGGTCATGCAGGCAACAAGCAAGCAGCTGAACAACCTCAAGGATCCGTCCGTGCGCAAAGCCGCAATCAGCTTTATCCGGCAGGAGCGCACCCATGCCCGCGAACACGACGCCATGAACGAGGCAATGGTCGCACACGGCATTCCCATGGACCGGGTTGAGGCGGTATTCAAGGTGGTCAGACGGACCCTTCAGCGCTACCTGGGCGATGTCACCCAGTGCGCCATGGCTGCAACATTCGAACATTTTACGGCGGTCATTGCCCAGGTCATGCTCGACCACCCGGAACAGTGGGATGACACCAGGCCAGAAGTCTCAGCCATGCTGTTTTGGCACTTCGTGGAGGAGACCGAGCACAAATCGGTCAGCTTCGATGTCTTCCAGGACGTTAGCGGTGGCGGTGTGCGCGCCTATGCGATCCGCATGGCGACCCTCGCCGTGGGTGCAGCTGTTTTCCTGCCGTTGGTGCACGGCAACTGGCTGTATTTTCTCTGGAAGGATCGGCAGCTCACCAATATCCCTTCGGCCCTGCGCGCATTCAAGTTGCTGTATTTTTCACCCGGGATATTCACAAAGGCCTTCGTGATTGATCTCCTGCCATTCCTTTCACCCTTCTTCCATCCGTGGGACACCGATAACCGTGACGTTATCCATGCCTGGAAGCGCGCTTTCGAGGACACCGGTGACACCCTGAAGGCCTACGCGGCCTTGCGGGAATGGCACGAAGGCAATAGAAACGACGCACCGGCTCAACAAGAGGCCGCTGCATGAGCCAGGTCAAGCGTAAAACGTTCAAGCCATCCGAAGGTGCTGCGGCTGTGGTCACGGGCGCGGGTAGCGGGATCGGGCGCAGTTTTGCCTACGAGATCGTGCGTCGTGGCGGCTCGGTGATTTGTGCCGATATCGACGCTGAACGCGCTGAAGAAACCGCCCGGACTCTTTCAGAGCTGGGCGAGGGGCGCGCTATCGCCTACACCTGCGATGTGGGCAGCGAAAAGCAGATGGCCGCGCTCGCCGAGGAAGCGGAGTCACTGCTGGGGCGACCAGTCACCCTGGTCATCAACAACGCCGGGGTCGGCGTGGGCGGTCCTATCGGCGAAGTGCCACTGAAGGACTGGCGCTGGTGCCTCAAGGTCAATCTCTGGGGTGTCATCCATGGCTGCCACTTCTTCGCACCGAAGCTGCGGGAGCTTGGTTACGGTGGCATTATCAACGTTGCTTCGGCGGCCGGGTTCGGCGCGGCCCCCGAGATGAGCGCGTATAACGTGACCAAGTCAGCGGTTCTGTCGCTTTCCGAGACCCTGGCGGCGGAGCTCACCGGCACCGGCGTCCATGTCTCGGCCCTGTGTCCGACCGTGGTGCCGACCAATATTCTGGACAAGGCCCGGCTGCCGGAGAATCGCAGCGATTTTGCCAGCGCGGCCATGAGCAAACTGGCCTTCACCACCAGCGACGAGGTGGCGCGAAAAACCCTGGACGCGCTCGACAGGAAGCAGCTGTACGTCGTGCCACAGTTCGACGGCCGTATCATGTGGCGCTTCAAGCGCTATGCGCCACGGCTGTACGCCCGCACCCTTGGTGAGGCTTACCGCCTGGCCGCAAACTGACGCCTGGCAGGAGGTACATCATGACGTCTTTCGCGGCAAAGTTTGCGGACCGCAGTTTCCGGCTGTTAATGAAGCGCGAGCCGGCGACAACCAAGGAGCTGGTAACACGGCTGCGGCGGCTCGCCGCAGTCGCGCGCCTGCCGGCCAGGCTGCCGTCCGGGGTGACAATACACAAGACCACAATTGGCAATGAACCGGCAGTGCCCCCCGGTTTGCCGGCGGTGTGTGTCAGTACCGAGCGGCCCACGGCCACGGTTCTGTACCTGCACGGCGGCGCCTTTATCAGTGGCCGTTTTGGCATGTATGCGGACCTCTGCGGGCAGTTGGCCAAGCGGCTCAATGCGCGCGTATTCTGGGTTGACTACCGGCTCGCGCCGGAAATGCCCTACCCCGCCGCCCTTGACGATGCCTGCCATGCCTACAACGCCCTGGCTGCCGATTATCCGGAAGACCCACTGGCCATCGTTGGTGATTCCGCGGGAGGCAACCTGACCCTGGCCACGCTGCTGCGGCTGCGGGATGCGCTGAATGCCGGTGACTCGGGCCCGCGCATGCCTGCCTGCGCCGTAGCCCTTTCGCCGGGAGCCGATGCGGTCGGCGATTCTCCTTCGCGCCAGGCCAACGCGGCCAGCGATGCCATGCTGACTCCTCGCATGATCGAAATGGCCACAGCATTGTATGTCGTCGATCACGACCCCCGGGACCCCTATGTTTCACCCGTATACGGGGATTACACCGGCTTGCCTCCGCTCATGCTCACGGCAAGCGAATCCGAGGCCCTGCGGGATGATGCCTACCGGGTTGCCCACCACGCGCGCCAGGCCGGCGTGCCGGTGAACCTGCTTACCCGCTGGAACATGCCCCATGTATGGCCGGTATTTTATTCAATGCTGCCCGAGGCGCGCCTTGATGTGGCCGAAATTGTCGATTTTATGAGCCGGCATTTGTCGTTGGCGGCCGAGCAGTTTCCGGATACGCCCCGGGTGAAACCGCATGTGGTACACAGCAGCCAGCAGGCCGCACAGAGCCGATTGCATAATGGACTTGGAGGAGCAATATGAGTATTGCGGAACGCCTGATTCAAGAGGATATTCGCCGTGGGCGGCAAGTGCCGCGCCGTAGTGGCGGAAATCCTGACCACGAGGTATTGATCATCGGTGCCGGTTTTGCCGGCATGGGTGCGGCCATTGAGCTTCTGAGCCGTGGCATCAAATCCTTTTCGATCATCGAGCGCGCCGATGACGTCGGCGGCACCTGGCGTGACAACCGTTACCCCGGCGTAGCGGTAGACATAACGTCGTTCGTCTACTCATATTCCTTTGAGCAGGACCCGAACTGGTCGCGAATCTTCGCGCCCGGGAATGAGTTGCAGAGTTACGCCCGCCGGGTTGCCAGCAAGTACGGCCTCTATCCCTATATGCGCTTCGGTGTTAGCGTGGATCGTGCCGAGTTCGATGAAGATGCCCACCTGTGGCGGGTGACAACCGACAAAGGGGTGGTCACAGCGCGTCATCTGGTATCCGCTACCGGCGGCTTGATCTCTCCCAAATTGCCGGACATCGAAGGTATAGAGGACTTCCAGGGAGAGCGCATGCACACCGCCCGCTGGGATCACAGCGTGGATCTCACCGGCAAGCGCGTAGCGGTGATCGGTACCGGCGCCACCGCGGTGCAGCTGATTCCCGAGATCGCTCCGAAGGTAGCGCACCTGGATGTTTACCAGCGCACCCCGATCTGGGTGCTCAAGAAGCCGGACGCTCGCCTGCCGGGCTGGTTACATACGGTTTTCCGTTGGTCTGGCCTGGCCCAGAAAGGTGTGCGCGCGACCACCGACGTGCTCACCGAAGCACTGATGATCGTCTCGGCAGTCTACTACAAACGCGTCCCCTGGCTGGTTCGCTGGGCCGAGCGTGCCGGCGTGGAGAACATACGCGATCAGTTGCCGGACAACCCGGAATTGTGGGACAAATTAACGCCCCGATATGGCTTCGGCTGCAAGCGACCAACGTTCTCGAACGAATATTTCCGCACCTTTGCCCGGGATAACGTCGATCTGGTCACCACACCTATCCAGCGAATTACGGCCAAGGGCATCGAGACCACCGACGGTGTCGAACACGAGATCGACGTGCTGATCCTGGCCACAGGCTACAAGGTGTTCGAGAAGGATAACCTGCCGTCCTATCAGGTTGTAGGGCGTAAGGGCATAGACCTGGGCGAGTTCTGGGAACAAAACCGTTATCAGGCCTATGAGGGTCTGACGGTGCCCGGCTACCCCAATTTCTACATCATGTTGGGGCCCTATGCGTTGACCGGTTCGTCTTACTTCAAGATGGTCGAGGGCAATGCGATTCACCTGGCGCGCTGTATCGAAGCGGCCCGTGAGCGCGATGCGACGTTAGTGGAGGTCCGCCAGGACGTGCACGATCGTTACTTCGTGGACATCCAGCGGCGCCAGCAGGGCACCGTGTTCCTGAACCACAACTGCGGTGCCTCAAACAGCTATTACTTTGACCGCCACGGCGATGCACCCATGCTGCGACCCTCCACCTCTTTGGAGATGTTGTGGCGAGCGAAGCACCTGCCCATGGACCATTACCGCTTCGAGCGTGCTACTGCGCACAATCAGGCCGGTCACGAGGCCGTGCAGGACTGATAGCACAGAGCCGCAGTAGTCTGGATAGCCTGGGCCGATGTGCAGCATCGGCCTTGCGCTGTTTGCCGATAACAACAGGAACAATACAGCATGATCCTGCATAAACCTGAATTGATTGAGGAATACACCAGCAAGGGCTATTGGGGCAACAAAACCCTGCTGGAACGCTTTGCCACCAACTGCGCAGCCCATCCGGACCAGGAAGCGGTGGTGGACCCTCCCAACCGGGACGACCTGGTCGGCACGCCGGCGCAGCGACTCACCTGGGCCGAGTTTGGTCTGGCAGTGGATGCCACTGCCGCCGAGCTGGCAAGCCGGGGCTTCGGCAAGGATGACATACTGGTGGCCCAGTTGCCCAACGTCTGGGAGCTGGCCATGCTCTACATGGCAGCAGCGAAGGCCGGCGGCGTGCTTTCTGCATTGCCCCTGCAATGGCGGCGCAAGGATGTCGGCTATGTAAAAGAACTGACCGGAGCCAGGTTCTATGCCTCAGCGGAAACCTTTCACGGCTTTGACTATCGGGCCCTGGGAGAGGAACTCGGCTTTGAGCAGCGCATTAGCCTGCAGGAACTGACCGGGATCGCCCGCGGGGAGCCCGGTCAGGTCCCGGAGGTGCCGGTGGATGCCAACGACATCTTTACCCTGTGCTGGACCTCGGGTACCGAGGCTAACCCCAAGGGCTGCCCCATGAGCCACAACAACTGGGAGTTCATGACGGGACAGGTATTCAACACCTGCGGCCTGCAGAAGGGCGACCGCATTCTGTGTGTGGCACCGCTGGTGAACATGACGGCGGTCGGGGTGAACTACCTGCCCTGGCTGTTAGCGGCCGGCACCCTGGTGCTGCACCACCCTATTACCCCGGAAATTCTTCTGCGTCAGCTTACTGAAGAACGCATCGAGTATACCATTCTGGTACCGGCGATGCTGAACATGATTGTCAAGCTGCCCAATGTGGATCAGCTGGATCTGTCCAGCGTACGGACGATCACCACCGGCTCAGCGCCCCCCTCGGCCTGGTCTCTGCAGGAATTCAAGCGCCGCTGGGATATCGATATCGTCAACATCTGGGGCCAGAACGAGGGGACCTGCCTGGTGGCCGGGCCTGCGGATGTGCCGGACCTGGAGATGCGGGTGGACCACCTGCCCTGGTGGGGCAAGGAGGGGGTCCAGTGGCCCTCTGGTGCCCACGCTATCGAAGTAAAAATCCTCGGCGACGAAAATGAGGAAATCACCGAGCCCGGCGGCATTGGTGAGCTTTGCTACCGCAGCCCCGGGGTCTTTGCCGGCTACTTCCAGCGACCGGATATCACCGAGCGGTCCTTCACCGCGGATGGCTTCTTCCGCACCGGTGACCTGTTCATTGTGCAGGATGACAAGCACCTGGGCTTCTATGATCGTAAGAAAGACATGGTAATCCGGGGTGGTTTCAATATCTCCAGCGTGGAGGTGGAGAACGCGGTGCTCGGCTTCGACAAGGTGCAGGACGTCGCCGTGATACCCCAGCCGGACGACATCATGGGAGAGCGGGTCTGTATCTGTGTGGTGCCTGCAGATGAGGATGCCCCGCCTACCCTTGAGGAAATCAACGACTACCTGAAGGCGCAGGGTATGAGTGTCTACAAGCTGCCGGAAAAAATGAAGCTGATTGAGGCCATCCCCCGAAACCCGGTAGGCAAGATCCTGAAAAAGGAATTGCGGGCCCTGTAAAAAAAGCAACCGGCCCGGGCGCGGGCCCTGAGCGTTTCTCCGGAAAACACCGCTCAGCCCGCGCTTCTTCCTGCCTCCCTCCCTTGGCCTCTCGCTTTCTGTCGTAAACCACCAGCACTTGTCTTGAAACGACCCCCTCTTGGCAGGAAATGACCTGACAGATATGCCGGCAGACAGCCAATATCTACTATCGAACGCCACCAGAAGGAGAACAATATTGGGCAAGATTATTTTCATCGAACATGATCAAACTGAACATGTCGCAGAATTCGAAGCGGGTTCCTCGGTAATGCAAATCGCCGTTGATAACGCAATTCCCGGCATTGACGGGGACTGTGGCGGTGAGTGCGCCTGTGGTACCTGCCATGTCATCATCACGAACGAATGGTTCAGCAAGACAGGCACGCCTGGTAATGAAGAAGAACAAATGCTGTCAATGACACCGGAGCGGGCGAGCACGTCGCGCCTGGGTTGCCAGGTGGTCACTACTGACGAAATGGACGGCATGACCGTGCATTTACCCGAGTTCCAGATGTGAACATAGGAGGACGCATGCCCACACTGTCCAGAATGTTTGACGACTTTCCGTCCCGAATGATTAATGCCACCTCCAGGGTGGTGCCGATGCACAGGCAAATCCAGGGGCTTAAACTGTTAATGAGTGCCAAGCGGACGATCTTCGGCTCGAGTCGGCCGATGCCCGAATTCGCTGAAAAACCCATCCCGGACGTTAATACGCTGGCCCTTGAGGACATTGATGTCAGCAATCCTTTTTTATACCGGCAGGGTCAGTGGCGCGCCTACTTCAAGCGTTTGCGTGATGAGGCTCCGGTGCATTACCAGAAGAACAGCCCGTTCGGCCCCTTCTGGTCGGTGACTCGCTTTGAAGACATCATGTTCGTGGATAAGAGTCATGACCTGTTTTCCGCCGAGCCGCAAATCATCCTGGGTGACCCTCCAGAGGGGCTCTCGGTGGAAATGTTCATAGCGATGGATCCGCCGAAACACGATGTGCAGCGCAGCTCGGTACAAGGAGTGGTGGCACCGAAGAACCTGAAGGAAATGGAGGGGCTGATCCGATCGCGTACCGGCGAGGTGCTTGACAGCCTGCCTCTGGACAAGCCCTTTAACTGGGTGCCTGTTGTGTCCAAGGAACTCACCGGCCGTATGCTGGCCAGCCTTCTGGATTTTCCCTACGAGGAACGCCACAAGCTGGTTGAGTGGTCAGATCGGATGGCCGGTTCAGCATCGGCAACCGGCGGCGAGTATGCCGATGAAGAGGTCATGTTTAACGACGCGGCTGACATGGCCTGGTCCTTCTCCCGGCTCTGGAGGGACAAGGAGGCACGCCACGCGGCGGGTGAAGAGCCCGGTTTCGATTTGATCAGCCTGCTACAGAGCAACGAAGACACCAAAGATCTGATCAACCGCCCGATGGAGTTTATCGGCAACCTGACGCTGCTCATCGTGGGGGGCAATGACACCACTCGCAACTCGATGAGTGGTGGCCTGGTGGCCATGAATGAGTTCCCGGAGGAATTCAAAAAACTGAAGGCAAAACCGGAATTGATTCCGAACATGGTCTCGGAAATCATCCGCTGGCAAACCCCGCTGGCCTATATGCGCCGAGTCGCCAAGCAAGATGTTGAGCTGGGCGGCCAGACCATCAAAAAGGGTGATCGCGTTGTGATGTGGTACGCCTCGGGCAACCGGGACGAGCGCAAGTTCGAGAACCCCGATCAATTCATTATTGATCGCAAGGACGCACGAAACCATATGTCGTTTGGTTACGGTGTGCATCGTTGCATGGGCAACCGCCTGGCGGAACTGCAACTGCGCATCCTCTGGGAAGAAATTCTCAAACGCTTTGACAACATCGAAGTCGTCGAAGAGCCCAAGCGGGTGCAGTCCAACTTCGTGCGGGGTTATTCGGAGGTGATGGTCAAACTGACACCGAAAGGCAAAGAAGCCGGCTGACAAGGATGACAACCGAGCAATTTGATTATGTGGTGGTTGGCGCCGGCTCGGCCGGATGTGCCGTCGCCAACCGCCTGTCGGAGAGCGGTCGCTATTCAGTGCTGCTGCTCGAAGCCGGCCCGGAGAGCCGGCACAACCCTTTCGTGAACATGCCGCTGGGTTTCCTGCAATTGATGTTCAGCCACCGCTACAACTGGCAGTTCAATACCGAACCGCAGCGGCATATGTACGACCGGGCTCTGTTCCAGCCCCGCGGCAAGATGCTCGGTGGCTCCAGCGCCATGAACGCGCAGGTCTATATCCGCGGGCATGCCCGGGACTACGACGAGTGGGCACGGCTGGGGTGCGACGGGTGGTCATACGCCGAGGTGCTGCCCTACTTCCGCCGATCTGAACATTTCGAGCCCAAACTTACGCCGAATGAGGCAGAATTTCATGGCCAGGGTGGTCCGCTCAATGTGGCCGAGCGCCGCTATACCAATCCGCTGAGCAAAGCGTTTGTCGAGGCGGCGACCCAGGCAAAGTACCGGCTCAATAAAGATTTCAACGGCAGTGAGCAGGAGGGCGCGGGCTTCTACTACGCCTACCAGAAAGACGGCACACGCTGTAGCAATGCGCGGGCCTATCTCGAACCTGCCACGGGGCGTTCCAACCTGACTGTCCGCAGCAGCGCGCAAGTCACCCGGGTGCTACTCGAAGGCACCCGCGCCACCGGTGTCGAATACCGCGATACAAAGGGGCTGACGCAGGTCCACGCCGGGCGCGAGGTTGTACTCTGCGGCGGCGCGTTCAACTCGCCGCAACTGCTGATGCTATCCGGGATCGGTCCGCGGGAGGAACTCTCCGGACATGGCATTGAAGTGCGTCATGCGCTGGAGGGCGTCGGGCAGAATCTGCAGGATCATATCGACGTATTCGTGCGCGTCAGCGCACGCAGCCGCCAGAGCATCTCGATGCATCCGAGCTACTGGCTCAAGGGACTGTGGGGTCTGCTGCAATACCTGAGTGGTCGGCGGGGCGTACTGTCGAGTAACGGCGCCGAGGCCGGCGGGTTCATCCGCTCCCGGCCCGAGGAGCCGATACCCGACCTGCAGCTGCACTTCGCGCCCATGCTGTACGACGATCACGGGCGGGACCTGAAGACCGCAATGAGCGGTTATGGCTACGCGGTGATGATCTACGGGCTCAGACCATCGTCGCGGGGGCGCGTGGGTCTGCACAGTGCCGACCCGTTCGCGGCGCCTCTGATCGACCCCAACTACATGGCCGATTCGGCCGATGTCGAGCGACTGGTACGCGGGGTACATCTGGTGCGCAAAATCCTGGCGCAGCCGGCCTTTGCCTCGCACCACGAAGTTGAGGTCTCGCCCGGGCCGGCGCTGCAGAATGACGACGACCTCGCCGCATGGGTGCGGCGCAGCGGTGAATCAGCGTATCACCCGGTTGGCACCTGCAAGATGGGCGTCGATCCGATGGCGGTGGTCGATCCGCGCCTGCGCGTGCATGGCCTGCAATGCCTGCGGGTGATCGATGCCTCCATCATGCCGACGCTGGTCGGCGGCAACACCAATCAGCCGGCGACCATGATCGGCGAAAAAGGCGCCGCGATGATACTTGAGGATGCCGGAGAGACAGTCGGCTGAGCGCCGTGGGCGGGCCTCCCGGGGCGCATCCGGACTTCTGATCAATCTGGCCCCAAAGAACAATAGACAAAGGCAGACTATGGCAAACCAACAGAAAGAGACGACAGTTATCGTTGGCGGCGGGCACGCAGCAGGTGCGCTCCTGACAACCTTGCTGCAAAAGAAATATCAACAGGAAGTGATTCTGGTGGGCGAAGAGCCACACCCACCCTATCAGCGGCCGCCCCTGTCCAAGAACTACCTGGCAGGAGAGGTTGATCAGGCGTCGCTGTACCTGAAGCCGCGCTCGGTGTACGAGAACGCCGGCCATCAGTTGCGGCTCGGTGTACGTGCCGAACACATTGACCGGGACAACAAGACCATCAGCTTGTCGGACCAGAGCACATTGAAATACGATCAACTGGTCCTGGCCACTGGGTCACACGTTCGAAGCCTGAACGCACCCGGAGCTGACTTGAAGGGCATTTATTATCTGCACGACATAACTGATTCGGATGCCCTGCGTGAAGAATTACTTCCGGGGAAGCGCCTGGTCATCGTGGGTGGTGGTTACATTGGCCTTGAAGTGGCAGCCAGTGCTACCAAAAAAGGCGTTAACGTCACGGTACTGGAAGCGGCCGGGCGTCTTATGCAACGTGTGACAGGCCCGGAAATGTCAGAGTTCTTTTACGCCAAACACAGCAACGCCGGCGTGGATCTGCGTCTGAACACGGCAGTAACCGGTTTCGAAGCGGGCGACCAGGGGCATGTGGCTGGCGTGACATTGGCGGACGGCGGCACGGTACCGGCCGACATCGTGCTCGTATCCGTTGGTGTCGTGCCGGAAACCGCCCTGGCAGAGGCCGCCGGCCTGCCCTGTGACGACGGTATTATTGTTGACGAGTTTACCCGCACAGAAGATCCCGCCATTCTGGCGATTGGCGACTGCACCCGCCACCGGAATCTTTTCTTCGAGAAGATGCAACGCCTTGAGTCTGTCGCCAACGCGGTTGATCAGGCCCGGACCGCGGCGGCGACCCTGATGGGCGAGGAGAAACCCTATAATAGCGCGCCATGGTTCTGGTCGAACCAGTATGACGTGCGCCTGCAGATGGTGGGTTTATCCCAGAGTCATGATCAGCGTGTGGTTCGCGGCAACCCCGACAAGGATAAGGGGTTTGCGGTGTTCTATCTCCGCGACGGCTGTGTCATTGCCGTTGACGCAGTCAACCTGCCCATCGCTTTTATGGTCGGCAAGACTCTCGTTCAACAACGCAGGAAGGTCAATCCTGACGTGTTGAAGGATCCGGATACTGACCTGAAGTCCTTGGTGAGCGGCCCCTAGATTCAACCAGAAACTGGCCCTTGACCGGCTAAAAAGACTATGCAGATTCGGTCTGATTAAGCAAAGCCGGCTTTTTCAGACCTTTCGAAAACAGGTCTTTGTGTTCGGCAATGGTCATGGCGACTCGATCAGCCAGATCCTCCTGCAGGCCCTCTACCCTGGTGACCAGAAATTCGCGTAGCTCCTCAGCCAGCTCCAGCTGCTTGTCCCGGGCATCAGCCTCGGACTTGGAGGCGAAGATCTTGGTGTCGGGGTTCTTCAGTGCCATTGCAAGCCCGTCCCTCTCTGAATAGTAGATCGCTTTAACTGCCATCGTGGTTCCTCGGCTTTAGGTAACTGTACAAACGTACAGTAACACAAAAAAGCCCCACTTACAGCTAGCAGCCTGTCGGACTTAAGGCTAATCTACTGCGCCGGGTATACATCTACCAAGAGTACACTCATTGCGTACCCGCAGGAATCCCGGGTTTCGTGCAGGCAGGCTCAGGCCAGCGCGTGGTCGGCATCCCGGTCTTCAAATTCCACCTAATATAAAAATTTTTACATTAATTGAAATTGGCACCTATCTGATTGTCTATCAAGGACCTTTCTTAGATGAAAATGTGTACTGGAGGGGCCAAATGGGAGAATATTGGCAGGATTTGATAGCCTTGTTTGTGAAGTTCATGAACCGCTGTTAAAAGCCGAGCACATCTTCGGATGATGGGGACCCTGAATCATTCTCTCATCAGCAACTAGAGCTCAGCGGTTATGTGAAACTCTGGCCTAAAACCCACAGCAAAAGCCCTTACAACTGAATGTGGCGTCAAAATATCCACAGTTTCGGGAAAGCTTTCAATTGACGCCTCCTGGTAACCGTCAAAGCTCCACGCAAGCACGCGACCCCCGCACACCGCGAACGTGCCGCTTCCCACCTGAAACATCGCACCATGAGGAAGATCAGCCAAATTACCTTTCCAAATAACCTTCTCGCCATCCTCGGTCCGCTCCTGATGAAGGATCTTGTCCAGCTCGGGCGCGCGCACTTTGGAATTGTCTGACCAATCATTCGCGGTGCCCCAGGCATCGCGGAACTCGTTATAGCGCGCCCTTCGACATTCCGCACACGGACGGTGGCCTGCAGCAAATGCGGTTACTTCATCCAGGAAGAAAAGCTCCGTGTAGGCGCCCGGGGACATCAGTTCCCTTTGCCGCCCCCGAAATTCAAGGAGGCAGGTAATCCACGCTCGATTCTTGAACTGGCGCTGAACTTCTTGCCTGGAGTTGTGTAAAACGCCCCTATTCCCCATCAAGGTGCCACGCGCACTGCTTTTCTCAATCTTACCCTCGGGACTGACCCGGTTTTCTAATGGCATGGGTAAACACTCCTCTCCAGCCAAAGGTTGCATTGTTGCATATTCCGGCGCACGTGAACGCTATGGAACTTCTACTGAGAGTACACTATTTGTGTACACGCATAGGATGAGAATCATGCGCACGATCAATGTCCGGGAAACGCGGGAAAAGCTCTCAAATCTTTTGGACGCTGTGGCCGCAGGCGAAGAAATTCTGATTCTGCGCCACGGCAAACCTGCCGCACGCCTGATCGCGGCCTTGCCCGGAAGGATTCAGTTTCCAAACCGTTCGGAACTCAGGGCATCTCTGCCACCCGTCCGGGAAAGCTCTGCCCATGCGGTGCGGGAACTCAGAGATGAAGAGCGCTATTAATTGTACTTCGATACCAGCGCTGTTCTGCCCTACTACAGACAAGAACACGCCAGCGACGTGTTCAGGCTTTGCTTGAGTCGCAAACCCAACCGGTTCTTATCAGTCATCTGACGGAAGTCGAGGTGGCAAGCGCACTGGCTCGATGACAACTCTCAACCGGCCATTACAGCTGAATCAAGCGACCAACGCTTTGTGTTTCATTCGGGTTTTGGGTGACAAACTCAACTAAAACCGGATTAGTTAGTGGCTCTCGTCTAAGAACCAGTCGCTCATCTGCCCATAGCCAAAGATAAACGCCAACTTGCGAGCCCTGGTGACACTCACATAGACCAGAGCACGTTCTTCGTTTTCTCTATGCCTTCTCGTTACAGCATCAGCAGCAGAGTTGATCACGTAATCCAGAGGTACTAGCCCCTTATTTGCAGACGCCAAAAAGACCGCGTCGAACTCAAGCCCTTTCACTCGGTGCATCGTGCCCAAATTAAGAGTGTTATCTGGCGTAGAAACACTCCTACCGTCCAACACGTGGCAAGGCTGCTGCCGGCTTTCCAAAGCTGCTTTTAGCTCTCCAACTTCCCGCCGGGTGCGGGCAATTACGCAGCAGGCTTCAGGGGTGAGTTCATTATTGCGGATTGCATCCAGGATCGAATCCGCCTGCTCTTGCATTGAATCAAACCGGCGAATTTCCGGTGCCGGACCGTGCATCAGTGAGTGGTAAAACTTTTGGGTGTCCTTACCGCCATCCAGATCGTCAACCTCTACGCCTTCGAGTATGCCCACCGCGAATCGGCGCGTCTCATCAGTAGTGCGATAGTTGATTTTGAGACGGGAACTGCGGCCGCGAATATCAATGCCACATTGCCCCAACACGACTTTGTTCTTGCCATAAATTCTCTGATGACCGTCACCCACAATGAACAGGTCATTAGGGCCTGGTGGCACAAGAGCACGTATTAGCATGAAGGCCTGGGTACCCATATCCTGCGCTTCATCAACAATAACAGACGCCAGATCGGGTCGAAGATCCGGACTCTCTTCAATCAGCATTCGGGCGTCTCGATAAGCATCATCCGTTTCTTTAAGATAGTTGCTAGCCAAAAGGTGACGATACCGCTCAAACACTGGCCAGATTTCCACGCGCTGCTGCCGATTCAAACGGGTACCACGACCAATCCGCGAAGCCTTCTTATATTCATCTACGCTGCGCACTGATTGGGGTTGGACCACCCTCGCCCATTCTTCCTGGAAAAATGCCATACCCAGATCAATACTGGCGGGCTTCTCTGAGTAGGCCTCTTCCCATAGTTTCTTCTCTTCCCGGCTATCCAATAACAAACCGTAGTCGTAGCCCTGTTTTTTCAGGAAGTTCATAACCCAGGCATCAAGATTCTGCACCTCGATACGAGCCAGCGCCTCCTGGCTGCAGATCTTGTTCAGGTTCTGCTGGATGTCGGCCGCCAGGTTCTTGGTGAAGGTCGTGAACAGTATTTTTCCATCGCTTTCTCCCAAATGGTTGGCAAGCCATTTAGCCCGATGCATAGCCACTACGGTTTTCCCGGTACCCGCGCCGCCGAGCACGCGAACCGGGCCGTTTTTCTTGCCATCTGCCAGTCGGCGCTGAGCCGGGTGCAGGAACACCCGCCACTTCTCAATCGACTGGTTGAGCACCTCCTGCAGAGCCTGCTCGTTGTCGGCCACCGTAAAGACAGCCTGCGATTCGGGGCGTGTCAACGCTGCGGTGAAGTTTTCAGTATCCACCGCCTCCGGGGCCGCCGGAACCACTTCGTTATAGGCTTCCTCGTAACTGGCGCCGGCCATTATCATGAACAGTCCATCGTGAACGTCTCTCGGAATCTTCTCTTCAGTCAGCGCGGTTTCCAGGTCCGCCTCAATTTTCATAGTACGAACCAGGGGCAACGCCTCTTCCGGAACGCCCAGCTGCAACAGTTGCCGATCCCTAACGGCATCAAACAAGCCGGGCCGTGATGTCCCTCGCGGTTCTTCCCCTGCCGGCTCAAGAACACTCTCTTCAACCGTAAATACCTGAACGCTGCCAGTGTTCGGGTTGATTTCGATCTTACGCTTTTCGGCCCATTTGTAGGCCGGCTCGTGGTGGTCCACATAAAGCATCAGATACAGATCTTCCTTTTCAGCCGCCGCCAGAATAATCCGCACATCCTGATTTGCCCGGATTGAACGTACCTTGTTGTCCTTGAAAGCGGGCAGCTTTTCGTAGTTGAGGCTGGTATGGTTGCGATCCTGCTGAAATAACATGACCGCTTTATTGGCCTGACTTTGCTCCTTCGGTGTCAACGCCAGCAGGCTTTCAAAATACTTGTCAGAGAACGCAACACTCGCCATCTCAGGCTCCTGATTCCAATTCATTCAAGGCATCAACCAACTCGTCCACCGAGGAGCAGATACGCCATCCATCCGCTTCCAGATACGGCCTGGCCGCCACCTGGTCGTCCACATCATCCAGCAACAAAGCCACCTTTGCGCTTTCAAACAGCAATTCGGCCTCGCCTACCACTTCGTCCAGTTCACCGGCAGTCACGGGTTCCGCAACCAACACCTCCGCCGGCCAGGCCACATCCTGCTCTTCAAGCCTTTCCCGCAACTCATCCTCAAGCTGGTCAAACCAGGGCGGAGCCTGGTCTGGCTTAACGTCGGGCTTCCCATGTTGGCCGGTGTTTTTCGTCCAGAGCAGGCCCGCCGCAATACCGCTGTTTTTCGAGCCCGGGGTCCAGGCGTAGAACGCGGGCAGGAACTGCAGGAAGTTCACAGCTGTCCAGAACCGTTGCCATTGGTAGCGGGCCTGGTCTTCACTGCCTTTTTGCAGGGTGTAGCTGGCAGAGATCAGAGCCTTGCCAAGATCAAAGGTTTTCAGCAATTCCGACCCGGCCAGCAGGCTCAGGGTAATCTTCGCTGCGGCGTTGTCATCGGTTAGCTCAACCGACCCTGCCAATGCGGCAGGATCAGGCGCCAGGTCCGTAAAGCTTGCTGGCAGGCCGTTCAGGCTGTCCAACACGCCAGCTTTAACGTCAGCATCCGCTAAAGACCGGGCCGGCAGGCATTGCAGCATGAAAAACAGCGCCTGCTGCTGCAGCAACGCATTGTCCTGCTCGGTCAAGAAGTGCATCAGCAAGTCAAAGGTGTTTTTATTGAGGTGCTGAGCGGTGTTGTTCACGCCAGCCACCTTGGCGAGACCGGCAATGGCCTGATGATTCTGTTCCGCCGAGGTCATGCCGAGCGGTAAGGGCACATCCATGGCCTTGTCGCCCATGACCTTGTTGATGTCGTACCAGTTAAGCGTCCAAACCACAAAGCCGGCCCGCATCAGAGCCTGGCGCTTGAGCAGGTCTTCGCTGGCTTTCTCGCCATGAAACTTATAGCCGTCGAGGAAAACCGCCACAGGCAGTAAACCATTACGTGCCGGCCAGAGCACAAAATCCGGTTTACTAGCAAACTGCACGCCTTCCGCCATACTCAGATTCACCTGCGGTTCTATCTCATAGGCGAGGTCGCCAATGGTCAGCCGGTAACCGCTTTTACCCCGGATAATGTCCTTGCCGACTCGCACCTTGTGGTTGCCCACACAGTCTTCACCAGAAAACCGTGCCAGCGCCTCCGGGAAGCGCGCTTCAAGCTCACTGTCTATCCAGGGATTACCACCCAGTGCGCTCAAACCTTGCTTGTCCTGCACCCACTGGTGGTTACCATCGACAATATCTTTCAGCATTTCCAGCGCCAGTTCCTTACTGGTGCTTTCCATGCCATAGGCATTGCGGTACTCCAACAGGCAGCGATAACAACCGTCCATGGTGTTGTCGTAACAGTCACAGGCATCCATGACGTCGTAGGCCATACGGAACACAGACTGCATGTTCTCCGCCCGGCTCAGCAGCTCATGCAGGTAGCCGGTACCACCCGGCACAGAGTCGTACAACACAATAAAGTGCCGGCGCTCATCGGTCTCGCCCACTGGCTCGCTCTGGTAGGCAACCCGCAAGTGGTCCACCTTGCCGCCAAACCGCCTTTTCAAGCCCAGCTGCAAGGCCGCTACAAACGAATTCACCTGCTCTTCAGTACCGCCCGTCGACAGCCTCGGCAACAGAATCCTCAGAGCTTCAGAGGAGAACTGGCGGTACAGGTACAGGCAATTCTCCAGGCCAGTGTCTTCCTTGCCGTTCAGCAGTTTCTTCGGGCCACGGGCGTAACTGCATGATTTAAGGTGAGTAGCCTCTTTCTTGCCATTGGCTGCCGCTTTGGATTGCACCGAGCCACATTCCCGGCAGATAGGGAAACCAGCTCGCTGGATGTGCTCTCCGGCCACATCGAAGTACATTTCCTCCCCTTCGCGGCGGCCAAAGTTCACTTCCAGAAACCTGGCGGAGCGGATGAATTCGAAGCCGAAGGGCTTATCCTTATCGTCCAGCACCCAGGTAATCGGCACATCGGAAGGTTTGAAGTCGATCAGCATCTGCTTGTTGAAGAACACAGGCTCCCGGTCATCGGAGCGGTCGTCCAGAATCGCATCCCTGGCGTTGGTGAACGCGTAGACCTGCGTCATCTTCAGCATTTTGGTGCGGGCGCTTTCATCGCCCCACTGGTTGGTATGGCAGCGGGGGCAGGTTTTATCGCTGAAGCCCGCGGTGGGGTCATCGGCGGGCGCGGAATAATGGCAGCGGGGGCAAAAGCGCCAGTCCTGAATGTTGCGGCCCTTGGCCGTTTCCACCCGGGTTATTTTTACCTTGCGGTTGCCTGCATAGAACACTGACTCCGGTGCCAGCTCCGTCAGTGCCGCCTGCGCGGGACGCTGGTATTCGTATTCCCGCTTTACGAATTCATGATCTGCGCCATCGCCTACCGCACCTTTCTCAGAGCGGAAGATTACCGAATGCAGGGTCGCCCCTTCTTCCGGGAAGGCGTAGTTTGGCAGCAGCCCTTCGTCGGTAAAGAAATTCAGGGTTTCACGCTTGTTCAGGCGAATACGCATTCCCCGGTAGCCCGCAGTTTCGCGCTCCAGCTCCAGAATTTCGGCCTGGGTGTGTTCGTCCCGGGGTTGCTTGCGCAGTTTATCCAGCTGCTTGTCCAGATCTTTGATGGTGGTGGCCATGCGGTTGCGTTCATCTGCCACCAGCTTGAGCCGGCCGATGAGATACAGCTCCAGCCGGTCCTCATCGTATTGCGGCCCACCAACCAGATATTGCCGCAGCAGCTCCAGATCTTCCCCGCTTAGTTCAGTGGCCACATGGCTACTGAACCCGTCCCAGATTTGCTGCATGTTATGTTTCAGGAAATTCAACATGGTGTAGGGGAATCGGTCCTCCTGGGCCTTTTCTACCGCATCCAGCACCGGCTGCATGGTATGGGGCACCCGGTTGTCCCCCTTTGCCCAACGGGTCCAGCAGTCCATGGAGTAAGCCAGCAACTGGCGGCGCAGCACATGGCGGGCCTTCAGGAACACCGCCGGCGGCTCAACCGGCGTATCCAGCATTCGCGCAGGGTCGGCGTAAAACACCAGGTCGTGTGGGCGACCATTGGCCACCGTCAGCACAAAGGAGTTGCCATCCCGGCGACCACCCCGGCCCACGCGCTGCAGGTAATTCGCCTGGGCCGGCGGTACGGAACACAGCAAAACGCTGGAAAGGTCACCAATATCGATACCCATTTCCAGCGTAGGCGTTGCCGACAGCAGATTGTATTCCCAGGGCTTCTCACCCTTGATAAAGCTGTTCTCCACGCGAACCCGCTCGCTGGGCGCCAGCAAACCCGTATGTTCATGGGCGATTACCCGGTGGATTTCACCATGGCGGTACAGGTTGCCATACAAGGTGTCACGTACAGGAACGACATTCTCATACAGCAGCTCCGTACCAGCGGCACTGATCATCGGCAACCCCAGCCAGTTGCGGGCCTTGTTGGCGGGCACGTGCATAGGGCGGTAGCCTTCGCATTCCACCGCCTGAATATCCGTAGCGATGATCAGCATATCGGGGTTCAGGGCCCAGAGTTTAACGCCACGCTCGTTGTTTTCGGCCTGCACCATGCCCACATCGGCCAGCGCATCCAGGGCGGCAGCAAGAACCTGCTCCATTTGCTTCCGGTCTACGAGGGTGTCCGGGTTCAGGCAGATGAGCCAGTTTTCGTACCAGGATTTCGAGGCATTATTGTGACTCAGCGGCTCATAGCCTTCAGCCTTGGCCACAGCAGGGTACCGAGGCCGTGGGGAAGACGGGCCCAATGGCGGGGCGTAATCCAGAAATTTGAGCAGGTAACTCTTGCCGGATTTGTCGCGGTAATACGCCAGGTCCTTCAACCCGAACGCGCCCAGATTCACCAGATGCTGAACCAGCCCGGTCATCAGGCCCGCAGCCGCCTCGCTATCAATGCGATAGCCCAGCGTGTTGTCTACCGTTTCCCGCCAGGCCAGCGCTGCACGGGCAACCGACTCTGCTGGCCAGTCCAACGCCGCAATGCCCAGACGATTCAGGGAACGCCCAACTTGAGCTCGCCAGCCCAGATCTTCCAGTATCTGCCACAACATCCGCCCGCGAATCAGCTTGAGAATCCTGGCCGCATCGCGCACCTCGCCAGTCGTTTCGAAATGCTCGAAATCCGC
Source organism: Marinobacter sp. (assembly GCA_014359475.1). Classification (GTDB taxonomy): domain Bacteria; phylum Pseudomonadota; class Gammaproteobacteria; order Pseudomonadales; family Oleiphilaceae; genus Marinobacter. The sequence continues at coordinate 81,022 of JACIZI010000001.1, read as the reverse complement.
GGTAAAGCGCTTGTCCGGCGGCATGAATTCACGCAGGTAACGGGGCAACCCAAGACGCCCCGACTCATCTCCCTGATTCAGCCAGTACCGCTCAAACAGATCAGGTAACTGCAGCAACGGTAACGGCTGGGACTGATTTTCCAGTAACTGGGTGAGCGCCATACGCACATTGTTCTGCCAGGTACGGGCGGCAAAGAAACCGGCGCGATGGGTAGCATCCTGAACTGAGTCGCTGAAGGCCAGCAGCTTGCGGTCATCATTGTCGCGGCTGCTGAACAACTGGTGAATGGCCACGGCACTCAAACTGGCGGCGCGGGCACCGAACACCACCAAAGCGGATTTGGCGGAACAGTAGGGACAATCGTGCTCATGGATATTTTTATTGGTATTGTCCCGTTTGACCTCCTTCAACTGATGCGGTTTGCTCACCCGCACCAACGCCTCATTGCCCGCCTGGCAGCCCTTACAGGAGCCGGCATAATCCGCAGCCGCCGTGCGGCCACATTCACGGCACAGCCGGAAGTTATCCAGGTGCATCCCCGCCGGAGAAACACCCTCGCCCTGTTGCCAGGGCAATAAGAGGGCGGTTTCCTCGTGGTTGCCAAAAAACGCGCTGTAGATACTCTGCAGCTCGGTTTCCACCACCTGATCAGAAACATGGCTCATTTCCATGCGAGTTAACCAGGCGGTGCCATGGCACTCCCGGCACTGCACCAGCGGCAACCGTACCTGCCGTTGGTCCTTCGGCGGTTTGTCGTCCCCGAACGCCAGCAGCGGGGGCAAAACGTTTGCGCGCCCGTTTTCAGGCACTTCGTCCGTCACAAGGTGTTGCGGTTGCGGCTCCCGCAAGGTGCCGACAATCCGCCGCAGCTCCCGGGACCAAAGCTGCAAACGCAACTGCACAAACGGCCGCCCTACTTCGTCTCGGGCATGGGAAAGCAGCGCCAACAGCGCAATCAATGCCTGCTCCGGCTGGCGCTGAAACTTCGGTGGTATCTGGGACGCCAGCTTATCCACCAGCTCCCGAAAGCGGGGCGTACCCTGCCCCGGTTTGAGCTGACGCAGCAGGTTTGCCAGCTGACCATGCTGCTTAAGATCCTTGCCCAGCTGAATCCGTCCTTCTTCGGCATCCAGCGGTATTTCCGGCTCATTACTGAAATACAGGTCGTAGGCCTTCAGAAGATAGGCCTGCAGCCCCTCATTCAGGGCAAGCGAAAGATGCTCAGGCCCAATAGCCTTATTGAGCCCCAAAAACTCAAGGTTATCCAGAAACTCCGAATCACTCTGCCGCTGCTCGGCAATCACCGAGCCCCGGCGAAACGGGCTGGAGAAAATGTCGGACGCATAGCCCAGCAACCCATTGATACTGTCATCGCCACCGAGGGTGGCAGAGGTTCCCACGCACACCAACTGCTCCGGCGTCATCTCAAACCGGGCCCGCAACCGTCGAATCAGCAGCGACAGATCCGTACCCTGGGCGCCATCAAAGGTATGCAGCTCGTCCACCACCAGATACCGCAGGGTGTCCGGCCCGTTGCAGGCCCACAGCTTCTGGTCCTGCGGACGCATCAGCAGGTAATCGAGCATTTTATAGTTGGTAAGCAACACATCCGGAGGGTTATCGCGCAGGGCTTCCTTGTCGGTAATGACCTGATCCGGGCCCATAGCCTTGGTGCCCTGGCCATCTCCCCCAACGAACAAGCCCACCCGAAGCCCTTTGAGGGCAGGCTGGCGACAAATCTCTTTGGCGAAACGGCTCGCCTGGTCTGTGGCCAGCGCATTCATGGGATAAATCACAATGGCCTTAATGCCGGCGCCGGCCTCCCGGTGGCAGTGATCCAGGATCGGGTACATGAAACACTCGGTTTTACCCGAACCGGTGCCCGTAGCCACCAAAGTATTCGCGGCCCGCCGATCAGACGCTAACCGTCGCCAAGACTGCTCTTGATGGGCAAAAGGCGGATGCTCTGTTTCAAACCCCTTGAAGAAATCCCGGCCAGTTTTGCCGCGCATAAAGGGCAAACCCACTGAAACGTAGGGCCCTTTGAGGAATGCCTCCCCGTCCTGCTGTTCTTCTACCAGACGACGGAATTCCCCTTTAAACGGGTCGGTTTCCGTTTCATAGCCAGTGACAATGAACTCGCGCAGGGCAGCCGATACTTCGCTGGCCAACAAGCCGGGGATCATGGGCTTTCCTTATGTCATTGTTTTTGGTTATCAGGAAATTGTTTGGTGGGTAGAATCAAGCGTGGCATACGCAGCCTCTCGCATTGGCTCATTAGGTATTCACGCCAATAAGGCCAAACATGGTAGCTCGCATTCTGAAGCGCAAAGGCGTCAATCGCATCCTGCTCAAGGCGTTCATCCATTAAGTATTCGGCTACATAATCTGCTTCAACGAAAGCCCTGATCTGGGGTGCATCCTTTTCAACCTCCGATTCACTAATCCAGCGAACACCGAAACCGACCACGATACGCAGGAGATACCGGTCGGGTTTGTCCGTTTCCAGAATCTCCGAGCGCCGGGCTAGATGCATTGTCTGAACTTTCAAACCTTCAAGGGCATGGGCAGCTTTAGGATTGAACTCCTCACCGTGGCGAGCCTCAGAAGCAACAAGATAAACATCCGAGATGGCAAGGTGATTTATGGCACGCTGCAATTTTTCATCTGCCATCAGCCATACCTCTCTTCACCAGAAATAAGGTGTGACGTGACAGCATGATATTCATCGTTGGCGCCATCCGACGTTTCCGGGATCTCGATTGTCTGCCATACGATGTCCTCTGCACCCCTCACCACGGACAATGAAGGAACCCCTTTTGGTACCTCTTGGCCTGCCAACTTGCAAAGATGACGAAACGCTTCAGGAAGTGCGTCCGCCACCCTTAGCAACTTATCCATAGCTGCCGACTGGGTAACGTCATCAGATTCATATTTTGAAAACGCGGTCGGGCCGCCGCCAAAAACCCGGGCGGCTTCGGACTGTTTTAACTTCAGGCGTTCCCGCAATGCCCGCACTTCCTCCCCCATTAAAAGGCCGTCAACCTGCTTTCGGAAGGCAATCATGAGCCGCTTGTTTTTCAAAGATAAAGCGGCATCAGCTTGCTCACTGCCGCAAACATTACACTCCTCATACAGGAAACGGACCGAGCCCTTAACCCCTTTGTACTCAGTTTCATTACGCCCTTCCCTGATGGTCAGTGCGCCCTCTTCACAGATCGGGCAAACCTTGTTTTCCATATAAACATCCTCAGCTGCTGGTATGGCAAGAAACTACCAACAAGAGCTTCCCGCTCTTGTTCAAAGCAAACTTTACATAGTACTGAATATCCAGCGATTTGAAGGCAGCCTCAATCCACTCTGCCTGAGTGACTGTGTACGCATCACACGCAGCCCATGGGCCGCCTGGTTTTTGTTGACACCACTGTGAATTCAAAAACCTCCCGCTACGGAGCGCATTCCTGATCAGCTTAATTACACCGTCATGGTCAAGCTCAAGATCCTGAACATCTTTCTGACAGTCATTGGTCCACAGAGTTATCGCTCCAATGCTGCGCCTGTCCAGTAAATCGAGAACTTCGTCGGGAGGATAAAGCGGTTCCTTCCCGATGATCCCACCGTTTTCCCTGGTTGGCGTCCCAGTGAAACGGCTGACAACTTTATCATTTACCATAATGGTAAGTCCATTTCCCAAAATTTCAATTTTTTGAGTTAGGCAGGCGTGCTATCCAGTGCGACTTCCAGCAACTTCGGCAACTCAACTACTTCCTCAAGAGAAAACAGTCGCCAACCCTTCGCAGCCAACATCGCCCGCTGTGGCGCGCGTTCCGAAGAGACCCAGACAGCAACCCGCTGATCATCCCAGACAAACTCAAACTCCCCGGCTACCTCTCCGCTGTCCATCTGAATTTCAGCTCCACACTCCGGCACGGGCAGATCACTCTTAATAATGTGATTAACCACAGGGATGGCAGTGTCCTCCACCTGCTGCGCCCATTCAGGAAGACCGTAATGAAGATCACCAAGCACCTTGCGGGCTGCATAGACACGGAAGCTTTCGGCGTCATCGAATACCTGGAAGCCAGCATTCGTGGCCAACTTGAACAAACCCATTTCCTCATTGAGAATCAGAGCAACTGGATCTGACAGACCTTCCTGCAAACCCTCTGGCCAAGCCAAGTCGAGGAAAGCTTTCAGTTCTCCAGTGTCTGAATCTCTAAGCTCGAATTCTTTTTCGCCTGCCGGCAGGCCACGCTCTCTGACCCATGCATTAACGTCATCCAGCTGTTTTTCCTCCTCCGCGTCGGCGATACCACCGGGTGCCGACTCGCCCTGCTCTATCGCCTCATAGGCCACTGAACTGTCATCGGAAGGCAGGTTATACAAGGTGTCGAGGAATGCATTTGCCGCCGCAGCCAGCAAAGCCTGACGCTGGCGAAGAAATTCCGGGTAGCTTTCTGGCTTCCACAACTCAGGATCCTGTGGAATCCACTGACTGGCAAGAGCCCCAGGATGCTGGCTCTCGACCTCGGAAAAATACTCATGGGGTGGGCGGTTACTGATCTGCAGGTTGCTGTTCTTGGTCAGGAAACAAAAGTTACCCAAAGCGTTAATGGCTTTCTTGTTGTCGTGGCCACTCTTCTTTAGGAAATCCCGCGGGAAGATATGATGCACCTCCAAAGATGTATTCTTACCAAGAAGTCCCTTCTTGAGCGGCAGGCCGGAACCCCAGTCCTGAGCTTCGCCAACACGAGTCAACATGTAGAGAATGGAGTAGAACCGGTTACCGCGGCTCCAGCCCGTGAAGTGCTCCGGTCTGATCCGCAGGTTACCCCGCCAAAGCTGCAACTCACGAATAAGTGCATCAAGCCCTGCCTCTGGTCCCGCATCCAGCAGAATATTGAGATCTCGGGAAAGCACACTTTCGGTGGAGCCGGAATAACGGCCCCAGATCGCCGTTTGCACATACCAAAACAAGATCTTGTTCTGGGTTTCGTGATCCTGGGCGGCGCCACCGGCATCGTCCAGAAATCGGGCCAGAATGGGTACGGCAAAATGTCCGGTCAGCACCTGCTGGTGGTCCAGCCCCAGTCGAGCACCAATCAGATCCAGGATGCTATTGATGTGATTGATGGAGCGCTGCAGCGCACTGTTGAATGTAGAGGCATCTAACTCGTGAAGAGCCGAAAAGCGCGCATCGCCAGTAGCAATTGTTGTTACACTTCTGAGCAACCAATCCAGCGTGAAACCGAAGCCTGAATCATTCCAGTCATCCAGCGCTTTGCGCATGCGAGAACGCGCGTCTGGCTCTACCGAGCAAATGCGGGCTAGCGCCAAGTCACCCTTTGAGAGCTTCCGGCCACCACTATTCACTCGGTTGAAGATATCCACCACCACATCCAGCGTCATTTCCGGTCCGGAGACATCTTCAATGTGGACATCTATCTCACGAACATCACGTAAACGGTTTAATCGATTGCCGCAGTGAGTCGTGCGCTTGAAGTCCTGAGTGCACTCCTGAATTTCCTCAAGGATGTTATCCACCCCCTCCTTCATAAGCCGGGTGACATCTACCCAAAGGGGGTTGCCCTGCATTTTGGAGGCCATATAAAACGAGAATTCCTCGGTTTCTACATGGAAGTACAACCCCCTGAACGCGTTAGCATCACCATCAAAAAAAGCGGGAGGCTCCCCTTTAATGATGCCGTATAGCGAAGTCATCCTCTGCTGACCATCCAACAACATCTTCACCTGCTGGCCGGATGCGAGCGCACTTGTTCCCCTCCCCTGCGCCTGTGACGAATCCGTGATCCACGCTAGCAGGCTGCCCACCGGGTAGCGCTTGTACAAAGAGCGAACCAAGCCACGCACCTGATCCCGATTCCAAACGTAGCCGCGCTGGAACTCTGGCAATGCTATTTGGCCAATTTCAATCTGATCTAGCAGTGTGGAAATCTTCATGCATTCCCTTACTTACAGTGACTTTCAAATGGTTGTTCACTCGCTTTTCTCTTAAGCGCCGATCGCACCACGCATACAGCTTGATCATGTAATTATCGATGCAACATCTCGTCTAAAATCGGCCCTTGACCCCAACCGAACCAAATCTAGACTTTTATTCCGTTCACCAATCTTTAATAAATGAGAAACAGGGCTATCGGCATTCTTAGTCAGACATTCAATGTGTCCAAAAACGATTACCGCGTCTCTGGCTCGTGAGAGGGCGACATTTAATCGGTGCTTATCGAGTAAGAATTGCACCCTCCCAGAGCTCCTGGTCATCATCAGTATGACGATATTTGCCTCACCACCCTGCACGGCATCGACCGTCGTTACTCCAAGATCCAGTTCATAACCGCTGCGGTCAAACTCTTCCTCAACCGCTTTCCGCTGTGCTTCGTAAGGACAAACTACAAGAATACTAAGGCCCTTAAATTTGCCTGTTTTTGCCATTCTGGCCAGAAGAGCACGAAATGCGGCTCGCTCCGTCAGATTCTCGATTGACTCAGACACACCGTCTTTGCGGTGCCGATAATTCGAAACCTTGCTGAAATCGATAAAAGTCATTCGGCGACGAGTAAGGTCCCAGCCGTCTTCGTTTCTGGCAGAATCAAGGTGGCCTTCGTAGAACATTTCGCTGACAACATCACCAATGTCTTTGTGCATTCGGAATTGTGTCGTCAACATCCCTTTCCCATTGGCAGGAAGCTGTTCAAAAACTTCATGGAACATATTTCGACGGAGGAGTTCCTCGACCTCACTCATTGACAAGCGATAGCCGATATCCTCATCCAGAACCTCTGTCGTTACGGTTGGGGGAAGCTGATTATGGTCCCCAACCAGCACAACTTTTTTAGCAACCGAAGCAGGAATCAGCAGCTCAGCACCAAATGCTTTGCCGGCTTCATCGATGATTGCGATATCAAAGGTCCGACTCCATAAACCGAAGTCTGCTCTCGCCATACCCGTACACGTTGCGGCATGAAGATGCTTGGATCCCAAAAGCCATTTAGCGGCAGACTCCCGCCCTTCGCGAGTTTTTAACAAGGCTTTCCATTTTTCCAAGGAAGCGTCGGCCTGATCTTTATTTCGGTGTTCAGGATCGAGTACCGACAGCAGCCGCTGGTGCCAAACGGGTTCCAGATCGGTTCCCTGAACTTTCTCACTGGTACCGTACCGGACGACCTCATCCCCTAGCTCAGGAATTTGCGCCAATAGGTCAGACACGAGTTTGGTCACAGCAACGTGGGTCGGGGCAGTAATAAGAATACTCGGCCAACCTTGACTGTTATCTGCAGAAAAAAGCGATGCCAACCACTTGACCAACAGCGTTGTTTTGCCAGTACCTGGAGGCCCCCAGATGCAAACAACGGGCTCGTTTGAATCGAGCAAATTCTCGACACTGGAGCGGTCTAGATTGCTATTCGGAACCGGATCGCCGGAAAGACCAAGCAGAGTTGTATGCACCTTTGGCGAGGCGAACTTACCGAGAATGGCATTCTCAAGAGATTTGCTCAGCGTCTGTTGCTGAGAGCCTTCGCCGACTCGCTCTATTCGAGACAAGCCGAAGGGATTTATCTCACGAAAAGTCGCTTGGTCATGTGTATCCAGCTCCAGGCGGCAAACCCCGATTCGCCGGTCTACCCAGACAGCACGCCTGACGTTCCAGGCTTCCGCATGGCCTGAAACTCGAATTCGAGTCTTTCCCTCAGCCGACATTGCCTCATCCAGCCAGTTTGGACGATCAACTGCCGTGATGAGCCCAACAACAACCCGCCCCCCTTGATGTATCTCTCCCGGCAAAAACCCACACGAACCTTCCGACTGTATATGCTCTTGCTGATCCTGGTAAATTAACGAAAGCTTGCGCAGCCTGAGGGCAGACTGTCGCTGAAGAAGCATCTGTTTCTGGCTACTCAATTCAGCATGCAGCGATTCCACAAAGGGTAAAAACATGGATCGGTCAGCATCAACATCGTCATTGGAACCGGATACGAAAGCACAAAGACCGGCACGGAAACGAACAGAAACAGGCGGAGCAATAGCTCCGTAGATTACGTTTTCTAAAACAAACGCTTTTTCAGAGGGATCGGCCTTTGTTACTAACGTCACATCTCCCAAAGAGAAGCCAACCTGGCTGGCCCCAATTTGATGTACCCGCCAGGGATAGTTCTGAGAGGACTCATCGATTTTTTCATAGGCGGCAACTAAATCAGTTAACTTGCTTTCAGGGACGGACAACAAGATTGGCGACCAGTACTCGCGGCTTCCGCCAACCCTTGCAGTAATCCTGACCGGCAAAGGTTTTTGCGGGTCTAATCGAGTAATTTGTTCAAGCATCCATACGGCTGGATACACCTCAACCAAGGATTCTGGGGTCAACTGACTGTAATCTTGGGCGCCAGCTTCTAGCACCAAATCAGCCCCCAGGTAGTTCAGATAAACCCCATCTCGTCCGCGCCGAACCACCTTGGCGGTCATAACACCACCGCCGTCCGTCAAATTGGCTTCCAACAAGGCTGCACCGGTTGCTGAAACCCTGGCGAACCGCTTTCTATGATCGACGTCGAACAACATTGCACGACCGCTCAGCTCATCCGACCATTCCTTCACTTCTAGACGGTAGCCATGGAGCGCCTTAGGCACCTCTTCCTCAAAATGGACCAGCCCCCCTTCACGGGGAAAATCATTAGGTAACTGAAGCTCAGCGGGGCTAGGAATTGATCCATTTCCATCGCTTACCACACCTGCCAAGACCCTCTTCATCAGCCCGAGGTGGGCCCTCTCCGCGTTCACACGACCTAGCGCGAGCTCAAGCTCAAGAACCACTTGATGAAAAGCATCGCTTTCTTGGCTACCCAGGCGCTTCGCTAGAACAGCTCTCGCCTTCGCATGGCTGGCCGTTAATTCCGTCGCGACAGCATTGCGCGTATCCAGCTCCTGGTTGACCAGGCCATCCAGATCCTCCACATAACTGACAAGCAATGCGTGGCGTTGCTTTGCATCAGCCTCGTATAAGGCCCCAAGTTGCTCCTCCAGGGACCTGACCTGTTTCTGCACAGCTTCCGTTCGCTGGCCATTCCACCAACTGATGCCCGCGGCTGTCAGGCTGACCCCTGCAATAACGAAGAGATGAATCACAAAGCTAGCCTGCTACTTCTTGAACTTTACGAGGCGATCGGCAATCTCTAGAAGCTCTCGCCGGAGCTTTGTCTTCTCATCCTTTGAGCAATCTGAGTTCTTCAACTCCGCCATGGTGAAATCAAAAAGCTCTAGAATCCGGTCCATTAAATCCCGGGATTGGACCAACTCTTCTGCTAATATGTGGTTGTTCTCTCTTGCAGTTTGAAGACTCACCTCAGCTTTCTTTACCTCGATTTCAGCCTGAGTAACACGCCCTTGCCATTCCGCAATCGTCGATTTCAATTGATTGTGGGATTTTATAACTTCAAACCCCGCTTTGAAGGCTTCGATCGCCTCTTTCGCAACCTGAAGCCTGGCTACTTCTGTTTTGGCTCCTGCCTCTATACTTGCTCGCTCTGTTTTTAATGCCTCAATCTGTTGAGCATCTGAACTTGCGGAGCGTCCACCCGCGGAAACACGTGACAGTAATTCATCAGATAATTTCAGTTTCTGGTCCGGCATGGCATTTACTCTCTATGCATTAGTTTCATTGTAAATTTGGAGCGCATGCTGTAGCTCACCCCATACATCCTCTAGCTCAATCAGCTGTGCATCAAAAGCCTCAATATCCGGGAGGTCGGAACTACGTAGCGCATGCAACTCATCCCAGGCCGTGCGGTAAGCCGAACTGCAGGCTAAAACCAGCTTACCCAGCCTTTCCTGTAGTCGAGAAGTCTGAGCCAAGTCTTTTTTTGCGAGCTCTATCTGCTCGGCAAGCTGTTTACGCTCTAAATCAAGTCTCTTTTCCTCATGGGGAATCAGCTGGCTGAGACCATTTCGGCGAGCCTTGGCTTCTTTCAACTTCAGGTAGGAATTCACGGCGTCAGCGACTGATACCGCTGCTTCCAACAGCATCAACGCTGGATTGGCCTTCGCGGCTGCTTTTCCAATACCCTGCTTGAGGCCATACTTGCTAGCCATTACTACAGTATTAGCCAATAACGAAAGCGCCTGCTTAGGCACACGAGTAGCCATGATTTAAAACACCTTTACACTGCACCATGAATCAGGCTGAAGCTGCCATTCTGCCTGGTCAGAGCCTGATTCCCCGTCCTTATGTACCGGTGTTGGCAATGCAGGAAAAACATAGCCTCTTAACCGTTTCTCACGTACTTTTCTCTCTTCGTTCAAACACCAGAGCGTCGCGGTATTTGGCTCAAAATATACAATTTCTGACTGCGCATCTTCTTGCTTTGCACGCACAACCAGGCAACGCACCATGACAAAATTCTGGCATCGTTCACTTCCATTCGCAGGCCTGTAAGGCTCGCCAAAGAAAGGCCTAAACGAACTCCAAAGTCCTGCCAGTAGCCAATATTCAGAGGTTTCAATAAAAACTGGCTTCCAAGGTCTCCCGCCGTCTCGACGTAAAAATATGCGGAGCCTACTGTCTTCCTGAAGCCGGGCGAGCCCACTACGTTTGTCTTCAGGCACAAGCTTCTCGATAAGCGGTTCGGGTAGCGCCTCATCCGTTGCTTTAGCAAAATCGTCCTCTGCGGTTTTGTGAAACGGCGGGCGAGGCCAACCCCGGGGATAAGGTTGCTGCTTATGGTGTTCATGGAGCGATAACAATTGAGCAGCTTGGGGTGCTGCACTGGCAAACAACCCTCGAATGGGGTCATCATTTAGCTCACGGGCCGAAGCAATAGCCTCCACAAGTTCCCTGCCCCTATCGGTGGCCGACCAATTATTTGCGAGGGATTCATCCGCAAGAAAGGTGTGGATGTTTTCAAGTGTGGCAAGGTTAAGCCCGGTTGTTTCAGCAATCGAGTCTCGGCTTTGGCCACCAGCTATCTCCTCCAACACGAAAGTTGTCACTGCGTCACAGTTACGGGGTGTTTTGGCAACGGCCCAGACCTTGAATGGCATTCCACTAAAAGCGACTGCTACGGTGGGTGATTCAGGCTCAGAAACACAGGCGCGAAGGCTCGCCACTGCTTTTGCTCGCCTTTGTCGCTTGTCAGCTAACCAACCTTCAGGCGTCTCGATTCGAGTAATCTTTGCCTCAATTTCCTCACCAATCGAGACCACTTCGGAAGGATGATCGACCCAACGCCAGGCAAGCTCGCCGATTGGAATCCATGCCTGGAATCCCTCGACATCAACCATTACCCCTCGGTCCTTCAACTCGAGAACACAGCCTCTTACAAGATCTCCTTCTTCCACTTTTGCAAGAGCTTCCCGTGCTATGGCTTCTGGAGCTGCTCTTATACTGGCTTTCCATCCCCGAACATCGTTTTTCAGCAACACAAATTCCGTGCTTTGGCCAGGACTTAAAAAGTCTGTCGGGTCAGAGACGAACCCATCAGCCATTTCGCCGGGAAAAACAACGGCCGTAAGATCACCTGATACAACCTTGGCAAACTTATCTGCCACATAATCAACCTTCCCAGACAAAAGATCCCCAGGAGTATACAAAGAAGCTTTCTCATTACGCGAAGACTGTCGCCGGGATCGCTTCGCAGGCGAGGAACTTGCGCTATCTCCGCCGAGTAAGGCTGAGAACAATTCACCCCAAATACTCAATGTTCCCGCCCCTCAAAAACATCCCAAGCCACCCGATAATCCGCTTCCCGATCTGGCCGGAAGAAGGGCGCTTTGTATTCCACGGTGCGCTCTGTTGGCCCACCAGGGAGCGTGTCGTCCAGGTAGGTTTTGTAGACGCTGCCTTCCTGCAGGTGCTGGATGTCTTCCCAGCCGAGGGCGATTTCGTCTTCTTTTCTTTCTGGTGTGACTATGCCGTAGAAGGTGCCTTCGGCGAGCTCCTTCCTGTTGGCCTTTCTGGGCAGGCCTACGCCTACCAAGCCTTTGCTGGGGGTGAAGACGATGCGGCCGGTTTGGTCGTAGAAGGTTTCGGCTTCGTACTGGCGCATGACGGGGAACTGGACACGGTAGATGGTGAGCAGTTCTTCCAGCGTGAGGCCGAGGGCCTGGGCGACGAGGACGTCGATTTCCACCAGGGCCTGGCGGCGGGCGTAGTCGGTGCGCAGGGCGTTGTTGCGTTGCCACTCGGGGGTGAGGTTGGCGAAGAAGTCCTGCGGCAGCGCGGCGATGGGGTCGCGGGTGGCCCAGTGTTGTTGGCGGAAGTTGGCTTGCCAGTTGGATTGCCAGAGGTCGGCGTAGTGGTTGGTGATACTCACCAATGCCAGCGCACGAACGTGCAGCGCATTACGTACCGCATCATCCGTTAGCACTGGCAGCTGGTTAATCAGGGATGTGTTCGCGTGCCCCATACCAGTGCTTTTCACACGGTAATCCAGAACCACCGATAGCGTCATGCTGAAGTAATCCAGCATGGTTTGCTCGCACTTGAATGCCGAGCATAGGCAAGTGTTTATGTGCGCCGCACCTTTGGGAATAATCGTGGCGATGAGTGTCCGCTCGGACGATGGGCCGACCATTTCCCGGTTTACCAACCGATAATAATCCGTCACTTTTCTCTGAGATGTTCTTGGCCAAACCCCATACTCACCACTCCTGTTTGCCTCTTCAGGAGTCATATCCCCCCAGTGCAATTTGACCATGCATTTTTCTTCCCAAGGCACCCGCGGGGTGCGGTCGCGGTAGGTGGCGGGGTCGCAGGCGGGGATGTAGTTGGTGCGGGGCAGGTAGTTGTCCGGCAGGGTTTGCAGGTCGAGGATGTCGTAGTGGCTGTTCTGGGTGCACTCTGCCCGCGGGGTTTTGTAGAACGGGCTGCCGACGAAGAAATGGGGGCCGGAGAGTATCCATTTGTCCGGGCTTTCCGGAAACCGGGTTTCCCGTTTGATGGTGCCGTCTTGCTGGGCGTTGACTTCGTTCCAGTGCTGTGTGGAGTAATACTGCCCTTTCAGATCCCCCAACCGTCGGGGTTGGGCGGCGAATTTATCCAATACCACCATCAACTGACGGGCATGCAGGGCCGGCAGGCGGGCTTCCAGGGCATCGGTTCCGGCTTCGTCGTAGAGCTGGGCGAACAGGGCCAGTTCGTGCTGGCCTATTTCGATGATGCGGTCGCGGTGGCCGTTGGTGTTCCAGACGGTTTTGATGGCACCACTGGCCGATTCCACCTCTTCCTTGATGCCGGGCACCTGCCCCTGCCCTTCGTGGGCGAAGCAGATATCCACGGTTTGCGGAATAAACAGGTTCGCGATGTGTCGAAACTCTGGCTCTGATCGCTGCGGGCCATACACGTTAATGCTGTAGATCGTGGCGTGATGCACTTCGGCAAACAGACCCACTTCGTTGTGGAACTGGAAGTGCTGGCGCAAACGCGGATACACCTCCCGTCGAAATCCTCCACCCTTGGGATCATCGTAAATTCCTTCCGGATGCAGGAAGCCACTCACACCCTGCCCGTTCACATTGGCCCAGGCCCGAGGCAGGAAGCATTTGTACAGGTTGGCCTTTTGGCCAGCGAGCTGCGGGTAGTTCTGGGTAGCATTGAGGAACGCCTGCGACCCTTCCGCTTCCGCCAGTTCGGCAAACCAGGCCTGCTGCAGTTGCGGGCTGCGTTCGAAGGCGGCTTCGCGCTCATCGGTCAGTTGCTTGGCGCTGAGTTTGTGCAGCACAAAGACCGGGTTGTGGTCACCGAGGATGCCACCTTCCTGCCATTCCACCTTGCGCCAGGGCGGGTTACCCAGGGTGATGTCGAAGCCGCCGCGCTTGGCGAAAATGTCGGCGAAGGCCAATTCCCAGTGGAAGAAGCGGTACTTTTCGCCCAGCTGGTTAGCGATGGCCAGCGTGTTAAAGAAGGGGTTCTTGAACAGCTTTTCCAGGTTGAGTTCGCCGCGCTGGTTGCTGACGTCGCGGGCGGCCTGGGTTTCGGCGCGCAGGGTTTGCTGGGGTTCGTCGGCGGCGAACAGGTCGTCTACTGGTTTGGCGAATAAATCCTCAGCTTCAGTGTTGCCTGTTTCACTCTCTCCCTGGCCCATTACTCGCGCCTCCGGCGCTCGCCCTTCGGGCCAGCCTTCGGCTGTTCTGCGCTGCGCTTGTCCCGCGAGGGGAGAGGGAGTGTTTGCCGGTTCTTCAGAGAATAGGCCTTCCTGCTCCGGGGCAAAATTAAAGGTGCCGGCGCTGTTGAGGATGGTGTTCAGGTCAAACAGCCATTTCTGGCGGTCCGGCAGTTCGTCCACTTTGTCCAGGGGCCAGAACCAGAGGGCGCACCAGTAGTCCATGGCCAGTTTCAGGCGGCGATACGGGGAGGCGGTTCGGGCGTTGGTATTGAAGATGCCGTGGGCGCGCAGGTTGTCTTTTTCCCGGGTGGTGGTGTGGTGTTCTTCCACCTGTTCCTGGCCCCACAGGGGGTAGGTGTCTTCGGTGCGCCGGCGGTGCTGTTCCAGCATCTGGGTGTGTTCGCGCCACAGGCGGTCGACGGCCTCGCTCAGGCTTTGCAGGGTTTTGATTTCCTGCTCGTCCAGCGGGGCGCAGAAGTCTTTTTTCCAGTCTTTGATTTTCTTGAAGGCATCCGGCCGCAGTTGTTTGGCGACTTTGTCGTTGTAGCCGACCATGCCGGGGTCGGGCAGCAGGAAGTGGTAAATGTCGTTTTCACCACGACCGCCCTCGCCTGCCGGGTTCAGCAGGGTTTCCGGGTTTAACCGGCGCGGGGCGTTGTTGTACCAGAGGCCTTCTTTGGCCTGTTTTTTCAGGGCTGTTTTTCTCAAGGAAAGAGCGGGGTACACCTCGCGGCGGGCGCCGATCAGGCTGTTGCCGGTGAACAGCTGGTAGCCGAACCAGGGCACGTTGTGGCCGCCGCTGAGGGCGTTCAGCCACAGGGAGACTTCCGCCAGTTCCACGGCGATGGGGTTGAGGTCGACGCCGTAGACGTTGTGGTCGGCGATGTGCATTTTTACCCGCTGCAGTTCGCGCGGGTAGTCCTCGTGGGGGATGCGTTCGCCCTGCTCCTGCTGCTTGCGGGTCAAGTAGGCTTCCGCCAGCTGGTTCACGGCTTCGTTCAGGAAGGCCGCGCTGCCCATGGCGGGTTCGCACACGGTCAGGTTGAGGATGTCGTCCGCCGTTACGTCTTCCGTCAGGCGTTCCTTGAGGGTGTATTTCACCAGGCTTTTGGTGAGTACTTCCGGGGTGTAGTAACTGGCGGATTTCTCCCGGTCGCGCCCGGCCATGCGGTAGATGAATTTGCCTTTAGGGTGGATGCGCAGGGTTTTCCGACCGTTTTCATCCTTGTCGTACACGCGCTCATTATCGTCGAATTCGTCCAGCTGACGTTGGGTGACGAAGTAGCCGGTGTCCAGTTCGTCCAGATTGATGTTTTGGCCCTTGGGGGCCACTTCGTAGAGGTCTTCGGTGGCGAAGAAACCGCGGTAGCTGAGCAGGGCTTCGTATACCGCGCCAAGCTGGTTGATGCCAAGTTGGGTGTAGCTCACGCGGCCCCGGCGTTTTCTGCCCCCTCGCCCGGAAGAATTGGGCCGGGTGAGCGACATGTTCTGGATAACCTGCTGCAAGGTCTCGTTGCTGAAGGTAACGCGATTCAGCAGCGGGGTTTTGGCCGGGTCGAACAGGTGGCTGTCCAGGCCTTGCAGGGTAAAGGCATTGGCGTTGCTTTCGTGCAGATCGTCTTTCTGCCGGCTTACCTGATTGCCCTTGTAGATCAGGCTGAACATGCGTTGCAGGCTGTGATGAAAATACTCGCCCCGGCGGCTTTCTTCAGTGGTCAGGCGCACGCTTTCCAGATCACGCAGGCTGTCCAGGCTGTAACCCATGCGCCAGGTTTCGTCTTCAGCCGGCAAATAGCCAAGTTCGGGGCGCGCTTCTATATAGAACAGGAAGAGTATGCGGTACATGTAGCGCAGGCACTCTTTAGAAAGCTGATCCGCATCCAAAGCGTTCTGCCCGCTGTAGATGCCTTCCTTGCGATCGCGGGCCTGTTCGACCAGTTGTTCGGCCGCTTCGTTGCCCAGTAATTCGATGGCTTTGCGTAGGGCATATTTGAGATCGTCGGATACGGCGAAGGCATGCTTGTGGCTGTTTTCGTCCAGGCTATCTAACCTGCACTGGCCCTCTTCCGGGGCAAGGCTTTCCCGGTGCAGAAGAACGGCGGTGGCCTTGAGGGTTTTATCATCGCGGCGGCCGAGAATCTCTTCCCAGTCAAAGCGCAGCATACGGTTCTGCGACCACTTATACCGGTCGATCAGGATGCCTTGCCGGTCAGACAGCAACAGTACCCAGCGCGGTGGGTTGTCCTGCCGGAAAACGGCCTCGTTGAGGATGCGGTACCAGTCGGTGTTTTTCAGTTTGTCGTGGTGCGGGCCCGGGCCGACGAACTGGTTGCTGTGCAGTCTCAGGGAGAGGGGGTCTTCACCCTCGTTGTTTGCATCCAGCGCGCCGAGCACCCAGAGCTGGTCACCTATGGCAGAGAGCACCGGCAGTTCGGTGTTGGGGGCCAGCTCACGGTTGTCTGGCTGGTAAGGAATACCCAGTACGGAGGTGAGGTCTTTGAAGAAGCCGCGCTGAAGGCGAATTCGTTCTGCAGCACTGCGCTCGGTTTTGAGTTTGTGGCGCAGGGCGAAGTAGCTTTGGTTCAGGTTGCGCAGGGCGCGGTGGGGTGTTGTGAAATGATAGACTGCCGCAACCTCGCTGACCACGTCACCCGGTTGCTCTGCTTTTCCTGCGCCGGCCGCTTTTGTTGTTTCTTCTTTTGCCTCCCACTCTTTAACGGTTTCGGCAAAGTCGCCCTGAAACACTTCGGCCAGATAGTGGGCGCTGAAGAATTCGTTGTCGTTGGTTAAGCCGATGAAGGTGGCGGCGGTGTCTTGTGCGGCCATGGTTAGGTATTACTCCTGCGGGACGAAACGGGAGCTGACAGACGAATAACAGTGCTTGCAATAAATGCCAAAATTACGGAAGAGAGAGAAGTCGCACTGGTCGCACTGGATGTGCGACTCGATAAAGACAGGTAAGCCAGCAATGTAACAACATTTCGCACTGCTATGGGCAGCCCCGCCGACTCAGTTCGCATTCTAATCGTAAACTCCCGGAGCGCCAACATCACGCAGCATTCTCCTCTTGTGTAAACACCGCAATGATCTGGATAAACGGCACGGGTTCGATAGTCAGGGTATCCCGCACCCAGGCCTGGTATTCATCAAACACTTTTTCAATACGCCCGAGCCGCTCTTCCCGTCTGGCAGACTTGAAGTGTTCCGCCTGGGCAGATTTTTCCAACTGGAGCTCTATCTGCTCTACCTGGCGTTGTTGCAGAGCCTCCAACGCTTTTAGCTGCTCTGACAATTCCTCGTCTTTCAGAGCTGAATAGGCCTGCTGGCGCTGTTGCATTTCCGCCCTGGCAGTATCAACCACAGGCTGGCGCAGGGCTTCCAGCTGGCTAGTACTGACCGGCTGGGCGCGGTTAGGCAGCTTGTTGTTCAGTTGCAGAGTTTGCAGCCAGTTTTCTGCCGGTTCTACCCCGGTGACGTCACCCTTGCGGGTTTTAATGGCGAACCATTCCCAAATCACCGGATGGGCCTTGCGGTTGGGTATAAGGCCGCTGACCAGGAACACGGATTCGCCGGGTTGCATGGCCTGCTTTACGGTATGGGCGTCCGGCAGCACCATCACCGGCGCGCTGTGCCGGGCCACCTGGGCCAGCAACTTATCTTCCAGCCACTGAATGGCCGGGTGCTGAGGCCATAGGTAATGAAGCTTGGGCCAGGCATTCTCATCCTGCCGGCTACGGCGTATTTCCTCTTCAAACCGGGCTTTATCTGCCGTAAGCACCAGGCTGCCGTTATCGGGGCTGATTTCCGATGGCAGGAAGCGGAAGCGGTAGTTCAGATCATCCGGCGGTGTCAGTGTCAGGGTTTGCTTTTCATTGTTGGCCGTGAAGTTCACCTGCTTGCGGTCGCGGTTGATGGCTTCCAACGCCTGACGGGCAAATTCGTAATCGCTGGGGAACAGGCTGTAGCGTTCCGCGGTGTGCTGCTCGGCCTCTTCTTCTGTCCCAGGCTGCGCAGCCTCGGGATTGAGGAACAGGGCCAGAAGGTCATCGCCTTCGTTGCTGTCGTCCGGCTGGTATTGTTCATCGAATGCTTCTGCCTCGGTGCCGCTGGCCATGGCATCTGCCGTGAGACCCTCCTCGGCTTCCGGATCATGGACTTTCATGAATGTGGCGGGATCGCCAATGTTCTTGTAGGCCTGCTCGTCCTTCTCTTTCAGGATTTCCAGAATCCGTTGATCACCCTTGACGGTGGGATTGTCACTGCGGTTGATCAGGTAGGTGATGATTGGCGTTTCTGTCTGGCCATAACGATCCACCCGGCCGTTGCGCTGCTGGAAAACCATCAGCGACCAGGGCAGATCGAAGTGCACCAGCCGGTGCGAGAGGTAATGCAGGTTGATGCCTTCACTGGCGACATCGGAGCATAGCAGCACCCGCAATTTGCTTTCCTGTTTACCGAAGGCTTCGACAATTTCCTGCTGTTCGATATCGCTCATGCCGCCGTGCAGGATTTGTACAGCCTCGTCTTTGAGCTTGAGATCGCCCTTCATCTGGCCATGCAACCAGTGAAGAGTTTCAATGCGCTCGCTGAAGATGACCAGGCGATCTTCGGTATCGGTTTTCTTCCAGCCGAAGTCTTTGCTGTTCAGCAGCCTCAGCAGTTCCTGGTATTTATTGAAGTGAGCCGCATCGACATGGCGGAGGGACAGCAACAGGCTGTTCAGGGACTCGATTTCCTGTTGTTCGTCTTCGGTGGTTTCAGCTTTGCTTGCCAGCTTTTTGATACGCTGTTCAACAGACACCTGGGCGGCAGCCGGGGAGCTGAAGATGGACTTCTGCAGGCCGATGCGAACCAGTTGGCCGTTGCGTTCGGCATTGTGTTCGCCCCGATAGGTGAAGGGAACGTCCAGCAAAGCCTGGTAAGCGGCCTCTTCTTCCGGCGAGGCATCCAGATAAATGTCCTTCACGACCCGCTCTTTGAATTCCTGCTGCACCTGGTCACGGATGTCTTTCTTGAAGCGGCGAATCACCAGGCCCTTTTCGCGGAAATCTTCTTTGGCGTAGTCGTC
Organism: Marinobacter sp.; assembly: GCA_014359475.1. Taxonomy (GTDB): domain Bacteria; phylum Pseudomonadota; class Gammaproteobacteria; order Pseudomonadales; family Oleiphilaceae; genus Marinobacter. The sequence goes on along the minus strand of JACIZI010000001.1, from coordinate 61,839 downwards.
CGGATCGGAAATCGCGGTGGGGTCCAGCATGTTCATCAGGCTGGCAAAGCTTCGTGCCTTGCCGTCATGTGGCGTTGCGGAAAGCATGATTAACGTATCTGAACGGCCCGCCAGCAGTTGTGCCAGTTTCGCTCGCTGGGAGTTGCTACCGCGTTCGGCTACGTTGTGGGCTTCATCGATAACGATTATGTCCCAGTAGGCCTGCTCCAGATGGCGACGGTATTCATTGTCTTGCTTGAGGGTGTCGATGGAAATGATCGACTTGTCGTAATAGTAAAAGGGGTTGTGGTTGCCCGGGATGTTGTTGCGCACTCGCTGCAGGCCGGCAGAGTCCAGCCGCGTGAGCGGGATGGTGAAGCGGTTCCACATTTCCTTCTGGAACTGGGTCATCATGCTTTTCAGGGTCAGCACAAGAATGCGCTTGCCCCGGCCCCGGCGCATGAGCTCGGTCATCAGGATGCCGGCTTCCAGGGTTTTACCCAGACCCACGGCATCCGCAATCAAAATACGCTGGCGATTCTGCCTGAGCGCTTGCAGGGCCGGGTCCAACTGGTAAGGCACCGGGTCCATGGCGGCCTTGTGGCCCAGGTGGATTTTCTCATCCGCCGGGGTAATCTGGCGCAACTGGGTTTCGATAAACAGGCGGCTTTTCTCAAAACCCGGAGTCAGGTCTTGCTCAAAGCGGGTTTCTGCGGGGTCCAACACGCGGATAGCGTTTTCGGCCTCTTCCAGCCGGGTCAGGAAACGGGCGCTTTTACCGTTCACCAGTTCCGAAAGGCCGTCCACGGTGAGTACATAACCGCCATCGTCGCTCGGGTCTGCCCGGCGGACAATCCATTCGCAATCCCGGATAACTACGCGCGCCCCTGGTGCGTAAAGTGCTTGCATACCGAGTCCCTGAACCTTAAGCGACCTTTAATCCAAGAGGGGGATGCTAACCAGTGGGGCCGACATCCACTGTCGCTTATGGGAAGTTACATTTAAGTTATGAGTAGGATGATGCGTCAGATTGGTGCCAAGTGGAAGGGGGGATTTGTAAACTTTTGCGGCTTAGTTTATTGATTTTTTTCGGTATTTGAGGAAGTGAACTAATGGCTTGGCGCGGCGCAAGTTCGTCGTACGGCTTGCAACACTCCACTGGAGCGACCCATTACAGGCGATGCTTTGAAGCGAGCGACGCTAAGGTGCAATTTCAGCGCGATGACCGCGAACACACTCTTTGCGATTGGAATTTCCGGTCAATGACGTGCGAACGGCAGGCCCTGGGCATCTTCATCAAACCGCTGCCCCAAGCGGGCTGAAGACGGCGACTGTTTGATGCCCATGGCGGATTTGAAGAAGGGGTCCCTTCGTACGCAAATCAGACGACGCATAAGACGGCTCTCAGGGATAATCCTTTAACGCCATAACGACTCTGTACTATCAGGCGGTGGGGTGCAAATAGGGTGAGTCCGGCTCCCGCGCATTCCAGTCAATTGCTCGGCTGCGCCAATGTTCCCCCATATTTTGGGTAAAGTCCGGATGCACTAACTTGGCTCGTGCCTGGCACCATTTGGCAGAGTCTTTTCTCACAACAATGCCCTCTGCACTGCCGTCTCGATACCTGCTTTTTAGCTGAACAACCAGCCTTTCAAGCTTTGCAACGGTGGCTTTACCTTGAAAGACCACCGGCACCACAGGAAGCTGCAGTGTTTCAGCCAACCCATTTCGGCGATCCACACTCCAGAACTTCTGGGAACCCCGATCATAGACATCAAACAGAACAAACCAGTCTGGCAGGGCCTCATAACCAAGCGAGTGGCGTGCTGCGCACCACTCACCGAACAAGATCAAATGCGCCGGAAGATGTTCCTGAAACAGCACATAGCGTTCCATCATCCACTGATCAAGACGTGAAAACTGCCCTCGGAAGGGGCGCTCTAAATAGGAACCGCGGTTTTGAGCCCGGAGTTCACCAGAGCTGGTAAGAGAAACTCCCAAATTGGCACCATCAACTTTTTCTTCCACAACCACCAAACCCGATAGAAGCGCAGCTACATCCTTCGGATCCAATACTTTGTCATCCCGTGGCTGGCCCTTGCCAAGCCAGGCAAGATGGGGCGTGTGAGGGAAGCGGAAAAAGTCGCTCATTTAATGGGTAACTCTGGCAGTTTGTTCTCCGGGAACTTCTTGGCGTAAAAGCGACAGACATCATCCGGGCACAGAAAACGGACTTTTACACCATGTTGTTCCAGAGTATGCCACCAATCCAGCCATTTGCAGTCCGCAGCTTGCAAGATTGGAGCACATCCATCATCTGCCGCAGCTACTGCAACAAACTTTCGATCCGGCGGGTCAAAATGATCCTGCAAATCATTGTTCGGGAATTCGTCGAACCTGTCATCAGCCAATGATGTGACAGGAACCCGGACCACTCTTGCTGGGTTCGCTTGGTTTTGTAGTAACCATTTTAAAAACGCATCACCAACACCCTTGGGGCTCTGTGAGTTGGTTTTATGTTGGTACTCTTCCAGAATCAAGTATTGGTCATCTATTACCACCACCCCAGAAGATTGAACTTCGTTCAGAGCCTCAACACATGCCTCGACGCAGTCCTGAGAAACATCATCATGGTCCAGATTCGCCACAAGAATGACATTGGTATCTACAACAGCCCGCACGCATCAGCCTCCTTGCTTTTTTAGTGCTCGCCGACGTTTCGCAGCAGCTAGTGTTCTCGCTGTGATATCTTCCATTTCGTCACCAAAAAATCCGTCCGGCCAATTTTCAATGTCTCCGAAGACATTCATCTGCAAAGGCTCCAGGCGGGCGTTACCATTTTTATCCTGGCTGGTGAAATAAATGGCCACGTCATCCACACTGACTTCCTGCTCGGCTATTCGCCGCTGAAGTCTTGTCAGAAAGTGCTCTGAATGGCTCTCAATCACTAGCTGTACATTCCGCGGCTCACTGTTTTCGGTAGCCTTTATGGCACTCAGAAAAACATCTGCCAAATGGCTTTGAACACTTGGGTGCAAATGAATCTCTGGTTGCTCCATCCACACGGTTGAGTTCGGAGGGCAGTAAAACGCTTGCACCAGTGCTGGCAGTACTTGAGACACGCCAAAGCCTACGTCTGTGAGCTTTACTTCTGCGCTCCCTTTAGTAACTTTGATCAAAACCTCATACTCTTTGCGTCCTGGCGCCACCGGCCGCACTCGGAACTCGCTGATAATCCCTAGATCTTTCAACCACCCAGCGATAAATTCATCAAAACTCTGCCTGCGTTTTCCAGGCCCTCGATTCAATTTACGTTCTTCCGCTGTCGCGGCCAGAATCGCTGCAATGGTCAGTTCGCCCTGAGCGCCGACGTCCAATGGCGTATCCCCGGACCAGGGATAGATACGTTTGGGAGGATTCCGCAGCGGTCCCAAGTGATAGAAATTCTGGATCAGACTCTCGGTCTCAAGAGCAAGATTGTTGAGCGCTTGGGCGTTCTGGTAACGCGACAAAGTACGCTCTGAAAACAGGTAGAACTTCTCCGGTGCCTCCACGGGCCAGCCACGCCCCATTGCGCGCACTAGCTGCAGAGGGGCGCATTCAAGTTGCGGTTTCCCGTCCTGCTTGCTGTGCGTTACGTGAAACTTCTCTTCGTCCCCATCGAACAGACGGTAACTGAAAGACCGGGTCCACGGTTGTCCCGTCTTAGGATGCGAAGCGATCTCGGATTTCAGTTCTAACGACTTACCCTGATAGCGGGCATTCTTTTTCAGAACATCCTCAACGGAAAAGGATCTGTTCTTCTTCCACTTAAGGCGAAAGCTGATGTCTGAGGCCAGATCGTGACCATGAACACACTCCTCATAAGTGCCCAAATCAATCAGCGAATTTTCATCCCCCAGATGCAGGGCTCGCTTCCGATCCGTCAGAAGTACGGTTTGCTTTAGAGCCAGCAGGAAGTGCCCAAGGCTGGATTTACCGGAGCTATTGGTCCCGAATATCACCGTCAGAGGTTTCAATTTCATCGGCCCGGTGTTTTCCCAGGCCTTGAAGTTTTTAAGCTGAAATTCGTCGATCATCGGAGCATCCTTGAATTAGAGCTTTTCCAGTTGTTCCCAGTTAACACCTGCATCCAGAGACCACTTATCACCCAAAAGCTTGATCAGCTTTCTCTGGCGTTCCTCAACTTCATCAGGTGTCCACGCGTCATAGTTCAGAACATCCGTTGAAGTGGCAAAATTCGACACGCCCGACTTGGTCTTGAAATATCGCTCTTTTTTCTTGGTAGAATCGTAATTAGACGCTTCCGAATTCTTCTTACGGCTGAGCAAAAGCAGGTTACCAATTCGATCCACCCAATATTCCCGTTCGTCATCTGTCCAATTGGTCCGCCATTCCGAATCTGTAGCTGGAGTTTGCGGAAGCACATGTTCAATCGTTTTGGTGAGGTCTTTGTAGCTTACGCTGTGGTCAGACAAGAACGAATCCATGCGCATCAATATGTAAGAGCGCAACCGGTTTGAATAACGGTAAACGTTGGCGTTCAGCCAATAGAGGGTATCCCGCTGTTCATGTTTATTTAGATCAAGGGCGGAGCCCTCATCCAACAGATTCTTGCCTTGCTCCAATTCACGCAGCACCTGGCCGAAGCGTTCTATACGCGGTGTGGCATAGATGCCACGAATAAACATACTAGCACCCAAACGCTCAAGTTTTTGCAGGTGGGCCCGGAGAGTTTCGGTATCCCGATCAAATTTCCGGATAAACTTCATGGCAACCGGCACCCAATCCTTGTTATTCAGATAGTGCAGCCATTGAAGCAAACGGTTGATCCGCGCCGCGTTGGCTTCGCTCTTGAAGTTGTTATTGAGAACAACCTCCAGGGTATCAGCGTATGGCAGTATGAGTTCGTCCATCAGTCTTTTGCTGTTGGCCGTCGGCGTAACCACATAATCGGTGAACTCATCGAGCACAGAGCGGCGATACTTTTCCTTTCGCACGATCATCCGGATGTGGGCAAACAGGTCGTTAAAGTTCTCGCGCCCAAGCCGGTCCTCAATATCTTCCCATAGTTCCGTATAGCGCTCGCGCTCATGCTCACCAATGCTGCTGATGATATTGGCTTTGAGGATATCGGAAGGAGCCAGGTCCATCCCACGGTCATTCATGACCGAAAAGCTACCAAGAAAGTATTCTTCACTTATGTCTTCCTGCTCTCGGAAGGTCCACAGATCGTCAAACAGCTCCTCGGCATGCTCCACCTGCCAGGAGTATGGGCGCTGGTAATCCGGGATTTCAAACTGGAAATCACTGGAGAATACCTTGTGTAACTTCAGTTCTGAGCCTTTAATGGAGCTCATGTCTTCCCCTTGTTTTTAGATTTCTTAGTCAATCAGTTGTGCTTCACGGCGTAATGACTCGCTCGGTTCCGTGGATATCTCCGATCAAGTCATACATGCTCAGTCACCCCTCCCCTCCAAATGTGCCATCACTGGATCCAGGCAGTCGGTATTCAGGGAGCCGTCATCGAAAAAAAGACTCCGCCAGCTCCAGCACCAACGCCTGCTTCAGTGAAAACCCCTGCCGCAACCGGCTTTCGACACCCTCACCGATACGGTCGTATTCGTCAAAACAATCGGTCTCTTTGCAGCAGGTGTTCAGCGGATCGAATTCAAACAACGCTCGGGGAATCATCTCTGCTTTCAGTACGATGCTCAGAAAGTTTATAAGGCTGGCGCCGGGGCCTTTTTCACTTGCTCAAGATCCATTGGCAGCACCCCAAGATCCTGCCACTTTTCTGGATGGCAGGTGAACAGCAATATCTGGTGCCGCCGGGCGGCATCGAACAGTATTCGCTTCATGTCATCCAGGCGGTTCTGATCGCTATGCACCAATGTGTCGTCCAGTATGATCAAGGTCGGTCGATCGGCTTCTTTCAACAGGTCTGCGTAGGCCAACCGACTGATCAGCCCCATCTGTTCCCGGGCACCAAAACTCAGCTCGCCGACGGGGCCAAACTCACTGCCACGGGTGAAAGTATCCGGCTGCAGCTGATCATCCAACGCCAGCCTGGCCTGCGGAAACAACAACGAAACATAATGGTCGAGATGCTTTTGCAGGGGCGCCTGTAAGCGCTGAGTCAGTGCCTGGCGCTTTTCGTTAAGCTGCTCGACCAAAAGCTGCAAGGCGTTGGCCCGACGGGAAAGCTCCTGGTAACGACGCTCACATCGCTCATAGTCGGCTTCCACTTCCTGCAGTTTCTCTTCCAGGCCCTCAGCGCCCCAGGCGTCCAGCCGGGCTCGAATTTCACGGATTTCCCGATCCTGTTCCTGCTGTCGGTTGCGCAGATTATCGATGGTGATTCGGTATCGTTCGATGTCTTGCCTCAGGATATCGGGTTGCGCCTGTTGGATTTCGGTACCCCGTTTCTCCAGGTTCGCTTGAACCTGAGCGCGCTCAGTAGTGAATTGCTCAAGACGCTGCCTCAAGCTCGTCAACTGTTGCTGGTGCTCTGGACTCCGGGTTTCCTGATCCAGGCGCTGCCACTCTGCAAAGGCATTGTCCCGTGCCTGCTGTCGAATCAATCGCAACGATTCGACCTCACGTTGCTGCCGCTCACAGTCTTTCAGATGGCTCTCTGCGCGGTTATAAATGGCTTCGGCCTCTGACAACGTAAGCCCGTCCTCTGCATTCGGCGGCAGCGGGTTGTCCTGCAAGCGTTCCTGATGGGTTTTAAGCTCAAGCTCCGCCTCGGAAAGTTCTGTTTCCAGCGTTTCGATTCCGGCCGGTGCCACGGAATGCAGCAGTTCTTCGGCGTGCCGGCGCTGCTGAACCGCCTTTTCATAAGCCAGTTTGCGCTGCTCGGCTTCGTCTACCGAGGCAAGCGCCAGTTGGGTTAGCTGATCGCGATAGGCCTGCTCCAGACTCTCCAGTTTGCGGCGGGTTTCGGCCAGCTGTTCCCCGCCCGGTGTGATCTCAAAACGCCCCACACCGGGAATGGTCAGTTTGGACGCATCCAATAACTGTTGTTCACCCTGGTCCGCTAACAGGGAATCATCCAGCATTACGCCGGACTCTGTCTCCAACTCCCAGGTCAACCGGGTGGCGATAGCTTGGGAGCGGATGCGCTCATGGCTCAAGGCCTGTTCGGTGGTTTTCAGCGCCTGAACCGCTTGAGGATCAATACGATTCTCCGCAGCCTTCTGCCGGGCCTCACCCACTTGCGCCTGATATTTGCGAGCCTTGTCACGATTCTCCAACAGGGTGGCCTTGTGCCGGGTGAGGCGTTCGATCTCTTTCCCGATTCGTTGCCGTTCGGCCAGCAGGCGGGCGGCTTGTAGCCGGCGTTTCGCCTTCTCGTAGTCTTCTGTTGCTGCTTTTAACTGTTCCGCCAGCACCGGTTCCCGGGATTGGGCGTCCCGCAGACTCTGCTCGGCCTGTTCCAGTTCGGCTTTTCGGGCGGCTTTCTGCTGGTCGATTCGCCGCAGATCCTGGAGCCGCTGTTCGGTGAGGGTCCGTTGCTGATTGATGTGGTTCAGCGTCTGCGCTTCCTGCTGTTGCTGAAGCTCCAGTTGTTCGAGTTTAGTCAGCCGTGCCTGCACTTCGCTGAGTTGTTGCTGAGCCTTTTCCCAGGGGCGGTCTTGCTGATCGCGCTGGTAATCCCGGGTCACGGATTGCAGCCGGTCAACGTATTCCCGGTATTGGGAAACGCGGTCCTGCAACGCCACTTTCTGTTCCTGCAGTGTCTGGCGCTCGTCCACCAGTTTCCTGTAATCGCCGGTCGGCTGGCCGGTTTTGGTCAGTAACTTGTTCCGCTCGACGCTCAGCGTCTCAATAACCGCATCGCCGCCAGTGCTCGCCACTTCGCCGACCAGGGCATTCAAGGCCGATTGCAGATGGTCACCGGCGTGCTCAATGGCTTTCTGCACTTCCTGGCCTGTGCCCTGCTCGACCCACAGCAAACCCGGTATGCCCCAGTGCTCCGCTTTACTGCTGCCTTTTTTGGAATATTGGTAACCCAGAAGTTCGGCTACCTTCTCTTCGGCATCGTCTTCACTGTAGGTGGTGGTGCCGACCCTCAGGTCACACCGGGTGCGTTTGAGGAAGCTTTTGGTCAGCCGCCAGGGGGTTCCCTGATGCTCAAATTCCAGGTGGATCGTCGGAGCCGCCCCAGAATCTCCCCAGGGCCTGAGATCGTCCACAGACTTTGAGCGATACCGCTCAAAAAAGGCGGCGCGAATCGCCCGCACCAGTGTGCTTTTGCCGGATTCATTGGGCCCGTGAATCAGGTTGAGGCCGGGTTGGAGGTTGTCCAGCACAAGAGGTTGTTGAAATTGCCGCAGTTGCTCGACTTGAAGCTTCCGGAGTTTCATTCTGCCGCCTCCTGCGTTTGTGCCTTCAACACGGACGCCAGAATCGCCAGCGCGTCCCGTGCGACTTCGCTTTCTTCCCCGGTTTGCTGTTCTCGCAAATCTTCGATCACCTCACCCAGATACCCGTCAGCGTGCAGAGCTGCGATATCCTCATCGGTCGGTGCCAGTTTCAACTGACTGCGGTCACTCAAGAGGCTTCGAAACCGAGCTTCCGCCACAGAAAGGGCACGATTCAGTCGCTCTTCGCCCGCCAGGGTAATCTGTCCTTCCAGGCGCAAGTCCAGTACGCTCGCCTCGGGCAATGTCTGCAAACGCTCAAGCAGGCCATCAAGATCCGACTCCACGGATAGCGTTTCACGCCATTGGTGCCACTGGTACCTTGCCGTTGTCACGGTCTGAACGCTCGGTAACGCACCAGGCTCGTCAATCGTCACGATCAGCGCCTGCCCGGCCTCGTTGTTGCGAAACCGCTCCGGCTCCGGGGTGCCGCTGTACCAGGTGCGCTCATCAATCTGCTTGGTGCCATGCCAGTCACCCAGCGCCAGGTAATCCAATTGGCTGGCCTGAGACCGGTTCGGCGCAATGGGGTTGGTCGCATCGATATCTTCTGAAAGAAGGCCCTGCACACTGCCATGCGCCAACCCGACCCGGACAAACGCCGCGGGGGTTTCGAAATCACCGAAAGATTCCGTCAGGTCCTCATAGGTGTGCCGTTGGGTCAAGGGCGCACACAGGACCGCAAGCGCCTGCTCATCAAAGGTAATAACACCTGGCTCCAGCGCCAGATAGACATTCTCAGGCACTGCATCAAGACGTTGAGCACGGTTCCAGACGCTCTCCACCAGGGCCGCATCGTGGTTACCCGGAAGCATGACCCAGGGGCCGGAAAAGCCTGCCGTGGCATTGAAGAGTCGACGGATCGTCCGATCCGACACAGTCTGCGCATCAAATACATCCCCGGCCACCAGCACGGCATCGCATTGATGCTCGGTGGCCAATCGTGCCAGTGTCTCAATGGCCTCAAACCGGGCTTCAACCAAAGCCGCGCCATCTTCCGTTTCAAAACGGCTGTAGGTTCGTCCCATCTGCCAGTCGGCGGTGTGCAAGAACTTGGGCATGCCCTCTCCTTTTGGGGGTTTCCTGAGGATTACATACTGGCCGATCAGTCCGACAAATACTGTCGCAGTCTACTAATCCCCAATGTCTCTGCAAGGGTGCCTTCCAGCCCGCTGGGGCTCCTGGCGATCAATGCTCGCGACACAACAAACGTGACATGGACGGAACCTGGCGCGCAAAGATTTGTGATCTTATCGATATGATGAGTCAACAGCCGATCAACGTGTTTAATCTGCAAGAGGCCATCATAAGCGAATACCTTCCGGTATACCCACGCTACTTCGACATGCGCTCCAGGCACCCGGCAAGTTAAACACAGGACGATGCAGGCCGCACGGATGCCTGCAAGAAAGCCGGCTATGGCGGCGTATCACCTCAGAGATCTTCGCAAGAAGGGACTGACTGAAGAATTCCTGAGCCAAGGCTAAAATGGCAAAGGCGACCATGAAACGGAAGCTATGCGTAATCATTATCGGTTGATCAAGCCGCCCAAGCGGGCGAGGACAACGATCAGATTTGAGCGGGAACAAAAAACTCCCTAAACTTTGCCCGTGTTTTCAGCCAGCTTCGGCATCAGACCCAGGTTTCCAAATCTTTTCTATCAGTTTGACAAACGGTCAAAATATGCGCACAATTTTGTCACTATTTAGCGGACTTGGTTAGCCTTATGGCGCAGCATGCTGTCCTAAAATCTGACAATCTCTTTGGCCGTCGTGAGGCGGAAAAAGAATCTGCCCGCATGCGTGACTATAAAGATCCTGCTTATGGCAGAGCTATGTCTGCCTTACTTAAAGGTGCTGCTCCTGCGCCTGTAAGAGCTCGTGTCAGAGGCTAATCCTCCCCCCGACCAAACATTCCCGCCATCGTTTCAGGTCATCCAAGACCAACAGCGTTCAGTTGTAGAACAATATTCTCTCATCAATGACCTGCTTTGCCGAATTCCAGACAGCGCACGGGATCTGGTCTTTGTCGTGGGCGGACAAGCACTTATGTTTTGGTCCATGAAATATGCCCAGACACGACCAAGCCCCCTGGAGTTCAGCGAAGATGAAGCAATCGCTATTGCTAGCATGGACCTGGATCTTTATGCCAAGGACAAACAAGCTATCGAAGCTTGCGCCGAGCGCTGGGTAGGCAAGGCCACCTACCCGAAGTTCGGTGACAACACGCCTCAAAGCGCCATAGTCCTTCTCAATCTGCCAGAGGAAGATGAACCATACAAGATTGATTTCATGGAGAGCGTACAGGGAGTGCCTCAGAAACATATTGAGGCATTCTGGGATGGATTTGTGATTGGTGGTGAAACTGTGCGCTTTCTCTCACCCCCACTTTGTCTGGCAAGCAGGATTCATAATTTCGCCACACTGGGTTATGGGCCTGACAAGGCTGCTCGCGAGGCCATTCGAATCAACACAGCCATAAAGATCACTAAATGTTATCTGAGTGAACTGCTTGATGAACATTATCTTGAAAATAACGGGGGGACACCCCGCCACGCGCTGAATATTCTTAAATTCTTGTCTCAGCTGTTTGAACATGACGACACCGTAGAGGCAGTCCTTGGTGCCGATGCGGACCCAACGCTCTGCATACCTGCTGCTCACCGAGGATGGCCCCAAAGAACTCGAGACGAGCAGATACCCCGGATTATTGGCAAGGCTTATGACAAGTACCGTCGCAGAGCCATGCTCAGGTATCGTCACCTCAAACCCGGAAACGCCGCACCAATTGGAATTCATCGTTGGTTACCGACCGGGCATGCGACCTAAACCAAAAAATACTTTGGGTTTAATTTGGATATTTTTTGGGTGAGAAATTCAACTAAATTAGGGCGAGTTAATTTACTGATTTTAAAGGGTAAAAATGGAGGCGCGGGTCGGAATCGAACCGGCGTACACGGAGTTGCAGTCCGCTGCATAACCACTCTGCCACCGCGCCGGGAAAGCCTGTTCTGGCTTTTGCTCTCTGGGGGCATAGAGAGACTTGTTTGCTTTCCAACCGGCGAACCGGAGAGGAACTGGAGCGGGAAACGAGATTCGAACTCGCGACCCCAACCTTGGCAAGGTTGTGCTCTACCAACTGAGCTATTCCCGCTGATCTCAGAGGCGTTGCCTCCTCAACGGCTGCGTATTCTACGGATTCCGCCGGGGCCGTCAACCGTTTTTCTGCCTTTCTGTTATTTCATTACCTGCCGCCCTGTTCCTCCGGGAACAGATCCTTACCGGCCGCTTTCAGGTAAAGCACCATGGACCAGAGGGTGAGCACGGCTGCCAGGTACAGCAGGCCGATCGCCACGCTGGCCCAGAACTGTTCAGGGGGAAACGCCAGCAGGCCAACAATGGCGACCATCTGGGCGGTAGTCTTGATTTTGCCGATAAACGATACCGCCACACTGGCACGGCTGCCGACTTCCGCCATCCACTCTCTCAGTGCCGAGATCACCACTTCGCGGCCGATGATGATAACCGCCGGGATCGTCAGCAGCACAGTGGCGTACTCCTCGATCAGCACAGCCAGTGCCACCGCCACCATCAGCTTGTCCGCCACAGGATCGAGAAACGCACCGAAGGGAGTGCTCTGATCCAGTTTGCGGGCCAGGTAGCCGTCCACCCAGTCGGTGATTGCGGCCAGGGCAAAAATGACCGCGCTGACCAGGTAACTCCAGCTGAATGGCAGGTAAAAGATCCCCACAAACACGGGGATCATGACAATGCGCGATAGCGTCAGGATATTCGGTAAATTCATGCTGTCCTTACTCGTCATGCAGCGCAGCGTAGATGGTCACCGCCAGGTTCTTGCTGATACCCCGGACCTTGGTCATCTCGTCAACGCTGGCCTTGCGCAGCGCCTGAATACCACCGAAGTAGCGGATCAGATCCCTGCGTCGTTTCGGACCAACCCCCTCAATGCCTTCCAGGGTTGACTGCCTGCGTTTCTTGTCCCGCCTTGCCCGGTGCCCGCTGATGGCAAACCGGTGCGACTCGTCCCGGATATGCTGGATCAGGTGCAGTGCCGGCGAATCAGCCGGAGCGCGATAGAGATTACCGGTAAAGGCGTCAATCAGTTGCTCCATCCCCGCCCGGCGGGTCACGCCCTTGGCGACACCGATCAGTGGAATATCCTCAATGCCCAGGGATTCAAAGACTTCCCGGGCGATGTTGAGCTGCCCCTTGCCTCCGTCGATAAATACCAGATCCGGGCGTTTGCCCTCACCATTCACCAACCGACGGTAACGGCGGGTCAATACCTGCCGCATGGCGGCATAATCATCGCCAGCGGTAACGCCTTCAATATTGTAAAGCCGGTAATCACTCTTCAAAGGCCCATTCTCGTCGAAAACCACGCAGGATGCGACCGTGTTTTCCCCATGGCTGTGGCTGATATCAAAACATTCCATCCTGGAGGGGGTTTCCGCCAGTTCCAGCAGATCCCGCAGCGCCAGCAATCGGCGATAGACGGTTTCCTTGCTGGCGAGGTGGCTCAGCAACGTCTGGCTCGCATTTGTCATGGCCAGCTCCAGCCAGCGCCGGCGCTCACCCCGCACGTTGCTGCGGATCCGGGTTTCCCGCCCGGCGGCATCACTTAGCGCACGGGCAAGGGTCTCCTGCTCATCTACTTGCGCGGGCACCAGAATGTCTCTGGGGATTTCACGCCGGGTATTGCCGCCGAAGTAATACTGGCCCAGAAATGCTCCAAGCAACTCCCCTTCCGACTGCTCCAGGGAATAGCGGGGGAAATAGTCCTTGGTGCCCAGCACGCGACCACCACGGACGATAATCACCACGATACACACCACGCCGGCATCCTGGGCGATGGCCACCACATCCGCATCGCCCCCCTCACCTTCAATGGCCTGCTGTTCCTGCACGTGGCGCAGGTGGGTGATCTGGTCCCGGTAAGCAGCGGCTTTTTCAAACTCAAGGTTGGCAGAGGCCTGCTCCATGTTGGTCATCAGGTCTTCCAGAATCGCGGGATTCTTGCCCTCGAGAAACATGGTGGCGTGCCGGATATCCTGCAGGTAATCCTCCGGACTGATATAACCCACACAGGGAGCGGTGCAACGGTTAATCTGGTATTGCAGGCAGGGGCGCGTACGGTTTCTGAAATAGCTTTCACTACAAGATCTTATGCGGAATATCTTCTGTAATACATTAAGACTTTCCTTGACCGCTCCGGAGCTCGGGAACGGCCCGAACCAGGTACCGCCGCCTTTCTTGGTGCGCCCCCTTCGAAACGTGAGGGAGGGATAGTCCGAGTGGGACGACAAGTAGATATAGGGGTAGGATTTATCGTCACGCAGCAGGATATTGTAAGGCGGTCGCAGCGATTTGATCAGGTTCTGTTCCAGCAGCAGGGCTTCGGTCTCGCTGCCGGTGACCGTCACTTCGATCGACTCTATCTTGTCCACCAGAGCGGCAGTTTTCGGGGCCAGACCGGTTTTGCGGAAGTAACTGCTGACCCTTTTTTTCAGGTTGCGGGCCTTGCCGACGTACAGCACGGTGCCTGCGGCATCATACATCCGGTAGACGCCGGGCCTTTCGGTGAGCTGTTTCAGGAAGCTTTTGCTGTCGAACTCCCCGGATGTTGACTGGGTCGCGGAATCAGACGCTGTCGGCATCCAGCAACCCGACACGCACGGCCATCAGGGCCAGCTCAACATCGCTGGAGATCTCCAGCTTCTCAAAAATGCGGTAGCGATAACTGTTGACGGTTTTGGGGCTCAGGCAGAGCTTATCGGAAATGTCCTGCACCTTGTGGCAATCCACCACCATCATGGCAATCTGCATTTCCCGCTCGGAAAGCCGGTCAAACAAGGCCGTGGTTCCGTCACCATCACCGGAAAGCTGTTTCAGGGCCATTTTCTGCGCAATTTCCGGGCTGATATATCGCTGCCCCGAATTGGCCTGGCGAATGGCACGTACCATTTCCCTGATATCCGCCCCTTTGGTGATATAGGCAGTTGCACCGGCTTGCATGACACGGGTGGGATAGGGATCATCCGCGCAGGCGGTCACGGCGATCACCCGCACTGAATCGTCCAGACGCAGAATCCGGCGGGTAGCCTCCAGGCCACCAATACCGGGCATCCGGATGTCCATCAGGACAATGTCGGGAACATTATTGCGTACAGACTCTATAGCTTCCTCGCCGGAAGCAGCCTGACCGATGACATCAATGTCGGGGTTGTCTGACAGCATCCGGGTAATCCCGGACCGGACCAGTTCGTGGTCGTCGACTACCAATACCCTGATCAACATTCACCTCACTCGCCGCCATCCCTAAAACAGCCGGATTGTACCGCTTCGCGGCCACCCTGGGTAGGCAAAAAACCGCAAACACACAAAGTGCGCCCTGTTCTTTTGCGTGCTCCCTTGTGTGCCGTCTGGTTAATTTTACAGTAGATCAGCGAATTAACCAGACGGGGCACTGCGCCTGTCCGGTGCCGGCGTGCCCAGTGATGCGGTATTTTCCACCGGATCAAACCAGACCACCAGATCCCCCCGGCTGACCGCCGAAATCACCCGCGATCTCTCAGCCAGCGGATTTTCCACGTCATTAAGGCCGTGGTACCGGGTGCAGTACTCTTCGGCCAGCCCCTCCAACTGATCAGGGGTCAGCAGTTCCGCACTCACTACAAACTTCTCCTCCCGGGGATCGGCTTCGGGTTGCTTCGCGGTGTCATCACTCATATCGTTATGCATATCCGGATGATAAGGCCTGAGGGCCATCATTAGAAGCGGGATAACGGCATCCGCTGGTTGATGGCATTGTCATTCGCGCGTTAAATTGACTTCCATAGTACACAGCACAGAGGGAGGCGGATCATGAAACATAAGCGCTGGACCATGGTGGTATCCGGAAAGGTACAGGGCGTATCCTACCGCGCCTCCGCAGAAGCCATTGCCAGCCGGCTGGATATTACCGGCTATGTCCGCAACCTTGAGGATGGGCGTGTCGAAATTGTCGCTGAAGGGCCGATCGAGGACCTGGATGCGTTCCGCCTCTGGTGCGAAGAAGGCCCGCCTGCGGCCAGGGTGGAAAACATCGAAACCCGGGAAGAACCCGGCACCGGCGAGTTCACGGCGTTTTCTGTCCGGCATTGAGGGCCACCCGTTTCTCTTACCCCATGTAATACCGCAGCACACCCAGTACCAGCAGCACCGCCAGCAACGGGAAGATGTAGCGGTGCATGTTGCCGGTCTGAATGGGGCCGTGCTTCTGTGTGTACTTCTCCACCAACGGAATCACCACAATTAACGACAGAAACAGTATAGCCAGGATGGTTATAAGGGTGGTCATGGTCTTGTGGTCTCCTTCCTGAAAGGGTTAATACCTTTGACGTTATCACCTTAGTCGAACTTCAAAAACCGCCGCGCATTGACTATCATCGCCGGCTTTGCCTGTTTGGAAGCTAATGAACAAGATCGTTTTCAGGCTTACTCTCCCGATACTTTTCGGCTACCTGCCCCTGGGCATGGCATTTGGCGTGCTATTTACCACCCAGCTCGATTACGCATGGTGGATTGCGCCCCTGATGGGGGTGGTGATCTACGCCGGCGCGGGGCAGATTCTGGCCGTCAGCCTGTTGGCCGCCGATGCCGGGCTGACAGAAGTGGCCATCGCGATGTTTGTGCTCAATGCCAGACATCTGTTTTACGGGCTGTCTCTGCTGGGCCAGTTTAGCGGTGCCGGATGGCGCAAGGCGTACCTTATATTCGGGCTGACGGATGAGACCTACTCCCTGCTCACCAGTCGGCCCAGGGGCACAGACAGACATCATGAACAGCAGGTGGATTTCCGTATAACCGCGTTCAACCAGGCGTACTGGATTGCAGGATGTGCCTCAGGGGCGCTGCTCGGGGAAATGATCGCCTTCAACAGTACCGGTATCGAGTTCGCTTTGGTGGCGCTTTTTATCGTGCTCACCATCGAGCAACTCAAGGCATTGGGCGATGCCTTTCCGGTCTGGACCGGGGCTCTGGCCGCAGGCATTGCAATGCTGGTGGTGCCACCCGCTCATCAACTGATGGCCGGTATAGCGATTGTCACACTGGTGCTGCTGTTCCACTACCGCCGGCACCGCAATCGCATTGTCAGGGAGGAAATCAGCCATGACTGACGGTACCTACATTACCCTGTTTATTGCAGTATCGTCCCTTGCCACCTTCGCTACCCGGGTTGTGCCCTTTGTCTTTTTGCACCGGCACACCGGGCACCCTCTTATCCGGCATCTGGGTCGCTACCTGCCCGCCGCGGTGATGGCTCTGCTGGCAACCGTTTTCCTGAAACAATCGGCCAACTGGAGTTATTCACTTCCAGGGCTGGATGCGCTCGTTGCCGGCCTTATCGTCACGGGGGTTCACTTGTGGCGGCGCAATGCGCTGTTATCGATCGCGGCAGGGACGGGCGCTTACATGCTGTTTCAGCAAACTAACCCGGGACTGTAGGTTCGACAGCTTGCAGCTCCCCCCCTTCCCGGCACTGCAGGCGCGACGCATTAGTGGCGTTTATTCTTCCTTTTTGCGTCATTTCTCCATGGCTCGCCAGTTTCGTAATGGACTTGTCATATAGATGACACAAAATGTGCCCGGTAATGGATCCGGGGTAGTCAAATGCTTAGCACTATACGTAGTCGAATTCTGTTCTTTTCCTTCCTCTGCATTACTGCGATCACCGCCCTGTCTCTGCTTTCCTGGTCAATCATTCTCAAGGCAGAAGGCGCCGCCAATCAACTGATTGAAGACCGGCTGATCGAGTCATGGTTAATTAATGACCTGGAACAGGATATCCGCAGGACCCAGGACCTGTCCTACAAGATCAGGGGTCAACTTCTGCTCTGGGAGGATATTACCCGGGAGTTTCAGGCACTTTCCGGCTCAATACCCGAGAAATGGCAGGCCATCAAGGAGAACAACCAGCTCAATGACTGGGCATCCGAGAACCAAAGCGCCTTTGAGAAGGTCACAGGCTATCTTGAGCAGCTTGGGGACAACATTGCTGAAAAGAGTTACTACCAGGCAGGGAGAACAATAGATTTCGAGATGATACCTGCGCTGACACCACTCCTGGAGACCATCTCGGCCCGCAAGAAAACCAGTCGCGACAGCCTGTCACTTGAGTCCGGTGAACTACTCCGCTATCTGGAGAACCAGCAATTAACCATTCTGGCCGTATCCGGCGCCTTCCTGATCGCCATCATCCTTTTCACAATCTGGCTGAGATCCACGGTGATCGCACGCCTTCAATTTCTTGAAAGGGCGATCAAAAAGATGGACGAATCCTCGGACCTTTCCAGTCCTCCATTACTCTCCGGAGCAGACGAGGTGGCAGGGGTTGCGTCAGCGCTATCCAGTCTGCTCGGTCGCATAGAGGCCTTCATCGGCGATATTCGTAACACCTCCATGAGCATTAACCAGAAATCCGAAAGGGTTGACAAGCAGGCAGAGGAACTGGAGCAGGCTTCCGTTACAACGCACCGGCAGGTTGAAAACACAAACCAGGCCATGGCGTTGATCGCTGCACAAGCTTCGGCCATCGAGAAGGTGACTCATGATACTGAAAATATCGTAAGCACAGCCGTCACCGCCAATGCCAGTATCCAGAATGGCCTGAAAAACACCGAAGCTGCTGCCGACAAGACGGTGGCAGTGATCGAAAAAGCGACCGCTTCCATTGATGAATTGACCAATTCTTCCGCGATGATTGAAAAGGTTATCGGAGTAATTGCCGATATTGCAGAACAAACCAACCTGCTGGCTCTGAACGCAGCCATTGAAGCGGCCCGGGCCGGAGAGTACGGCAGAGGGTTTGCCGTTGTCGCGGATGAGGTAAGAACTTTGTCGAAAAAGACAACCGACTCCACAGGGGAAATCCGGCAATGGGTGGGCAACCTGACACAGGGGGTCAAGCTGGTGGATAACCTGATCAGTGAGATAAAAGAAGCCGGCCTGGACAACCACACAACACTTGCCAGTCTGAAGGCACAGCTTGTCTCAATGAATGAACAGTTTTCGGAACTGGAAACGTTCAGCAGCCGAATCGGTGAAGCGCTATCACTTCAACTTGATGAAATTGAGCAAGCCAATCGCCACTCGGCGGCCATGAGCACCCACTCGGCATCGCTTACCCGAAATGTCACGGCAAGCAGAGAGATCAGCCTTGCCCTGGGATCGGAAGCCAGGCGCATGGACGATCTCACTGCTCATTTCCGTACTTCCGCCGACCATTGAGCATCGGACTTCAAGAAGCTGCCATCCGGGCGACAATAAACAGCAGTTCCCAGGGCGCGCCATCAACATGGCCCGTAAACAGATACTCAATGCCAGACGTCCATCTGCCAGGGCACTCCACAGAAAACACAGGCCGGGTACCTTGCGGTACCCGGCCTGTGGCTTTTCAGCCTTGCCGTCAGAGAGTCAATGCCTATTGTGTCTCCACGGCAGCACCTGGCTCAGCACGCGGCGCAGATCCCGCCCGTCGACCCGACCGTTGGCATCGAGATCGGCCCGAGGATCAAAGCGCGGATCGCCTTCTCTGGCACCCATACTGCGCCGCAGCTGCCACAGATCAGCGAGATCCACATCGCCATCCGCGTCCAGGTCCTCCGGCTGCGGGAAGGCCAGGCCGGCCAGCAACGGATCGTGGTCGCTGGCGCGTTCCGGGGTATCCGCGAATTCACTATTGACGTGTACGATCTCGAATTCCGGTGCCTGGTTCAGGGCATCGCTGAGGAGGATATGGTCCAGCTGCTGCGAGTTGCCCTGGAAGATGAAGCTGTAGCGCTCCGAGGCCGGCAACGCGGCGGTGGTATTATGCAACCGCTCGCCGAGGATGTCGCGCACCGGGGAGATGAACTCGAATTCGTTCAGGTCACCCACTACCGCGATCCGGGCCTGCGGATCGGCCGACAGTCGTTCATCAACGAATGCACTGATGGCCAGGGCCTGGCGCCTGCGTTCATCCAGTGAGCCGTTGACCGTCGGGTCTTCCTGCCGCGCCTCGAAGGGCTGCTCGGTACCCAGGATGGGCGCACTGCCGCCCTTCGAGGACAGGTGTGCATTGACCAGGGTAAGCTCTTGATCGTTGAAGCTGAAACGAGCCACCAGCGGGATACGGCTGCGGTAGAAGGGGTTGTCGGGATTGACGGCCTGATCCGCGGGATCGGTCAGGGGCTCGGCGGAGCCAATGAGGCTGACGCGCTCGGGGTTGTAGAGGAAAGCCGGACGGATATTGCCGCCGGGCTGGCCACCGACCGGACTAACCACGCCGTTGTCCGAAAAGAAGGCTGGCACCAGCCCCTCCGTGTCCAGGAAACGATAGCGCGGTCCGCCGGCACGCTCGATGGCCTCGACCAGGGTCTGCAGGGTCACGTCGGCACCGGCCACCTCGCTCACCTCGGCACCGTCATTGTCCTGCACTTCCTGCAGGGCGATGATGTCCGGCGTGTTGAGTGCCGAGACGATCTGCGCGGCAATCGCATCGAAACGGCCCAGGCCGATGTCGTCGTCGATCTCGCTGCTGCGCTGACCGACCACTTGCTCGATGCGCTCCACCTGCGGATCCAGATTAAGCACATTATAGCTGGCCAGGGTGAGCTGGCTGTCGCTGCCCTGGATGTGCGAGGTCGCAGGCGCGAGCCCGCCGGGTATGACATCAAAGGCTTCGGTGGGATGCACCTGGAAGTTGCCGAAGTCGTAGCCAACCACACCGGTCACGTCAGTGAGCCTGCTGCCGGTGTCCACAGCGGGAAAGACAAAGCCCGGCAGAATGCCCTCGTCAAAGTCGATCTGGATCTTCTCCGGATTGAAATCGTCCGGCGCAATATTGATCGTCTGGCGGCTGCTCAGGCCACTGGCTCCGGCACCGCCGTCAGCCACAGTGAAGATCTCGCCAAAGCCGTTGGTGGGCGCCACGGCCAGGGGGGCGGCCACCCGCACCCGCATCGCTTCCAGGGACTCGAAAAAATCAATGCCGTCGGTTGCGGGGTCGAAGCTGGCGAAGGCATCGTCATCAATGTTGGATGCCGGTGGCACGCGGCCACCCTGGCCGATCACCACCGCTTCGGGTAGCGTCGCTGCGCCGGTTACTTGCACCTGGGGAAAGGCCATCTGGGTGCTGGAGAGATTGCGCGTGGCGGTCCCCCCGGGGGTGAATTCCGACACCTCACCGCTGACCTCGACCTGATCCCCGACGCTAAGTCCGGGCGCACCGCCGGTGAACACAAACAGGCCCTCGGAGGTGGCCGGATCGCCGTCACCGACCGGATCCTGCACATAGAAACCATTGCCGGCAATCGCCGTCACCACGCCCTGGGTACGCACGGTCTCCCCCAGGTAAGGTGAGGTATGACTGCGACCCTGGATCTCACTGATACTGCGCTCCTGCGGTGCCGCCGGCGGCTGACTCAGGCTGGAAGTGGGCGTGGCCGAGGGGGCCGGCTGGGGCGAGAATTCCAGCAGAGCGAGCTGACTGCCGCCGTCCGGGACGCGGGTGAAACCGGCCGGCAGGAAACCGCCGTCAGGGCCGATGCTGAGATCAGGGGTGATCAGGTTGCCGCCGATATTGGCCAGGTCACTGCCGCCGCCGTCCGTGACGAAAATGCTTTCAACCAGATCGCCGAACCCATTGCGCAACGCCAGCGTGTAACTGCTGTTCTCAATGGCGTTGTCCGGCAGCGTCACGTCACCACTGACGCTATAGGTCGTCTGGGCCCGGGGATTGACGAACAGGAAGAACTGGCCGGCCTCCAGTGTGACCCCGGCGGGAACCACATAGGGGCTGCTGCCGTCGGCGCTGCCCATGTCGGCACCATCGTCACTGTCCCACAATTCCACCTGCCAGCCGCCGATCTCGACAGCGCCCGGCCCAACGTTGTACAGCTCGATGAATTCACTGTCCGCACCGGTGGTGCTGCCCAGCACCTCGTTGATGACTAGCTGTGCCGCTACGGGTTGCGCAGCGATCAGCAGGCCAATCACCCCGGCATTGCGCAAAATTGAATAGGTCATGGTTTCCGCCCTTGTGGATATGTTGATGTATCGCTGTCGAGCCTGAGCCATGAAGATTGCATCGGCTTGTCAGTTTCATGAACAATTCCACATTGCTGGGATGGAGCGTCGCGTGGCTCCGACGTTCCTGCGGCTGCGTTGCAGCCTCCGGTCAAACCCGCGAGGGTTCTTCTACCCTGCCCATTCAGCCAACAAAAAACCCCGGCATTTCTGCCGGGGTTTTGTATTGGCGGAGAGGGAGGGATTCGAACCCTCGATACGCTATTAACGTATACACACTTTCCAGGCGTGCGCCTTCAGCCACTCGGCCACCTCTCCAAAACTCTTTGTTCTTGCCTGCTTCTATCGCGCGGCACTTGCTTTGCAAGCGGACTTTCCAGGCGTGCGCGTTATTCGGCACTCCGTGCCTCACCCCTTCGGGGCCGTCGTCGCGTTGCTCCGACGTTCAGTCGGCCGTTCCGGCCTTGGTGTCAGCCACTCGGCCACCTCTCCAAAACTCTTTGTTCTTGCCTGCTTCTATCGCGCGGCACTTGCTTTGCAAGCGGACTTTCCAGGCATGCGCGTTATTCGGCACTCCGTGCCTCACCCCTTCGGGGCCGTCGTCGCGTTGCTCCGACGTTCAGTCGGCCGTTCCGGCCTTGGTGTCAGCCACTCGGCCACCTCGCCAAAACTCTTTCAAATCAGCAACCTTGTCGCTCATTTGAGGGCGCAAACTTTAATGGTTTTAGGGCGGTTTGGCAACTCCCGCATGGAAAAAATCTTCCCACTGCGGGTTTCGGCCCCATTGTGGTAGGGTTTACCGAGCTTACAGAGGAGCCCGGGATATGACTGGCAAGCCGTTTTCACAAGCCTGCGAGAACAACAAGCATGCCATTCTGGAGCAGCTTCAGGAGGTGTTTGTTACGCCGGGCACGGTTCTGGAAATTGGCACTGGCACGGGGCAACACGCGGTGTGTTTTGCCGCTGCCCTGCCCCATCTTGCCTGGCAGCCCAGTGACCAGCCAGGAAACGAGCTGGTTTGCCTGCCATGGCTTGATGAATACGCGGGAGGGAATATCCTGCCACCGGTGGCATTGAATGTAGCCGACGAGCCGTGGCCGGTCGGAAGTATTGATGGTGCCTACTCGGCGAACACGGCGCACATCATGGCCTGGCCGGAAGTAGAGCGGATGTTCGGCGGACTGGGTGAGAGGCTACCGGCTGGGGCAGCGTTCTGCCTTTATGGACCTTTCAATTACGACGGCCGCTTCACCAGCGAAAGTAACGCCAGGTTTGACCAACACCTGAAAAACCAGGCACCCCACATGGGTATCCGTGATATGGCCGACATGAAGCGCCTGGCCGGGTCGACAGGATTCGTGCTGGAAGCGGATCACGGTCTGCCGGCCAACAACCGCCTGCTTGTCTGGCGGCGTAACGGCTAACGCAATACCCGCCGTACCAGCAGCGGCCCCAGCAGCTCAAACAGCACAGTGGAAGAAACCACCACCGGCAGGACCAGGTGCTGGTATTCGGGGAATCGCTCGCCGAATAACAGCGCCATACCGATCGCCACACCCGCCTGAGGTGTCAGGGCCAGGCCGATGTCTGCCGGAAGGTCCTCTTGCGGTGTGCGGGCGAATCTCACCGCTACCCAGCCACCGGCAAGCCGCCCCAGCAAGCGGAGCAGAATGTAGGCACCCGTCAGCCAGAGCGCGTCATTCAGCTGATACAAATCGATACTCGCGCCGGACAACACGAAGAAAAATACCAGAAACGGCCACTCGATATGCTCAATCTCCCGGAAAGACCGGGTATGGTGGGCGGAAAGATTGGCAATCAGGGTGCCGGTCACCATGGATGCCAACAACGCAGACACCGCCAGCAACGATGACAAGCCCGCCAGCAGCAGCATGATAGCCATCGCTTCCACCTGCGTGGGCTCGCCCGGTTTGAGGCGACCGGTCAGCCAGGCGGCAGGCAGGCCCATCGCCAGACCGAGTAATACTGCCCCGCCCAGCTCCCATAACGCATGGGTCAGGGCCACATAGCCGTCATTGGAGAGCAGGTATCCCAGAACCGACATGCAGAGCCCGAAGACGATGATGCCCCAGCCATCATCAATCGCCACAATACCCAGCAATACTCTCGCTCTGAGCCGGGTATCGCGGTGTTCTTTTACCGTCTCGCTGACCGCAGCGGGGTCCGTTGCCACGGAAATGGCCGCCAGTGCGACGGCGACTGCGAGCGGGAATCCAAGGGACATCAGACCTGCCCCCACAGTCAGTCCACCGATCACGATCACAAACAGGGAAATGACCAGCACCAGCGGCCCGGTTACCCGCAGACGGTCCACTGTCAGCTCACTGCCGAGCAGGAATGCAACCATTACCAGAGCCAGCTGGATCAGTGGTTCAGACATACCATCCAGCAAAGTACCCGCAGGGTTGCCCAGCAACACCTGGTGCACAAACGCCACCAGAACCCCGATAAGCACCAGTATGGAGATTCTGGGTACCCGTGTGCGGCTGGCGATGGTGTCGGCGAGAATACTCAGAGACAGGATCGCACCCAGCAGCACCATGTTCGCCACCGGCCCGTGAAATCCCGCCAACAGGGCACCCTGAATCCGATCCATCATAAATAACCTGCCATCTATCCAGCCATTGCCCGCCGCTCACGCCACTGCCACGCAACAACCAGTATGGCTTGCAGCACCAACAAGGGTAACACAAGCAACAACACTCCGGACCAGCCAAAGGCCGACAGGGCCAGGCCCGCCGTCAGTGCGGCCGTCGCCTGGGAGCCGAACACCATCAGGTCATTCAGACCCTGCACACGGAATCGTTCCTCGTCGTTATAGCCCCTGGGCAGCAGCGTTGTACCGGCGACAAACAGAAAGTTCCAACCGATACCCAGCAATATAAGCCCGGAAAGGTAATGATGAAAATCGATGCCACTCAGGGCCAGCAGGATACAGGCGAGGTAAGCCAGCAGCCCCATCACCAGCATCACCGGTAATCCCAGGGTACGGGTCAGCCAGCCGCTGATCAGTGATGGCAGATACATGGCCACGATATGAATCTGGATCACCTGCTTGGCATCCTGCAGGGAGTGCCCGGCCATCTCGGTCATACTCAGGGGTGTCGCGGTCATGATAAAGCTCATCACTGCATAGCCTATAGCAGCCGCGCCGATTGCCGCCCAGATTAGTGGCTGGGCGAGAATCTCCCCCATCGGTCGTCCCTGACGAATCGCCGTTTCCCGGGGCAACTCACTGCGGGTCCGGTAACCCAGACCGAGCACGAGCATTGCCAGCCCCTGCACTGCCGCCAGCGCCAGCCAGCCGTCCAGAAATGATGCGGGGCCAACGGCACCGCGGCCTGCCAGCGCCACTTCTGGCCCGAGCCAGGCCGCGATCAGACCGCCCAGAAGCACTCTGGCCGCTGCAGAGCCGGCCAGCGAAGGAGGTACCGATTCCATGGCCGCAAACCGGTACTGGTGTACTACGGCAAGCCCGGTTCCACCCAGCAACGCGGCCAGACATAACAACGGAAAAGATGACAACCAGGCAGCTGTCGCCCCGGTGAGACCTGCAGCCACCCCCATCAGGCCGCCGAGCAACATCACCGGTTTGCGTCCGGTTCTGGCCATCAATGCAGTCGCGGGTTTGATGGCAAGCACCGTTCCAACCACCACCATTCCCACCGGCAGCGTCGCCAGCCCCTCGGAGGGGGCAAGCATTCGGCCCTGAATACTGCCGATAAAAACAATAAACGGTGCAGTACACATGGCCAAAGCCTGTGCAGCCACCAGAATCCACACATTAAGCGGCATAACGAGTTACTTCTTGCGGTAAATGATACCCGGATGGCACTGCACCATCTCGTAGAGATCGGACAGACCGTTCAGGGATTCGGACGCCCCGAGGATCAGATAACCACCCGGATTCAGGGTGGCGTGGATGCGCTGGAGGATGTCCTTTTTAAGGTCCGCCGAAAAGTAGATCAGCACGTTGCGGCACATCACCAGATCAAACTTGCCCAGCATGTAGCGTTCCAGCAGGTTCAGTTCCTTGAACTCCACCATATTGCGGATCTGCGGCTTGATCTGCCAGCCGCCATTGGTGGACGGTGTGAAAAACTGTTTTTGTCGCTCCGGGGAAAGGCCCCTGCCAATAGCAATCATCTCGTACTCACCGCGCCTGGCTACCTCCAGCACGCTCTTGGAAATATCCGTAGCCGTGATCTTTACATCACCAATACGGCCAGGTCGCTGACGTCGGAATTCCTCGATCACCATGGCCGTGGAATAAGGTTCCTGACCGGTCGAACAGGCCGCCGACCAGATACGCAGGCTGGCCTTCCTCTGATCGGCAAATTCTGGCAGCAATTTTTCAGACAGGATGCGGAACGGGTGATTATCCCGGAACCACAGCGTCTCATTGGTGGTCATGGCATCAGTGACCACCTCTTTGAGCATGCTGCGCCCGGGCCGGCGCATTCGTTCCAGCAATTCACCCAGCGAATTGAGCTGGTTTTCCTCCAGAATCCGCCGCAGGCGGCTTTTGACCAGATACTGTTTATTGTCTCCCAGCAAAATACCGCAGGCATCCTGCAGGAACGACTTGAAGGCCTCATATTCCTGTGGCGTGATTTCGGATTTCATGTGATCTCTGTTGTCGGTGACACAATCCGGGCGTTTCTTCCCTCAGCCCTCATCTATAATCTGCATGACACGCTCGGCCAGTTCATCAGCACTGAACTTGGCCACGAAGTCGTCAGCACCGACTTTCTTGACCATTGCCTGATTGAACACGCCGCTTAGTGAGCTGTGTAACAGTATAAACGCATCCCGCAGCTCGGGGGATTCCTTGCACCGGGTGACGAAAGTGTAACCGTCCATCTCCGGCATTTCGACATCGGATATGATCAGACTGAGGTGGTCACGAATATTCGAACCGTCAGAGGTCAGCCCTTTCAGGAAATTCAGTGCCTCCCTGCCATCGTTCCTGGTCACCACATCCATGCCGACTGCCGCCAGGCAATGCTCGATCTGGCGACGGGCCACCGCTGAGTCATCGACAACAAGAACCGGCAACTGATGGCCCTGGCGCTGGGCACTGCGGGTGCGTAATTCTTCGGTCACATCTTCCGCAAGCGGGGCCACCTCGGACAGAATTTTCTCCACATCAATGATTTCAACCAGCTTTTCATCAATATTGGTGACCGCTGTCAGGTAGACATTCTTTCCTGCAGCCCTCGGCGGCGGCAGTACATCTTCCCAGTTCAGATTGACGATGCGGTCAACACCATCCACCAGAAAGCCCTGGGTCTTGCGGTTATACTCAGTGATGATGACAAAGCTGGTGGCCACCTTCTCTTCAGGAATGCCTGGCAGCCCGATCGACATGGCCAGATCAATGACCGGGATAGTCTCACCACGAATATGGGCCACCCCGCGCACCGTCGCCTTGCTGTGAGGCAAAGCGGTAAGTCTCGGGCAGGCCAGTACCTCTTTGACCTTGAAAACATTAATGCCATACACCTGCTGTCCACGCACACGGAACAACAGTAATTCCAGCCGGTTCTGTCCCACCAGCTGGGTGCGCTGGTTAACGCTGTCGAGTACCCCTGCCATCGGTTATATCTCCTGCCGCCGCGACTGTCACCGGCATACATATTGCTTGATTGAACATGACATTCAAAACTTGTCACCGGCATTATTGGCCTGGTGCTCCGGTTAACGGCCTGCCACCGAAAATATTGAGCGGCAGGGGCCCGGGCGTAGATCTCCCCGGTTTCTGACAGCATAGGACAAACTGAGCGTAATGCGCACCACGATTTTGGTAACGATCGTTTACATAGTCACCCTTGGCTCCGGCAGTGTCTTCGCAGCGGATGGTAAAACCACCAGCCAGGACATTATCGGGGCGGTTCGCGTTTTTCTGCAGAACTTCACCGCGGAGCAGGAGGCGCAGGGTTATCAGATTGAATACGAGGCCGGTTCAGTGGATTCGAGAATCGCGCTGGCTCCTTGCCCGAACGGCCCTGCTGTGAGCTTCCACACGGAGCCGATGGAAACCACGCGGCCAACCCTGCTGGTGCAATGCGACGGCCAGCGGCCCTGGAAAATGTACGTCACTGCGTCCGTTGAAATCATCGGTGAAGCCGTGGTGGCCGCCCGACCGATCGGGCGCGGCGAGCGTCTTGCCGGGAACATGTTGACCACTCAGCCGGTACTGCTCAATGAGCGCCGCAAGCAGGCGGTCAAGGATCCGCAACGAGTGATCGGCATGGAAGCACGCCGCCCCATCAGTACGGGTGTGCCGGTGACCGCCGACCTGCTGACGGCGCCGCCTGCCGTCAGCCGGGGCGACCATGTTATCATCCGTGCCCGGTCCGGGCGCTTCTCGGTGGCTTCCAGAGGTGAGGCTCTGGCGGAAGCCGCTATAGGGGAACAGGTATTGGTAAAAAACCTGTCCTCCTCCAAAACCCTGAGAGCCAGAGTCACCGCTCCCGGGCGGGTGGAAGTTGCCATGTAGTTGCCGGCCAGCGGCATTAATTTGCCGGCCGCGAGCCTGAACGGGGGCAGATGTCACAAATGTAATAAAATGTTGCCCATAAAAAGGCTAAAGAATTCGCAACCGCCGCCGATAGACGGGTATAAAATCCATGAACGCCAGTTTTGGCGAAGACGCAGGCAGGTAAGATTATGACAGTTGACTTCAATGGAATTGGCCCCGGCCAGGTCAACACCCAGAAGCCCACGGCCGACAAAGCAGCCACCAGACAGCCTGTACAGCAGGCGCCGGCAGAACAGGCTCGCACCCAGGCACAGAACACCCGGGGCGAAAACCTGAATCTTAGCCGGCAGGCCCGGGAACTGAAAGACCTGGAACAAAAGCTGGGCGAATTCCCGGAAATGGACGATGCCAAAGTAGAGCAGATCCGTGCGGCCCTGGCCGATGGCTCCTACAAGGTGGATGCAGAGAAACTGGCCCAGAAAATGCTTGATATGGACAAAAGCATTTTTGGGTGAGTAGACCATGTCCGCAATTGATGAACTGAAAGACCTTCTCTGCGAGGATATCCGCCAGCTCGGCAAATTGGCGGATATTCTCGGGCAGGAAAAATCCTGCCTTTCCTCCTCCGATGTTCAACAGCTCGATAACCTGACCAGGCAAAAGAACACTCTGCTCGACCAGATCCGCGATCGAGCCGGGCGCAAGATCCGGGTACTTGTTGCGATGGGGCTCAATCCCAAAGCCGGTAACCCGTCCCGATTTATTCGCAGCACCGGCATGCAGGACCTGACGGCGCTCTGGGAGGAAGCAGAGCGGCAACTGAAGGAATGTCAGCAGCAGAACGCCAACAACGGCCGGGTGCTGAGCCATCTGCAGAAACGCCTGTCCCGCCTGACGGAAATCTTCCGGGGTGCTTCCGGCCAACAGCAGCTGTACGGTGCCCAGGGCCAGCAAACCCGGGTGTCCAACAGCAATGTGCTGGCCAGTGCCTGACCGGCACAAAAAACACCACCAAAAACAGCATTCCCTGCAGGCCCCGTTACCCCCCCCGGGTATTGTTTATGCGGGTCTGCTCCACCTATTATTGTTGATTGCAAAAACGCATTGTTTACCAAACAACCTGGCGGTTAAAAATGAAAAATTACCTCAATTACCCCCGTTTTACCGGATCCCGCACACTGACCGGCTTCCTGGCGGTCGCTTTACTGGCACTGGGTAGCACCACCCTCGCCCAAAGCACTGACAATGAAGAATTGCCAGTGGTCCGGATGGAAACCAGCAAGGGAGTGATGGAGCTGCGCCTGCGCCCGGATGTGGCCCCCCAAACCGTGCAGAACTTTCTTGATTACGTGCGTCAGGGCTTCTATGACGGCACGGTATTTCACCGGGTAATTCCCGGGTTCATGATTCAGGGCGGCGGATTCACGCAGGATCTTCAGCGCAAACAGACCGGTGAACCGGTTGTAAACGAAGCCAGCGAAACCCTCGGGAATCTGCGCGGTACGATTGCCATGGCCCGCACACCAGACCCGGATTCCGCCACCTCTCAGTTTTTTATCAACCTGGGGGACAACGACTTTCTCAATAAAGGTGTGCGCGGCCCCGGCTATACTGTGTTTGGCAAGGTTACCCAGGGGCTTGGCGTTGCCGACGCCATTGCGGCGGTACCCACCGGCCGGCGTGGTGGAATGGCGGATGTCCCCATGGATACCGTACGTATCGATAAAATCACTGTGGTTGGTGAGGGCTCCGTGGACTGATGCTCACCCCCGGCAGCGGCCCTGCGCTGGAGACTGCGGACATTGAATGGGATGAGCGCGGGGTGCCCCGGTCCCGACGGTTCGGGGATGTCTATTTCAGTCAGGAAAACGGGCTCGAGGAAACGCGCTACGTGTTTCTCAGGCACAACCGACTCGCAGAACGGTTCCGGGCGCTGGATCCTGGCCAGGCGTTTGTCATAGCCGAAACGGGATTTGGCACCGGTCTGAATTTTCTGGCCGCCTGGCAGCTCTGGGAACAGACAGCACCGCAGGACGCGATACTGCACTTCGTTTCGGTCGAGCGATATCCACTGAGCCGCAAGGACCTTGCCCGCGCACAGGCCTGCTGGCCGGAACTTGGCCCTTTGGCAGATGCGCTGCAGGCGTGTTACCCACCTGCCATCACAGGGCTCCACCGGGTTCGCCTGGCAGGCGGAAGGGTTCGTCTCAGTCTCTATTTAGGGGATATTCTCGACGCCTGGCAGGACATGACCTTTACCGCCGATGCCTGGTTCCTGGACGGTTTTGCGCCTGCTCTGAATCCGGAAATGTGGCTGGACCAGGCCCTGGGCCAATTACGCAGGCATAGCCGGCCCGGCACCACCCTCGCCACCTTCACGGCCGTTGGCCGGATTCGCCGCGCCCTGGCAGAGCATGGCTTTGCCATGAAAAAAGTGCCGGGGTTCGGACCCAAACGGGACATGCTGGCCGGTGAGTTACCTCCGGAATCCACCCCGGCAAAACCTGCCAACTCCCCGCAAGTCACCATTATCGGGGCGGGTATCGCAGGCTGCCTTTTGGCCCGGAATCTTGCCGAACGGGGCACCAAGGTAAGGCTCGTGGACCAGTCAGGCACGGGTGCCGGCGCATCAGGCAATCGTCAGGGCGCACTCTATATAAAACCCGGGGTCGAGTATAACCACCAGACCCGCCTGGCCATCTCTGCCCTTCTGTTCAGTCAACACTATTACTCCAACACTACCCCGGATCAGTGGCACCCTACCGGACTGGTACTATTGGCTTCCGATGCCAGCGAAGCGGACCGGCAGAGACGCTTTATCCTGCGCAACCACTACCCGGAGGAAGTCCTGCGCCCGGTGTCGGCCGCTGAGGCCTCTGAGCTTGCCGCCGTGCCGGTTCCCGATGGCGGCCTCTGGTTTCCCGGCAGTGGCTGGCTGCAGCCGGGCGGACTGTGCGCTGAACTCATTCGCCATACACGGATAACCTGCCGCTTTGATTTTCCGGTTCGGGAGCTCAAACCGGAAGCTGATGGCTGGAAACTGGTTTCAGACGCCGACGTTATGGTCACCTCGAATCTGGTGCTCTGCGCCGGACACCTTACCCCGCAGTTGATGCCGGACGGCGAATTTTACCGCTTCCGGGCGATTCGCGGTCAGGTCAGCTACCTGAAGAGTGCGGATGCATCACTGCCACAGGTGGTTCTGTGCGGTCACCGGTATATCAACCCACCCCATGGCGGCCTCAGTGTCACCGGGGCCACATTCGACCTGAAAGACACCAACCCCGATCTCAGTAACGATAGCCACCGGGAAAATATGAGCGTTCTAAAGGACATGTTGCCGGATCTTGAGATCAAAAATGAACCGCAGTTACTGGACGGCCGCGTGTGTTTCCGGTGTACTACTCATGACTACCAGCCGGTAGCCGGGGTGGTGCAACAGGGGGAGCAACCGGCACTCACTCTGTTTACCGGGCTCGGCAGCAAGGGGCTGAGCTATGCGCCGTTGTTGGCGGAGTTCCTGGCAGACCGGTTGAGCGGGCAACCTGAGGCGTTACCCCTTTCCCTGTCGGCACGCCTGAACAGCCAGCGCTGCCGCCGACCGGAAGGCTGAACGGGAGTAGTGTGAAATGTCGATCCATGTCAGTGAGCCGGGCCGCCCCACAGGCACCCGGTTACCGGAGCAGTTTCGTGGCCGGCCGGTACGGGATGTCAGTGAGCTGAGCGAGTCCGACCGCATCGACACTCGCCACAGCGATGCCACCGATGCCGAATACCAGCAGGCGATTCAATCGATACCGGAACGACGCAAGGCACTGGAAGAGTACGGCGCGGCCGCGGCCGACCAGCCAGAATCCGAGCGGCCCTACCTGCCGGTGTCAAGAATCTGTACGCCAACCGTTGCCTCCCTGGCCGCCAGCGCGACCCTGCAAGATGCACTTGATGCCATGGACCACAACGGGGTTCATCATCTCGCGATTACCTCCGAGGGCAGTGTGGCCGGACTGGTGGACCTGCGCTGGATTCTGGCCTGGCTCCATGAAAACCGGGTGGCACCGGACCAGCAGAGTTTTGCCTACATCGAGTTGCCTGCGTTCCTCACCGCTTCACCGGAAACCGATGCCCACCAGCTGGCCAGACTGATGCTGGCCCACCGACTCAACGCCGCACTGGTAGTGGATGAAAAAGGAAAAACCTCTGGTATCGTCACCAGCACCGACTACCTGAGAATCTATGCCGGTGCCCGGACCCAGGAGGGAGAAGTCTGATCCGGTTCAACCGCGACCCGCATGACGCCGGGTGTTGCGGCATCTCTGCCCGGAACTCGCCGATCGGAGACGGAGGGAACTCTCTTAACCGCCGGGCCGCTGCTCTTTCAGAAAAGCCAGAAACGCCTCCTCGTCCAGGATCTCCACCCCCAGATCCACTGCCTTCCGGTACTTGGAGCCGGCAGCTTCCCCGGCCACCACGCAGTGGGTTTTCCCGGATACGCTGCTCGCCACTTTGGCCCCCAGCTGCTCCAGCTCCGCTTTGGCTTCATCCCGGGTCATCCCCGACAGGGTGCCGGTCAGCACCCAGGTCTGGCCCTTGAGGGGTTTTTGTGAGACATCAATGATTTCACTCTGCCACCGGACGCCAGCCGCCTTCAGCGCCTCGATAATTTCCTGGTTATGGGGCTGGCGGAAAAAGCTGTGGATATGCCCGGCCACGACAGGCCCCACATCACTCACTTCCTGCAGCGAATCTTCATCCGCCGCGGCGATGGCTTCAAGAGTGCCAAAGTGACTGGCCAGGGCTTTTGCCGTCGCCTCGCCCACTTCCCGGATACCCAGGGCATAAAGAAAACGCCATAGAGCGGGATGACGCGAGCCATCAATGGCGTTGACCAGGTTACTGGCGGATTTCTCCCCCATCCGTTCCAGCCCGGTAAGGTCGGCCACGGTCAGGTGGTAGATATCTGCCACAGTGCGGACCATACCCTGACTGACCAGAATGTCGATCCACTTCTCCCCCAGTCCCTCGATATCCAGGGCCTTGCGAGAGGCATAGTGGCGGATAGCTTCTTTACGCTGGGCCGGGCAAAAAAGCCCACCAGAGCAGCGGGCTACCACTTCGCCGGGGAGCTGGATTACATCGGAACCACACTCGGGACACTGGGCAGGTAATTCCACTGCTTTGGCATCTGCCGGGCGCTTCTCCGGCACAACCTTGACCACCTGAGGAATCACATCACCGGCCCGGCGCACGAACACCGTATCGCCGATGTGTACATCCAGGCGGGCAACCTCATCCATATTGTGAAGTGTGGCATTGGAGACAGTGACACCGCCAACGAATACCGGCCTGAGCCTTGCCACGGGGGTCACTGCCCCGGTGCGCCCCACCTGGAATTCCACGTCTTCAATCACCGTCAGTTCCTCCTGGGCTGGGAACTTATAGGCGATGGCCCAGCGTGGTGCCCGGGACACAAACCCCAGCCGTTGCTGGAGCAGCAGATCGTTGACCTTGAAGACAATGCCATCGATCTCGTAACTTAAACGATCACGCTTTTCCATCAACTGCTGATAGGCCTCAAGGCACTCTTGTGCCCCCCTGGCAAGACGCATTTCCGGGTTGATGCGGAATCCCCAGTCCCGCACCTTCAGCAGAGCATCCCACTGGGTACCCGGAAGCTGGTTTTCGTCCTCTACCGCGACGCTGTAGGCACACATGTCCAGTGGGCGGCGCGCCGTCACGGATGGCTTTTTCTGGCGCAGGCTGCCAGCGGCAGCATTGCGCGGATTCACAAAGGTTTTCTCGCCACGACGAGCCAGGTCTCGGTTAAGCTTCTCGAAGCCGGCCCGGGGCATGTAGACTTCACCGCGGATCTCAACCAGGGCAGGATAGTCTTCTCCGCGCAACCGCAGGGGAACCGAGGGAATGGTGCGCACATTGGCGGTGATGTCTTCGCCAGCATAACCATCGCCACGGGTCGCGGCCCGGGTCAGAACACCCTGCTCGTAATGAAGGCTCACCGCCAACCCATCCAGCTTGGGCTCGCAGACATATTCGATCGCAGCTTCGGTGCCCAGTCGCTCCCGCACCCGGCGGTCAAAATCCCGCATTTCCTGGTCGTCAAAGACATTGTCGAGGGACAACATGGGCAAACGGTGAACCACCTCCGCAAAACTGGTTTCACCGGTGGCTCCGACCCGGCGCGTGGGGGAGTCGTCCGTCACCAGTTCCGGATGCTCGTTCTCCAGCGTCTGCAATTCCCGGAACAACCGGTCATACTCGGCATCGGGTACTTTCGGTTCATCCAGAACGTAATAGTGATAATTGTATTCGTTAAGGGTATCCCGCAATTCGTGGACCCGGTTCCGGGGGTTCTGGCTGGGGTGGCTCATCCGATGGCAATCCTGGAAAACTCGGGAAATGCCCGGACGGGCCGGGCAGCGGTTCAGGGTGAGATTTTAACGCCGACTCAATGCACCGGGGAACGTTGTTTCCGCTCGAACTCACGTATACGCTGGCGGCAGTGTTCGGCGGTCTGACGGGTCATCACGCTGCGCCTTTCGTCTTTCAGCTCTCCACCAAGATTACGCACCACACACTGGGCGGTCTCGAACATGAAATTAAAGGCCTGCAGCGCATCATCCGGGCCGGGCAGACTCATAAAGAAACTGATGCCGGGGGTAGCGAGTTTATCCATTTCATCCGGACGGAAGGTGCCAGGTTCCACCGCGCTGGCCACACTGAATTGCACAGGGCTGCGGGTGTCCGTCCGTTCGTGTCGGTGGTAGATATCCATATCGCCATGTTCGAGCCCACAGGCTTCAAACAGGGCTTTGAGGGACGGCCCCTTGTAGCTGTTGCCCTCGGGAGCCAGCACGTTGATCACGATCACCTCACGGGCTTCCGGCCGGTTGGCGCCTGCCAGCGGCTGACTGACTTTTTTCGGTTCCGGGCGACGGCTGGCAGTATCCGCCTGAACGCCGCCAGCGTCATCCTTTGCAGTGGCGTTCCGGGTACTTTCAGGCACCACAGATTCCGGACTCTTCGCGTTTGGTGGCCGGAATTTATCCTGTGGTCTGGCCGCCAAACCGCCACTGTCCAGGCCCGGCTTCACGACCCGGGGTTTACCGACAATCTCATCCGGATAATCGTCCTCCTCCCGGGCATTCAGGCCGGAGCCAACGTCCGCATATAGCTCCGGCTCTTCGTCTTTTGCAGAGAGCCCCTGCTCACCGGCCGCGGATTCACGGACGGCTTTTGCCGCATCTTCCACGGCGGACGGGTTATGCTCCTGCTCATCAAGACCGCCAGGTCTTTGTGCCTCACGGCCATCTGCGGAACCCTCATCGACGCTGCGCCGCACGTAGCCGCGATCTTCCAGAGTGGAAGACGATACCGGGCGGGCGCCGCCGTTGGGCAATTCCGGGTTGTAGTCATCGTCCAGCGGCGATCCGTTCAGGTCGTTTGCGCCCATACCAGACGAGATGGCGATGGATTCCTTGCGGGCACGGTACATTCGACGCAGACCGTCAACCACAATACCGATAATCA
This sequence comes from Marinobacter sp., assembly GCA_014359475.1. Classification (GTDB taxonomy): domain Bacteria; phylum Pseudomonadota; class Gammaproteobacteria; order Pseudomonadales; family Oleiphilaceae; genus Marinobacter. Next base: position 26,314 of record JACIZI010000001.1, on the reverse strand, counting down.
CCAGGGTACCTATGGCAATCAACCATTCCCTAAGAGACATAACGTTTCTGTCCTGTTTACCGTTACAACCGTTGCAACCGTTGCCCCGTGCGGTCCCGGAGTGGAACCGTCACGTTAATACTGTAAAAAATGCCACCGCCGAATACAACGAGCAAGCACGGAGATGGCTGTTTTTTCATTAATAAGACCGCCTGTGAGTTGGCCGGTCACGCTTCTGCCAATGCAGCCGCCTCTTCAACATCCACCGACACCAGCCTTGAACAACCAGGCTCATGCATGGTGACACCCATCAACTGGTTGGCCATTTCCATGGCAATCTTGTTGTGGGTGATATAGATAAACTGCACCTGTTTTGACATCTCCTGGACCAGGTTGGCGTAGCGGCTCACGTTGGCATCATCCAGTGGCGCATCCACTTCGTCCAGCATACAGAACGGCGCCGGATTGAGCTGGAAGATCGAGAATACCAGGGCAATGGCGGTAAGCGCCTTCTCACCACCCGACAACAGGTGGATGGTGCTGTTCTTCTTGCCCGGCGGCCTTGCCATGATAGCCACGCCGGTTTCCAACAGATCCTCGCCGGTCAGTTCCAGGTAGGCGTTGCCGCCACCGAATACCTTGGGGAACAGGGCCTGCAGTCCGCCGTTCACCTGATCGAAGGTTTCCTTGAAGCGCTGGCGGGTTTGCCGGTCGATCTTGCGAATTGCATTGTCCAGGGTTTCCAGCGCTTCCATCAGATCTTCGTGCTGGCTGTCCAGATAGGTTTTGCGTTCGCTCTGTACCTGGTATTCCTCAATGGCCGCCAGGTTGATGGCACCCAGACGCTGAATGCGGTTGCCGATCGCCTCCAGTTCCCCGGCCCAGGCTTTATCAGTGGCATCCTCCGGCAGAGTTTCGAGGATATCCCGCAGGTTTGCGTCCAGCTCTTCCAGTTGTTCCAGATGGTTGCCGGAGCGTATGTCCAGCGCCTGGGATTCCATCTTGAGCTTTTCCAGACGTTCCCGGATCTGTTGCACGTCCATATCGATGCGGCTGCGGGACTGCTCACGCTCCCGCACCTCCCGGTCAATATCTTCCAGCGCATCCCGGGCAGCCCCCAGCTTTTCTTCTTCCGCCAGCCGCCGGTCCAACAGACCTTCCAGCTGCATCTGCAGGTCTTCGATGGGCTCTTCGGCGGTCTCGCGGTTTTCCCGGAGAATGCCCAGGCGCTCCTCGATGCGCTCTTGCTGAATCTGCATTCGCTCAATGGTCTGATTCAGGCCATCCCGCTGACTTTGCTGAGACTGGAGCTGTAACTGCAACTGGTGACTGCGATCCCGGTCGTGGCGTGCCTGCTGGCGGATATGATCGAGTTTTTCCCGCAGGCGGTCCCGCTCCTCCAGGAGAGCTTCCTTCTCTTCATCCCCCTGCTCGGTGGATTCCAGAGCGATCTGCCATTCTTCCTTCCTGGCCTGCAGCTGCTCGTGCTGCTCTTCCGTCTGGGCCGTCACATCCTCAAGATCATCGGATATCCGCTGCAGGCGGTGCTCAATCTGCTCCGCCCGGGCCTTCAGACCGCTGACCCGTGAAGACAGTTCGCTCAGCTCCCGGTTGGCATCGTTCATGCGATTGCGGGCCCCATCCCGGGACTGTTCGGCCTGTTCGGCCCGTTCCCGCAGCTCTTCCTCTCGCCCGACAGCCTCCTCCAGTCGCGTTTCCGCATCTTCGAGGGAGGCTTGCAGATCCCGCACTTTCTTCTGCCGTTCGATCACCCCGACCTGAGCCGCATCCGACTCCGGCATCCGCAGCCAGTGACGGGATAACCAGACACCGTCACGGGTGATAATGCTTTGCCCGGCCGACAATCCGGGCTGACGCTGAAGCGCGTCCTCAAGCGTGCCTGCGGTATCAACGTTTCCGAACAATCCGGACAGAGCGCCGGCCCCCTGCACTCTGCCAAGCAATCCGCCACTACCCGCAGATGTACCCTCGCGCGCCCCGGACACCAGCGCCAGGCCTTTGGGTGCGGAACCAAGTGCCTGCTGAAGATTGGCAAAATCCGCCACCCCGATACCCTGGGCAAACCGGCCAATCACCTGCTCTACCGCAAACTCCCACCCTGGCTCAATGCTCAGTTGGCTGGCAATACGGGGCGCGTTATCCAGCCCCTGTTCCGCCAGCCAGGTTTGCAGCCGTTCATCCTGGTTACCCAGCTGCTCATCCAACATGGATTGCTGGGACTCCAGGGAGGCGCGCAGGCTCTGAACATTCTGGCGCATTTCGTCCACGTTCTGTTGGGACTCCCGCTGTTGTTGGCGGGCATCCTGTAACTGATCCTGCAACTCCTCGATACGACCGGAGGCCTCCTCCCTGGCCATTTCCAGGGTTTCCTGCTGCTCCAGCAGGAATTGCAGTTCGCTGCGGTCCACCTGACCTTCCAGCAATTCCCGCTCATCCTGAAGTCGCTGCCTGCGAGTGAGCAGGCTTTCGATGGAATCCTCCAGTGCGCGGATTCTGGACTGCGCCAGCTCCGCCTGGCGGCGGGCATCGGCAGAGCGGCTGCTGAACGCTTCCCAACGCTGCTGCCAGTCGGCCATGTCGTCCTCGGCCTGTTGCAGGGTTTCCGCGGATTCTTCGGCACGAATGGCCAGTTCTTCCTGTTCCGGCGCCAGCATGTCCAGTTCTTCCTGGATGCCTTCCCGTTTTCGGCGATCCTGCTCCAGCTCCCGCTCAAGCTCCCGGCGATTGGCCATAGCCTGGTCCAGCTCGACGGCCATCTGCCGGCTGCGCTCCCGGGCATGTTCCAGGCTCTGCTCTATGCGGGCAATATCGGCACCGGCCTCGTAATAACGCGCCTGGGCCCGGTTGAAGTGTTCCGTGCGGTCCTGGTGGTCCTCCCGCAGGGATTCCAGTGAGGTTTCCAGACTGACCCTGTCCGTCAGCTGTTTTTCCAGTTCCAGCTCCGTGTCACGGATTTTCTCCCGCCGGGACTGTAAATCACGGTCCAGCGCCTGCCAGCGCAATACTGCCAGCTCAGCCTTTTTCTGCCGCTCTTCCTGTTTGTAGGCCTTGTACTTCTCCGCTGCCTGGGCCTGACGTTGCAGGTGAGCCAGCTGGCGCTCCAACTCGTCCCGCAAATCGGTCAGGCGCTCCAGGTTTTCCTGAGTACGGCGGATCCGGTTTTCGGTTTCACGGCGCCGCTCCTTATACTTGGAGATACCGGCGGCTTCCTCGATGTAAACCCGAAGCTCTTCAGGCTTGGCCTCGATCAGCCGGGAAATCATGCCCTGCTCGATAATCGCGTAACTGCGAGGGCCCAGGCCGGTACCCAGGAACAGGTCAGTAATATCCCGCCGGCGGCATTTGGTGCCGTTGAGAAAATAGTCTGATTGCCCTTCCCGGGATACCCGGCGGCGAACGGAGATTTCATTGAAGGAGGCGTATTCACCGGGGGCGCCGCCGTCGCTGTTATCGAACACCAGCTCAATAGAGGCCTGACCCACCGGTTTGCGGGCACTGGAGCCGTTGAAGATAACATCCGTCATCGACTCGCCACGCAGGTACTTGGCGGAGCTTTCCCCCATCACCCAGCGAACCGCATCAATGATATTGGACTTGCCACAACCATTGGGCCCCACCACTGCCGTCAGATTGGACGGAAAGGGAACCGTGGTGGGATCAACAAAGGATTTGAAACCGGCAAGTTTGATGGACCTGAGGCGCATGTCAGGCGACTCCCTGTGCCCGGAGAATGCTCAGCACCTGGGTACGCTGGTGGTCGCCAAAACGCTGGATGACGCCTTCAAGTCCGGGCATGTCACCCTCCAGCGCCGCATGGGCCAGTTCGTTGAAGAACCGATCGGTCTGCTTCAGCTCGCCCCGGAAATGACCCAGAGCGACAAAATAGGTGCGACTGATGGCGGGACGGAAATTCTCCAGGGTTTCTTCCAGGAACGGGTTGTTAACCAGGCCGTAGGCGTACTGCATCACCCCGAATCCGGCCTCAATCACTTTTTCGGCTGCATCCGCGCCGGGATTCTCCAGAGTCTCGATGACCAGACGAACCTCATTCACCTGACTCATAACCCCCATCAGCTCCTGACCGGACCAGCGTTCCAGCACCTTGCGGGCCAGCATACACAGCAGATCGATATAGATATCGTAGAGGCTGTTCACCAGATCCGGTGTCAGCTTGGACACCATGGCTCCGCGACGGGGGAAAATTTCCACCAGATGACGACGCTGCAGGATCAGTAACGCCTCTCGCACGGAACCGCGGCTGACATTCAGCTCGCTGGCCACTTTCAGTTCCTGGACCCGCTCACCGGGCCTGAGATCGCCAGTGACGATCCGCTGACCCAGGTGTTGTGCGATCTGTTCAGACAGACTTTCCGGGGCCTGAAACCTCATAGCGATAACCACTCTCCCTGCATGTGCCAAGCAAGCGCCCGAGTTTACCACAGCCTGCCGGGTGTCCCACCCCCGGAAAAAACATTTGCATCCTCAGACAACACAGGCAGGCGGCAGAGATCTGCCGGAAATTTGACGCAGCCAGCCAATTTCCGCGCTCAATAATGAAAAAACACTCTAAAATAACGCCTTATCATTATGTTTATATGAGATTTTATTCTACTGGCATATTGCTTGCCTTAACACAGAAAATATCTGCCGGAGCCAATCATCCGTGAAGAATACGACGTCTGTTACCGCTTTGAATCGCCAGGCCGGAAAACTGGCTACTATCACGCAGTCCTATCGGGAATGGGCGGAGTCCACCAGCCCGGCTCAGCGGCTGTCGCGCAAGCTCTCGATTACCCTGAGCCTGGAGGAGCAGGTCGCAATTCTGGCGGAAGAACTGGCGGAGAGCATTGATTATGACAGTTTCTCTTACCGTCACCGCATCGCTGACCGCGATTTGATATACGTGACCGGCAAGGGTGGCAATCACCGCTGCGACTACCGGCTGAACCTGGAAGGTGAGCATTATGGTGCCCTCACCCTGTCCCGGCGCACACGATTTTCTGAAGCCGAAATGCAGGGGCTGGAGATGTTGCTCAGCGTTGCCATCTGCCCGATCCGCAACGCCTGCCGGCACGAAGCGATTGAACAGGCGGCTCTGACCGATGCCCTCACCGGCATCCCCAACAAACGCTCCCTGGATGACGCACTGCAACGCACCTGTTCTCTGAACGACCGTCACGGCGACCCCTACTCCCTGATCCTGTTCGACCTGGATCACTTCAAGGCGGTCAACGATCAGCATGGCCATGTGATAGGCGACCATCTGCTGCGCGAAACCGCCCAGAAGCTCAGCACCCTGTTGCGCAATTCGGATTCAATCTACCGCTTCGGAGGTGAAGAGTTCGCTATTATGCTGCCCCACACCACGACGGAGGCTGCCAGCGAGGTGGCTGACCGTATCCGTACCTGTATCCGGGAGATCTGCATCCCCTGCGGAGAAACCAAGGTATCCGTCACCGGAAGCTGCGGCGTGGCAACACGCATTGCAGGAGAAAGCCCCGACCAGTGGCTGGCCCGGGCCGACGATGCCCTGTATCGGGCGAAAGATGCAGGACGCGATTGCACCCGCTGCGCATCGGCCATTACCGGTTAGACTTGCGACCACCCTGACGCGGCTTTTTCCCCACCATGCCCGCCTTCCTGTCTGGCATGCTGGGTTGCTTGCGGCGCTTGCGGTCATGCACTTTCTTCTCTGACGGTGTCTTGTCAGGCACCGGAACAGGATCCAGGCCTGCAGCGCGGCTCAGTGCATCCACTGCCTTCTGGTCCAGCTCTTCCCATTTCCCCATGGTCAATCTGCTGGGCAGGAATAACGGCCCGAAACGGACACGCTTGAGACGACTGACCGTTACCCCCTGGGATTCCCACAAACGGCGTACCTCCCGCTTGCGCCCTTCCATAAGGGTGACGTGAAACCAGCGGTTGGTGCCTTTACCCCCTGCCGGGGTGATATCCGTAAAACGGGCCATGCCGTCTTCCAGCAGTACCCCTTCCAGCAGACGGTTGATCATCTCATCGCCGACTTCACCAAATACCCGAACCGCGTACTCCCGGTCAATTTCACCCGAGGGGTGCATCAGCCGGTTGGCCAGTTCACCATCCGTGGTAAACAGCACCAGACCGGTGGTGTTGATATCCAGCCGGCCGATGGCCACCCAGCGTTGATCCTTCAGCCTTGGGAGGCGATCAAACACCGTTGGCCGTCCTTCAGGGTCATTGCGGGACGTCACTTCACCTTCAGGCTTGTTGTAGATCAGCACCCGCCGGACCACTTCACCCGCTCCGGCCAGGTCCAGGACCTTGCCGTCCAGCTCGATGCGGTCGTCCACGGTGGCTTTGGCACCGAGGGCCATCGGCTGGCCGTTGACCGTAATACGGCCCTCTTCCATCCAGCCCTCAACCTGACGACGGGATCCCACGCCAGCCCGGGCCAGCAATTTCTGGACCCGTTCCGGTTCGGTGACTTTTGGCAGGGGCTTGCCGGCACCCTGTCGTGTGGGTCGATCTGACGCCATGAATATATCCTGTCTGGTTGTGACTCGCCGGCCTGTGCCGCAAATCAGTGTAGGGTTTCGGAGGATGCCCCGGCATCACCGGTGGCTTCTTCATACTCAGCGGACTCAGCAGAGGTATCGAATTCGATTTCCGCCTGCATCTTTTTTTCGATTTCCCGGCCGATTTGCTCGAGGTCCCGCACTTCTGACAAAGGCGGTAACTGATCCAGGCCAGTCATATTGAAGTAATCCAGGAACTGCCGGGTGGTTGCGTACATGGCCGGCCTGCCCGGTACATCCCGGTGCCCGACCACCCGTATCCATTCCCGTTCCATCAGCGTACGGACAATGTTGCTGCTCACCGACACACCCCGGATATCCTCGATTTCGCCCCGGGTAATCGGCTGGCGATAGGCAATCAACGCCAGGGTTTCCAGCAAGGCCCGGGAATAGCGCTGAGGCTTTTCCTCAAACAGGCGACCCACCCAGGGTGCCAGCTCCTGCCGGATCTGCAGGCGATAACCACTGGCCACCCGGGTCAGCTCGAATCCCCTGCCTTCACAGGACTCCGCCAGCCGTGTCAGGGCCTGCTCCATGACCTGCCTCGCGGGACACTCTTCCTCTGTGAACAGCCCCCTTAACTGGTCCACCGTCAGAGGTTTGCCGGCCGCCAGTAAGGCAGCCTCGGCAATTGCCTGTAGTCTGAGGATGCGCTCGTCACTCATGCATTCCGTCCGAAGCTTTAACGGTTATTGGTCAGTGAGCCGCACGGGCCCTTACGTGTATGGGCTGCAGCACATCCGCCTGCACTACTTCGATCAATTGTTCCTTGACCAGCTCCAGAGTCGCCAGGAAGGTCACCACCACACCCAGCCGGCCTTCCCCGGCAGTGAACAGGCTTTCGAAGGCCACGAACCGGTCATCGGTCAGCCGGGAGAGAATGTGCGACATGCGCTCCCGGGTGGACAGTTTTTCCCTTTCCACATGGTGGCTGGTGAACAGATCCGCCCTTTGCAGAACACCCTGAAGCGCCAGCAACAGTTCCCGCATATCCAGATCCGGGTGAGCCTGACTACCGGGTAACCGTGGCAGGGCTGCAGAGCTGGCAAAGGTGTCCCGTTCCATGCGGGGCAACTCATCCAGATCCTCCGCAGCCTGTTTGAAGCGCTCATACTGCTGAAGCCGGCGGATCAGTTCGGCACGGGGATCGCCCTCATCCTCCTCTTCCGACTCCTGTCGCGGCAGCAACATACGGGACTTGATTTCCGCCAGGGTGGCCGCCATTACCAGGTACTCGGCCGCCAGCTCGAACCGCATGGTTTCCACTGCACCAATATAATCCATGTATTGTCTGGTGATCTCGCTGACATCGATATCCAGGATGTCCATGTTCTGCCGCCGGATCAGATACAATAGCAAATCCAGCGGACCTTCAAAGGCTTCCAGGAAAACGGCCAGGGCATCCGGTGGAATATAGAGGTCCATGGGCAGCTCCACCACGGGCTTGCCGGCGACTCTGGCCAGCGGCTCAGAAACCTGCACCGGCGATTGCCCGGACTCATCGTCTGCAGCGCTGACACTTTCGTCGCTCATGGCCTCTCCCCAATGCCCCGGGACTCGTGCCTCAACGGTAGTTAAGACCCATGGCTGCCCGGACTTCCTCAATGGTATCACGGGCGGCATCCCGTGCCTGTTCGCAGCCTTCCTCGATGATTGATCGCACCAGATCCGGGTTGCCCTCGTATTCACGGGCACGTTTGTGCAGCGGACGCTGTTCTTCAACAATCGCATCGATCAGCGGTTTCTTGCAGTCCAGGCACCCGATGCCGGCGCTACGACAGCCATTCTGCACCCACTGCCGGGTATCCTCGTCGGAATAGACCTTGTGCATGCCCCATACCGGGCACTTCTCCGGTTCACCTGGATCAGAACGGCGTACCCGCTGGGGATCAGTCTGCATGGTACGGATCTTTCGGGACACCGAATCCGGCTCTTCCCGCAGGCCAATGTAGTTGTTGTAGGACTTGGACATCTTCTGGCCGTCCAGCCCCGGCATTTTGGATTCGGGCGTCAGCAAGGGCTGTGGCTCCGGCAGAATGACCTTACCTCCGCCTTCGATATACCCGTACAGACGCTCCCGGTCTCCAAGCGAAATATTCTGCTGCTCCTTGAGGAGTGCCCGGGCGGTTTCCAGCGCCTCGGAATCCCCTTCCTCCTGATAGCGTTTTTTCAGGTTGCGGTAGAGTTTGGCGTTTTTCTTGCCCATCTTGACGATGGCCGCTTCTGCCTGATCTTCAAACCCGGGTTCGCGGCCATAAAGGTGGTTGAAGCGGCGGGCCACCTCTCGGGTAATCTCAACATGGGATACCTGATCGGCACCTACCGGCACCCGACCGGCCCGGTACATCAGAATATCAGCACTTTGGAGGAGCGGATAACCCAGAAATCCGTAAGTTGCAAGATCTTTCTCACGCAGCTTCTCTTGCTGATCCTTGTAGGTAGGCACCCGCTCAAGCCAGCCCAGCGGGGTAATCATGGACAGCAGAAGATGCAGTTCCGCGTGCTCCGGCACCCGGGACTGGATAAACATGGTAGAGGACCCAGGGTTTACCCCGGCCGCCAGCCAGTCAATCACCATATCCCATACCGACGCCTCAATGCCGGAAGGATCGTCGTACTGGGTGGTCAGGGCGTGCCAGTCTGCCACAAAGAAAAAACACTCATATTCATGCTGGAGCTTGACCCAGTTCTTCAGCACACCGTGGTAGTGACCAAGGTGCAACTTCCCGGTCGGCCGCATACCGGACAAAATCCGTTGCTGGGAATCGACAGAACTCAAAGCATGAACTCCTTACTGTGTTAGCGAAAACCAGGCCCCCTGAAACAGGGCTCAGCGGGCATTATAATACAATAAAAACCCCCGGCAGTCCCTGCGGACTCCGGGGGTTTGTATCACTGAACGGCGGGATTTACCAGCCAGTCACTTCCTGCAGCGCCTTGCCGATTTCCGCCAGGCTGCGCACGGTTTTCACACCCGCATCTTCCAGGGCTGCAAACTTCTCGTCTGCCGTACCTTTGCCACCGGAAATGATGGCACCGGCATGACCCATACGCTTGCCGGGAGGCGCAGTCACGCCGGCAATATAGGAAACCACCGGCTTGGAGACGTTCTCCTTGATGAACGCAGCCGCCTCTTCCTCAGCGGTACCGCCGATCTCACCGATCATCACAATGGCTTCGGTTTCCGGGTCTTCCTGCAACAGCTTCAGAATATCAATGAAGTTGGAGCCCGGAATGGGGTCACCACCGATGCCCACGCAGGTGGACTGGCCGTAACCGAAGTCCGTGGTCTGTTTGACCGCTTCGTAGGTCAGGGTGCCGGAGCGGGATACGATGCCTACCTTGCCCTTCTTGTGAATATGGCCCGGCATGATGCCGATCTTACACTCGTCCGGAGTGATCAGGCCCGGGCAGTTGGGGCCGATCATGCGAACACCTTTACGATCCACGTATTCCTTCGCATACAGCATGTCAATGGTCGGAATACCTTCAGTAATGCAGACAATCAACTGAATGCCGGAGTCTGCCGCCTCGATGATGGCATCCTTACAGAATGGGGCCGGCACGTAGATAACAGTGGCATGCGCACCGGTCTTTTCCACCGCCTCACGAACGGTGTTAAACACCGGCAGGCCCAGATGCTCGGTACCGCCCTTGCCCGGGCTCACACCGCCGACCATTTTGGTACCATAGGCAAGCGCCTGTTCAGAGTGAAAAGTGCCCTGCGCGCCGGTAAAGCCCTGGCAGATAACCTTGGTGTCTTTGTTGATCAGGATACTCATTATTTACCCCCTGCGGCTTTAACGACTTGTTCTGCCGCATTCGACAGACTGGTGGCGGCAATGATGTTGAGGCCACTATCGGCAAGGGCCTTGGTGCCCAGCTCGGCATTGTTGCCTTCCAGGCGCACCACAACGGGAACCTTCACGCCCACTTCCTTAACGGCGCCGATGATACCCTCTGCAATCATGTCGCAGCGGACAATGCCACCAAAGATATTGACGAGCACCGCTTTGACGTTGTCATCAGAGAGGATGATCTTGAACGCTTCGGAGACACGCTCCTTGGTGGCCCCGCCGCCGACGTCCAGGAAGTTGGCAGGCTGCCCGCCGGACAACTTGATAATATCCATGGTACCCATCGCCAGACCGGCGCCGTTCACCATGCAACCGATGTTGCCTTCCAGAGCCACATAGTTCAGCTCCCAGCTGGCCGCTTCCGCTTCCCGGGAATCTTCCTGGGAAGGATCGTGCATTTCCCGGATCTTCTTCTGGCGGTACAGAGCGTTACCGTCCACGCCCACCTTGGCATCCAGACAATGCAGGTCACCCTCACTGGTGATCACCAGCGGGTTGATTTCGACCAGCGCCAGGTCGCACTCTTCAAACAGCTTCGCCAGGCCCAGGAAGATCTTGGCAAACTGACCAATCTGCTTGCCCTCGAGACCCAGCTTGAATGCCAGCTCGCGGCCCTGATACGGCTGGGCACCCACCAGCGGATCGATTTCGGCCTTGAGGATTTTCTCTGGCGTCTCTTCGGCAACCTTCTCGATTTCGACGCCACCCTCGGTAGAGGCCATGAATACGATACGACGTGTGCCACGGTCCACGACGGCGCCCAGGTAAAGCTCCTGGTCGATGTCCGTCAGTGACTCCACAAGGATCTTGCTGACCGGCTGGCCGTTCTCGTCGGTCTGGTAGGTCACCAGGTTCCTGCCAAGCCAGTACTCAGCAAACTCACGGATTTCGTCCTTGCTCTTGACCAGCTTCACACCACCGGCCTTGCCACGACCACCGGCGTGCACCTGAGCTTTGACGACCCAGGCATCGCCACCAATTTCACCGGCAGCGGCAACAGCGTCCTCGGGCGTATCGCAGGCAATGCCTTTCGATACCGGCAGGCCGTATTCAGCGAACAGCTGCTTGCCCTGATATTCATGCAAATTCATAGTTTATATCCCGTTCTTTGATAAAAGATAACAACTTACGGATGCGTTAGTTTTTCTTGCGCCGGTTAGCCTTGTGAATCGCCCCGTCGTCAACCGCCAGCGCGGCTTCGTGGACCGATTCAGACAAGGTCGGATGGGCGAAACAGGTCAGCGCCAGATCCTCGGCACTGGAGCCGAATTCCATGGCGATAACGCCCTGGGCCACTATCTCCGAGGCCTGCGGCCCGGTGACATGGAAACCCAGTATCCGATCGGTCTTTTCATCCGCGATAATCTTGACCAGGCCGGCGGTATTGTTCGCCGCCATGGCGCGACCATTGGCGGCAAACGGGAAGAATCCGGTCTTGCAGGCTACGCCTTCGGACTTCAACTCTTCCTCGGTCTTGCCCACCCAGGCCACTTCCGGGTTGGTATAAATCACATTGGGAATGCAATCGTAGTTCACCTGGGGTTTATGGCCGGCAATGCGCTCCGCGACCATAACACCCTCTTCGGATGCCTTGTGGGCCAACATCGGGCCACGCACTACATCCCCTACAGCCCATACGCCAGGCGCCTCGGTCTTGCACTGGTCGTCCACGAAGATGAAACCACGCTCATCCAGTTGCACCCCGGAATCCTCGGCCAGCAGGCCATCGGTATACGGACGGCGGCCAACGGCCACAATCAGCTTGTCTACCTTCAATTCCTGTTTGCCCTTGCTGTCTTCGTAGTTAACGTAGACCAGCTTGCGCTTGACCTCTGCTCCGGTCACACGACCACCAAGCACAATATTGAGGCCCTGCTTCTTGAACTGCTTCAGGGCGTCCTTGGCAACCTGCTGATCTACTGCCGGCAGGAAGGTATCCAGCGCTTCCAGGATGGTCACTTCCGAGCCCAGGCGCTGCCAGACACTGCCCAGCTCGAGACCGATCACACCGGCACCGATAATCCCCACACGTTTGGGTACTTCATCAAACTCCAGCGCACCCTCGGAGTCAGTGATATAGCCCTCCGTCATGGGCGCCGGTGGAATTTCGATGGGTTTGGAGCCGGTGGCAAGAATCACGTTGTCAGCTTCATAGACCTTTTTCTTGCCATCCTTGTCGGTCACTTCTACCTGGCGGTTGGCCAGCAGCTTGCCGTGACCGAAGATAGAGGTGACCCCGTTAGCCTTAAACAGGCCGGCGATGCCCCCGGTCAGCTGATCCACAATACCAGTCTTGCGCTCCATCATCCTGGCAATGTCGATGGACACATCCTTGGCAACGATTCCCTGGTCAGCAAAGCCGTGGCTGGCCTCCTCGTACTTGTGGGAGATCTCCAGCAACGCCTTGGAGGGAATACAGCCCACGTTGAGGCAGGTGCCGCCCAAACGGTTTTTGCCCTGCTTGTCGACCCAGGACTCCACGCAGGCCGTCTTGAGGCCAAGCTGGGCGGCCTTGATAGCGGCCACATAGCCACCCGGACCCGCGCCAATGACGATTACGTCGTACTTGTCAGACATATTCTATCCCGTCGTTGATTCGTTAAGTATCGGCTCATACATCCAGCAGGATACGCGCCGGATCCTCGATCATTTCCTTGATGGCGACCAGAAACTGCACCGCTTCCTTGCCGTCGATCATTCGATGATCGTAAGACAGTGCCAGGTACATCATGGGAAGAATTTCCACCTGACCATTTACAGCCATGGGACGCTCCTGGATCTTGTGCATACCCAGAATCGCCGTTTGTGGCGGATTCAGGATAGGCGTGGAGATCAGGGAGCCAAAAATCCCGCCGTTGGTAATAGTGAAGGTACCACCAGTCATCTCGTCGATACCCAGTTTGCCGTCTTTGGCCTTGGTACCATACTCAATGATCTTCTTCTCGATATCCGCCAGACCCAGTGCGTCCACATCGCGGACCACCGGCACCACCAGACCGCGATCGGTGGACACAGCTACACCGATATCCTGGTAGCCGTGGTAAACCATGTCATTACCATCAATGGACGCATTCACCGCCGGGAATCGCTTGAGGGCTTCGGTCGCCGCCTTGGCGAAGAAGGACATGAAGCCCAGTTTGACACCATGACGCTTCTCGAAGCCCTCTTTGTACTGCTTGCGCAGATCCATCACCGGCTTCATGTTGACTTCGTTGAAAGTGGTCAGCATGGCCGCATCGGTCTGTGCCTGAACCAGACGTTTGGCGATGCTGGCCCGCAGGCGGGTCATGGGCACACGCTTCTCGGGACGCTCACCCTGGGCCACATCCACTTTTGGCATATCTCCGCCGGCGGGTGCGCCCGGGGCAGCTCTTGACTCACCGGAAGACCTGGCGTTATCCACATGACTCTGAACGTCTTCCTTGGTAACCCGTCCGTCCTTCCCGGTACCTTTGACCGAAGCCGGATCAACGTCGTTCTCTTCTGCCAGCTTGCGTGCCGCCGGGCTCAGGACCGGGTCAGACCCGGACGAGGTTTCTGGCTGCTCTTCCTTGTCTGTGTCTGCCGCAGAGTTATCGCTGGTCGCTTCCGCCTTCTCTTCCGTTTCACCGGAAGAAGAACTGCCGGAAGCGCCTTCCTTGAAGATACCGATCACTTCGCCACTTTGGACGGTGTCATCGGCATCCTTGATAATTTTTTCGATTACACCGTCTGCAGGAGCAACCACCTCCAGCACAACCTTGTCGGTTTCAATATCGACAATCAGTTCATCCCGTGAGCACTGTTCGCCAGGCTGCTTGTGCCAGGTTGCGATCGTGCCTTCTGCGACCGACTCAGGGAAAACGGGGGCTTTGATATCAGTTGACATTGTGAATCCTTAATTCGGTAGCTCGTCAGATTTCAAACGCATCATTTACCAGCTTCTTCTGCTCTTCAATGTGTACGGACATATGTCCGCAGGCAGGAGCTGCAGAGGCTTCACGACCGGCGTACTCAAGATGAAGTTTGGGGTTAAGCCGCTGTAGCGCGTTGCGCATATGATGCTGGCTGCAATACCAGGCACCCTGGTTCATCGGCTCTTCCTGGCACCAGACAACATGCTTGAGCTTCCTGTATTCGGCCAGCATCTCGTCCAGGTCATCCGCCGGGAACGGGTACAACTGTTCTATCCGGACAATCGCGACATCATCCCGCTCATCGGCTTTTTTCTTCTCCAGCAAATCGTAGTAAACCTTGCCGCTGCAAAGAATCAGCCGGGTGATCTTTTTCGGATCGGACGGCTCCTTTTCCGGCAATATGGTCTGGAAGGTACCTGAGGTCAGGTCTTCCAGGTCGGAGGTGGCCTCCTTGTGACGCAACAGGCTCTTCGGCGTAATCGCTACCAGTGGTTTGCGCAGCGGGCGCTTCACCTGACGGCGCAGCATATGGAACACCTGGGACGGCGTGGTGGGCACACAAACCTGGATGTTGTGCTCCGCCGCCAGTTGCAGGAAGCGCTCAAGGCGCGCAGAACTGTGCTCTGGCCCCTGCCCCTCATAGCCATGTGGCAGCAGCAGGGTAAGACCGCACAGCCGGCCCCACTTGTGCTCGCCACTGGTCAGGAACTGGTCGATCACCACCTGGGCCCCGTTGGCGAAGTCACCGAATTGCGCCTCCCACACCACCAGAGCATTCGGAGTGGTGGTGGAATAGCCATACTCAAAGGCCATCACCGCTTCTTCCGACAGCAGCGAGTCGTAGATCTCGAACGTTGGCTGGTTGTCTTTGAGCTGTGCGAGCGCGGTGTAGGTGGTACCATCCTTCTGGTTATGCAGCACCGCGTGCCGGTGCGAAAAGGTGCCGCGCCCCACGTCCTGCCCGGTGATACGGATCGGATGCCCCTCTTCCAGGAGCGTGGCATAAGCCATGGTCTCACCATAGCCCCAGTTAATCGGCAGGGCGCCGGCAGTCATCTTCTCCCGGTCCTTGACGATCTTGGATACCTGGCGCTGGACACTGAAGCCTTCCGGCACGTGGGTCAGCTTCTTGCCAAGCGATTTGATCTGTTTCAGGTTAACACTGGTTTTACACTTGGCTGTCCATTCGTGGCCCAGATAAGGCGTCCAGTCCACATAAAGCTCGGTATTGGGCTCCTTGACCAGGGACTTGACCACGTGGTCACCCTTGTCCAGGGCATCCCGGTAGTCCAGCTCCATCTGTTTGGCCTGCTCCTCGGAAAGGATACCGCCAGCCACCAGCTGGTCCACGTAGAGACTCCGGGTGGTTTTCAGGGAGCGGATTTTCTCGTACATCACCGGCTGGGTGGCAGCAGGCTCGTCTGCCTCATTGTGTCCGCGGCGACGGTAGCAAACCAGGTCGATGACCACATCACCGCCGAACTCCTTGCGGTAATCCATCGCCATCTGACTGACGAACAGCACGGCTTCCGGATCATCAGCGTTTACGTGCAGTATCGGAGCCTGAACCATCTTGGCCGCATCGGTACAGTACTCTGTGGAACGGGCATCTTCCTGCCTGCTAGTGGTAAAGCCGACCTGGTTATTGATCACAATATGAATGGTCCCCCCTATCCCGAAACCACGGGTCTGGGACATCTGGAAGGTTTCCATCACGACACCCTGGCCGGCGAACGCCGCGTCACCGTGCATGATGATGGGCACCACCTGACTGCCATCCGGATCTTTACGGCGGGTCTGACGGGCCCGCACGGAGCCCTCAACCACCGGAGAGACAATTTCCAGGTGCGAGGGGTTGAAGGCCAGCGCCAGATGCACTTCGCCGCCGTCCGTCATAACGTTGGAAGAGAAGCCCTGGTGATACTTCACATCGCCGGAGCCGGAATCTGCGAGTTTCTTGCCCTCAAACTCGTCAAACAGCTCTTTCGGGTTCTTGCCCAGGGTGTTAACCAGAACGTTCAGCCGGCCCCGGTGAGCCATACCCAGTACGATCTCTTTGGCTCCGTAGGAACCGGCACGCTGGATCAGTTCGTCCAGGCAGGGGATCAGGCTTTCAGCGCCTTCCAGACCAAAGCGTTTCACCCCCGGATAGCGGGAGCCCAGGTATTTTTCCAGCCCTTCGGCAGCCGTAAGGCGTTCGAGCAGGTGCTTACGGCTCTGCTCTTCAAATTTCGGACGCGAGCGCACAGGCTCCATACGTTGCTGGAACCAGCGCTTTATCCGGGTATCCACCACGTGCATGTACTCGGCACCGATACTGCGGCAATAGGTCTCCCGCAGGCCGTCGATGATGTCGCCAAGCTTCATGGTGTCAGAACCAAAATTCAGGGAACCGGTCTGAAACTCGATGTTATTGTCTGTCTCGCTCAGCTCGTGGAACGCCGGATCCAGATCTTCCACCCTGGGGCGCTGCCAGACACCCAGCGGGTCCAGTTTCGCTTCCTGGTGGCCTCGGAAACGATAGGCGTTAATCAGCTGGAGAACGCGAATCTGCTTTTTGTCGCCATCGCTTATCGCGCCGGCGGATACGCCGTTACCGGCCAGCTTGCGCTGGTTCCGGGAGATATACGCGAACTGTTCGCGAATGGAAGAATGAATGACATCTTGACCCTTATAGCCATCAACACTGGGGAGCTTGTCGAAGTAGCTTCGCCACTCTTCGGGAACGGCGTTGGGGTCGCTCAGGTAGGTCTCAAAAAGCTGCTCTACATAGGCAAGATTTCCACCCTGCAAGTGGGAAGTCTGCCACAACTGCTCCATTATGCTTTCATGCATTTCGAATAGCTCACCTTGGGCTGGTGCGGGGGAGCTGATAATGGTCGGCCAGGGGTAAATCTCAGTCAATACGGGTTTTTACGGGATCGACTGTTCGGCAGCCACCACTCCAGCACGGATGTTTTCCGTTCCCCGGTGGTTTTTATACTCAGCATTCCTGCCACGGACTTTTTGGGTCGTGAACCGGGTATGCCTAGTGTGCACCTACCTCAGACTTTTGACTATAAGTCTTTGGTGGAAGAGGCTCCACACCGTTGCGGAGCCTCCGGGCGCTTGCATGTGAGAACAGTATAGCGCCTGTCCGGGATTCTGCTGCTCAGGTGGCGCGTTGCAGCAGAAGGTTCCGGATATGGCCGATAGCCTTCGTTGGGTTCAGGCCTTTCGGACAGACGCTGACACAGTTCATAATGCCCCGACAGCGGAACACGCTGAACGGATCATCAAGGCTGGCAAGACGTTCAGCCTGTGCGGTATCCCGGCTGTCAGCCAGGAAACGATAGGCCTGCAGCAGGCCGGCCGGACCAATGAACTTGTCCGGGTTCCACCAGAAAGACGGACAGGCAGTGGAACAGCAGGCACATAGTATACACTCGTACAGGCCGTCCAGCTTTTCCCTGTCTTCCGGCGACTGCAAGCGCTCGATCGCAGGTGCCGGCTTATCATTGATCAGGTACGGCGAAACCTTCTCATATTGCTTGTAGAAAAGACTCATGTCGACCACCAGATCACGAATAACCGGCAAACCCGGAAGCGGGCGCAGCACCAGCTTGTTTTTCCTCACCACCTGCGAAACAGGGGTGATACAAGCCAGGCCGTTCTTGCCATTCATATTCATGCCATCAGAACCACACACGCCCTCCCGGCAGGAGCGACGATACGCCATGGTCGGATCTTTTTCTTTTACCAGATTCAGCACGTCAAGAACCATCAGGTCCTTGCCCGCAGGAATCTCCACCTCAACGTCCTGCATGTAAGGGGCGTTATCGGTCTCGGGATTGTAACGGTACAGGCTTACCAACATTCTTTATTTCTCCCCTTATCAGTAAGTCCGGATCTTCGGCTCGAACATCGGCACGGTCTTCGGCGCAAAGTTCACATCACGCTTGCCAACCCGCTTGTCCAGAGGGAAGTACAGGGAGTGCTTGAGCCAGTTCTCATCATCACGCTCAGTAAAGTCGTTACGGGCATGAGCACCCCGACTTTCCTTACGCTCAATGGCCGACTTGGCTGTTGCGTAGGCCACCTCGAACAGGTTATCCAGCTCCAGCGCCTCGATGCGTGCGGTGTTGAAGGCGTCGCTGGTATCGCCCAGCCTGGTCTTCCGGACCCGCTCACCAATTTCTTCGAGCAACGTCAGCCCTTTCTCCATGCTCTCGCCGTCACGGAATACGCCGAAGTACAGCTGCATGCAGCTCTGCAAGTCCTTGCGGACCTGAGCAACATCTTCACCTTCAGACGCATTGTTCAGACGATCCAGGCGCGCCATGGCACGCTTGATGTCTTCTTCTGTGGCTTCATCCACTTCAAAACCACCGCGCAATTGCTCTTCAATGTGAAGCCCGGCGGCCCGGCCAAATACCACCAGGTCCAGCAGCGAGTTGCCACCCAGGCGGTTGGCACCGTGCACGGATACACAGGCAGCCTCACCACAGGCAAACAGGCCAGGGATCGGTTTGTCATTACCGTCCTCGTCCTGGGTCAGTGCCTGACCGCCAACGTTGGTCGGAATACCACCCATCATGTAGTGACAGGTCGGCACGACCGGAATCGGTTCTTTCACCGGATCCACGTGGGCAAAGGTGCGTGAAAGCTCGCAAATGCCGGGCAAACGAAGATTCAGCGTTTCTTCACCCAGGTGATCCAGCTTCAGCAGTACGTGATCCTTGTCGGGACCACAACCGCGACCCTCCAGAATCTCAAGTACCATCGAGCGGGCAACAACGTCACGACCGGCCAGATCTTTCGCATTGGGGGCATAGCGCTCCATGAAGCGCTCACCTTCGGAGTTGATCAGATAGCCACCCTCGCCCCGGCAGCCTTCGGTAACCAGTGTGCCGGCACCGTAGATGCCGGTCGGGTGAAACTGCCACATCTCGATGTCCTGAACCGGGAAACCGGCACGCAGGGCCATGCCAACCCCGTCACCGGTGTTGATCAGGGCGTTGGTGGTGGAAGCGTAGATGCGGCCGGCACCACCGGTCGCCAGGACCGTGGCCCTGGATTTGATGTAGCAGACTTCGCCGGTCTCGATCTCAATGGCGACAACACCGACCACTTCGTTCTTGCTGTTCTTGACCAGATCGACCGCATACCATTCATTCAGGAACGAGGTTCCGCCTTTCAGGTTCGCCTGATACAGCGTGTGCAGCAGAGCGTGGCCGGTACGGTCAGCCGCGGCACAGGTACGGGCCGCCTGGGTGGGGTTATCCGGGCCCTTGGACTGGCCACCAAACGGACGCTGGTAGATACGTCCCTGCTCGGTACGGGAGAACGGCAGGCCCATGTGCTCCAGCTCGAACACCGCCTGGGGGCCGGTGGAGCACATGTATTCAATGGCATCCTGGTCACCGATATAGTCGGATCCCTTGACGGTGTCATACATGTGCCAGCGCCAATCATCGTTCGGGTCTGCACTGGCGATCGCGCAGGTGATACCACCCTGGGCAGACACCGTGTGGGAACGGGTGGGAAATACTTTCGTGATACACGCGGTGTTTAAACCGGACTCGGTCAGCTGCAGCGCTGCGCGCATACCTGCACCGCCACCACCAATAACAATCGCGTCATAAGACATGGTTTTGATGTTAGACATCGATCATAGCCCCCAAAGAATCTGAATACCCCAGACCGCATAGACGAACATGGTCAGACCGCACAGGGCCTGAACCAGAAAACGCGGTGCCATGGACTTCATGTAATCAGTCGTGACAGTCCACAGGCCCACCCAGGCATGCGCTCCCAGGGAGAGCAACGCCAGCAGACTGAAAATGCGGAACCAGTCCTGACTGAACAGGGTCGACCAGGTGTCATAATTGACATCAGTGGTTACCATAAAACCCAACAGAAAGATCGTATAAAGCGCCAGCACATAGGCGGTGACACGCTGAATCAGCCAGTCAAACACACCGCTGCGCCCAAGATTGGTAACACTGTTTACGCTGCCCATACCCAGACTCCTGCCAGAACGATGAGAACAATGGAAACCACAAGCGTGATCTTCGCCGCCAGGCGGCCGCTCTGAAGCTCTTCACCAATACCCATATCCATCAACAGATGCTTGATGCCAGCTACCAGGTGATACAACAGGGCGGACAGAATGCCCCAGATAATCAGCTTCGCCAGGAAGCTGTTCAGCAGTTCATTCACCCGATTGAAGCCCTCTTCCCCGGACAGGGAAAGGTCCAGTCCGTAAAGCAGGAAGGCAACACCAACAAAGATGATGATGCCGCTGATCCGGTGCAATATGGACGTGATGGCAGGTAGCGGAAAATGAAACTTGCCGAGATCGAGATTTACTGGTCGTTTGCTATTCACAGCGCTCTCACACTCTCTCGTTACTCTGCTTGACCGGCAGACCGGCTGTGCAGATTGGTTGGTATGTAAGGATCATGGTGCGGATACGTAACCGGCACACAATTGGCTCAGGAGGGAGATAACCGGTTAACCCCAACGACAATGCAAGGGCCAGTCTGATACGGTAAGTCCCCGATTCCGGGCTAAGGATTATAAGGAGTGGCCCCGGCAATTACAAACCGGCAACCCGTGACACCCCGGGTAACCGCATGACCGGACTTGCTATTGACCCTATTGACAAAAACAATGGCCAAGGTAATACCGGGGAAACCCGGCGGTAATTTCCCTGGTGGACGCGGGTTTTTGGCCGCTTCCATTGACAAAAAAAGCTAACGCCCTATATTTTGCCGCCAGTTTTGCGATAATACGCGCCTTCTTGCGCATTCAAATGCTGTTAAGCGAATCATACAGGAGAGCACCATGACCGACAGGAAAGCCACTCTCTCGGTGGGTGACAAGTCCATTGAGCTACCGGTTTATTCCGGCACCGTCGGCCCTGACGTTATCGACGTACGAGGCCTCGTCAAGGAAGGCGTTTTCACCTACGACCCGGGATTTGTATCAACTGCGGCATGCGATTCCGCCATTACCTACATTGACGGCGCTAACGGCGTTCTCCTGCACCGGGGCTACCCGATTGAGCAGTTGGCGGAAAACTCCGACTACCTCGAAGTCTGCTACCTGCTGCTGAACGGCGAACTGCCCACCGCCGAGCAGAATCGTCAGTTCCACGATACCATCAAGAACCACACCATGCTGCACGACCAGATGCGCAACTTTTTCCACGGCTTCCGCCGGGACGCGCACCCGATGGCCATCATGTGCGGCGTGGTGGGCGCCCTGTCGGCGTTCTACCACGACCAGATGGACGTCACCAACGCCGAGCAGCGGGAAATCACCGCACACCGCCTGATTGCCAAGATGCCGACCATCGCCGCCTGGTGCTACAAGTACAGCATTGGCCAGCCGTTCGTGTATCCGCGCAACGATCTGTCCTACTCCGAGAACTTCCTGCAGATGATGTTTGGTGTTCCCTGCGAGGAATACACGCCGAACCCGACCCTGGCCAAGGCCATGGACAAGATTTTCATTCTGCACGCGGACCACGAGCAGAACGCCTCTACCTCCACTGTGCGCCTGGCGGGCTCCACCGGAGCCAACCCCTATGCCTGCATCGCTTCCGGCATTGCCGCACTCTGGGGGCCGGCTCACGGCGGTGCCAACGAAGCGGTTCTGGACATGCTGGCCGAGATCGGCGACGAGTCCAACATCGAGAAGTTCATCGCCAAGGCCAAGGACAAGAATGACCCCTTCCGCCTGATGGGATTCGGTCACCGGGTCTACAAGAACTTCGATCCGCGCGCCAAGGTGATGGCAGAGACCGCCCACGAGGTTCTCAAAGAACTGGGAATGGAAAACGATCCCCTGCTGAAGATCGCCCAGCGTCTGGAAAAAATCGCGCTGGAGGACGAATACTTCGTCGAGCGCAAACTTTACCCGAACGTGGATTTCTATTCCGGCCTGATCCTCAAAGCGATCGGCATCCCGACTTCCATGTTCACGGTTATCTTCGCGCTGTCCCGTACCATCGGCTGGTTCTCCCACTGGAACGAGATGGTATCCGGCGATTACCGCATCGGCCGTCCCCGCCAGCTCTACATGGGCTTCGACAAGCGGGACTACCCGAAAAAATAATTACCCGATGCGCACAGCCAGAAAGGCCGCTCAAGAGCGGCCTTTTTTGTGCATTCATGTTCTGCCAGCATGACTACCTGATCAGGAGACATTATCATGAGCATCAACAACGTCGCGTTTATCGGCCTCGGGGTCATGGGTTATCCCATGGCAGGACACCTGGCCCGAGCAGGCCTGTCAGTGAGCGTCTGGAACCGCACCACAGACAGGGCCAGCCAGTGGGGCACCGAATATGGCCACGAAGCCTGCCAAAGCATTGCTCAGGCCGTACAGGGAGCCGGTGCAGTACTCACATGTGTTGGTGCGGACAAAGACCTGGAACAGGTCTACCTGGGCCCTGACGGCATCCTGACTCACGCTGCCGAAGGCACCATCCTTGTCGACCACACCACCGCGTCAGCCCACATCGCGAGAAAGCTGGATGAGGCCGCCACAGAGCGAGGCCTGCACTTTATCGATGCACCGGTATCCGGTGGTCAGCAAGGCGCTGAAAACGGCCAGCTGACCATCATGTGCGGCGGTGACAAGGCGATCTTTGCGAAGGTAACGCCTGTACTGAAACAGTTCGCCAGGGCTGTAAACCTGATGGGTCCCGCAGGAGCGGGCCAGACCACCAAAATGGTCAATCAGATTGCCATAGCCGGGCTGGTTCAGGGCCTTTCCGAGGCAATCCATTTCGCCGGGCAGGCAGGACTGGACATTCACAAGGTCATCGACGTGATTTCCAAGGGCGCGGCCCAGTCCTGGCAGATGGAAAACCGCTCCGATACCATGATCGCCGGAGAATTCGACCACGGTTTCGCGGTGGACTGGATGCGCAAGGACCTGGCGATCTGCCTGGAAGAAGCCCGCGCCAACGGCGCCAGACTGCCGGTTACCGCACTGGTGGACCAGTTCTATGGGGATATACAGGCCATGGGGGGTGGCCGCTGGGATACCTCTTCCCTGCTTCAGCGGCTTCGGAAGAAATGATGTTGCCGCGGGTTCCGCGGCAACATCATTTCTTTTTGTCTCTCGGCACCCAGCGCCCGTTCTCGTACCACGCAGACCAGCCGGTGGCCTTGCCGTCCTTCTCGGACATGACGTACTGCTCCTTCGACTTGCGGCTGTAGCGGATGACCGTCGGGTTGCCCTCGGGGTCTTTTTCCGGGGCATCCATCAGGTAATCGTATTTCGGATCGATTTCCTTGCGATGGGGTTTGATTTCCATCACCAGGGGCGGTCGGGTTTCCCGGTTCTTGGGGAATTTGCTGGCAGCCAGGAACAGCCCCGAGGCACCGTCACGCAGTACGTAGGTATCATCCACTTTCTGGCATTGCAGCTCGGGCATCGGCACCGGATCCATCTTGGGGGGTGCCGGCTCGCCGCTTTTCAGCAATTTACGGGTGTTCTTGCACTCGGTATTGGTGCAGCCGAAGTACTTGCCGAAGCGGCCGGTTTTCAGCTGCATCTCCGCGCCGCACTTGTCGCATTCCAGTGTCGGGCCGTCATAGCCCTTGATGCGGAAAGTGCCTTCTTCCACCTCGTAACCGGAACAGTCCGGGTTGTTACCGCACACATGCAGTTTGCGTTTCTCATCGACCAGGTAGCTGTCCATCGCTGTACCACACTTGGGACAGCGGCGCTTTTTGCGCAGCAGTCGGGTTTCGCCTTCACCTTCCACGTCCTCGTCGGCGCTGACCACCTCATCCCCGGAAACCAGGTTAATGGTCTGTTTGCAGCGTTCCTTGGGCGGCAGCGAATAGCCGGAACAGCCCAGGAACACCCCGGTACTGGCAACACGAATCTGCATGTTGCGACCGCAGCTGGGACAGGGAATATCGGTTTCAGTCGGGGTATTTGCCCGCATCCCCTTCTCGCCGCTGCTCTCGGCATTCTCCAGCTGCTGGCGAAAGTTCCCGTAGAAGTCGTTCAGGACCTTCTTCCAGTCCACCTCACCTTCGGCAATCTCATCCAGCTCGCCTTCCATGCGGGCGGTAAAATCATAATCCATCAGGTTGGAGAAGGATTCCGTCAGGCGCTCGGTGACAATTTCACCCATCTTTTCGGCATAGAAACGGCGATTCTGCAGGCGCACATAGCCCCGGTCCTGGATGGTGGAGATGATTGAAGCATAGGTGGAAGGTCTGCCAATACCCTGCTTTTCCAGCTCCTTGACCAGGCTCGCCTCGGTATAACGGGGCGCGGGCTTGGTGAAATGCTGACTGGGGTCCAGCTTCACCAGGTCCAGGGCCTGCCCTACCTGGATATCCGGCAGCGCAATGTCTTCGTCCTTCTTGGACGACTGGGGGGCCGCACGCAGGAAACCGTCGAATTTCATGATGCGACCGCGGGTGCGCAGCTCGTAATCCCCATTGGCCACCACAATGGACGTACTGAGGAACTCCGCATCCGCCATCTGGCACGCCACAAACTGCCGCCAGATCAGGTCATAAAGCTTCTCAGCGTCTTTCTCGAGACCGGTGATGGCATCCGACTTGCGGCTGACATCGGTCGGCCGAATCGCTTCGTGAGCTTCCTGAGCCCCTTCTTTGCTGCCATAAACTCTCGGCTTCTCCGGCAGGTAACGATCACCATACTGGCTCTGGATGAAATCACGAACTGAACTCACAGCATCCTGACTCAGGTTGGTGGAGTCAGTACGCATGTAGGTAATATAACCCGCCTCATAAAGGCGCTGGGCCAGCATCATGGTCTTTTTGACACTGAAACCCATGCGGTTACTGGCTGCCTGTTGCAGCGTGGAGGTAATGAACGGAGCGGAAGGCCGGGACTTGGTCGGCTTGTCTTCACGTTTGGCAACGCTGAAATCGCCTCTATTGAGGCGTTCAAAGTGCTCGTTGCTCTGCTTTTCGTTTTCCGGTCTGTAGGTCTTGCCATCGTGACGGGTGACCTCAAAGCGGACCGGTTTTTCGGCCTTGCCCGGCGACAGATCCGCATGCATCTGCCAGAACTCTTCCGGTACAAACTTGCGGATTTCCCGCTCCCGTTCGACTATCAGCCGCACTGCCACGGACTGCACGCGACCGGCAGACAGACCACGGGCGATCTTTGACCAGAGCAGTGGTGACACCATGTAGCCCACCACACGGTCCAGGAAACGGCGGGCCTGCTGGGCATCCACACGGTGGCGATCCAGCTGGCCAGGTTCCTTGAACGCTTCACGGATGGCCCGCTTGGTAATCTCGTTAAACACCACACGACGGTACTTCTCCGGCTCGCCGCCGATGGTTTCCTGAAGGTGCCAGGCTATCGCTTCCCCTTCCCGATCCAGATCCGTTGCGAGATAGATATGGTCGGCGGATTTGGCCAGCCTCTTCAGCTCACTAACGACTTTCTCCTTGCCGGGCAGCACCTCGTAACGAGCCCGCCAGCCGTTATCCGGATCAACCCCCATGCGGGCAACCAGCTGCTCCCGGGCCTTGCGCTTCTTGTGGACGGCCTTTTCCTCGGGACTCATCTTCCGTGTCAGAGCGGCCTGACGGGCGCGTTCCTTCGGATCCGAGGTTGATCCGCTGCCGCTGACCGGCAGGTCACGGATATGACCCACACTGGATTTTACGATGTAGTCGGAGCCCAGGTACTTGTTGATGGTCTTGGCTTTCGCTGGTGACTCGACAATAACGAGACTTTTACCCATATCGGAGTTCTGTGTCCTTGGCGACAATCGGTCAATAATTCAGCAAACCGTAAACTTGCCGTAAAATCAGTTGGCTAGAAATCAATCATCAAGCCGTATGTTCGGTATAGGTGCAATGTTTTACAGGGTCAAGAAATGCAAGACAACCCATTCGGCCAATAAACACCGTTTTTTGATACCCAGACGCAGGAAGGCCCGGCATTCGCCGGGCCTCCTGTCTGAGCTTCTCTTATTCCCCTTAAGAAGGAATCAGATACGCTCCCA